>NZ_JAHKQL010000034.1 GCF_018861005.1 Polaribacter vadi
ATTTCTTCCGACCATGACTATCTTTTTAGATGGATTTTTATTTTTAATATGCGAAAATTATTTAGGTTTAAGACTAACTTAAAGCCTCTTTAATTCTCTTAACTGCTTCTCTAATTTGTAATTCAGAAGCTGCATAAGAAATTCTAATACAATCTGGTGCACCAAAAGCATCACCAGTTACAGTGGCAACATTAGCTTTTTCTAAAATAAATAAAGAAAAATCGCTGGCAGTTTCAATTTTTACGCCATCAATAGTTTTACCAAAAAATGCAGAAACATCAGGAAAAACATAAAAAGCACCTTCAGGTACATTTACTTTAAATCCTTCTATTTCTCTTAATAAGCCAATAATAATATCTCTACGAGTTTTAAACTCGTCTACCATATATTGAATTTTATTTATTGGAGCTAATACAGCAGTAATTGCAGCCCTTTGTGCAATACAGTTTGTACCAGAAGTTATTTGCCCTTGCATTTTTGTACACGCCTTAGCAATCCATTCTGGAGCGCCAATATAACCAATTCTCCAACCAGTCATTGCAAATGCTTTAGCTAAACCATTTACAGTTATAGTTCTATCGTACATACTTTCTATAGCTGCAAAACTAAAAGGTTTTGTGTCGTAGTTAATATGTTCGTAAATTTCATCAGATAAAACATAAATCTGCGGATATTTTTCTAAAACTGCAGCCAATGCTCTGTACTCAGCTTCACTATAAATAGTTCCACTAGGGTTGTTTGGTGAGTTAAAGAAAATCATTTTAGATTTAGGAGTAATAGCAGCTTCTAATTGTTCTGGTGTAATTTTAAAATCAGTATCAATAGAAGAAGGTATTTCTACAAAAGAAGCTTCACATAAAGTTGCAATTGCAGAATAACTAACCCAATAAGGTGCAGGTAATAAAACTTCATCTCCAGGGTTTAATAAAACTTGTGCAATATTTGCAATAGATTGTTTAGCTCCTGTAGATACTACAATTTGACTTGGTTTGTAATCTAAATCGTTGTCTCGTTTAAATTTTGTACAAATTGCTTCTTTTAATTCTCCATAACCATCTACAGGTGTATAAGAATTATAGTTTTCATTAATAGCATCAATAGCAGCATCTTTAATAAAATCTGGTGTGTTAAAGTCAGGTTCTCCTAAACTTAAACCAATAATATCTTTTCCTTCTGCTCTTAATTCTCTTGCTTTAGCAGCCATTGCTAATGTCTGAGACGCTGGCAAGCTGTTAATTCTGTCCGATAATGGATGTGTCATTTTAAATGTAAATTGTTGAAATTTTGTTTACGCTAATTCAGGTTCTTGTCCTAAAACACCTAAGTGTTTAAAGTGCTCTATAATAGCTTTTCTCATTGTTTGATATTCATTATAGGGCAAATTAAATTCATTAGCTGTTTCTTTTACAATTTTAGCTAATTTACTATAATGTACATGAGAAATGTGTGGAAAAATATGATGTTCAACTTGATGATTTAAGCCTCCAGTATAAAAATTTACTAGCCAATTGCTTGGTGCAAAGTTACTTGTGGTGTATAATTGATGGACTGCCCAAGTGTGTTCTAAATTTCCATTTTCATCAGGAAGAGGCATTTCTGTATTAGGTACAATGTGTGCTAATTGAAAAACCAAACTTAAAATCATACCTGCAGTATAGTGCATTACAAAAAAGCCTATTAAAACTTTCCACCAAGCAATGTCTAAAACCAAGATTGGTAAAACTATCCAAAGTGCATAGTATGCAATTTTAGAAATCACTAATTTAGTCCATTCTACTTTTGGATTAGGAAACTTACCATAAGATAATTTACGTTTTAAATAACTACGCATTTGTTTTATATCTGTAGTTATTGCCCAATTAATAGTTAGTAATCCGTATAAAAATATAGAATAATATTTCTGAATTTTATGAATTTTGAACCATTTAGAATGTAATGAAAAACGGATAATTCTACCAGCATCTATATCTTCATCATGGCCTTCTACATTAGTAAAAGTATGATGTAAAACATTGTGTTGTACTTTCCAATTATAAACATTACCAGCTAAAATATAAATGCTGCTACCCATTAATTTATTAACCCATTTTCTTTTAGAAAAAGATTCATGATTAGCATCATGCATTACATTCATACCAACACCAGCCATTCCAACACCAGTAATTACCATTAAAAGTGCCATAACCCATTGAGGCATAGAAACTGTTAGTATTAATATAAAAGGAATTAAAAATAAAGAAAACATTACAATTGCTTTTGTATATAGTTTCCAGTTTCCTGTTCTTTTTATATTATTTTCTTTAAAGTAAGTATTTACTCTTTTATTTAGAGTTCTAAAAAACTTAGCTTTATCTACTCTAGAAAATTTTATTGTATTCATATATTTATTAAAGTTAGCAAAAATAAGATATTTTACATTGCTGTATATGATAAACGTCAGCTTTTGTAAAGAATTGTAAGTAACAAATAACTATTTTTGCATTACAAATTTTATTATTCATGGAAATTATACACAAATATTTTAAAGATTTATCTGAAAATCAAATTAAGCAATTTTCTAAATTACAAGATTTATATGAAGATTGGAACTTGAAAATAAACGTAGTTTCTAGAAAAGATATAGATGAGTTGTATTTAAGACACGTTTTACATTCTTTAGGGATTGCTAAAGTGATGCAATTTAAACCAGGAGCAAAAGTAATGGATGTTGGTACAGGTGGTGGTTTTCCAGGTATTCCTTTGGCAATTTTGTTTCCAGAAACACAGTTTCATTTAGTAGATTCTATTGGTAAAAAAATAAAAGTGGTAGATGAAGTTGTGGCAGGTTTAGGATTAGAAAATGTAAAAACAACACATGGTAGAGTAGAAGAGGTAAAAGATACTTACGATTTTATAGTGAGTAGAGCAGTTGCCCAAATGGAAACTTTTGTAAGGTGGAATAAAGGTAAAATTGCCAAAAAGCAAAACCACGATTTAAAAAACGGAATTCTATATTTAAAAGGTGGTGATTTATCAGAAGAATTAAAACTATATACTTCTGCAACCATTTACGATTTGCCTAATTATTTTGATGAACCATTTTTTGAAACTAAAAAAGTGGTGCATTTAGGTATGAAGTATAAAGCGAATTAAACAGCAAAATCTATAACTCCCATAACACTCAAAAGCAAAACTATAATAGTAGTAATTATAAATAGTATTAAACAAACAACTGCTAAACCAAATAAAAACTTTAGTGTTCTTAGAAAGTTTTTCCAAATAGACACTTTAAAAAATCTACCAAAAGCATAGATATAAAATAGTATATAAAGTAAAGTACTGTAAAAGTATATAGAAGGATAAAAGGCAATTGCTAAGAAAAATAAGATTAAAGTTAAATAATTAGCAAAACCATATATGTAAGCATTAATCACTAAATGTTCACCATAATTATAAGGTTTCCAAAAGGTCCATTTACTTAAAACAGCAAGTATAAATAAAAATACAAAAGTTAAAAGATTTAAATAACGAAGCATAAATTGCATTATACCATCATTCAACTTCAATTGCATTTCTGCAGTTTTTTTTCTTCTTTCTAATTTGCTTTTTTCTTTTTCAGACAGATCTATCATTTTAGAAGTGTCAATTTTGGTGTCTTTTTCTAGTTGAATTAATTGACTTGTGTTTACAGATTTATTGATAGCAATAAAATCATCAGCAAAATAATTGAAAACTAAAAGAGAAATACCAGCAGAAACTGCTAAAAATGCAAACGGATTCATATAGCGTTTGCGAACTCCACCTAAATATTCCTTTAGAATTTTTTCAGGAGTAATTAAAATAGTTCTCATTGTTAGAAAAAAAGTACTATCAAAACCGAAAACATTTATAAAAAAATCTAAAAACAGATTTTTAAAAGTAATTTTATCTACAACTACTTTAGCTCCACAATTTTCACAAAAATGTGCATTTTCTTTTAAAGGATTTTGGCAGTTTTTACAATTCATAAACCAAAGATAAAAATAAAATTATTTTAACTTTAAATAATTGAATTTTAGTTTTTTAAAAAATAGAAGAAGCTGTTTTAGTAGTAAATTTTTCTAAAAATAGCATTCCTTTATAAGAATTCCCTTTTTTATTTAATTTTGGGCTCCAAACTGTAATGCAATATTCATCAGGATGAATGGCAACAATACCACCACCAACACCACTTTTACCTGGTAAACCAACTCTAAAGGCAAACTCACCAGATTCATCGTAAAAACCACAAGTAAGCATTATTGCATTTATTCTTTTTGCCTGGCTTTCAGTAAGTATACTTTCTCCTTTTTTGTTTGTATACTGGTCATCAGTTAAAAAAAGGAAAATTTCTGAGAGCTCTTTACAAGTCATTTCTATAGAGCAAATATGAAAATAGAAATCTAAAACATCATCTACATCATTTTTAATATTGCCAAAAGATTTAATAAAATTACATAAAGCGACGTTTCTAAAACCAGATGTTTTTTCAGATTCAGCAACTTTTTCATTGTAATTAATGTTTTGATTGTTTGAGATTTCTCTGCAAAATTCTAAAAATTCTTTCTTCGGATTTTTTAAATGACTAACTAAAACATCACAAATAACAATGGCTCCTGCATTTATAAATGGGTTTCTAGGTTTCCCAAAATCGGCTTCTAATTGCAAAAGAGAATTAAACGGATTTCCAGAAGGTTCTACATCTACTCTGTCCCATAATTTTGCGCCTTCAAATTTATACGCTAAGGTTAATGAAAGAATTTTAGATACACTTTGTATAGAAAATTTTTTTTCAAAATCTCCAACTCCAAAGTTTTGTTTATCAATTGTAGTTATACTAATTCCAAAATTATTAGAATCTACAAACGCCAATTCTGGTATATAATCTGCTACTTTACCTGTATCGTTTATGTTTTTTAAATCATTATAAACACATTCAATTACTTCTTTATAATTTTCCATTGATTATTTATAGAATTAGTACTTGCAAACGTATTAGAATATTTGTTAAGAAACAACAAATAAGAAATCAAAAAAAGGAACTACATTGCTGTAATCCCTTCTTAATATTTTATAGATTCTGAAAAAAAAATCAGAATTTGTAATTGTTACACAATTTCTACAAACAAACCTTCATCAGTTTTAGAAACCTTTGCAACATCTTTTTTAGTTAAGCCTTTAATGGTTTTATCCCACTTTTTGTTAGATAAACCAGATTGTGTTTTTAATGCAACTAATTCTATTTTTTCTGCTTTTGTAATAATGGCTAAAACTGCTTTTTCCTCATCATTCAGTTCTATAGAAGGAGCTTTTTTCTCAGGTCTCATTTGCGGAAAAAATAACACTTCTTGTATAGATTGGTTATTTGTTAAAAACATTATTAATCTATCCATTCCAATTCCCATTCCAGAAGTTGGTGGCATTCCGTATTCTAAAGCACGTAAAAAATCTTGATCAATAAATTCTGTTGCTTCATCATCTCCTTTTGCTGCTAATTTTAGTTGATGTTCAAAACGCTCACGTTGGTCAATTGGGTCATTTAATTCAGAATATGCATTTGCAATTTCTTTACCACAAACCATTAATTCAAAACGCTCTGTTAATTCTGGATTGTCTCTGTGTTCTTTACAAAGCGGAGACATTTCTTTTGGGTAATCTGTAATAAAAGTTGGCTGTATGTAGTTTCCTTCACATTTTTCACCAAAAATTTCATCAATTAATTTTCCTTTCCCCATTGTTTCATCCACAGGAATATTCATGCTTTTAGCAGCTGTTCTAATTTCATCTTCTGTTTTTCCTGTAATGTCAAAACCAGTAAAATGTTTAATAGAATCTGCCATAGTAACTCTAGCATAAGGCGCTTTAAAGTCTATTTTGTGCTCACCAAAAGTAGCTTCAGAAGTTCCATTAACAGCAATTGCACAATGCTCTAAAAGTTGCTCACAGAAATCCATCATCCAGTTGTAATCTTTGTAAGAAACATAGATTTCCATGGCTGTAAATTCTGGATTATGAGTTCTGTCCATTCCTTCATTTCTAAAGTTTTTAGAGAATTCATAAACACCATCAAAACCACCAACAATTAGTCTTTTTAAATACAATTCGTTAGCAATTCTCATATAAAGAGGTATGTCTAAAGAATTATGATGTGTTATAAAAGGTCTTGCTGCTGCACCACCAGGAATTGGTTGTAAAACAGGAGTTTCAACTTCAAAATAACCAGCATCATTAAAGAAAGAACGCATTGCATTAAACAACTTTGTTCTTTTTACAAATACTTCTTTTACATGCGGATTTACCACTAAATCTGCATAACGTTGTCTGTAACGCATTTCAGGATCGTTAAAAGCATCAAAAGTGTTACCTTCTGCATCTACTTTTGGTAATGGTAGTGGTTTTAAAGCCTTAGAAAGCAATTTAAAATTGTTAACCATTACTGTTTTTTCACCAACTTTTGTAGTAAATAACGTACCTTCAATACCTATAAAATCACCAATATCTAGTAATTTTTTATAAACGTCATTGTACAACGTTTTGTCTTCACCTTTACAGATTTCATCACGATTAAAATACACTTGTATTCTACCTTCACCATCTTGTAATTCAGCAAAAGACGCTTTACCTTGTATTCTTCTAGACATTAGTCTACCAGCAATAATTACCTGTTTTTCTTCAGTAAACTCCTGTTTTATTTCCTTCGAATTTGAATTTATTGGAAATAAATCTGCTGGATAAGGGTTTATACCCAAATCTCTTAATTTTGCGAGTTTCTCTCTACGTACAACTTCTTGTTCTGATAATTGCATTTGCTTATAATTCTAGTGTTAAATAAAGGCAACAAAGATACAATCTATGAGTAAATAGACAATTGAGAAAATTGTAAAAAAACAGATAATTATTTCTTGATAATTAAAAACAGTGTATATTTGCATGTTGCTTTTTGTTAAAGTAACATTTAGTTGTGTTGTTTTGGCACTTTAGTAAAAGTGTCGTGGTTTTGTTAACCAATGGAAAGCTTCCCTATAAAGGGACGCTTTTTTTGTTTTTACACGTTTTTTATTCTCTTTTAGAAACGAGACTTTTATATTTTTTTTTATTTGTAGCTATTTCCAGCTTTCATTACTCGCTTTTTTGTAAAAACAAAAAGAGCTCAAACAAGCCATTCAATCTGGGCTAAACTTGTTTGATGTGTTATTGAAGTTTTTAAGGTTATTCGAATCTTAAAGAAGAATACTATTTTTTATAACATTTTCTGTTGTTTTTTATAAAACGAATCTGCCTGTAATTTCATTAACTCTCTTGCCATTTTTTGTTTGTAGTTGTACAATTCTTCATCAGCAGTTATATCTTTATACACTTTATTATCTATAGTAATATCAGCATTTAACATTTTTTCTCTTTGTTGCATTTGTTGAGTTGCCCAAGTTTTAACAGCAGATAATTTTTCTTCGAGTTTAAAATCATATTCACCTTTTGGCGCTAATAATTTTGCAATAATAGGCGATGTTTCAATGGCCAAAAACAGCAAGAAGATAAAGAACGATGTAAAGAATGGTAACTCACCTAAAGCATTAATTCTTGCCATTAATCCATCAAAATTTGAAATTATGGGTTGCGATTTTGTTTCTGCCAACTTTTGATTATCAATTAAAGTAGAAATTGCATTTTCTTTTTGTTCAATTTTAGCTGAGTTTTCTTTTTTCAATTCTTTTAAAGCCAATAAAGAAGCATCGTGTTTTGCTCTTTTTTCTTTGTAAACAGGGCCTTTACCTAATTTTTTTGTTCCTGTTGTGCCTTCTGCTTCAGAAATATAAATTTCGTACAAATTATTGGTTTCATTTTCTTTACTAATAATTTCTTGTTGAAGCACTTCAATTTCAGCGTTTATTTTATCAATCTCTGGTGTAAATTGTTGTGCAATTTGAGATTTGTTATCCAAAGTCATTTGGTTTTTTTCCGTTAACAAAACCTGATTGATTTCTTTTTCGAACAATTTTAATTCTAAAGGTTTCGAAATAACAGTTGCAATAATAATTGCCAAAATTATTCTAGGAGTTGCTTGTGCAAATTCTTTCCATTTAGAATCTGTTTTTTTAATAGTAGAGACTATAAATCGATCTAAATTAAAGATTAATAATCCCCAAATTAATCCGAAGAAAATAGCGCTATACAAATTATCGAAAACAGTGTATAAAGCATACGAACCTGCAATAGTTGCCATAATTGCAGTAAAAAATACTGTAGCACCAATGCCAACATATTTATTTTGTTCGCCATTAGAACATTCGTTAATTAAGTTTTTATCAACACCAGAACAAGTAAGAAAGAAATTTTTAAGCAAGGTTTTTGTATTTAAATGTATAAATACAACGTTTTAAAAACGAATTTGTTACATAAAAAAAGCCTCGATTTTTCGAGGCTTATAAACTGTTTATTTAATTATATATTTTACTTTATATTCATTAACTAATAGTTTCATTTTTTCATTAGAAGATCCACTTAAACCTTTCCATTTAGTGTTTTTAGTACTTTTCATATCAAAAATATCCTCATCTTGTAGTAAAACAAAGTAAAAAGAATCATCTTTATTTCTTTGATTCACTTTGTTTAAACCATATTTATTTACAATTTGAGGAGTGTTTAATTTTAAATCAAAATTCAATTCTTTCCATTCACACCCTTTTTTACAAATCATTTTAATTTGTTCTTGATCTTTTTCTAGAATGATAGAAAATTTTGTTTTCACTACTTTATTTGTACTGTTGTGAATACTTACAGTCTCTTTATCTAATGGTTTATTTTTTAGAGATGTATTTGAAATCCAAACTTTATAATTACTGTTATTAGTGCTTTCTGAGTGAATGGTTAAATTTTTATTCTTTTTTAATAAGGCTATTGCTTTATCAGAATTTATAGGCTCTTTTTCATAATAAAATACGGCTCCCTTTTTAGCCATTTCAATCACTTGGTCTAAATGATTATTTGGTGGAGGTGGAGGAGCAAAGTCATTTCCAGTTCTTTTTTTCCACTCTTTGTAAGCTTTTTTTGCTCTTAAAATTTCTTCTTCAGATGCATTAGGAACTGATGGTGGAGGTGGAATTAATAATTTATCTTCTTCTGTTAATTCTGATCTTAACTTATAAAAAACTTTATTATTTTTCCTTAATTTTAAATAAGGATCATAGGGATGAATAGGTCTTTTAGCTTTTTCTTTATTTTCTTTTGATAATTTAAAGTACAAACTCCCTAATTCAGAAAATAATTTTTCTAATTGTTTTTGTCTTTCTTTAGTACTTTTTACAAAATGTGGTTTTTCTAAACGTAATTCTTCGTAATATTTATTTTTTCTGTTATAAAGATTACTTGTTGAATTTATTTTTGCATATAGTTTTTTAACATCCGCTAACTTAATATCTTTAAAACTTTGTTGAGAACCAATACTGCTTGGAGAATTATATTTCTTTTTTTGCTCTTTTATTTCAATTTCTTTTGGCTTCTTTTCTTCTATAACTTCAATAATTTGTATAGTATCTACATCAGATAATTTTTGCCATTTTGCTTTTTCACTTGGTTTATCATCTAGAAACTCACAGAATACTTTATTATTTAAGTATGTTTTTGTTATGTAATTATCTGGTAGAACTTCACTTGCATTTGCTTTTTTATTTGATAATGTTTTACCATTTTTATCACTCAATATTCCATTTTTATTATAATATTTAATAGATTTATTTACATCTACATAAAAATATTTGTTGTTTTTAATTTCTATAAACCCTGTTTTAATAGGGTATCCTTCTTTTGAATTAAGTTGTTCTTCAATAGTCTCTATTGGGTTTTCTTCAATTTCTTGTACTTCTTGCGCTTCAACTCTTTCTGCAAAGAGGTAAACAAATCCTGCTAATAACGGAATTACCGCCAGTTTTTTTAACAAGATTTTTGTGTGCGAACTTTGTGTGGTCATCATTTTTAATCTTTTTTTAGTAAGTGAATAATTCAAATTACTGGCCAAGTAATATTCGTTTTTCCAAGCAGCTTTATTTACTAATAAATGCTGATATTGGATTGTGTTTTTATGTTGATGAATTACACTCTCATCTGCCAAAAATTCGTGGTTAAGTTGCACCGCTTTTTTTAATAAAATAAAGAAAGGGTTTATCCAAAAAATGGCTTGTAATAATTCTAAGAGTAATATATCTAGTGTGTGTTTTTGTGTAACGTGTGTTAGCTCGTGTGTAAAAAGTTCTTTTTCAACCTTTTTGTTTTCGTAATCATTTTTATTGATGAAAATATAGTTCCAAAAAGTATGAGGTAATATTTTATCATCAACTAAAATTAAAATTGCTTTTTGATAAGGAATTGCTGTCTTTTTTCTTGTTTTATTAATTATGTTGAATAGATTTTTACCCAAGCGAATGCCTAATATTGATGATATTATAAAATAAATGGTGACTAAAATTGATTTGTAATCAATAGGGTTCTCAATAATAATTTCTGATGAGATATTTTCAATATCGTAAGTTATATTTCCGGCTGAAACATTCTCAATAATGATAGGAGTAGCATCAACATAAATAATATATAAAGGAGCTAAAAATGAAAAGAATATACTACCTATTAAATAGAATCGATTAAAATTATGCATTTTCTCTCTTTCTAAAACTAAGTAATAGAATGCAAGAAGTAATGCTAAACAAGTTGCTGATTTTAAAAGATATGCAATCATTTTTGTTGTTTTTTTATTTGAGAATCTATTACCTTTTTTAATTCTTCTAATTCATCAGTTGATAAATTTGTTTCTTTAGTAAAAAACGATGCAAATTGACTTGCAGAATCATTGAAGAAGTTTTTGATTAGACTATTTACGTGTTTCGAAAAATAATCTGTCTTTTTTATGATTGGGTAATATTCCCTAGATTTTCCGAATAATTTATAATCTATAAAACCTTTGTCTTTAATTCTTTTTAAAAGGGTTGCAACAGTTGTAGTCGCTGGTTTTGGCTCAGGAAAATCTTCTAATAAATCTTTTAAAAATGCCTTTTTACGCTTCCATAAATATTGCATTAATTGTTCTTCTGTTTTTGATAATTGCATCCTTCAAATATTTTTACTCTACAAACATAGAATAAAAATTTTAATTCTACAAACGTAGAGTTAAAATAGTTTTTACTTTTTATACCTTTGGTTTTATAAAAAAAATAGAATGAAACGAATTTTACTATTAGTATCGATACTTATAATGTATTCTTGTGCAGCAAAAAAGTTTAATGAAAAATGGTTAAAAAAAGAAGCTCCTGCTAGTTTTAAAGCAAGATTTGAAACTACAAAAGGTAATTTTGAGATTGAAGCAAAAAGAGAATGGTCTCCAAATGGAGTGGATAGATTGTATCAACTAATAAAAAATGATTATTATGAAGATATGGCTATTTTTAGAGTTGTACCAAATTTTGTAGCTCAATTTGGTTTACATAATGATACTCTAATAAATAAAGCTTGGCAAAGTAGAAAAATTATAGATGAGCCTGTAGTTCAGAAAAATGATTCTATGACTATTTCTTTTGCTAGAGGAGGAGTAAATTCTAGATCTAATCAAATATTTATCAACCTAAAAGAAAATCATAGATTAGATAAATTGGCTTATTCTGGAGTAACTGGTTTTCCTGTAATTGCAAAAGTAATTTCTGGTCAAGAAAATATTTTAGAGTTTTACGATGGTTATGGAGATAAATTAGGCCGTAAACAAGATTCTATAAACAAATTTGGGAATAAGTTTTTAAGAGAAAAGTTTCCTAAAGTAGATTATATAACCAAAGCTTATATTTTAAAATAATAACTTTAAGAAAGCTTAGGATTTGTTAAAAAATAAAAAGCATCAACAAATTAATGTTGATGCTTTTTAAAATATGATAAAATTTAAAATTTATTTAATTTTAAAAGTAACTTTTCTAGCTAATTGTCTTGCGTCTTTTGCAACAGATGTATCTTCTCCACCACCAAAATAAGAAAGTCTTGTTGGGTTTATTCCTGCAGCTACTAAAACGTCAAATACCATTTTTGCTCTATTTTGAGAAAGTGTTTTGTTTCTTTCAGCAGTTCCAGTTTCATCAGCATAACCAATTAATTCTGCATTTACATAAGGGTTATCTAGCATAAATTGTTTTAAATAATTTACTGAGTTTAATGAACCATCCTGAATTTTAGTTTTGTTTGTATCAAAATATACATTAATATAACCGCTGTTTAGTAAGTTTTTGATAAAATCTACATTAGAACCACTAACAACATTTGCATATTTATTAATTTCGTTCTTTTTAACATATCTTTCATCAAGTTCTGTCATAATAAGTTCTTTATTAGGACCAGATCCTTTTGTTTTTAAGATTGCAATTTCTTTCTCAGCTGAATCTAAACGCTTTTTTAATGTAACTAGTTCGCTATCCATTACTTCTTCATCTAATTCTTCATTCCAGAAATCAGCAGATTGCTTGTTTTTACCTAAAGCAATATTTAGACCTATAGAAGTATTCATTAAACTAATATTAGATTCTCTTGAACTTGTATTAGCCCCACCATCAAAATTATCTTCTTGATGAAAATGAATTAAAGAATTGATATCTAAAAATAATGAAAACCTATCTGTTAATTTAATTTGTGGTGTTAACCCCAAATTCATTACATACATTAAGTCTCCACCATTATCTGTTGGTTCTGTAACATTTAAAGAAGCTGCACCTGCACCAATATGTGCTAAAAGATTAAAACGATTAGTAAACGATTTAAAATTTAAAAGGTTACCTAAATTTACAACACCTTCTAAAGAAGCTCTGTAATAATTAGATTTAAAATCTGCAGTACTGTTTTCGTTTGCACTAAAGCTATTGTAACCTAAGTCTAAACGTACACCAAATTTTTCATTGAACATATATCTATACCCCATACTTCCTTGCCCTAAAATATTTGCAGAATAACCTGGAGATATAGTTGAACCAATTTGATGTAATCCACCTCCAATATCTATAGACCAGTGGTCGAAATCTTCTTGTGCTTGAGTTAAAAAAGACAATAATGTAAATACTGCCCCAAAGTAAATTTTCTTCATCTTATTTTTGTTTATTTATTATTTTTTTTCAGTTACTTGATTAATGACAAAATTAATACTATTAATGATTTTGGGGAATTTTATCTTATCAACTGTTTTATTTTATCGTTAAAGAGATAAAATAACTTGTTAAATTGCGTCAAAGATAATAATTATTAGTAAAGCTTAGTGAAATTAGTATAAAAATATGGAATAGTTTCAATGCCCTTTAAGTAATTCCAAACTCCAAAATGTTCGTTAGGAGAATGAATGGCATCTGAATTTAACCCAAAGCCCATTAATATAGTTTTACTATTAAGTTCTTTTTCAAATAAGGCTACAATTGGTATACTTCCTCCACTTCTTTGAGGAATTGGAGTTTTACCAAAAGTTGTTTCATAAGCTTGGCTTGCTGCTTTATAAGCAATATTATTTGTTGGAGTTACATAACCTTGGCCTCCATGATGAGGTTTTACAACTACTTTTACTGATTTTGGAGCAATACTTTCAAAATGATTTTTGAATAATTCCGTAATTTCTCTCCAATCTTGATTAGGAACTAAACGCATAGAAATTTTTGCAAAAGCTTTACTTGCAATTACTGTTTTTGCACCTTCACCAGTATAACCTCCCCAAATTCCATTAACATCTAAAGTAGGTCTTATTGCATTACGTTCGTTTGTAGAAAAATCTTTTTCTCCATAAACATCATCTATTTTTAAAGCATCTTTATAATCATCTAAAGAAAAAGGTGCTTTTGCCATTTCTGCTCTTTCTTCAGTTGATAGTTCTTCTACATTATCATAAAAACCAGGAATTGTAATATGATTATTTTCATCATGTAAAGAAGCAATCATTTTGGTTAAAATGTTGATAGGATTTGCAACTGCTCCTCCATATAAACCAGAATGTAAATCTCTATTTGGACCAGTAACTTCAACTTCTACATAACTCAATCCACGTAAACCAGTTGTTATGGACGGAATATCGTTTGCAATCATTCCTGTATCAGAAATTAAAATAACATCATTGGCTAATTTTTTTTTGTTTCTTGGTACAAACCAAGCTAAACTTTCTGAACCAACTTCTTCTTCACCTTCAATCATAAATTTTACGTTACAAGGCAAATTTCCTGTTGATGTCATGTATTCTAAAGCTTTAACATGCATATACATTTGTCCTTTATCATCACAAGAACCACGTGCAAAAATGGCACCTTCTGGATGAATTTCCGTTTTTTTGATAACAGGTTCAAAAGGAGGTGAAGTCCATAGTTCTATAGGATCTGCAGGTTGTACATCATAATGACCATATACTAAAACTGTGGGTAAACTTGCATCAATAATTTTTTCACCATAAATAATTGGATTTCCTGGGGTGTCGCATAATTCTACTTTATCACAACCTGCTTTTTCTAAACTGTTTTTAATAAAATCGGCAGAAAGTAAGATTTCTTTATGATAAGAAGCATCTGCACTAATAGATGGAATTTTTAAAAGTTGAATAAGTTCGGTTAAAAAGCGATTTTTATGTTCTTTAATATAGTTTTTTATAGAATCCATAAATTTTTAAAGTGTTTTTATTTTTGACATCAATAGTGTGAAGATATTAATTTTTCATGTTTTTTTTTGGCAATGATCAAGAGATAGCTAGTATATTTTATAAAAGTGCCAATAGTTGAAAAATATTAAGATTCAAAGTGCATTTTAATGGTGACTGTTGTAAATTTACAAACAATTTTAAGAATAATTTACATGAATGTTCAAAAATCAGATTTACCAAGAGTTGTAGTAATAGGTGGAGGGTTTGCAGGTTTAAATCTTGTTAAAAAACTGAGAAAACTTCCAGTACAATTAGTAATGATTAATAAACATAATTATCATGCATTTCAACCCTTGCTGTATCAAGTTTCTACAAGTGGTATTGAACCAGATTCCATTGTTTATCCATTACGAATGTTCATCAAACGACAAAAAAATTTCTATTTCAGATTAGCGGATGTAAAAGAAATAAATCCAGAAAGTAAAACAATTATAGCTGATATTGGTGAGTTGACGTATGATTATTTGATTATAAATACAGGTACAAAAACCAATTTTTTCGGTAATAAACGTATTGAAAAATTTGCGATGTCAATGAAGACTATTCCTCAGGCATTGAATTTGCGAAGTTTGATTTTACAGAATTTTGAAAAGAGTACTGTAGTTGTTCCTAAGGCTGATAAAGAATTTTTATTAAATTTTGTAATTGTTGGAGCAGGGCCAACAGGAGTTGAATTAGCAGGTGCCATTGCAGAATTTAAGCATAGTGTGCTGCCATTGGATTTTCCTGATTTAGATCCAGAACTGATGCAAATTCACATTTTGGAAGGTGCAGATAGAGTGCTGCCTCCAATGAGTATAAAATCTTCCAATAAATCTGCTGAAGCTTTAAAGAAATTAGGTGTACAAATACATACCAATACTATAGTTACGGATTTTGATGGTACACTTGTAAAAACCAAAGACGGTAAAGAGTTTAAAACGAGAACGCTTATATGGTCAGCAGGAGTAATAGGTAACCTAATAAAAGGTTTTTCTGAAGAAAGTTACAATGCAAGAAGTAAACGCTATTATGTAGATAAATACAATAAAATTAAAGGCTATGAGGATGTGTTTGCTTTAGGAGACATTGCTTTAATGGAAAGTGAAGATTACCCTAATGGGCATCCACAAGTAGCTCAACCTGCAATTCAGCAAGCAAATAATCTGTCTAGTAATTTTAAGAAAATATTGAAAGGTGATACTAATTTAAAGTCTTTTAAATATAAAGACAAAGGTTCTATGGCAACCATTGGAAGGAACAAAGCTGTTGCAGATATTGGTAACTTACAACTTAATGGATTTTTAGCTTGGTTGGTTTGGATGTTTATTCATTTAATGGCTTTAGTAGGATTTAGAAATAGGCTAATTGTGTTTTTTAATTGGATATATAATTACACAAATTATAATAAAGCTTCAAGGCTAATCATTAGAAGGTTTAGTGTAAGTGAGAGAAAGGTGAGAACAAATTCTGAATTGTAAGTGTTTGTCTTTCGAATAAACATAAACACATTTTTATACTTTCTAGGTTTGCTATTTAAAAATCTTGATTATATTTGCAATCCAAAATGCAGGCGTGGTGGAATTGGTAGACACGCTAGACTTAGGATCTAGTGCCGCGAGGTGTGAGAGTTCGAGTCTCTCCGCCTGTACAATAAGCCTTTCAGAGTTTTTCTTTGAAAGGTTTTTTTATTAGGTACAACAAATAAGGATTTACTTTAGTGTTTTAGAAAATCCAAAAGCATAAGATTAAAATCTTGGTCTTTTTATTAATCTTAAAACCTATAAATTATGGATAAAAAAGAGAATTCAAAACGACTTAATTTCCAGAATAATTAATGATGGCTGTCAGCTATTGATAATATGGATTAGAAGAAAAAAGTTTTGAAGTAAAAGATAAACTAACCCAATATGTGGTGGTTTATTTGTTTGCTAGTAAGATGATTTCTTACTTCTTTTTTCTCCTTTTAGCATCAGCAAAATTCTATAATCTAAAAGATTTATATCATAAATTTTGATGCTATAATTACTTGTAGTTTTACTATCAGGGCTATTTGTAAATTAGTCATTCAGACAAGTAATAAAAGATGCTAAAGCTATTGTTTTTGAAGGAAATTTTTCTAAAGGAAAAACAAATATGAGTGCTTGGTTTAAAAATAATAAAAATGTTGATTGGGGTGCTTTTTATATTAGAGTAACAAGATTATCTAAATAATCCCTTCAAACAAAAAACTAAAGGATTTTTAAGGACTAATGTTATAATTAGAATTTATTTATCTAAATTAAAAAAGCTTCTCATTATGAGAAGCTTTTTTAACTTTATATGTTATTACAAGCAATTTTTAATCATTTTTACAGCCTGTTCTGGAGTAATATCTCTTTGTGGAGTTCCAAACATTTCATAACCTACCATAAATTTCTTTACAGAAGCGCTTCTTAATAAAGGTGGATAAAAACTCATGTGCCAATGCCAATGTTTATTAGTATTTCCATCTGTTGGTGCTTGGTGTATTCCACTAGAATAAGGGAAAGAAGTGTTAAAAATTTTATCGTAAGCTTTTGTTAAAACAGCAATTGCTTCTCCATATTGTAATGTTTCGTCTTCTATCATTTCTAAAATATTAGATAAATGTCTCTTAGGAACAATCATTGCTTCAAATGGCCAAATTGCCCAAAAAGGAACTAGCACAACAAAACCATCATTTTCAAAAATAATACGTTCTTTTTTTTCTAATTCTTGTGCTAAATAATCACCTAACAAACTACTATTATTTTTTTCAAAATAATTTAATTGTTGTGTATTTTTTTTATCAACTTCGTTGGGTAAAGAAGATTGACTCCAAATTTGTCCATGAGGATGAGGGTTGCTACATCCCATTACTGCCCCTTTATTTTCAAAAATTTGTACGTAGTTGATGTTTGGGTTTGCTGCTAATTCTGTATATTCTTTTTGCCAGGCAAAAACTACTTTTTGTATTTCTTCTGATGACATATCTGCCAAGCTTTTTGAATGATCAGGACTAAAGCAAATTACTTTACAAATACCTGTTTCACTTTCAGCTTTTAAAAGACCATCATTTATATTAAATGTAGGTGAATCGTTTTGTAAAGCAGCAAAATCATTGGTAAAAACAAAAACATCTTTATATTCTGGATTTATTTCTCCGTTAATTCTTGTGTTTCCTGCACATAGATAACAAGACTCATCATATGTTGGTCTTTTCTCGTTATTTACTTCTTCATTTTGACCTTGCCAAGGTCTTTTTGCTCTATGAGGTGAAACTAAAACCCATTCTGCTGTTAAGATATTAAATCGCTTATGCGAATAATCTTGTAGATTGGTATTGCTCATTTTTTTTAATTTTTAGTTGATTATTTTACTAAATGTGTTCCTTCAGAAAGTTCAATAAAATACACAGAACAATCTTTGTCAAATTTATTTTTGTAAGCTTTTGAAGCTGTTTCAGCAAAAACTTTTGCTTCCGTTTTTGCAATTAAGTTGATAGTACAACCACCAAAACCACCACCCATCATTCTTGCACCTAAAACATGTTTGTTTTTTTTTGCTTGTGCAACAAGAAAATCTAATTCTTCGCAACTTACTTTGTATTGATCAGATAAACCTGCATGAGATTGATAGATTAAAGAACCTAATAATTCTAAATCATTGTTTTCAATAGCTTTTGCAGCTTTAATTGTTCTTGCATTTTCTTGAATAACATACAATGCTTTTTGATAATTAGTAGGGGTAACTTTATCAATCACAGTTTCTAAAACTTCTTCTGTGGCATCTCTTAAAGCTTCAACTCCTAATAATTCAGATATACTTTCACAAGCAGAACGTCTATCATTATAAGCACTATCAGACAAACTATGTTTTACATTTGTATTGATTAACATTAGTTGATGTTCTTTAAAATCAATTTTGTAGGGTTTAGATTCTACAGTCCTACAATCTAAATGCAATGCATGGTCTTTAATGCCAAACATACTTGCATATTGGTCCATAATTCCACAGTTTACACCCACATAATTGTGTTCTGCTTTTTGAGATATCAAAATCATTTCATGTTTAGTCAAACCTAAATCAAACAATTCATTTAAACCAAAAACAACAGAATTTTCTAAAGCTGCAGAAGAAGACATACCTGCACCACCAGGAATATTACCTTTAAATATGATGTTAAAATCACCAATAATTTTACTTCTATTCTGAATTTCTGCAACCACACCAAAAACATAATTTTCCCAACTACCTTCTTTTGATGGTTTTAATTTGTCTAATTCAAAATGGATTGTGCTATCTAAATCCATAGCAATTGCAGTACAACTTCCTGTATCACTTTTTTGAATTGCAGCTGCAATTCCCTTATCTACTGCTGCAGGAAATACAAAACCTCCATTGTAATCTGTATGTTCTCCAATAATATTAATTCTTCCAGGAGAAAAAACTAACATAGGTTCTAAATTAAAAGTTTTTAGAAACTTTTGCTTTACCTCTTTTACTAATATTTCACTCATATCTTTTTTATTTAATATCAATATCTAAATTCCAAGTAACACCATCTGTTTTTTGAGGTTCTAACACCTTTAATCCTATAAGGTTGTTAAAGCTGTTAGAAATACCCGTCATTGGTTCTATAGCAATAATTGGTAGGTTTTTGGGTGTATATAATTGCAAGAAATTTTCTTTATTACTACTTGTTATTTGTAAGTTGTATTTTGATGTTGAAAATGATACTTTATTGTCTTTTAAGAAAAAGCAGTCATCTAACTCTTTATCTTCAATTCTAAAAAGTTTATCTTGTGTATTTTCTACAATTTCTTTGGTGATTAAGTTTTCATCAAAAATTACTTTTTTATCACTTTTAAACTTTAAAAAACTATTTGACAAATCATCACTTAAAAAGTAAGGATGCCAACCTAAAATAAAAGGAAAAGGAGAATCGTCTATATTTTTAATAGTAATATTTAATTGCAAACTATTTTCAAATAAAGTATAGGTAAGCGATATAAAGTATTTAAAAGGAAAACCTACGCTTTCATTATTTTCATAATAACTTAATGTTACTGAGCAGTTGTCTTTATCTGTTTTAGAATCAAATAATTCAAATTTTTTATCATAGACTAAACCATGTAATGCACTTGTATTATTGTCGTTTTTCTTTAGTTGATATTTTTGTTCTAAGAAACTGTATGAGCCATTCTCAATTCTACTAGCAAATGGGAATAAGATCGAAGACGAATAAGAATTTACATAATCAAAATTTGCGATGTCTTTTATTAAATAGATATTTTTACATTTTAATTCTTGTAATCTACCTCCTTCTTGTAAAGAAATTTTTGCTGAAGTAGAGTTGTCTGCGTTTTGTAAAATGATGGTTGGTAAATTGTTCTCAGTTTTGTTGAATATGCTAAACATTATATTGATTTTCTAAAAATTAATTTACTTGGATTTGCAACAGAAGTTTGTGAGTTATTAGTAATCATATCTGCCAATGTTTTACCCATCAAATTAAAATCTGTTGAAATGGTTGTAATACCATCTGCAACCACTTCTTTTAACAGTGTGTCATTGTAAGAAATAATTCCAATATCTTTAGTTAGTTCTAGTTTTTGTTCTTTAATTTTTTTAATAATTTTAATTAGGTCTTTATCTTCAAAAACAAGATACAATTCCCCATTTTGTGGAACTCTCTTGTAGATGGATTCAGTAACTTCAAAATTAATTTTGTAATCGTTACAAAAACTTTTAAATCCTTTTAGTAATTGATTGGGTTGTTTGTAATCTGAAAAAACTAAAACTAATTTTTCATATTTTCTGATGGCGTGCAAACCTGTAAATAGTCCTTTTTGAATGTCATTTTCAAAATCTTGATAGATGGCTGGGTAATTCTCTAATCCTTCAGGTACTTGATCTAAAATGTAAACTTTATCATCTGGTAAACTATTGATGATAGCTTTTGTGTTATTTATATTAGCAGGCATAATAACATAATAGGAGTAATTGCCTACGCTATCATTTATGAGTTTTTTAAATACATCATGGTTAAAGTGGTGAAAGAAAATATCAACCTGAATAGAGTCTCCAAGGTTCTCTAAAAAAGAGTTATATAAATCTTCTTTAAAAGAATTCAATTCATCAAACAATACAAATATTTTTTGTTGAACTAAAATGTCTTCGCTGGTAACATAATACCCTTTACCAACTATAGAATGGATAATACCTCTGTTTTTTAATTCGTTAAATGCAGTTAAAACAGTGTCTCTAGATAGTTTGTGTTTGTCTCTTATAGCGTTTAAAGAAGGTAATTGGTCTCCTTTTTTTAATAACCCATTAGATATAGCTTCTTCTATAGATGCAACAATCTGTTTGTATTTTGGAACACCAATATTTTTTTTAAGTGATACAATTTTCATACAACAAAGATATATGTTTTTACAATAAAAAACAACTAGTAGGTTCTAGTATGTTTTTTAATCCTTTTGTTGTTCTAAAAATGAAAAATAAAATTAAAATGACTAGTTATATTGGTTCTCACACTGTAATTGAATTAATAGAAAGCAAGTGCTATGTTTAATTTTAGATGACTTGTCAAATTCATCAAAAGAAACATTAGAGAGAGTCTTTAAAATTACAAATACAAAATCAACTTTTATAAATACTATTTTTCCTAGAACCACAGTGGCTTTTAAAAGAAAAAAAAATGTATTTGTGTGAATGATTAAATAGATGAACCATTTTTTCTTTATTTAAATATTCAGATAACTCTAAAGTAATTTCAGGTTTTATTGTTTTAAGTTATTCTATTAAAGGAAGTCTTATTTTCTTTTTTATTCCATTTTATAATTGCCTTAGTATAGTTTTAATAATTTAAATGATGTTTTATTTAATAAAAATAAATTAATTATCAATTTTTTTCGAAATCTCTAATAATAAGTGATATACTTAAAATTTATAGTTAAAAACAATTAAAAGTAAGTAATAATACGTAGTTTTGTGATATAAAATACGTAATTATGAAAACTATTATAGTTGTAGGTAATGGAATGGTAGGTTATAAATTTTGTGAAAAATTTGTTTCAGCTGCTAATAATAAAGGGTTTAGGGTTATCGTATTTGGTGAAGAGCCAAGACCAGCTTATGATAGAGTTCATTTAAGCGAGTTTTTTGAAAATCAAGATGCAAAGGCTTTAGAAATGGCACCTGCTGAATGGTATGCAGAAAATGCTATCGATTTAATTGTTGATGAAAGGGTTTCTGATATCCAAAGAAATACAAAAACAGTTATAACTGCAAAAAATAGAGTTTTTACTTACGATTATTTAGTCTTAGCTACAGGTTCTTCTGCTTTTGTGCCTCCAATTAAAGGAGTGGAAAAAGAAGGGGTTTTTGTCTATAGAACCATAGAGGATCTAGAAGGTATGTTAGCTTATGCAGATAAGCTAAGAAAAGAAAATCCAGATGCAAAAGCTGCTGTTTTAGGTGGTGGGTTGTTGGGTTTAGAAGCTGGTAAAGCTGTTATGGATATGGGGTTAGAGCCACATATAGTAGAGTTTGCTCCTAAATTAATGCCAAGACAATTAGATTCTAGAAGCAGTCAGGTTTTACAGTTAAAATTAGAATCTATTGGTTTAAATATCCATTTAAGTAAAGCTACAAATCAGATTTTAGGTGATGAAGGTAAAATTACTGGAATGGAATTTGGTGAAGATGATGTTCTAAATGTAGATATGCTAGTGGTTTCTGCAGGAATTCGTCCAAGGGATGAATTAGGTAAAACTTCTGGTTTAGAAATGGGAGTTCGTGGAGGAATAGTTGTAAACAATAAAATGCAAACTTCAGATGAAAATATTTTTGCAATTGGTGAGGTTGCTTTGTATAATCAAATGATATATGGTTTAGTAGCTCCAGGTTATGATATGGCAGGAGTTGCAGTAGACCAAATTTTAGGTAATAAAGAAAGTTTAATGCCTGCAAGTATAGATATGTCTACTAAATTAAAATTAATAGGTGTAGACGTAGCAAGTTTTGGAGAACCTTTTATGCCTGCATCAAAAGGGCATTCTATCATTTTCGAAAATAAAACACAACATTTATATAAAAGAATTAACGTTAGTCTTGATGGTAAATCTTTATTAGGAGGAATTTTAGTTGGTGATGCATCAGACTATAATATGTTGCATCAAATTTATTTAAACGGAATGAAAATTCCTGAAGATCCAGCACAATTAATTTTACCTGCAACAGAAGGTGGTTCATCTTTTGGTGATGTTATGGATTTGCCAGATGAAGCTCAAGTTTGTTCTTGCGAAAACGTTACAAAAGGTCAGATTTGTGGAGTAATTGAAAGTGGAGAAGCTAAAGATTTAGCAGATGTAGTTTCTTGTACAAAAGCAGGTACAGGTTGTGGTGGTTGTAAGCCTATGGTAAAAGACATTACTACAGCAACATTAAAATCTTTAGGTATAGAAGTTAAAGATTCTGTTTGCGAACATTTCGATTATAACAGGCAAGATTTATATAAAATTATAGAAGTAAAGGGGTATACAACTTTTAATGAAGTTTTAGATAATCATGGAAATGGAGGTCATGGTTGTGAGTTATGTAAGCCTTTAGTAGCTTCTTTAATGGCTACAATTAATGCAGATACTGCAAATAAAGAATACGCAATTCAAGACTCTAATGATAGATTTTTGGCAAACATCCAAAGAAATGGAACCTACTCTGTTGTCCCAAGAGTTCCTGGTGGAGAAATTACTCCTGATAAATTAATCGCTTTAGGGCAAATTGCTAAAAAATACGATTTATACACTAAAGTTACAGGTGGAGTTAGAATCGATTTGTTTGGTGCAACCTTAAATCAATTGCCATTAATCTGGAAAGAATTAATTGCTCATGGTTTTGAAAGCGGACACGCTTATGGTAAATCATTAAGAACTGTAAAAACCTGTGTTGGTTCTACTTGGTGTAGATATGGAATGGCAGAAAGTGTCAGTTTTGGTATAGAATTAGAAAATAGATATAGAGGAATTCGTGCACCACACAAAATTAAAGGAGGAGTTTCTGGTTGTATTCGTGAATGTGCAGAAGCTCGTGGAAAAGACTTTGGTTTAATTGCTGTAGAAGGTGGTTGGAATCTTTATTTAGGTGGAAATGGAGGTGCAAACCCAAGACATGCAGAGTTGTTTGCAGAACAAATTGATAATGAAACTGTAGTTAAATATCTAGACAGATATTTAATGTTTTATATGAGAACAGCAAAACCTTTACAAAGAACTGCTGCTTGGCAAGAGCGTTTAGAAGGTGGTTTAGAGTATTTAAAAGAGGTAGTTATTGAAGATAAATTAGGTATTGTAGAAGACTTAGAAACTGAAATGGAAACTTTAGTAAATAAGTTTGAATGTGAATGGACGCAAGCTGTAAATGACCCAGAAGTTATGAAACGATTCAATCACTTTGTAAATTCTGATGAAGAAGATGATAATATAGTTTTTGTACCAATGAGAGATCAGAAAATGCCAGAACAATGGACTTAAATCTCTTTAAAGGTTTCAAAAACCTTGTAGATATAACAAGAAAAAGCATTTTAATTTGGGCGTTTTAACGGGCTTTTAGCACTCGCTTTTTTTCTGAAAAAGAAAAAAGAGCTCAAACAAATGCTTCAATCCCTAACGCAAAAGTTAGTTTATACAATTAAGTATTAATTAATTTAATAGATACAATTTTAAGAGTTAAGACCTTTTAGGTTTTAACAAAATAAAAATAATACAATTTCTCCAATGGTAATTATTTCTTTTATTTAGAGATGTTAAGGAGACTCTTAATCACATAATTATGGAACAAATTTTAGAGCAATACACATCAACAAAACTAGAAGATGTAAAAATCTGGTTTAAAGCTGCAACTGTACAAGATTTTCCTTTTGATGGTGGTGCTTGTGTAAAATACAAAAACAAACAAATTGCTGTTTTTAATTTTGCAAGACTAAATAAATGGTATGCTTGCCAAAATGTTTGTCCTCATAAAATGGAAATGGTGTTAAGTAGAGGTATGATTGGTGATGATAAAGGAACTCCAAAAGTTGCTTGTCCTTTACATAAAAAAACATTTTCTTTAGAAGACGGATCTAATTTAACTGGCGAAGATTTTAAAATTGCTACTTATCCTGTTAAAATAGAAGATGAAATTGTGTATATTGGCTTTTCAGAATAAAGCCATTTTATGAAGCCAACAAGATTTGAAACTGCAATTGCCTTAATAGATAAAAAAAATGCTGAAGACCCAAATGCCTATCAAGTTGCTGGTCTAGAATACGCTAAAGAGCTGTTGTACTCGCAAAGAATGACAAGAAAATTACTTCAATTTGAGCCTAATGCATCTAAGGCATTACAAATTGCAGCAAGAGCACAGCACATTTGTAGGTGGAAAATTGAAAGGAAAGAATATCCTATGGATAGAGTTGGGTATTTAAAATGGCGAGAAACGCTAAAAAAAATGCACGCAGATTTAACTGTAGAAATTTTGCAACAAGTAGGTTTTGATGAGCAATTTCAAGAAAGAGTAAAGAAAATTATCCTTAAGAAATTAATAAAGAAAAACGAGGAATCTCAAACTTTAGAAGATGCCATTTGCTTGGTTTTTTTAGATTATTATTTCGATGAATTTGCAGCTAAACACAATGATGAAAAAGTAATTGATATCTTAAAAAAGACTTGGGTTAAAATGTCAGACAAAGGTCATGCAGCTGCATTAACTATTCCTTTTTCAGATAAAAGCTTGGCTTTGGTAAAACAAGCTATTTCATAACAAAAATGACTTAAAATGACAAAAAACGGGAATTCTTTAGATCAACGTACGTTTTCTAAATTAAGCCGTTTGTATATTCTTGCTTTAAGTACAATTGCGCTTTCTGTTATAATTAGCCAAGTTTTAGTTCGTAATCATTTGGCAAATCAAGAAAGTGATTCAACTGTAATAAATGTTGCTGGTAGGCAAAGAATGCTAAGTCAAAAATTAACAAAAGATATTCTTTCCTTATCTATTTCAGACCAAGAACTTACTAGAAATCAATTAAAAAATAGAATTAAAAATACATTAACTTTGTGGGAACTTTCTCACTATGCACTCCAAAATGGTAATGATTCTTTAGGTTTACCAGCAGAAAATAGTTATGAGATAAAAAGACGTTTTAAAGAAATTAACCCTGTTTTTAAGATTATAAAAACTGCTTCAGAATCTATCATAGAAAAATTGCAACAAAATTCAGATTTGGCTATTTATGATTTAGCTACTGATATAAAAAAAGTGACTAAAAATGAAGGTTCTTTTTTAGCAAAGATGGATGATATTGTAAATCAATATGATTTAGAGGCAAATGAAAAAGTAGCTTGGTTAAGAAAGTTGGAGTTCTTTTTAATGGCATTAACCTTAATAATTCTTTTAGGTGAATTTTTATTCATTTTTTGGCCAACTGCAAAATCGGTAAAAGCAACATTGTCAGAATTATTATTGGCTGAAAAAAGAGCTAAAAAAATGGCTTTTAATGCAGATCAGTTAAGTGTTGCTAAAGAAGAGTCTGTAAAAGAATTACGAGCTTTAAGTCATGCAATGGATGAAACGTTGTTGTTTGCACGAATTTCTCCAAATGGAAACTTAATCCATATGGGTAATAAGTTTTCGCGTTTGTTTCGATTATCAAATTTTAATAAAGAAATTTTATTTTGGGACCTTTTGTCAATCAACGAAAATGAAAAAGTTGCAATAGAAAATTTAATAAATAAACATAAAAAAATAGGTTGGCAAGGAGAGGTAAAAGCAACTGCTAAAAATAATATTTCGATTTGGTTAGAAATGTCTATTATACCTTATAGACCCACAGAAGATAAATCAGAATTATTAATTATTGCATCAGAAATTACAGATAGAAAAGAAGCGCAGATAGAAGTAGAGAGGCTTACAAAAGTTAGTTTCGAAGAGAAAATGAGTCAGCAAAAAATAATTTCTAGCAAGATTATAGAAAATCAAGAAAAAGAACAAAATAGAATTGCAAAAGATGTTCATGATGGAATAGGGCAAATGTTAACGGGCTTAAAGTTTAACTTAGAAAGTATAAATTTAGATGATTTAGAAAAGTCTAAAACTAAAATTGAGCACTTAAAAGAATTGACTACCAATATTATAAAAGGGGTTAGGACAGCTACTTTTAATTTAACGCCACCAGAATTGTCAGATCATGGAATTGTACCAGCAATATCAAAATTAACTCAAGAATTAGGTAAACTAACAGGTAAAGAAATTCTTTTATTTAATAAAACCGATTTCAATCAACGATTAGATTCTTTAACTGAAATAAATTTATACAGAATTACGCAAGAAGCAATTAATAATGCAATAAAATATGCAAATTCTTCCAGTATTTTAGTGTCACTTTCTCATAGTAAAAATATGTTAAGCATTGTTATAGATGATGATGGTAAGGGGTTTGAGCCAGCCAAAGTAAAAAAAGTTAAAAATGGTGATGGGGGAATGGGTATGACTTTTATGAAAGAAAGAATTAAGTATATTGATGGTCGTTTGTTCTTAAATTCTGAATTAGGAAAAGGTACTAGGGTAACTTTAAATATCCCTTTAAAAACAGTTTAATTTATTTTAATAAAATTGCTAAAGCATCATTTTATATCTGAGTTGACAACAAGCTGAAAAATTACGAATCCGAAATTGAGAGATAAGAATCGAATACCGAAAATATTAAGTGAACTTGAACGAATTTGGAAAGCTAATCCTAATTTTAGATTAGGTCAATTAATTATTTGTGGAACTAAGACTAAAAAATCTAATCCAGAAGTATTTTATATTGAGGACGAAAATTTATTAGAAGGGTTATTAAAATTCGAAAATAGTTTCGATTTAAAAGCTCAAGAATTGGAGTCTATTTATGATTGGAAAACATATCCTAATGTTTCCAAAATTGAACACAAAGAACTATCTTTAGAATTACTTTCGGAATTGATAAATACTCTTAAAAAATCTGAAAAAAAAATAGTTATTACCCCAATTAATCTAATGAAATTAAATGGAGCACCTGTTTCTGATCAAGCTTGGTTGTTAGGTCAAAAGCAAAGGATTAAAGTCTTAAAAAAACTATTACGAGAATTAGAAGAAAACGGAATATTAACTGAAAGAAAATCTAAACAAGATTTTTTAGGAATTAAAGAAATTGGATTCGATATTGTTTAATAAAAATCCAATTGACAACATCACATAAAAATATTGCTAGTTTTACTTATTTTCGAAATTCTGAAGTAATTTCGCCGTTCATTGTTTATTTACTAAATTAACAACTGAATCACGCAACTAAACTTATATAAACACGATAGTTATGAATATTTTTCAATGCCCTAATTGTAGTAATACTGTTTATTTTGAGAATACAAGTTGCGAAAATTGTGAAAGGACTTTGGGGTATCATCTAGAATCTGATAATTTTAAGATACCAGATAATAATAGCCTAAAATTTTGTAAAAATTATATCTATGATAATTGTAATTGGTTGATAAATGTTTCTGATGAAAATGATTTCTGTACAGCTTGCCAATTAAATAGAACAATACCAAATAAAAGAGATCTTGATGATTTTAATAAATGGGAGCAATTAGAATTTGCTAAACATCGATTAATTTATCAGTTGTATAAATTAAAATTACCATTAGTTGCAAAAAACCATAATGACAAAGGTATTGCTTTTGATTTTTTATCAGAAAACAACAAAGAAAATAAACTTACTGGTCATGCAGATGGTGTTGTAACTATAATCCTTTCTGAAGCTGATGCTGTTCATAGAGCTCAGTTAAAAAAGCTGATGAACGAACCTTATAGAACTTTGTTGGGGCATTTTAGGCATGAAATAGGACATTATTATTGGATGCTATTTTTCGAAAAAGAACACTTACAGAGTTTTAGAAATCTTTTTGGTGATGAAAGAAAAGATTATGGTAAATCATTAGAAGCACATTACAAAAACGGTGAGCAAAAAGATTGGAACGTGAATTTTATAAGTAACTATGCAAGTTCACATCCTTGGGAAGATTGGGCAGAAACCTGGGCACATTATCTACATATTATGGATACTTTAGAAACTGCAAGTTCTTTAGGTATTTCTTTTACAAAATCTAAAACAATATTGTCTAAAGATTGTGTTTCTAATTTTGATGATCCTTATAAAATTAAAGATTTTAGAAAAATTTTTGATGCAAGTATTACTTTAACTTCTGCTGCAAATAGTTTAAATAGAGCAATGGGCTTGCCAGATATTTATCCTTTTATTATTCCAGAGCCCGTTTATTTTAAGTTAGAGTTCATTCACAATTTATTATTTAATAACAATTGGAATCTGAAATAATTTAATATAAACTTAATCTAATTATTCAACATACGTAGTTTTACTTAAAATTCTTATTTTTGTAAGTATAAAATCTATAATTAATTATGATAAATGTAGTGTTAGCAGACGATCACGTTTTGGTAAGAGATGGAATAAAAGCGCTATTAGAAGATCAATCAGGAATTACTGTAATTGATGAAGCTTCTAATGGTATAGAGGCTTTAGAGGTGCTTTCTAAAAACAAACCACACGTTTTAATTATAGATATTCGTATGCCAGAAATGAATGGAATTGAAGCTGTTGCAGAGGTGAAAAAACATTTTAAAGATGTAAAAACTTTAATGCTTTCTATGCACGATTCAGAAGAATATGTAGTAAAATCTATACAAGCAGGTGCAGATGGTTATTTGTTAAAAGGAGCAAGTAAAGAAGAGTTTTTAAAAGCTGTAATAAAAGTAGCTTCTGGTGGTAAATACTTTACAGGTGATGTTTCTTCTATAATAATGAACAATTTTGTAAGCGGAAATACCACAAGTATTGATACTTCTATAAAAGTAAGTACAGAGCTTCCTTTTAAATTAACTAAAAGGGAAAGGCAGATTTTAGATCTAGTTTTAGAATTAAAAAATAATAAAGATATTGCTGATGAACTTAAAATCAGTAAACGAACTGCAGAAGTACATCGATTTAACTTAATGAAGAAATTAGAGGTTAAAAATCTAATGGAATTAACTAATAAGGTTAAAGAATATCAATTAATATAAGTACTTAATTAAGTTTGTTTTTTAAAACAATTATTTTTTAACTTCAATTTTACAATATCCTTAAAATCAGTGTTGTGTAATTGTTGATATCCTAATAATTAGAATATACGTATTTTTTATACTTAGAATTAAGTATTTATACTTAGTTTTGTGGTATAAATATATGTATTATGTCTACTTTAACTCAAGAAAAAGCAACAAAACTAAGTTTGTTTAATTTTAAAAATGTATCCACTCGTACTTTTTGGATTACATCTATTTCATTTTTTATGTGCTTTTTTGCCTGGTTTGGTATTGTGCCTTTTATGCCAGATGTTGTAAAAGATTTAGGTTTAACACCAGATCAAAAATGGAATTCTATAATTTTAGCAGTTTCAGGAACTGTTTTTGCGCGTTTACTAATAGGTAAATTATGCGATAAATATGGTCCAAGATTATGTTATACTTGGTTGTTAATGTTAGGTGCTATTCCAGTTATTTTATGTGGTTTAGTGCAAACACCAACTCAATTTTTAGTTTGTAGATTATTTATTGGTTTTATAGGGGCATCTTTTGTAATAACGCAAGTACATACTTCATTAATGTTTGCGCCAAATATTGTGGGTACTGCAAATGCAACTTCTGCAGGTTGGGGTAATTTAGGAGGAGGAGCAAATAGATTAGGAATGCCTTTAATAGCTGGGGTAGTTGTTGCTTTTGGAATTGCAGATGCAGATGCTTGGAGATATTCTATGGTTATTGCAGGTGTTGTTTGTTTTTTAATGGGTATTGTTTATTTCTTTTTTACACAAGATACTCCAAAAGGAAATTTTAAAGAATTAAAAGCTTCAGGAGAAATGATTACGACCAAAAAAGATCAGATTGGTTTTTTAGAGGTTTTAAAAGATTATAGAGTTTGGATTCTTTTTGTGGTTTATGCAGCAAGTTTTGGAATTGAATTAACAGTTTACGGAACTATGGATGATTACCTTCAAAATACATTTCAATTAGAAAGAGTTACAGCTGGTAATATTGTACTTTCATTTGCTTTAATGAATATTTTTGCAAGAACTTTAGGTGGTTTCTTTGGTGATAAATTTGGGAAATTAAAAGGTTTAAGAGGTCGAGTTTTATTCTTGTCTTTTATCTTAACATTACAAGGGATTATGTTGATATCCTTTTCAGGAGCAACAAGTATAATTTTAGGAATTGTTTTATTAATTTCTTTCAGTTTAAGTGTACAAATGGCAGAAGGAGCTACATTTTCTGTAGTGCCATTTATAAATAAAAAAGCAATTGGTTCTGTTTCTGGTATTGTTGGTGCTGGTGGTAATGTTGGTGCTTTTTTAGCAGCAATGTTATTAAAATCAAAATCTGCTGTAGCAGAAAAAGCAGCTATTGCAGCTAATGAAGGTTTAGGGGAAGAAGCAATTAAAGCAGCCCAATCTGTAGCTTCATCAAGTGCAGTTTCTAGTGGGTATTTATTAATTGGTTTTGTGGTGATTGCAACAGCAGTTGTATCTTTAACTATTAAGTTTTCTAAAGAAGATGAATACTCAGAAGCTCCAGAAAAAGTAAAAGAAATAGCACCAGAATTGGTAACTGTAAAATAAAGAATTACAGTTGTTGTATTCTTAATCAGAAAAAAATATTTGGTTTTTTTGATGTAAAACCAACTAAACTATTTTAAGTTATTAAGAATAATAAAGTCAATGTTTGGTTTGTGAAAATTTAATGTCGTATTTAGTATAAAATCTTAGTTTAAATGATCAAAAATGAAGTTAAAACAACATGTTCTTATTGTGGGGTAGGTTGTGGTATTATCGTAAAAAAAGACATTAACAACAAGGTTTTTGTTGAAGGAGATAAAGATCATCCTGTAAATAAAGGGATGTTGTGTTCTAAAGGAATGAACTTACATTATGTAGCAAATGATGTGTCTGATAGAATATTATATCCAGAAATGCGTTGGTCTCGTTCTCATCCTAGAGAAAGAGTTTCTTGGGATACAGCTTTGGATAGAGCTGCAAACGTATTTAAATCTATCATAAAAAAACATGGGCCAGATTCAGTGGCTTTCTACGTTTCTGGACAAAGTTTAACAGAAGAATATTACATCGCAAATAAATTAACAAAAGGTTTTTTAGGTACAAATAATATAGACACAAACTCACGTTTATGTATGAGTTCTGCTGTTGTGGGTTATAAAAAAACATTTGGAGAAGATAGTGTGCCAGTTTCTTATGAAGATATAGAATTGGCAGATTGCTTTTTAATAACAGGTGCAAATCCTGCTTGGTGTCATCCCATATTATTTAGAAGGATAGAAAAAAGAAAAGAAGAAAACCCGAATGTAAAAATTATTGTAATTGATCCTCGTAGAACAGATTCAGCAAATTTTGCAGATTTACATTTACAACTAACTCCAGGTACAGACGTAGTTTTGTATAATGCAATTGCCAGACGTTTGTATAAAAGAGGTTTAATTGATGAAGATTTTATCAAAAAGCATACTCAAGGTTTTGAAGATTATCGTAAAATAATTTTAGATACAAACTTAAAAAAAGCTTCAAAAATATGTGGAGTACCTGAAGATGATATAGAAAAAGCTGCAGAAATAATTGGGCTATCAAAAGGTTTTATTAGTATGTGGGCAATGGGTTTAAACCAAAGTGTGGTGGGTACAGATAAAAATGTATCGCTATTAAATCTATCCTTAATTACAGGTCAAGTTGGTAAGCCTGGTTCAGGTCCATTTTCGTTAACAGGTCAGCCAAATGCAATGGGTGGTCGTGAAGTTGGTGGAATGGCTAACCTTTTGGCTGTACATAAAGATTTAGGAAACGAAGAGCATAGAAGAGAAGTTGCACAGTTTTGGGGAGTAGATAAAATATCACCAAAACCAGGCTTAACAGCTACAGAAATGTTTGATGCTTTAGAAAGTGGAAAGCTAAAAGCTGTTTGGATTGCTTGTACAAATCCGTTAGTGAGTTTGCCAAATTCGCATCAAATAGAAAAAGCGATGGCAAATTCTAAGTTTGTTGTGGTACAAGAAATTTCTCATAAATCAGATACTGTAAAATATGCAGATTTGGTTTTACCAGCAGCAGCTTGGTTAGAGAAAGAAGGTACAATGACAAATTCTGAACGTAGAATTTCTTACCTACCCAAAGAAATAGATGCACCAGGAGAAGCAAGGCCAGATGTAGAAATTTTCTGCGATTTTGCGCAAAGAATGGGCTTTAGAGGTTTTAATTACAATAGTGCAGAAGAAATTTACGACGAATATGCATCAATGACAAAAGGTACAAATATTGATGTTTCTTTCTTAAACTACGATCGTTTAAAAAACGAAGGTACTTTTCAGTGGCCAGTAAATGAATATCGTCATTCTGGTACGCCTCGTCTTTTTGAAGATAAAAAATTCTATACACCATCTCAAAAAGCAATTTTTAATGTTCCATCAACCATAGAAAATACATCAGTAAAAACAAATCAAGAATTTCCTTTAATTCTTACAACAGGTCGTATTCGAGATCAATGGCACACCATGACAAAAACAGGTAAAGTGTCGCGTTTAAAAACGCATTATCCAAAACCAGTTTTAGAAATTAATCCTGTTGATGCATATTTAAATGGAATTAAAGATGGTGATGTTGCAGAAATAAAAAGTACAAATGGTGTAGTTAGAGTGCGTGCAAAAATTACGGATGCTATAAAAGAAGGTGTCGTTTTTTTACCTATGCATTGGGGTAAGGTTTTAAAAAGTAATTTAAATAGAGCTAATAATTTAACAAATACACATATAGATCCTGTTTCTAAAGAGCCAGATTTTAAATTTACTACGGTTTCAGTTTCTAAGTATAAAAAAATAAAAGAAAAAATAATTGTTGCTGGTGCAGGAGCTGCTGCTTTTCGTTTTTTACAGAATTATAGAGATTATAATGAGGTAGATGAAATTCACGTGTTTTCTAAAGAATCAAACTTATTTTATAATCGTGTTTTGTTGCCAGAATATATTACAGAAGAGCTTACTTGGCAACAATTATTAAAGATTAAAAATGCTGAATTAAGTAATTTAGACATTCATATTCATCCAGAAACTTTAATTGATAAGATTGATAAAGAAGCTAAAATAGTTACAGATTCAAATGGTGAAACGCATAATTTTGATAAATTGATTTTAGCCACAGGTAGTAGAGCATTTATTCCTAAAGATGTGCAAATTGATTTACCTGGTCGTTTTACAATGCGTAATAAAAGTGATGCAGATGAATTTAAAAAATATTTAGAAAATACAGGTTTGCCTCCAGAAGAGCAACATGTTGTTATTGTTGGTGGTGGTTTATTAGGTTTAGAATTGGCTGCAGCAATGAAGCACAAGAATGTGAAAATTACAATTGTGCAAAGAGCATCAAGATTAATGGAGCGTCAATTAGATAAAATTTCTAGTAAATTATTGTCTTTGGATGTACAAGAAAGAGGAATTCAAATTTATTTTGATAATGAAGTAAGTACTGTTTTTGATGATGATGAAACAGGTGAATTAACCATCAACCTAAAATCAGGAAAATACATTACAGCAAACGCAATTGTGTATGCTATTGGTACAAGACCAAATATAGAAATTGCAAAAAATAACGGAATTATTTGTGGTAGAGGTGTAAAAGTAAATCAGCATTTACAATCTTCACATCCAGATATTTTTGCTATCGGAGAAATTGCAGAATTTAACAATCAATTATTTGGTATTACATCTGCAGCAGAAGAGCAAGCAGGAATTTTAGCCAATTTTATTGCAGGTGATATTAGTGAATCTTATAAAGGTTCTGTGTTAATGAATATTCTGAAATTCAATGATTTAAACCTCTGTTCAATAGGTGAAATTAAAGTGCCAGAAAACGATAATAGCTATGAGGAAATCATTTTTACAGATATGTCTAAACGATACTATAAAAAGTGTATTGTTAAAGATGATCTTTTAATTGGGGCTGTTTTAATGGGCGATAAAAACGAGTTTGCAGAATTCAAAACAATGATAGAAAGCAAAATCGAAATGTCTGATAAAAGAGATACATTGCTTAGAGGTTCTTCTAATGATGTGCCAATGTTAGGTGAATTGGTTTGTTCTTGTAGCCAAGTTGGGGCTGGTAATATAGAAGAGGCAATTGCTGGGGGTTGCACAAATTTTACAGAATTATGTAATAAAACTGGTGCTGGTTTAGGTTGTGGAAGTTGTAAAACTGAGGTAAGAGAAATTTTGAATAACGCAAAAGTAAAAGTATGAGCAAGCAATTGAATCGAGTTATTGTAAAAGGTGGTGTTTTATCGCCAGGAGAACTAAAATACATTTGCGAATCTGTAGAAAGTTTAGGTCAAGAAACTATTTCATTTGGTTCTAGACAAGATATTTTATTGCCTAAAAAAGTAAAAAAAGAAGATTTATCTCAATTTGATAAATTACAAGTGGTAGAAGCAGATGAAATTGGTATAGAGAACATGGTGTCTTCTTATGTTTGTGCAGATATTTTTCCTAGTACCTCTTGGTTAACTGGAGATAGATATTTGTATATTTTAGAACAATTCCGATCAAAATCAACTTTAAAAATAAATATTACAGACCCAAAACAACGTTTAGTGCCTTTATTTACAGGACATATTAATTTTATTGCTTCAGAACACGAAGATTATTGGTATTTGTACATAAGGCTTCCTGGTTGGGATGAAATAAAAATGTACCCAGCTTTAATTTATACGTGGGATTTAGATAAAATTGAAACGACAATAGAGAATATTTTAAAAGAAGAGCCTGAGACTATTGAAACCATTTTTGAATTGGTAAACGATGCTTTAGATGCAAATAATAGAACAGTAGATAAGCCTTTAGAGGTACCTTTTTATCCTTTTCCTTATTTTGAAGGGATGAATAAAATTGGACCTGATAAGTATTGGTTGGGTTTGTATTGGAGAAATAATAAATATGATATTTCTTTTCTAAAAGAAATGTGCGAATTATGTTCAGAAAACAAGATTGGTAAAATTTCAATTACACCTTGGAAATCTTTTATTGTAAAAGGAATTCCAAGAGAATCAAAATTAGTTTGGGAAAAATTTTTGGGTAAAAGAGGTATCAATGTACGTCACTCAATGTTAGAGTTAAATTGGCACTTACCAGTTGCAAATAAAGAAGCATTAAATTTAAAAAAATACTTAGTAGCTAATTTCGATCAAAATGATATTAGTACCTATGGTTTAACTTTTGGAATTACAAATTACAGTAAAGCTTCTTATTATTTTACATCTATAGTAGTTCAGAAAAATAAACAGCCAGAAATGATTGGTAATTTTCAAACTAGAGATACTTATAATTTATTGTATGCCAAAAACTTTGATCCAAATACAAGGCAATATATCATGCATGTACAAGATGTAGATAAAGTTGAATTACCTGGTTTGTTAATGGAGTTAAGTCAGCTGTATTTTGATGATTTAGGTAGTGAAAAAGAAGATGAAAAAGGAACTGAAGTTAAAAAAGAACAGGTTGAGTTAGAGGTGTATCAATGTCAAGATTGTTTCACAATTTACGATGAAGCTTATGGAGATGTAACTCAAAATATAGCACCAGAAACCTTATTTACAGCGCTTCCAGAAAATTATGAATGCCCTCTTTGTGAGGCTTCTAAAAGTAATTTTGAAAAGGTTGTGATGGTAAAATAAAACCCTAATTATAAATTGGCATTTAATCAAAACATAGCGTTAAAAAATTCAAGAAAAGTAAATGTTGATTTTTCTTGTGGTTCTTGTATTAATACTAATTGTTTAATTAAAAAGAATATAAATATTATTGGTAACGCTGGTTTTGTTGATAATAAAAAATCACTGAGATGTAAAAAAGGTCAACAATTTATTATTGAAGGTGCACCAGTAAATGGCTTGTTTTTTATTTTAAAAGGTACAGTTAAAGTATTTAGAACAGGTATTAATGGTCGTGAACAAATTGTACGCTTTGCAAAAGAAGGTGAAATTATTGGGCACAGAGGTTTTGGTACAGAAGAGTATTATTCAATAGGTGCAATCGCATTACAAGATACTATTTTGTGTTATTTTTCTAAAACTGATTTACAAGAAGCTTTATTAAAAAATCCGAAGTTTGCTTATGATATGATGTTGTTTTACGCTAACGAACTCAATAGGAGTGAATCTAAAGTTAAATCTATTTCCCAAATGACGGTTCGTGAACGAGTTATAGATACTTTATTATATATCAATAGAAAATTTGGTGATTTAAGAGGTTTTTTAAATTTGCCTTTAAGTAGAAAAGAATACGCAGATTATGCAGGTACAACAGAAGAGCAAGTAATTAGAGTTTTTTCTTTATTAAAAAAAGAAGAATTAATAATTGCTAAAGGAAAAAAGATTGGTATTACTAATCTTCAAGCACTTAAAAACGAAATTAGCGAACATAATTATTATCTAGATTCATAATATTAGTACCCTTTTTTATTTTTGAACCATAAAGTCTTTCAGTTTTTTAATTGAAAGGCTTTTTTTTACGTACTTATTTAAAAAAAAAATAAGTATATCTAGTTTTTACTTAGTGCTTGTTTTTTAGTTAAGTATATGTATAACAATGTTTTATTTTTTAAATATGTTTTTTGATAGGTTTTTATATGTATAAAAAGAGTTTTAAGTATGTGTAATATCATAAGTTGAAATAATAACTAGGTATATATTTGTTAAAAAATTAAGTATTAATACGTAGATTACTAAAACTTACGAAACAATGAAATCTTTATTTAAAAAAACAATTTACATTTTACCAGTAGCAATGTTATTATTTGCTTGTGGAGGTAAAGGAACAAAGAAAGAAACAACAACAGAAGTTGTAAAAACATCAAAAACAAAACAATTAGACATAGAAAAACCTCAATTAACTTTTGGGTTTATCAAATTAACAGATATGGCTCCTTTAGCTATTGCTAAAGAAAAAGGATTCTTTGAAGACGAAGGATTATTTGTTTCTGTAGAAGCACAATCTAACTGGAAAAATGTTTTAGATAGAGTTATAGATGGTCAATTAGATGGTTCTCACATGTTAGCAGGTCAGCCAATTGCTGCTGGTGCAGGTTTTGGTCGTCAAGCAAAACTAGTAACTCCTTTTTCTATGGATTTAAATGGAAATGGAATTACAGTTTCTAATGATGTTTGGTCTAAAATGAAACCAAATGTACCTACAGATGGTGATGGAAAACCAGTTCATCCAATTAAAGCAGATGCTTTAAAGCCGGTAATTACAGAATACAAAAATTCTGGTAAAGCCTTTAAAATGGGTATGGTTTTTCCTGTATCTACTCATAATTACGAAATTAGATATTGGTTAGCAGCAGCAGGGATTCACCCAGGTATGTACACAAAAGAAAATGTGCAAGGACAAATTGATGCAGAGGTTTTATTATCTGTAACTCCACCACCACAAATGCCAGCAACTTTAGAAGCAGGTACCATTTTTGGATATTGTGTAGGAGAACCTTGGAATCAGCAAGCGGTTTTTAAAGGAATTGGAGTTCCTGTAGTTACAAACTACGACATCTGGAAAAATAATCCTGAAAAAGTATTTGTAATGACAGAGAAATTTATCGAAGAAAACCCAAATACAGCAGTTGCAGTTACAAAAGCATTAATTAGAGCTGGTAAATGGTTAGATAAACCAGAAAACAGAAAAGAAGCTGTACAAATTTTATCTATGAGTCAATATGTTGGAGCTCCAGTAGAAGTTTTAGCAAACTCAATGACAGGTACTTTCGAATTTGAAAAAGGTGATAAAAGAGAAATGGAAGATTTTAATGTTTTCTATAAATACAATGCAACTTATCCTTTTTATTCTGATGGAATTTGGTTCTTAACTCAAATGAGAAGATGGGGACAAATACCAGAAGCTAAAACTGCAGATTGGTATTCTTCTACAATAAAAGATATTTACAGACCTGATATCTGGAAAAAAGCTGCGGCTCTTTTAGTAGAAGAAGGCAATATACCAGCAACAGATATACCAGCAACAGATGGTTATAAACCAGCAACAGCAGATTTTATAGATGGTACTACTTATGATGCAAAAGATCCTATTGGATACATCAATAGTTTTTCGATAGGTAATAAAGACAAAAAATAATTTAGTTTACTAAAAATCCTACAAGGTTTTAAAGCCTTGTAGGTATAACTTAAAGCATACAAAACTAAAAAGGATAAAAAAATGAAAGCAAGTTTAACATTAGGAAAAGTTTCTAGTTTTTTAGGATTGGGTTTCTTTACAACGCTTAAAGATCTATTTACTGGAAAGTTAGAAAAAGAAGACTTTAAAAATTTACTACGCAAGTTTATTGTTCCACTTGCTTCCATTTTATTGTTCTTTCTTTTATGGCATTTAGGTGCAAAATCTTTATACAATATAGAGGCAGAATATAAAATTGAAAAAGCTTTACAAGATCAAGGGCAAGCAGCAGCAGATGCTTTAACAGCTTGTATAGCTTCTGGCGAATCTAGTTGTCAGCCAAATACATTGCCATCTCCAAGTCAAGTTTGGGATTCTTTTCAATCATTATTAAGAGATCACAATATTATTAGTGCAGACAAAGCCGCATTTGTAGAAAAAACAGCAGCTTTAAATGCAAAAAGAGTTGCTGCTGGTAAAGATGCAATCGTTTATACAGGTAGACCATCTTTTGTAGACCAAATCTTTAGAAGTTTACAAACTGTATTTGCAGGTTTTTTATTAGCCTTATTTATAGCTGTGCCACTAGGTATTTTTATTGGATTGAGTCCTACTTTAAAAAGCGCATTCAATTGGTTTATTCAAATTTTTAAACCAGTATCTCCAGTAGTTTGGTATCTATTAGTTTTTATGATTGTAAAAACATTATTAATAGGTTCTACAGACGATAGTTCTTTTACAATTTCATTTATAAGTGTTGGTTTATGTTCTATGTGGGCAACATTAGTAAATACAGCTATGGGAGTTTCTACTGTAGATAAAGATTATATAAATGTTGCAAAAGTTCTAAAATTAGGAACTTTTCAAAAGATATTTAAAGTGGTATTACCATCTTCTTTACCATTAATTTTTACAGGATTAAAAATTACATTATCAGTAGCTTGGATGGTTTTAATTGCAATCGAATTATTAGCTCAAAGTCCTGGTTTAGGATTATTTGTTTGGGAAGAATTCCAGAATGGAGCTAACGATTCTAATGCAAAAATTATTGTTGCAATGTTTGTGATTGGTATTATTGGTTTCTTATTAGATCGATTAATGTTAACTATTCAAAACTGGGTTTCTTTTGATAAACAAGATGCAATATAAATATGTGTAAACGTGTAATTGTTAAATCGTGTAAGCGTAAACAATTACCCAATTAAACAATTAAACAATTCAACATACAAAAAATGGCATATTTAGAATTAAATAATATTTACAAAACCTATGGTCAAGGAGATAGTGAGACAGAAGTATTGTCTAACATCAACTTAAAAATAGAAGAAGGAGAATTTGTTGCCATAGTTGGTTTTACGGGTAGTGGAAAAACTACTTTAGTAAATCTTATAAATGGATTATTGAAACCTACTAGTGGTGAGGTTTTGTTTAAAGGACAACCTGTTTCTGGAACTAGCCATGAACGTGGTGTAATTTTCCAAAACTACTCGTTATTACCTTGGTTAACTGTTGAGCAAAATGTTTTAATGGCAGTAAAAGAAGCATTTCCGAAAAGAGAAAAAGCTGTTTGGAAACGTAAAGCTGCACATTATATAGATATGGTTAGTTTAACACCTGCTATAAATAAACTTCCAAAAGAATTGTCTGGAGGAATGCGTCAAAGAGTTGCTGTAGCTAGAGCTTTATCTATGAAGCCAGACATGATTATAATGGATGAACCTCTTGGAGCTTTAGATGCTTTAACTCGTGGTAATTTACAAGATCAAATCTTAAACATTTGGGGTAAAGATAAAAGAACAGCTTTATTAATTACTAATGATGTTGATGAAGGTATTTATATGGCAGATAGAATTATCCCTTTAAGACCTGGACCAAATGCAACTTTAGGCCCTGAATTTAAAATTGATTTAGATAGACCAAGAGATAAAACAGAAATGAATGATAGCGAAAGTTTTAAGAAAACTAGAAACGCAATTATTGAGTATTTGATGGATATAGGAAACGAACGTAAATCTGAAGCTAAAGAAGAATTTATATTACCAGATTTAACACCAAAAGATTTTGTTAATCAATTTAGATAGGAAAAATTATGAGCATAATAACTGAAAATACCATCACAAAAAATGTTTTAGAAAACGGAAAATTTCCTTCTAATGATGTAATGTTAGATCTAAACGATTTAAAGAAAGTTTACCCAACTCCTAAAGGAGATTATGTAGTTCTAGAACACTTAAATTTGCAAATTCGTAAAGAAGAATTTGTAACCATTATTGGGCATTCAGGTTGTGGAAAAACAACAATGCTTTCTATGATTGCAGGTTTAAACCCTATTTCTGGAGGTAATATTTCTGTACTGGGTAAGCATATTAAAGGTCCAGGGCCAGATAGAGGTGTAATTTTTCAATCGCCAAGTTTAATGCCTTGGATGACATCTTTGCAGAATGTTTTACTTGGGGTAAATCAAGTTTTTCCTCACGCAACAAAAGCGCAAAGAAATGATATTGCTAAATATTATTTGCAAAAAGTAGGTTTAGAAGATGCTTTTCATAAAAAAGCAAGTGAATTATCTCAAGGAATGCAGCAAAGAGTTGGTATTGCAAGAGCATTTGCTATAAAACCCAAAGTATTATTGCTAGATGAACCTTTTGGAATGTTAGATTCTTTAACAAGAGGAGAGTTACAAGATATTTTAATCGAAATCTGGAACAAAGAAAAAATTACTGCTGTAATGATTACTCATGATGTTGATGAAGCCATCTTTTTAGCAGACAGAGTTGTAATGATGACAAGTGGGCCAAGAGCAAAAATTGGAGATGTTTTAGATATCGATTTTAAAAGACCAAGAACAAGAAAATCAGTTTTAGAACACGACGATTATTATAAATATCGAAAACACTTAATCGACTTTTTAGAGCATTAAGAAAGTATAACAAACAAACATAAATTTTAAAATTAAAATCGGTTTTTGAAGTATGAAACTTCATAAACTTAGGCATTAACAGCCAAAACTTAACAAATTAAATAACAAACAACACTAATTAAAAAAGTAAAAAAAATGAAAAGACAATACATAATTTTAGCGATATTGTTAGTAAGCTTTCAATTTGTAAATGCACAGTTTACATTAGATGGAGAATTTAGACCACGTACAGAATATAGAAACGGATTTGGTAGTTTAATTCCTGATGCATCAGATGCAGGTTTTGGAATATCTACAAGAGCAAGATTAAATGCAGGTTTTAAAACAGATTCATATAACGTTTTTATTAGTTTGCAAGATGTAATGGTTTGGGGAGAAAACAGACAAATTTTGCCTTATGATGCTAACAATTCATTTGCAGTTTTCCAAGCTTGGGCATCTCTTAAGTTAGGAGAAAATACAACTACAAAAATTGGTCGTCAAGTACTTTCTTACGATGATCAAAGAATTTTAGGAGGTTTAGATTGGGCACAACAAGGTAGAAATCATGATGCAGCATTAATTAAATATAAAAAGGATAAATTTATGTTAGATTTTGCGTTTGCTTTTAATCAAGATTACTCAAACCCAACAGGTTTTATTTCATCAGGTACAGCATATAATACAACTGGTTTTTTCTCATATAAAACAATGCAAATGTTATATATGAAACAAAGTTGGGAGAAATTTACAGGTAGTTTATTACTTTTAAATAATGGTTTTCAAGAATTTGATGCAGCAAGTGCAGCAGATGGTGTAAGTAATTTACAAACTATTGGTACACATTTAAACTACAAATCTGGTAGTTTTGGTTTGGCTGCTAACGCTTTTTTACAAACAGGTAAAAGACAAGGAGCTGTAGATGTAAAAGGAGCTTATTTATTTAGTTTAGATGCATCACTTAAAGCATCAGATAAAGTTACTTTAGGAGCAGGTATAGAATCTATAAGTGGTAATGATGGTGCAGCAGGAGAAACAGGAGCGTTCTTCCCTTTATATGGTACAAATCATAAATTTAATGGTTTTATGGATTATTTCTATGTAGGTAATCATGCAAACTCAATTGGTTTAGTAGATTTTCATGTAAGTGCTAATTTTAATTTAGGTAAAGGTTCTAGTTTGTTAGTAAAAGCATTAAATTTTAGTGGAGAGCAAGCTTTAGCTAGTGGAGAAAAATCTTTGGGAACAGAGGTAGATTTAGTATACAAAAAGAAGTTTAAAGGTTACGCTTTAGTTGCAGGTTATTCTCAAATGTTTGCTTCTGATGGTATGTATGAATTAAAAGGAGTAACAGAAGCTGCAGCTGCAGGTACTCAAAATTGGGCTTGGGTTATGTTAGTCATTAAACCGAAGTTTTTAGGAAAATAAATAAACTTTTTATTATTTGAATTTGATAATTAGCTATAGGCTGTTCTACGTAGAACAGCCTTTTTTTATAAAATAAAACTTGACTTTACTTAAAAAAGTATATTGTTGAGGTCTACTTGTATTATCAAAAAAAAACAATTAATTGTATAAATTAAGTTATTTGTTGTGTTGGTTTATGTTCTAGCTATTACTATTCTTTTGAATATATAGTATATTTGAGTCTTAAAAATTAACTAAACAAATAATAAAAAACAATTATGACAGCAGGATTTGATATGTGGGACTATGTGGTTTTTGTGGCTTACGCCATTTTAATTTTAGGTGTAGGTTTATGGGTTTCACGTGATAAAAAAGGGCATCAAAAAAATGCAGAAGATTATTTCTTAGCGAGTAAATCTTTACCTTGGTGGGCTATTGGTACATCTTTAATTGCAGCAAATATATCAGCAGAACAGTTTATAGGTATGTCTGGTTCTGGTTTTGCATTGGGTATTGCAATTGCTTCTTATGAGTGGATGGCAGCCTTAACTTTAATTATTGTAGGTAAATACTTTTTACCGATTTTTATTGAAAAAGGCTTATATACAATTCCTGAATTTGTTGAAAAACGTTTTTCAACAAACTTAAAAACCATTTTAGCGCTTTTTTGGTTGGCATTATACATTTTTGTAAACTTAGCTTCTGTTCTTTATTTAGGAGGATTAGCCATAGAAACTATTATGGGTGTAGATATGATGTATGCTATAATAGGTTTGGCATTATTTGCAGCTGCATATTCTTTATATGGTGGTTTATCTGCAGTTGCTTGGACAGATGTTATACAGGTAGTTTTCTTAGTTTTAGGAGGATTAATAACCACATATTTAGCCTTAAATACAGTATCTGGAGGTGAAGGAATGATAGCTGGTTTCTCTAAAGTGTGGGAAGCTGCACCAGAAAAGTTTCATATGATTTTAGAAGAAAGCAATGAAAACTATGTAAACTTACCAGGAATTTGGGTTTTAGTTGGTGGTTTATGGGTTGCCAATTTATATTATTGGGGATTCAATCAATATATAATTCAAAGAACTTTAGCAGCAAAATCTTTAAAAGAATCTCAAAAAGGGATTTTATTAGCTGCATTTTTAAAATTAATTATTCCATTAATAGTTGTTGTACCAGGTATTGCAGCTTATGTTATGGTAAATGATCCTGCAATTATGGCAAATTTAGGTGAAGTTGGTATGTTAAATACACCTTCTCCAGAACAAGCAGATAAAGCTTATCCTTGGTTATTACAATTTTTACCTACAGGATTAAAAGGTGTAGCTTTTGCTGCATTAGCTGCTGCTGTTGTTTCTTCTTTAGCATCTATGTTAAATTCAACTTCTACCATTTTTACGATGGATATTTACAAGCAATACATCAATAAAAATGCAAATGATAAACAAACTGTAAATGTGGGAAGAATTTCTGCTGCAGTCTCATTATTGATTGCTGTAATTGTTGCTCCTTTATTAGGGGGTATAGATCAAGCTTTTCAATTTATACAAGAGTGGACAGGTATTGTAAGTCCTGGTATTTTAGCTGTATTTATGTTAGGTTTATTTTGGAAAAAAACTACTAACAACGCAGCAATTTGGGGAGCTATTTTATCAATTCCGATTGCACTAGCTTTAAAATTCATTCCAATTGCGGCTTTAGAGCCTTGGATGCATCAAATGGGAATTGCAACTTTATTATCTATGGCAGTAACTATGATATTAAGTTATTTACAGAACAAAGGTGCTGATGATGAAAAAGGTATAGAAATTTCTAAAAACCTATTTAAAACATCACCATTATTTAATATGGGGTCAATCGTAGTTTGTATTTTATTAGCAGTATTGTATTCTTTATTTTGGTAAAAATTAAATTAAAAATCAATAAAAAAACGTCTAAAGAAATTTAGACGTTTTTTTATTGTAATTATTTTTTTAGAATTATTTCTTCATAATCATCACTTTTGTCTGCTGCTAAAAATAAATGTTGAGCTTCTTTTGGAGGTACTGTTAACTTACGAGTTTTTAAATCTAACCAAGCACCGTAAACTTTTACAATTGCTGATAATTTACCTGCTTGATTAAAGATTTCATGAGTAATTTTCCAGCGTTCATTGTTTTTAGAAAGACCTAATATTTTAAAGTTTGCAGAAATATTTTCGCCAATATAAATTTCTTTTCTAAAAGAAGTTTCTTCTGTAAAAAGTATTGGTCCGATATTGTGTTTGCTAAAATCTTCTAACGTAAAGTTTTGGCCTGCAAAAAAACGAACTCTTACTTCTGCTGCATAATCATTATAGGCTGTATGACGCATGTGCCTGTTTGGGTCAAAATCTGACCATTTTGTTGTAAAGTTTACTTTAAATTCCATAGTTCAAAAATAAAAAACCTGATAAGTTATAGAAACTTATCAGGCTTAAAAATTAATTTTAATAATTGTTAATGTTTAACAATGTCTGTTTTTTCTTTTAATTTTAATTCGCTTAAAACATTTAGAGCTTCAGATATATACATATCTTTAGATAAATTTTTGTGCCAAGCAACTCTTTTATCTTTTAAATCTTCATTTTCTTTAAATAAAGATTGTTCGTATTTTGGTGAAGTAAAGGTTAAATTAGATTTGTAATCAAAAACAGATTTAAACTTTTCTGCTTCTTTTTCTCTAGTTTCACTTTCTTTAAAAAATGTTTTATAATTTAATGAATATGAAGTGTCATCTTGGTTTTTCTTAAGCCATTTTGCATATTCATTTACTAATTTAAAGTTATCGCTATTTGCAATTCTTTGTTTACTATTATATACTACATCATTAAAATTAGTGTAAGAATTTGTTTGAGTAAAGTTGGCTTGTGGTACTTTGTCCCAATCTAAAGCATCTTCTAAATCACGCTCACCATATTTCATATAACTCAATCTGCTTGGCATTGCAATATCAGAGTAAACACCTTCTTTTTGAGTAGAACCACCATTAACTCTGTAGAATTTTTGAATTGTCATTTTTAAATAACCTAAGTCGCCTTCATATTTTTGATAAAATTGATTGATAGGTAATACATTTTGCACAGTTCCTTTACCATAAGTTTGGTTACCACCTAAAATAATACCTCTTTTATAGTCTTGCATTGCAGCTGCAAAGATTTCTGATGCAGATGCAGAAAATTCATTTACCAAAACAACAACTGCTCCATCCCATTGCATTTTAGGATCTATATCATTTTTAATAATTGGGCTTTCTCCTCTGTATTTTACTTGTACAACTGGGCCTTCATCAATAAATAAACCAGATATTTCTATGGCAGTTTTTAAAGAACCACCACCATTATTTCTTAAATCGATAATTAAACCATTAACACCTTCTGCTTTTAATCTTTCAATTTCCTTTTCCATATCTTTTGCAGAATCTCTGTAATTGTTATCAGAAAAGTCGATGTAAAAACTTGGTAAATCTATAATGGCATATTTTTTTCCGTTCTTTTCTACAATGCTCGATTTTACAAAAGTTTCATCAAGCTGTACAACATCTCTAATAATAGAAATTACTTTGGTAGAACCATCTAATTTTTTCTTAACAGTTAATTGTACTTCTGTTCCTTTTTTTCCTTTTATAAATTTAATGGCATCATCTAAACGCATACCAACAATATCCAAAGGTTCTTCATCACCTTGTGCTACTTTTAAAATAATATCTCCAGGTTCTAATTCGCCCTGTTTAGAAGCAGGTCCACCAGCAACCAATTCAAAAACGTGTGTGTAAATTCCCTTTTTTTGTAAACGCGCTCCAATACCTTCTAATTTACCAGAAATGGTTTGGTCAAAACGTTCTTTTATTGAAGGGTCCATATAAGTTGTATGAGGGTCAAAAGCACCAACAACCGAATTTAAGAAAGTAGAAAACCAATCATCATGTTCTAATTCTTCAATTCTAATATACAATTCATCCATATTTTCTAGCACTTTAGCTCTCGATTCTTTTTCTAAATTGGCAAAAGATTTTGGTTTAAATGTTTTGTCTTTTTTAAGTTTATCTTCTTGTAAGTCAGTTTGTTCTTCGATTCTGCTTAGAGTTTGTAATTTTAATTGCTTTCTCCAATAATCAATTAATTCATTATCATTTTTAGCAAAAGGAACTTTCTCATAATCTAAATCAATAACTTCATTTTTGTTAAAATTAAATGGCTGAGCTAATAGTTCTCCATAATAAGATTTTGCATTTTTAATTTTACTTAAAAAACGCCCGTAAACTAATTTGTAAAAAGTTAAATCGTCTTGTAAAAGCTGATTGTCTATTTGATATTTATATTTCGAAAACTCTTTAATATCTTTTTGAGTAAAATATCTTTTGTTGCTATCTAAACCATCAATAAAAGAATTAAAAACATGTTCAGAAAAATCATCATTCATATCTTTAACTACAAAATGACCTCTTGTTAAAATGTTTTTTAGTACAAAAATTAAAACTTTGTCTTTTTCAGGATCAAGGTTTGTTATTTCATTATTTTCTGATGCATTTATAGACATGCTATTTATAAACAATACAAATGCTAATAAAATGGTACTTAACTTAAATTTCGTCTTCATAAATCTACTGTCGTTATTTTTATTTAAAAATTACTAATATTACTTGCTAATCTACTAAAATAGTGCCAAATTATTTAAGAATCAACACTTTTTATAATTACCTCTAAAATTTAAGAGATAATTAAGGTTTCTAATTTTATAGAAATTTAAACAGAATATTATATAATTAAGATTAAAAGAAAAGTATTTGTTTTTTTAATGAGTTAAATATTTTTTCTGTTTAATTCTTTGTTATTTAACTAACAATATTACTTAAAAATAGAGGTTTTCAATCTTTACAAAATGTTAAAAAGAAATTCGATTAAAATAAATTACATTTGTTTAAAAGACTTAAATTTAAAATCTAAAAATTATTCTTTATGAATGAAAGACCTTTGATTTTAGTAACAAATGATGATGGAATTACAGCTCCAGGAATTAGAGCGCTTATTAAAATAATGAACAAAATTGGAGAAGTTGTAGTTGTTGCTCCTGATAGCCCACAAAGTGGAATGGGACATGCAATTACTGTTGATAATGTGTTGACTTGTAATCCTATAACTATAGATGATGGACCTCAGTTAGAATATACGTGTTCTGGTACACCTGCAGATTGTGTAAAAATGGCAATTAGTGAAATTCTTAATAAAAAACCAGATTTGTGTGTTTCTGGTATTAATCATGGACCAAATTCATCTATAAATGTTATTTATTCTGGTACAATGAGTGCTGCAATAGAAGCTGGTATAGAAGGGATTCCTGCAATTGGTTTTTCTTTATTAGATTTTAAATGGCATGCAGATTTTAAATCTTGTGAAAACTTTGTAAAAAACATTACCTTAAATACCTTGTTAAATGGTTTACCAGAAGGTATTGTTTTAAACGTAAATATTCCTGATTTAAAAGAAGAGGAAATAAAAGGAACAAAAATTTGCAGACAAGCAATGGGAGTTTGGAAAGAAGATTTTGACAAAAGAAAAAGTCCTTTTGGTAAAGAATATTATTGGCTTTCTGGCGAGTTTGTAAACAGAGATAAAGGTCAGGACACAGATATTTATGCGTTAGAAAATGGTTACATTTCTATAGTACCTGTTCAGTTCGATTTAACTGCACATCATATGATTCAAAAATTAAATTCTTGGGAACTGTAAAAAAAGAAATATTCATAGGAGTTTTAGTGGCTTTATTTGCCACGCTTGCTGGTTGTTATTTATATGTAGAATATTTTTCTAATGTAGGTTTTAATGAGACTTTGCAATTGATAGAAGATGGAGATTTATATGGTAAAATTCTATCTATAGCTGCAATTCCTAATTTATTTGTGTTCTTAATTTTTATCAAAAAGAAACAAGATAATAGAGCAAAAGGTGTGTTAATGACAACCATTTTTATTGCTTTAACCACCTTAATTTTAAAATTTATCTGATGAAATATTACATTATAGCAGGTGAAGCTTCAGGAGATTTACATGGTTCTAATTTAATGAGAGCCTTGTATAAAGAAGATGCTGATGCAGATATTAAATTTTGGGGAGGAGATTTAATGAAAGCTGCTGGTGGTTATTTAGTAAGTCATTATAAAGAAAGAGCTTTTATGGGTTTTTTTGAAGTGCTAAAAAACTTAAATAAAATTCTAGTTTTTATTAAATTTTGTAAAAATGATATCGAATTATTTCAACCAGATGTAATTATTTTTATAGACAATTCTGGTTTTAATTTACGAATTGCAAAATGGGCAAAAAGAAAAGGTTTTAAAACCAATTATTACATTTCTCCACAAGTTTGGGCAAGTAGAGCTACAAGGGTTAAAGGGATAAAAAGAGATGTAGATAAAATGTTTGTGATTTTACCTTTCGAAAAAGAGTTTTATAAAAAATTCGATTATAATGTAGAGTTTGTTGGTCATCCTTTAATTGATGCCATTGCAGATAGAGAGCAAACAGATGTAGAAAAATTTAGAGAAGAACATAATTTAGGTAATGAGCCAATAATTGCTTTATTACCAGGAAGTAGAAAACAAGAAATCACCAAAATGCTTTCTGTAATGTTGTCTTTGGTAGACGATTATCCTAATTATAAATTTGTAATTGGTGGTGCACCAAGTCAAGATTTTTCTTTTTATCAAAATATAATTGGTACTAAAAGAGTAAGTTTTATAAATAATAAAACCTATGATTTATTATCGGTTTCAAGTGCAGCTTTAGTAGCTTCTGGTACAGCAACTTTAGAAACAGCTTTGTTTAAAGTGCCACAAGTGGTTTGTTATAAAGGTAGTTTTATATCGTATCAAATAGCAAGAAGAATTGTAACTTTAAAATACATTTCTTTAGTAAATTTAATTATGGATAAAGAAGTTGTTACTGAATTGATTCAGAACGATTTTACCAAAACAAAACTTAAAAAAGAATTGTCTAAAATACTCGATCAAGAACATCGAGAAAAATTGTTTTTGGACTATTTTGAACTAGAGAAAAAGTTAGGTGGTAAAGGAGCATCAGCAAAAACAGCAAAACTTATAGTAGAGAATTTAAAGGGTTAAGCCTATGCAGAAAAAAATACTTTTTATACTATTCCTTTTTATTTTAAGTTCTTGTTCTTCTACAAACAGTGCTGTAAATTACCATAGTAAAACAAAATCTAAATCTATTACTAAAGCAGATATTGTTGTTGCAAATGCACTAAAATATAAAGGTGTAAAATACAAATATGGAGGCACAACCAGAAAAGGGATGGATTGTTCTGGAGTTGTTTTTGTTTCTTTTGGAGCGGAAAATATTGCATTGCCAAGATCTTCTAGATACATGGCAAATGAAGGTAATAAAGTTGCTTTAGGTAAAGTTAAAAAAGGCGATTTATTATTCTTTAAAATAAGCAGAAGGTCAAACCAAATTAATCATGTGGGTTTGGTAACTGAGATTAAAAACGGACAAATTTTCTTTATACATGCAACAACTTCTAGAGGTGTAATTATTTCATCAATGTCAGAAAAATATTGGAAAAAAACCTTTGTAAAAGCGACTAATATACTGTAATAAAGTCTGTTAAAAATTTAGTATCTTTATCAAGCTATATGAAAAAGATACTGGGTTATTTACCCTTACATTTTGTTGTTTTTATAATTCTAGGGATTGTTTTACAATTTTACTTCAAAATTTGGCACTTTAGTTTTATCAAAATAGGAGTACTACTTTCTTTGCTTTTAGGTTTTATATTGTTGCTTAACAATAAAATTATCAGAACTATTTTAGCATTCATCTTTTTCTTTTTTACAGGGGTTTTTTCTGTTTTTGTAAACAACGATTTGAATTATGAAAACTATTATCAAAACCATTTAACTGATGATTCTACTGCTATTTTAAAGGTTGATAAAATACTGAAATCAAGTTTATATCATTATAAATTTGAAGCTGAGGTTATACAAATAGATAGCATAAAAACCAAAGGTAGAATATTAGTAAACCTATCAAAAGATAGTAAACTTAAACCTTTTAAGGTTGATGAAGTTTTTTATGTAAAATCATCTTTTTTAGCAATAAACAAGCCTGTAAATCCGCATCAATTTGATTATCGGTTTTACTTAGCAAAACAAGGCATTCATCAGCAATTATATTTTACAAAAAATAACTTTTTAAGAGTAGGTTTTAAAAGCTTTTCGTTAATTGGGTTATCAGCAAAAGTTAGAAATAAAATTCAAGAATCACTACAAAAGTATCAATTTAAAGATGATGAACTAGCAGTAATAAACGCGATTTTATTAGGGCAAAGACAAGAAATTTCTAAAGAACTTTTAGCAAATTATTCTAATGCAGGAGCCATTCATATTTTGGCAGTTTCTGGTTTACATGTTGGTATAATTTTACTGATTTTAAATTGGTTATTAAAACCTCTTGTAAGAATTAAAAATGGTAAAATTATTAAAACAGTACTTGTTGTTTTATTACTTTGGATGTTTGCATTTATAGCTGGTTTATCAGCCTCAGTAACAAGAGCTGTAACTATGTTTACTTTTTTGGCAATTGGTATGTCTTTTAATCAAAAAAATGTTTCGTTATTTTCTTTAATAACGTCAATGTTCTTCTTGTTGATTTTTAAACCAATGTTTTTATTTGATGTAGGTTTTCAATTGAGTTATTTAGCAGTTTTCGGAATTATTTTAGTGCAACCCAAATTGTATAAAATTTATAAACCAAGATTTAAAGTTGATGAAAAAATCTGGCAATTAGCTTCAGTTTCTATTGCTGCTCAAATAGGAGTTTTGCCTTTAAGTTTGTACTATTTTCACCAGTTTCCAGGATTGTTTATGCTTTCTAATTTAATCATTATTCCGTTTTTAGGAGCTATTTTAATTTTCGGAATTTTAATTATAATATTGGCAGTATTTGGAGTTTTACCTCAATTTTTGGCAAACCTTTATGGTTATATAATCTCTGCAATGAACAGTTTTGTAAGTTGGGTTTCTCATCAAGAACAATTCTTACTTAAAGAGATCTCTCTTTCATTTTTTATGATGTTGTTAACTTATACTTTAGTTGTATTCGGAATTCGGTTTTTGATAAAAAATACATCCAAAAGATTAGTTTGTTTTCTAGCATCTATATTAGTTGTACAAAGCTTTTTCCTGTATGAGAAACATCAAAAGAAAATAAAGGAAGAGTTTATTGTTTTTCATAAAAGTAGAAATTCAATTCTTGGAAACAGAGTAGGAGAACAAGTTGTAATTCATCACGATTTAGATACTGTTATGATCCAAAATTTGGGTTTATTAGCTTCTTATAGGATTGGAGAAAATATACATCAAACGTTAAAAAATGAAGTTTCAAACATTTATCAATTTAAAAATGAAATTATTTTAGTTGTAGATAGTTTAGGTATTTATCAAATAAATGGTTTAAAAAATCCGATTGTATTGTTGCAACAATCACCTAAAATAAATTTAGAGAGATTAATTAATGAATTAAAGCCAAAACAAATTATTGCTGATGGTTCTAATTATAAAAGTTATGTAAAAAGATGGCAGAAAACTGCAGAGAATAAAAAAACTCCTTTTCATTACACAGAACAAAAAGGAGCTTATATTTTAGAGAATTAACTCTTATTTTAGGTTGCTTTTAAAACCTTTTTCAAAATTAATCCATTCTTGATCTTTATATGCTTTTGTGTTAAAAAAAGCGAGTATTTTTTCAAATCTCTCAGCAGATAAATAACCTGGTACTTTTTGTAGCATTTCTTCTTTAGCAGACATAAATATTGTTGAAGGATATGATAATTGACCTTCTAACAAAGCAGCAGATAATTCATGGAACTCAGTTCTGCCTTCTTTTTTATATTTAAAAGTGTAGCCTTTGTAATTAATATCTTCTTTGCCTTCTCCATTTAATTTAATAGCATAAAAATTTGTATTTACATAGTCTATAATTACTGGGTTAGAATAGGTTTCTTTATCCATTTTTTTGCAATAGCCACACCAATTTGTATAAACATCAATTAAAATAGGTTTTGGATTTTCTTTGTTTAAAGCGATTGCTTTTTCGAAAGAAAGCCAATTGATTTCGTTTTGTGCATTGCTTGTAAAACTAGCGAATATTATTAGTAATAATAAAAATGTTTTTTTCATAATTAAACATTTACAAAGTATATGCCAAAGTTAATAAATATCTGCTGATTTAAAATTTTCCTTATTTTTGAGCATAAAAAAAACCTCATTAATTTTAGTTTATGAGGTTTTGTGATTTTTATATTTTAGTTATCAGCTAATTCGAAACCTTCAGTTTCTTTTGTGCTAAAATCTGTTTCATTATCTTCTGCTCCATGTGTTAATTCTTTTAGTTTTTTAAAGAATATATAAACTAAACCAGAAAAAACTACACAAAAAATTGCAATACCAGTAAACACTTTAAATTCCCCAAAAATAGATGAAGATTCACCAAGTAATCCTGCAGCTTTATTACCTAAACCAGTCGTTGCAAAATAAATACCCATCATTATTGAAGCGTATTTTGCAGGTGCTAATTTTGTTACAAATGAAAGAGAAACTGGAGATAAACATAACTCTCCAATTGTATGAAACAGATAAGCAAGAACTAACCAAATCATCATAGAACTTCCTGTAGTGTCATATTCGTTGGCAGCAGCAGACATAAATAAGAAACCTATACCAGTAATTCCTAAACCAATAATCATTTTAAATAATGATGAAGCTTCCTTTCCTTTTAATTTTCTTTTTGCCCAAAAAGCGGCAATTGCGACCCCCAATGTAATGATGAAAAATGAATTTAAAGATTGAAACCAAGTTGCTGGAATTTCCCATCCCATAAGCATTCTATTTGTTTTCTCTCTAGCATAAATATTCATTAGACCTCCAGCTTGTTCAAAAGCAGCAAAAAATGCAATAATCAACAGAAATGAAATTAATAAAACAATAATTCTATCCTTTTCTATTTTTGTTAAAGGTCGCTTATAATCTTCTTGTTCTTCAATGTTTTCAGATTTGCCTAAATAATTACCTACATGAACTAAATATTTTTGTCCCATAAGAAATTGTATTAAACCTAAAACCATTAAAATTCCTGCTAACCCAAAACCATAATGCCATCCATGAACTTCTCCTACATAACCAACTACAATTCCAGATAAAAATGCACCTACATTAATACCTATATAGAAAATTGTAAAACCTTTATCTCTTCTTACATCTCCTTTTTTATATAATCCTCCAACCATAGTAGAAATATTAGGTTTTAAACAACCAACTCCAAGAATAATAAAACCTAAACCTGTATAAAATGCCCACATTGCTTCTATAGCTAGAATACTGTGACCAATTACCAATAAAATTGCACCAACTATAACTGATTTTTTTTGACCTAAAAATCGATCAGCCAAAATACCACCAGGTATAGACATAATGTAAACCAAAGCTGTATACCAACCATAAAGAGCTAAAGCTTCTCCTTGAGACCAACCTGCACCTGGGTTTACATCAGTAGTTTTTGAGGTTAAATAAAGAACTAATAAAGCTCTCATTCCGTAATAAGAAAATCTTTCCCACATTTCTGTGAAAAATAAAACATATAATCCTGCAGGATGTCCAAATAGTTCTTTTTGATGTGGTAGTTTAGCTGTATTGCTCATAAAATATATCCTTTTATTTCTTAAGTTTTATTTGATTAGTTTAATAAATGTTCTACAACAAAATTTGTCATTTTGGTGTATAAATTTAATCTTGTATTTCTTCCTTTATAAATTCCGTGAGTTCTGTCTGGCACAATAAACATATCAAATTGTTTGTTGGCTTCAATTAAAGAATTTATCATTCTCATTGAGTTTTGCACGTGTACATTATCATCTCCTGTTCCGTGTACTAATAAGTAATTTCCTTCTAGCTTATCTGCATAATTTATAGGAGAATTATCATCATAACCACTTGCATTTTCTTGCGGAGTTTGCATGTAACGTTCTGTATATACAGTATCGTAAAAACGCCAAGAAGTAACAGGAGCTACAGCAATTGCAGTGGTAAAAATATCATTACCTTTTAGTAAAACATTTGTGCTCATAAAACCACCATAAGACCAACCCCAAATACCAATATTCTCTTTATCTATATAAGGCAATTCTGCTAGTTTTTTAGCAGCAGCTATTTGATCTTCAACCTCAAATTTACCTAATTCTTTTTGTGTAACTTTCTTAAAATCTGCACCTTTTAAACCTGTTCCTCTACCATCTACACAAACTACAATCATCCCTTTTTGGGCTAACATATTGTGCCAATAATCATTGGCTGCATTCCAATGATTACCTACTTGCTGAGAGCCTGGTCCTGAATATTGAAACATAAACATTGGGTAAGTTTTGCTTTCATCAAAATCTACAGGTTTTATCATCCACATATTTAAATCATTACCATTTATATTGATGGTAGAAAATTCTTTAGGACTCATTTTGTATGCTGCTAATTCTTCTTTTAATTCTGCATTATCTTTAATCACCTTTAGCATTTTTCCTTTGGCATTGTATAAAGAATAAATTGGTGGAGTTTCAGCAGAAGAATACGTATTGATAAAGTAATTTAAATTGGTGCTAAAAGCTGCAGAATTTTGCCCATCTTTATTACTTAAAAGCTTTTTGTTTTTTCCATTTAATTTGATAGAATAAACACCTCTGTTGATAGATCCGTTTTCTACAGATTGATAATAAATTGTTTTTTTAGATTCGTTAAAACCATAATAACGAGTTACTTCCCAATTTCCTTTTGTTATTTGATTGATTAATTTTCCATCAAAATCATAATGATAAATATGGTTGTATCCATCTTTTTCGCTGGTCCAGATAAAAGAATTATCAACTAAAAAAGTAAGGTTGTCTGTAATGTCTATATAAGCTTTATCAGTTTCGTTTAACAATACAGAAGTTGTACTTTTAACAGCATCAACTTTGTATAATTTTAAATCATTTTGATGACGATTCAAGGTAGTAGCTATTAAAATTTCATCATCATTAGACCATTTTATTCTTGGTATATATTCATAATCACCTAAAGCAATTTTCTTACTATTTTCTGATGCAATTGTATACATATGTAAAGTTACATCAGCATTTTTTTCTCCTGCTTTTGGGTATTTAAAAACTTGTTGACTTGGGTATAAATCTTTCCCAACAATATCCATAGAAAAGGTTGGTACTTTACTTTCATCGAAACGTAAATATGCCAAATATTTGCTGTTATTACTCCACTCAAAAGCTCTAACAAATGCAAATTCTTCTTCGTAAACCCAATCTGTAATACCATTTATAATGCTGTTCTTTTTTCCGTCTTTGGTTACTTGAATAATTTTGTTTTCAGAAAAATCTTTGATAAAAAGATCGTTGTTTTTAGCGTAAGCTACTTTTTTATTGTCAGGAGAAAAAATAGGCTCTTGAATATCTTCTCCTATTAAAGTTGCTTTTTTTGATGCAACATCATAAGCGTAATAAGTACCTGTATAAGAATGTCTGTAAATCTTTTTAAAGTTTGTACCTAATATAATTTTGGTTTCATCATTGTTAAAGCTGTAAGATTGAAAACCATTAATTTCTGGTAAATCTTTGCTATTTACAATGGTTTCAACTTTTTCTAAAGTGGCATAACTATATTTATCAACAGAGGTGTTTCTGTCTTTATCCCTATTTAAGAGCGAATAAAAATCGCCATTCATAGAGTTTAAAGAGTTCATTCTTTTAGCAGAAAAAGTACCATCCCAAATTTCTTCGAGGGTAATTTTTTTGGTGCCAGAAGTGTTTTTTGATTCTTGTTGTGAATAATTTAAGGAAGTGATCAATGTGAAAATTGTTACTAAAATGATGCTTTTTTTCATTTGAGACTTTGTTTTTAATAAAGATTTGCCAAGTTTACGGAAAAATCCACAAAAAATATCTTAAAAATCCATAAAACTTGATTATATCATACTTTTTGAAAGGTTTCAATTATATTTGTTCTTTATAGCTTATAGATACTTAAATGAGTAAAATTATATCTGGTTTTTCAAAGTTTACCAAAGAAGAAAAAATTGATTGGTTAACTAAAAACTACTTTCACAATCAAACAGAAACTGTAAATATTATCAAACAATATTGGAATGTTGATACTGATTTACAAGATTTACATGACGATTTTATAGAAAACACAATTTCTAATTTTTACATGCCTTATGGAGTTGCACCTAACTTTGTAATTAATGATAGAACCTACGTTATACCTATGGTTGTAGAAGAAAGTTCTGTTGTGGCTGCAGCATCTTTGGTTGGTAAATTTTGGAGTACAAGAGGTGGTTTTAAAACCACTGTAATTTCTACAACTAAAATTGGTCAGGTTCATTTTATGTTTGCTGGCAATAAAAATGATTTAGAAATTTATTTTAATCAAAATAAAACGGAATTGTTTGCAGCAACTGCTTCCATCACTAAAAATATGAAAAAAAGAGGTGGAGGAATTTTAGATATTAAATTGATTGATAAAACTGATAAGCTTGCCAATTATTATCAATTGCACGTAACTTTCGAAACCAAAGATTCAATGGGTGCAAACTTTATTAATTCTTGTTTAGAATCAATTGCTAAAAAGTTTGAGAAAGATGATATCGAAATTGTAATGAGTATTTTGTCTAACTATGTTCCAGAATGTTTGGTTAAGGCAGAAGTGAGTTGTGCAATTGAAGAGTTGGGAGGAGAAAATCCGCAGAAATTTGCAGAAAAATTTTATCAAGCTGTACAAATTGCAGAAATAGAACCTTACAGAGCTGTTACCCATAATAAGGGAATTATGAACGGAATTGATGCTGTAGTTTTAGCAACTGGTAACGATTTTAGAGCAGTAGAAGCTGGTGCACACGCGTATGCTTCTAGAAATGGTTCATATTCGAGTTTATCTCATTGTTCTATTGATGATGGCATTTTTAAATTTTGGATAGAAATTCCTTTAGCATTAGGTACAGTTGGGGGGTTAACAGCTTTGCACCCTATGGCTAAATTGTCTTTAGAAATGTTGCAAAAACCATCTGCAAGAACTTTAATGCAAATTATGGCAGCAGCTGGTTTAGCGCAAAATTTTGCAGCTTTAAGAGCTTTAACAACCAAAGGAATTCAGCATGGACACATGAAAATGCACTTGCAAAACATTCTAAATCAATTGGGTGCAAATGAGCAAGAAAAAGAAGAAATTACCAAATATTTCGAAACCAGAACTGTTTCTCATTCTGCTGTGGTTACTCAATTTAATGAATTAAGAAAACCGAAAATAAATTGGGTTAATTTTTTAAATATAGACGAAATTTCTAATAAATTAAGTGGTTTAACAAGAGCAACAAAACCTGTTTTTGGTAAAATGAATGGGCAACAAGTTATTGAGCATTTAAGTTTGTTGATGCAAATTTCTAACGGAAAAATTGATGCAGATTATTATGTTTCTGATGAAAAAACGGCCAGAAGAAAACCATTTTTAGATACAGATGGTGAATTGCATATTGGGTTTAGAGCCGCTATTTTATCTGATGAACCTACTCCAGAAAAATTTAATTCAATTTCAGAAGCAATTGATGATTTAGTAGTACAAATTAATGATTTTAAAAATCATTTTACAGAAGCTACAACCGAAAATCATCCATTTTTTGGCGAATTAGATTATGAATACTGGAAAAAATTTCACGTAAAACATTTTACGCATCACTTTAAACAATTCAATTTATTATAAACTTTTATAGCTTAATTTTTTCTTTTAGGTTGATGATGTTTTTATCCTCAACACCTAAATAACGTCTACTACCCAAATAGCGGTTTTTATTAAACTCATCGTAATTTGGTTGATAATCTTCAATAGAACTAATATGGACATTACCTGAAGCATGGATAAATTCACCTTTTCCATTACCAAGCCAAATACCTACATGTGTTACTTTTTTTCCTTTTTCAGCTGTGGCTTTTTTACCAAAAAACATTAAATCACCTTTTTCTAAACCTTCAAATTTCAATTCAGAATCCACAATTTGTCCAGCATAAACTTGTTGAGAAGCATCTCTAGGAATGATAAAACCATTCATTAAATACACCATTTTTGTAAATCCACTACAATCCATTCCTTTGCTCGAAGTTCCTCCCCATAAATAAGGGAAACCATCCATAGACTTCGCTATTTCTTCAATATTAGATTGAGAAACTTGTAAATTAGTAAGCCAAGATTCAAATAAAGTAGCCTCATCTCTTTTTACAAAACCCGTTCTTTTATCTGGATATTCAACTTCAATAAAATCTTTATGCAAAGCTTTATATTTTAAAATTCCACCTAAAGTTATATCAGAAATAATCTGAGATTTATCACTTTTATGACTAAATACTGCTCCAAAGTTTTTAGTGAAAATTACTTTTTTTTCATTATTCCAAGCATCAAAATCGGCTTTGTTCATTCTTGTAATTCCACCTTTATCAACCCAAGAAATATACTTATCAGGAGTTTGAACTCTATAAAAATCGCCTTTTTTATCTAATACTTTTAAAGGCATTCCTAACAAACCTTGTGTGCCTAATTCAGCAGAATGTTTGGGTTGAGAACGAATGTTAATTACAGAATTTCGAGCAATAGCATATTTTAAATCTCCAACAGCAGTATCTGGTAAAACTCTAATTTCGTTTATGTATTTTATTTTTTTTCTACTAAGACTATTCATTAATTTAAACATAGGTGCCTTAGTAGTTGTTATTCCTTCAAGTTTAATTTTATCCTCTTCATAATTAATATCCACATTAAATAGAGCTACTCTCTGATCTGGTGTTTCAGTCATTTTTAATAAAGAAGCATATTGTTTTATTTTTTTTAATTCTTTCTCTTTGTTATTACAAGAAATAAATAAGATTAGAACAAAAAGTAATATATATTTTAAGGATTTCATTTTCAGATTTAATTAATTTTAAATAAAGATAGTAATATTTAAAATGATAATAATTGTAAAAACCATTCGTTTTATATTATGATGTTAATTAATATTTGAGGTAAAGTTATATGAAACATATAAAATACAAGTCCAAATTAAAATTAAGTCCTTGGAGAAAAATATCTATAGGTTCTTGGAAACCAAAAGGAGATTCATCTACCTATGTTTTTGAAGATTTTAATGTGGATAAGGTTTTAGTTTTTTGTAAGCAACAAAGTATTTCTTTTAACAGTTTTGTAATAAAAGCCTTATCATCAACCATAAATAAAAACAAGAGAATTAATAGTATTGTTCGTTTTGGAAATATTTATCAAAGAGAAAAAAATACCATTTTTATACATACTTTAACCAATAGAACTAAAGATGATTTATCTGGTGTTTTAATTGAAGAAGCTTTTAGTAAAGAAATAAAAGAGGTAGATATTGAATTTAAATCAGAAATAAAAAAAGTAAAAAAAGGAGAAGAAAAACACATTTCATCTAAAAGAAATTTTAAAATAATTCCTGCTATTTTATCAAAATATATATTAAATAGTTTAAGTTTTTTAATGTATTCTTTAAATATACATATTAATTTATTTTCATCACCAATAGACCCTTTTGGAAGTGTTATGCTCACGAATATTGGAAGTTTAAACCTTCAAAAAGCATTTTGTCCAATTGCACCTTATACTAGAATTCCTATGGTGGTTTCTTTAGGTAGAATTGAGCTAAAACCAACTATTTTAAACAATGAAATTGTAAAAAGCAATATATCTACTTTTGGGTTTACTTTTGATCATAGAATAATGGATGGTATTCATTTCTCTAAATTTATTGAAACATTTCAAAGTTTTTTTTCTAATCCAAAATTAATCTTAAAATAACTGCTGTTAATGAAAAATATGGCATCAGATAATCATTATTTGTTACGGTTTTTCGCATCTAGAAATCCAAAATTTGTATTCCTTAAAATATTGCCAGTTTTGTGTTTTTATATTTTTGTGTTACTCCAAAAGAATTTTATTTTTCACCAACTTTTGTTATGGATTGTTTTAGGTGTTTTAAGTTGGAGTCTTTTTGAGTATTTTGTGCATAGAGTAGGTTATCATAAACGCACAAAAAGTAGAAAATTGCAATGGTTTTTAGATGCTTTTCATTTACATCATCATAAAAACTTAAAAGATCATCGAGTTTTAAATGCTGGTTTTTTATTAATGTATCCTTTAACTATTATTATTTTAGTCGTAATATATTTGCTCACAAATAGTATTGTTTTAACTGTTGGTTTTGGTTTGGGTAAAACTTTTTATTACCTCTTTTATGAATATGTACATTATCAAATTCATAAAAAAATTCATAAAAAAGGATATCTAAATTTGTTTCAGAAATATCATTTATATCATCATTATAAAAACTGGAATGTAAATTTTGGAAATACAATTACTATTTGGGATAAGGTGTTTAATACTTATGATGATCGATACAAAAAACTGATTTTAACAAAAAATCAAATCGAAGATTTAATTTTAAAGAAATAAGTTTTTAATCATAAAAGTTTAGTCTAAAAAAGGATTGTTTTATATTTGAGAACAATCCTATTTTTTATTGATGAAGTACAAAAACACATTGGCTTTTGCCCAACAATTAGATAAAGAAGACAAACTCGCTTACTTAAGAAATCAATTTCATATCCCTAAAGATAAAAACGGAAATGACTGGTTGTATTTTACAGGGAATTCTTTAGGGTTACAGCCAAAATCAACAAAAGAATATATCAATCAAGAATTAGAAGATTGGGCAAATTTAGGAGTAGAAGGCCATTTTGAAGCTAAAAATCCGTGGTTACATTATCACGAATATTTAACAGATAAAATGGCTAAAATTGTGGGTGCAAAACCAGTAGAAGTTGTGGTAATGAATACCTTAACAACCAATTTACATCTGTTAATGGTTTCGTTTTACAGGCCTACAAAAACAAAATACAAAATTGTAATTGAGTCAGATGCTTTTCCTTCAGATAGATATGCTGTGCAATCACAATTAAAATTTCACGGTTTTTCTGAGGATGATATAATTGAATGGAAACCAAGAAAAAGAGAAGAATTGTTACATATTGATGATTTAGAAGAAATCGTTACTAATCAAGGTGATGAAATTGCTTTGTTGTTAATTGGAGGCGTAAATTATTACACAGGTCAGTATTTAGATCTTAAAAAAATCGCAGAAATTGGGCATTCTAAAAATTGTGTAGTTGGCATTGATTTAGCGCATGGAGCAGGAAATATTCAACCTAATTTACACGATTCTGGAGTAGATTTTGCAGCTTGGTGTACTTACAAATATTTAAATTCAGGTCCAGGAAGTTTAGCAGGTTTATTTGTGCACGAAAAACATGCAAAAAATAAAGATTTACCACGTTTTTCAGGTTGGTGGAATCATAACAAATCTACTCGTTTTAATATGCGAATGCCTTTTGATGTTATGCAAGGTGCAGAAGGCTGGCAATTGAGTAATCCACCAATTTTATCTATGGCAGCCATAAAAGCATCTTTAGATTTATTTGATGAAGTTGGTATGGATGCTTTACGAGAAAAATCAGAAAAATTAACTGGTTATTTCGAGTTTTTAATCAATGAAATAGGTGCAGATAGCATCAAAATTATTACGCCAAAAAATCCGAAAGAAAGAGGTTGTCAATTATCCATTCAAGTTAAAAATGCCGATAAAAGTTTACATCAAAAATTAACAGCAAAAAATATTATTACAGATTGGCGAGAACCAGATGTAATTCGTTGTGCACCAACACCAATGTATAATTCGTTTGAAGATGTATATAAAATGGTTACAATTTTAAAGAATCTTTTATGAGAAAAAATATCATAATTATTTGCTTTGTTTTACATTCTTTTGTTGCTTTTTCTCAAAATAAATATTTGTCTGATTTCAATTATTTTTGGGAAACCATCCAAATGGAATATGCTTATTTTGATGTGAAACAAACCAATTGGCAAAAGGTAAAAGAGGTGTATAGTAAACGTTTAAATTCGATAAAAGAAGATTGGGAGTTTACTTATTTAATAGAGTTAATGAAACACGAACTTTATGATGCGCATTTTACCTTAAATAAAAATCTGGCTTTTTCATTTCGTTTAATACCTAATGATGTAGATGCTTTTGTATCTATAAAGAATAATAAATATTACATTAAAGACATCAGACAAAATTATACAATCACAAATTTTAATCTAAAAATTGGTGACGAAATTGTAAAAATGAATGAAAATAATTTTACTGATATTGTACAATTGAACTTACCTAAATCAATAGAAAGTCCAGACCATAAAGTAAAAGAATATTTTGCAAATTTAATTTTTGCAGGTAGGCATAATAAACCAAGAAAAATTAAAGTTTTACGCAATGGTAAAATTATCACTTTAAAACTACCAAAACCTAATCTTAAAAAATACAATTCAACACTTTTAGATTATAAATTGCTGCCAGAAAATATTGGTTATATTAGAATCAATAATTCTTTAGGTAATAATAATGTTATTAAGCAATTTCCGAAAATTGTAGATAGTTTACAAAATAGTAAAGCTATTATAATCGATTTAAGAAACACTGCAAATGGTGGTAATACAGATGTTGCAAAATCAATTATGGGCAAATTTGTAAAAGAAGAAATGCCATATCAAATTCACGAAAGAGTAGGTTTAGAAAGAGAATTTGGCATCAAAAGAAAATATATAGAACTATTATCACCACTTAAAAAGCCCTATTTAAAACCAGTTTATGTTTTGGTAAGTAGATGGACAGGTAGTGTTGGAGAAGCCATAGCTCAAGGTTTTTCTAATATGGGAAATGTAACAGTTGTAGGTACAACAATGGCAAAATTATTAGGTGCAATTAAGTGCAAACAATTGCAGAATTCAGGAATTAGATTTTGCTATCCTTTTGAGAAATTATACAATGTTAATGGTTTGCCTAGAGAATATTTTAAACCAGATTTTACTACAAATAGTTATAAAGAAACGTACATAAAAGCCTTAGAATTAATTGATGAACAAACAAGATAAAATACTGATTATAGGAGCAGGTTTATGTGGCTCTTTACTCGCTTTAAGATTGGCACAAAAAGGCTATAAAATAGAATTGTATGAAAGCAGACCAGATTTAAGAAAGGTTGATATTTCTGCTGGGAGATCTATAAATTTAGCATTATCAGATAGAGGTTTAAAAGCTTTACGATTATGTGGAATGGAAGAAAAAGCAAAAGAAATTAGCATACCAATGCATGGTAGATTAATGCACGACAAAGAAGGCAATACGTTTGCATCAAATTATTCTGGTAGAGAAGGTGAGTTCATTAACTCAATTTCTAGGGGAGATTTAAATGCTATTTTGTTAGATGAAGTAGAAAAGCACGAAAATGTAAATATTCATTTTAATAGTGGTTGTGAGAGTGTAGACATAGAAAATACTATTGCACATTTTAAAGATTATAAAAGTAAAAGAAAGTTTTTTGTAAAAGCAGATGTTATTTTTGGTGCAGATGGTGCAGGTTCTGCTTTAAGAAAAAGCTATATTTCTGAACGTAAATTTTTGTTTAGTTATTCGCAAAACTATTTAAATCACGGCTATAAAGAATTAGAAATTCCTGCTGATAATTCAGGAAATCACCAAATAAGCAAAAGTCATTTACACATTTGGCCAAGAGGCGATTTTATGTTAATTGCCTTACCAAATTTAGATGGTAGTTTTACAGTAACACTCTTTTTAAGTTATAGCGAAGGCGAGTATAATTTCGAGAATTTAACAACTACAGAAAAGATAAATGAGTTTTTCGAAAAAGAATTTCCAGATGCTTTAGCGTTAATTCCCAATATAAAAAAGGAGTTTTCAAACAATCCTACAGGAGCTTTAGGCACCGTAAAATGTTCTCCTTGGTCTTATCTCAACAAAACTTTGTTAATTGGTGATGCTGCTCACGCAATTGTTCCTTTTTACGGACAAGGAATGAACGCTTCTTTCGAAGATGTTTTTGTGTTTGATGAAATACTAAATCAAGAATTATCAGATTGGAAATCTGTTTTTAAAGCTTATGAAAAAGCAAGAAAAAAAGACACAGATGCCATTGCAGATTTGGCGATTGATAATTTTTACGAAATGAGAGATCACGTTGCAAATCCGTTGTTTAAAGAAAAAAGAAAAATTGAAATGGATTTAGAAAAAATGTTTCCAAATCAATATTTTTCTAAATATTCTTTAGTTACATTCAATGAAAATATTGGCTATAATGAAGCTATGAAAAGAGGTAGAGCACAAGATAAAGCTTTGTTGAATTTAATTGCAGATGATGAAGTCCACACGCATTTAAATATGACAAAAGAAGAACTAAGAACTATTTTAGACAAAGTAATTCACGAAACAGATAAAATTTTACAAGAAAATAAAATTGCAGGATTGTAGTTTTTTTAGAAGCTATTTCCTGCTTTTCATTATATCTTTTTTCTGAAAAAGAAAAAAGGATGCCATTTCAATCAGGGCTAAACCTATTTATAAAAGCCACTGATTATTGCAATTTTTAGAAAATAAAAACACAATGTTTACTTACATCATTTTATTACGCGGAATTAATGTCTCAGGTAAAAACAAAATTCCGATGGCAGATTTACGAGATTTATTAAACAGTTTGGGGTTTCAAAAAGTAAAAACATACATCCAAAGTGGAAATATTATTTTAGATTCAAGTAAAACAAAATCAGTAACTTGTAGAACAATAAAAAAAGGAATTAAAGATAAATTTGGTTTTGATGTTCCTGTAATTGCAAGAACAATTCTAGAATGGGAAAAAGCAATTAACAATTATCCTTTTTCAACAGAAAATGAAAAAATAGTAGCATTTACTTTTTTAGACAAAGCATCAGAAATTACAGAAATTGAAATTAAAAATGTTGGAGAAGATGAATATAAAATAAATGGAGATGTAGTTTATTTAAACTGTCCGTCAACATTTGCAAAAACAAAACTGACAAACAATTGCATCGAAAAAAAAATACAATCAACAGCAACAACAAGAAATTTAAGAACTACTTTAAAATTGTTAGAATTGGCAAAAAGTGAATAAATTAAATATGAATAAAGAAATCAAAGAAAAAATCATACAAGTTTGTGATGATAAAATTGCTAAAAAAGGAGATAATGTTGGTTTGTCTTTTTACGCATTTTTCAAAAACAAAAACGATAATCCAAAATTATTGATGGAAGTTGCCACTTGGTGGATAGAAACTCATCAATTAGATCATTTTGAAAAAGCAGTTAAGATTAAGCAAATGATTAAGGCTTAACCCTCCCAAAGGTAGGGAGTGAGCAATATTATGAAAAATAACAACAAAACTTTAACCACCCAGTTTGAAGTCCCTTCCCTTTGGGAAGGTTAGGATGGGCTTTTTTATGAATTTAGAACTTAAAAATAAAAATGCATTAGTTTGTGGTAGCACACAAGGTATAGGTAAAGCAACTGCAATTTTATTAGCAGAAGAAGGTGCAAATATCACATTGCTAGCCAGAAACGAAGAAAAATTACAAACAGTTTTAGCAGAATTGCCAAATTCAGACCAAAAACATAATTATTTGGTAGCAGATTTTTCGAAACCAGAAGAATTAAAAAGAGTGTTAGAAACATCTAGTTTACAGTTTCATATTCTAGTAAATAATACAGGAGGTCCTGCAGGAGGTCCAATTTTTAATGCAGAAATTGGTGAGTTCGAAAGAGCATTTACCCAACATTTAAAATGCAACCATATTTTAGTACAAACTGTAGCTCCTTTTATGAAAAGTAAATGTTTTGGTAGAGTTATTAATGTAATATCAACCTCAGTAAAACAACCTTTAGATGGTTTGGGGGTAAGCAATACAATTCGTGGTGCAGTCGCAAGTTGGTCTAAAACTATGGCAAATGAATTAGGCGAATTTGGCATTACAGTAAATAACGTTTTGCCTGGTGCAACCAATACAGAACGTTTAAACGAAATCATTAAAAATAAAGCAGAAAAAACAGGTTTGCCCATAGAAAAAGTAGCTGAAATTATGATGAATTCTTCACCTGCAAAACGTTTTGCAAAACCAGAAGAAATTGCAAATGCTATTGTGTTTTTGGCAAGTGAAAAAGCAAGTTATATTAACGGAATTAACGTGCCTGTAGATGGTGGAAGAACAAAAAGTTTGTAAGTCTATCCCTAACCTTCCCAAAGGGAAGGGAATTAAGTTCTGAAAAATAATTACATTAGTAATAGAAATAAAAAAAGTATTAATAAAGAATTCCAAATCCCACCCAGATTGGAGTTCCTTCCCTTTAGGGAAGGTTAGGATGGGCTTATTATGAATCTAGTACAACCAATAAATTTTAAAAAATGGATAGATGAACATCGTCATTTATTAAAACCACCTGTAGGTAATAAACAAGTTTGGGATAATGGAGAGTATATTGTTATGGTTGTTGGTGGCCCAAACAACAGAAAAGATTATCATTATAATGAAACACCAGAATTTTTCTATCAATTAGAAGGCGATATGATTTTAAAAATCATAGACAATAAAGGCAAACAAATTGATGTAGAAATTAATGAAGGTGATATTTATTTACTGCCAGGTAAAGTACCACATTCACCACAAAGAAAAGAAAATACAGTAGGTTTGGTAATCGAGTATCCAAGATCAGAAGGTATGTTAGATGCCTTAGAGTGGTATTGTGAAAACTGTGGAAATCAATTGTATAGAGAAGAATTTAAACTTGATAATATAGAAACAGATATGCCAATTATTTTCGATAAATTTTATTCTGATAAAGAAAAATGTACCTGTAATAATTGTGGAACAATAATGCAAAAACCTCGAAAAATAAAATAAATGAATAGAAAAGCTTTTTTAAAAAAAAGTATGTATTCTGTTTTAGGACTTGGTCTTTTTACAGCTTTTTATTCTTGGCAATTAGAACCATTTTGGCTAGAATTTGTAAAACTAAAAATGCCAATCAAAAATTTGCCAGAAAATTTAGTTGGTAAAAAATTAATGCAAATTAGCGATATTCACGTAGGTAATCGTTTTGATTATAATTACTTAATCGATTCTTTTAAAAAAGCACAAAAGTTAAACCCAGATTTTGTGGTTTACACTGGCGATTTTATCGACTATGAGAGTGAAGAACAATTTACACAATTAAGTACAGTTTTAAAACACGTTGTAACAGGTAAATTTGGAACTGTTGGTGTTTTGGGTAATCACGATTATGGTAAAGAATGGTCGCAAGAAGAAGTAGCACAAAATGTAATTTCTATTTTAAAAGAACATAAAATAGAAGTGCTTAGAAATAGTAAAACCAGTTACCAAGGTTTAAATTTTATTGGTATTGATGATTATTGGAGTTTTAATTTTAAACCAAAAGAAGCAACTAAAAATTTAGATATAAACAAACCCTATGTAGCACTTTGTCATAATCCAGATGTTTGTGATTTAGATGTTTGGAATGGTTATAATAGTTGGATTTTATCTGGTCACACACATGGAGGCCAAGTAAAACCACCCTTTTTACCACCACCAATTTTACCAGTAGAAAACGAAAGATATTCTGCAGGTAAAATAGATTTAGAAGATGGTAGAACATTATATATTAATAGAGCTTTGGGGTGTTTAAGACAAGTTAGGTTTAATGTAAGACCAGAAATTACCATATTCGAATTAGAACAAGCATAAATAATTACTTTTTCAATAATTTAATTTTAAATTAAAAATGTCAAAAAGAAAATTACGCATTAACGGACATTCGCATTTGTTGCCTTATCCAGAAGAAATCCCTCAGTTTATGAAGGAAAAAGAAATTTTTTGGGTAGATGATGAACGTAAACATATGTTACAAAAAGGTTGGAAAAGGCCTGTAACAGATTCTAGTTTCTTTTTAGATGAAAAGCTAAAATGGATGGAAAGAAATAAACTAGATCATGCTGTTGTACTGAATCTTTCTCAGTTATATGGTAATGGTTTGCGTTTAGAAGAGATGAAAAAAGCTTTGCGTTTTCAGAACGATTTTAATGCTAAAATTCAAAAAAATCATCCAAGTAAGTTTACTTGTGGTTTTGTGGTTCATCCTGGTTTTATTTATGGTGCTTTAGATGAAATTAAACGATGTGTAGAAGAATTAGAATTAAAAGTACTTTGTTTGCCAACTCATTTTATGGATTCTATTGGACAATGGAGATGTGTTTTTGATAAAGAAAATGACCGAATTTTTGAATTGGCAGATCAATATAAATTAGCGATTGAAATTCATCCTTATGATGGAGATAAAATGATAAAATTAGAAAATACCAATTGGCGTTTTCATTTAATTTGGATGTTAGCACAATGTGGAGATGCTTATCATTTTTATACTTTAAACGGAATGCAAGAACGTTTTAAAAATATTAGAACTTGTTTTGCACACGGAGGTCAATTGGCACAAATGAATTTAGGAAGAAGAATTCAAGGTTTTGATGGCAGACCAGATTTGTTTGAAGGCAAATACCATCCTAGAAAAGCTGTGGGCCATAAAAATATCTTTTTTGATACTTTAGTTCACGATACAGATTCATTAAAATTGATGTTACAAAGACAAGGAACCAAACAAGTTTTAATGGGTTTAGATGATCCTTATCCTTTAGGAGAAATGGAAAGTGATAAACAATCTTCTTATCCTGGTAAAATATTAGATTTAGCTATCGAAAAAAATATAATTTCTGAAGTAGAAAAAGGTCAAATTTGGGAAGACAATGTATTGCAATGGCTTTTTGGTGATAATGATGTTGCAAAACAAAATTTAATTGATAAAATACTTAGTTAGTATTACAGTTTTCAGTCTACAGTCTACAGTCAGCAGTTGTCGGTTCTTAAATTACTGCCAACTGCTAACTGACTACTGAATACCGTATACTAAACTATCCCTCACATTTTTGTAAAACTTCTTCAGCTCTTTTTAGTTGGAATTTTGGATAAAACTCTTGCTCAACTTTTTCAGCTTTTCCTAATTCAATTGCTTTTTTTATAGCATCGCAATAAGGGGCTGTAGACTTACCAAAGAATTTAGCAGCACCCATTTCCCATTCAGCTTTTCCTAAAATTACTCTTGGGTTATTTGGCGAAATTTCTAAAGCTTTAGCGTATAACATGTTGTTTTTGCCAGATAAAGTCATTCCATATTTTTGACCATCAAAAGCAATATATCCTAAATTTAATAAAGCCTGAGTGATTATAAGCTCTGGGTTGTTTTCTGAATTCGATTTTGCTGCATCTAAAAACTCTTGAGCTTTCGTTAGTTTTGCAGTTAAAACTGTTTCATTTTTTACACCAAAACTGCTTATAATCTCTACAGTTGCTGCATAATAAGCAGGTAGCCAGTTTTCTGGTTCAGCTTTAGAAATGCGTTCAAATAATTGTGATGCTTCTGTTAATTTATTTTGGTTCCATAAATCGAATGCTTTTTGCATTCCTTTTTGATATTTTGTTTGCGCAGAAATCCCTGTCGCAATGAAAATTGCGATGATAAATAATACTTTTTTCATAATGTTAATGTTTAATTTACTGTTTTAAAATGTTGTTTGTTAATAAAGTAAGCGACTAGAATATTTGGCACCCAACACAACCAGGCAATAAGTTTGTAGGCTGGTAAAAAAGCACCAAATAGAGGAATGAATATTGGTAAATAAATTCTTAAGGTAACAGCTGCAAAACAAATTGCATAACTGTATGTCATAAGTTTTTGATGTTTTATAATGTTTCCTTTTTTAATTGTTGTAAAGGCAAATAAAGTGGTTAAAAACCAGGCAACTGCCATTGTCATAAATCCAGATTTAGCAATTATGCCACCAGTAGCAAAGTAACCAATGTAAAGACCAGAAACAGCACTTAATAAAACAGAAATCACATAGATTTTTCCAATGTTTTTATGAAGTTTTAAGTTCTTATTTCTAAATTTTTTGTTGAATTGAAGCCAACCTATACATAAAGCAATACCTCCTAAAATAATATGTATATAAAACATAATATTCCATAAATTATCAGCTAAAAGCTCACTTGATTTACTTGCAAGTAAACCGAATTTTCTATCAGAAACTATAAAATATGCAAAAGGATATAAGCCTATTAAAACCCCACATAAAGCAATTAAATAATAAGATATTTTTTTAAGTAACATTAGTTTACTTTTATGGTTATTGTTTTATTTGTATCTAAATTAAATTTAGCGTCTTTAAATTTAGGAGGTCCCATAAAACCTGTTGCATTATTAGAAAACCCATATGGTTCCTTAGGAATACCAAATATTTTGGTATCCATAATTTTATTGTCATTAGAATCGTGGAATAAAGAAACTGCATATTCACCTTTTGGTAACCCTTTAAAATAAGCTATTGCTTTACCATCTTTTACAATTGCATTGGTTCCTTTTGTGTCTTTACTAGATTTTAAAAATATTTTTTTGCTGTTATAAATGGCAATAAAAACTTTTCCTTTATCTGTTTCCATTCCAGAAATATTGATGGTTAAATCGTAAGTATTTTTATCTTGTGCTTGTAGTGAAATGATTCCGCTAAAAAGAAAAGCTGCTATTAAAAGTATTTTTTTCATATTGTTATTTTTAAATTGTTTCTGTTTGATGATTCAAATATCTGATGTTTTTAGGGTTTTAAAACAAGAAACATACCCAATTGTAATTTTTTATTCCTGAATTGTAAATAAACTATTAATTTTTGATAAAACAGCTTCGCTTTCGTAAGTTATAGCAAGTAAATGCCCTTTTTTAGAAGTGAAAAAAACTTTTGGTTCTGCTGCGTTTTTAAAAACAATTTTAGAATGATTTATAGTTATAGATTTATCTGCTGTACTATGAATAATTAATTTTGGTATATTTTTTATTGTTTTTATTTCTTCTTTAGAAGGGTACATTTTACCTAATGCATTATCTATATAATCATGAACTTGTTCTGGTGCGTTTTCTTTAGCAATATCTGCAAAAGATGAAAAACCACCATCTAAAATTAAAGCGTCTATTTCTTTTTGATGTTTATTAGTAAGATGTGTTGCAATTTGGCAACCTAAAGAAGCACCATAAACAATTAGTTTTTTGTTTTTTATGGCTTTATGTTTTTTCATTTTCGAAAATACAATTTCACTGTCTGTTGCTACATTAATATGAGTTGCGTTTCCTGTAGATTTACCATAACCTCTAAAATCTACTGCATAAACTTGGTAACCATCTTTTACTAAAGGGGCTATCATAAATTGATAGGTAGAAATATTACCTCCTGCTCCATGAAAAAATAAAATGGTTGCTTTTGCTGATTTTTTTGGTTGAAAAAAAATAGTGTGTATTGTGTCTTTTTCTACTAATATAAAATCTTCTGTATGCGGAATTTCAATTTTTTTCAATTTTTTACTTGGATAATAAAATCGATCTTCGAATTGTGCATTGGTAAATTGAATAAGAAATAGAAATAATATTGTTGTAAATGTTTTCATTAGTTAAAAAGTATAATGGTTAATTATTATGCTGTTCGTTTGCAAACAGACATAGCCCTGATTGAAGCATTTGTTTGAGCTCTTTTTTCTTTTTCAGAAAAAAAGCGAGTGCTGAAAGCAGGAAATAGCTTCTAAAAAAAATTATAGATTATCTAATTGATTTGATTTTTTGTCATCGCTAATTGTCCAGAAAAAGCCTACAAAAAAGAAACTATCTGCATTGGGTACAATGGCTTGCCTATCAAAATTTCCATTTGTATTTGGTGTGTTTTTATAATTGTAGCCAAAGACATTTTTGGTGCCTAATGCGTTATTTACAGAGAAATATAAAATTTTTTGTTGGTCTATTAAATACGCCCAATTTAAACTTACAGAATTGTAATTTTTGGTTTTATTATTTAAAAAACCTGGCTCATTTGGGTTTGTGTACGTTCTACCAGATGCAAAATTGTAAGTAATACCAAATTGACTTTGCCATTTTTCTACCCAATGTTTACCAACAATCGATAAATTATGTGCAGATGCAAAATTTGGTGTTGCTGAGGTTGTGTAGTTTCTGTAATCTCTTTCTGTGTCTAAAAATGAGTAAGATACCCAATAATCTGTGTTTTTAATTTTTTGATTTTGTCTCCAGAAAATATCAATTCCTTTTGCATAGGCAGTTCCGTTATTTGAAAAATTAGAATCGAAACTAGCTATTTCTGAATCGTACTTTACCAAATCTTTATAGTCTTTATAATATGCCTCAATTCTAAAGATTTGGTTCTTTTTTGTATGTTGATAATTAGCTATTAAATGCGAAGTATTTTCTGCTTTAAAATCTTGATGAAACTTTAAATAATTATTGCTAGGGTTTTGATAAAATTGACCATAAGCCAATGATAATTGCGAACTTTTACCAGTTTTGTAAGATAATGATGTTCTTGGGGATACTGTAAATTGGTTTAGTAAATCAGAATTTTCTACTCTAACACCAATTTTTGCGGCTAAATTTTTAGAGAAAAAGATGTCTGTTTCTGCAAAAGATGCAAAAAGATTATTATTAAAACCATAATCAAATTTTTGATTGTTGACAGGTGTGTAATCTTCGTTAAAATCAGTGATAAAATATTCAGAACCAAATGCTATTCTAAATCTGCTAGAAAATTGTTTTCTGATTTTTACTTTAAAATGTGCTGAGTTTTCTGTGTTGTTTACAACATCATCAATAATTTTTACGGTAGAATTATCATTTGTAAAACTTACTCCACTTTCTATTTTCCAATTGTTGCCAAACTTATTTTTGTAGGTACTATTTATGTAGAGGTTTCTGTTTTGTAGTCCAAAACGAAATCCGTCTTCGAAATTAATATCATCTTGAATAACATCTAAATCTGTATAACTAAAAGCGCCATACACTTTTAACATAGAATCGTCTTTAAAATTGTGTCTGTAAACAGCTTCTCCACTTGCAGCTTGGTAAGGTTTTAGCCAATTATTTCTATCTGGAAATGCTGCTGTATAAGGACCAAGGTTTATATAAGAGGTATTTATACTTAAAGAATTGTTATCCCAAATTTGTGTGTTACCAAGACCAACACCCAATGTCATTAAAGAAATGTCTGTTTTTTCTTGGTCTGGTTTGTCTATGGTTGTTAAATCTAATACACCAGATAAAGCTTGCCCATATTCAGCTGAATAACCACCAGTAGAAAATGTAATTCCTTTGAATAAAAATGGTGAATAACGACCACGAGTTGGAGTGTTGTTTGGTGTTGGACTGTAAGGTGTAAAAACACGAACACCATCTATAAAAATTTGTGTTTCTTCTGCATTACCACCTCTAACAAAAAGACGACCATCTTCTGCTGCTGCAGAAGTTCCTGGTAAGGTTTGTAAAGCTCCTAAAACATCGCCAACTGCACTTGCTGTGGTAACAATATCTAAAGGTTTTAAAACGGTTACTTTTGCTTTTTCGCCAGCTTTAAATGTACCAGCGTTTATGGTAACAGCATCTAAAGAATTTATATCGTCTCTTAATTTTACTTGTAAATTTTTGAATTTAGATACATCATCTATTTTTACAAAAGTTTCAAAAGAAACAAACGATATTACTAAGGTTTGTGTTCCTGTTTCTTCTGTTGTAAAAGTATATTCTCCTTTTTCGTTGGTTGATGTTCCATCGTAAGTGCCTTCTAAATATACACTTGCTCCTAAAATTGGTTGTTTTTTAGAGTCAGTAACTTTACCAGATATTGTGGTTTGTGCTAATAAAGAAAATTGAGTTATGGTAAATAGTAAAAATAAAATTCGTTTCATCATTATTAATTTTTGATGGTACAAAGATGTAATGATGTTCAATAAAAAAATAAAAAGAAATACTGAGTTGTAAGTTTTGGTTGATGAATTGTGTTTTATAAAATAGGAATACAGAAGTCTACAATAAACTTGTTTTCTGGATGTTCTGCAGCATTGTTATAGTAAATTTCAAAAGGATCATTATCGGCTTTTTTGTATCCATTTTCAGACATCCAAACAAAAGAAGATTCCCAAGCTTGCTGAAATTGAAAAGGTGTAATTTCGAATCGAGAAACAATACATTTTGTTGGACTTAGTATTCTTAAATTTACTGAATCATCTAAATCAATAGGATCATTTAAAACAATACAGGCACTCATTCTTAAATTATTTGGCTCTGTAATTTTAGGACTATCATGATAAATAGTTACCATTCTTGTTTGCTCATTTATTAAACCTTTTGGTGTTGCCCATTTTACTAATTTGTTATAAACACTGCCAATTGCATCAATTTTTCCTTTATGAGAAATGTATGCTAAATCTAATCTTGGTGTTTTTTTTATTTCTGGCTTTGTGTTCATTTTTAACCAATTTAATGCGTTATTGATATTACAAATATATTGCTCAAAACTAATTTTAATTTGTCCTTTCTTGCTTTCTGTTTTGCTAATCTTGCTAAATTTATTAGGAGTTATTTCTTTGAATCTGGTTGGTGAAATTCCGTAGAATTTTTTAAAAGATTTAGAAAATGATGATAAATTAGTATACCCTATAAGTTCAGAAATTTCAGTTACAGTTTTATCTTTTTGATGCAATAAAAAAGAAGCTGCTTTTTCTATTCTTTTTCTATTGATAAAATTTTGTAAAGTTTCATTGGTAACAACTTTAAATAATCTATGAAAATGAAAAGGAGAGAAGTAGGCTTTTTGAGCAACTTTTTCTAAGGTTAGTTTTTTGTCTAAATTTTCTTCAACATACACAATAGCATCACAAATTCTGGTAACTGTATTGTTTGTTATTTTATGTTGTGTATTCAATTTTGGTTGTTTTGCAGTTTGTAGAAAATGAATCCGCTTGCAAAATAAAGAATAACATCAACAAAATCTTTGGTATATCTTGCTAAATATTTAGGGAAAATAAATTCGAAGAGTATACTATACATAAAACAAACATATAGAATTATGGGTAGTGTTAAAGTAAAATCAGGATTGTTTCTAGACCATTTTAAGAAATGTAAACTCAAATAAAGTACAATAGGTATTATTAAAAAATCATTCAAATAATTATTGGTGATTTTAGGTAAAGAAATATTAAAATATTGAAAGAGGTAAATGGTAATACCTAAAAGAATTGATGAAATACAATAAATAGATAATTTTTTATTCATTTTAACCAGCTGCAACCATTGCAATAAACCAAGCTAAACCAGCACCAATAGCACTTACAACTGTAATAGCTGAATAAATTACCCAGCCTAAAACTCTAAAAAACATATTAGGATGTCTCTTTAAACGTTCAGCTAAATTAGGATTTTCAATTTCGCGTATAGCTTCTTTAATCTGTTTTTGTTTTTCGGCTTTAATTTTAAGTTCTCGTTTTTTTTGATAAGATATTAAATGACCACAATTTTCACAATAGTCTTTATTGGTGTTAAAAACTCCGCAGTTAGGGCATTTAATTCTTCTTATACTCATTTTAAGATAATTTATTTTTCTTCTTAAAAGGACGAATGATTAGTCTTGTTTCTCTATCAAAACGAATGTAGTTATACACCCAATTTAGAAATACAATGGCTCTGTTTCTAAAACCTATTAAAGAAAAAAGATGTACAAACATCCAAACAAACCAAGCAAAAACTCCTTGAAATTTCCATTTAGGTAAATCTACAACAGCTTTATTTCGTCCAATTGTAGCCATAGAACCTTTATCATTATAGATAAAAGCTTTCTGTTTTTTATTAAAAATCTTTGCTAAAATATTTTTTGCAACCAATTTACCTTGTTGAATTGCAGGTTGTGCCATCATTGGATGTCCATAAGGATTTTCTTTGGATGACATACATGCAACATCACCAATTGCATAAATATTAGGATGATTTACTACTTGATTAAATTCATTAACTTTAATTCTTGCTGCACGTTCTATAACACACTCAGCTTGTAAACCATCAACCATTTCTCCTTTAACACCAGCAGCCCAAATTACAGTTTCTGCCCTAAAGTTATCTTCTCCATTAGTCGTTACAATTTTGCCATCGTAATCTAAAACACGCAAATTTTTCCAAACGTTTACACCTAATTTAATTAAAAAATCTTCAGCTTTTTCAGAAGCTTTTGCACTCATCCCTTTTAAAATACATCCAGAACTCTGTATTAGGTTTATGTTCATTTGTCTAATATCTAAATCTGGATAATCTTTTGGCAAAATTCCTTTTTTCATTTCTGCTAAAGCACCTGCTAATTCTACTCCTGTAGGTCCACCACCAACAATTACAAAATTCATTAAAGCTTTTCTTTCTTCTAAGTTTGATGTTAAAAGTGCTTCCTCAAAATTTTCTAAAATTAAACTTCTGATGTCTAAAGATTGAGGTACAGATTTCATTTCCATCGTATTTTTTTGGATGTTGGTGTTTCCAAAAAAGTTGGTTGTAGAACCTGTAGCAATAATTAATTCATCATAATCTATATTACCAATAGAAGTTTCAATTTCGTTTTTATCAGGATTAATTTTTATAACGTTTGCCAATCTAAAAAAGAAATTATCAACATCGTTAAAACGTTTTCTTAACGGAAAAGCAATAGAATCTGGCTCTAAACCACCAGTTGCTACTTGATATAACAAAGGTTGAAAAGTATGATAATTATGTTTGTCTATTAAAACAACTTGTAGTTCTTGTTTCTCTAAACCTTTTGCTGCAGCCAAACCTGCAAAACCACCACCAATTATTACTACTCTAGGAAAACTTGACTGTGGTATGTTCATTTTAAACGGATTGATTTTTAGAATGGCAAATTTACTGAAAACCGATCATTTCTTATTTGAAACTTCTTTTTATTTCTAGCAATGTTTTATCAGAAGAAATAAATTCTGATATTATTTTAAATCGTAAATCTTTGATTGGTAAATTAAAATAAGTTGCCCATTTATCATCTTTAAATAAATGATTTATTTGTTTTATTCTTTTTTGAGCTTCTGAATAGGTAAATAAAATGTGTTCTTTTATTTCTTTTTCTGATTTAATTTTGGCTGTTTTTTCTTTAAAATCAACAGAAATAAAAAAGAGTTTTTCTGATGAGTTAATAGGGTAGAAGTTTGCCCATTTTGCAAAACCAATTACAATATTTTGGTTTTTGTAATTATCATTAGCAATTAATTTCCATCTGCAATTGGCAACTCTTCCCCAATGATTGGATTTTCTGTAAACCCCTTCTTTGGTATAAAAGTATTGACTTTCAGATTTACTTTTATAATTTGTGTTTTCTGGAAAATCAAAATCATTAACTTGTTGAAATTCACAGAAAGTGTATTTAAAGAAGTTGTTTTTGTTAAAAGTTTTCAAAACGTTGTTTTTGCAAAAATACTATTCTTAATGTTTACAAAACGTCTAAAGTAACATTTGAACTTGTTAATTGGAGATAATAGCAAAACAATGTTTTTAAAATGTAGATGCTGAAACTTTTTATACTGTGTATAATTAGAGTCCGTTTTTCTGGAAAATAGTAGTTTTAATACTTACTATATTGATAATAGCAAAAACCTACAATTTGGATTGTAGGTTTTTATTATTATTAAAACGTATTATTTAGTACTTTACTAAAATACGGTTGTTACATTAATTTATATTTACTGACATTGTTTTGTAAGTACTTTTTCTAGCAGAATATTCATCTCCAACAACTTTTGGTGTTCCTACAATTTGAAAAATGTAATCGCCACTTTCTGTTATAAAACTTAAACTAGATCCATTTATTGAATTAGTGCCCCCAAAAGAACTAACATCTGTACTTCCTAAAGTATTTAAAGCTGCATCATAAACGAATAATTTAAGATTTAATCCAGTAGAAAAGTTTACAGAATTAAGGTAGCCTAAATAAAAAGTATTAGAAAGATTTATATTATTAGGTATTGTATAGTTTGTACTAGATGTTTTAAAAAAGATGTCATATAAATACTCTGAATTATCTGCATCGTATACGTAATATGTTCTTTCTCCTTGGTTAGGTACATTATTTATAATAACCTCTGTATTGCTATCTTCTTCTAAAACATAAGCTTGGTAAGTATCTGGAACTGCATCAAATTCGGCCTTGTCAAATTTTAAAATAGTTTCTCCATATTCATCAATTTTATCAAAAGTTAAAGCTACTTTATATTCATTTTCTAGATAATCTCCCTTAATAACAATGCTATAATTATAAGCATCGTTATAATTTTCTACTTTAATAATTGGTGTAAAACTATTATTGATCACGTCTCCAAACTGAATGTTTGTATAGCCATTATCACTATAACTTGTATACGACTCAAAATTTGCAGCAGTAATACTTTGTTCTTTAATCATGTCATCATCTTCATTATTTGAGCAAGAAACAAATACCATTGTAATTGCTATTAATACTAATTTTGATGTTTTTATTAATTGTGTTTTTTTAAAATTTTTCATTATAAAATATGTTTTTTTTTATACCCACAAATCTATTAGCAAACAGTTATTTACGTCATTCAAAAAATGTCTATTTAAATCATAGTGCAACTATTTAATTCAAAAAATGACCATATGAATCAATTTAACTTTGTATGGTAGAAAAAAATGGGCTTAATATATTTATATTTACAAAAAAATAAAGACACCAAAACTTTACTGTCTTAGAGTACATTTAGCCCTTTTAAAAGATTTTAATTTTGTTTAAAAGTTAATATTTAATTGTTTTATGAGAAATAAGTATGAAAGCATTATAGCTTTAGGAACAAAAAATAATTTTTCGAATAACCTTAATAAAAAAATACGTTTATTAAATACTTATTGTTTAGTTTGGGGGCATGTAGTTTTCTTTTTTTTATGTTTAGAAACACTTATTGGTTCTGGGCTTGAGGTTGTTAATCAAAACACTATAACTTTTGATTTTATTAATGTAAAATCTTTAGTTACTCATTTTTTTATACTCACCTCACTAATTTCGATAGTTTTTCTTAATAAAAACTTTCATTTTAAATGGGGGCGTTTTATTTTTATAAGTACTGTTATTATAGTAAATGTCTATGCTTCTCTTATTATTTCTCCTGGTAGCTATATTGAGTATTATTTTTTATTAATTTCACCTATAGCTATTACACTTTATGAGAAAAAAATTACATCATACCTTTTTTTAGCTATCGGTTTTTTGTGCTTTTTAACCCCCTACTATATTTATATTGTTTATCCTCCTGAATATGTTGATCGATTAATAATTTTAGAAACTGCATGTATTTTTTTAGTGATACACCTTTTAGTAAATTATTTTAAAGCAAATAATTTAAAATATGAAAGGCTTTTATCTTTAGAAAGAGATAAAGTACTTTCCGATAAAATAATACTTGAAAAACAAGAAGCAGAATTGCACGAGTTGAATGAGTTTAAATCTCACTTTTTTGTAAACTTATCTCATGAAATACGAACACCATTAACATTAATTCAAGGGTATACAAATCAATTAAAATTTAAAGAATCTGATAAAGAGAACAAACAAAAAACAACAATTATAAAAGAGCAGTGCCAACAAATGCAAGATATTATTAATAGTATTATGGATTTGAGTAAAATGGAAAGCAATCAATTTAAATTAATAAGTACTCCTGTTGATATTAACGTTTTATTAGAAAAACACTACACTAATTTTGAAAGCCTTTTCACTAAAAAAAACATAAACTTTACTTTTAATAACAAAACTTTAGAAACCAGTATTTTAGTAGATGAAGAGCTTTTTTCTAAAGCCATTACTAACTTACTTAGTAATGCATTAAAATTTACACCAACTAATGGAACTGTTTCTATAAATACTTCTTATAATGTTGATGGTCTTAATATTGATATTATAGACGATGGTATTGGCATCAATAAAGAAGAAACAGAAGCTGTTTTTAAACGTTTTTATCAAGTTAAAAACGATATAACAAAAAGCCAAGGAAGTGGTATTGGTTTGGCTTTTACAAAGAGTATAGTTCATGCTCATAATTTTACAATAGATGTAGAAAGTAGTTTTGGAAAAGGTTGTTGCTTTACTATTTCTATTCCAAAGAAGTATTTGAGTTCTTCCACAAATAAATCATCAGTAAAAACTATTGATATTATTGATGAAAATACAAGGATTACTACAAAAAAAACAAAAACAACTTTTGTAAATAAACAACCAAAAATACTGGTTGTAGATGATCATGAACAAATGAGAGCTTTCTTAAAAAAGGTATTAAAAAACTACGATGTTACTGAAGCTGAAAACGGAAAAGAAGCTCTTGGTAAACTTCATAAAAATAGTTTTGATCTTATCTTAACAGATTATATGATGCCTGTTATGGATGGAGAAAATTTGGTAAAAGAACTAAAAAAACAACAAAATAAAACACCAATTATAGTACTTACTGCAAGAACAGATCAGCAAGGAAAATTATCTATGTTACGTTTAGGTATAGATGGTTATTTACACAAACCTTTTTTAGAAGAAGAACTTTTAATTAATATTAAAAATTCTATAGCACTTTATAAAAATGTTAAAGAGTTTGATAAAGAAAATTCTCCAGAAACTTTAAAAAGTTTAAATGAATATGCTGATAAATTTAATACTAAAATTACATCTTACATAAACAAAAACCTAAACTCTCATTTGCTTACAGTGGATTCTATATCAGAATATATGAATGTTTCTAGAAGTACATTAAATCGTAAAGTAAAAAGTATCTTAGGACAAACTGTTAACCAATTAATACAAGAAGCACGTTTAGAAAAAGCACGTAATTTAAGAATAGAAGACCCTTTTGCTACGAAAAAAGAAATTGCAGAAGCTGTTGGTGTTACAAACACTACTTATTTGTTTGATAAATTAAAAGAACGTTATGGTACTTAAAAAGTATCGTTTTATATTATAATATTTCCGTAAAAAAAAACCTCATAAACATTATGTTTACAAGGTTTTAACAAACTAACTAAACTACTTTTTACTCTTTCATAAATCGTTTTGTGGAAATATTTCCATCTTCAGTTTCTATTTTAATTAAATAAATACCTTTATTTAAGTTAGATGTTGTAATACTTTTTGATGAAGTTTCTAAAACCTTTGTACCTAATACAGAATAGATGGTTGCTCGTTTTAAGTTGCTATCCATTTTTATATTTAAAACTGATGTTGTTGGGTTTGGGTATATAGAAACCGAATTTAAACTAAAATCATCTACACTTAATGCTCCACAATTTGTACTAAAACTTGTTTGGGCATCTATATTTGTCCAGTTGGCATCACTATAAGCAACATCATCTACAGTAACACAAGTAAGATTAGGATTTGTACCTGCATAAAAACTTGCGGTTACTATATTACTGTTATTACCATTTGCTACATTTAAACTTGTTAATTGGTTAATAGCACAAGATAATCTTGTTAAAGCTGTATTATTAGTAAGATCTAAACTTGTTAATTGATTATTAGAACAATGTAACTGTTCTAAAACCGTATTATTAGAAAGATCTAAACTTGTTAATTGGTTATTAAAACATTGTATTTGTTCTAAAGCCGTATTATTGGAAAGATCTAAACTTGTTAATTGGTTATAATTTAAAGTTAAAAATTCTAAATTTATATTATTAGTAACATCTAAACTTGTTAATTGATTGATATGGCACCATAAGTTTATTAATAAGGTATTTTGGGAAACATCTAAACTTGTTAATAAATTACCATTACAAGCTAAGGTTGTTAAAGCAGTGTTAGCAGAAACATCTAAACTTGGTATTAAATTATTGCCACAATCTAAATATGTTAAAGCTGTATTATTAGAAACATCTAAACTTGTTATTACATTACCATTACAAGCTAAGGATGTTAAAGCTGTATTAGCAGAAACATCTATACTACTTATGTAATTATTATAATTACAATTTAACTCTGTAATATTAATAAATGCCTCAATACCTGTTAAATAATTAATCGTTAAACTACTAACGTCTATTGTACCAGTAAAAGCACTTGCTTCACTACATTGAATTTCTGTGTCTCCATTTGTGTTTATTGCTGTGTTACCTACTAAATACGTTTTAAATTTTGTGTCTGGTATGTTTACGATACAAGTTGTACAACTTGCACTATAAGTAGCAGTAGCATCTTTATACCAATCAGTTGGCGAAGTACCTACAATAGCAGCATCTACCTCAATACAAGTTAACGCAGTATTATTTGTAGCATAAAAAGAGGTCATATTTGCATTATTTCCATTGGCTATATTTAAACTTGTTAATTGGTTCTCATTACACCATAATAATACTAAATTTGGTTGCGCAGAAACGTCTAAACTCGTTAATTGGCAATCAGTAGCAAAAAAGTCCTCTAAAGCAGTGTTAGTAGAAACATCTATACTCGTTAATTGGGTTCTACTAATAGCTAGCCTTACTAAAGCAGTATTAGCAGAAACATCTATACTTGTCATTGGGTTTGTATCAAAATCAAGTTCTGTTAAAGCTGTATTACTTGAAACGTCTAAACTCATTAATTGGTTAGTATGACAACTTAAATTAGTTAAAGCCGTGTTAGCCGAAACATCTAAACTCGTTATTTGGTTTTCACCACATTTTAATTCTGTTAAAGCAGTGCTAGAAGGAAGATTTATACTCGTTAATTGGTTGTCTCGACAATCTATACTTGTTAAAGCTGTAAAATCTTCAATACCAGTTAAATCTGAGATATTTAAAGATATAGCAACTATTGAACCTGTAAAAGCAGTTGCTTCACTACATTGTATTTCTGTATCTCCATTTGTATTTATTAATGAATTACCTACTAAATATGCTTTAAAGTTTGCGTCTGGTATGTTTACGGTACAAAGTGATGCCACTTCTGTTACACTTTTAAAACCAACCCAACCAGCTGTAGTATAGGCCGTTGTTGTATTTTCTGGTATGGTTAAATCTGTATCAATATTATTATTACTAAAAGTAAAACTTAATAATGTTGCTGGTGTTGTACTTTCTGAAGTAACGTCTGTTAAATAATAATTATTTTCAAATGCTGAAGCTCCAATAGTTGTTACAGATGCAGGAATGGTTATACTTGTTAATGAATTATTTTTAAAAGCAGCAGCTCTAATAGTTGTTACAGATGCAGGAATGGTAACCTCTGTTAATGAATTGTAATCAAAAGAAGCATCTCCTATAGTAGTTACATTATAAGTAGATCCAGCACTAGTAACTGTTGCTGGTATGCTAATTGTAGTGTTTGTTCCTATATAATCATAAGTAGCAACGATATCATTATTTGTAATGTCTAATATTTGATAAACGATATCATTTTGAGTAAACGTATAATCAATTGAATTAATGGTATTAAAACCAACCCAATTGGCATCTAAATATGTTTGTTCTAAACCTGTTGGTATTGTTAAATCGATACTATTATTGTTATCAAAAACACCACTTAATAAAAATGCTGGATTTGTGCTTTCTGAAACAACTGATACTAAAGATGAATTATAATTAAAAGCTTCAGCACCTATAGTTGTCACAGATGCAGGAATGGTAATATTTGTTAATGGGTTATAACTAAAGGAACTTTGTCCTATTGAAGTTACAGAATTAGGAATGCTAACACTCGTTAATGAATTAAAAAGGAAAGCATCTTCACCTATTGAAATTATTGAATTAGGAATGCTAACACTTGTAAGTGAATTTGAGCGAAAAGCTTCTTCTCCTATCGAAGTTACATTATAGGTTGTCCCATAAAAAACGGTTGAAGGTATGGTAGGTGTAAAATTATTTACATCTAAATAGTCTGTAACTGCAACTTCTCTCACAGAAGAAGCACTTGCTGTACCTGCTACAGTTATTTTGTATTCAAAACCGCCTACTGTAAAGATAGTTCCAACAGTTTGTTGTGCATTTGCCACCATAGCAACAAATGTTACTAAGAATAAAATTAATTTTGTTTTCATAATTTAATGTTTTTAATATTTATTTTTTCGTTTTTTAAGGCTTAATTATCTTACAGTAATGGTGTTACCACATCCAGAATTTTTACTGTACACTTTTGTATTGGTAGTTGTATTATTTACTTGTATATATGCATCTTGACCACAACTCCACTTTACAGAACCTCCAGCACTAATTTTTGTTCCTCTGTTCTTGCTTCCACTACGTGCTACATAAATAGCACTTCCGCTAGTATTTCGTAGCGTTACAAAATCTGCTTTTTGACGACTTTGATAATTTGCTTCGTTTTGTCTTTTTCTGCGCTCTAAGTCTTTCCATTCTGGTGTAGCTTTTACAGAATCATTATATCTTTTAGCTTCTGCATAAGATGCATCTTTGGCTGCTTTTTCTTTTGCCATTTTGTTTTTAGTAAGGTTTGCAACGTTTGTGTCTGATTGTTTTTGTGCTGCAGTTCTACCATTTTGTTTTGCTTTCATGGTAACCAAATAATCAGTAATCAATTTCCTTATATTCTTCTTTTTAAACTCTTTATATTCAGACCCAAAAACACCTGCAGATCCTAATGCTTCATTTTTTAATGCCTTCATTTTAGAGAAAAAAGAATTTTTCTTTTTTTTCTTTTTTGTATTATCACTTGCTGCTTCAACCTTTCCTGCTTTAATGAAAACACTTAAAATGTCTTTAAAAGTGGCGTTTTTAGTTGAAACTCCTTTAAGGCAAAAAACGTAATCATCTATAGAAACATAATAATAGTAATAGCCCCAATCTTCTTGACTTATTACTGATTCATAAGGATATCCTTTACAATCTATTTTTTTATCTGAAATATCAACTGTTACATCAGTTTTACCTTTTTTTGGGCCTTCTTGTAGAATAGTAGAAAATTTATAGCCTTCTCCAGTTGATAAATATTTCTTTTTAAATTTAACTGCTTTAAGCTTTTTTGTAGCTTTAAAAGTACCATCACCATTTTCAGTAATTCCACTATATATATTATATGTGTCCTTTTCAGAAATGTTATCGAAAAAACTTTTTTGGGCTTGAGTTGCAGCAGTAATTAATACCACTATTGCTAAAATTAATTGTTTCATTTTTTTCATTTTTTGTATTAGTTTGTTTTTTTATTTCATGTCAAAATTACTTCTAAACAGATATTTACATCATTCAAAAAATGGCTATTCAAATCAAAAAGCAACTATTTGATTCAAAAAGCATCCATTTGATTCAAACTGTTATTAGGGTAAAATAATTATATAATTAAAGTATATATTTGGGTAATGTTTGGCTGAAATAAGCTAATTATTTAGTGTTAGATTTTATATTAATACAAATTATTAAAAATTAAAAATCATGAAATTAAAAGGATTATTACTAGTATTATTGGTTAGCGTTTTAAATATAAATGCTCAAGACTATTTCCCAAAGAGTGATGTATTCAATGGAAAATATTACTCATTAAATAAGATCGGCAATCCTGGGCAAGAAGTAAAAGAAGTATACCTAGCAGTTGGAGAACCAGGTACAACAAAAATGATGACTCTTAGCTTAACAAAAGGTGGTATGCCAGCATATTTTGTATTTCAAGAACCTGTTGCTAAAAAAATAAAAAAAGCTGTTTTTCGTAACAGAATGTCTATGATTTTTATGTATGATGAAAACAGTTTAGTTATGGTTAGAGAAAAAAAAGAACGAAATCAAGCTGAAGGTGAAACAGTAGTAGATTTTTTTAGTAAAGACAAAGTAAAAGTTTCTACAATGACAAGAGAAAAGGCATTAGAATACGCAATGCAATATGTTGGAGAGTTTTAATAATCTTGGATTTAATGTTGTAACGCAACAAAACGTATATTTTTTTGATGTAAACATTTACTGAATCACTAATTTTCTAGAAAGTTCTCTCTCAAAACCTTCAACAAAAATAGTGTCTTTGCTAAATTTTACTTTTGCAAATGCAGAAGAGTTTTCTGTGTCTACCATTCCTTTAAAAGTTAAGTAATGTACATTGTCTACATACTCGTATGCACCTGCATGATTATGGCCATTAAAAAATAACTTTACGTTTTTATAAGGTTTTATTAGTGATAAAAATTGTTCTCTATTCCAGATATTATGTTGGTCTACAGGATAAATAGGAAAATGACAATAGAATCCAACTTTTTGATTTTCTTTAGTAGCCAAATCTAATTCAGATTTTATCCACTTTAGTTGTGTGTTGCTTAAAGCGCCATTATACTTTTTTACATAAGGTAAATTTTTATCCTTTAAAATATTATAAAGAGAATCTGTTTGTTGTTTTTTATCAGCAGAAATTGCTCCATAAAAACTTAAATCATTACCATCTAAAACTATAAAACGCCAATTCTTTTTGGTGAAGCTGTAATACCTGTTTTTTAAATTTAGTTTAGCAATAATTTTCTTTTTGTTAGGTTCACCAACATCAAAGTCGTGGTTTCCTAAAACGTGATAAGATGTTGATTTTAAAGAATTCCAAGTTGGTAGAATACTGTCTAAACTACTTATTCTTTGATCTATAAAATCGCCTAAATGAATGGTGTAACTTAAAGAGTCTTTATTTAAGGTTGCTATTGCTTCTTTTAATCTTTGTGGTGATTTTTTATAATATCTATCCCATTTTATTTCGCAATTACAATACTGGCAATCAGAAATTACACCTATTTTAAAAGTAGTGTTATTTGTTTGTTGAGAAGATGCAATATTTAATATAAAAGCAAAAAATAAAATTATTTTTTTCATTATTTAATGTAATTAGTTACAAATATATTGTAATAAAAAACGCAATCAAATTAAAGATTATGTTTTAATAATTAGATTTTTAATGATTTATTTATTGTGTAAAAATAAGAAACCGAACTGTAAATACAGTTCGGTTAATGTTTTAAATAAGCTATCCCCCAATAGAATATTTAAAAAAAAGGACTACTTGAGTAATCCTTTAAAATTTATGGTTGAATTTTTTTGTTAAAGGTAATAGTATTTGTGAAATTTACATAGTAATAGTTTCCGAACTGTAAGTATTTGTTTCCGAATTTAATTTTTAAGTTATAAATCTTAATTACTTCACTTACAAATGGTTTGTAAATATTTTTTCAAAATCATCTTTATGACCTTTACTAATTGGTACTTTATAACCGTTTTTTAAAATAACTTCTTTGTCTTTTTTAGAATAAGTTTTAATGGTATTTATATTAATAATCCATGATCTATGTGCTCTAATAAATTTTTCATCATCTAAGAATAAGTTTTCATAATAGCTAAGTTTTTTAGAAACTAAAAAAGTTTTATCATCTAAAAGATATATTTTAGAGTACATTCTATCTGCCTCAATACACAAGATATTATCTATTTGTACTATTACATAATCATTTTTATGAGGAATAGCTAATTTTTTATTGTTCTCTTTTAATAATTTATATCGATTTACAGATATTTTATTTTTTATATTATTTTCTACTTTTAGAATTGCTTCTTTTAATAAATCTACATCTATTGGTTTTAATAGATAATCAATTGCTGCTACTTGAAATGCTTTTATGGCATAGTTATCGTAAGCAGTTACAAAAATTATTTGGAAATTAATTTCTGAGAATTCTTCTAACAACTGGAAACCATTTTTTTGAGGCATTTGTATGTCTAAAAAAACAATATCTGGTTTGTTTTTTTTTATTAAAAGAACTGCATCTTTTACATTAGATGCTTCTGCTAAAATTTTTACATTACTACAGAAATCGTTTAATAAGTATCTTAAGTTTTCTCTTGCATTAATTTCATCATCTACAATTATGGCATTAATTTTAGTCATCTGAAAAAGTGTAGGGTATTTTAATAATTACTTTAGTTCCGTTATTAACATCTTCATATTTAAAACCAATATCGGTTTTATAATAATCTTTTAAAATTTTTAATTTACTACTTATCGATTTTGTAGAGAAAGATTTTTTTGTTTTATTTCTTTTATCATTTATTATTGTTGCTGCTTTTATGCCAATACCATTATCTATAATTATACAATTTAATGTGTCTTCTAAAATAAATTCAATATTTATAATACCAACACCATCTGTTTTATGTAATAATCCGTGGTTAATAGCATTTTCTATAAATGGTTGAATTATCATAGTTGGTATTTTTACATTATCTATAGATTCTGATCCAATAATTTTATAAGAAAAACCATCTTTAAAACGTAAATTTTCTAACTCTAAATATTTTTTTATGATAGATAATTCTTCATCAAAATAAACAAAACTCTTAGTGCTTAAGATTAGGTTTTCTCTTAATAGTGATGAAAATTTAGTTAGGTAATTATAGGCTTTTTGTTTTTCACCTTTTAGGACTAAGTTTTGTATAGAGTTTAAAGCATTAAATGTAAAATGCGGATTCATTTGAGACTGTAAAGTTTCTAGTTTAGAAGTTATTAACTCTTTTTGCATTCTTTCTTTTTCTATAGCTTGTTTTTGTTTTCTTTCTTTTTTTCTGATGCTTTTCAAGATAATTAACCAAAATAATCCAAATATTAGAATTGGTACTAAGAATACAAACCATATTTGTCTATAAAATGGTGCATTTATTTTTAATGTTATCGTTTTTTCTAAAGATTGTTGTTGTTGATTAAGTTTTATTGCTTTTAATGTAATATTATAATTACCTGGTGCAAGATTATTAAATGTAACTTGATTTATCCCTTTTTCAATAGTATTCCATTTAGGTTTATCAGAACCATCTAATAATTTGTATTTATAAGTAATATCACTATCACCTAAAAAACCGTTTGTCTGAAAATTAATTTTTATTTTTTTTTCGTTAGATTTTAATTCATAATTTACTTTCTCTGTAACTTTTTCATCATTTATTAAAATAGATGTAAAGTAGAAATCAAGAATTTTACGGTCCAAAAAAACTTTTTCTTTATTTATTTTAAATAAGCCTTTATTTGAGCTAAAATAAATATGTTTTTCAAATGGAATTATTTCTGAAATATTAAAAGAATTTAAACCATCTTTTTGGGTAAGGTTTTTAAATTTTCCAGTTTCAGAGTTTAATAATTGTAAACCTTTATCTGTAGTAACCCAAAGATAATTACCATCTCCTTTTATTTTACCTGCTTGGTTAGATAATAAACCATTTTTAGTAGTATAATTAATTACAGGTTCATTGTTTTTAAGCCCAATTATACCGTCTTTTAATGTAGATATCCAAATTATACCATTATTTGTTTCATCTATATCTATAGCAATTATAGGTTGATTTTTAAATTTTATTTTTGTGCTTTCGTTATTTTCTGAATGTTTTTCTACACCATCAACATAACCAACAAACATTTCTTTATTCTTACTATAATGTGTTGTATATGCTCTAGTTCTTCTTAAAATTTTGCTTTTTTTATTGTTAATATTAGTAACTCTAGCTGCATCATGTAAGGCATTAAGTATGTAGTTATTGTCTATTACAACAAAATCTTTAGCATTTCTTAAAAAATCATCTCTTACTAACTCTTTCTTTTTCTTATCATAAATTAATGAGTAATTATTTAAGCTTAAAAATACCTTTTCTTTATTTTGGCCAATATCATATATTTTTTTAGTGTACTTATTTTTTATAAAATTTAATTTGCTTTTTTTTATATTTAATATGGCTAAATCTCCTTTTACAGAACCCAAAAAAAGTGCATCTTTATCTATTTTAGATAATGCACTTATATTCGATTTTTCTTCTGGAATATCATATTTTTCTATATATAAATTAGGTATTATATAAATTCCATTTCTTAAAGATACAAACCAATAATTATCATCTCTATCTTTTAATAGGCCACCCACATCTTTTCCTATAAAATAGGTGTTAATATGTTTTAGCTTTTCGTTTTTTATAGTGTAGGTATAAACGCCTAAATAAGTACAGAGCCAAATTTGATTATTTACTTCATAAATATTTATAATTTCGTTATTATCAAATATTTTAGGAAGCTTTATTTCTTTTAGTTTATCGTTTATTTCATAAAATAGTTTTGGTTTTATTTTAGAATTTACAACATTGTATGCATAAATTAAATTCTTTTTTTCATAAGAATGTATAGACCATTTATTAAAACGAAAATCTTTATAACCGTCTAAATTATATATTATTTTAGGTGATGAATTTTTAGTTGTTCGAAATATTTTATAATCTCTATAGATGTAAAGAGTATCGGTTTTTCTTTTGTTTTTTATTAAAACCCCTTTATTAAACTCTCTTAACTCAGAAGGATTGTCTATTGCATAAGTGTAAATACCTTTCATGGTATTTATTAATATTTTATTTTGATGAAAAGCAAAAGAAGTAATTATTCCATTAGTTTCATGACCTATATCTAAAAAAAGTGATAGTTCATCATTCTCAATAAAAAAAAACTGACCAGAAATATTATTACACCAGATTCTACCTTTTGAGTCTAATTTTAATCCAAAAACAGATAAGCCTCTTTTTTTTTGATGAGTGTAATTCTTAAAAGTTTTACCATCATAACGAAAAAGACCTTTATTAGCAGCAAGCCAAATAAAACCTTTGCTATCTTCAATAATATCGTAGAACTCAATATCAGGCAAACCCTCTTTATCAGTTAAATGATGAAAAATAGGGTGCTGAGCATTTATTTTAATTGAAAGAAATAAAAAACAGAAAACAAGAAATAAAGTAATTCTTTTCATAATGTTTAAAACAACTGAACCAAAAGTAATTAATATTAATAGAAAAACCCATTGCAATTTTTTGCAATGGGTTTTTTAATATTAAAAAAGATGTTTTCTTTTTTGAAATTTCTTTTTAAAGGAAATAAGTGAATTACATAAAATTTCTATCGAAATTTTGTTATTCTACTTATTTTACTTCTTCGAAATCTACATCTTCTACATTATCTCCTTGGTCTGCACCAGATTCTGGTTGTCCTTGAGCTTCTGCACCAGGATTACCTCCTTGAGCAGCTTGTTCAGCAGCATACATTTCTTCAGAGGCAACTTTCCAAGCTTCATTAATCTTTTCCATAGCAGCATCAATTTGTGCTAAATCTTTAGATTCATGAGCAGCTTTTAATTCTACTAAAGCAGCTTCAATTGGTCCTTTTTTATCCGCAGATAGTTTATCACCAAATTCTTTTAATTGCTTTTCTGTTTGAAAGATCATAGAGTCAGCTCCATTTACTTTTTCTGCAGTTTCTTTAGCAGCTTTATCAGCATCAGCATTTGCTTCTGCATCTTGTCTCATTTTTTCGATTTCTTCTTCAGATAATCCAGAAGAAGCTTCGATTCTAATTTCATGAGATTTGTTTGTTCCTTTGTCTAAAGCAGAAACTTTAATAATACCATTTGCATCAATATCAAAAGTTACTTCAATTTGAGGAACTCCTCTTTGTGCTGGTGGTAAACCATCTAAATGGAAACGACCAATTGTATTATTATCTGCAGCCATTGCTCTTTCACCTTGTAAAACGTGAATTTCTACAGATGGTTGATTATCAACAGCAGTTGAAAATACTTGTGATTTTTTAGTAGGAATTGTTGTGTTTGCATCAATTAATTTTGTGAAAACATTCCCCATAGTTTCAATACCTAATGATAAAGGTGTAACGTCTAATAACAATACATCTTTTACATCACCAGTTAAAACTCCACCTTGTATTGCAGCACCTAAAGAAACAACTTCATCAGGATTTACACCTTTACTTGGAGATTTACCAAAGAATTTTTCTACTGCTTCTTGTATTGCAGGTATTCTTGTAGAACCACCAACTAAGATAATTTCGTCAATTTCAGAAGTTGATAAATCAGCATTTTTTAAAGCTGTTTTACAAGGCTCAATAGTTCTTTTGATTAAATCGTCTATTAATTGCTCAAATTTAGCTCTGCTTAAAGTTCTAACCAGGTGTTTTGGTCCGCTTGCAGTAGCAGTAATATATGGTAAGTTAATTTCTGTTGAAGCAGAAGAAGATAATTCAATCTTTGCTTTTTCAGCAGCTTCTTTTAAACGTTGTAAAGCCATAGGATCTGTTGTTAAATCCATGTTTTCTTCCGCTTTAAATTCTGCAGCTAACCAATCAATAATTTTTGCATCAACATCATCTCCACCTAAGTGTGTATCTCCATCTGTAGCTAATACTTCAAAAACACCATCTCCTAATTCTAAGATAGAAACATCATGTGTTCCACCACCAAAGTCAAAAACAACAATTTTTTTATCGTCATGTGCTTTGTCCATTCCATAAGCTAAAGCAGCAGCTGTAGGCTCATTGATAATTCTTTCTACTTTTAAACCAGCAATTTCACCTGCTTCTTTAGTAGCTTGTCTTTGTGCATCGTTAAAATATGCAGGTACTGTAATTACAGCAGAACTTACATCTGTTCCTAAATAGTCTTCAGCAGTTTTCTTCATTTTTTGAAGAACCATTGCAGAGATTTCTTGTGGTGTATATAAGCGACCATCAATATCTACACGAGGTGTATCATTATCTCCTTTTACTACTTTATAAGGTACTCTCTTAATTTCGTTAGAAGATTCAGAAAATTTATTACCCATAAAACGTTTAATAGAAGAAACGGTTTTTGTAGGGTTAGTTACTGCTTGTCTTTTTGCTGGGTCACCAATTTTACGTTCTCCTCCTTCTACAAAGGCAACAATAGATGGTGTGGTTCTTTTTCCTTCAGCATTAGGAATTACAACTGGCTCATTACCTTCCATTACAGAAACACATGAGTTTGTTGTTCCTAAATCAATTCCAATTATTTTACTCATAATAATTATTTTATATTAATTTTTTAAATTCAATTTTACAATGTGTATTAGTCAAAGGCTGTGCCAACCGCTTTTTGCATAGAAATTGTCAGTTTTTTTTTAAAAAGACATTCATAGTTGTGACAATATGACACAACTTGTAAAACCTACATCTCAACGAATTCCACTTTACATAACGCATTTATTTTTATATATTTGAGTAATTCTTAAGAAATTAAAGAATCCTAATAATTAACTTAAATAAAAAACGATGAGTAAATTTGACGAGAAAGTAGCACAGTATTCTAAATTTATGGATGAAAAAGGGCTAAAGTATGATGCAGACTTATTAAAAGCTGTAACAAAAGGTTTAGGTCCGTCTATTTATAAAAGAGATGCTGAAACTGTATCTGGTTCAGACGCTAAAGAATTAGCCACTGTAAAAAAGAACTTTTTAATGAAAAAGTTAGGTTTAGATGATACACCTGCTTTAGATGAAGCAATTGCTAAAGTAATTGAAGCAATTGGTAAATCAGAAAGAAGTAAATACAGAGCTGTTGTTTATTATATGTTAGCTGTTGAATTTGGTAAGGAATCTATTTATAGCTAAAATAGAACTTTATAATTATTATAAAAAATCCAACTCATTGAGTTGGATTTTTTACTTTTACAGCCTAAAATTTAATCGCTTTTACGAATGTCGCAATTTATTAGTGTTTTTGATATGCTTAAAATAGGTGTTGGCCCATCAAGTTCGCATACATTAGGTCCTTGGAGAGCTGCCCAAGAATGGGTTAGTAATTTGAGAACTACTAATTTGTTTGATAAAATTGATGCAGTAAAAGTAGATTTATATGGTTCTTTATCTCTAACAGGTAAAGGGCATGCAACTGATTTAGCAATTCTATTAGGTTTAAGTGAAGCAGATCCTGAATATATACCCATAGAGGATATTGCCATTATTGTAGATCGTATTAACACACAAAAAGAAATTTATTTTAAAGGCGGCAAAAAAATCCCTTTTTATAAAGAATCTATTGTTTTTAATCGAGATTTTTTACCTTTTCATTCTAATGGTGTCACTTTTAGAGGTTTCTCAGAAGGAGTAGAAATATCAACAGAAACTTATTATTCTATTGGTGGTGGTTTTATTATTCAAGAGGATAATAATCTAGAGGACGAAATAGAAATTAATAAAAAGAACTTTCCTTATCCTATAAATCGTGCCAAACAATTAGAAGAGTATTGTGAAAAAGAAAATTTGCTAATTTCTGATATCGTTTTTAAAAATGAATTAGAAATTAATTCAGAAGAAAAAATTGATGCTGAATTGAATAGAATTTGGGATACCATGTTAGAGTGCATGTATATTGGTTGTCATACCAAAGGCATACTTCCTGGAGGCTTAAATGTAAAACGTAGAGCTTTTGACATTCAAGAAAAGTTGATAAAAGATGCAGTCTACACAAACCCTAAAGAATGGATTACTGCCATTAGAAGTTCTGAAGTAAAATTTAGAGAAATTCTAAAATGGGTAAGTTGTTTTGCGCTTTCTGTAAATGAAGTAAATGCTGCTTTAGGTAGAGTAGTAACAGCACCAACAAATGGAAGTGCAGGAGTAATACCAGCAGTTTTAATGTATTATTTAGTAATTGAAAATCATAATGCTGGTTTTAAAGAAATAAAACAGTTTTTGTTAACTGCTGGCGAAATTGGCAGTATTTTTAAAAAAAATGCTACAATATCTGCAGCAATGGGTGGTTGCCAAGCAGAAATAGGTGTTTCTTCTGCAATGGCTGCAGCAGCTTTAACAGAATTATTAGGTGGTACACCAGCACAATCTTTAGTAGCAGCAGAAATAGCAATGGAACATCATTTGGGTTTAACTTGCGATCCTATTGGAGGTTTGGTACAAGTACCTTGTATAGAACGTAATTCTATGGGAGCAATAAAAGCGATTAATGCAGCAGAAATGGCTTTAGAAACCAATCCTAAAGAAGTAAAAGTACCTTTAGATAAAGTAATAGATACCATGTGGGAAACTGCAAAAGATATGCACAAAAACTACAAAGAAACCTCAGAAGGAGGTTTGGCTATAAATGTTGGTTTAGCAGATTGTTAGAGTTTAGTCTATTAGTACACAGTTTGCAATAGACAGTGAGCAGTAACAGTGTAAATTAAAAAAAGTCATTGTTATTTTAAGTAATAAATCTTTATTTAATTTCTATTTTATCGCCTAAAAATTTGGGTTTTACATCAAAAATAATATCCACAAAAACTTTAACCCTAGCAAGGTATTCTCTGAATTGAACTTTAATTCCTGATTTTCCACTTACATCTTTTGCATTGAATCCGATTGCTTTTATATTAAAGTGTTCTGCTAAATAAATAGCTCTTTCATTATGAAATTTTTGTGATATTATGGTTACCGAATTTTGACCAAATATTTCTTTTATTCTTATAACAGAATCTAAAGTTCTAAAACCTGCATAATCTAAAAATATTTTATTTTCCGGTATTCCAGCTTTTATTAAATCGTTTTTAAAATCTGTGGGTTCATCATAACTTTTTGAGCCATTATCTCCACTAATAACTATAAAATTTATTTTACCAGATTTAAATAAATTAATTGCAGCATCTAACCTGTATTTGTAATACAGGTTTATATATCCATTTCTTAAATATTTTGAGGTTCCTAGAATTAATCCAATTTTATTTTCAGGGATATTTTTAGTTTCTGAAAAAACTTTTTCAGTTGCATTTTTTTGAATAATTATATTAGATATGAAAATGCTAATTAAACAAAAGAGACCAAAAAACAGTAAAATCTTAGATGATTTAATGATCAGTTTTTTCATTATTATCTAGTAAAAACCAATTCTGTATCACTAGACATTTCTTCAGAAAAACGATATTTATCAACATTAAAACCTTTTAAATCTTCTATAGTTTTAACGTTGTTTTCTATTATGTAACGAACCATTAAACCACGAGCAATTTTAGCATATGTCATTATGGTTTTATATTGTCCGTTTTTAAAATCTTTAAAAACAGGTGTAATCATTGGTGTTTTTAAAATCTTTTTAGGCAAAGCTTTAAAATATTCTGCACTTGCTAAATTAATGAGTAATTCATCATCTTCTAATTCATTATTCAAAGATTTAGCCAAAGTATCATCCCAAAATTTATATAAATTATCTTTTCTGCCAACTTTTAATTTTGTGCCCATTTCTAATCTGTAAGGCTGTATTAAATCTAAAGGTTTTAATAAACCATATAAACCCGATAAAATACGTAATCTATCTTGCAGTAAAGGCAATTTCTCTTCAGCTAAAGAGTTTACATCAATACCTTGAAAAACAGCACCAGTAAATGCATAAATTGCTTGTTTTGAGTTTTCTGGATTAAATGGTGTTGTCCAATTTTGATTTCTATCATAATTTAATGCTGACAAATCTTTTGAAATTGACATTAAATCTGATAACTTATTTTTAGAGAGCGTTTTAAGTTTTTTATTTAGTTTTATAGATTGATCTAAAAAACGTGGTTGTGTATGTAAACTTGTTGGTACTTTACTTTCGAAATCTAAAGATTTTGCTGGAGATATAATGATTTTCATTTGTTATAATTTTCTAATGTAAAAATACTAAGGTTTCTAAAACTTCTCAAAGAAACACATCAATTTATATTGATAAAACTATTTGAAAAATTTATCAGATTTAATGGGTTTGCCTTTTTCTGACTCTAAAATCAAACTATTTCATTTATCTTAGGTCTAAAGAATAGTAATCAACCAAAAATAACTTGAGTAAAGACGCTGAGCTTGTAAAAAAGTTGAAGAATCCTGCACTAAAAGATAAAGCTTTTAGTGAGTTGCTTAACGTCTATCAAGAACGTTTGTATTGGCATATAAGAAAAATTGTGGGTACGCATGAAAACGCAGATGATGTGTTGCAGAACACCTTTATCAGAATTTATAAAAGTATTGCTAATTTTAAAGAAAAGAGTAGTTTACATACTTGGATGTATAGAATTGCGTATAATGAATCTATCCGTTTTTTAGATAAAAATAAAAAAAGAAGTTATCAAAATATAGAAACGGTTTCTGATACTAGTTTACAAGTTTTATTTGAAGATGAATATTTTGATGGTGATGAAATTCAGAAAAAATTAAATACAATTATAGACGGATTTAAAGAGAAACAAAAACGTGTTTTTCAAATGAAATATTTTGATGATTTAAGTTTTAGGCAAATTTCTGAGGTTTTAGACGTTTCTGAAAGCACATTAAAATCGACCTATTATGCAGCCGTTAAAATTATTGAACAAAAAATATTTTTATAATTATAAACTAAATAAACTTAGAAGGGTCTAAGAATTATAATATGGAAAAGTCAACAGAAAATAATAAAAATCAAAACTTTTTAAAAGAAGGTTTAAAAGGTGATATTTCTACACATCATAAAGAATATTTGGGCACAACTATTCCTAAAGATTATTTTGCACAATCTAAATTGTCAATTTTAGATAAAATTAAAGAAGAAGCTAGAGTAGAAGAGGATTCAAAAAAACAAAATGTTTTTTATCTACAACCACAGTTTAAATATATTGCAGCAGCAACTTTAGTTTTTATATTAAGTCTTACAGTTTGGCTACAAAATAGTAACAATTCAAATTTAGAAATTGAAACTAATTTTGAAGAATTTACTTTTTCTGATGATGTTTTAATCAACTCTTTACTAATAGAAGATTTAGAAATAGATGCTTTTGCAGAAGCTACATTATTTAATGAAGTTGTGGTAAAAGCAGAGCTTACTGAACAAAAAATTGATAACTTAATTTTAAATTCACTTATTGTAGAAGATTCATTATTAGATAATTATATAGATGATGAGTTGCTAGAAACCATTATTTTATAAAAAAAATAAAAAATTTTCAAACTATTTTAAAAATTGTAGTTCTAAATAATTGAATCAAAATTAATTAAAAACAAAAATCATGAAGACCACAATTTCTAAAGAAAGCATTTTAAAATCTAGCATTTTATTTTTTACAATTTCTGCTTTAATTTTATCAGCATTATTATTTACATCTTGTTCAGATACTACAAGTGTAGAAGTTACTGACGATGAAGAATTAATTGAACAAATAGAAAGTGCAGACAAAACAACAATAGTAGAAGCAAGTTTACCATCAGCAACATCATCAGCATTAAATGGAGATTTAGCAGATAGTTTTGTAGAAACTGTTCAATTGGCTACAGAATTAGGATATCAAGTTGCTTTAGTTTCTGATAATCTTTCTTATGAAGATACAAAAACAGATGTTTTCTTTTCTATACAAGGTCGTCAATTAAATAGCACAAGTTCTAAAAGAGGAAGAAGTAGAAGTAAATGTTTTGAGTTTGTTTATCCTATAGATTTAATAATGCCAGACGATTCTTATATTACTTTAAACAGTGCAGACGATTGGAGTTTAAAGAAAGATTGGTATGCAGCAAACCCAGATGCTACAGAAAGACCAGAATTAGTTTTTCCTGTAGATGTTACTTTAGAAGATGATACTGTGCAAACTTTATTAGATAGTGATGAGTTAGCAACTGTAAGATCTTCTTGTAAAAGTGGTAAAGACAAAAGAAAATGTTTTAAATTGGTATTGCCAGTAAGTTTTACAATGGAAGATGGAACAGTGATTGAAGTAACAGAAAGAGCAGATTATAAATTGATAAGAGAATGGAAAAAAGCAAATCCAGATTTTACTGTAAAGCCAACTAAAATTTTTCCACTAGATATTGAATATAAAGATGGTACAATAGAAACTATTGCAGATGAAACAGCTTATGAAGCTGCTAAAGACAGTTGTTCAATTTAATTTGTAAATTTGTACTTTAGATTTTTTGCAGTGTAAAATAAAAAAATGAAATTAAAAAACATCATATTAACAGTTAGCTTTTTAGGTTTGATGCTATTTAATACAAGACTTTTTGCTCAAGATTCTAATTATAATTTGATTAAAAAAGAGCTTACCCAAAAGCAAATTGATTTGTTACAGAAAGAAAGAGAGGTTATGAAAACAAATCGCGAAACTTTTAAAGCATCTTTAACCACAGAGCAATTGGCTATTTTAAAAGATAAAACCATTTCTAAAACAGAAATGAAACAACGTTTGGTAGCTACATTTTCTGCAGATCAAAAAAGTATGGTTCAGAGTCAACAGGTTCGTTTAAGAAAAACTAGAGAAAGTTTTAGTAAGACTTTAACTAGCGAGCAAAGAAAAATGCTTAAAGAACGAATTGACAAAATCAGAAACTCTAAAGATAGAGGAGAGTTGAAAAGTGGACCAAGGATAAATAACGAAAAAGATAAAAAAGTTAGAAATAAAGAAGATTAGCTTTTAACTATTTATGGTGCATCTATATAAAGGATTAAAAACAACTTTACAGGTTTTAGGGTTGCTATTGTTTTCAATGGCAACCTCTTTTTGTTCTTATGCACAAGATAAAAATTTGGATAATTTAGAAGATTTAGATGGTTTAATTGATGAACTTTTTTTTAATGATCAACAATTTTTAGACGAATTATTAGAGAGCGATTTTTCTTATAATTTTTTATACACATCCCTTTCTTACAACAGCAATACCTATTTTTCTGGTAGAGATTCTGGCACAGATCAGTATAATATAATTCCTCAAGTTTCTTATTATCATTCTTCTGGTTTTAATGCCAGTATTTCTGGTATTTATTATCAAAATTTTGCCCCAAGTTGGGATTTTACCAGCCTGTCAGTAGGTTATTTTAATACTTTAGGAGTTACAGAAAATATCACTTATAATTTGGGGTACACCCGTTTTTTGTATTCTGATGATTATGATGTTTTTACAAATTCTTTGGATGTAAGTTTAGGCATCAGAAATATAAAACGCACTATAGGTAGCACATTAGCAGTTTCTTATATATTTGGTACAGACCAATCTTATCAAATAGTATCTAATACTTATGCCAACATCAACCTAAAAAGAAAACCAAATTTTGCTTTAAGGTTAAGACCAAACATTAGTTTTGTAATAGCAAATCAGAGTATAACTTTTGATGTTAGAAGACTAACAGCTTCAGGATATAAAACATATAAATATACCCAAAATGTGTTTGATTTATTAAATACTCAAATTTCATTTCCTATGTCACTTTCTACCAATTCTTGGGATTTTGAGTTAGGTTACAATTTAAATTTACCAAATGCCCTTGCAAACGAACCTGATGTAAACATAACAAGTTTCTTTAACCTTTCTGTAGGTTATATGTTTGATTTAAATAAAAAATAGAGATTTACTTTTTTATTTAACCACTTAATCGTAATATTACAATAAATAAATATATTAATATGGGTTTAACTAAATCAGAAATATTTACAGACGAACAAAATGAAATTGCAGCTATTGCAAAGGTATTAGGTCACCCAGCAAGAATTGCCATTTTAGATTATATCATCAAATTAAAATCTTGTGTTTGTGGAGATTTAGTAAAAGAAATTGGTTTAGCACAACCCACTATTTCTCAGCATTTAAAAGAATTAAAAAAAGTAGGAATTTTAAAAGGAACTATAGAAGGTACCAGTGTTTGTTATTGTATAGATGATGAAAATTGGAAAGAAATAAATAATAAATTGAGTAAATTTTTAAGTAAAAATCCTACTGAAAGTTGTTGTTAAAAATTTTAAAAAGACAAAATATGAAGTTATCAGAAATTAAAAACCACCTAAATAAATTAGAAACTATTGGTTTTCAATTACCAAATGGAGAGTTAGTTCCTGCACATTTTCACGTAACAGAAGTAGGTAGAATAACAAGAGATTTTATAGATTGTGGAGGTAAAGTAAGAAGCGAAACTGTTATCAATTTTCAACTTTGGGAAGAAAATGATTACGATCACAGATTGCATCCAGAGAAATTAGTTAAAATTATAGAATTGTCTGAACGTATTTTTAATTTTGATGATTTAGAAATTGAAGTAGAATATCAAGGTAAAGAAACAATTGGTAAATACAATTTAGATTTTGATGGTAAAAACTTTTTATTAATCTCAAAAATTACTGCTTGTTTGGCATTAGATGCCTGTGGAATTCCAGAAGCAAAACCAAAAGTAAAAATAGCAGAAGTAGAGAGTTCTTGCTGTAACCCAAGTTCTGGTTGTTGTTAAAAAGAAAGTAAATTCTGATTTAATTTAGCGTAGAAAAAATAAAAAAAGCTTCAAGAAATTGAAGCTTTTTAAGTCAAGAATAATAAATTTTACATCGAATAGAAAAATTGCTCAGTTGCAATTTTGCCATCTTCTACACTAAAAACGCAAACTTCTTCCATTTGTTGTCTTCCTCTACTTTTAAATGTTACATCAAAAGCCATTTTACTAGAAAAGTGTTTACCAGCAATTAAAGGTTCAGAAATTTCATTACTATGAAATTCAATAACATCATCTAACCATTGTTTACTTTTTTCTAGAACTTCTGTTTTACCTGTAAGCACTTCTCCATAAGGTACTCCTGGCATTTCTTTACTAACAATATTATCTGCATAAAGTTCTTCTATGCACTCAATATTTTTACCTTCAAGGCACATTTGTTTCCATTTTGTAGCTACTTCTAATGTATTCATAATTTTAAGTTTTTAGTAATTGCTTAAAGTTATAAAAAATTGAAATACAAAATATTAAATAATTGTTAGTTTTATTGATTTAAAAAAAATCACAATTTTTAAGAACACAAGTTTATTAAGAGACTGCTTGTTTATAAATTTTTAGACAACGTTCTCTAGCAGCTTTATGTTCTACAATTTCTTTGGCGTAGGTTAATTCTTCAAATTCTGGCACCCATTTTTTTATATATTGTAAATCTTTGTCAAACTTTTTAATTTGAGTTGTAGGATTAAATATTCTAAAATATGGTGATGCATCTACTCCAGAACCAGCCACCCATTGCCAATTACCAACATTGCTTGCCATTTCATAATCATGTAATTTTTCTGCAAAATAAGCTTCACCCCATCTCCAATCAATTAGTAAATGTTTGCATAAAAAACTACCCACTAACATACGCACTCTATTGTGCATAAAACCAGTTTGGTTTAGTTCACGCATACCAGCATCAACTAAAGGATAACCAGTTTGTCCTTTACACCAAGCATTAAATTCGGCTTCGTTATTTCTCCAAACAATTCTATCGTATTTGGGTTTAAAACTATCGTTTACAGTATGTGGAAAATGCCATAGAATTTGCATAAAAAATTCTCGCCAAATTAATTCCTTTAAAAAAGTAATATTATTACTTTTTTGCCCCTTTTCTACCATTTTTCTGATGCTAACAGTTCCAAATCGTAAATGTGTGCCTAATTTTGATGTAGCATCCTTTGCTGGGAAATTTCTAGTTTCTTCATAATCATCAATTAATTTTGAAGAAACTTTATAAGAAGCAACTTTTATTTTAGATTTTGTAAAACCAATATCAGATAAACTTAAAAAAGTATTATTTTCTTTTTTGATAAAATTACCTAAATTTTCTTCTGATGGATAAAATTGAAGTCCTTTAAATTGAAAAGCTTCTAACCATTTTTTTGAGTAAGGTGTGTAAACTTTATAAGCTGTTCCATCTTGCTTTACAATTTCATTTCTTTCAAAAATTACTTGATCTTTATAAGTTTTAAAATCAATTTCTTTTGATGCTAAAAAATCTTTAATTTCTAAATCTCTAGTTTTAGCATAAGGTTCATAATCGTGGTTTGTAAAAACAGTATCAAGATTATATTTTTCTGATAATTCTTGATAAATTTCTTTCGGTTTTCCTTGAAAAACAGCCAAAGAACTTCCAACTTTTTTTAATTGATTATTTATGCTCTCTAACTCTTGATGAATAAAAGTAACACGAGCATCATCTTTTGGTAATTTTGATAAAATATCATCATCAAAAATAAAAATAGGTAAAACTTTATTATCAGATTTTAATGCATGATATAACCCGCAGTTATCCTCTAAACGTAAATCTCTTCTAAACCAAAAAATGTTAATTGCTGATTTCATTTATTTATATTCCCCAAAAAGTTCATGTAATTTTTTTTGTCTGTAAGCAAATATTTCCTCCAATTTTGGTTTTACCAAAAAAGGATGTACTATTTGGCCTAAAATACCCATAGGTAATTTGTAATCTATAATATCTTCCATTTCTACACCACCATCAATTTTTTTAATAAAATGTTTGTGATGCCATAAAGCATAAGGTCCAAAACGTTGTTCATCAACAAAATATTCTAATTCTTTAACGTGTGTAATTTCGGTAACCCATTTTGTTTTAATCCCAAGAATTGGAGTAACAATATATTGAATAATTTGCCCTGGATACATAGGTTTATCTATATCAGAAATAATATCAAAACTCATGTAATCTGGTGTAATTGTTTTTAGGTTTTTTGGGCTAGATAAAAATTTCCAAGCTTTTTCTAAAGAAATTGGTAAATTTTGTTTCTTATGTAAAGTGTAGATTTTCAAGGTTGTTTATTTTAAAATGGGTTTGGTATTATTTGATTCTTTATTTTTTATTAAATCATTAATTCCGTCCCAAAGTTCAATTCTTTTTAACAATGCTTTTCTTGCTACGATATTTGCATTTTTCCATTTTTCATCATCATTACCACAAAGTTCTGCAACCATTTTTAGAGAAAGTGGCCCATGTTCATCTCCATCAAGTTCTATATGTCTTTTTAAATAATACTTTAGTTTGTAGTATAATTTATTATCTGCATCAGCATTTTGTAGAATTTCTATAAACATATCTGGTATAATATCTTCTCTACCAAAAGTAAAAGCTGCTGCAATTAAATGTGGTTCTTTAGTATTAATAATAGAAAATGTAAAATTTAATAAATCTACAACTTTTTGGTTTAACTGTGTTTCACTAAAAGCATAATTTAATTCATTACCATCAGAAATTAAGTCTATAAATGTATCTATTTTATTAGTTTTTGCACCAATTTGATGCATGGCATCCATATACATTTCAAAATGACTTTTAGGTACACCAATTTCATTTACATCACTTTCTTCTTCGCGAACAATTTCGTTTATAAACCTTGATAATGTTGGGTTTTTTGGTGGTGTCCAAGGAATATTTACATTTGTTAAATGATTTTGTAAACTTTTTAAAAGCGACATAAAATCCCAAACAGCAAATACGTGGTTTTCCATAAAAATCTTAATATCATCTAAAGAATTTAAGTTTTTATAGAGTTTATGTTCCTTAAGTTTTGTTCTTAAATCAGCTATATTATTTTCAGTTTTTTGTATGTTATTCATACTACTTTTTGTTATTTAATTATGAATTAAAATGTAAAGATTTAAAGAAGTGGCAATGCACAACCAGACCATGTAAGGTAAAAGTAAATATTTATAATTATTAACTTTGGTGCTTAATTTAAAAAAATAAATAAATAGTAGAGACGTTAATAACACAATGGTAATTAAGCCAAACAGTACTAGATGTTTATTAAAGAAAATATAGTTCCAGCTTACATTTAAAATAAATTGAAAAAGAAAAATAATTTTCATTTTCAAAGAATTTTCCACAGTAAATAATTTGGCTAAATACACAGAGAAAAAAAACATTATTAAAGTCCAAGCTACACCAAAAACCCAACCTGGAGGTGTCCAAGGAGCTTGATTTAAATTAACGTACCAATCTGAAGTTGGCCCATTATTCATTAACAAACTACCAATGGCTAAACCAACAAAATTAATTACTAAAAATAAAAAAGTAAGTTTTAATTGTTTCATATTTATTATGCTTGTAAAGATTCTATTTTCTTTAAAAGAGTATCTGCTTCTAAATATTTTTGATCGCTATCACTTCTATTTATAGATTGTAATTTATAAGCTTCTTCCATTAATTTTTTATATTTCTCTTGAAGCTTTTCTATTTCTGATTTCTTTTTAAATAATCCAAACATTCTATCTATTTTAAATGTTTTGTAATTTTAGAACTTAATGGTTTTGTAATTGAAAAATAATAATCAATTAATTTACCCTCTGGAGAAACTAAATATTTTTGAAAGTTCCATTTTACAGAAGAGCTTTTTTTATCGTTGAAATCTTTTTTAGTGAGCCAAGAATATAGAGGATGTTGGTTAATTCCTTTTACATCAATTTTTTCAGTAATTAAAAAAGATACGCCATAATTTACTTGGCAGAATTCTTGAATTTCTTCTGATGATCCTGGTTCTTGACTTCCAAATTGATTACAAGGAACACCAATTACAACTAACTTGTCTTTATAGGTTTGATGTAGTTTTTCTAATTCTTTATATTGAGGTGTAAAACCGCATTTAGAAGCCACATTTATAAATAAAATGTATTTCCCTTTAAAGTTTGATAATTGTATAGGGTTATTCTGGAGACTATTAATCTCTATATTATAAATATCAGTCATAAATGTAATGTTGTTATATTTTAAAACTTACAATACCACAGTCTAACTCAAAAATTTGACCAGATATAGATTTTGCTTTATCAGAAATTAAAAAAGTAGCAAGATCTGCAACTTCATTTGGATCCAAGATTTTTTTAAGAGGATGACGTTCTTTAATGCTGTCTATTAAACGTTCGTTACGTAATAATTTAGCTGCTAAGTCAGTATCTGTTACAGTGGGTGCAATTGCGTTTACACGAATCGTTGGTGCAAATTCTGCACCTAAAGATTTTGTAAGACCTTCTACAGCAGATTTTGCTGCAGCAACACTTGCATGAAAAGGCATCCCTAATTTTGCAGCAACAGTACTAAATAATACTATTGAAGGATTGCTTCCTTTTTTTAATGAAGGTAAATAATGTTGAATTGCCTTTACAGCACCAATAACATTAATTTCAAAATCGCTTCTGAAATCTTCTAATTCAAGTCTAGAAATTGGTTTTAGATTGATACTACCAGGACAATAAATTAACGAATCTATTTCATCAATACCTGGTAAATCATCTTTAAGAATATCACACGAATAGTGTGTTAAATTACTGTGAGGCTGCAAAGGCGCAGTTCTGCTAATGTTAATAATTTTGTTTTCATTAACCAAAGCATTGATAATTGCATTACCAATTCCTTTGCTTCCTCCAATAATTAAAATTTTAGTCATTTGCTTTAAGGTCTTCCTTTCAAGCGCTTTTCAATTTTTTGTTTAACTGCTGTTAAGCGCTTCATTTGATCCATTATTTCTGGATCTTTTTCTTGTTTGTAAACTTCATTAAGCTCTAATATTAAAGCTTTTACCTCTCTAGAGGCTAAAATACGGTCACTTGTGGTTTTAAATGAGAATTTTCTGTTCTCAAACTCTACAGCTCTTTCTAATAAATTCATTCTTTCGTTTCTCTCTTTTATCTAATATCTAATTTGGCAATATAATTATAAAAGTTAGAACTGCAAGAAAAATCTGAAAAATATTATGCTGCTGTTAGTGGTTTCCCTTTTAAACGCTTTTCAATTCTTTGTTTTATGGCCGTTAATCGTTTCATAATGTCCATTATATTTTTGTCTTTACTTTTTTTATAAACTTCGTTTAAGCTTAAAATTAAAGATTTTGCTTCTCTTGCTGCTAAGATTCTGTCGCTTGTAGTTGGGAATCTCATTTTTCTTTTTTCGAATTCTAATGCCTTGTCAATAAGTTCCATAACTTAATATTTTAATGTATTTTGTAATTCAAGAATTTTATCTTGGTTGTTAAATTTACCACCAAAGTAAGAAGTTACTGTGGATGAAGTATCGTCTTTAATTCCTCTAGATGATACACATAGATGTTTTGCGTCTATTATAACTGCAACATCTTCTGTTTCTAATATGTTTTTTAATTCTTCAGCAATTTGATTTGTTAAACGTTCTTGTACTTGTGGTCTTTTTGCATAATACTGTACAATTCTATTTAATTTTGATAAACCAATAACTTTACCTGATGAGATATAGGCTACGTGTGCTTTACCAATAATGGGTACAAAATGATGCTCGCAATTAGAATAAAACGTAATGTTTTTTTCTACCAACATTTGGTTATATTGATATTTATTGTCAAACAATGCCACTTTTGGTTTGTTGGCAGGATTTAATCCTGAAAAAATTTCATCTATATACATTTTGGCAACTCTTTTAGGAGTGCCTTGTAAAGAATCATCAGTTAAATCAAGCCCCATTACATCCATAATTTCAGAAAATAAACCTTCAATTTTTTCTTTCTTTTCATCATCAGAAAGTAAGAATGCACCTCTTTTCATTGGGGTTTCTAAACCAGTGTATAAATGGTCATCTCCAATTTCTTCGAATGAAAATCCATTTAATTTTTGGTCTGTTTGTTTTTCTTTTAATACTACTTCTGTAATCATTATTTGTCTTTTTAATGTGCTGTCTTTAAGTACTCTAATCTTAAAAGCAAAGCACTGTTTTTATCTTTTTGCTATAGAGTTATTAGATATTGATTTTTGTCTAGAACATTTAAATCTGCCTTTTGCGAATGTTCTTAATTTTTGGTGTTTTGTTCTTCTTCCTTGCACTCTTTTCCTCCACATTCTAAAACTAGAAGGTTTCATTTCTTTTCGCATTAAATTAATAACTTCTTGTTCTTTTAATCCGAATTGAAACTGTATGGCCTCAAAAGTTGTTCTGTCTTCCCAAGCCATTTCTATAATTCTATCAATTGCTATTCCATCTAACTTCATTCTCTATAGAATTAATTTATAACATCATAGAATTCATACTCTTTGTCGTTTTCTATTTTTAGGTTAATTATTTTGTCGAGAAATTTCTTGTTTTCTTTCAATAATTTATTGTTTTTAAATCTTACAAAATTTCCTTGAGCGTGAATGCTAAAGCCGCAAGTTTTATAAATGTGTAATTGATAAAAGGGAATTGCCCAGCTAAAATTTTGCAAACCTTTATTAATGTGTAATAAAATTCCTTTTTCTCTTAGCTCAATATTTCCATAATTAATATCAGAAACTGAATTCATATATTTAAAGAAACTAGGACTTACTTCTTCTATTATCATTCTTTTAGAACCAGTTCCTTTCATTTTTATAGATTGTAAAAATGAAAAAGGTTTGCCTAATAAATTATTAAACATTGATACTGCTTCTTTGTTTGTATGTGTTGTATTGTAAATCATTAACACATCAAATATAGTAATGTTTAACGAAACATAAAAATAGTTAAACAAAAATTAACAAAGCATTATAATTTGTTCAAAAACTATAGTTTAGTTGCTGTTTAACATCCTTTTTCTATCTGATAATGTGTGTTTTTTTAGAATTCTAAAATTTTCTGATAAAACTTCAGGATTTGTTCGCATTCCAAAAAGAATATCACTTGCTTTTTTTCTTGCAGTTTTTCCATCAACAATAGGAAAAGGATAATTTTCGCCTAATTTAAAACTATTGAATTGCTCATCCATAGGAGTCATTAAATAGGGTTCGTGAATAAAAGCCAAAGGTAAATTTGCTAATTCTGGCACCCATTTTTTAATGAATGTTGCATCAGCATCATGTTCTAAACTATTTTTAATCGGATTATAAATTCTGATATTATTAATGCCAGTTTCTGCGGCTTGCATTTGCAATTGAGGAAAATGAATACCAGGTTCAAAATCTAAAAATTGTTGCGATAAATGATGTGTAGCAGCTTGCCAAGGTTGCCATAAAATATGCGTAAAAAAGGAAACTAACATAGAACGCATTCTAAAATTTAAATAACCAGTTTCTACTAAACAACGCATGCTAGCATCTACTAAAGGAAAACCAGTTTGGCCTTCTCTCCAAGCTTTTTGGTAGGCTTCAGAAAGGTTTTTCTTTAATTTATGATAGCCTTTATTTACACTAGCTTCTTCCATGGTATGTTCCATTTCAAATTTTTGAATAAAATGCGCTTGCCATCTTAATCTAGAAATAAATGCGCCCAAGTGTTTTTTATTTTCATCGGTAATGTATTCTTGTGTTTTTTGATAAATCTGACGAATGGAAACATTTCCCCAAGCAATATAAGGCGATAATCTGCTCGAACTTTCTCTAGACAATGCTGGTTTAGAAATATGATACATGTAGTTTTTGTGCCTTTCTTTAAAAAAACCATTGGCATATCTCCAAGCCATTTTTGTGCCTCCTTTTTGAAAATAAGGATTATTTTCAGTTTCTAAATCTGTGGTAATAAATCTCTTTTCTAATGCTAGAATTTCATCAATATTGATAAAATCATCGTTCTTAAAATTAGTTTTAAATGGATTGGCATTCATATAGTCATCCCATTTTTCGAACCAATCTTCTCTGTTTAACAATCCTCTTAAAACTCCATTGTTATTGTTTTCTATCCAATTGATATTGTTGTTTCTGCAATATCTTTTAAAATCTTTATCGCGATTATAGGTAATTAATAATCCTGTTTCTTGATGCGAAAAAACAGTATCAATTTTAAAATAGGTTTGCAGTTGATTAAATACATTGATAACTTCTGAATTTACAGAGAGAATTTTGGTGTTATAATTTTCTAAATCTTGATTAAGATCTTGAATCGATTGTTTTATAAAATTCCAGTGGCGTTGGCTATAATGTGCATCGTTTATCAAAGAGTTTTCAAAAACATACAAAAATAAAACTCTTTTGTTTGTTTGTAAAGCATTGTAAATAGCCTCATTATCTTGCAAACGTAAATCTCTCTTTAACCAAACAATATTTATTTCTTCTCTATTGCTCATTGTCTAATTGTTTAAAAAATTGTTCGGCATTTTTAAAATGAGATTCTTTTTTATCTTGTGCCATTTTGTCAAAAGTTCTAATTAACATCCCTAATCTTGGGTTGCTTAAAAAGAAATCTCTGTGTTTGTCCATAAATGTCCAAAACAAACCATCCCATGTTTTTTGCCAATTCCCTTTTTTGTAATTACTCATTTTCATTACATAATTGCTGCTACTTATGTATGGTTTTGTACTCATTAAACCACCATCAGCAAACAGACTCATTCCATACACATTAGGCACCATAACCCAATCATAAGCATCTATAAAAAGTTCCATAAACCATTGGTAAACTTCATCCGGATCAAATTCGCACAACACCATAAAGTTGCCTAAAATCATTAATCGTTCTATGTGATGTGCATACGCAGTTTTATTCACTTTTTTAATAACATCGTCAATAGGTTCTATGCCAGTAGTTCCGTTGTAAAAAGATTTAGGAATTTTTCTAGAGAATTTCCAGAAATTTTTGGTGCGTTCTTCAGAACCTTTGGCTTCATAAACACCTCTTATAAATTCTCGCCAACCTAAAATTTGACGTACAAAACCTTCTGTAGAATTGATAGGAACATCATTTTTAGTTGCAAAATCAATGGCTTTTTCAATAACTTCTTTTGGGTTTAACAATCCTACATTAATTAAAGGTGATAACAAACTATGATTTAAAAAATGTGCTTCTTTTACAATCGCATCTTCATAAGTACCAAATTCGTGAAAACGGATTTCAAAAAATTGATGTAACCATTGTTCTGAGGTTTTAAAATCTATAGGATAAACAACAAAATCATTTAATTTTCCATAGTTTTCTTTATAATTTTTGAGAACATATTCTTTAGCTTCTTTTTGATATTCAGATTCTTCTGGGAAATTTATATGTGGTGCAATTTTATTTTTAGGATATTTTTTTCTGTTTTCATCATCAAACGTCCATTTACCACCTGACGGATTTTTTCCATCCATTAAAATATCTCTTTCTTTTCTTTCGGATTTGTAAAATGAAGTCTGAAAATATTTCTTTTTAGTGGATTTAAAAAAACTAGATAATTCTTCTTTTGTGTTGATAAATAAAGGATTGTTGTACCAAATAATTTCTAAATTTCCTTTTTTTTGATGGATATGTTTTTGCAACCAATTGTCTGTAGGATCTATCAAATGGATTTTAGTAATCCCTTCTTTTTCTAAATTTGGTAGTAGATTTCTTACGTCATTTAAATTATCAATTGCATTTATATATCGTACATTTTTGTCCAATTGAATTAAATAATTTTCATAAGCTTTCATTGTAGCTCTATGAAAACTTATTTTTTGTTGATGAAATTTATATTGATTAAAAAACAAATATTCTTCAATCAAAATAATGTCGTCAACTTTATTTAAAACCTCAGTGTTTTTAAACAATTGATGTGGAAAAATGATATGTATTTCTTTTATATCCATTTAAAACAAAGTTTTTTCTAACCATAAATTTCTAAATTTATAGTTGGTATCATAACGTTCTGCTTGCAATTGAGTGTTGAATTTTCTGTCTCTAGGATCATTCCCAACTCCTGCCACATACATCCAATTTCCGTAATTGCTGTGAACGTCATAATCCAATAAAAGCGATTCAAAATAGGCTGCTCCAATTCGCCAATCTTGTAGTAATTCTTTTGCAAAATAAGAAGCCACATTTTGTCTGCCTCTGTTGCTCATCCAGCCAGTTTGCTGCAGTTCTAACATATTTGCGTTTACAAAATCATCTTTAGTTTCTCCATTTATCCAATTTTGTATAATTTCTTTATCAGTATTCCAATGATAATTTCTGTCTAAAATTCCACCAATTTTAAACATTTTATCATTATATTTTAAAGAAATAAATTTGAAATAATCTCTCCAAATCAACTCAAAAATTACCCAATACGTAGATTGATTTTTACCAAATTCTGCTTCGTGTTTTTTTACTTGATGATAAATTGTTTTTGCTGATAAACTACCATTTGCCAACCAAGGAGAAAATTTTGTAGAATAATCTTTACCCACTAAACCATTTCTTGTTTTTTTATAAAAACTAACTTTGTTACTTTGAAAAAAATAATAATTTAATCTTTTTAAAGCTTCAGTTTCTCCACCCAAAAAAGAAAAAGCAGTTTTAGGATGCATTTCAAAATCCGAAAAACCTAAATCTTTTAAAGTTGGAATTTTAGTTGTATTGTTAAATATATTTGTTTCAGGAAGTTTGTGAAAAGTTGCAATTTCTTGAATGCGAACATACTTTTCTAATTTTTTTCTAAACTGTGTAAAAACATCAGGAATATTACTAAAATTGTTAGAAACGGTGTCTGGATGATATAAAAACTGATCAAAATCTTCAATAAATTTCACATCACTTTTTAAACTATTTTTGATGTTAGTATTGGTGTCAACTTCTTCTTTAGTCCATTCTTTTTGTGTGTAAATAGTATCCACAGAAAATTCATCACACAAAGAATAAATTTTATTTTCTGGAGTATCAAAATAGGTGAGAAGTGTAATATTTAACTTGGCTAAATTTTCTTTTAAATTGCTGATAGTATTAATTAAAAATTGGGCTCTAAATTTTGCAGTTTTTTGAAAACCAAATTCATCCACAGTAAAATATTTTGGATCAAAAAAATAGACTGCAATTACTTTTTTATGATGATTAAAAGTTTTTTGTAAAGAAACATTATCAGTTGTTCGTAAGTTATTACGAAACCATATTAAGCCAGTTGTGTTTTGTTTCTTCTGCATTTTTCGCTGCAATATTTTACATTTTCCCAATTCTTTTCCCACTTTTTTCGCCAGTTAAAAGGTCTGTTACAGACTGGGCAATTTTTAGAAGGAAGATTTTCTTTTTTCAAAATTATTTATTGATGTTGTTTATCATACCATTAAAAACGAACCAATGAAAAGGCATCACTGCATACCAATACAATCTGCCTGCTAATCCACGAGGTCTAAAAGTTGCAGTTTGGTATAAAATTCCTTTTTCGATTTTAAATTCTAGCCAAGCTTCACCAGGTAAAATCATTTCTGCATAGAGTAGTAGTTTGCCTTTTTCTTTATCCGCATAAATTACGCGCCAAAAATCTAAAGCATCACCAGCATTTAATTCTGTAGGATGCCTTCTTCCTCTACGCAAACCAGCTCCTCCAAAAAGTTGATCTAAAAAACCACGGATTTTCCATAGAAAAGTGCCATAATACCAACCTGTTTCTCCACCAATTGCCCAAATTCTATTTAAAGCGCGCTCTTTGTCTTTTATATTTCTTTTCTTAAAATCTCTAAAACATCCATATTTTGGAACATTAATAAATTCATCAACATAATTTTTAAGTTTTCCACTACTGATATACGAATCTTTCCAACTAGAAATGATGCTATTTTGCTCTATTTTATTAAATGCCAATTGTACAGCTTCTTTGTAAGCCATTGGTTTTATGTCTAAAACTTGATTGATATTACTTTTTTTACCAATAACTTCTACACCCATTGAATTTACTAAAGAAGATGCTAGTTTGTATGAAGTTGAGGTTACAAAATACAACCAATAAGAAGATAATTTTGCAGTCATTACAGGCACTGTTATAATTGATCTTTTTAGTTTTCTAACGGCTGCAAATTGCAAAAGCATTTCTTTGTAAGTTAGAATTTCTGGTCCAAAAATATCGTAAGAAGTATTGTACAATTCTTTTTTAGCTAATGCTTTTTGTAAGAATGATAAAACATCTCTAATCGCTAAAGGTTGAGTTTTGGTATTTAACCATTTAGGTGCAATCATTGCTGGCAGTTTTTCTACCAAATCTCTAATAATTTCGAAGGATGAACTCCCTGAACCCACAATAATTCCTGCTTTAAAAGTGGTCAAAGCATATTTTTTAGAAGCTAATGTATTTTCTACATTTTTTCTTGATAATAAGTGTTTCGAAAGTTTTGTGTCGTTTGTAATTCCGCTTAAATAAATTACTTGTTTTATAGATGTAGATTCTGTAAATCGTTTAAAATTAAACGCACATTTTTCTTCTAAAACATGGAATTCTTTTGCAGAATTAGACATAGAATGAATTAAATAATAAGCAGCATCTATGTTTTTAGGAATTAGATTTAAAGATTTTGCATCTAAAAAATCAGCTTCAACTAAATGTATATTTGTTTGATCTTTGTAGTAGTTTTCTGCTCTTTTTTTATCTCTAACAGGGCACACTATAGTATGACCATCGTTTAATAATAAAGGAATTAAACGTTTGCCAATATAACCAGTTGCGCCTGTTACAAGAATTTTCATAAGCTGTTTGTTAACTTTGGTCTTTGGTAAGAAAGTTGTTTTTTAAATTTCGGAATTGTATAAGTGTCTAACCCATTTATTGCAGCAATATTTCCTTTAGATAAGTTGATTAAACCATCTTCTTGTAGTAATTTATCTTGAACATATAGTTCTTGAATTTGAGCTACAATCAACATAACATCATTAGAAGGAACATAAATTTCTTCTACAAATTTCATATTCATTTGCACTGGCGCATTCTTTACAAAAGGAGCTTTGAATTCTCCTTTAAATTCTGGTTCTAAATTTGTCATATCGAATTCAGAAATATTTGCTGGATATTTTGCAGAAGTATGATGTGCATCTTCAATAATTTCTTCCCAAATATGATTAATTGTAAAATAACCAACCTCTTTTAAGTTTTGATGCGTGTTTCTAGGTACAGTTGTAGGTCTTAAAATAAAACCCAAAGTGGGTGGATTTGAGCCTAAATGTGTAACAGAACTAAAAACGGCAACATTAGTATTACCATCTTTAGAAATAGAGCCAATTAAGTTGGCAGATTTAAAGCCAGAACAACTGTTTATAAGGTTTATCTTATAAATTTTTTCTAAAGCATTAATGTCATCAAAATTAAAAAATGCCATTATAAAATATTAAAATTATTAATCACTACATCTTTTGCTTTTAAGTCGTGCATTAAATTATACAAGCCAAAAAATGTTCTGTTGATGTAAATAAAATGTTTAGAACCTCTGTTACCATTCATGTTTTTAAGTTCAGTGCTTTTTGCGTATTTCTGACCTAAATCTGAAATTTTACCAAAGAAAACTTCATCAGAAAAGTCGAATTTTTCTTGTTGAAAAGGTTGGGTAAATAAGCTTAACATTTCGTGAAACATAGCTCTAAAAAAATCTAATTCTTCTTTAGAATCATCTTCACGTAAAATTTCTAATTCAAATAATTTTTCCTCAAAATATGCTGGATTAGAGATGTTTTCTTGTTTAGCCAATTCAAAATAAGGCACATAAAAACTATTTGGAATCGTTTTCATACAACCAAAATCAATTACAATTAATTCGTTTTCTGGTGATATTAAAAAATTTCCAGGATGTGGATCTGCGTGAACTTTCTTTAATTTATGGATTTGAAACATATAAAAATCCCATAAAGCCTGCCCTAATTTATTAGCAACTTCTTGATTGTTTGTGTAAAATTCAGATAAATGAACGCCATTCATCCAATCCATAGTTATAATTCTATCAGAAGATAAATCAGAATAATAATTTGGGAATTTTAAATTTGGTATGTGTGCACAAGCTTCAACAATGGCTTTACTTTGCTCAACTTCTAAAACATAATTTGTTTCTTCTACCAACTTATTTTCTACTTCTTTAAAATATTTATCAGAATCTTTACCTTTGATGTTAAACATTTTAATTGCAATTGGTTTTACTAAAGCCAAATCTGATGCAATACTTTCTGCAACTCCAGGATATTGAATTTTAACAGCTAATTTTTTACCATCTTTTTCAGCTTTGTGAACTTGGCCAATACTAGCTGCGTTAACAGAAACTGAGTCGAATTTATCATAAATTTCGTTCGGATTTTTACCAAAATATTTTTTAAAAGTTTTGGTTACCAAAGCAGGAGATAAAGGAGGTACAGAAAACTGAGAAAGCGAAAATTTTTCTACATAAGCTTGTGGTAAAATGCTTTTTTCCATACTTAACATTTGTGCTACTTTTAAAGCACTTCCTTTAAGTTGTTTTAAACCATCGTAAATATCTTCTGCGTTATTTTCGTTTAATTTCGATTTTGCTTCGTCTTCGGTTTTGGTAATTTTATCACCATAATATTTTAGGTAATTTACCCCAATTTTTGCTCCAGTAGTAACTAACTTAGAAGCCCTCTGAATTTTAGAAGTTGGTATAGAATCTATTGTTTTCATAGGCTTTTTAATTAAAGTTAACTTTTTCTTTTAAGATGAATTTTCCAAAATCGATAATGCTTTTCAGCGGTTTTATATCCATTAAATCAAAACGAGCGTTGATGGATTTTTCGATAAAAATATCTGTTTTTTCAAAAGGAGCAGAAGTATCATCCAACCAAAATTTCATGGTCACTAATAAGTGAAACCAAGAAGATTCTTGTATGCTTTTATCTTGAATTTTTTCTAGCTTTTCTTGTTTTAAATCTAATTTTTCTATGCCCAAATTTTTGATGTAAGCGATAAAATCTTCACGTAATTTTTTTAATGATTTTAACTTTTTAAAATCTTTTTGGCTGTCTTTTAGAGCATAAACCACATAACTTCTATTGGCAGTTAACATTTCGAAAAAAGTAAAGTAAAAACTTAATAATTTGTTTCTTGCATCAAAGTTTTCATAGTCTTCACTTTTTGCTAAAACGTTAATGGTATGATGAAAGAATTCTGAAAATATGGCTTCTTCAATCGCTTCAAAAGAAGCATAAAATTTGTAAAAATCACTTTCTTCAAAATTATTGTCTTTTGCAAAACTAAAAACAGATTTTGGTTGATGATTGTTTTCTAAAACAAATTCCATATATAATGAAATAATGTTATCTTTTGATATTTTATCCTCTGTAGCCATAATTATTTATTTTGTACAAAGATACAAAATGTTTAATTAATTTTTAAATAAGTTAAACAAAAATTTAAAATGTAATATAACAGATAATTACAATCAGAAATTAGTAAGAATATGAGTTTCAAAAGGGAGTTTGAAAGTAGTTTGATTTTTATTTTTTTATAAATTTTATGGCTTCGCTTACTTTTTGTTGAGGTAGTTTACAAGTCCCAAAATTACAGACATAAACGTAGGTTTCATCTTTAACAAATTTATCTTTTAGTAAAGGAATTGTATTATTGTTTTTGATATCTCCAGCCAAAATTACATTTGGATTGTAGAGGCTTAAAAGAGCATCATTTTTTAGTTTTGCTTCTTTACCTACAGTTGCAACCTCATAAAAAGGTTTGGTGTAGTTTACCATTAAATGTAGCCAATTGCTATAACCAGCAGCACTTTCTAAAACATCAGTATGTATGTTATTTAGCATTTGATGTGCAATTTTATTATAGTTTTCATCAGCAAAATATAGACCTAATTTAAATAGATTATTGGCTAAAATTGAATTTGGTGACGCAATAACATTATCAATCACTTTTATTTTTCTAGAGATTAAATTGTAGTCTTTGTTAGAAATAAAATAAAACATAGTGTTCTCTTTATTAAAAAAGTGTGTTAAGCAATAATCCATGAGTTTTTTAGATTGCCTTAGCCATTTTTCATCTAAGGTAACTTCGTAAAGGTTTAGAAAAGCATCAATTAATGTGGCATAATCTTCAGAAAATGCGCGAATAGAAATCTTTCCGTTTTTATAATTTCTATAAAGCGTTCCGTCTTTTTTTAATTGATTTTTTATAATAAAATTGGCGTTTTTTAATGCTGATTTTAAATAATCTTCATTTTTTAAAGCTTTGTAAGCATCTGTATATCCTTTTATCATTAATGCATTCCAAGATGTTAAAACCTTATCATCTAAATTTGGTTTGTTTTTTAATTCTCTTGCATTTTTTAAAGTTTTTTTCCAATCTTTAACTAGTTTGTTAAGTGCATCCGAAGTTATTTTATGCTTTTTAGAAAAATCTTTATTCGAAATTTTTCTGATTAAAACATATCTTTCTTTTTCCCACAAACCAAAGTCGTTAATGTTGTAATATTCTTTAAATAAAGGATACTTATTTTTAATCAAACCTTGTAATTCTTGAGCGGTCCAATAATAATAAGCACCTTCTTCTAAATCATTTTTGTTGTTTTTACTATCAGCATCTAAAGAAGAAAAAAATGTTCCGTTTTTATCTGTAAGTTCTAGTTTTACAAAGTTTAAGGTTTCTATAATTACATCTTTATACTGTGGATTTTTATTTTGTTGATACGCTTTGGCATAAAGACTTACCAATTGAGCATTATCGTAAAGCATTTTTTCGAAATGTGGAATATGCCATTTTTTATCTGTAGCATATCTAGAAAATCCACCATTAATTTGATCGTAAATACCACCATGTGCTAATTTTGTAAGTGTGTTGTCTATATGTTTTTGTACCTTTTTATCTTTAAATTGATGCGCGTATCTCAATAAAAAATCCAAAGAGTTTGGCATTGGAAATTTAGGACTATCTATAGAACCACCATAAATGGTATCAAAATTTTGTTGCCACTTCAATACAGCTTTAGAAATATTAGATTCTTTAAAATTGATGTTCTCTTTTTTAAGTGTAATTAATTCAGAATTTTTAATTCCATCTGTAAGCTTGTTTGCAAAATTGATAGCTTTTTCGGGATTTTCTTTATAAAGTTTAGTAATGTTTTGCAAAACACTTTTCCATTGTTCTTTGGTAAAATAGGTACCACCAAAAATGGGTCTTCCATCAGGTAAAGCTATGCAATTAAGAGGCCAACCTCCACTGCCTGTCATTAACTGTACAGCATTCATATAAATATTATCAATATCTGGCCTTTCTTCTCTATCTACTTTAATATTGATAAAATTAGTATTCATTATTTTGGCAATAGAATCGTTTGTAAAACTTTCTTTTTCCATAACATGACACCAATGGCAAGCAGAATACCCAATAGAAATAATAATTAATTTATTTTCTTTTTTAGCAAGTTCTAAGGTTTTTGAATTCCAAGGTTTCCAATGCACAGGATTATTGGCATGTTGTAATAAATACGGACTGGTTTCGAATTTTAGTTCATTTCCATTGTTAGATTTTTTAGAACAGCTCCATAAAAAAAGTATACAAATTAATAATAAGAAGTTTGTTTTAGAATTCAATTTTAGCTGTTTTTAATAATGATTACAATAAAAATGTGATGTGTACTAATGTATTATAAAACTGTAAATTAGAAAATTCTTTTACTATAAAATCTAAAGCAAGGAGTATAACAGATGTGCTATTCTGTAGTAAAACCAATGTTTTTACAAAAAAAATGCAACAAATGTTTTAATCTTAGTAGAATAAGTTTTACTCGTATTTGCCCTTAAAGAGTAGTTTTATAAAAAAAACAATACCATATTAAATTAGAAACATGAGAGTACCGTTTAAAAAGAATATCATCGTTTTTATTTTATGTCTTAATATAACTTGTATACTGGCACAAAATAAAATTCCTAAAATTCAAGTAGAAAAAGGTGAAGCAACAACAGCATTTATAGAGGCAAAAATAGATAGTATAATTGCTATTTTAACCTTAGAAGAAAAAGTTGCAATGACGCATGCGCAATCTAAGTTTAGTACAAAAGGAGTTGCAAGATTAGGAATACCAGAAGTTTGGATGTCTGATGGACCACATGGAGTTAGAGAAGAAATTAGTTGGGATGCTTGGGAAAATGCAGGTTGGTCTAATGATTCAATTACAGCTTTTCCTGCTTTAACCTGTTTAGCTGCTACTTTTAATCCTGAATTGGCCAATAAATACGGTTATAACCTAGGAGAGGAAGCAAGGTATAGAGAAAAAGATGTGCTATTAGGGCCAGGTGTTAATATTTATAGAACGCCTTTTAATGGTAGAAATTTTGAGTATTTAGGCGAAGATCCTTTTTTGGCATCAACAATGGTTGTTCCTTATATAAAAGGAGTTCAAGAAAACGGAATTGCAGCTTGCGTAAAACATTTTGCTTTAAACAATCAAGAACATTGGCGAGATAAAATTAATGTAGAAGTTAGTGACAGAGCTTTACACGAAATTTATTTACCTGCTTTTAAAGCAGCTGTGCAAAAAGGAAATGTTTGGGCTTTAATGGGCGCTTACAATAAATTTAGAGGGCAGTATACAACTCACAACAAAATTTTACATAAAATTCTAAAAACTGATTGGGGTTTTGATGGTGTTGTAATCAGTGATTGGAGTTCAGTGCACTCTACTAAAGAAGCTGCTTTGTATGGTGTAGATATGGAAATGGGAACAGGTACAGATGGTTTAGGTACTACAACTTCTAATCATTACGAACATTACTATTTAGCAACTCCGTTTTTAAAAGCGATTAAAAATGGAGAATTAAGTGAAGATTTGGTAAATGATAAAGTACGTAGGATTTTACGTTTAATTTATAGAACTAATTTAAATCCAGATAGAGGTTTAGGAAAACTAAATACAAAACAACATCATAAAGTAGCAAGAGAAGTTGCAGCAGAAGGCATTGTTTTATTAAAAAATCAAGATAATTTTTTTCCTATTCAAGATAAAGAAGGAATAACTATTGCAGTTATTGGAGAAAATGCCACAAGAAATATGACGCAAGGTGGAGGTTCTTCTCAATTAAAACCACTTTTCGAAATTTCTCCTTTACAAGGATTAAAAGAAAGGTATAAACATGCAAAAATTATTCATACTATGGGTTATGAATCTGGTCCATCTGTATACGATGCAACCATTCCTGCAGCTTTAAATCAAGATTCTTTGTACGTAAAAGCAATAGAAGTGGCTAAAAAAGCAGACATTGTATTGTTTGCTGGCGGATTAAACAAAAGTTATCATCAAGATAGTGAAGGTGATGATAGAGAAAATTTTGCATTGCCTTATGGCCAAGAAAAATTAATAAACGGCATTTATGAAGTCAATAAAAACTTAGGTTTTTTATTATTAACAGGTAATGCTGTAGCAATGAATTGGTTGCCAAAAACAAAAGGAGTTATACAGACTTGGTATTTGGGTGGTATGGCTGGTTATGCAATTGCAGATGTTGTTAGTGGTGATGTAAATCCTTCAGGTAAATTACCATTTTCTTTTCCAAAAGAATTAAACGATAATGCAGCGCATTCTTTTGGAGAAATTTCATATCCAGGAAATGGAGTAGATCAAGAATATAAAGAAGATATTTTTGTGGGTTATAGATGGTTTGATACAAAAAAAATAGAACCACAATATGCTTTTGGTTATGGTTTGTCTTATTCAAATTTTACTATTTCTGATGTAAAAATCAACCAAGAAAAATTCAATAAGAACGATAAAATTAAAGTAACCTTTAACGTAACAAATACAGGTGATAGAGAAGGAGCAGAGGTTGTGCAAGTTTATGTAGGTAAGCCTAAATCTAAAGTTAAAAGAGCATTAAAAGAATTAAAAGGATTTGCCAAGATTTCTTTGGATAAAGGAATTAAAAAAACAGCTTCTGTTACTATTAACGCTTCAGGTTTAGCGTATTATAATACAGAAATATCAGATTGGTCATTAGAAAAAGGAACTTATTATTTATATGTAGGTAACGCTTCTAATAACATCATAAAGAAAATTAAATTTATTATTTATTGATTTTTATTGTTTATTAATGTTGAAGAACAGTGTGAATTTATTTACACTGTTTTTTAAATTTTTTATCCTATGAAAAATAAAATATGCTCAAGTCTCTTCATTATCGGATGTTTTTTTGCTTGCAATTCAAAACAAAATTTAAAAGAAGAAATATTTAATGCTCAATGAATAGCGAATAATGTAGATCGTTTATTGGTGAAAAAAACGTATTTTTCTTCCAACGAATTTAAACTGCCATATCGTTTGTTTACTCCTACATTAAATAAGAATAAAAAGCTTCCTTTGGTGATTTTTTTACACGGAAGAGGAGAAAGAGGAACAAAAAACGGAAGTGAAATTTATAGAAATGCTGGTTTTATTATGAACAAAAATTCATTAATAACACCAAAATCTCAAGAAAAATATCCTTGTTATGTTTTGGTTCCTCAATGTTCTGACAAAACAGAAAATGAAGAATGGGCAAAATGGATTGGCAATTCTCCAGAAACACCTTTTAAAGGTTTAGGTAAAGATGGTGCTTATCAAATAAATCCAATACCTTCTGATTCTGGTAAAGCAACTCTAGAATTAATAGAGCAATTAATTAAAAAAAAATCAATTGATAGTTCTAGAATATACATAACAGGTTTATCTATGGGCGGTTTTGGTACTTGGGATTTTATAGCAAGAAAACCTAATTTATTTGCAGCAGCAATACCAATGGCTGGGTATTCAGATCCTAATCAAATACAGAAAATAAAAGAAATCCCAATTTGGATTTTTCACGGAAATAAAGACAAATGGAATCCTGTAGAAGGTTCTAGAAATATGTACAAACTTTTATCAGAAATTAATGCTGATGTAAAATATACAGAATACAATTTAGGGCATGGAGCTACTTTTAAAAAAGCATTTCAAGAGCCAGAATTCATACCTTGGCTGTTTTCTAAATCAAAAAAATAAAATAATTTATGCTTAAAAAAATATCAATTGTTACTTTTTTAATTCTGATCATTGCTTGTAATTCATCAAAAAAAGAAAGCGAAAAAGAAGTGAAGTCTAGCAACATAAAAACGGCAACTTTAGCTTATAAAACAAAAGCAGTTTTAGGGGAAGGAGCTATTTGGAATTATAAAACACAAGAATTGTATTGGGTAGATATTGAAGGCAAACAGTTAAATGTTTTCAATCCAAAATCAAAAGAAAACAAAGTTTTAAAAACCAAATCTAGAATTGGTACAGTTGTTCCTTTTACTAAAGAAGAAGTTTTAATTGCATTAGAAGATGGTGTGCATAAAATGAATTTAAATTCAGGAGAAAGTGCTTTGTTTACAAATATGAAAAACGAATTGCCAGGCAGTAGATTAAATGATGGTAAATGCGATCCTGCAGGAAGATTTTGGGTAGGTTCTATGCATTTTAATCAACTTAAAAATAAAGCGAATTTGTATACAATTACCTCAGAAAACACATTGGTAAAAAAGGTAGATAGTGTAACAATTTCTAACGGAATTGTTTGGACATCAGATAAAAAAATAATGTATTATATAGATACACCAACATCATCTATTAAAGCTTTTGATTACGATAATAAAACAGGAGAAATTACAAACGGAAAAGTAGTTGTGAAGATTCCAGAATCTTTAGGTTTTCCTGATGGAATGACTATAGACGAAGAAAATATGCTTTGGGTAGGTATGTGGAATGGTAATGCAGTTATTCGTTTTAACCCTATAAATGGTAAAGTTATTTCTAAAATTGAAGTTCCTGCTCATAATATAACTTCTTGTGCTTTTGGTGGCGAAAATTTAGATATTTTATACATTACTTCTGCAAGTGTAGATATGACACCAGAAGAGGTTAAAAAATATCCCTTAGCTGGTTCTGTTTTTAAAATAAAACCTGGAGTTAAAGGCGTAAATAGTAATTTTTATATAGAAAATAAATCAACGAAATAAATTATATTATGAAAAAAATAGTCCTTTTATTACTATTAATAGTAACACTTATAAGTTGTAAAGAAAATCAAAAATCATCTTTTGTAAAAGACACAACGCATGAAGCAAAGATAGAAGCTTTACTTGCTAAAATGACTTTAGAAGAAAAAATTGGGCAAACCAATTTAAGAGGTGTTTCTAGCAGAGCAACTTCTTTGCCAACAGATTTAAAAGAGTCTGTAAGAAAAGGAAATGTAGGTGCTTTTTTAAATATTATGAACCTAGATTATGTAGACGAATTGCAAAGAATTGCTGTTGAAGAAAGTCCAAATGGAATTCCGTTAATTTTTGGTAGAGATGTAATTCACGGTTTTAAAACAATGTTTCCAATTCCATTGGGATTAGCAGCAACTTGGGATGCACAAATAGTAGAAAAATCTTCAGAAATTGCGGCTTACGAAGCTTCTGCTTATGGTATAAGATGGACGTTTGCACCCATGTTGGATATTGCAAGAGATAGTAGATGGGGTCGAATTGCAGAATCTCCAGGAGAAGATCCGTATTTAGCAAAAATTTTAGGTGCAGCTTATGTTAAAGGCTTTCAAGGCGATGATTTAAGTAGCCCCTACAGAATGGCAGCTTCAGCAAAACATTATATTGCCTATGGAGCAGCAATTGGAGGTAGAGATTACAACACAGTAGATATAAGCGAACAATTGTTAAGAAATGTGTATTTGCCACCATTTAAAGCTGCAATAGATGCTGGTTCTGCAACTGTAATGAGTTCTTTTAATGAAATTAATGGAATACCAGCAACAGGAAATGAATTCTTATTAAAAGAGGTTTTAAGAGGCGAATTACATTTTGATGGTTTTGTAGTTAGTGATTGGGATTCTGTTATAGAAATGGTTGCTCATGGCTATGCAAGTGATGAAAAACATGCAGGAGAATTAGCTGCTAAAGCAGGATTAGATATGGAAATGACTAGTACAGCTTATGAAAACCATTTAAAACAGTTAATCAAAGAAAATAAAGTTTCTATAGAAGAATTGAATGATTTTGTTCGTAATATTTTACGTGTAAAATTTAGATTAGGGCTTTTTAAAAATCCACATAGAAATAAAGAACATTCAGGAAATTTTTATGCCGAAAATCATTTAAAAGAAGCTAAAAAAGCAGCAATTAAAAGTACGGTATTGTTAAAAAATAAAGAATCCATTTTACCACTTTCAGAAAAAACAAAAGTGGCAATTATTGGGCCTTTGGCAAATGCGCCTCACGAACAATTAGGTACTTGGGCTTTTGATGGAGAAAAAGAACATACCAATACACCATTAGATGCGTACCAAAAAGTGCATTCAAATTTTAGTTTCGCAAAAGGTTTAGGGCATAGTAGAGGTCATTCTAAAAAAGGTTTTAAAGAAGCCATATCCATAGCAAAAAAATCTGATGTTATTTTATTTTTTGGTGGAGAAGAAGCGATTCTTTCTGGAGAAGCACATAGTAGAGCAAATATAGATTTACCTGGTGCTCAAGAAGAATTAATCAATGAACTGGCTAAAACAGGGAAACCTATTGTTTTGGTAATTATGGCTGGTAGACCCATTACAATTACAAATATTATTGATAAAATAGACGCTGTTGTTATGGCTTGGCATCCAGGAACAATGGGTGGAGAAGCTTTGTACGAAATTATAAACGGAATAAGTTCACCTGAAGGAAGATTGCCAGTTTCTTGGCCAAAAACTGCAGGCCAATTGCCTTATTTTTACAATCATAAAAATACAGGGAGACCTGCAGATAGTATCAATTTTGTACCTATTGATAAAATTCCTATTGGCGCTTGGCAAAGTTCTTTGGGTAACGATTCTCATTATTTAGATGCTGGTTTTACTCCCCATTTTCCTTTTGGATATGGATTGTCTTATACAACTTTTAAATATTCTGATATTTCTATATCTAAAGAAACAATTCATTTTAATGAAGATTTAGAGGTGAAAATAGCAATTACAAATACTGGAAAAAAAGCGGGTAAAGAAATTGTGCAGTTATACATTCAAGATGTAGTAGGTAGTATTACTAGACCTGTAAAAGAGTTAAAAAGGTATCAACAAGTATTTTTAGAAACAGGAGAAACCAAAGAAATTGTTTTTAAAATTTCTTCTAAAGATTTAGAGTTTGTCAATCATAAATTAATAGAGAGTGCAGAAGAAGGGAGTTTTAATCTTTGGGTTGGTCCAAATGCTGCACAAGGTTTAAAAACCTCTTTTTCATTAAAAAAATAATCCTTTTTTATGATTGATTTTACACTGATTGCAGCTGTTTTTATCGGAATTGTAATTTTACTTTTTCTTATTTTAAAATTAAAAATTCCGGCTTTTATAGCCTTGTTAATTGCTAGTATTGCTGTTGGTGTATTTTCTGGAATGGATCCTTTAGATATTATTACTACCATAAAAGAAGGTATGGGTAGTACTTTGGGTTTTGTGGCAACTGTAGTAGGTTTAGGTGCTATTTTTGGAGCCATTTTAGAACATTCTGGAGGTGCAGAAGCTTTGGCAAATTATCTATTACATAAATTTGGAGAAAAAAATGCGACTTGGGCATTGGTAATTACAGGTTTTTTTATTGCAATTCCTGTTTTTTTCGATGTTGCTTTTATCATTTTAGTGCCTTTAATTTATTCTTTACAACGTAAAACTAAAAAGTCTTTATTGTTGTATGCAATTCCCTTATTGGCAGGTTTGGCAATTACTCATGCTTTTATTCCTCCAACCCCAGGTCCAGTTGCAGTGGCAGATATTTTAAAAGCCGATTTAGGTTGGGTAATTTTATTTGGGTTTATTGTAGGTATACCTACTGCCATTGTTAGTGGACCATTATTTGCAAAACATATTTCAAATAAAATGATTTGTTGCTGCTCCTAAAATAGAACAGAAACAAGCGCTTCAAAATTATCCTGCAGTTGGTTTAATATTGGCTATTATCGGAATTCCTATTGCTTTAATTGTGAGTAATACCGTTTTAAATAGTCCTTTGTTTGCAGAAGATACAATTCCTGTAAACATAAAAAATTGGTTGCAAATGATTGGTCATCCATTTTCAGCATTAATTATAGCCAATTTAATTGCCTGGTATTTATTGGGGATTAAGAGAGGTTATCATAAAGAAACATTATCAAAAATTACCACAAAATCTATGGAGGCTGCTGGTATTATTATATTATTAACAGGTGCAGGAGGCGTTTTTAAACAAGTATTAATAAACACAGGAACTGGAGTTATGTTGGCAAATTATTTTGCAGATAAAGGAATAAGTATTTTGTTTTTTGCTTTTTTAGCGGCTGTTGTTGTGCGTGTTTTACAAGGATCTTCTACAGTTGCAATGATAACTGCTGCAGGGATTACAGCGCCACTTTTGGCGGATACTATTACAGAAATAGACAAAGCGCTTTTGGTAATTGCTATTGCAGCTGGGGCATCAATAATGTCTCACGTTAATGATAGTGGTTTTTGGCTAGTAAGTAAATATTTAAATATTGATGAAAAGCAAACGTTTAAAAGTTGGTCTGTTATGACAATTTTACTCTCTCTTGTAGGTTTTACAAGTGTTATGATTTTATCGTTGATAGTTTAATTGTTAATTTTCACATACTGTATTTCATCATTATTTTTACCTACAATGATGTGTTTTGTATTGTTGATTTGTATTTCAGTCATTTCTTTTACATCACCAGAAACATAAAAACCACTTTCTAAAACCGATGTTGCTTTAAAAGTTCCATTGCCTTTTCCTTTTAAAAATAAACCATAACTCGCATCGTTTCTTGGTGTTTCTACTTCAGAATTATGGAGATTTCCAGCAATTAGAGCATCTAATTTTCCGTCTTTATCATAATCATTAACCAATATTTTTTGAATGCTCGAAAATTGAGCTTCAATAGGTAGTTGATGTATTTTAAAAGAATCGCCTTTATTTTCTAAATAAATACTTGCAAAAGATTTTACCTGATAATGTAACGCTTTTTCTAAGTTTTGTTTGCCATAAACATCAATTAAAGTTGCAGTAGAAAACTCATCATAATTTTTAAATTTATTCTTAATTCCGGGTATTTGTTGAGAGGAACATTGTCTTCCACGAAGTGGATATTGCTCGCCATCATTATAGTAACTTAATACAATATCACTTTTGTTATTTTTATCAAAATCGTTAACATAAATATCAAAAGTTTCGTTTTCTGTGGCTTTGTATTTGTAGTTTAAACCATTGTTGCCCAATATGTAATCTAGATCACCATCATTATCAAAATCACCCTGATTAATACTCCACCACCAACCAGTAGTATCTTTTGATAATCCCATTTTTGTAGAAACATCTTCAAAAGTTCCTTTATTATTTTTATAAATTTTGATAGACATCCATTCTCCTACAATAATAATATCTTGCCAAGAGTCGTTGTTAAAATCTGTGATTATAGCACTTGTTGCCATCCCTAAATCAGTAAATAATTTTGTTTTATTTTTTATGAATTTTAAATCAGTTGAGGTAGTTTTATTTTCTAGTAAATAACTGCTGGCTGCAAGTGGATATTTACCAGGAACTTGTCTGCCTAAAACTAAAACATCTTGTTTACCATCTTTATTATAATCTAATTGATAAACTTTAGAACCACTTTCTGTAAGTTTTGGTAATGCATTTTTCGATTTTTCAAAATTTCCAACACCATCATTAACATACAATCTGTCTTGTAACATTGATGAATTTTGAGCATATTCATAACCACCACTAACAACATATAAATCTAGATCTCCATCAGCATCAGCATCAAAAAATAAAGACCCTAAATCTTCTGATAACTTATCTTTTTCTATAAACGGAATATTAGTTTTTATAAAATTGCCATTTTTTTGCACATATAATTGTGCAGAAATACCAAAAGAACCGCCAATAAAATAATCTTCTAAACCATCATTATTTACATCAGCAACTGCTAAAGAAGGGCCTAGCGTAGACATTTTATGTGGTAATAAAACCTGTTTATCAAAATCGTTAAAAACGTTTTCTGTATGTTTTGCTTTTAGAAAATCTGTTGTTTCTGTAAATAAATTTTTTGCGGTTTTTGTTTCTTTTTTTGTTTGATGAATTTCGGAATCTTTGTAATCTATCATTAATAATTGATTGGTGAAAACGTTTTTTAAAGTTTGTTTTTTTCCATTTTGCCAAACAATTTGCAAGCTATCAATTTTCTTTTCTTGGTTGAATCCAAAGTGGAGTTCTGGCGCAACTGAAGATTGAAAACCTCTTGTTAATGTTAATTCTTGCATTTGTTTTTGATGACCTGCATACGCGTAAACTCGGTTTCCTAATCCAAATTTATTAGTAGAATTACCTTTGAAACGTATTTTTAAATAACTGCTGTTTTCTGAACTATGGTTATTAAAAATAGTGGCTTTTTCATCAATATTATTGATAATAATTTCTAAATCTCCATCATTATCTAAATCAGCATAAGCAGCTCCGTTAGAAAAACCTTTGTGCTCTAGACCCCATTTTTTACCAACATTATCAAAATTTAAATTCCCTTGATTTTTATACATAAAATTGTCTATTTTTTCACTAGGAATCATTTTAGTTTTTTCTAATAATGAATATTTATCATATTCTTTTTTATCTATTTTTTTAAAATAATCTTTGTTGTTTACTTCTCTTCTTGTGCCATTTGTTATGTATAAATCTTTAAATCCATCGTTATCAAAATCGGCAAATAAAGGTCCCCAACTCCAATCTGTAGAAGACATTCCTGTAAGTCTAGAAATGTTAGAGAATTTAGGAATTCCATCATCAATTAACCCTGAATTTAATTGCAAACAATTGCTCATGTATTGATAATGAAAACCATAAAAAACAGTCTCAAAAAACAATTTAGGATTCATGCTTGCCATATTTGCTTTTTGACGACGGTTGTTGTTAGATTCCATATCTACTTGAAAAACGTCTAAAAATCCATCATTATTTATGTCAGAAATATCAATACCCATTCCGTAAAAAGAAGTTTGCGAAGTTGCTTCATTAACAACCTCTTTAAAGGTTCCGTTTTTATTGTTGATGTATAAAAAATCTGGAATGCTATAATCATTAGAAACATATAAATCTTGCCAACCATCATTATTAATATCAGCAGCAGTAATCCCTAAAGAAAAACTATAATTTTTAACTCCTGCACTATCTGTAACATCTGTAAAATATGTGCCATCATTTCTAAACAATTTGTCTGTTTCTTTGTCAGAAGCATTTTGCATTCTGTTTTTGTAAATCATATTAGATGTTGATGGATGTGCAATAGGATAATTGGCAATATAGAGATCTAAATCGCCATCATTATCATAATCAAAAAAAGTAGATTGCACAGAGTTTGCCTCATTATCTATATGATATTCTTTTGCTTTTTCTGTAAAAGTATTGTCTTTATTATTGATAAAAAGTTGGTTGTTTTTAACGCCATTTTTACCAGCAACAGCGCAATAAATATCTAAATACCCATCGTTATTTACATCTGCCATTGTTGCGCCTGTGTACCACCTATCATCACCAGAAATATTTGCTTTTTTAGTTATATCTTCGAACTGTAAATTTCCTTTATTTAAGTATAATTTATTACTTACTTGATTGCCTGTAAAAAAAAGATCTACTAAACCATCATTATTAATATCACCCACAGAAACACCACCACCCATATAAATTGAGGTGTATTTAAAATAGTTTAAAGAATCTGTTTCTTTTAAATTGTTGCTAAAATTAATTTTTGACTCTTCTGATAAAAGTTGAGTAAAAATCGTTTTTGTTTTTTGTTGATGCGCTTTATCAGAACAACTAAAAAGAACTAAGCAAATAAGAGATATTATGATTGATTTATACATAATTGAAAAGTTTAGTAAAAGTAAATAAAGCAGTATGATTTTTTTCATACTGCTTTACGATAACAAATCAAAATAAAATATTAATAGCCGGGGTTTTGATCAGCGATTGTTAACTCGCTGTTCTTATCAATTTCTGTAATTGGTATTGGAAACAAATCGTTAGTAGAAGAGTAACCAGTACCAGCTAATTCTGTACTTGCTTTTCCCCAACGAACTAAATCCCAAAAACGTTGCCCTTCGTGTGCTAATTCTAAGAATTTTTCATTAACGATAGCTTCAAACAATGCATCTCCAGAAGTTGCTGCATCTATATCTGCTAAGCCAGCTCTGTTTCTTACTTTGTTTAATTCAGTTATTGCAGCAGCATCTTGCCCAGCTTTATTATAAGCTTCTGCAGCTAATAATAAAACCTCTGCATATCTAAATAATCTAAAGTTGGTACTGTAATTTAATTCTTTTACACCATCTTCGCTAGAATCATCTGGATTTGTAGCGTATTTAATTCTGATGGCACCTTCATAATCCCAAATAACACCACCAGAAGCTGCTGAAGCATCTACAGCACCGCCTGCAGCAATTAGTTCTGCTTCTGTCATTAATGTTGCCGCTTTTCTATCTACATCACCAGCAGTTTCAAAAGCGCTTACTAACTTGCTTGTTGGTAAGTTAAAACCCCATCCATTAATTAAACCAGTACCAGTAAGATCGAAAATTCCATCACCTCTAGGTCCCATTAATTGTATATGTAAATTACTTTCGTTTCTACCTCCCCAAGCAAGGTTACCCCAATCTCTAGAAGTTGTAGATACATAACCAATTTCGAATAAAGATTCGATACCAAATTCATTATTTACACTCCAAACATCTGCTGGATTTGTTTCTAAATCGTGTGCAGTATTACTAATTACACTTTGAAAATAAGGAATGGCTTCAGAATATTTTTCTTGAAAAACCAATACTTTACCCATTAAAGCTTGTGCAGCTCCTTTAGAAACTCTAAAGTTATTTGCTAAAGCACCCTTTTCTGGTAGTGAAGCAATTGCGTCTGTTAAATCTAATTGTATTTGAGCGTAAATATCTGCTCTAGAAGATTTTGCTATTCCGAATTCTTCTGCACTTGTTGGTACCGTTAAACGTAAAGGAACATCGCCAAACATGGTTGTTAACTCCATATAAGACCAAGCTCTCATAAATTTAGCTTCTGCTAATGCTTTGTCTTTGTTGCTTAAACTAGAATCTTTAATGTTTTCTATAACTAAATTAGAAAGTGATATGGTTCTGTAATAAAGATCCCAAACACTAGCAATTGATACGTTTGATGATGACACGTTTGCATAATCATCTATGTTTTGTAATTGCCCTTGATCTTCTGAATTTCCACCAGCAGCATTCGCATCATCTCCAGGTAAAAGTTTTACTAAAAAAGCACTATGCCAATCTCTACCATAATTAAATTGCATTAAATCGTAAATACCAATAATGGCAGATTCTACATTTTCTTCTTCAAGAAAAAATGTTTCTAAATCTTGTACATTTAGTCTTGGGTTTTCTGTAAATTCTTCGCTACAAGAGTAAACCCCAAAGAAAAGAACTACAATAATTGTTAAAAATATTTTTTTCATAATATGTTGTGTTTTTTATTAAAAGTCTAGAGATAATCCGAATATTGCTTTTGCTGCTGTAGGGAAAAATCCTCTATCAACTCCTATACTGTTAAAGCTAAAATTACCAACTTCAGGATCTAAACCTTTGTATTTTGTAAAAGTGAAATAATCATCAAAAGAAACATATATTCTTAAGTTTTTAGCATGAATTCTTTTTACAATTTGCTCTGGTAAAGTATATCCAAATTGTATTTGTTTAATTCTCATAAAAGAGCCATCCTCAACCATTAAATCTGTTTGATACGAGCCAATAACACTACCTGCACCTGGATATGTAGCTACATCACCTGGGTTTTGCCATCTTTCGTTAAAAAAGTGTACAGGTTTGTTTGTAATTGCTCTAGAAGGTTGGTGGTATGTAGAAATAATATCATTACCAATGGTACCTTGAAACTGTAAATTAAAGTCGAAAGCTTTATAACCTAAGCTAATATTACCACCAAATAAAACATCTGGATGTGGAGAACCAATATTTGTTTTATCGGCATTTGTAATACCACTTACACCATCAGTATCTACAATAATTACTTCTCCTGTTGCTGGGTCTATTCCATTGGTTTGGTAACCGTAAAAATACCAAGAAGGTTGCCCTTCTGTAAACCTTGTAATTCCGTCTGCATTTTGAGGTGCACCTGCTCCTGTAAGGGATGTACCTTCTGGAACAAAAAGAATTTCTGTTACCTCGTTTTGTAAGGTAGATAAGTTTGCGTTTATGTTATAACTAAGTCCGTTTTCTGTGGTGTCTCCATAACCCAATTCAAATTCGAAACCTTTATTTTCTATGGTTCCTGAGTTAAATTCGTTAGAAACAAAACCTGCAGAACCAGGTGTAATTAAACTACCATCGTTTACAATTGCATCTCTAGTTGTTTTTTTGTAGTAATCTATAGAAAAGTTTAATCTATTATCTAATGCTTTTAAATCTACACCTAAATCTAATTGTTCTGATGTTTCCCAAACTAAGTTAAGGTTAGAATATCCTGTAATTTGTGCACCTGTACTACCTAAATAATCAATAGTTTGTCCGTTAATAATAGAAGTAATATAGGTTTTATCTGAGTTACCACTTAAGTTACTTCTACTTCCATTTTGCCCCCAACTAGCTCTTAGTTTTAAGTAATCTAATTTAGAATCTTCTTTCCAGAAATTTTCTTTAGAAACTACCCATCCAGCAGAAAATGCAGGAAAAGTACCCACTTTATTTGCTGATGGAAATTTATCTGATTTATCTCTTCTTAAAGAAGCTTCAAATAAATATTTACCAGCATAATCATAAGAGAATCTACCAAACATAGAAACCATATTGTCTGGTGATGGGTCTATTAAGTTAATTTGAGTATTAAAGTCAGGCAAATCAAAATCGAAACCTGTAAAATCAGCAATGGATGCTGATCCACTTCTAGAGATTACCGTTTTTACTCTTGTATTTTCAGCAGAATATCCTGCTAATAATTTAAAGGAATGATTACCAACTTCTTTTTCATAAGATGCAAAGTTTTCCCATAACCATCTTTTAGATTCTACAATATCTTGAGAACCTGTATATGCTGTGTTTGCTGCTTCTGATGTTACATAATAAGGGTTGATTGTGTTTCTAGTGTCCCACTGATTTTCATCATAACCAAATCTGGTTGTAAAAGAAAAACCATCAAAAGGTTTAAATTTTAAATAAGCAGAAGTTAGAAATTGATAAGCATCTACAGTTGTTTTGTTTATTACATTTGCATAAGCTACTGGATTTATTACTTCTCCTGTAGAATAACTTGGGTAACCATAAACATTACCGTTTTTATCTGTTAATAAAGGTACTCCATTATCATTTGCATTGTCTATAACAGATTGTGGTACTTGACCATCTGCATAAGTTACTGGAGTTAAAGGGTCTATAATTAACATGTTTTGTATAACTCCTCTTGTATCACTATTCTCTGGAATTCCGCTTTTATCAGAATTAGAATAAGTAGAATTGATCCCTACTTCTAACCATTTAGCAATATCACTTTTTAAGTTTACTCTAAATGTAGTTCTTTTAAAAGAAGTATTATCTCCTTTAATAATACCATCTTGATCTAAATGAGAAGCAGAGGTGTAGTAAGAAAATTTATCTGTAGCACCAGATAAATTAATATCATTTCTATGCATTAAAGCTGTAGAAAAAGTTTCGTCTATCCAATTTGTATCATAACCATTATCAACAACACTTGTAATACCAGCTTCGTTCATGTACTGTACAAATTGAGAAGCATTCATTAACTCCATGTTTGATCTTAATGATTGAACACCAAATTGACTGTTGTATGAAACTTTTAGACCACCTTTTTTACCTCTTTTTGTAGTAATTATAACTACACCATTTGCACCTTCTGTACCGTAAATTGCAGCAGAAGCAGCATCTTTTAAAATTTCGATGTTTGCAATATCTGCAGGAGCAATATCTGCAATAGAAGAAGCTTTCATTCCATCAACAATAAATAAAGGTTGAGAGTTACCACTAGAACCTGCACCACGAATTCTAATTTTTGCACCAGAACCAGGAGAACCAGAAGAAGAAGATACAGTAACCCCAGAGGTTCTACCTTGTAAAACAGCTTCTACTCTTTGGTTAGATGAACTTTTAATTTGTTTAGAATCTATACTAGAAATGGCACCTGTAACCAAGCTTTTTTTCTTGCTTCCATATCCTACAACTACAATTTCGTCTAAAGACTCTAAATCATCTTGTAAAACAACATCAATTTTAGTTTGATTGCCTACTAGAATTGTAGAAGAATTCATCCCTATAAAAGAGAAAATTAATTCATCATTTGCAGAAACATTAGATAAAGAGTAATTACCATCAAAATCTGTATTTGTTCCTTTTTCGGTTCCTTTAATCATAACAGATACTCCAGGTAAAAGGTTTCCGGAAGTATCTTTTACTTGCCCTGTAATTGTTTTGTTTTGTGAAAAAACATTCTGCATACATAACATTAGGCATGCAATAATCGTGACTTTAAATTTTATCATCATTCATATTAATTGGTTAGTAAAAATTTTTTGATTCACAATGAAAAAACAAGTAACTTAAATATTATTAAAAATTAATATTAGTAATAAAGACATTATTAATACTAATAGGATTTCATAGAATAATTTTTTTTTTGAGTTTTTTTGTTTCATGGACATTGCTGTACTCTTCAAAAGTATATGAACAAATTCAACTTTTTTGCCACGAAAAAAACAGAATTTAAAACTATTGTTGCTATTTAACCTTTAATTAACAGTTATGCTACATTTAATTCATTTAACGCAACAATTGTTTTATAGTTCTTTTTTGTGTTGATATTTAATATATAGCATTTTTTAAAAATTAAGTGATTAAATGTAATTGATTTAATAGTAATTAGGTGTTAATTTTTAGAATTTTTGTTAGTTTCTATTTCAGAAGGTAAGATGCCAAAATGTGCTTTAAAGCATTTAGAAAAATAAGATGGAGATGAGAAACCTACACTAAAACATGCTTCACTAATATTTGCATTACCTGCATCTAAAATTTGTTTTGCTCTTTCTAATCTAATTTTTCTGATAAACTCGTTAACAGTTTGGCCTGTTAAGGCTTTAATTTTTCTATACAATTGACTTCTGCTTAATTTTAATTGAGATGCTAATTCTTCTACACTTAAATTAGAGTCAGAAATATTATCATTTATATAATCTAATAATTTTTGTATAAACTCTTTATCTATAGAATTTGAGTTTATTTTTTCTTCAGCACCACTTATTGCACCAAAAAACTTATCAAAAATTAATTGCCTACTAGTTATTAATTGTGATAAACGTAGTTTTAATAGTTTTAAATCAAAAGGTTTTACCATGTATGCATCTGCACCGTTTTCTATACCTTCTATTCTGTTTTCAATTGTTGTTCTTGCTGTTAACATAAGTACAGGTATGTGGCTGGTTGATGCATCCGTTTTAATTAAATTACAGAACTGAAAGCCATCCATTTCTGGCATTACTACATCTGTAATTACTACATCTGGCAATGTTTCTTTAGCTATTTTTATACCATCTGTACCACTACTAGTGGCAAATACTTTGTACTCTGTACCTAATTCTAGCTTTAAATAATCTAATAATTCTACATTATCTTCTACAATTAGAATTGTTTTTGTTTTATTGAAATCAGTATTTTTATTGGACTCATTTTGTGTTTCTTCTGGTTTAAATAACAAGAACTCTTCTTTTAAAAACTCTTCTTCTTTTTTTTCTGATAGTATTTGGTTTTCATTATAATGCTTATTACCAATAGGAAGTAAAATTTTAAAAGTAGTACCTAAATTAAGTTTGCTTTCTACTTTAATAGCTCCTTTATGCAGGTGAACGAAATTTTTAACGACCTCTAAACCAATACCAGTACCACCTATATATGTTTTATTTTGATTCTCTACTTGGTAAAAACGATCAAATATTTTTTCTACTTCATCTTCATTTAATCCAGAACCACTATCAGAAATAATAATTTCTATTGCTTTTACAGGTTTTTTATCATTAATTAAAGGTAAGTTGTATAAATTGTCATTAGATAAAAGTTCTATATTAATGGTGCCTCCATTAGGTGTTGCTTTTATGGCGTTAGAAAGTAGGTTAAAAATTATTTTTTCTAGCATTTTTTCATCTGCCCAAACTGTTAAATCTGGCACATCTGCATCTACACTTAATAAAATGTTTTTCTTGTTAGCTTCTTCTTGAAAATAACTAGATAAATCTTTTGTAAACGCAATTAAGTTAATTTTACTAGCCCTAACTTTCATTTTGTTATGTTCTAGTTTTCTAATATCCATCAATTCATTTATTAATCGATAAAGCCTGTCTGTGTTTTTGTAAATAATAGTGTGTTTGTTTTTAACGCTTTGTGGTAAGTTTAGTTCTTTATTGTTGATTAAATCTTTTATTGGGTTGATAATTAGGGTTAAAGGTGTTCTGAACTCATGAGAAATATTAGTAAAAAACTGAAGTTTGTTTTTATTTAATTCATCATTTTGTGTTTGTTGTAAGCGTTCATTTTTTAGTAATTCTTTTTCTTTTACACGTTTTTGAGTTAAGTTGTTTAATAAATACACACAAAAAAGAAAAGCAAGTGTGTACGCAATTATGGCTAAGTTAGTTTTCCACCAAGGAGGTAAAATGGTAATTTTAAGTTCTAAAGGTGTTTCATTCCAAATGCCATCATTATTAGATGCTTTTAGTTTAAAAGTATAATTTCCTTGATCTAAATTTGTATAAGTAGCACTTCTTTTTCTGCCAACATAATTCCAGGCAGTTTCATATCCTTCTAAATAATAAGCGTAATTATTTTTTTCTGGCCTTGTGTAATTTAAACCTGTATATTCTATGGTAAATACAGATTGAGTATGAGATAAATTAATACTTTTTGTTTCTGAGATTACTTTTTGCAGTGGCGAGTTTTTTGTATTTGGTATGACTTTTTCATTAAAAAGTTTAAAATCTGTTAGGTGCAAAGAAGGTATACTAGCATTTGTTTTTATTTCTTTAGGATTAAAATAGTCTAAACCTTTAAAATTACCGAAATACAAAATGCCTTTTTCATCTTTTAAAACAGCTCCAAAATTAAAATCATTAGATAAAAGCCCGTCATTAGATGTGTAATTTGTAAATTCTAAATTATTTACATCCATTTTGGTTAATCCAGAATTACCACTAAGCCAGATATTTTTATCATTATCTTCAATTATAGCTGCAATGTTTTCTTCAATTAAACCTTTAGATTTATTATACCAAGTATAAGTGTCTTTAGTTTTGTTGTATCTACAAAGACCAGAACCTCTTGTACCTATCCAAATATCATTTTCAGAAGATTCGTAGATGTATAATATATGACTGGCATCAGAAGAATTACCAAATTCTTTTTGCATTCTTTCTCCAAGAGAAACTACTTTAAATTTGTTGTCATTAATCTTTTTTATTTTAAACAAACCGTCTGCTGTACCTACCCAAATAATATCTTCAGAATCTACAAAAACGGTCATTAATTTATTACTTAAAGATTTTTGTTCTAAAAATTCTTTAGACTTGTGTTTTTTAAATTGATTTGTTGCTGGGTTGTAAGAATGTAGCCCTTCAAAAAAAGTTGCAATCCAAATAATTCCTTTAGAGTCTTCAGAAAAACTTCTAATTGTGTTTGATGAAAAAATATCTGGTTTGTTTTTTTTATTAAAATTAAGAAATTTTTTAGTGCCATTTTTAAGTAAAAAAATACCATTATCCCAACTACCTGCCCATAAATTATTCTTAGAATCTAAAAATAAACTTACAATATAATCTGAGTTTAAACCAGAATATACTTTGTTGTTTTGAGTATTTATATGTGTTATTTTTGATGTTTTTTGATTGTAAACATCAATACCACCACCATCTGTAGAAATCCATAAATTGTCTGATTTATCTTTAACAATACTTGTTACAGAAGCTGTATTTAAGGAATTGATTTTATTAGGTAAACTTTTAAGATTATTAAATTTATTAAAAAGATGGTCGCTAACAGCAACTCCACTATTAAAATAACCTAGCCAAATTCTATCATTTTTATCAATAAAAAGTTCCCAAATAGAATTATGAAGTATGCTGTTTTCTGCGGATTTGTTGTAAACGTAATTTTCTATGATGTTATCATTTTCATCTAGGTGAAAAAGCCCGTCGTTTTCTGTACCAATCATCATAGTATAGTCTGATAATTGAATGATTTTTAAGATTTTTTTACTAGTAAAGTTTAATTTTTTTAGGTTGATGATATTATTGTTTCTATCATCAGTTAATTTACATTTATAAACACCTTTATCTCTTTGAAAACCAATCCATAAATTGTCTTTATTATCTATGTATAGATCTTCAATAGCAGCATCAATAGATTTATTATTACCAGTAAAAACCCTGGTGTGTATTAATTTATTATGTATAAAATCTACCTCTTTTAATCCAAGATTTGTACCCACAAAAGTTTTGCCTTGTTTTGTGTGTTTTATACTGTTTATGCTTAAATCTGGGGAGGTGCTATTTAAAATTCGGTCTGCTTCTAAGGTGTTGATGTTTAGTTTATAGAGCCCTTTGTTATCTGTGCCTATCAGTAAATTTCCAGAAGAATCTTCCTCTATAGCAGTTACATTTTCTTTAAGTGTGCTTGTTTTATTTATTTGTACCCTTTTAAATTGGTCTAAATCTCTTATGTAAAGATTTAATCCGTTTTCTGTACCACACCAAAGTCTATTTTTACTATCAATAAAACTACATTGTACAAGGTTACTACTTAAAGAGTTTGAGTTTTCGAAATTAAATTTATAAGCAGTATAATCAATACCATCAAATTTATATAAACCTGTTCCAATTGTTCCAATCCAAATAAAACCATAATGATCTTGTATAATAGAAGAAACAGCAACTTTAGGAATACCTTCTTTTATGTTTACAAAACTATATTCTTTATTAGTTTTCTGAGCATACAGTTTTATGCACAAAAACAAGATTATTAAAACATAGGTTTTTTTCATACTTTAAATTTGATGGTATTGATTATACAGTTTTATTGAAATTATTCACTCCAAATAGCTTCAATTTCTTCTAGAGATTTACCTTTTGTTTCTGGGATAAATTTATATGTGAAAATAATTATAATTATGATAAAGAAAGAAAAAATAAAATAAGGTAAAGAACCATTCCAAAAATTATTATTATTTACCTCGCTAACTGTAACCATAGGAAAAGATTGAGACACCACATAGTTACCTGCCCATTGAACTGCAACTGCAACAGACATAGCAACACTTCTAATTTTATTAGGAAACATTTCTGATAACACTACCCAAACCACAGGTCCCATTGATAAGGCAAAAGAACCAATAAAAATTAAAACACCTAACAGAGATAAAATACCAATTGACTTTTGCTGAATGGTAAAACCAAGAATTAAAAAACCAGCTAACATACCTATAGAACCAATGTAAACAAGAGGTTTTCTACCAAATTTATCTACAGTTACCATAGCTATTAATGTAAATATTAAATTAACAAAAGCTAATAAAACTTGTTGTTTTAAAATATCTTCTTTACCAAAACCCAAAGATTTTTCGAAAATATCTGCTCCATAATACAAAACTGCATTTATACCTGTAAACTGTTGAAGCAAAGAGAATACAGAACCTATAATTATGATTGTAATAATACTTTTAGATAAATAATTTACCTTTCCTTTTTTAGTTTCTTTTGCCAAAGATTTTTTTATTTCATCCACCTCTTTTTTAGCATTGTCTTTACCATGTATTTTAGTTAAAACAGCTAAAGCTTCTTCGTCTTTGTTTTTAAGTAAAAGCCACCTAGGACTTTTAGGAACCAAAAATAATGCACTTAAAAATAAACCACTAGGTATTAATTCAGACCAAAACATTCTTCGCCAACCAAAGGCTAAGTTTTCTGCTTCTGTTAAATTATTTCCTATAAAATAGGTGACTAAAAAAACGGCAAAGAAACCAATTACAATGGCTAATTGATAATAGGTGACCAATTTACCTCTTTTTTCTGCAGGCGCAATTTCTGCAATATACATAGGTGCATTCATAGAAGCAATTCCAATACCTAATCCACCAATTATTCTAAACACTACTAATAGGGTTACAGATTCTTCTAGAAAACTAGGTAATCCAGATCCCCAGGCAGAAAAGGTAAATAAAATGGCAGAAATAATTAAAGAAGTTTTTCTACCTAATTTTATACTTAAAGGGCCTGCAATAATTGCCCCAAATAAACACCCTAATAAGGCACTACCAACTACCCAACCTTTTGTGGCTGCATCTAGTTGAAAGTATTTGGTTAAGTAAAATTGTGCTCCGTTTATTACGCCTGTGTCATACCCAAAAAGTAAGCCACCTAAGGCACTAATTGAGGTTATTAATAGTAAAAATTTTACATTATTCATTTTGAAATACTGATTATTTTATGATGTTTAAAAAAGACCTTTTCTTTAATTAAAGAATGTTTAAAGATAGGTTTACAACTTAAATAAGGGTGCAACAGAATAAACATCTACTAACAGAAATGTTGCTTTTAGGTAAAAATAACGTAAAGATTATGATTTTAAAGATAAGAAAAGCTAAGTGTTAAGAAATATAAAATATACTTCTAAAAATATTATTTAATTAATAAAAATAAGAGATAAGTTTATAGATGAGTGTTGTTTTTTTTAAAAAGAAGATTTATAATTGTAAGTATATAAGTGTAAATTTTAGATACTTTTTTTGATGATGTTTTAAGATAAACAATATTTAATAATGATGTAATTTTTAGATATTAAAAATAAAAAGAGATTTTCAAATTAAAATAGATCTACAATTTTTAATAAAAGACTTCTTTTATGTTAAAGTATTTAAAACATTAATAAAAATGCAATATTTATTTATATTTGTTTAGAATGATTGTTTAAAAAACAGTAAAAGCTTTTATTTGTTACAAAAAATTTAATTTTTTTAGCCGTTTTTTTAATCAATTTAATTCTTTTTTAAATCAAATTATAATTTTATAATAATGAAGTTTGCTTTAATTTCACTAGCTTTTATTTGTTTCGTTTCTAATTTTTCTTTTGCCCAATCTTTTTCTGATTTTCCAAAAGAATACAAAGTTTTAAAAGTAAAACCTTCAGATACAGATGCAAAAATTACAGAAGCAAATTCGCCACATTTGGTAGCTTATAATCCTAAATCTAAACAAGGAAAATTGTTTTTTTTTATGCCAGGTACAGGAGGAATAGCACTAAGAGGCCCAAAAAAGTTGTTTGCAACAGCTGTTTCTCAAGGTTATCATGTTATTAATATTTCTTACATAAATAGACCAGCAGTTGCTCAAATCTGTAGAGGAGAAAATTTGGCAAATAACACTAAATGTACATCAGAATTTAGAACAAAACGTATTTATGGTGATAATGATTTTTCTTTAATTGATGATAAGCCTCAAGATGCAATAGTTAGTAGGTTAACTAAATTATTAATTTATTTATCTAAAAATGATAAAGAAGGTAATTGGGATGCTTACTTAGAAGATGGTAAACCAAAATGGAGCGAAATAGCTGTTTCTGGTCAATCTCAAGGAGGAGGGATGGCAGCTTTTATAGCACAAGAACATTTAGTGGCAAGAGTTATCGATTTTTCTGGAGGTTGGGATTATGCAGCCAAAAATGAAATAGCAAAATGGTATTTTAATAAGAGTGTAACTCCTACTAATTTGTGGTATGGTACGTTTCATGTTACAGAACCTAAAGCGAAAACAATTAAAGAAACTTATGATGCCTTAGGAATTCCAGAAAACCATATTTATCCTTTTAATTTAGCTGTTCCAGAAGGAAAAAAAGGACATTCTAATGGAGTTAGAAATATAGGATATAAAGCTCAATGGATTGAGTTATTAGGAAAAGGAAATTAAAATGGATATTTTTTAATCATTTAAGTTAAATAAAATCGTTCAAAACAAAATATATGAGGCTATCACTTCTAGTTCTAATATCATTTCTCTTATTTACATCTTGTAAAGAACAAAAGAAAGAAGCATTAAAACAAAAACCAAATATTATCTTTTTATCTATTGATGATTTAAGAGCAGATTTAGGTTCTTATGGTAATAAAGAAATAAAAACACCAAATATAGATGCATTATCTGCAAGTTCTATGGTAATGTTAAATACCCATTCTCAAGCAGCAGTTTGTGCACCTTCAAGAGCAAGTACAATGTTGGGGTACAGACCAGATTCTACAAGAGTTTGGCATTTGGGAGATAAGTTTAGAGAAATCAATCCTAATGCTGTAACAATGCCTCAGTATTTTAAAAAAGCGGGATACCATACTGTAAATATTGGTAAGATTTTTCATAATTATATGCCAGATTCTATTTCTTGGGACGAGCCAGATTTAAAGCCTTATCCATATAATACCAAAGAATATTCTAAAAGAGATGCAGAAACATATTATTACACACCAGAAGCGTTAGCAGATCAAAAAATAAAAAGAGAAATTTTATTAGAAAGAAGAAAAGGAAAAGTAGTTTATGGTGATGGATGGAATAGAGGACCTGCATTAGAAAGTGCAGATGCTCCAGATTCTTTGTATTACGATGCTATGCAAACAAAATTAGCTTTAGCAACTATTGATCGAATTAAAGATAAAAAAGAGCCATTTTTTATGGGGCTTGGTTTGTACAGACCACATTTACCATTTGTAGCGCCAAAAAAATATTGGGATTTATATCCTGCAGGATCAGTTTCTCCAGCAGCAAATCCGAAGTTGCCAAAAAATGCACCTATAATGTCTGCCAATGCAAATTACGAGTTAAGAGCTTATACAAACCCAACTAAAATTGGAAGACCAGAAGATGCACCTTTACCAGAAAAATATGCAGATTCTTTAAAAAGAGGTTATTATGCAAGTGTAAGTTTTATTGATGCTTGTGTTGGTAAATTAATAGCAGGATTAAAAGAAAGAGGATTGTATGAAAATACTGTTATTGTTCTTTGGGGAGATCATGGATGGAAGTTAGGAGACCATAATGGTTGGGGAAAAATGACCAATTTTTATATAGATACTCATGTTCCTTTAATTATAAAAGGAGCACATCAGCAAGAGGGAAAACGCATAGAAGCATTGTCTGAATTGGTAGATATTTTTCCTACTTTATGTGATTTAACAGGTGTTAATAAAGCAGATTATTTTCAAGGAACTAGTTTAACTCCTGTTTTTAAGAACCCAGAATTAGAATGGAAAGATGCAGTTTTTACACAATTCAGGCGAAGACCAAGAATATCTAAAGACGGGCAAGAATACATGGGCTATTCTATGCAAACCAAACAATACCATTATATAGAATGGTATCATTGGGACAATGTTAAAAAAGAAAAAGGAGATTTTGCAGCTACAGAATTATACGATCATTATGTAGATGTTAATGAAACCGTAAATGTTGCAGCAGATGAAGATAAGGCTGAAATTGTAAAACAATTATCTATTCAATTATCAAAAGGATGGAAGGGTGCATTGCCTAAAAGTGTATTATAAAATTTATGAAAAAAGTAATTTTTAAAAATATAATATATTGTCTACTATTTGTATTCTTTATTTCTTGTGATAAAGTAACTGACAAAAGCAAAACATCAGAAAGTACCAAAACAAAAATGGAACAAAATAAATTACCACACAAAGAAATGAATAAATTAGGGTTGATTGGTGGAACTTCTTGGCATTCTACTATAGAATATTATGCTGCAATAAATCAATCTATAAATGATTATTATGGTAATAATACAAATCCACCTTTATTGGTTTACACAATTAATCAAGCAGAAGTTCATCGATTACAAAAAATTAATAAATGGGATGCAATTGCAGAAATGTTAAAAGAAGCTGCATTAGGGTTACAAAAAGGAGGAGCAACATCAGTAATGTTTTGTGCAAATACACCACATAAAGTGTTTGATATTTTACAAAAACAATTAGATCTTCCCATAATTCATATTGGAGATGCAACTGCAGCTGCAATAAAAAATAAAGGAGTTAATCGTGTTGGTTTTTTGGGTACTATTTATGCAATGGAAGGTGATTTTATAACCAAAAGAATTGCAGATAATGATGTTGAGGTTTTTGTGCCAGAAGAAAAAGAAATTCTTACTGAATTACAACGAATTATAGAAGAAGAACTTACTTATGGTATTATAAAACCAGCATCTAAAACTTATGTTTTAAATGTTATTCAAGAATTGGTAAATAGAGGAGCAGAAGGTATTGTGTTAGGTTGCACAGAATTTCCTTTAATGATTTTTGGTGATGATTTAGAGATTCCTATTTTTAACACTACTAAAATACACTCAGAAGCAGCCGTAAATTATATTTTAAAAGAATAAGTTTAATAAGAAAAATTTTTAAAAATTATTTCATATTCTAATACAGACATTCAACTCATTGGGTTCTCTGTATCTATCAAAATTAAATTTTACTAGAATATTTTTTTAGTTTTCGAGGTTACATTAAATTTTCTGATAATTTATTTAAAAACTTAGTTCTCTCTTTTGTTCTGTTTTTTATTTCAGTATAAGTTTTTTGAAAACTCCCTAAGGTAACAACAAAAATATCTTCTAAAAATCGCGTAATTTCTTTTATTCTAAGAATTCCTATGTTTTTGACTTCTGAATATTTCAAGATATTAATTTAATTAAATCGGATCTGATTACATTTCAGATTGATTTTTTTTTTCAACTAGATTTTTAAAATTATCATAAAAAAGTTTGATCATTCATAGCATTAATACTTCTATTTTTTTTGCAAAAGTTTTTACTAAATTATTTGAAATGATTGCTGTACTTTCAAATAATTACTTGTAAAAACTCAGCATCTAAATAATAATGATTGTGGGTTAGCAAGTTCTAATTATAAAACCTCTCAAAAAGTCTTCAGGCTGTTTACAATACCTTAAAAATGAAATAAAGTCTTTTCTTAATAATTAAAAGAGATATAGTTTTGATTGAATTAGATATAAGAATAATAAAAAAGAAGAGCCAAATTAGCATTCCTAAAAATCATCAATTATTCCTAGTATTATGACTAAAAACACAAAAGAACATAGAAGTTTTGCTAAAGATGTATCATTTCTTCAAAAACATACAGATATTGTTGTTTTAAAAAATGATAATAGTGCAGTAGCTGTTGCTCCTTTATTTCAAGGGCGAGTTATGACAAGTACTACCAATTCAGTTGAAGGTACTGGATTTGGATGGATTAACAAAAAAGTAATTGAGACAGGTTTTTTATCAGAAGAAGAACGTAAAGGAAGAATAGAAAATCAAATTTATGTATTTGGAGGAGAAGAGCGTTTTTGGTTAGGGCCAGAAGGTGGTCAATTTTCTATTTTTTTTAAAAAAGGAGATAATTTTGATTTTTCTAATTGGAAAACACCTGCAGTTATAGATACAGATGCTTTTACTTTAGTAACTAAAACAGAAAGTACAGTTAAGTTTAAACACAGTTGTGAGCTAATTAATAAAAGTGGAACTATTTTTAAAATGGGTATTGGACGTACTGTTACTATTTTAGAAAAAAAGTCTATAGAAGATATTCTTAAAAAAGATATTTCTACAAAAATTGAATTTGTAGGTTATCAAACAAATAATCAAATTACAAATATAGGAGAAGTCGCATGGATTCCAGAAACTGGGTTACCATCTATTTGGATATTGGGAATGTACAATCCATCTCCAGAAACAATTGTAGTTATTCCTTTTAAAGAAGGAAATGAAATTGAATTAGGAGAAAAGGTAAATGACGCATATTTTGGTAAAATATCTGAGGAATACTTAATAACAAAGGAAGATGTTTTGTTTTTTAAAGGAGATGGAACCAAAAGAGGTAAAATAGGTGTGGGAGCTAAAAGAACACAAGGAATTGCAGGTAGTTATGATGCTAATGGTAAAGTATTGACTTTGGTAACTTATAATATACAAGAAGCACCCAATGGTTATGTTAATTCTTCATGGGAATATCAAGAAGAACCATATGTAGGAGATGTATTAAATGCATATAATGATGGTTCTCCAGAACCAGGAGTTCCTCCAATGGGACCTTTTTATGAGTTAGAAACTTCGTCGCCAGCAGCAGCATTAAAACCTAATGAAACTATGGTTCATATCCAAACCACGATTCATTTACAAGGAGAAGAACAAGAATTAAGTGAAATCTCAGAAGCAACATTAGGTGTTAGCTTAGATGAAATTATCAAAATGTTCTAATTTTAAGTTCGTTAAAAAGCAACATAATCATTTTTTGTACAGTAATTACAACCTTAAAACTTTTGCATAAATGCAATGCATACAATAAAAAGTATTGAAATTCTTTAAGAGAAAATGGGCATTAGAGAAATCAATTTCATCTAGATACTCATTTCTTTGGATATTTTCATGTATTGAAATATATCACTGGGGAATATGTTTTTAATATAAATTTAAACTTAATGTTATAAAAATGATTCTAGTTTATCAACCATTTCTGTACTACCACAGAAAAAAGGTACTCTTTGGTGTATTTCTGTAGGTTTAATGTCTAATATACGTTGAACACCATTTGTAGCTTTTCCACCTGCTTGTTCAGCTAGTAAAGCAATTGGGTTTGCTTCGTAAAGTAATCTTAATTTTCCGTTTGCGTTTTTAGTACAATTTGGGTACATATAAATACCACCTTTTAGCATATTTCTGTGAAAATCTGAAACCATAGAACCAATATATCTAGCTGAATATGGACGATCTTCTTCTTCTTTTTGACAATATTTAATATAATCTTTTACGCCTTGAGGAAAATGAGAATAGTTTCCTTCATTTACAGAATAAATATTTCCTGTTTTTGGTATTTGTATATCAGCATGCGATAAATAGAATGATCCTACTGCTGGGTTTAATGTAAAACCGTTTACACCATTACCTGTTGTGTATACTAGCATAGTTGATGTGCCATAAACAACATATCCTGCAGCAACCTGTAAACTTCCTGGCTGTAAAAAGTCTTCAAGTTGTACTGGAGTTCCAATTGGTGTAACTCTTCTAAAAATCGAAAAAATAGTACCAACTGATACGTTTACATCAATATTAGAAGAACCATCTAAAGGGTCCATTAAAACAACATATTTACCTTTATTGGCTTTATCACTTCCGTTTATAGAAATAAATTCATCCTCTTCTTCTGAAACAATTCCACAAGCAATATCACGTTTTATTATAGAGTGGATAAACTTGTCATTGGCAAATACATCAAGTTTTTGTTGATTTTCTCCTTGAACATTTACCTCGCCTACACCTCCAATAATATCAACTAATCCTGCTTTATTTACTTCATGGTTTACCATTTTAGCAGCAAGTCTAAGACCATTTAGCAATTTAGATAATTCGCCAGATGAATATTGGAATGCTGATTGGTTTTCAATAATAAATTCTCCTAAAGTAATATGGTCGCTCATAGTTTTTTGTTTTTGTATGTTAATAGAAATAATTTATTATAGATATTTCTTCATTAACATAGCAGCCCCTAAAGCACTTTCGTTTTTACAGTTAGAAATTTTAATTTTACAATTCTTTTTTAATAATGATAAGTATTTAATAAATATTCTATTTCTATTAAAACCACCAGATATATAAATACATTTTAGTTCCGAATTTTTATCTGATATTAAATTAATCCCATTAATAACTTTTTTACAGATTTCTAATATTAATTGATAATAGGCAGTATCATAAGAGCCAAAATATTTGAATAATTTTTCATTTGCTTCAAATTCAGTATCTATACCTTCTGTTAAAAAAATTTGAGCGTTTTCGACAATTAGTTCTTGACAAAGTTTTTCATTTAAACCAAGGCTTAGGTGCCTATCTATATGAACGTTATAATGCTCACTTAAGGGTTTTAAATATACCTCATGAATGCGTCCTAAAAATTGCATTGAAGATTTTATTTGTTGCTTTTTTGGGGTCATAAAACATAAACAATTGTTAGTCAATTGATGACTTGTAAGCGTTTCATGACTAAATGGATTCATAGCAATAATCCAAGTTCCTGTAGAAAGTAACATAAAGTCTTTAGTGTTATTTTCTTCTAAAAGAGGAATTATTGATGAAGAGCTATCATGTAAACCAGAGCCAACAGCAACTTTTTTTCCATTTATAGTTGTTGAAATAGCAATTTCTCCATTAGTAGGTTCTGGTAAATTTATATTCTCTTTTTTTAACCATGAATGATATTCCATATTGTCAAAATCCCAAGTAGCTGTATGAGCACCAACAGAAGTAAAATCTGAAGTAATTTTCTTTGTAAAAAGATAACTTAAGTATTGGGGGTAATGTAAAATAGAATGTACTTTTTCCCAAACTTGAGGTTTTTCTTTCTTTAGTTTAAGAATTTGAAGACCAGTATTTAACATTCCATAAGAAGGAGATGCTGTTCTTCTAGAAAATTCTTCTACACCACCATTATTTTGATAGAAATCTTTATAATCTTCTGTTTCTAATGGTTTTAAATAATTGTATAATGGAGCAATGCGTTTTCCTTCTTTATCTAAATAGATTAGTGAAGCTCCATGTGTAGAAAAGTTAATAGCTTTTAAGTTGTAATAAGGATTATCTTGAACTTTTTCTACTTCGTTTAAAATCCAACTTTCTATAGATTCTAAATCATCACAAGGAAAACCATCCTCATCTAGAACCTCTTGAAATTGAGTGGAATTTTCTGCACAAACTTCAAATTTTTCATCGAATAAAAATATTTTTTTATTGGTTTTTCCAATATCTATTACAGCTATTACATTTTTCATTACAAACCCTAATTTAAAAAAGGTGTTTAGTTTTAACCTCACACCTTTTTAGTTGTTTTCTAAATTCGTTATTCTTTAAATCCGTATAAAGGACCATAATTTTTACAAGCTCTATAATCAGCACCTTCTAATCCTTCTCCAAAAGCAGACCATGCACTTGGTCTAAATACATCATCTTCGTTAACATTGTGCATATTCACAGGAATACGTAACATAGCAGCTAAAGAAATTAAATCTGCACCAATATGACCATGAGAAATTGCTCCATGGTTTGCTCCCCATTTAGCCATTACTGTATAGACATCTTTAAAGAAACCTGTACCTGTAGTTCTTGGAACAAACCAAGTTGTTGGCCAAGTTGGGTTTGTTCTTTCATCTAAAACTTCATGAACATCTTCTGGTAACTCAACACTCCAACCTTCTACAATTTGTAAAACTGGTCCAATTCCTTTAACCAAGTTTATTCTACACATTGTCATTGGTAACTCACCTTTAGTTTTAAATTGTGATGAAAAACCACCACCTCTAAAATATTCTGCAATTGCAGCAGGCCACTTTGTATTATCTAAACATCTTTGAACATCTTCTTCAGAAATATCCCAAAATGGTTTCATTGTAGGGTTTCCATCTGCATCTTCTTGTTGTGCAGTTGCATCTAAGGTTGTTGAACCAGAATTGATTAAGTGAATAATTCCATCTTTAGCAATTCCTGTTAACTTTTTACCTGTAACTCTTTCTACAGACTCAGGACTCCAATAAGTTCTTACATCAGAAAATAATTGAGCTTTATTAGTTAACAAATGTCCAAATAACATAGAAATTGCATTTAAACAATCGTTTTCTGTAGCAAAAGTATATGCTTGTCTAATTCCATTCCAATCAAAAGAAGAATTTAAAATAGACTCAGTATAATCTGCGTTTGGTTGGTAATCTGTCCACTGACGTTGACCTTGAAAACCTCCCATAATAGCATTTCTACCTTTAGATTCTTCACCAAAGCCCATTTCTTTTAACTTTGGATTTCCGTTCATTAAATCTTTACAGATTAATGTCATTTTCACAACTTTTTCCCACTCAGCTTCTTTTACTTCTGCCGATTTTTGAGCTTCAGGACTGTTATAGTCTTTTCCTTCTATACAGTTTTCTTTTGTCCAAGCTAATGCTTTTGCATATTCTTCTTGATCAAAAATTCCTTCATCTATTCTTCTTAAAATTTCTACAGACTCTACAAACTCAGATCTAACACCTAAATAATCTTGTAAAAAATTCACATCAACCATAGAACCAGCAATACCCATAGAACTATATCCTATAGATAAATAAGATTTCCCATTCATTTGAGCGACAGCCAAACCACCTTTTACAAAACGTAAAATCTTTTCAGAAACGTCTTGCGGAATTGTTTGATCTCCACCATCTTGAACTTCTTTACCATAAATACCAAAAGCTGGTAATCCTTTTTGAGAATATCCTGCCAAAGCTGCTGCTAAATAAACTGCACCTGGTCTTTCTGTTCCATTAAATCCCCAAACTGCTTTTGGAGTTGAAGGGTCTGTATCCATAACCTCTGTTCCATAACACCAACATGGAGTTACTGTTAATGAAACTTCAACACCTTCTCTTTTAAATTTATCTGCGCAAGCTGCTGCATCTGCAACACCTCCAATAGTAGTATCTGCAATAACACATTCTACTTTTTCTCCACTAGGGAAACGCAATGTTTCTTCAATTAGTTTAGCTGCAGCTTTAGCCATGTCCATTGTTTGAACTTCTAAAGACTCTCTAACACCTAATTCACGTCCATCAATCACTGGACGAATTCCTACTTTTGGTAATCTACCTATAAGTCTACTACTCATTATATTAATTTTTTAAGTCCTATGTAAATTGTTCTAACTCTGTTAATTGCTCGTTTGATAATCCTGCTGGTTTAAAACCTGCAGCCCAACACATCATTAACATTTTAGCTCCTTTGTTAGCTACATCTAAAAAGTCCCATGCTTTCATTACATCTGGTGCTGTTGCTGTTGCTCCGTGTTTTTCCCAAAGAGAAACATTTCTTGTTTTAAAAGCTTCTATTGTTACTTCAGCTAAAGCTGCTGTACTAGATAAAGCGTAAGGTGTACAGTGAATTCCTTTAGGAACAAATACTTTAACCTCAGGACACATCATCCAAATTTGTCTGTTTAATTCTTCTTCATTATCAAACAACTCATGATGACTCATACAGATTAATTCTAAAGGATGTGTATGCACAACTGCTAAATTTTCTGGATGATGAATGCTGTTAAATAAGTGAATACTTGAATGAGAAATCAACTCACATGTTGGTCCAAAGTTTTCTCTTTCTCCACCCCAAACTATAGAATAACCAGTTGCATCTTCATTAATTAAAAGGATACAAGAAACATTTTCTAAATGATCTACTAAGTCTCTTAAATAACAACCTGTACCAGTAATGTATATAACAAAATTAGCAGCGCCTTTTGGAAATTCGAAAGGTACTTCTGTACCAATTCCTTTTAAATCTTCTATGTTGAAGAAAGAAGTAAGGTTCATAGAGATATTACCTGCATTTCTTTCTGCCCATTCACGTTGCCATAAATAACCTGCAACTTCAGATACTTTTTTTAATTCTATTTCTACTTCCTTAGGAAGATTAACTTTTTTCATAATAAGAATATTTTATTCTACAAAAATAAACCTAACTTCAAGTGTAATAAATATTTAAAATCTGTATTTTTGTATCTAATTTAAACATTCTACATTTTTGAAATACCCAAAAAGCATAGAGCTAGGAGATCCATCTTCTAACAATCAAAACCTAATAGATATTAAGTTAAAGATTCTTTGTTGTAGATATTGGCTATTAGAATTGTGGGATTGTCATGATATGGTTTTTCCATATTGGCGTATTTATTGGAATAAAAATGATGGTGGAGAATTAACACATGGAGAAAAAGTGTATGTTATGAATCCAGACAGTTTATATATAATTCCACCATTCACTTCTTTTTCATCTCGATTTGTAAAAAACAATATTTATTCAAAAGGTATACATGTTTCTGGGAGGCATTTAACTACGAATTATAGTGAAGAAAGCTATTTGGATAAATCTCTTGTTCATTTTTTTACACATTTTAATTTAGGACTTCCTTTCGATAACGTATATCCAGGTATTATCGAAATAAAATTAACAGACTATTTAAAAGATAGATTACATTATATTACTGAAAGGTTAAAAATAGAAAACACCAATTTTAAGTTAACTTTTAATTTAAAGCTGCAATCGTTTATAAAAGAGGTTTTAACGAACATGGGGCCAGAATTATGGAAAGCTATAAATATAGATGATAGAGTTTTAAAAATTATTAGATATATAGAATCTAATATTACTCAGAAATTTAGCAACCCAAACCTTGCAGATCAAGTAAATATGGCTCCAAATTCTTTTGCAAGATTATTTAAAAAGGAGATGAATATTACGCTTCATAATTTTATTCAAAATAGAAAAATTGCAAAATCTTGTGATTTCTTTGATCATTCTAATAAAACAATTGAAGAAGTTGCATTTGATTTAGGTTTTTCAGATCGATATCACTTTTCGAGGGTTTTTAAATTAGTTACAGGTTTAACACCTGCTATATATAAATCAGGGAAATATACTTAAATTTTAGTGCTTTTTTTTGTTGATGTTTTATTGGAACAAAGTACCGATGTTTAAATTGTACATAATTTTGATTATTATGGATAAACTTTTACTTTTAATATTAATTTAGTTTTGCTTGGCTATCAAAGGTTTATTGGTAGTTGTTTAGGCTTAAGTGAAGTTTACTGATTTTTAAAAAGTACACAAATCACTAGAAAATTAAATTATAATAACTGATTTATTAAAATCAATATCAAAAAATTAAATTATATCATTATGAAAGAATTCGACCAGTTTATTAATGGACAATGGATAAAATCTACTTCAACAAAGGTTACAGAGGTTGTAAACCCTTGTACAGAAGAAGTTTTATCTGTTATACCAGAAGGTTCTATAGAAGATGCTAATAAAGCATTAGATGCTGCGAAAAATGCGCAATTTGGATGGAGATCCATGACTGCTATAGAAAGAGCTGGTTACTTAAATAAAATGGCATCAGTAATTAGAGATAATAGAGTTTTTTTAGCAGAGACTTTAGCTGCTGAACAAGCTAAAGTAATTGGATTAGCGCAAGTAGAAATTGATGTTACTGCAGATTATTTTGATTATTACGCTGGTTGGGCAAGAAGAATAGAAGGAGAAATTATACAAAGTGATCGTAGAAAAGAACATATCTTTTTACACAAATCTCCTATTGGTACTGCTGTTGGTATTTTACCTTGGAACTTTCCATTTTTTGTAATGGCAAGAAAAGTAGCAGCTTCATTAATTACAGGAAACACTTGTGTAATTAAACCTAGTTGTATTGCTCCAATTACCATTTTAGAATGGGTAAAATTAATTGATAAAATTAAATTACCTGCAGGAGTTTTAAACATGGTTTGTGGAACAGGACCAGTTGTAGGTAACGCACTTTGTAAAAGCCCAATTACAGGGATTATTAGTTTAACAGGTAGTGTTATGGCCGGACAAAAAGTTATGGAAGCTGCTGCAGAAAATATAGCAAAAGTTTCTTTAGAATTAGGTGGTAAAGCACCTGCTATTGTTTGTGCAGATGCTAATTTAGAATTGGCTGTTAATGCTGTTGTTAACTCTAGAGTTATATATAGTGGACAGGTTTGTAATTGTGCAGAAAGAGTTTATGTAGAAGATAAAATCCATGATCAATTTATGGAGATGGTTACTGAAAAAATGAATAATCTAAATGTGCAAGATGCATTTTCTAAAGATAATCCAGATTTAAGTGCTTTGGTTTCAAAAGCACAAATGGATAAAGTTGCAGAAATGGTAGAATTTGCTAAAAAAGAAGGAGCAGAAGTTTTAGTAGGTGGTACTAAATCTAATCAATTTGATAAAGGTTATTTTTATCAACCAACTTTATTAACCAACGTGACTCAAGATATGAAAATAATGAAAGACGAGATTTTTGGACCTGTTTTACCAGTGATGAAATTCGGTTCATTAGATGAGGCTATTGCTTTGGCTAATGATTGTGAATATGGTTTAACATCATCAATCTTTTCAGAAAACTTTAATAAAGTGATGCATGCTGCAGATCAATTAGAATTTGGTGAAACATATATCAATAGAGAACATTTTGAAGCAATTCAAGGTTTCCATGCAGGTTGGAAAAAATCTGGACTTGGTGGAGCAGATGGTAAACATGGTATGCAAGAGTATTTACAGACTAAAGTTGTTTACGCTCAATACAGATAGAAAGAAAAAGTAATAAAAGTGTAATTAATAATTACACTTTTATTTTAACTTATAAACTTAAAAAAATAACTATTTCCATGTCAGATCCGAAAAAAATACCAGTAGTATCCAAAGAAATGCTAGTTCCATTTATAATAATTACTTCCTTATTTGCACTTTGGGGTTTTGCTAATGATATTACAAATCCAATGGTTGCAGCATTTGGTACAGTTATGGAAATATCTACAGCAAAAGCAGCTTTAGTACAACTAGCTTTTTATGGAGGATATGCAACAATGGCAATTCCTGCAGCTTTGTTTGTTAGGAAATTTAGCTACAAAAAAGGTATTTTATTAGGATTAACCTTATATGCTGTTGGAGCATTATTGTTTTTTCCTGCAGCAAAATTTGAAGTATTTGGATTCTTTTTAGGGTCTTTATATATTTTAACTTTCGGTTTGGCTTTTTTAGAAACCACAGCAAACCCATATATTTTATCAATGGGAGATGAAAGAACAGCTACAAGACGTTTAAATCTTGCACAAGCATTTAATCCTATTGGTTCTCTTTTTGGAATGTTTGTGGCATCAAAATTTATTTTAGTAGCTTTAGATTCTGATAAAAGAAATGAAGCTGGTGAACTAATTTTCAGTACTCTTGATGAAGCTCAAAAAGCAATTATTAGAACTAGTGATTTAGCAATTATTAGAAATCCGTATGTAATTCTTGGTTTTGTTGTTATTGCAATGCTTATTTTAATAGCAGTAACTAAAATGCCAAAAAGGAATAAGTCAGCAACTTATTCAAGTGCATCTTCATCATTTTCTAGGCTATTTAAAAACGGAAAGTATAAAGAAGGAGTATTGGCTCAATTGTTTTACGTTGCTGCACAAATTATGTGTTGGACGTTCATTATTCAATATGCTGGTAATTTAGGAATAGCCAAAGCAGATGCTCAAAACTATAATATTATAGCAATGACTATCTTTTTATGTAGCAGATTTATAAGTACCTTTTTAATGAAGTATATAAATTCCAAAAAATTACTTATGATTTTTGCACTTTGTGCAATGGTTACTGTTTCTGGAGTTATACTAATTGAAGGTATTATAGGGCTGTATTTACTTGTTGCTACTTCTGCTTTTATGTCATTGATGTTTCCAACAATTTATGGAATAGCTTTAGATGGTTTACAAGAAGATGATAGAGCTTTAGGTGCTGCTGGATTGGTTATGGCAATTGTTGGAGGAGCATTAATGCCAATTTTACAAGGAACAATGATAGATATGGAGAAAATAGGTCCTTTTTCTGGCGTAAACTTTTCTTTTATCTTACCTTTTATTTGTTTCTGTGTAATTGCAGTTTATGGCTATAGAACTTTAAAAATTTATAAATAAAAATCAACCAACGTTAAATTTAAATATAAAATGGCATTAAATTTTAATACCAAATACCCATCTATAGATGATCTAAGGAAAAAAGCACAAAAAAAAATACCAAAATTTGCTTTTGAATATTTAGATGGTGGTTGTAATGAAGATGTTAATCTGCACAGAAATACATCAGAATTAAGAGATGTACAATTGGTACCTCAATACTTAAGAAAATTTAATGGAGCTAACCAAAAAACTAAATTATTTGGCATTGAGTATGATGCGCCTTTTGGAATTGCTCCAGTAGGATTACAAGGTTTAATGTGGCCAAATTCTCCAGAAATTCTGGCAAAAGCTGCTTTTGAACAAAATATTCCTTTTATTTTAAGTACAGTTACTACTACTAGTATAGAACGTGCAAGTGAAATAACTGAAGGGAAAGCTTGGTTTCAATTGTATCATCCAGCTGAAGATAGTTTAAGAGATGATATTTTAAAGAGAGCTGAAGCTGCAGAGTGCCCTGTTTTAGTTATTTTATGTGATGTGCCAAGTTTTGGATTTAGACCAAGAGATATCAGAAATGGATTGGCAATGCCTCCAAAAATGAACCTAACTAATATTTTACAAGCTTTTGGAAGACCTCATTGGAGTTTACAAACTTTAAAACATGGAATCCCAAATTTTGCGAATTTACTACCATATATGCCTAAAAATTTAGATTTAAAACAATTAGGTAAATTTATGGATCAAACTTTTTCTGGAAGGTTAGATGAAGAAAAAATTAAACCAATTCGTGAAATGTGGAAAGGTAAAATTGTTTTAAAAGGTGTTGCATGTCATCAAGATGCAGAAAAAGCAATACGTTTAGGTTTAGATGGAATAATTGTTTCTAATCATGGAGGAAGACAATTAGATGCAGGAGAATCATCAATTAAACCATTAACTTCTATTGCAGAAAAATATGGTGACCAAATAGAAGTAATGATGGATAGTGGAATTCGTTCTGGACCAGATGTTGCTAGAGCATTAGCAAGTGGAGCGAAATTTACATTTATGGGAAGATCTTTTATGTATGGAGCTGCTGCTCTTGGTAAAAAAGGTGGAGATCATACCATATCTCTTTTAAAAACAGAATTACAGCAAGTTATGGAGCAATTATGTTGTGAGAGAGTTGAAGATTTACCTAAACATTTATTGAAATAAGTAAAAATGAAAAAGAAAGTATTTGTTTCTGGTTGTTTTGATATGCTTCATAGTGGTCATATCGCATTTTTCAAAGAAGCATCTAAATATGGAGATTTGTATGTAGGTATTGGTTCTGACAGCACAATTTCAGAATTGAAAGGAAGACAAACTATAAATTCTGAGCAAGAGAGAATTTATATGATTAATGCCATAAAGCATGTAAAACAGGCATTCGTAAATTCAGGTTCTGGGATTTTAGATTTTAAAGAAGATCTTATAAAATTAAAACCAGATTTTTTTGTTGTTAATGAAGATGGCTATTCTCCGAAGAAAGAAGAATTGTGTCAGGAATTAAATATTGAATTAAAAAAGTTAAAGAGAATTCCAGATACTGGTCTTCCTGAACGATCAACAACAGCTATAAGAACTGGTGGAAATTGTACTTTACCATATAGAATTGATTTAGGAGGAACTTGGATAGATCAACCATATGTTTCTAAATACCATCCAGGTTGGGCTATTACTGTTTCTTTAGAGCCAATAGTAGAATATAATGAACGATGTGGAATGTCTACATCAACCAGAAATGCTGCAAAAAAAATATGGCCTTATTATTTGCCTTTAGAAAAGCCAGAAAAACTTGCTGAAATACTTTTTAAATTTGAAAATACACCAGGTTCTACAATGATATCTGGAGCACAAGATGCTATTGGTATTTGTATGCCTGGATTAACAAGGCATTATTATAATGATGGATTTTGGCCTACAAAATTTGAATCTATTCAAGATGAAACCACATTAAAATGGTTAGAAGAACATATTTCTATGGTTCTTTTATGGCCTAGAGAAAAAGGATTAGATTTACTATCTGACACTTTTATCAATGAGGAAAATGTAAAATCTCTTACAACTGCAGCTGATAATGTTTGGAATTCTATAAAAGAGAAGGACTTAGAAGGGTTTGCTGATAGCTTTTTAAAATCCTTTAATGCTCAAGTTAAAATGTTTCCATCAATGGTTAATGATAGAATTTTAAATGAAATTGATAAATATAAAGAAAAAGCCCTTGCTTGGAAATTAGCAGGTGCTGGAGGTGCTGGATATCTAATTTTAGTTTCAGAAAAACCTATTGAAGGCGCTATGAGAATTAAAATAAGAAGAAAAGAAATGCTGTAACAGAATATTACAATCTATTTTAAATAAAGTATGTTTTATATTGTTATAAGTTGATCTTTTTCGAAATTATTTTACTATTCTGATGAGTTTTTTGTTGTTTAACTATTTTTCTTTTCTAGTTAAACCTGTTTTGTTAATATTTTTTGGAAATATCTACACCTGTAATGAGTTCAATATTTGCAAAAACTCTTTTTTTAAACTCAAGTTCTTTCTAATATTATGTTCTTTTAGTTTTTTAATTTCATCTAGTTTAATTATACCCTTTTATTGTTGCTCTAAGGTTCAATACCTTCAAATCCAGTAGCGTATTATTCTCATATTTTTTACTTGTAAAGTTTGTTAAGATAAGACCGTTTTAAATTTGATAACAACCAATTATTGGAGATCTAAAGTTGCTTTTAGGTAAGTTTTTTCACTAGTATGCATTTTGTGTTTTCATAAGTCACTGTAATTTATTTTTAGTCAACCTATTTCAGGAAATTCATTCTTTAGCAAATGGTACTGCTGATTATAAACATATATCTGAAGTATTAAATCAAGAAACACCTATAGTAATGTTTGATAAAATAGCTAAAGTTATAATTGACTATAGAAAGGCAGCTTAAAAAGCAACACAATATTTAATAGAAATTGGTTGTAAAAGAATTGCACATTTTAGAGGGCCATTATTACCTAAAAATTCAATTGAATGTTTTTTAGGTTACAACAGCCTTTAAATGATAATAATATAATTTATGACCCCAATTTGGTATACCTCTTAAATAATATGAGTTTTGAAGAAGGAAAATTTTAAGCTAATAAACTTTTAAAAATCATACCAGCGTTGATGGAATATTTATTAATACAGATTTAGTAGCCATTGGCTCCATATCAGAATTTAATAATCAAGGCATAAAAGTACCAGAACAAATAAATGTAATTGGTTTATGGCTTCTGTAATTTCTCCATCTTTAACCACTATAAATCAACCTGGATTTGAAATGGGTAAAAAGGCTTTTAAATTACTCTATAAAGAAATTAAAGCAAAAAAATACATATGCTCATAAATAAGTGGTTTTAGATACAGATTTAGTTTTTAGAAATTCAACAAGAAAGTAAAAATTAAGTTTTTGTTTTTTTGGGAGGTAAGTATCTACCCAAATTATTACTTTTTAAATAGTAATATAATTTAAAAACGGTATAGCAACACGACTTCGAAAATTACAATTAAATAGCTTATTATTTTTATTAAATTAACAATAATGTTAAATTAATGTAATATTCAAAATTATATAATTACCTGACAACGTATCTAGGACATTTTTGTATGTTAGCATTAAATAAATTTAAAGATAACTTTAAATTAAACTTTAAAAATGAGTTTTAAAAAAACCTCTAATTTAGATACACAAGAAGATTTATGGAAGTTATTTTTGAAAGGTGATATGATTGCTTTTCGTAAAATTTATAATTTTCATTATCAAATGATGTATAATTTTGGTCTTAGATATATTGATTCTAATGAGGTTACAGATTGTGTTCATGATACTTTTTTAAATATTATTCATTATAAAGATTCTATATCAGAAATTACTAATGTTAAAGCTTATTTATTTAAAAGTTTAAGAAATCAAATTTATAAAGTAAAGAAATCTAAAAAAATAGAATTTGATCTTATAGATGGCACAGTTGCTTATCAAGAAGATGATACAGATAAAGAAAAGGTTTTGAACGAATTAAAATTACTTATAGAAAAATTAAGTCCGAGAGAAAAGGAATTAATTTATTTAAAATATTTTCAAGGCTTTAATAATTTTGAAATATCAGAATTATTAGATGTTAAATATCAGACTGTTAGAAATGTTTTGGCAGGAGCTATTAAAAAATTAAGAAAATTAGGAAGTAATTTTATAGAAATTTTGTTTTTTTTATTGTCAAAATAATTTTCTTTAAAATTAACATATTTCATATAGTACAATTTAAATTTAGTTTGCTCTTAAAAACAATAACCAAGGTTTTTAAATATAAAGACAAACTTCTTAATGAATTTCTATATGACAAATACTCGTACGCTATTAGTAATTTTTACATTCTTTTTTTCTTATTTTTCTTTTTCTCAAAGTTATTTTTATAAAGAATACGCTCCTTTTAATAAAAATATTCCAAGTCCAGAAGAGTTCTTAGAATATGCTATTGGAGATTATCATACCAGGCACGATTTAGTAGTTGCATATATAACCAAACTATCAGAAGTATCTAATAATGCAATTTTACAGCCTTATGGAAAAACAAATGAAAATAGGAAACTAATTAATTTAGTAATATCCTCAGAAAAAAACCTTAAGAATTTAGAAGATTTAAAAGAAAAGCATCTACAAGTTGTTCATAAAGATGTAGATATACAAGATTTTTCTGATTTACCTATTTTTATCAACTTAGGTTATAATGTTCATGGTAATGAGCCTTCAGGTACAGAAGCTGCTTTATTAACAGCTTATGTATTATTAGCATCAGAACATCCTAAAGTAAAAGAATATCTTAAAGAGGCTGTTATTTTTTTAGATCCATTAATAAATCCTGATGGTAGAGATAGACATACCAATTGGGTAAATACTTTTAGAGGTAGTCCGTTAATTGCAGATAAATATGATATAGAACATAATGAAGCTTGGCCAAGAGGTAGAACAAATCATTATTGGTTCGATTTAAATAGAGATTTGCTGTTAGCAGTTCAGCCCGAAAGTAATGCAAAGTTAAAATGGTATCATGAATGGTATCCAAATGTAGTAACAGATTTTCATGAAATGGGTACTAATAGTACTTTTTTCTTTGAGCCAAAACAACTTTCTGCATCTTTAACGCCAGTTACACCAAAAGAAAATTACACAGTTTTAAATGATGCTTTTGCAAAATTTTTTACTGCAGATTTAGATAAAATTAAATCCTTGTATTTTACTAAAGAAAAATATGATGCTACTTATCCTGGTTATGGTTCTACTTATGGCGATTTACAAGGTTCTTTATCATTATTATTTGAACAAGCAAGTTCTAGAGGTCATGTGCAAGAAACGCCAACAGGAAACATTACTTTTAAATTTACAATTAGAAATCAGTTTGTTACAAGTTTTTCTACCATAAAAGCTGCCATTTCTAATAAAGAATTGTTGTATTCATATCAAAATAATTTCTTTAGATCATCTATAGATAAAGCATCAGAAAGTAAAATAAAAGGCTATGTTTTTGGTGATGATTATGATAAAAACAGAAATAAATCTTTTATAGACTTATTGTTAAAACATAAGATTAAAGTTTATGATTTAGAGGATGATATTACTGTAGAAAATAAAAAATACAGAAAAGACAAATCTTATTTTGTGCCTACAAAACAAGCTCAATATTTAATGGTTAGAACTATGTTTGAAACCTATAATAAATATAGAGATAGTGTTTTTTATGATGCATCTTCTTGGTCTTTGGCTAATTTTTATAATATGAAATATAGTCCACTTAAAAAAACACCACAATATAAGAGTGAGCTTACATTAAAAACAAATAAAATAACATTAGAAAAATTTACTAGAAGTAATTATGCATATTTAATTTCTTGGGATGATTATTATGCTCCTGCTTTATTAAATTATCTGCATAATAAAGGGGTAATTGTAAAAACTGCCACCAAACCTTTTAAAGTAAGTGTAAAGAATTCATCACAACAATTAGAAAGAGGTAGTTTGTTAGTTGCTGTAGGTATTCAGAATATCTCAGAAGAATCTTTATATACTATTTTAAAAGAGGCATCAGAAAAATATAATATAAATGTAAACGCTGTAAAAACTGGGTTTAGCTTACAGGGTATAGATTTAGGAAGTTCTAATTTTATAACTTTAGAAAAACCAAAAGCAATGATGTTAGTAGAAGGAGGTGTTTCTGCTTACGAGGCTGGTGAAGTTTGGCATTTATTAGAACAAAGAATGCAAATGCCAATTAGTAAAGTTCCAGAAAGAATTTTTTATAGAACAGATTTAAGAAAGTATAATGTTATTATCATGGTTTCTGGTTATTATAATTTGTTAAATGAAAAAAGTAGACAAAAACTTAAAGACTGGGTAGCCCATGGTAATACGTTAATTACTATACGTACAGCAAGTTCTTGGGCAATTAGAAATAAATTGGTTAAAGAAAAATTGGTGGTTCATAAAAATAGTACTAAAGATTCTTTAGTACGATTAAATTATGGAGAATCTAGAGAACATTTAGGAAGAAATAGCATAGGTGGTGCAATTTTTAAAGTAGATTTAGATACCACACATCCTATTGGTTATGGATATCATAACAGAGAATTACCTATTTATAAAAATAATAGAGTTTGGTTGGCGCCAAGTAAAAATAAATTTTCTACTGTAGCAAAGTACACAAAAAACCCACATATAGATGGTTATGTTACCAAAGAGAATTTAGATAATTATCTTACAAAATCGGCATCAATAATTGTGAATCAAATAGGTAAAGGAAGAGTTGTAATGTTTGCTGATAACCCTAATTTTAGAGGAGCTTGGTATGGAACAAATAAACTATTTATGAATGCTATTTTCTTTGGATCTATTATAAATATCCCTTAAAATCAACAATTATTCAATTCTTGATAATGAAGAGAAATGTCTGTTTTAATAGATTATTTCTCTTTTTTTTATGTTTAAGATGAATAAAAAATAAGAAAATTTAAATTTTAACACTTTTCTTATAGTACAAAATGGTAAAGTTTTACTTGTACTTATAAATCATAACGAAAAGTATGTTAAATAATCAAAATTTTAAGATTGACGAATTGTTAAATAATGATGATTTTATTCTTTGGATTAAATCGAACGAAAAAAATGGCAACGACAATTGGCAAGAATATAAAAAGCAATTAAACGCAGAAGGAAAAGCTAATTTTGAAAAAGCAATTTCTATCTTAAAAAAAGTATTTGCGTTACATATAGATGATACTAATTTGTCTGCAGAGTTTATACAAGAACAATATATTCGATTACTAGAAAAATCTAAGAAAGAGAAAATTGCAAAAAAATCGAAATATGTTGTTTTTAGAAATGTATTAAAATATGCAGCAATTTTTATTTTACTTTTTACTTTAGGTAATGTTGTTGTAAATAAGTTGTCAAAAAAATCTTTTGATAAATATCTAGCTACTTCAGACTTTAATTCTTCAGAAATATTAATTAAAACACCTAGCAATAAGTTTTATAAAATAAAAGATAATACCAATAGTAAATGGTTAATGGAAAACGGAATTTTAGTAAATGTAAATTCTGATAAAATATCTTTTGTATCTACAGATAATGTAAGTAAAGCAATAGAGGTAGATTATACTATTTATGTACCGAAAAGTAAAAATTACCATGTTTCTATGATAGATGGTACAGAAGTGGAATTAAATTCAGATTCAGAATTTACTTTTAACAATTCTACTTTATCTAAAGAAAGAAAAGTTAACTTAAATGGAGAAGCTTTTTTTAGTGTAGCTCATAATAAAGAACGCCCTTTCTTGGTAAATTCTTCAGATTTAGAAATTAAAGTTTTAGGTACAGAATTTAATGTTTCTAATTACAAAGAAAATAATTTTACTAGTACAACATTGGTAGAAGGTTCTATACAAGTTTCTAATCCTCAAGGAGAAAGTAAAATTATAGAGCCAGGCAATCAGGCCAAATTATATCATAATCAAAATAAGATAATTGTAGAAAATACAGATGTGCAAAATGTAGTTGCTTGGACATCTGGCGTTTTTATTTTTAGAAATGAAAAATTAGAAAAACTAATACCAAGATTAAACAGATGGTTTAATAAGGAGTTTGAGTTTGAAGGCGAAGAATTATTAGATTTTAAATTTACGGGAACCTTGAAAAAAGAAAACGACCTGAATCATTTTTTACAAATGCTTAAGTATACAAAAGGTATAAGTTATTCTATTGAAGGTAAAAAAGTAAAGTTAACCAAAGATTTAGAGAAATAAAATACACTTATTTACGCAAACAAGTTTTTTCAATTAAAGACAAAAAAAGATAACTTATGAATAAACATATTTTTATAATAAGTAGTAAAAAAGTAATGCGAGTTGCAGTACAACTTTTAATTGCTATTTCAATATTTTCTAATTCCTTTAACACCTTTGGTTATGAAAAATTTAAGGACTCTACATTAACTGTAAATCAAGAATTAACAATTAAAGAATTATTTAATTTAATTACAGAAAAAACAGAGTATGATTTCTTTTATAATAGCGATTTAGAAGAACTAAATTATAAAATAGAACTGAGTGTAACTAAAGCCCCTGTTTCTAAAATATTAAATATAGCTTTTAAAAATCTGTCTTTAGAGTATACCATAAAAGGGAACGATATTCTTATCAGAAAAAATACAAAACAGTTAAATAAAACAATTTCTGGTATTGTTAAAGACGATTTAGGTTACCCTTTACAAGATGTAAATGTTTTGATAAAGAACACAAGTAAAGGAACAATTACAGATGTAGAAGGAAAATTTACCTTAAAAGTTAACGCTAAAGATGTTTTAGTATTTTCTTTTTTAGGATTTAAAAATAAAGAATTATTAGTTGGTGATAAATCTTATTTTGATGTTGTTTTAGAACTAGAAAACAATATGTTAGAAGAAGTCATAATAGCTGGTGTTGCTTCTGGAACAAAAAGAAAATTAATGTCGGTTTCAGTATCTAAATTAAATGAAGATAAATTTAATGAAGTTCCGCAAACATCAGTATCAGCTTCTTTAGCAGGTAAAGTACCTGGAGTTACAGTAACTTCTTTTAGTGGTTCTCCTGGTGGTAGTTCTAATATTGTTTTAAGAGGATCTACGAATCTTACAGGTAATAATAGCCCTATGATTTTGGTTGATGGTGTTATACTTCAAGGTTCTTTAGCAGATATTAATATAGATGATATAGAATCTATAGAGGTTGTAAAAGGTGCTTCTGCTTCTTCTTTGTATGGATCTAGAGCAGCAAATGGTGTTGTTGTAGTTACATCAAAAAGAGCCGGAAATTTAAAAGATGGCACTACCTCTGTAACCATCAGAAATGAAGTTGGTATACAACAAGTTACTAAATACTTAGATTTATCAACATCTCATCATTATCAACTTTCTCCAGATTGGTTAGACCAAACTACATATACACAATATTACTTTGTAGATTATCCTTCTGATTATGTAACAGGTTGGGATCCTAATATTATTGGTAATAGAGTAGAGAAAGAAGATCATTATCAAGATATGCCTTATAGAGTAAATAACGATTTACAGAAACAAATGTTTACTAATGGGCAATATTTAACCAACTATGCAGGTGTTGGTCACAGGGTAAATAATACGAGTATTTTTCTTTCATTCGAAAATAACCAAAACAAAGGTGTTGTTATTGAAACAGAAGGTTACGAAAGACAAAGTGTTAGAATGAATATTGATCATAGAATTTCTGATAATATTAAGATTTCTGCAAGTAATAATTTTATTAAAACTTCTAATGATTTTTTAGGTGGTGGTACACAAGCCTTTTTCGAAGTTTTAATGACAGATCCTGATGTAGATTTATTTTCGAACAATGTAGATGGTCAAAAATATAATTTTTATCCAAATCAATGGAATACTCAATTTGCAAATCCATTATACGATTTATGGGTTAAAGAAAGCGACTCAGAAAAAACAAGATTTTTAGGTTCTTACAGTTTAGAATGGAAAATAGCAGATTGGTTAAAATTCGAAGGATCTTTTGCAATAGAATCTCAAGATTATCAGAGTACAGATTATATACCAAAAGGTACAATTATAGATTTATTATCAGAAGAAACTAATAATAATTCTATTATAAGTCCACAATACTCAGAAGGTTCTTTAAATAAATATCGCTCTAAAATCGATAACAATAGTTTACGAGCTACTTTTAGTTTTAATAAAAAATGGAATGATTTAGCTTTTAACGGTAAATTAAGTTATTTATACGAGAACAATCATTTTAATAGTTTAACATCTTCTGGTACTGGGTTTACTTTACCAGGTATTCCATCTCTAAAATACATACCTCAAGAAAATATAGATGCTACAGATTATCAAACAGATCAAAAAGCAATTAACTATTTTGCTATTGCATCTTTTGTTTATAAAAACAGATATATTTTAGATGGTTTATTTAGAATAGATGGTTCTTCTTTATTTGGAGAAGAAGAAAGGTGGCAAAATTATTTTCGTGTTTCAGGAGCTTATCGTTTAACAGAAGATATTAAGATTAAAAATGTAGAAGAGTTAAAGTTAAGAGCTGCTTATGGTACATCTGGGTTAAGGCCTTCATTTTCTTCGCAATACGAAACTTTTAATGTAAATGATGGTTCTTTTACAAAAAGCACTTTAGGTAATAAATATTTAAAACCATCACGTTCTAGTGAGTTAGAAATTGGTATAGAATCTTCTTTTTTTAAGAGATTTAATTTTGTAGCAACTTACTCTAATACAAAAGTAACAGATCAATATTTATTGGCTCCTTTACCTGTACACGCAGGTGGTTATCCATATCAATGGTTAAATGGAGGTGAATTAGAAAGCAATACTTTCGAAGCAATGCTAAACTCTAAAATTATCTCAAATGATCAATTTTCTTGGGATTTAACTCTAACATACGATAGAACAAGACAAGAAATAACAAAATTAAATATTCCTGAATATAGCACAGGACCAAGAAGTGCATTTAAAATACGTGAAGGTGAAGTTTATGGAAGTATGTATGGGGTAGATTTTGTTAGAACCTTAGACCAAATGTCTGAACAATTAGCTAGTGATGATGATATAACCAACTATATAGTAAATAGAGATGGAGTTGTAGTTAATAAAGCAGATGTTGGTACAGTAGACGAGAAGCCATTTGTTGTTTTAGATGAAAATGGAGCCGAAAAAAATGTTAAAATAGGTGATATTAATCCTAATTTTAGATTAGGAATCAATTCTACATTTAAATACAAAGGATTTACAGCCTATATGCTTTGGCAATGGAAAAACGGAGGAGATCTTTATAATGCAACTGCACAGTATTTAGTTCGTGACAATCGTCATGCAATGATAGACCAAATTTATACAAAACCTGAAAATAAAAAAACGGTAGATTATTACCAGGCTTTATATGATGCACAAGCTTTAAACGGATTTTGGGTAGAAGATGCTTCATACTTAAAATTAAATGAGGCTTCTATTTCTTATTTGTTTGATAAGAAAGATTTAGGTCAGTTTGGTAAATATATAGAGTCTGTAAAACTTGGGGTTTTAGGTAGAAATTTGTTAACCATAACCAATTATTCTGGCTACGATCCAGAAGCAGGTTATGATGGTTTCTTATTCGATAATTTCGGATACCCAAATTTTAGTAGTTATTCATTTTCTGTTGAATTAAAATTTTAAAAATATGATTAATAACATGAAAAAAACTTTTTTACTTTTTTTAGGAAGTATGTTTTTTATTGCTTGCTCTTCAGAATTAGATGTAGAGAATATAAACGAACCAAATAGAGAAGAAGTTTTACGAGGTGCAGATGGTGTAAGAGCATTAGCATCTGGTTTATTTAATACTTGGTTTATACAAGAACAACATAATTTTGGTTCACCAGGTCCTGCAATGTGGGTAATGGCAGATTGGGGAACTGTTACTTGGGCTAATTATGGTACTCTAGATATGAGTATGGAACCTAGAGTTTTTCTAGATAATTCGCCTTCATATGCCTATCATTCTGTAATTAATAATTATTGGCGCTATATGTATAGTGTAACAACTACTGCAAATGATGTTGTTTTAGCGATTCAAAATGGTTTAGAGATAGGAGAAAATGGTTCAGAAACAGCAATGGTTAAAGGCTTTTCTCATTTTATGCAAGGTTTAGGTAATGGTTATATAGGTTTAGTTTACGATAAAACTTTTCCATCTGATGAAAATACAGATTACGAAACTTTACTAGTTACTGATTATGCAGCATCAATAAATTTAGCAATTGAGCAGTTAGAAAAATCCATAGAAATTTTTGATAATAATGATTTTGTATTACCAGAAGATTGGATAAATGGTAACGCATTTACTAGTGGAGATATGTCTAAACTCGCGCATTCTTTTATAGCGAGATTAATGGTGTATTCAGCCAGAAATAAAGAACAAACAGAGGCTATAGATTGGCTTTCGGTTTTAGAACATACTAATAAAGGAATTACAGAAGATTTTAATGTAGAGGGAGATGGAAATGGATCTGATAGAAAATGGATGTCTTGGTATAAATATTATTTAGCAAGACCAAACTGGGGTAAAGTAGATATGAGAGTTGTAAATCTATTAGATGAATCAATACCTGCAAACTGGCCAGATGGTGGTGTAAATGATTTACCCCATGAAGGGAAAATAATTTCTAACGATAAAAGAATTCTAACAGATTTTGAATATGATGCATCTAATAACAGGCCAGAAAGAGGTATGTACAGGTGGTCTACTTATAGATACTCTCGTTTAGACGATTATATAAATGCAAACTTTTTTGCACCCGTAATTTTAATGAGAAAAGCAGAGATAGATATGCTTAAAGCAGAAGCACTATTAAAACTTAATAGATTGTCTGAAGCAGCAGATATAATAAATTCAAGCACAAGAGTAACCAGAGGTAATTTACCAGAAGTGTTAGTTAATGAAAATGATATTAGTAAAGCAATAACATACGAAAGAACTATAGAATTAGCATTAACAGGGATGGGAATAGAGTATTTTGATATGAGAAGAAATGGAAATTTACAAGATGGTTCATTACTACACTTTCCTATGCCAGCACAACAATTAGAAGTAATCCAAGAATCATTTTACACATTTGGAGGTATAGCACCACAATTTGGAACACCAAATGAAGATGTTTCTGTAAACGGATGGTACAAACCTTAAATAATAACATAAAATAATTACAACAATATGAAAATAATTAAATTACTTATCATCATCTTTTCTTTAGGACTAATCTTTGTTTCTTGTTCAGATGATCCTGTAGAGGTTTATCCAGGTATAATTGTAAGAGTAGATACCGTTTTTGTAAAAGGAGTTAATCGTACTTACCCAACTTTTACAGGCTCAAATACTTCAGATGATAGATTTTACGCTTTTAGTGGAGGTGCAAGTACAGATTTAAGTTCAATGTCTGGAGAAGATTTTACTTATGAAACTTGGATTAAAGTAGACTCAGATGCATTAATTGGCAGTTTAGATTCTATCTCTGGTAAAACAGCAGGCGGAGCAAATATTATGGAAAGAGGTAGAAATTTTGAATTGTACTTAGTTGAAGATTCAGATGCAGATTTTGCAATAAAATATAATCGATTAGATGATGATAATCTGGCTCTTGGCTCAATGAATTCTAGTGATTCTAGTATTAATTTAAATTTTGATGAATGGGCACATATAGCCATTTCTCGTTCTTCATCAGATAATACAGCTAAATTTTATATCAATGGAGTTTTAATAGATTCTAGTACAGATGATTTATGGATACAACCAGTAAATGATACTTGGTTAGATTTTAATTATATGTATAGAGGTGGTAACATAAACTTTTTTAAAGGATCTTTTGATAATATTAGAGTTTCATATATAGATAGATATCCAACAGCATTTATTCCTAATCAATATGAAAAATTTGCTGTTGATAGTAATACATTATTACAAATGGATTTAGATGAGAATTTAACACCATTTGAGCCTGCTACAGATTTTGATAAAGTAGAAATTAAAGGAGTGTATAGTTATTATATACAAGTAATTAATACTGTTTATTGGACTAGCGAAGATTCAACAGTACCAACAAAATAAACAGATGAAGAAAAATAGTCTAAATCAATTATCAATTAAGGGTTTTGTATTCCTCTTGTTTTTGTTAACTAAACCTTTGTATTCACAAGAAATAAATCCTTTTTTAACAGATGTTTGGGGTGGTGTTAATTGTGTAGATGATAATGGAAAAACAATTTATCCAACAAATTACTATACACCAAACAACAGTTCACCAGGATGCGTAGCAATTTCTATGGCGCAAGTTTTAAATTATTATAAATGGCCTATCAAAGGAGTAGGTAATAACGTTTATTCCGAAAATTATAATGGGCAATTAAAAAGGCACTCAGCTTTTTTTGATAGTACTTATTATAATTGGGATGATATTTTAGATGAATACATGAATAAGCCATCTACTGAACAACAACAAAAAGCGGTTGGCGAATTAATTTATCATGTAGGTGTTGCTTTACAAATGGATTATGAGCCTTCAGGATCTACATCTAATATTAATAAAACAGCTTTTGTTTATCAGAATTTTTTTCGTTTTTCTGGGCATTATCAAGATGTAACTTGGTCAGGTTTTTGGGACAGATTGTATGATAATGTGCAGAAAGGTAGACCAGTTCCTGTAGCTGTAGATGCAAGTAGAACAGGAGATGGCCATGTTTTTGTAGTTGATGGGTACAAAGAAATTAATGGTAAACCCTATTATCATCTTAATTGGGGGTGGTATAATGATAATGGAATTAATGGTTGGTACAACATACAAGGATGGACTGCCTCTTCTGGAGGATATAATACCATTACAGGTGCTATGTTTGATGTTTTACCCAATCCACATATTACTTCTATTTCTAAATCAGATTCAGGGAATGGTTTTCTTGTAAAGTGGGAAGTAAGTGATAAATTAAATTGGGAAGTTTTTACGTTAGAACAAAAAGTAGACAATGGAGATTGGGAAGAAGTATCAACAGAAATTACCTCAAAAGAATTTAATGTAAATAATCCAACTGGTAAAATGTATCAATTTAGGGTAAAAGCTAAAGTTGATGGAGATTATTATGCTAATTCTTGGTCAGAAATAGAAACTTATAATGTAACTGGTGGTTATAATGGTTATGTTAGTTTTGGAGGTAGCCAATATGCATATGCACGTCAAACACCAAATTACGATTTAGATTTTACTGCTGATTATACATTAGAAACTTGGTTAAGGTTAAAAGATAATAATGCAAATGGCAATACAATTTTAGACATTGAAGGAGTTTTTGGATTAGAAATTTTTGATGTAAATGCCAATAATTTTGCAATAAAATATAAATCTTACTCAAGTGGAGAAGCATTAGTTTCTAACAATACAATTTTATTAAATGAATGGGTACACGTCGCAGTTTCACACTCAGATAATAAAACAAAACTGTTTATAAATGGTTCTTTAATTGATTTTTATGAAGGTTCAAATTTTAATTTACCCAGTTCTAATAAAGCTTTAAATATCGCAGAAAAATATCATGGTAGTTATTCTTCTAGAATTAAAGCAGATTTCGATCAGTTAAGAATCTCTAAAGTAGATAGATATTCAGATAATTTTATACCAAGTCAAGAAAATCATTTTTTATTAGATGATAATACCATATCCTATTTTACATTTCAAGATATACATAAAGTTCGTTTTAAAGATGAAGCATCAAATATCAGTGTTATCGTTCTAAATGATATTAATAATACAGAATGGAATTACGAATTAAATAGCGGTACTTTATCTATCGAAGATGTAAACAAAATTAAAAAATCCATTACATTATTTCCAAATCCGGTAATAAATAACTATTTGCAAATATCATTAAATCAATATTTTAACTTTGAAAAAATTCAATTTAAAATGTATGATTTAGCTGGTAGAGAAATGCCAATTAATACCAGTTTACAGTCTATGAGATCTTGGGAATTAGATGTAGATAAGGTAAAAAGTGGAGTGTATTTATTACAGATTACATTAGATAATTTGAGTATGACTAGAAAAGTTATAGTAAAGTAAAATTAGCTAAAGAATGTTTTAAGAATAACGAAGTGAAGTCTGTAAAATAAAGTCTAGTTATAATTAAAACAGTATAACCATTATTAATTTCTAAATATTTAAACTATGAGAGCAAAACTACTTATTTCCACAATTATTTTTTTATTTATAAAGCTTAGTATAATAGCGCAGATAAAGAAAAGTGACTTTTTAGAGTATGGTTTAGGTTTTCTAAACTCACAAAATTTAAATTTTGAGAATAATATTAAACCTGTAAGTGTTTTTGAGTTAAAAGATGAAAAAAACTCTGTAATTTCTTACGTTGTGAACCTAAAACCTAAAGGCTTTATAGTTTTTTCTACTTCTAAAAATTTATTACCAGTAATTTCTTATTCAACTGAATCTAATTTTAACTATAAAATTTCAAAAGAAAATATTCTTTTAGAAATGATAAAAAATAACGCAAAAAAGGAGTTGAAAAATTTATCAGAAAAAATAAATCTAAAAAAGAAAAAACAAGTTTTATTGAATAATAAATCTTGGGAAAAGTTAAAACAAGCAAGTTCTAAAGTTGCAGCAAAAACTTCAGCGAAATCTAATTTAATACAATATGGAGCTCATTTATCAAGTATTTGGGGAGGGGTAAATTGTTATAATGATTCTGGAAACGGAATAAATGTAGGTAATTATTACACTCCAAATAATTATTCACCAGGTTGTGTAGCAACATCACTTAGTATGATTTTACATTATTACAAATGGCCAGAGACAGGTGTTGGTTCTCATACAAATTATGATACTACTGGAAATTCTCAAACAAGTTGGACAGCAAATTTTGCTAGTGCCAACTACAATTGGAATAATATGTTAAATGAATATTATGGAGTTTCGTCTACTTTAGCTCAACAGCAAGCGATGGGTTATATTTCTTTTCATACAGCCACAGCCTTAGATATGGATTATGAATCATCTGGATCCACAAGTAATATTAATAGGATACCGTCTGCAGTTGGTTCTTATTTTAGGTCTTCAGGTCATCATCAATATTCTAGCTGGTCAAACTTTTGGTCCAGAATGCATGAGAATTTAGAAAATGGACATCCAGTACCAATTGCAATAGATGCCTCTAGTGGAGTAGGACATGCACCTGTTGTTGATGGGTATCGTTATAATGAAGGGAATCCTGAAAATGAATTTTATTACCACTTAAATATGGGTTGGTATGGTACAAGTAATGCTTGGTATAGATTACAAGGATCTTTTAGTGCTGGTGGATATACTAGTGTTAGTGCTGCAGTTTTTGATCTTTTACCAGAGCCTGCTTTTGTAGAAAGTAGTATAACAGCAACTAGTAAAACATTTACTTTAAATTGGAAAACAAGTGAGAAAATAAATTGGGATGCTTTTGAATTACAAGAAAGTACAGATGGGGGTTCTTCATACACTACTATAAGTAATAATATTACAGATACCACATATACAAGAATAGTTCCATCAGCTGGTACATATAAATATAGAGTTCGATCTAAAGTTGATGGGAATTATTATGCTAATAGCTATTCTGAACCTATTGATGTTGTAGTTCCATATGAATACATCTATTTAGATTTTGATGGAAATGATTCTTTCTTTGTGTACGAAAATTCAAATAATGACTTTGATATTTCTAATACATATACTATCGAAACTTGGATAAATATTGATTCAAGAACAAGTGATACTTATCCAATTATTCTAGATAGAAGAACAGTGTTTTCTATGTTTTTAATTGCTGATTCAAATGCAGATTATGCTGTTAAATTTGTATCTCGAGATTCTTCCGGAAATATAAATGCATCATTACAATCTGATAATTCAACAGAAAATTTAAGTTACGGAGATTGGGTACATGTTGCAGTATCTAGAACAGGAAACATAACTAAATTATTTATTAATGGTAATTTAATTAATAGTTCAACAGATAGTGATTTTTCTTTGTCAGCATCATCAAATGCATTAAACATTGGAGCAAGATATTGGGGTAGCTATAGTCGTTATTTAGATGGCAAAATAGATAAGATTAGAATAACAGATAATGCTATATACACATCTAATTTTATTCCCGATTTAAAAGAAGAATACTTTGCAGATAGTAATACAAGAATACTTTTAGCATTAGATGAAGGAACAGGAATTAATTTAACAGATGATGCAAGTAATTTTAGTACGATTCAGTTGCGTTCCTCTCCAAATCAGCCAAATTGGATGAGTTCAGATGATACTCTAGAATTTAAAACTTTAAATGTTGCAACAGAAGTAAAATTAAATAAATTAAAATTATATCCAGTTCCGTCTACAAATACTCTATTCTGTTATTTAGATAATACTTTATTAGAAGAAGTAAAAAAGATTTCAATATATAATTATTTAGGAAAATTAGTAGAACCAAATACAATAATCTATGAAAAGCAAAATAATAGGATTGCTATAAATGTCTCAAATTTTAAAAATGGATATTATATAATTCAAATTGAAACAAACACGAAATTAATTAAATCAAAATTTATAAAAAACTAATATTAATTCTTTAAATAAATACAGTATGAAAACAAAACTACAAATTACCTTATTTTTTATTTTACTTGCAAATGTTTTTACATATGCACAAACAGATTATGCCCTTGAGTTTAATGGTGTAGATCAAAGAATTAAGTATGACACAGATGATACTTTAGATAAATTAAATGGAGTTTCAGATTATACTATTGAGGTTTGGGTAAAACCATTATCAACAGAAATTCATAATAGAGTTATTCTTAAAAGATGGAATCAATTTGCGTTAACTTTATATAAAGATGCTGATAAAAGATTCTATTTTACACATTATAGTGCGTCAGGAAATACTTTTGTAAATACTATAGACAATGTAATTAATATTGATGAGTGGAACCATTTAGTTGTAGTATGTAGTTCTGCTACAAATTCTGTAAAACTATACGCTAACGGAGTAGATGTAACATTATCTGATCAAGTAGCATTACCCTTAGCTTCAACTCCAGAAGCTGCTAATTTTTATGTTGCATATGGAGGTTCTGGTACCTATTTAAATGCAAACATAGATAAAGTAAGAATAAAAACGACCACAGAAACTATAACTAGTTTACAAACCGATATTGCAGATGCAGATTATACATCTGATGATAATACAGTTGTTTTATTAAATTTTAATGAAGGTAGTGGCACAGCAACTCTTAACGAGTCTAGTAGTATTAGTGCAGAATTAGCCTGTACAGCAACAGATTGTACACAATTACCAACTTGGGTAGAACTTTCTAGTACATTATCTGTTAATAAATTAAACTCTACAATATTTAAGATATTCCCAAACCCTTCTTTGGATAAAAGTTTTACAATTCAGACAAGTAATAACGAATTACTTAAAAGTATAGAGATGTTTTCTATTTTAGGGAAATCTGTAAAGAAAATTAATATAACAGAAAAAAAGAATAATATTTTAATAAATGCAACAGAATTAAATAATGGAATTTACTTTGTGAAAACAGTAACTGATAAAGGAGCAGGAATTGAAAAAATTATGATAAAATAGTTATTATTATATTCTTGTACTTGAATAAAAAAACCTTCAGAACTTTTCTGAAGGTTTTTTGTTTTAGTCGGGGTGGCAGGATGATAACTAAACCGCCACTATGCAGTAAAATCAATACTTTAGGAAAAGTGCTAAAACAGTGTGAACCGAATTGTAGACCTAATAGTTAAATTGAAATAGTATGTTTTATTTGAACGTCTAAAACAAATTTACGATTTTAACTTCATTAAAACCAAACAAATAGCGTCAAATATTATGATTAATCTATTAAATATTTATTAATAGTTTCTTCCTCAATACCAGTATAATTAGCAAAATCTTGTACTGTTATAAATTGATGAGGTTCTTTATCCAAAAAGCTTTTTATATCATTTAAAAGCTTTCGCCCATAACGTTCACTGCGCCCTGTAATGCGCTGAATGTCCTTTGGGTATATGCAAGCTCTTTTTTGATTCATAATACACTATCTATGCTTTATCCATACTTAAGCCATATTCTATAATTATATGATGATGGTAATAATGCGTTGTTAAAATGTTGACAATACGTTAGTGTTATCAATATTTTAATGACTTTTTTGGTTGTATCGGAATGAATGACCAAAAACGGATTTTGATTTTTTTCTTTATGCTATAAAGTTACGTGATTTGAATTTATTAATTAAAAATAAAATCTTATGGCAAAACAGACAGGTATTATCAAATTAAAAGGAACTATCGGAGGTATTTCTTTTTACAAAACAGGAGATGGACATCTTGCACGAGAAAAAGGAGGCGTGGATAAAAATAGAATCCAGAATGATCCTGCGTTTCAAAGAACGCGTGAAAATGGTTCTGAATTTGGAAGAGCAGGAAAAGGTGGAAAAGTATTACGAAATGCAATTCGTGTGCTTTTGCAGAATGCAAAAGACAAGCGTGTTGTAAGTAGATTAACAAAAGACCTTGTTGCTATTGTTAAAACAGACACCACTAATGAAAGAGGATTAAGAACCATCCAAGATGGGGATTTAAGCCTATTAGAAAGGTTTGAATTCAATTTGAATGGTAAATTAGGAGCAACTTTATTTGCTGTATTTACAAATGCTTTCGACAGAGTTACTGGTGATGCAACTTTAAATATTGCTGCTTTTTCTCCAACTTTAAGAATTGCGGCTCCTGCAGGAACAACTCATTTTAAAGTTGTAATGGGTGCAGCAGAATTAGATTTTGCAAATGAAACCTCAACATTTGAAAATGATGAAACTGCAATTTTGCCTTATGCTGCAGCTGATACTGCTCCAATTGCTTTAACATCTACTATTACTGCTAATTCAACATTGCCTGTAGTACAAATTTTAGGGATTGAGTTTTACCAAGAGGTAAATGGACAAATGTATGCGCTTAAAAACGGTGCTTACAATGCTTTAGCAGTTGTCACTATTGATACTCCATAAGTATGGAATTAGTACTTCAAAGAGCGTATTTTAAAGAGGGTACTAATGGTACTCTCTTTCGCTCTGGTTTATTTCTTTGTCATACAATTGAATTGCCCTGGAAAAATAATAAGAGAAATATTTCTTGTATTCCAGAAGGAGAATATCAAATTGAGCCCCGTTTTTCTAAACGATTTCAACATCATTTAATTTTAAAAGCAGTAAAAAGCAGAAGTTATATTTTATTTCATCCTGCAAACGATGCTTTAAAAGATTTAGAAGGTTGTATTGCTCCAGTAACTTATTTAAGTGGCATAGGGAAGGGTATTTATTCAAAAGGTGCTATGCAAAAGTTACTGTCTCTGGTTTACCAAGCTAAAGATAGGAAGGAAATTATTTTATTAACTATTAAATCACAAAATTATGAACATAGTAGAACGTTATAAAAAGCCAACACCAAGGTTTTTCAAAATTTTAAGAAATATCGGTATTGCCCTGGCTACAGCTGGAGGCGCAATTATTGCAGCTCCAATTGCAATACCATCTTTGGTTGTAACAATTGCAACTTATATGACTGTTGTTGGAACTGTGGCTACTGCAGTAAGCCAAGCAGTTGTAAAAGATGAAGATAGTTCTGAAATTGAAGTAAATTCAACAAAATAATGGACGATAATACTAAATCTGCAATTGTTGGTGGTACTTTTTTTTCATCTGTAGTAAATATTGGTGTTGAAGATGTAGCTACAACTATAATTTTAGCAGTTATTGGTGCTATTGTAAGTTTTTTTGTTTCAATTATTTTAAAATACATATTCCAGAATCTAAAAATTAAAACGAAAAAGTAGAGTTACATAATTTTTATGTTGGAATTAGGTCAACAAATAAAGTGCATTATAAAAATAGTGTACTTTTTTTATGCGTTTTTTTAATAAACGGTTTTAAATTATTTTTTACTTAACGAAATGAGACAAACAAAGAATTTTGATAAAGAAACTAAATGAATTTAGCAGAATTTTTGTGCAGGAGAATGAGATAAGGAAAAAATATCAACGAATATTATCGTTTTTAAAGATTGATAAACAGAGGTGGGGTTGAGCGTGGAGTTTATCAATCTTTAAAAATGTTAGCCCAATGGCGATTGAATGAAAATTATTAAAGACGAAGTACGTAGTGCGCTGGCAGAAGCGAAAATAAGTGTGTATTTTTTTATTTGTTTTGTATTATTTTTCTGATTGTTTTTGTAAAAAGTGAATGCCTCTAAAAATGTATTTATTGTAAATAAGTTTCTACGTTTACAAATTGTTTTTAATATTGGATTAGCATTTACTTTTGTGAAAACAATATTACCCCATTTTCTTACAAATAAAAAAATATACTCTTATTGGCTTTTTCTTGATTTTATAGGTGCTTTAGAATTTCTTTTATAAACTGAAATTTGATTAGTTCTATCAAAGTTAATTACACACTACCAACAAGCACTTATAAAAACAATGCAACAAAGACTGAATGTTGTTAAAATAACCAAACTTCATTATTAATTACGGATGTGAGCGTTGGAAGAGCGGCTATTTTACATAATGGCGTTATAGTGCCTGGAACTTTTGTGGAAGAGCAGTATAACTGCGCATTATGTAAAGATAGCTTTGGGGAGTTTTGTGTTTTATGAAATAATAAAAACGTGTTGCTTTTTAGAGTTGTGTAATGAGTTTGCGAATGAAACAAGCTCTAAAATTCAACTACCTATAGAATATTAAAACGCTAAACTTGCATTGGCGCGCGGAACAAACCAAAAGACAGAGATTTTGTGCTTTTGCAACAAACTGGATTTTGGTTTGTGGGGAATTAATTATCCTTAAAAAATAACCTTATTCTGTTTTGACAAGTCTACGCCAAATAAAAGGAAAAGGTAACTCTCTATGATATCTACTTGTTATTGAAAAAATTAAATCATAACTAATATCCATAATTTTAAACTTCTTTTCTTCTGAAAAAAGTACTACTTCCTCTATTATTTCTTTTTTATAATCTTCAATAGATTTATAAAGAGTAATTGAATGCTTTACTTTCCCTGAAGCTCTACTATAACCATTATTTAAATAAAATTTTTCTGTCTCTAATTTTGGAAACCAAATTTGTAGATTTAATTTATTATCAAATAATTTTAAAATGTTTTGCAAATCATCATAAGCATCTTTACTATTTAATAAAGCTGACCAATCTGCTAATAATGTTAGGAGCATAGTAGATTTTTCATCCTGCTTTTTAGTGCCCATATAATAATCTACCAGATTTTCATAATTTGTTTTAAATAAAGGGAAAAAATCTTTCAATATTTTCGCATCGTGAATACCTACAACAAGCATTCTTAACCATTTCTCACATTCTTCTTTATGGCCTGTAAAGTATAAAAACCTCATAGCAGGTTCAATATCTATAATGTGGTCATCATATAATGGATAATGTGATGTTGGATTTGTGTTAATTAAAGACAAGAGTGCTTTAGAAATTGTCATAGCAGATTCTTCATAAATAGCAGCTGCAGAAGAATCTTTAGAGTTGAAATGATATTGATAATGTTTTATTTCTGTAAGACCTATATTAGCAAGAATTCCTATTTCTTCCCAAACAGTTAGACTATATTCAATCTGATTACGAGAATAACGTTGTAAACTATGTTCCACAAAATAGTGTTTGCTTACCTTATTAAAGTAAGATATTCCTATTTTTCGTCTCAATAAATGTATTTCATAAAACTCTAACCTGATATATTTTTCTCTAAAAAGATCTTGATTACTCAACCAATCAAAAACTTTCAAAATAGTTTTATCTGCAGCAAATATCGCAGATTTAATGTAGCCATTATCTTCTGCCCATTTAAAAACTATACTCAAACATATTCGTAGTAATTTTAATCTTTTAAGTAGCGGTTTTTTTGTTTTAATTGGCTTGTCCAATATTGTGTCCACCAATCTATTATAGTGGTTTAAATCATAGTCTTTAAGTTCAAGAAAAGCCAATGTTTTCTTTAAAAGTGAACGCATTTCTGGATTAAATAATCTTTCTGAAAGTAGATTCTCTGAAACCATCTTGGTTATATCATCTATACCCCAAAAATCAAATTTCAAATCATCACTTTCATATTTTTCTGTATATTTTGCCCAACTTGTTTGAACTGTTTGATTTAAGTTACCGTTTGTTGCTACTATTACTTTTTTTTGGAGTTTTCTTTGTTCTGTAGTTAAGGAAATTGAAATATAAGTTTCTAAAATTTCTGTTAATGATTGACGTACTGCATTTTGGCCAGAATCCCAAACTGACCTTGTAATGTCTCCTTGTTTTACAGTTATAAGAAATATCTTTTCGATATTATCTTTATCTTTTCCTACTGCAGCTATATCTACACCATACTGTCTACCTTTTTGAGGTTTAGATATTGGAGTAATACTTTTGCTTATTAGAATGTCAATAAGTAGCGCATCAAGTTCACCATCTTCTTTTAAAAGAGAAATATATTCATTAGTTAGGAAGTTCATTTCTTTTCATATTTTGCCACATTAATCTTGTTTTTTCTTGACCTATTTCATCTATGGATTGAACACGAGGCATTTCAAAACTACTTTTGAAGTTTTGCATTTCTGCTTCTTGAGAATATTCACCTCTATGCTTTGAAAAAAAAGATTTACCAGCTTTGAGATTAATATTAGTAACCATATTTAGAAATGAATTATTTTTAGATTCCGAATCATCCATTATTTTTTGCATTTGAATATTTTGTTGTTTCAAAAAATAATTCATTCTCTTATCTGAAGGTTCAAACTCATTTATTATTTCTAATTCAGAAACCTGTTTGTAATAATTCTCTGAAGCATCAATAATTTGATCTATGATTGAGGTTATGATTTTGTTAGCAGTTTTTCTTTTCTCTTTTAGTATTTCAGTTACAGAATAATAGTTTATTATTAAATATTTTACAAAAAGAGTTGCAATGTGATTTCTTATACGTTCATTTTTATAATTTACTTCAAGAATATTATAGAGCATTTCAGATGCATATTCCCGATCTAATATATTTCCTACAATCATAAAAACAATATATAAAGAATCTTCTTCATCTAAATTTTGTAATAATTCTTTAGGAAGCCCAATAGGACTAATATTATCTTCAAAATTGCTAATAACAAAATGTAAAGCATTTTTGTATGATTGATTGTCTGAATTTAGCCACTCTAAAAATAATATTTCTATCATTTTTGGGTGATTAGAATACAGTTCATTTATTATTTCTTTTAAAACAGATATCCTTTTTATTTTACCTTTATTATTTAAAATCCATTCATTTATAAACTCAATAATAATATCTGGATTTTTAGTAATTGTATCTTTTAAACGATATTTAATTGTTCTATAAATACCTTTATATTCGAATTCAGTATAAGTTAAAAGATTCAGACATTTTTTAAAATATTCTGGATCTTCCTCAAACTTGAACTCTGCATTTAGAGATCTTGCCACTTCACTTTGAACTTCAATATTTTTTTTCTTTAATAATTGTATTATTATTTTCTTTGCATCATCAATAGAATTTATATGCTTATTGTAAAACCTTGTAATAATACCTAAATCTTGGTTGAATCCTTTTTCTATAATTCTTACTAAATTTTTATTAACGTCATTTAAGAATTTTGTATCTTCCTGCTTATCTTTTATGACTACTTGATAAGCAGCATTAAGGCCTGCTTTAACTTCATTTTCATCTAAACTTTTTATAAGAAATAGAATTTCATCTTTAAAAGGGTATGTAGTTTCACTTTTAGATAATCCACCAAATATTGAAGCAATAAAATTTAAAGTTTCTAAAGTTCCTTTTTGTCTTATTAATTCTAATACTTCAATTGCTTCTTTTGGTTTTTCTGATGCATAATTCCTTAATGCTTCATATATGGAATAGCTTGCACCATCATTTTTAATTTTTTCAAACAATATAGGTAATGATTCTACAAAATATTCTTTATTAGGTACTTCAAATTCCTTACAATACTTATGAAAATCTTGCCAAAACCCATTATATTCAGAGTTTTTATTTAGCTGTGTTAAAAACTCTTTAGCTTTACTACTCATTTTTTTCAAAGATTTAAAAATATATAAAGAGAAATTATCTTCAATTACTTCTTAAAATTATTAACCCACCTTTCTACCCACTTACGGAAGTATGTAGTTTATTTTCCAATGACCACCTTTTGCGCTACCAACTCTTACTATAAGTGCTATATCTTTTAGGAACTCTAAATTATTATCAATAGCAGTAGCACTTATGCCCACTATTTCTTCCAATTCTCTTTTAGAAACTTTATTATTTATATGAATTGCTTTGATAATATTAACTCTATTATCTGTTAGATTATCTACCCACTTATCTACCCACTTATCAAAATCGAAAGGTCTTCTAAATGTTACAGTAAATATACCTTCCGTATTGAATTCAGGTGGAGTTAAATTATTTTCTAACATTAAATCTCTCATTCTACTAATACCAGAACCTACTTGTTCTACCATTCTTATTCTTTCAAAAAGACCAAATATTAAAGGATTTCTGCTTAAACTTCTTTTTCCAAATTCATTTTTAGGAATGCCACTTACTAAACCACCAGGATTAGAAACTTCAATTCTATCATTAAAAACTTCCACAGAAATACGAGCTCCTTTATCATAATAATCTCTATGTGCTAAAGCATTAATAATAGCTTCTTTAAAAACTGTTTCAGGAATTTCCCAAATTTCTTTTCGAGGTTGTGAACCATTTCCTTCAATGTCATAACGCACATTTAGTTTTGTTTTTAACCAAGTCATTGTTTGAAGAAATTGCTGATATAAAGTACCTGACATTATTTTATCATCAGTAATATATCTTTTATCAATACCATCAAAAACAATACACCTAATTATTGCTTTTTCAAAAAACTGTTCTGGATTTTCTGCAAAGAATAAAGTAGCACCATTTTTAAGGAAGCCTTCTTTGGTTATTAATTTTAAATTATTGAATACTTGTTCGTTTGAAACTGTAGTACCTAAACCTGCTAATTCTCTAAATTGATCGATATTAGTATTAGGAATATCTTTAGTAATATCAATGGTTTTACAAGGCGCTTCATCGTAATAAATCTTATCAGCTTGCTGAAAGAAATCTCTCATTTCTTCTACCGTAGTTAATTTTTGAGAATTAGGACCTTGACGAACATAAATTGCTCCAGAAAGGACATAAGGTTTATTTACACCTGAAGGAACTTCAATTATTACAATTTCTTTTTCATCAATAGTTGTCGTATAAATATTGCAATGTAATGTAGGTGTAATTTCATTTATTGAATTCTGCAAAGCGGAACGTTTTGCATTGTTAAACGTAACTCCTTGAACATTATTAGCATCATCAACACCCAAAATAAGAGTACCACCAGATGCATTTGCAAAAGCACAAATTTCTTCTGTAACCTCTTTTATTTTATTTGGAATTCTTACTTTAAATTCAAGGTTAAAGCCTTCTCCTGAATTTATAAGTGATTTTATTTCGTTGATACTTAACATAAAATTATTGCTATTCACAAATCTATTAAAATTGTTTGGTTTTTAGTCTTTGTATTACACTTTTATCGATGTTGAGTCGGTGTTGCCTTTATTTTCGTTTATCTGAACTTTCTTTATCAAAAGCAATCAAATTAAATAATTCACGCATTCTGGAACGTACACGAATCCCATATCTACTCTCTAATTCTTGTGCGTTTAAGTTTGTAGTGGTGTGTGTTCTAATTTTACGTTTTAAGAATAAATCGTAACGAGATAAAAGGATTTCTCCCATTACATTGCAATCTTTACCAAAATGACGACCTGAAGTTTCTACTCCTAAATCATCAAAGCAATAAAAGCCATTATTTCCATACTCTTCAATAATTTTGAAACCACTTTTATTAAAACTAAACGTAATATTTCTTGCAGGAACTACTATATGTTTGTTTTGATGAGGTATTATAAAAGGCAATAGTTTCATTAAACTAGTTTTACCACATCCTACTGGACCTGATAATAAAATACCTTTGTTGGGATCTATTTGTAATTTTTTGCAAGTTTCAATATCACGAATAAAATAAATACATAGTTTATAGAGAATTGCTTCATCTTCTGAATAAATTTTAAAGTTTTTACCAAATAGTAGTTTGCCTTTTGCTTCTAAATAGATTAGCATTTTTGGAAAATCGTAGATTATTTGATTCCCTTTTAGTTCTCCTAATTGGAATTGGACACTTCCTTCTTGAATGATATGTGGTTGTATTTTAATCATAAAGGTTCGTTGTAATTTTTATTTTTACTGGTCTTTAGGTTGTCTTGATTTTGGCTAACTGATTTTTGCGTTTCTTTATTTTTTATTTCTTCAGCTTTTATCATCCAGTTTTTAGCTGTTGCTTGCCAATTGACAATTTTTGTTTTACCACCAACTTTCCAGCCAATGCCCTGGTAATGGTTGAAGAATTTTTGTGCTTCAATTATTGGCCATTTTTCTTTTTTGAAAAAATCAATAACTATTTTTTCATTTTTGGGCTGGTCAAGTTTATTAATGTTTTTATTGTTTCTATTAGTTTGTATATGTTTATTAATAGATACCAGTGCTTGTCCACTGCTTGTCTCGATATTGGTATTGTTGTGTACCAGAGCTTGTCCAGTACTTGTCTCGAATTTGAACATCTTAATTTTACTTCCTTTATAAGGGTTATGTGATGGATAATAAATTATATATTTCCAATGACTTAATTCTTTAATACACTTGTGATAGGTAGATTTTGAACCTATTTTAGAAAAACGCATTACCTCTTCTCGATTGATAAAAAAGACCTCCTCAAAACGGTTGATATTCCATAATTGGAATAATGCCATATATAAACTTATATGTGTTGGATTTAAACGATTGTCTTTAGAGAATTGAATGAATACACCTTTTAAGTGTTTTATGTAGTTTACGTTTTGCATTTCTACTATTTTCTGTTTTTTTACTTCTTACTTTTTTGCATTGATCAAAAAAGTAACAAAAAAATCTAGTCTTGCATCTTCGGCGGTCAAATCAATTTTCAATAGCTAAAAGAAAAGAACTCCACTTCCTTTTAGTCAGTGTCAAACAGCTTTTCTTTTTACACTTTTTTCAAATGATTGACACTCGCCTGCCAGATGCTATGACAAATGAGATGTTTACTAGCATAAAAGCATTTCCATAAATCTTAATACATTGTATTTTAACTGTATTTCAAATATTTTCAGTTGTTTTATGTAATTTACTTTTTGCATAGCTTAAACTTCTCGATACAATTTTACTGACGCATTCCGCTATGCGCAATAGGACATTAAAACCACTCGAAGTGACAATTAAAACTTGTTATGGATTCGGTTTTCTTCTAATACTTTTTGAATTTCTTCATAATCGTAATAGATTACACCTCCAACTTTAGAGTAGGGGAGTGTGCCATTAATTCTTAAGTTTTGTAATGTTCCTGGAGAAATGCTTAATAAATCTCTGACCTCTGGAGATTTTAACCATTTTTTAGGTGCAAAACCTGATTGATGGTTAATCATTGCTTTGATGTTTTCTAATAATTCGTGTTTGAATTCTTGTAAATCTTCTGTAGTAATAATAGTTGCTGCCATTTTCTAACAATTTTTGTAAAGAAGCTGTTGAATGCCCCCACATTCAAACAGCTTCTTTGGGTTAATTTAGTTCACGAGTTTTCTGTTACTATACATATGTGTTCGTGAACCTACGATTTGACTTTCGTTTGGCAAATATGATATGATTTATTGAAGTTTATACACAAGTAAAACCCAACTTGGGTGATTTTATGTACTCATTTTTAATAGGTTATATTCCTTTTAATTGTTGTTGTGATTATTTATAAGAGCAACAAAAAAGTGCAAATTATATGAAAAATAATTTGCACTTAGAAACACCCAACTTGGGTGTTTATTCATCTGAATCTAACATCTTATTTTCTAGAGAATTTTTTAGTTTATCTATGAATTTAGTCTGATTCATTTTACGTGAACGTATTTCTAAAAATGTTCTGTAATAATCACCAAGGTCAATGTTAAACATTTGTTCGCAAGCTGATGCCATTTCTTTAATATCTGCTGTTCCGCTATTTACAGCACCAGAACTATGAAGCGCGTAAATTAATTCTATTAAATCGGTTTTATTGCCTGTCCAAAAAAGTTTTGACTGTTTTTTAAACGCATTGATATTAGTTTCCATACTATTATTGTTTTCAAGTTTATCTATTTCTCTTTTTAGATAGATAATTAACATATCGTATGCCATAATAGTAGCCACTGTTGTATCGTGACTTGTAGAAAATTTATCGTCCGTAAAAAACGATAATGAATCTGGAAATAGCCTTATATCCGCTTTACCTCTGATAAAATATTCTTCATCTAAAAAAATAGCACCTCTTCTGAAATAATGATAAAATTCTAGGTTATCATTAAAATAGTTTTGAAGCCTATCTATGTGATTATTGAAGTATTTTACTTGAGATTTATTACTACTTCTAGGTCTTTTACTTTCTATACTGAATAATTTGACATAATATATTAATTTACTAAAAACATAAGGCTTCATATTTTTGAAAAAAAGTATTTCTTCATTTTTTGGAATTAATTTTTTCCTTAAAAAAAGTATTTTTATTTGTTTTAATGCTCTTTTTGTTACTCTAATACTTTCTTCTGCTTTTTCTAATACGCCTTCTGTTTCTTTCTCTAAAAAATCTAAATTATAGTCTAATTCTTTAACAATTTTTTCAATCTTTTTCAATTTTGTTCATCTGTAAAAAATCATACCAATATCTTAATTAATATGACTTTAGTTATAACTTTATTTATTTCACATATTTATATTTCATTAATATTTATCTTATTTAGTTATTTTTAATTCACTCTCCATTTCATTTTCTGTAATCTAACAGCATTTAGAATAGCCAACAAAGCAACACCCACATCAGCAAAAACAGCTTCCCACATTGTAGCCAAACCACCTGCTCCTAAAATTAGCACAATCACTTTTACACCAAATGCTAATCCAATATTTTGCCATACAATCTTTCTTGTTGAGCGACCAATTTGAATCGCTTTTACTACTTTTGATGGCTGATCTGTTTGAATAATAACATCAGCTGTTTCAATGGCAACATCGCTACCTAAACCACCCATAGCAATACCAACATCACTTGCTGCTAAAACAGGTGCATCATTAATACCATCACCAATAAAAGCAATCTTATTTTCTGAATTTTGTTTTAACTTTTCTACTTCATTTAATTTATCTTCAGGTAATAAACCGCCTTTGGCTTCTTCAATATTTAATTCTGATGCTACTTTTTGAGTAATAGAATCTTTATCACCAGAAAGCATCATTATTTTTTTAATACCTACTTTATGTAACGCTGTAATTGTTTCTTTTGCATCTTCTTTCAATTCATCTGCAATAACAACATAGCCTGCAAAAGCGTTATCAATAGCCACTAAAACTATAGATTCTACAATAGTGTCAATTTCTTTGGAAACTTCGATATTATTTGCTGCCATTAAGGTTTTATTACCAACTAAAACAGGTTTGCCATTTACGTTTCCTTTTAATCCTTTACCTGCAATTTCGGATACTTCTGAAGCTTGAAAATCTTTACCATCTGCTTTATACTCTAAAATAGCTTTTGCTATAGGATGTGTAGATTGTTCCTCCATAGCCATTAAGTATTTCATAAATTCCTTTTCCTCCCAGTTAATGGCTTTAATATCTTTAATTTTAAAAACTCCTTTTGTTACGGTTCCAGTTTTATCCATTACCAAAATATTAATCTTGGTCATTGCGTCTAAAAAAGAAGCACCTTTAAATAAAATACCATTTTTTGAAGCTGCACCTAAACCACCAAAATATCCTAAAGGAATAGAAATTACCAAAGCACAAGGACAGGATATTACTAAAAATATTAATGCACGATATAGCCAATCTCTAAACACATAATCATCTACAAAAAAATAAGGTAGAAACGTAACAGTTATTGCTAAAAACACAACAATTGGTGTATATACTCTCGCAAATTTTCTAATAAACAATTCGGTTTTAGACTTACGAGCTGTTGCATTTTGAACCATATCAAGAATTCTGGCAATAGAACTGTCTTTAAATTCTTTGGTAGTTTTAATTTCGATAACACCATCCAAATTAATGCTACCTGCAAATACCTTTTCTCCTTTTGTAATCGTATCAGGTTTGCTTTCCCCAGTTAATGCAGCAGTATTAAAAGAACCTTTTTCGGATAATAAAATACCATCTAAAGGAATTTTCTCACCAACACGAACTTTTACTTTTTCTCCAATTTCTACAGTTTCAGGATTTACCGATTTATAATCATTATTTCGATATACCAAAGCTTCATTTGGACGAACATCAAGTAGCGCTTTTATATTGCCTTTTGCTCTACTTACTGCAGCACTTTGGAATAGTTCACCAATAGCATAGAATAACATTACAGCAACACCTTCAGGATATTCCCCAATTATAAATGCACCAATTGTAGCAATGGACATTAAAAAAAACTCTGTGAATACATCTCCTTTTTTAATACTATTCCAACCCTCTTTTACAACCGGAAGTCCTACAGGTAAATAAGCTACACTGTACCAAATTATTCGAATCCAGTCTTTAAAAAAAGCAACATCAAAATAGTCTAAACCTATACCAATGATAAGCATTATAAAACTTGCTATTGCAGGTATGTAGGTTTTTAAAGAACTACTATTTGAGTGTTCGTGATTATGATGATCTTTGTGATTGTGTTGCTTTTCTGAACCTGGTTTTAAATCACTTAAATTAACTTTCTTTTTTTTCATTTTTTAGTGTAATTTTTCTAAAAGCAAAATGATCAAATCCATCTTCTCACTTTTTTTGAATATTTTAAATAATCATTACCAAACTCTAGTTTTAAAAAATCTTCCTCTAATCTTATTTGTGTATTGATGCTTATTGTAGATAGTGAGATTATTAATAATGTAAATGCATTTGGAATAATCAAAAACAATCCAATATTTGCTAACATAATTCCAAGAAAAATTGGATTTCTTGATATTGAAAATAATCCTTTAGTTACAAGTTTTGTTTTATTCTTTTTATCAATGCCAATTCTCCAAGAATTAGCCATTTGAGATTGAGCAAACCAAACTACGATTAAAGAAATAATTAAAAATCCCCATCCAATTTTGAATAATATTTCATTTTCTAAATACCAAAAGGGAAGTAAATATTTAGACCATTCAATTTTAAAGGCGTAAATACCAACAATAACGAGTTCTAAAAAAGAAATTACAGTGAATACTTTACCATTATAACCGTGTGCATCATCTGTTTTATTAAATGTTAATGGATTTACACCTGTCTTTATTTTTAATAAGAATGACCTTATGACAAATACAAAGAGAAAATAAACTATAAAGAAAATGAATAAAAGCATTGATTTTTAGATTAATTTTATTGATACAAAATTGCTATAAAAACCAATGCAATGGAAGTGCATTTATTACACGCTACATTTATCGCAAATTCCTTTTACAACTAAGTTTACATTCTCGGAGACAAAACCATCAGGTACTTTTATTTGTGGTATTTTATGGTCTGTTAAGCAAATTGTTTCATTACAGTTATTACAGTGAAAATGTAAATGCAAATCTGTTTCAATTTCGCAATTACATCCTTTTTCACATAATGCATATTTTGTAATACCTGTACCATCATCTATTTGATGTACTATTGCTTTTTCTTCAAATGTTTTTACTGTCCTGTACAATGTGGTTCTATCTGCTTTTTCAAAAGCATTTTCTATATCGCTTAATGTTACAGCCACTTCTTTTTTTGCAAGAAACTTATAAATAAGTAAACGCATCGCAGTAACACGAATATTTTTTGATTCTAAAAGTTGTTCAATTGTTTTCATAATTAATGTTCGTGTTCTGTTTCTCCTTTTTTCATTTCAGCCATTAAATAATATGCATTATTATAGGCGATTTTAATATTTTTTTCTGTTTGATTAATAAATTTAACTTCAATCCAATTATTGTCTTTTGTACCTAAAATGACCTCAATAGGTGAAAAACTCCAATCATTGTTTTCTTTTTTTACAGAAAAAACAAAGAATCTATCACCATCTTTTATGATTGCACTTTCTGGTAATGCCTTTGTTACTTTATTGTTGACTTGAATTTTCCCTTTTATGTACATTCCTGGAATTAAATTTCCTTTTTTGTTTTCAATTTCTGCGTGAACGTGAAGTGCTTTCGGATTATCTTCAAACGTTTTACTTACCGAATAAATTTCTGCTGATAGTTCTTCGTCTGAATTAGATTGTAAGTTGAATATCACTTTTTGCCCTTTTTTAACCTTGTAAACATCTTTTTCAAATACCATTAAATCTGCGTGAACGTGATGTGTATTTACAATTTCAAAAAGCTCTGTTTGTGGCTCTACATACTGCCCAGTTTTAACTTCAACTTTTTGCACAAAACCTTCTATTGGGCTTCTTAACGATATGTTTTGAGTAATTGTTCCATTACGAACTGATGACGTATTTACATTTAACAATTTCAATTGAGCTTCCAATCCGTTTACCATCGCTTTAGAAGCATCATATTCTGCTTCAGCTTTTTGAAAATTTGCACCAGAACCAACGCCTGCATCATATAATTTTTTTTGACGTTCGTAGTTTTTCTTCAAAAAATTACTGTTGCTAAAAGCATTCAAATAATCAGTTTGCATTTTTATAATATTTGGATGAGATAAATATGCTACTACTTGACCTTTTTTAACTTTATCGCCTTCAATTACATTTATGGATACTACGTTTGCACCAATTACAGGGGTAATTGTTGCTTCGTTTTGAGGTGGCACTTCTAATCTGCCATTTGCTTCAACATAACCACTCATATTACGTAATGCAATGGTGTCTATTTTCATCTGTAAAGCTTCAAACTGTTTTTGTGTAAGTATAACTTCTTTGGACTCTTTATGATTACTCTCTAATTCTTTATTATTTGAATTTGTGCTATTTGCTATTTTCTTATCACTATTAACACAAGCTGTTAACATAATGCCCAGTAAAACAATTGTTAGAATATTATATGATTTTTTTTTCATTTTCTTATTGATTAAAATATTGTAGTTGAAATGTACTTTCTAAATAATTTATTAATGCTTCTTGAGCTTCTAATTCAGATTGAATTGCCTCTTTTATTAATTGTGTAAAAGCTGTATAATCTATTTCACCTTCTTTGTAAGCAAATAAAGCGCCTACTTTTTGTTCTTTTACAAGTGGTAAAACTTTATTTTTATAAAAAAACCAAGACGTTTTCCATTTTTGATAATTCTCTTTAGATTGTATAAACCTTGATTGTACTTCTTGTTTTTTAAACTGAATATTGGTGTCTGCAATTTCCTTATCTATTTTTGCAGTTTTAACTTTTGCTCTACTTGTTCCGGATAAAAAAGGAATTGAAATACCTGCTTGATAGGTATAAAAACCTGAATTACCATTTAAGTTTTGAAAACCACCCTGAAGATTTAACTTCGGTAAATTATCTGCTTTAGCAGTCTTATATTTTGCTTCTGCTTCTGTTACCTTTAATTTTGCTATTTCAAATAATGGATGTTTCTCTGGATTAAAAGATGCAACATTAATTTTATTAGTGATTTCAAAATCATTAGTAACTGTATAGAATGTATCAGAAACCAGCCATAGATTTAATTGTTGCAATGCAATATCATATTCACTTTTTGACTGCATAAATTTATTTTGAATTTGTAAGGCTTGATTTTTAGCTGCTGAATATTCTAACCTTGAAATTGCTTCTACTTTATAACTTAAAGCTACAGCTTTTTCAAAGTTGGTATAAATGGAATCTAATTCTTTGTATAAATTGTATTTCCTTTTACTCTGAAAAACATTTGCCCACGCCTTTTTTACTTCTAACTCTAAATCTAATTCTGAAAGTTGAAACGCTTTTTGAGCTAATTGAATATGTTGCTCTTGCAATCGCTTTTTTGCAGAAATACCAAAAACATTAATGTTACTTTGACCAATTCCTAAAGTAGTGTAAATACCATTACCATTATTGATCTCTTCTCCACCTGTGAAAATTTGAGTTGTACCAAAATCAAAAACTGTACTTTTTAACTGCTTTTGTTTGTTGATTTCTAATTGCTTTTGTTTTAATAATGGATAATTTTCTTTTGATAAATTGACTGCTTCATTCATTGAAATAACGGGCAACGTAACATAAACTTCTTGTGCATTACCTGTTATTGGTAAGAAAAACACAAAAGCGACCATAGCTGTAACTGTAATTATTTTTTTATTTGCTCTCAAGTTGAATGATTTGTTTTCTACCCAATGATATAATATTGGTAAAACGAATAATGTTAATAATGTAGAAGTAAGTAAACCACCAATTACAACCGTTGCTAAAGGTCTTTGTACTTCTGCACCAGCTGAAGCTGAAATTGCCATAGGTAAAAAGCCTAAAACATCTGTAAAAGCAGTTAACATAATAGGTCTAATTCTTCGTTTTGTACCTTCTATAATTCTATCTTTTAAATTAGTTACACCTTCTTCTTTTAGTTCATTTAAACCGCTAATCATTACTAATCCGTTTAAAACTGCAACACCAAATAAAACGATAAAGCCAACACCTGCAGAAATACTAAAAGGCATATCTCTTAACCATAATGCAAATACACCACCAATAGTTGCCATTGGAATAGCTATGTAAATCATTAAGGTTTGTGGTAACGATTTTAGAGCAAAATAGATGAGTACAAAAATTAGTAATAACGCAATTGGCACAACTGTTAGTAAACGATTACTGGCACGTTCTAAATTTTCAAAAGCGCCACCATAGCGAATAAAATAACCTGTAGGTAATTCTAATTCCGCATCTAACTTTGATTTTATTTCCATTACCAGGGATTTTACATCCCTTCCTCTAACGTTGATACCAACATAAGTTCTTCTATTCGTATTATCTCTACTTATTTGCATTGGACCAGCTTTGTAGCTTACGTCTGCAATTTCACGAAGTGGGATTTGATTACCAGAAGGTAAATTGATATATAAATTTTGAACATCTGAAATATTCTTTCGGTTTTGAGAATTTAATCTTACAACTAAATCAAATCGTTTTTCTCCTTCAAAAATTATCCCTGCTTTACCACCAGCAAAAGCAGACTGAACTAACTGATTCATTTTATTTATTTGAAGGCCATATTGAGCTAATTTATTTCTATTATACGTTATTGTAATTTGTGGTAAACCAGTTGTAGCTTCGGCTTTCATATCTCCAATACCTTCTGTACCAGCAATAATTTTAGATATTTCTTCTGCTTTTTGAGATAATACATTTATATCTTCACCATAAATCTTTATAGCTATATCTTCTCTAACACCTTCCAATAATTCATTAAAACGCATTTCAATTGGTTGGGTAAATTCGTAATTAACTCCAGGAATTATTTCAACAGCTTCTTTCATTTGCTCAATGAGTTCGTTTTTAGAATTAACTGAAGTCCATTCACTTTTGGGTTTTAAAATCACAAAAATATCTGCAATATCCATAGGCATAGGATCTGTTGGTATTTCTGCAACACCAATTCGACTTACAATTTTCTCAACTTCAGGAAACTTTGCTTTAACAATTTTCTCAATCTTTGTTGTTGTTTCAATAGTTTCAGTTAATGAACTACCAGGTTTTAAAATAGCGTGAAAAGCAATATCGCCTTCATCAAGTTGAGGTATGAACTCGCCACCCATTCTTGTAAACATAAAAACTGTAATACCAAATAAAATAACAGAAACACCAATTATTAGCTTTCCTTTTTTTAATGCTTTTTCTAATAAAGGTTGGTATTTACGTTCTACCCAATGCACAAATTTATCTCCATAAGATTTTTTTTCTGATTTTGGAGCTCTTAAAATTAATGCAGACATCATTGGTACGTAAGTCAAACACAGCACCATTGCACCAATCATTGCAAAAATGAAAGTCAATGCCATAGGTTTAAACATTTTCCCTTCAATACCCTCTAATGCCAATATTGGCAGAAATACGATTAGAATAATTAGCTGACCAAAAAAGGCAGCATTCATCATTTTTTTTGAAGCATCACTTGCAACACCATCACGTTCTTTGGATGTTAATTTCCTTTTCTTTAATACTTTTGATGCAATGAGAAAAACGGTGCTTTCTACAATAATTACTGCGCCATCTACAATAATACCGAAATCAATTGCACCTAAACTCATTAGATTTGCCCAAACATTAAATGCATTCATTAATATAAAAGCAAATAATAATGATAATGGAATAGTGGAAGCTACTATTAAACCACCTCGCCAGTTTCCTAATAAGAAAATAAGGACAAAAATCACTATCAATGCACCTTCAATAAGGTTTGTTGCAATTGTAGATGTTGTTTCAGCTATTAGCTTACTTCGGTCTAATAAAGGTTCAATTATCACACCTTCTGGCAAAGATTTTACAATTTGAGCCATTCTAACTTTTACATTTTCTATTACATCATTTGAATTAGCTCCTTTAAGCATCATTACCAAACCACCTACAACTTCTCCTTCGCCATCTTGTGTTAATGCACCATAACGAATGGCAGCACCAAATTGTACTTTGGCAATGTCGCCAATTGTAATAGGAATACCATTTGAGTTTTTTATTGTTATTTTTTTTATATCGTCTAAAGTTCGAACCAAACCTTCACCACGAATAAAATTAGCTTGATGATTTTTTTCAATATATGCACCACCAGTATTTTGGTTATTATTTTCCAGTGCTTCAAATATATCTGTAATAGTTATTCCTATTGCTCGCAATTCGTTAGGGTCAACAGCAACTTCATATTGCTTTATTTTACCACCAATTGCATTTACCTCTACAACACCTGCAACCATTGCCATTTGACGTTGTACAATCCAATCTTGCATCGTACGTAAATCAGTAATCGAATATTTATCTTTATATTCTGGTTTTACTTTTAATGTGTATTGATATATTTCTCCTAAACCAGATGAAATAGGACCCATTGAAGGTTCACCAAAACCAGCAGGAATTTGTGCTTTTATATCGTTCAATTTTTCAGCAACTAATTGACGAGGTAAATATGTTCCCATATCATCATCAAAAACTATAGTAACCACAGATAAACCAAAACGAGAAATTGAACGAATTTCCTGAACATTGGGTAGATTACTCATTGCTATCTCTATTGGATAGGTTATAATTTGCTCAATATCCTCTGTTCCTAAATTTGGTGCTTGTGTAATAACTTGTACTTGGTTGTTTGTAATATCTGGAACTGCATCTATTGGTACTTGGGTCATACTCCAAATACCTGCTCCAATAATGGTAAGCGTAAGCAAACCAATTATAAATTTGTTATTGATTGAAAAATCAATGATTTTATTAATCATAGAAAATGTATTAATTCAGTTATACTTTTCGACTTAATTCAAAACAATATTAGAATTAGACGAAATAAAAAGAACCTTTTAGGCTCGAAATAGGATATAGTTATCCTTTAAAAAAACTGAATTATGCCCTTGGTGGCTGTAAAATTGAAGTAGTAAAGTCTTTTTCTGTACCATTTTGGTAGAAAAAATCTTGTGTAGAAATGTAGGATGTATTAATACTTACATCTACAAATTTGAAATCTATCGCACTAATATGGCAACACTGACAAATACAAAAAGGAGAACATAAGTCTGAACCTTGATGTTGATGATCACTGTCGGTTACCTGTGAAACTTCTGTTTGAACCTCATTATCAAGCACAGTATAATCTTCGCAAGGTGCTAAATTAAGGGCTAAAATATAAATTGATAATATGAAGGCTAAATATTTCATTGTAACAAAGATATAAATTAATTAGTGCAATGGTTGTGCAAAAAAGAAATCACACTTTGTAATTCTAAAAAGAAGTACTTTTAAAAAGCACTTCTTCTCTTTGTAGTTTTATTAATTAGATTGATTCATTTCCATAGTATGGTCATATTTACAACAACCAGGTAAATTATCATAAGCATCTATATCTCCTTTCGCTTTTTCTGTATCATAACCTGAAGCTGCAATTGCTTTATGAATAGCCATTACATTCGTTTTACTTTCATCAAAAGAAACAGCAATTTTCTTTTTATCTACATCCCAAGCTGCAGTTGCAACACCATCAACATTGTTTGCTGCTTTTTCTATGGTACTTTTACACATACCACAGTTTCCTCTTACACCAAAAGAAATTTCTGTTGTTGCCACTTCTTTAGAAACTTCAGTTTTGTTGGTATTTGTTTCTTTTTTTCCTTCGTTTTTACAGCTTACAAATACTATTGCTGCAATAATTACTGCACTTAAAATTACTTTTTTCATTTGTTTAAAATTTAATTATTAATTTGTTTTATTGTTCTATTACTTGTTTTACTTCACCACAGGTTAACATTTTATCACCATAATAAGGATTAATTACTTTTTCTTCTTTACTTAACCAATAAGCACCTTTGTTGCTATTTGCCATAGGACAGAATTCTACAAACACTTTTGTGTTGATTCCGAATATTTGAATTGCTTTTATTAAGTTTAAAGACAAATTTTTAAAATGACTTCTTTGTTCTTCAATATTTGATGTTGTAGAAATTGATGTAGTAGCTTTTTTTATTTCTTTTACTAAAGACATCCAATCTGTATGAGTTTTATTATCTTTTAGTAATTTCATATCTACTTTAGATATGTTTTCTAATAGCTTTTTTGATGCTAAAATTGATTTATTAGTTTCTTCTTTAACCAGAGCATCTTTTAATTTTATATACGCATTAAAAACTGTTTTTAATTGATTTTGAAAATCTTCTGACACTTCTATTCTCTCGTTTTTATTGAAGCTGTTTGTTATTGATGAAGTATTCTTTGCCATACCAAGATGATTTTCGTGACCTGTCATTACTTTACCACCTTTTTTATTCATCATAGATTTTTTACCTTGTAATTGAGCTGCTGCATCAACCGTAAAAGTTCCATTAGTTACTATTTCATCTTCATTTTTTAAACCTTTTAAAACTTCGTAGTTATTGCCAATTCTATTGCCTAATGTAATTTCGCGCATTTCAAAAACAGGAGCATTCTCATTCGTTTTTACATAAACAACAGAGCGTTTTCCTGTCCATAAAACTGCTGATGCTGGTATAGAAATAATTGCTCCTTTATCGGAATTGATTCCTTTAATTTTTCCTTCAACAAACATTCCTGGTTTTAATAGGTTGTTTCTATTATTAAGTACAACTCTTAATTTTACGGTTCTTGTTTTTGTATCTAAAACAGGATCTATAAAATCTACTTTTGCATTAATTACTTTATTAGTATTTGTTGTTATAGAAATTTCTTGACCTTTTTTAAACAAACCAATCTGATTTTCATACACATCAAAATTTGCCCAAAGAGTGTTAAAGTTTGCTATTTTAAATAAAGGTTGCCCTTGTTTTACAGAAGAACCTTCTTCTACTAATTTTTCTGAAACTGTACCAGTAACAGTTGCATACACAGGAAAGTTCTCTTTTACTTTACCTGATGTCTCAATTTGATTAATTTGAGTTTCTGAAAGTTTCCATAATTTTAATTTGTTACGAACAGCTTTGTATAATGTTGGTTGTGTTTCTTTTAAAGAGGAAGCAGTAATTAATTCTTGTTGTGCAGCAAATAATTCTGGTGAATAAATAGTTGCTAATAGTTGCCCTTTATTAACCTTTATACCTGTAGAATTGATGTTTAAACGTTCTATTCTACCAGAGAAATAACTTACTTGTATAGCATTTTCTTCTTCATTTTCTACAATTTTTCCTGATAATAGAATTCCATTATTTTCTACTTTATCATTACCAACAATAGACGTTTGAATGTTTGCTAAAGCCATTGCATTTTCTGTCAGTTTAAATTGGTTTGCCATTAAACCATCTGAACTATTTTCTGCAGGAATTAAATCCATTCCACAAATTGGGCAATCACCAGGTTCTGATTTCATAATTTGCGGATGCATAGAACACGTCCACATTTGACTTTTTGTAGAAACTTCATTATGATTGTGAGTTGACTTATCAGAAGAATTTCCGAAGAAAAAATAGCCTAACAACAAACCGAAAGCAAGTATTCCCAAATAGATTGCTATATTTTTATTTTTCATTTTCTAATCGTTTTATCATCGCTTTCATTTCTTCAATTTCTCTTTTCTGCGCTTTAATAATATCCTCTGCCAATTTTTTAACTTCTGGGTCTTTAATATCAGCTCTTCCACTTGTAAGGATTGCAATTGAATGATGTGGAATCATTGCTTTCATCCAAAGAACTTCGCCAACTGTAGATTTCTGCTCACGAACCAAACCTAATGAACCTGCAAAAAGCACAAAACTTCCAATAAGAATTGCAATGTTTTTTTTCTTGTTCTTATACATATTTCTCATAAAAAACCACATTATAACTGCCATTGTAGAAGTACCTAAACAAACCATATAAAAGCGTGTTAGACTAAAATATACGTGGTCAAATTCGTATGTGTTTAAATACATAGTTATGTACATCGCTATAAAAGATAAACCTAACATTAAAAGGAATTTGGTGTAATTGCTCATATTTTTATTATTGTTTTTGTGTTCATTTGAATTCATAATTTTCTATTTTAAATTGTTAACATTAAAACTGCCATTATAATCATAATTGCGTTTTCTATAAAAGTAGCTTCTGTCATTGGTAACTTTAAAGCAGTACCAAGACAAGCGCATCTAATTGCTTTTTTGTCTAAAAGTGTTTTTGTAACTCCAATTGTAGTAATACCTAAAATAACCAGTGTAATTATTAGAGCTATATTTATTTCGAAACGCATTAAAAACATTAGACCTAATGCAGTTTCTATAAAGGGATAAATATTCCCATAAATAGGGACTCTTTTTGCCAAAGAATCATACATTCTAAATGAATCTGGAAATCCTTTTAAATCTAACATTTTAAAAAAGCTAAATACAATGTAGAATAAACCCATAAAATCGAGCATAAAACTACTCCAATTCCAGTTTTTGTAATTCAATAAAATACCTGCAGTTGTAATATAAAAGATGATTAGAAATAATGGTTTTAATTGCTCGAATTTTGATTTTTCAAATTCTTCACCAAAATCTACTGCTGGTATTTCTTTCTTTTCTTCATTTTTTTCTGAAAGTGTATATTTTTCTGGCAAAGCATCTTTTAGAACTTTGGTTTCTATATGTTTTTCCATTGTAACTTCTGCTTCTCCTTTTTCGAGATTTACAGAAACATTGGTAACATTATTTATATCTCCTAAATATTTTTCTACGGAAGCTTTGCAACCACCACAAGTCATTCCTGTAATATTATACGTGTGTTTCATTATTAAATATTTTAAATTAATCTGTAAAATTACATTGAGCTTTTCTAATTTACTTTTCTAATTATGGTTCATATTTATACAATTTTGTCTAAAGACTTTCTATTCCATATCTCCGATTTTTTATAATCTGTCATTGTAATACCTGTATTATTTTTAAATTGTTTTGCTAAATGACTGCTATTATTATAGTTTAAACTGTACGCTATTTCTGTAAAGTTTAAGTGATTTAGTTGGATGTGTTCTTTTACTTTTTCAATTTTGAGACTTATAAAATATTTCTCAAGTGTTATGCCTTCAGATTTACTAAAAGACTTGCTTAAAAAAGAATATGTTTTACCTAATTCGTTTGCTAATTCAGAAAGTATATAGTCTGTGTCACTTTTATCAATATGTTTAATTAGTGCTATTTTAATTTTTCTATCAAAGCTTTTGATGTCTCTTTAATAATTTCGAAACCTTCCTTTTTTAATGCCTTTTCAAGTTTTTCAAAATTATTATTGTCATTTTCTTTTATCACAACTTTACCAAGTTCTATAGACAAGACCTGAAAACCTACATTATTAAATAACTGTTGAACAACTGTTTTACATCTGTTACAAACCATATTTTTTATATTTAGTGTTTGCATCTTTTTTAATTGGTTAGATAATTAATAATTGTGGTTTGTACGAAGTAGGATTTTATAGATTCAATTTGATTCATTTCAAACTTTAATTGTAACTCTTGAATATCTAAAACATCATTAAAATCTATAGTACCAGTTTCGTAGTTTTTAATTAGAATTTCTTCTGCACTTTTAGCTTGTTTCAGATTTTTAGTTTGTGTTTTATAACTAATTCTTGCAGAAATGCGTTCGTTTTTTGCTTTATCTAAAAACGTTTCTAATTTATTTTTTCGTTCTTGCTTCTGTGCTAAAACTTCTTCTTGTTGTAAGCTATTTTGTTTGGTTTTTGATTTATAACTATTATTAAAAATAGGAATAGAAAGAGATACCATTGGCATCAAAATATCTTTACCATTATCACTAAAACTAATATTTGGACGTTCTGTAACATTTATATAATCTAAACCAAAACCAATCATTGGAGCGCTTTCTTTCTGATTTAATAATTCTGATTTTTCTATAGATTGATACAATCTATCGTACTTTAATAGTTCTGGATGAACTGATAAATTATTAGTTTTGGTATCAAAATTTTCTGCAGGAAAATTCAAATCACTCACAACATTTATAATAATTGATTTATCACGATTCAATAACTTATTGAAGGTAGTTTGTTCTGCTAAATACTGTTGATTTAAAATTGCCAATAATTGCTCCATTTCATTTTGGCGCATTTGCAAACGCAATACATCTACCATAGATGCCTTATTAACTTCAACGGATGTTAATGCTAATGTTTCATAAGTTTGAAGTAGTTTTATATTTTCTTTTAAAACATTTTGCTTTGCTTTATTTGCATACAAATTATAATATGATTGGGAAACTGAAGTAATTAGTTTTCGTTTGGCTATAACAATGTCTTCATATTTAACCTCTGCCATAGAAGAAACATAGCTTTCTCTGGAAGTAATTGTACCAAACCAAGGCAACATTTGCTTCACAGAAATTCTAAAACGTTGTGCTCCAGTTCTTGTTTCTGGTTCACTTACAAAATACCCAACACCAAATTCAGTATTTGGCAATGTATTTACTTCATTCACTTTTTCTGAAGCAATATTATATTGCAATTCAAATTTTTGAATTGCTGGGTTATTTTTTAGAGCTTGCTCAATAAGTACATTTAATTCTTGTGCATTTGAAAAACCAAAAGCTAAAAAACTTATGAGTGTAAAAATTAAATTTTTCATTTGTTTTCTTTTTTTAATTTGAATTCTTCTCTCCAACTATATAAAACAGGTAAAAGAAAATAAGATGTGATATCTATAACCATTCCTCCAAAAATTGGAATCGCCATTGGAATCATAATATCGCTTCCTTTTCCTGTAGAGGTTAAAACTGGTAATAATGCTAAAATTGTTGTAACAGTAGTCATTAAACAAGGACGAATTCTTTTTTCTGCAGCTTGTAAAGCTGAAGCTCGTATACTCTTTTTATCTGCAGGTTTTTCACGTTTAAAAGTTTGTGTTAAATAGGTTGCCATAACTACACCATCATCTGTAGCAATACCAAACAATGCAATAAAACCAACCCAAACTGCCACACTTAAATTGATGGTTTTCATATTAAATAAGTCTCGCATATTTGCACCAAAAAAGCTAAAATTGAAAAACCAATCTTGCCCATATAACCAAATCATAATAAAACCACCTGCAAAAGCAATGGTTATGGCTGTAAAAACCATAAATGATGTAGCAATCGATTTAAACTGAAAATATAAAATCAAGAAAATAATTGCTAATGCTAATGGAACTATAACAGACAGTGTTTTTTCTGCACGTAATTGGTTTTCATAAGTTCCCGTAAATTTATAACTGATGCCTTTTGGAACCGTTAATACACCAGAATCTATTTTTTGTTGAAACAATTCTTGGGCATTTTCTACTACATCAACTTCTGCAAAACCATCTAATTTATCAAACAATACATAACCAATTAAAAAAGTATCTTCACTTTTTATAACTTGTGGACCTTGCTCATATCTAATCGTTGCTAACTCACTTAAAGGAATAGGATTCCCTTTTTCAACAGGAATATAAATGTCTTTTATCGATTCAGGATTGTTACGCAATTCTCTTGGATAACGAACTCGAATACCATAACGTTCTCTTCCTTCCACAGTTTGAGTTAATTGCATACCACCAACTGCAACTTTTAAAACATTCTGAACATCTTCAATAGAAATTCCATAACGTGCTATTTTTTCTCTATCAATATCAATCAGTAAGTATGGTTTTCCAACAATTCTATCTGCAAAAACAGCTTCTACTTTAACACCTTCTGCTTGTTTTAAAAAGCTTTCTAATTGCAAACCAAAAGCTTCAATTTGTTTTAAATCTTGTCCTTTTACTTTTATTCCCAAAGGTGCACGCATACCTGTTTGAAGCATTACCAACCTTGTTTCTATGGGTTGTAATTTTGGAGCAGAAGTAACGCCTGGTAATTTGGTGACTTTTACAATTTCATTCCAAATATCATCTGGAGAACTAATTTCTGGTCGCCAATTTCTGTAGTATTCTCCATCTTCATCTTCGATAAGTTGAGACCTTTCGACTACGCTCAAGGAGACATTTTTAGAATTATTCGGATTTGTTACAAAACCACCATTTTTCAATTCAAAAGCACCATCTTCATTTACTTTATAACGTTGTCTTTTTCCCTCTGAATTTCTTATATATTCAGTTTTATACTGAATCATATTTTCATACATTGATAAAGGTGCAGGATCTAAAGCAGATTCTGTTCTACCAGCTTTACCAACCACAGTTTCAATTTCTGGAATTGTGGTTACTGCCATATCCAATTGTTGTAAAACGCGTTTATTTTCTGCAACTCCAGAATGTGGCAACGAAGTTGGCATTAATAAAAATGAACCTTCATTTAAAGAAGGCATAAATTCTTTACCTGTGTTGTTTAAAATCCAACCTCCAAAAATAAGAACAGTTGCAGGAATTATTAAAAACAATATTTTATTAGCCAAGGCCCATTTTAAAATTTGGCCATAATATTTTCTAAAAACTGAAAATATTCCTAAAATACCAAAGCAAATAATGGCTACAAAAAGTAAGTTGATGAAGATACTTCTATTAAAACCTAATGGACGCCAATATTCTGCGAGTAAGAATATAATAGCTGTACAAGAAATAATGATATTTATAAGGTTGTTATTTTTCTTGTTTAGTTTTCCTATAACAACTAATAAACCATTAACTCCAAAAGCAATTAGAATTACTCCTAACCAATAACCACTAATTGTAATTACAATACCAGCCACTATTAAAGCGATATTTATAATATGATTAAAAGATTTTTTTAGCGTTGTTTTTCTGAATAGATAAGCTGCAAAAGGGGGAATTAAAAACAAAGCAATAACCAAAGAAGCTGATAGTGCCATTGTTTTTGTAAACGCCAAAGGTCTAAACAATTTACCTTCTGCACCAATCATCGTAAAAACAGGTACAAAACTTATAATTGTTGTTAAAACTGCTGTTAAAATGGCACCAGAAACTTCTGCAGTTGCATTATAAATTACTTCGTCTGTAGTATATTTTGTTCCATCTTCACGAGTTTGTAACTTTTTATCATCTAAATGACGAATCATATTTTCGGCGAGAATTACGCCAACATCAACCATAGTTCCTATCGCAATTGCAATACCTGAAAGTGCTACAATATTTGCATCCACATTAAATAGTTTCATCGTTACAAAAACCATTAAAACTGCAACAGGTAATAAACCAGATATTAAAATTGAAGCTCGAAGATTGAAAACCATTACAATAATTACCAAAATGGTAATCAAAATTTCTAATGTTAACGCTTCATTTAGTGTATCTAAAGTTTCTTCAATTAATTCTGTTCTATCGTAAAAAGGAACAATAGTTACTTGTGATGTTCTACCATCTGCTAAAACTTTTGTTGGTAAACCTCCTTTTAATTCTTCAATTTGAGCTTTTACATTCGTAATTACTTCCATAGGATTTGCGCCATATCTTGCAACTACAACACCTCCAACAACTTCTGCCCCTTCTTTATCTAACAAACCTCTTCTTGTAGCAGGACCTAAAGAAACTTTACCAATATCTTTTATTTTGATTGCTGTAAAATCTTCGGAAATAACTACTGCGTTTTCAATATCTTCGATAGATTTAATATACCCCAAACCACGAACTAAATATTCAGCTTGATTGATTTCTAAAGTTTGTGCTCCAATATCTTGATTACTACTTTTAACGGCTTTTACAACTTGATTTAAACCAATATTGTATTGACGCATTAATTCTGGATTCACGTCCACTTGATATTCTTGAACATAACCACCAATTGAGGCAACTTCAGAAACGCCACTTGCAGATGACAATCCGTATTTTACGTAGTAATCTTGAATACTTCGCAATTCTTGTAAATCCCAACCACCAGTAACGTTTCCTTTTTCATCACGACCTTCTAAAGTGTACCAAAATATTTGTCCTAAACCTGTGGCATCTGGACCTAAAGCAGGATTTACACCTTCTGGTAATAAATTGTTAGGTAATGAATTTAGTTTTTCTAAAATTCTACTTCTGCTCCAATAAAACTCGATATCCTCTTCGAAAATAATGTAGATACTGGAAAAACCAAACATAGAAGAACTTCTAATTGTTTTAACTCCTGGAATACCTAATAACGAAGTTGTTAATGGATATGTAATTTGATCTTCAATATCTTGAGGTGAACGACCATCCCACTTTGTGAATACTATTTGCTGATTTTCGCCAATATCTGGAATGGCATCAACAGCTACAGGATTCCTTGGTAAAAATGGAATATCCCAATTAAAAGGAGCATTTACAGTACCCCAACCTACAAAAAGTAAGAGCAATAAAACTGCGACAAGTTTATTTTCTATTAAGAATTTGATGCTTTTATTTAGCATTATATTTTGATTATTAAACAGTTAGACATAGATGTTAGAAAAACATCGAATACAACAAATTATCCTTATAACATTGCAGTTATAGGATATTATAGTCTATTGTTTAAAAATCAAATTAAATAAGTCTCGTCAATCTTGAAGATTTCTTTTATGACGAGTGGTGGTTCGTATTCTTCGAATGAAGATACATTATTCTCTAAATTTTCAAAAAGATTAATGTATGTGTAGATAAACGAAGCAATAAATAATTCTTGGTTAAAAGATATTTTATCAACCTGCAATTGTACTTCGTCTTGACCATCAATTAATACTTGTTCATCTTTGCAACAATCTTTTTTTATGATTGAACAACCAGAAATAGTTGGAGAAGTATCTTTTTGACTTTCCATCCCACAAGTTGAAGCTTCAGAAAAAATTGCAGTATCTACAAGAGTCACACCACAAAAATGTTTTGTGATAGCAAATGAAGTTGTAGAAAATAAAACTACAAACGACATTAAAATAGCTAATATTTTATGTGATAACTTTGACATTCTGAATACAAAGGTACAAAATAGTAACAAAAAAGATTAAATAGTATGTTAAAAAATTAAAACCTCAAATTTATCTGCCTATTTCTATATTTTTACTTCTGTAAGTAGTTTTCTCTAATTTACTTCTTAATGAAGCCATATCATCACTAACTTTTCTTTCAATAACTTTAGCATAAATCTGCGTTGTAGCAATTTTTGTATGACCTAATAATTTTGAAACAGTTTCTATAGGCACACCATTACTTAAAGTTATAGTAGTAGCAAAAGTATGTCTAGCGATATGGAAAGTAAGATTCTTTTTTATGCCACTTAAATCTGCAATTTCTTTTAAGTATGAATTTAATTTTTGATTTGAAATGTTAGGGAATAATGTTTTAGTTTTTTTTGTTTTAATGTGACCTTTATATTTCTTAATTAAAATTTCAGCTATTGGTAATAGAGGTATTTTAACTTTATTGTGTGTTTTCTGTCTATTTGTGATAATCCATTTACCTCCATCAATTCCTAAACTTATGTTATCTTCGTTTAGCTGCATAACATCTATGTAAGATAATCCTGTATAGCAACTAAAAATAAACAAGTCTTTGACCAGGATTAATCTTTCTATATCAAATTTTCTTTTAATGATTTTTTGTAACTCATCTTCTCTTAAAAATTCGCGTTCATTTTTAATATAAGTGGGCTTAAACTTTATAAAAGGGTCTTTGTCAATCCATTCCATTTTATAAGCTAAAGTTACCATTTTACGGAGTCTTTGAATATGTTTCATTACTGTGTTGTTTTCCATCTGTTTTTGATGGTCTGAAGGAACATATGAACGCAAGAATTTTTCAAAGTCAACAACAAAACGATATGTTAATTGAGATAAATATATGTCTTGAATTTTTCTTTTATTAGTCAAAAATAGTTTGATATACTTTTGAGTTGTGAAGTAGTTTTTTAAAGTCCCATAAGTTAAAGATTCACTCATTTGAGTGTTGTGATAATCGATTAAAGTAAGTAAAGAATATTCTTCATTGTCTTCACCTAAAAAACGAGCTTTAATAGATTGAGAGCAGATAAATGCTTTTTCTTTTATAAGTTCATCATATGCTGTATAAACTCTATTTTTAACCTGGTCTAAATATCTATTGAGTAAACGTGATTCTTGTTTATTACCTTTTGCTCTTCCTCTTCTAGAATCCCATTCAGATAGAATAACTTTTCGTTGTAAGCTAATATTAGCTCTTTTGCCATTTACAGTTATTCTACCATATACAGATACTTGGTTGTTTTTAATACGTGTTGCGTTTACCCAAAAAGATAAGGTAAAATTAATTTGTGATTTCATAGTTGTCGTCTTTTAATTAAACATTCTTTTAGACGAAAGTCAAATCAACTATTTCAAATACAGTTTATTGAGGCTTCAATTGGTTCACACTTTTTGTGTTTTGAAACTGTGAACCGAATTGTGAACCAAACTAAACTATATTAATTCAATTCTTATGATAACCCAAAAACTACAAAACCTTGTAAATCATACGATTTACAAGGTTTTAGTTTCTATTGGTATTCATTTTAGTCGGGGTGGCAGGATTCGAACCTGCGACCTCCTCGTCCCAAACGAGGCGCGATGACCGGGCTACGCTACACCCCGAAAATAGTCATCAAATTTAGGACTGCAAATATAGAATAATATTTATATATTGTATTTGTTTTTAGATTTTAATTTTAAAGATTATGAAACATTTTATTTTTATAACAATATTCTTCTTTAGTTTATCAATATTTTCTCAAAATAAGGAATATGAATTGATTGTTCCTGGTTTAAAAAATCCTTGGGGTTTTACTTTTTTGCCAGATAATTCTATGTTAATCTCAGAAAAAGATGGAAGGTTAATTCATTTTAAAAATGGTAAGAAAACCCAGGTTACAAATCTTCCAAAAATTTATGTTCGTGGTCAAGGTGGTTTAATGGATGTTGAATTACATCCGAATTACAAAGAAAATGGGTGGATCTATTTTACTTTCGCTTCTTCAGAAGGTTCAGGTAGTGGAGGTAACACCACTTTAATGAGGGCAAAATTAGAAGACAATCAATTAATAAATAAAGAAATTTTATATAAGGCGTATCCAAATACTACAAGAGGTCAACATTTTGGCTCTAGAATTACTTTTGATGAAAAAAATCATATTTATTTTAGCATTGGAGACAGAGGGAATAGAGATGTAAATCCGCAAGATATTACCAGAGATTGTGGCAAAATTTATCGATTGAATGATGATGGTTCAATCCCTAAAGATAATCCGTTTGTACATCATAAAAATGCCAAAAAGGCAATTTATAGTTATGGACATCGAAATCCGCAAGGAATGGAAATGAATCCTTTTACTAATGAAATTTGGGCTCATGAACATGGACCAAAAGGTGGAGATGAAATAAACATCATACAAAAAGGAGAAAATTATGGATGGCCAAAAGTAAGCTATGGAATTAATTATAGTGGTACTAAATTTACAGATAAAACAAGTGCTCCAGGTATGAAAAGTCCTATTCATTATTGGACACCTTCTATAGCACCAAGTGGTATGGCTTTTATCAATAGTGATAAATATGGAAAATGGAAAGGTAATTTGTTAGTTGGTTCATTAAAATTCCAATATGTGAGCAGATGTATTTTAAAAGGAAATAAAGTTTTTAAAGAAGTTAAATTACTGAAAGATATTGGTAGAGTGCGTTCTATTGAGCAAGGTTTAGACGGTTTTATCTATATAGGAGTTGAAAATTTGGGTATAGTTCGTTTGCTACCACAATAGATTTTTAACTTATTTTATTACTATTCTTTTCTCTTATTTTTTCATCATAAAAACTTATAAACTTTCTCTTTTTTAAGATGTAAAAATTTTTATTTTTACTATTCAAAATTGATACACAATATTATGTCTGAAAATATAGAAAAAATTAAATGTTTAATTATTGGTTCTGGACCTGCAGGTTATACTGCCGCAATTTATGCTGCAAGAGCAGACATGAAACCAGTAATGTACACAGGTATGCAAATGGGAGGTCAATTAACAACTACAACAGAGGTTGATAATTTTCCTGGATACCCAAATGGAACTGATGGTACAGCTATGATGACTGATTTACAAAAACAAGCAGAACGTTTTGGTACAGAAGTTCGTTTTGGTTTAGTTACTAAAGTAGAATTAAACCCAGAAGTAGGAGGTAAACACAAAGTGATTGTTGATGAGTCTAAAGAAATTGAAGCAGAAACAATTATTATTTCTACTGGGGCAACTGCAAAATATTTAGGTTTAGAAAGTGAACAACGTTTAATTGGAGGTGGAGTTTCTGCCTGTGCCACTTGCGATGGTTTTTTCTATAAAGGACAAGATGTTGTAGTTGTTGGAGCAGGAGATACTGCTGCTGAAGAAGCTACTTATTTAGCGAATATTTGTAAAAAAGTAACTTTACTGGTGCGTAAAGATTATATGAGAGCATCTAAAGCAATGCAACATAGAGTTAATAAAACTGAAAATATCGAAGTTTTATATAATACAGAAATTGATGAGGTTTTAGGTGGTAATGTTGTAGAAGGTGTAAGAGCAATCAATAATCAAACAAAAGAAAAGCACGATATTTCTGTAACAGGAGTGTTTATTGCTATTGGTCATAAACCAAATTCAGATTTATTTAAAGGTGTTTTAGATATGGATGAAACAGGTTATTTAATTACTGAAGGGAAATCTACAAAAACAAATATGCCTGGAGTTTTCGCAGCAGGAGATATACAAGATAAAGAATACAGACAAGCTGTTACTGCTGCAGGAACTGGTTGTATGGCAGCTCTAGATGCAGAGCGCTATTTAGGTGCTTTAGAATAGATTTAAATTTTGATATAAAAAAAAGAGATTACATTTTTTGTAATCTCTTTTTTTTATATAATTAAATCAGTGTTTTAAGCTGATACAGAAGCTTTCATCGATTTTCTGTACGTAAAAGAATTAAAAATATTTCTTTTACCAAAATTATTCATAGATCTAGCATTTACAAATTTTCCGAAAAGAATTTTATTTACACCAAAATATTCATAAGTATTACCATCAGTAAAAGTTACTTCTAACAACATACTTTTATGATGCCAATCTGCAACTTGAAATTCTGTAATCGTTTTTTTATAAGCCTCTAAATTTGCTTCTTTAGTTTCAGGAGCAATACTTACCAAAAAGTGATATCCATCTATAATTTCTGTACTTTTTATATCTGCTTCTGCTTTTTTTTCTTCATCCTGAAATTTATCTGGATGCCATTCTTTTACTAAACCTCGATAAGTTTTCTTTAATTCTTTAAGATCGATTGCTCCTTCTACGTTAAAGAGTTTTTTATATTGTTTTATACGTTTCATTGCTTTGTTTTCAAATTGCGTGCAAAAGTATTGATAAAAAAGGGATTAGCTGTTTTAAATAGCTTTATTTCTAAATAATTTTATAAAAACCATAGAGAAGAAGATAAAAAAGATAGTATCGTTAATTCCGTAAATTGAATAGAAAATACCAGTCATTATATCTTTTTCAAAAATTGGAGAAATATTGTTTTGTAGACGCCAATTCAACCAAATAAGTGCATAAATTAGTTTTTCGATTGCAAATACAGCCACAATCCATTTTACTTTTTTATAACTTTTAGCAACTGAGATATACGCAAAACCCCAAAGAACAATGATTAATAACCCAAAGTTAGACATTACTATAGCATCATATTTAGGAATATATTGGTTAGTAAAAAAGCGAGATAAAATTAAAATAGCAATTATATTTACTAATCCAGATAGAATGAAAATTTTAGATTCTGATATTTTCATAATTATATGAATTTATAAGCCTAATGCTTTTCGTTCATCAACATCAGCAGTTCCATTTTTACTCCAATATGCAGTTTGTAACGTTTTTATTTTTTCTGCTTTAGTTATTAAAGTTTTATTACGACTAACTATTTCTTCTTCCCAAGATTCTATAATAAATGGAAATTCTTTTGTTAATTGTATAGAAAGTTTTCTTTTTAGTGATGGGTAATTGATTGTATAGACTAAAAAATTGCTGTTTTTCACCAAACTAGCCTCAGCTTTGTAAGCTTTAATTTTTTTATGATTCAAGCTCAAATACTCAAAAGATGGAATAATTTGCAATTCACCAATAGGTATTTTTTCTGGTGATATTCTCAGTTGATTCCAAAGTTCATTTTCTAAAATTTCTTTTTTTAATGTAATTTTCTTATCAGAATTGGTTTCAAAATAAGAATAAAACTGAATTTGATAATCGCTTTTATTGTTTAATTGAGCAAAAGTATTTCCACACCATTCTTGACTAGAAAAAGAAATTTTAAGAGCTTTTTTGTTGATATTAATAGGAGAGAAGGTACTTGTCATTATAGAATATGGATAAATACCAGTTGTAAATTTCTTAGTACTATTTAATTTTATAACAGGAATATTTTTTTTATTTTGATAATCAGCTTTTACTTGTTTTTCGGGTAAAAAACCTTCTGTTACAAAGATGTTTACAGCAGTTCCTTCATAAATTTCTCCATAACGAACTTGTAATAGTTTATACGAAGTTATTTCTGCTTTTCCTGAATACCAATATTTATCAAAGTCAGGATTTTTTTTTACTATAATTGTATTTGATTTTGGTTTCTCTTTTTTCACTTCAGGTTTTGAACAATAAAAAAAGAGTAGACTTAGAAGAGATGGTAAATATATTTTTGTGATTCGTTTCATAATTGATGCTTTAATATAACTAATTTACGATAAATTACAAAAACTATTTAGAATGATTTTTTTTTTGAATTTGAAATAAGTATAATAACAGAACTTTTCTTAATTCTTAAGAAACTTAATGCAGTGTGTTAGTATAACTTTAAATTAATTTAAAGTTATAAACTAAATCTTTTTCCATCTATTTCTATAAAAAACAAAAGGATTGTTTTCTAGAATTTTTCTATTAGAAAAGGAGTTAAACTGAACTTCAATTGTTGCTCTTTTTTCTTGTTTTTAGATTTTCTATGGATAAAATATGGGCTTCAAAAGCTATATCAGTTACTTGGTTTTTGTTAATTTATCATCAATAAAAAAAACGATATCTATACTAATGGTTTTTGAACTGATTTACAAGAAGTAGAAACTGATAAAATTAAGATTACTATTAATTTAAATAATTTATCAAAAAAAAGAGGTTACAAATTGTAACCTCTTTTAAATTTATTCACTTAAATCTTCATCAAGATTTTCTATAGCTTGAATTACAATCTTTACAGCCTCTATATAAAAATCTTGGTTTATAGAACCAAAAGTGTCTGTACTTCTATGATAGTCTTTATGATCTGGAACCCCAAAATAAATAAAAGGTATTTGTGCTTTATGAAAAACTCGATGGTCAGAAGAGAAAGTCCAATCACTTTGTTCTTTGTTTTCAGGGTCATCATGACCAAATAATAAAATTATTTTTTCTGATTTTATATCTTCTAAAGGATCTCTTAAATCTGGATAATGGTATAAACCACTTACAAATAACTCAGGATCGTAATCACTATGTGCAATCATATCCATATTAATATTTAAATCAATATTAGATTTGTCATTATAATTTTTTAAAAAATAATCAGCACCTAAAGAACCAATTTCTTCTGCATCTACAGCAGCAAATATTAAATTATGCTTTGTTGGTTTGTCTTTAAAATATTTTGCAATTGTAAATAAAGCAGCTGTACCAGAAGCATTATCATCTGCACCATTATAGATATTACCTTTTCTTATACCTAAATGATCAAAATGAGCACTAATTACAAAAGTTTTATTTGTTTGGCCCTTAAGCATACCAATTACATTACCCCCAGTTGCAGTTGTGTCTGGTACATTAGAGTAATCATCTAATGGTTTTGGTTTTGTCATAGGAAAAACCTCGTGTCTACTTTTACCTTTAAATGTATGAGAGAATTCTTGTACGTAATCGTTATTCATTACTTTTTGTAAACCTAATGCTGTAAATTGATCTACAATATATTGTCTTGCTTTTAAATTACCTGGAGCAGAAAAAGATCTTCCTTGCATTTCATCACTAGAAAGAAACTTAATAGATTCTAATAATTTTTCGGAGTTGATTTCAATTACCTTTGGTTCTTTACAGCTCCCTAAAAGCACAAAAAATAAAATAAATGAAAATAGTTTTGTTTTCATAAATTGGTTAAAGTTATGGTTAATCAGGGAATTTCAATGGCAAATATAACAAAAGACCATTAATTACAATGGTCTTTTTAAACAAACAACTAAATTTAAAACATTTTTAGTTTTAAAATAATTTTTAAAAACAATATTTGTTTTCTGCTTTTAGTTTTTCTGCTATAGTGTTTCTTAGTGCAACAACATTAGGATAGTTAGCATATTTAGTAAAACGTTTTAAACCCATTAATAACATACGTTGCTCATCTCCTTCAGCAAAAGACACAACACCTTCTCTACCATTTTTGGCAATAATTTCTACAGCATTGTATAAGTATAACTTAGCCATAGCTATTTGGCCTTCTTGTGCATCTTCTCCAAAACGTTTTGCATTTTTTTCTGCACGTAATAAAGTAGATTCTGCTAAATAAATCTCATTTAAAATATTTGCAGCTGCCATTAATAATTGTTGATGTTGCTCTAAATCTGGTCCATATTTTTGAATTGCAGAACCTGCAACCATTAAAAAGACTTTCTTTAGTTTAGCAATCATTTCTTTTTCTTCTGCAAAAAGTTCAGAATAATCTGGTGTATCAAAAGAAGGAATACCCATTAACTCATCTCCAACAGCAGTAGCAGGCCCTAATAAATCTACGTGACCTTTCATTGCTTTTTTAATTAACATACCAACTGAAAGCATTCTGTTAATTTCGTTTGTACCTTCGTAAATACGAGCAATTCTTGCGTCTCTCCAAGCAGCCTCCATAGGAGTTTCTTCAGAAAAGCCCATTCCTCCAAAAATTTGGATACCTTCATCTGCACAAGCTTGTACATCTTCAGAAACAGTTACTTTTAAGATAGAGCATTCAATTGCATATTCTTCAACACCTTTTAATTCAGCTTCTTGATGTGTGTTACCAGAAGCCATTCTCATATTAATTCTATCTTCAATATTTTTAGAAGCTCTATAACTAGCAGATTCACCTGCATAACAATTTGTAGCCATTTCAGCTAATTTGGCTTTTATAGCACCAAACTCTGCAATAGGAGTTTTAAATTGTTTTCTTTCTGTTGCATATTGTAAAGCAGTTGTTAACACTCTTCTTTGAGAATCGATACAAGCTGCAGCCAATTTAATACGACCAACATTTAATGCGTTTACAGCAATTTTAAATCCACCACCTCTAACAGATAGCATATTTTCTGCAGGTACAATTGTATCGTTATAAAATACTTGTCTTGTAGAACTAGCTCTAATACCTAACTTATGTTCTTCTTCACCTAAAGTAATTCCATTCGGATTTTCAGCATCATACTCAACAATAAATCCAGTAATGTTTTTATCATCTTCTATACGTGCAAAAACGATCATCACATTACAGAAACCTGCATTTGAGATCCACATTTTTTGCCCATTAATTTTGTATGATTTTCCATCTTCTGTTAATTCAGCTGTAGTTTTACCAGAGTTGGCATCAGAACCTGCACCTGGTTCCGTTAAACAATATGCACCCATCCACTCACCAGAAGCTAATTTTGGTACATATTTTTGTTTTTGTTCTTCAGTTCCATACAATGTAATTGGCATTGTACCAATACCTGTATGTGCACCAAAAGCAGTACTTAAAGAGCCATTTCCACTCGAAATATATTCGCAAGTAATCATAGTAGAAACAAAGCCCATTCCCATTCCTCCATATTCTTCAGGAACAGCCACACCTAAAAAGCCAAGTTCTCCAGCTTTTTTCATTACTTCTTCTGTTAATGCATAATCTTTAGCTTCAAAACGATCTCTATTTGCAACAATTTCTCTGTCTGTAAATTCACTTACAGCTTCTTTCATCATTACTTGCTCTTCAGAAAAATCTTCTGGAGTAAATACATCTTGACAATTTGTTTCTTTAACTAGGAATTGTCCTCCTCTTAATATGTCTTTGTTTGTAGTTTCCATTTTAATGTTTTTTACGGATGATTAGTTTAAAAATTCAAAAATACCTGCAGCACCTTGTCCTGTTCCTACACACATGGTAACCATTCCGTATTTATTATTCATTTCTCTTTTGCGCATTTCATCAAACAATTGCACAGATAATTTTGCACCTGTACAACCTAAAGGATGACCTAATGCAATAGCTCCACCATTTACGTTGATGATATCAGGGTTTAAGCCTAACTCGCGAATTACAGCTAAAGATTGAGAAGCAAAAGCTTCATTTAACTCTATTAATTCAACATCATTTTGTTGTAAACCTGCTTGTTTTAATGCTTTCGGAATTGCAGCAACTGGTCCAATTCCCATAATTCTTGGAGGTACACCTGCAGCAGCATAACTTACCATTCTTGCTATAGGTTCTAGATTCAATTCTTTCACCATTTCTTCGCTCATTACCAAAGCAAAAGCAGCACCATCACTCATTTGAGATGAATTACCAGCAGTTACACTTCCACCAGCAGCAAAAACAGGACGTAATCTAGCTAAACCTTCAATATTCGATCCTTTTCTTGGACCTTCATCTTTGTTAACTGTATATTTTTTGGTTGCTTTTTTACCTTTTGCATCAATAAAAGTTTGTTCTACTTCTATAGGTACAATTTGGTCTTGAAATCTATTTTCTTCTAAAGCTCTTAATGCTTTTAAATGCGAGTTTAAAGCAAACTCATCTTGGTCTTTTCTTGACACTTTAAATTCGTTGGCAACAGCTTCTGCTGTATTACCCATTCCCCAATAATATTCTTCATGACCAGCAGCAACTGTATCATAATTTAATTCTGGTTTAAAACCTGTCATTGGTACAGAGCTCATACTTTCTGCTCCACCTGCAATAATACAATCTGCCATTCCAGATTGAATTTTAGCAACAGCCATACCAATTGTTTCTAATCCTGAAGAACAAAAACGGTTTACAGTTACCCCAGGAACATCAACAATATCTAATCCCATTAAAGAGATTAAACGTGCCATATTTAAACCTTGAGCACCTTCTGGCATTGCATTACCAACAATTACATCATCAATTCTTTTTTTATCAAAATTAGGCAGTTCATTCATCATATATTGAATGGTTTCTGCAGCTAATTCGTCAGCTCTTTTAAATCTGAACAGTCCTTTTGGTGCTTTACCAACTGCTGTTCTATATGCTTTTACTATATATGCTGTTTTCATTTTATTTTTAGCTTTTGGCTAATCGCTTTTGGCTTTTAGCTATAGGTTAATATTTATTTACAAGTAGCTAATAGCTAAGTGCAAATAGCTAGAGTAACTTTAGTTACGTAAAGGTTTACCCGTTTTTAACATGTGCTGAATTCTTTCTAAAGTTTTACGTTCTGTACATAAACTTAAAAAAGCTTCGCGCTCAATATCTAATAAGTATTGTTCAGATACTTTTGTTGGTTCAGATAAATCTCCACCAGCCATTACATAAGCCAATTTATTTGCAATTTTCTGATCGTGAGCAGAAATATAGTTACTTGCTTCCATAGAATCTGTACCTACTAAGAACATCCCTAGTGCTTGTTTACCTAAAACTAAAACATCATTGCGTTTTGTTGGTTGTGTGTAACCTGCATCTGCCATTAATAACGCATGCTTTTTAGCCTGTGCAATTTGTCTGTCTTTATTTACAACCACTACATCTTTTCCTTTTTGTAATAAACCTAAATCGAAAGCTTCGTAAGCAGAAGTTGCAACTTTTGCCATACCAATTGTTAGGAAATGTTCTTGTAAAACATTCAATTGAACATCACCTTTATGAAATAAATCTGATGCTCTTAAAGCCATTTCTTTAGAGCCACCACCACCAGGAATTACACCAACTCCAAATTCTACTAAACCTATATAAGTTTCTGCTGCTGCAACAACTTTATCTGCATGAAGTGATATTTCACAACCACCACCTAAAGCCATTCCATGAGGAGCAGAAATAGTTGGTATTGCAGAATAACGCATACGCATCATGGTGTCTTGAAAATATTTAATGGCATAATTTAATTCATCATATTCTTGCTCTACAGCCATCATAAAAATCATACCTATATTGGCACCTACAGAAAAGTTTGCAGCTTGATTACCAATAATTAATCCTTGGTGATTTTTCTCTGCTAAATCAATTGCTTTATTAATTGCAGCTAAAACATCACCACCAATCGTATTCATTTTAGATTGGAACTCTAAGTTTAAAATTCCGTCTCCTAAATCTTCAATTACAGCTCCAGAGTTTTTCCAAACTTCGTTTGATTTTCTAATATTATCTAGAATGATAAAAGAATCCTGACCTGGTTTTTTAGTTTGAGATTTTGAAGGAATATCATAAAAATAAGTAGCACCTTCTTTAACAGAATAAAAAGAGGTAGAACCAGTAGCTAACATTTCTGTTACCCAAGTAGCAGGTTCATTTCCTTCTGCTTTCATTAATTCGATTCCTTTCTCTACACCAACAGCATCCCAAATTTCGAAAGGACCATTTTCCCAACCAAAACCAGCTTTCATGGCATCATCAATCTTATAAAGCTCGTCAGAAATTTCTGGAATTCTATTTTGAACGTATGCAAACATTGCAGCAAAGTTCTTTCTGTAAAACTCACCAGCTTTATCTTTACCACCTACTAAAACTTTAAATCTATCAATTGGTTTATCAATCGTTTTCGTAAGTTCTAAAGTGGCAAATTTTGCACGTTTTTTAGAACGATATTCTAAGGTGTCTAAGTCTAAGGTTAAAATTTCACTTTTACCATCAGCATTTTTTACTTTTTTGTAAAATCCTTGGCCAGTTTTGCTTCCTAACCATTTATTTTCCATCATTGTGTTGATGAAACCTGGCAATTTAAATAAATCGTGTGCTTCATCATTTGGGCAATTTTCATAAATACCATTGGCAACGTGTACCAACGTATCTAGCCCAACAACATCTACAGTTCTAAATGTAGCCGATTTTGGACGGCCAATTACAGGGCCCGTTAATTTATCAACTTCCTCTACAGTTAAACCTAATTCTTTTACTTGATGAAATAAAGATTGAATTCCGAAAATTCCAATTCTATTCCCAATAAATGCAGGAGTATCTTTTGCTAAAACTGATGTTTTACCTAAAAACTTGTCACCATACATCATTAAGAAATCTGTAACTTCTTGTTTACAGTTTGGTCCTGGAACAACCTCGAAAAGTTTTAAATATCTTGGAGGATTAAAAAAGTGAGTTACTGCAAAATGTTGCTGAAAATCTTCGCTTCTGCCTTCGTTCATAAATTGAATCGGAATTCCAGAAGTATTTGAAGAAATAATAGTACCAGGAGTTCTATATTTCTCTAATTTTTCAAAAACGATTTTTTTAATGTCTAGTCGTTCTACAACAACTTCCATAATCCAATCTACATCTGCTACTTTTGCAATATCATCGTCTAAATTACCAGTAGTAATTCTACTTGCAAATTTTTGACTATAAATAGGAGATGGTTTCGATTTTAAAGAAGTGGTTAAAGCATCATTTACCAAACGATTACGAACTACTTTATCTTCTAATGTGAGTCCTTTTGCTTTTTCTTTGTCGTTTAATTCTCTTGGAACAATATCCAATAAAAGAACTTCTACACCAATGTTAGCAAAGTGACATGCAATACCAGAACCCATAATTCCAGATCCTATAATTGCTACTTTTTTAATTCTTCTTGTCATTTCTTTGTAATTAGTTAACTATGTCTTATTTATCTTGATTTGTAGATTCAAAAATTTTCTTTTCGGCAATTAATATGTTAATGGTTTTCATCACCTTAAAAAAAGATTCTAAATCATTTTCATTAACATGTTCTCTTACAATATTGTTAAATTGATAAACGTGATTTTTAGAAAATTTACGTCTTTCTAATCCATAATCTGTTAGTTTTACAATAACACTTCTACCATCATCTGGGTTTTTTTCTCTGTAAATAGCCCCTTTTTCTTCCATAGATTTTAATATTCTAGAAAGGCTAGTGGGTTCCATACCCATTAATGGACCTAAAGCAGTTGATGGTGTTCCGTTTACTTTGTCTATGGTTAGCAAAACAAAAGCAGAAGACATTGTGCTATCGTACTTTGTTGCTTGCTCATTGTATAGTTTTGCGACTGCTTGCCAAGTTGCTCTTAATTGATGATCTATTGATTTACTTTTGTCCATTTTGACAAATATATTAAAATTTATTATGCGTGCATAGTAAATTTTAAAAAAGTTATGCGTGCATAATAAAATTAACAATTTATTTATCTGTAACAAATCTCTTGTTTAGATACTAATAGCTGTAAAAAATACCTAAATTTGTGATTAATCAACTTTAAAAAATCGACTCTAATTTATGAATAACTTACTAGAAATAAATAATGTTGTAAAAAATTATGGAGATTTTAGAGCATTAAATGATGTTTCTATCCATATACCAAAAGGTAGTGTTTATGGTTTACTTGGTCCTAATGGAGCAGGTAAAACCTCATTAATAAGAATTATTAATCAAATTACAATGGCAGATGCTGGCTCTATTTTATTAGATGGTGAGCCTTTGTCACCAAAACATACTGCAGATATTGGTTATTTACCAGAAGAACGTGGTTTATATAAATCGATGAAAGTTGGTGAACAAGCTTTGTATTTAGCTCAATTAAAAGGCTTGTCTAAAACTGAAGCTAAAAAACGATTAAAATATTGGTTCGATAAGTTTGATATTTCTGCTTGGTGGGGTAAAAAAATTGAAGAATTATCAAAAGGAATGGCACAAAAAGTACAATTTATAGTTACTGTAATGCATAATCCTAAATTATTAATTTTTGATGAACCTTTCTCTGGATTCGATCCAATAAATGCACAATTAATTGCTAAAGAAATTTTACAATTAAGAGATGAAGGTGCAACAATTATTTTTTCTACCCACAGAATGGAATCTGTTGAAGAAATGTGTGATGAAATTGCATTAATTAATAAATCAAACAAAATATTAGATGGTAAGTTGGCTGATATTAAACGCGAGTTTAGAACAAATACTTTTCAAGTGGGCTTAAATACAGCAAATCCGAATGAAGTTAAAGCGCAATTAAAAGAGAGTTTCGAAGTTTTTCCTGCGGATTTTAAATTGCTTGGAGAAGAAATGACAATGAATGTGAAATTAGGAGAAACAAATTCTGCAAACGATTTGTTATCATTTTTAACAACTAGAGGAGAAGTACAACATTTTGTAGAATTAATACCAAGTGCAAACGATATTTTTATTCAGGCAATAAATAAAAACAGTTAAGAAAATGAGCAAATTAACACTAATTATAAAGAGAGAGTTTATTGCAAAAGCACGTAATAAATCGTTTATAGTGATGACTTTTTTAAGTCCGCTAATTATGGTAGGTATGGGTGCTTTAGTTTATTTTTTGATGAAAAAAAATGACGAAAAGGTTAAAGAAATCGTTTATGTAGATCAATCAGGTTTGTTTTCTAAAGAAGATTTTAAAAACACCAAAACGTTGCACTATCAGGATTTTACGACTTTAGGAGTTGAGGAAACCAAAAAGAAAGTAGAAGCTGGTAATCATTATGGAGCTTTAATAATACCTAAACAAGATAGTTTAGAGCTTTTGGCAAAATCAATAGAATTTTACTCAAAAGATTCACCAGGAATGTCTGTAATGGGTGCTTTAGAAAGTAAAATTGAATCTAAAATCAGAAACGAAAAACTAAATAATTTCGGAATTGATATTGCAAAAATTAATGCATCTAGAATTCAGTCTGATATTAAAATGTATAATTTTTCTGGTGAAGAATCATCAAAATTAATAAACGGATTAAAAATTGGAGTAGGTGTAATAGCTGGTTATTTTTTAATGATGTTTGTAATGATTTACGGAACTTCTGTAATGCGTAGCGTAATCGAAGAAAAAACCAGTAGAATTATAGAAGTTATTGTATCATCAGTAAAACCTTTTCAGTTAATGTTGGGTAAAATTATTGGTAATGCCTCTGCAGGTTTGTTACAATTTTTTATCTGGGGAATTTTATTGTTTATTATAATAACTATAGCATCTTCTGTTTTTGGGGTTGATGTGGCAGAAATGCAAACTTCTAGAATTCCTGCAGACCAATTAGAAGCTGTACAAAAAGCTGCTGGTGGAGATAAAATGCAATTGGTAATTCAAGAGATTTTAAGATTACCAATTTTAAAAATGTTTATTTTATTTATCTTTTATTTTTTAGGTGGTTATATGTTATATAGTTCTTTATTTGCTGCTGTTGGTGCTGCTGTAGATAATGAAACAGATACACAACAATTTATGTTGCCAATAATGTTGCCTTTAATTTTAGGTGTTTATGTTGGTTTTGCAACTGTAATTAACGATCCTCATGGACCAATTTCGGTTGCTTTTTCTTACATTCCATTAACTAGCCCAATTGTAATGTTAATGCGAGTTCCTTTTGGAGTTTCTTGGGTAGAATTGGTAATCTCTATGAGTCTGTTAATCATTACATTTGTATTTATGGTTTGGTTAGCTGCCAAAATTTATAGAGTTGGTATTTTAATGTATGGTAAAAAACCTACCTATAAAGACTTATATAAGTGGTTAAAATATAAAGGATAAATGTTGCAAGATACTATTGATAAAGTTAAAGAAACCATTGTAGAAGAAACCACTTCTATTTTAGATTATAAATTTGTTTTTAGTCAAGAAATAGGAATTACAGTAAGAGGGTTAATCTTTGTTGTGGTTGCATTATTGGTAACTTCTTATGTGTTAAAACTGATAAGAAGGTTTATCACCAGAAAAATGCCTGCTAATGATAAACAAAAATTTGCAACAGTTTTTGGTTATGTAAGGTGGTTTGTGTTTTTGGTTATTTTTTTAATAGCAATGAATACTTCTGGGGTAGATGTTACAGCAGTATTTGCGGCTTCTGCAGCTTTATTAATAGGTGTGGGTTTGGCATTGCAAACCCTTTTTCAAGATATAATTTCTGGTATTTTTATTTTGGTTGATAAAACTGTTCACGTTGGCGATATTATAGAATTAGAAGGGAAAATTGGTCGAGTTTTAGATATAAGATTAAGAACCACAAGAGCTGTAACTGTAGACAATAAAGTTTTAGTGATACCTAACCATTTATATTTAACCAATATTTTATTTAATTGGACAGAGAATGGAACAGAAACAAGAGAGTCTGTTAGTGTAGGAGTTGCTTACGGTACAGATGTAGAAAAAGTAAAAAAAATATTATTAGAAATTGCTAAAAATCAGTCAACTGTATTAAAAAATCCTGCACCTGTAGTATTATTTACAGATTTTGCAGACAGTTCACTCAATTTTAAGGTAGTTTTTACGTTAAATAATAGTTTTGAAGTACGTTTTACTCAAAGTAATATTCGTTTCGAAATTGATAAAGCTTTTAAACAAAATAACATAACAATCCCTTTTCCACAAAGAGATGTACATTTGTTTACCGAAAAATAATATAATTGTGATAAAAAGAATAACCTTATTAATCTTCTTAAGTTCTATCGGTTTTTTGAATGCTCAATTAACAGATTTAGCAAGGCTAGAATATTCTTTTATTCCTAAAAAAAAATCAGATGACGAGTATACAAGAATTAGAGCTTTATTTAACTATCCCATAGAGTTAAAAAATGATAAATATATTTTTATAGGTGCTGAGTATAATAATATTTTTTTGAACCTTAATGATAATTATCCTTTTGATAAATCACTTTTAGAAACCTTAACCATATTAGATATTAATTTAGGTTATACATATAAAATTAATGATAAATGGAGGGCAGGCTTTAAACTAACACCAAGATTAGCATCTACTTTAACAGAAAAAATTACTGATGATGACTTATTTTTAAATGGTGGTATGTTTTTTGTAAAAGATAGAACAAAAGCCACAAAATTAAAAAAGCCATATAGGTTAATTTTAGGTTTAACCTATAACACAACAACTGGTATACCTTTTCCTTTACCTTTTGTTAGTTATTTTAGACAAATTAATGAGTCTTGGTCTTTTAATGCAGGTGTGCCAAAATCGAATATAAAATATAGCTTAAATGATAAAAATGACTTGCAAGCTTTTGTTGGTATAGATGGTTATTTTGCTCATTTACAAAGGCCAGCAACAATTTTAGATAAAGAAGTAGATCACATATCTTTATCTGTTGTAATTTCTGGTTTGGGTTATGAGTATTTACTTAGTAAGCATTTAGTTTTGTATGCTTATTGTGGTTATACGTTAAGAATGAATAACGTTTTAAGAGACAAGGATAGAGAAAATGTATTTACATTAGATAATGTGAATGCTCAATATTTAAGAACAGGAATAAAATTTAAGATATAAATGGCAAAAATATTAATCATAGAAGACGAAGCAGCAATTAGAAGAGTTTTATCAAAAATAATATCCGAAGAAAATGATGATTACAATGTAGAGCAAGCAGAAGACGGTTTGTTGGGTATAGAAATGATAAAAAATAACGATTATGATTTGGTTTTATGCGATATTAAAATGCCAAAAATGGATGGTGTTGAGGTTTTAGAGAAAGCAAAAAAGATTAAACCAGAAGTACCAATTGTTATGATTTCTGGCCATGGAGATTTAGATACAGCAGTAAATACAATGCGTTTAGGCGCTTTTGATTATATTTCTAAACCACCAGATTTAAACAGACTTTTAAATACGGTTAGAAATGCTTTAGATAGAAAAGTTCTAGTTGTAGAAAACAAGAGGCTTAAGAAAAAAGTAAGTAAAAATTATGAAATGATTGGTGAGAGTAGTGAAATTACTCACATTAAAGAAATCATAGAAAAAGTAGCAGCAACAGATGCCAGAGTTTTAATTACAGGGCCAAATGGAACAGGTAAAGAGTTGGTTGCACATTGGTTACATGAAAAATCAAATCGTTCTAAAGCCCCTATGATTGAGGTGAACTGTGCTGCAATTCCATCAGAATTAATTGAGAGTGAGTTGTTTGGTCATGTAAAAGGTTCTTTTACAGGAGCAAATAAAGATAGGGCAGGTAAATTTGAAGCTGCAAATGGAGGAACCATTTTTCTAGATGAAATTGGTGATATGAGCCTATCTGCACAAGCTAAAGTTTTACGTGCTTTACAAGAAAATAGAATCTCTAGAGTAGGTTCTGATAAAGACATTAAAGTAAATGTAAGAGTTGTTGCAGCAACCAACAAAAACTTAAAAGTAGAAATTGCAGAAGGTAGATTTAGAGAAGATTTATACCATAGATTAGCAGTTATTTTAATTCAAGTACCTGCGTTAAATGATAGAAGAGAAGATATACCTTTATTAGTTGACTTTTTTACAGAAAAAATATCTAATGAACAAGGTACACCTAAAAAATCTTTTTCTTTGGATGCAATTCAGCTATTACAAAAATATGATTGGACAGGTAATATACGAGAATTACGTAACGTAGTAGAGCGTTTAATTATTCTAGGAGAAAAAGAAGTTTCTGCAAACGATATTAAATTGTTTGCAAGTAAGTAACTTCTTTAGTTTCTAAGAGCGTAATTATTTCTTTAAAATCTTTTTCTTTTGCATAATCTAATGCAGATTTGTTTTCTAAATCTTTTAGTGATGAATCTGCATTTTGCTTTAATAAAAATTCTACCATTTTTGGTTGATTGTATAAGGTTGCAAAAATTAAAGCAGAATAGCCTAATTTATTTTGAGTATTTATTTTAGCGCCATTATTTATTAAAAGTTCAGCAATTTCTACATTACCCTTAAAAGCGACACCTAATAAAGCAGTGTTACCTTTTGCATCTCTATGATTTACATTCGCATTGTGTTTTATTAAAGTTTCTGCAATTTCTTTTTTATCAAAATAAGTGGCAAAAACTAAGGGACTGAATCCTCTTTGATCTTTAGAGTTTACTAAGCTTGGAAACCTTTTTAAAAGTGTTTCAATTAAGTTAATATTTACATTTTGGATTGCTCCAAAAAAAGCATTTAAAGTATTCATATTTTTATTTTTTAAAAAGGATAAACTCTATTTAAAGAGTTTATCCTTTATGTAGTTTATTATTTATTTGATGTCAAAACGATCTGCGTTCATCACCTTTGTCCAAGTTTTTACAAAATCGTTTACAAATTTTTCTTTGCTATCATCTTGTGCATATACTTCTGCATAAGAGCGTAATATAGAGTTAGACCCGAAAACTAAATCTACGCTAGTTGCAGACCATTTAAAAGTATCTGTTTTACGATCTCTAATTTCGTATAAAGTACCAGCAACAGGATGCCACGTATTTGCCATATCTGTTAAGTTTACAAAGAAATCATTGGTTAAAGAGCCAACATTATCAGTAAAAACTCCATATTTAGTATCTCCATAATTTGTTCCAATTACACGCATACCACCAATTAAAACTGTCATTTCTACAGCAGTTAAGCCTAATAATTGAGTTTTATCTAATAACATTTCTTCTGGGCTAACAATGTAATCTTGTTTTAACCAGTTTCTAAATCCATCTGCAACAGGCTCAAGAACATCAAAAGAATCTACTTCAGTCATTTCATCAGTAGCATCTCCACGTCCTGAAGAAAAAGGAACAGTTATATCAAAGCCAGCATTATTTGCAGCTTTTTCTACACCAACATTACCAGCTAAAACAATTGTATCTGCAATACTGATGTTGAATTCTTTTGCAATTGGTTCTAAAACAGATAATACTTTTTGTAATCTTTCTGGTTCGTTACCAGCCCAATCTTTTTGTGGTGTTAAACGAATACGAGCTCCATTTGCTCCTCCACGCATATCAGAGCCTCTGTAAGTTCTTGCGCTATCCCAAGCTGTACTTACTAATTCAGAAATACTTAAATCTGTATTTGCAATTTTTTCTTTTATTAGATTTACATCATAATTAGCATTACCTGCAGGAATAGGGTCTTGCCAAATTAAATCTTCTGTAGGTGTGTCTGGTCCAAAATATCTTGCTTTTGGTCCCATATCTCTGTGAGTTAATTTAAACCAAGCTCTTGCAAAAGTTTCTGTAAAATAATCATGATCTTTACTAAATCTCTCACAGATTTCACGATAAATTGGGTCAACTTTCATTGCCATATCTGCATCTGTCATCATTGGGTTTAATCTTATTGATGGATCTTCTACGTCTACAGGTTTATCTTCTTCTTTTATATTAATTGGTGCCCATTGAGTTGCACCTGCTGGGCTTTTAACAAGTTCCCATTCATAACCAAATAAAAGATCAAAATAACCATTATCCCATTTTGTAGGTTCTGTTGTCCATGCACCTTCAATTCCACTTGTAAAAGTATCTCTCCCTATACCAGTTCCGTTAGAATTTTCCCAACCAAAACCTTGGTTTTCTAATGGCCCAGCTTCTGGTTCAGGACCTAATTTACTTGCATCTCCATTTCCATGAGCTTTACCTACAGTATGTCCACCAGCAGTTAAAGCAGCTGTTTCTTCATCATTCATAGCCATTCTTGCAAAAGTTTCACGAATATGAAAAGCTGTTTTAGCAGGGTCAGATTTGCCATTTACACCTTCTGGATTAACGTAAATTAGTCCCATTTGTACAGCAGCTAAAGGGTTTTCCATTGAGCTTGCTTCTTCTACATCTTCATAACGTTCATCACTTGGTGCTAACCATTCTTTTTCTGCACCCCAATACGTGTCTTTTTCTGGTTGCCAAACATCATTTCTACCAAAAGAAAAACCAAAAGTTTTTAAACCCATAGATTCGTAAGCAATTGTACCAGATAAAACAATTAAATCTGCCCAGCTTAATTTGTTACCATATTTTTTCTTGATAGGCCAAAGTAAACGTCTTGCTTTGTCTAAGCTTGCATTATCTGGCCAAGAATTTAAAGGTGCAAAACGAATATTTCCTGTTCCACCTCCTCCACGTCCATCAGAAAGTCTATAAGAACCTGCAGAGTGCCAAGCTAATCTTATCATTAAACCTCCATAATGACCCCAATCTGCTGGCCACCAATCTTGGCTATCTGTCATAAGTTTTGTAACATCTTCTTTTAAAGCAGCAACATCAAGTTTCTTTAATTCTTCATGATAATTAAATTCTTCACCTAAAGGATTTACTTTAGTGTCATGCTGATGTAGAATGTCTAGATTTAATGCATTTGGCCACCATTCTTTATTATCTTTTTCAGCTGAAGTATTGCCTCCGTGAAAAGGACATTTAGTGATATCTCCAGAACCGTGTTTTAAATTTTCCATTATAAATATATTTTTAAATTTTAGTTTTATTTTTATTGATGAGGCAAACCTACGACTATTTTACAGATAATTAAAATCTATTGTTTTTATTTTAATATAGATTTTAATTATTAAAAATAAATTGTAGCATTTCTAAAAATAGTAAATTTAAAATAAAGTTAATTTATCTTAAGTGTAATTTAATATAAATAAAACTTATTAAAATATAAGAACATCCCATTAATATTTTTAAAATAGTTTGCTTGTATTAGTATCTTTGTAAAAGAAATAAGAACAAATTATTAATAAAATAAAATTTAAAAAAAATGGCAACAGCAGTTGGTAAAAAATTTCCAGATTTAAATGTAGACGCAATGAATGAAATGGGTGATACATTTAAGGTAAATGTATTAGAAGAAGCAGTTAATAATAACAAAAAAGTTGTTTTATTCTGGTACCCAAAAGATTTTACATTTGTATGTCCTACAGAATTACATGCTTTTCAAGCTGCTTTAGGTGAATTCGAAAAAAGAAACACAATAGTAATTGGTGCTTCTTGTGATACTCCTGAAGTACATTTTGCTTGGTTGAGTCAATCTAAGGATAATGGAGGTATAGAAGGTGTTACTTATCCATTATTAGCAGATTCTAACAGAAACTTATCTTCAATTTTAGGAATTTTAGATATTACAAATGAAACTTTTGATGAAGCTACACAAACTGTACAAGTAGAAGGTGATAACGTAACTTACAGAGCTACATATATTATTGATGAAGAAGGTGTTGTACAACATGAAAGTATTAACAACATGCCATTAGGTAGAAATGTTGGTGAATATTTACGTTTAGTAGATGCTTTAACTCATGTTCAAGAAAAAGGAGAGGTTTGTCCTGCAAACTGGGAAGAAGGTAAAGACGCAATGTCTCCTAATGCAAAAGGAACTGCAGAATATTTAGCTTCTCATTAAATAGATTTTTTTTAAATGAGTTTGTGTTAGTGTTGGGGGATAATAGCACAAACTCATTTTTAAATATAAAAAAACAGAATTATGTTACAAGAATTAAGTCAAGATAATTTATCAGAAATTGTTGCTGATAATCAAAAAGTAGTAGTACAATATTCTGCAACTTGGTGTGGAAATTGTAGGATAATGAAACCAAAATTTAAAAAATTGGCTTCAGAAAATGAAAGCGTAGCTTTTGTTATTGCAGATGCAGAAGCTTATCCAGAAAGCAGAAAGTTAGCAGACGTAAGTAATTTGCCAACTTTTGCAACTTTTGTAGATGGTAAAATTGTAAATCAAACCCAAACCAATAAGTTTGATGTATTAAAAGATTTAGTAAACGAAGTTGTGTAGTTATGAAATTACCTGTAATAAAACACTTAACTAATTTTATCGAAGAAAACGATCAAGATTATGTTTTAGAAACTATAGAAACACTTGAAGCATTAACAGAAGTTCCTTCTTTAAAAGACGAAGAATTAGATGTTATTGGTGAGTTAATTTCTAATATGTATGGTGCTATAGAAGTAGATAAAATGGTAAAGACTGGCACACCAAAAAAAGAAGCTTTAAATACTTTTATGAAAAGAGTTTTAGGCTCTATAGATAAATAAGTATTGCAAAATAATAGTAAAAAACCTCAAGTGGAAGCTTGAGGTTTTTTTGTGTTTTATTCTTCTTGATATTGTAGTTCAATAATAGTTTTATCTACTCTTGTACCTTTTTCATTATTAATATCTATTAACGATGTTCTTTCGGTTTCTATTCTATGAGGTAAACCTGGGTAGTAATAATATTCGTAAGTATTTCTGTCTTTTATTTCGAATTTTGATGTTTTTAAAGCTTCTTCAAACTTTTCATCAGTAATACCTAATTTTTTAAATACCAATTTTAGTAATTCTAAAGAATCTTTAGGGTCTAAGTCTAATTCTTGTTTAAACACACAAAAATCATCATCTACATCAACAGAATCAAAAAACACTTTTGCATCTGCTTTTATAGGATTTCCACCAAACATATTTGGTAATTGATCTACATAAGTTAATGTTTCATTAGTGTTAAATTCATAGCCCATAGGAAAATGAAAATATTGTAATTCCTTAACAACTAGCTTTTCAATACCTTGTTGGTTAGCATACATGGCTTTGATTGGTTTCATAGATTTTTCTAGAACTTTCTCCATCTCTTTATCTTCTGCACCTAAAACAATAACAACATCATCAATCATGGCACTTAACAAAGTACTGACTTCTTGCCAGTTTAAAATTTCTAAAAACTCGCCAGTTTCAGAGGTTTTATACTTTACTTCTGTAAACTTATATTTTTCAAATTTTTCTAAAAGTGCTTCAGGAATGTTATAATTGTTGCCTAAATCATTTTCGTATTTCCAGCTAATTGTATATGAAGTTTCAGTAGAATCGATTACTTCAAAAAGTGCAGTATATTCACTTTTTCTGTCTTTAACTAATTTGCCTTCTTTAGTTTGTTGTTGAATTTTTGATACTTTATATTCATACATATCACCCAAAGACCAATATGCTACAAAAGAAACGTTTGTGCTATCTGTCTGAGAAAACATAAAATTCTGACAAAGTAATAAGATGCAAAGAAGTTTAAAATTTTTCATTTTTTATTTTTTTTTGATGCAATTTTTTATAGTGAATACAGAACTTTAAAATCAGAATTAATTACAATTCAACATCCTTAGAATTCTCAGAATATGTTCTCCATTTTTCTAAACAGTCTGTAATATCTTTAGGTACTTCTGAATTGAACTGCATAAATTCACCAGTAATAGGATGTGTAAATCCTAATGTTTTTGCGTGTAAAGCTTGTCTAGGTAGAACTTTAAAACAGTTGTGTACAAATTGCTTGTATTTGGTAAAAGTTGTTCCTTTTAAAATGTCATTTCCTCCATATCTTTCATCATTAAAAAGAGTATGGCCTATATGTTTAAAATGCGCTCTAATTTGATGAGTTCTACCAGTTTCTAACTTACATTGTACTAAAGTAACGTACGTTAAACGCTCTAAAACTTTAAAATGAGTAACTGCATGTTTTCCAAAATCACCATCAGGAAAAACAGCCATTTGCAAACGGTTTTTTAAACTACGCCCAATATTGCCTTCAATTCTACCTTCATCATCTTCTATATTTCCCCAAACCAAAGCGTAGTATAAGCGTTCTGTAGTTCTATCAAAAAATTGTTTCGATAAATGTGCCATTGCAAATTCGGTTTTAGCAACAACTAATAAACCACTAGTATCTTTGTCTATTCTATGCACCAAACCTGGTCTTTCATTAGAATTTGTTGGTAAATTTTCTATATGATGAATTAATCCATTTACTAAAGTACCAGAATAATTTCCATGACCTGGATGCACAACCATTCCTGCTGGTTTGTTAACCACAATAACAGTATCATCTTCGTAAACAATATCTAAAGGAATATCTTCTGCAACCAGTAAGTTTTCTGCTGGTGGATATGCCAAAACAACTCTTACTACATCAAGTGGTTTTACTTTATGGTTCGATTTTACAGCAACATCATTCACTAAGACATTACCTGCTTTTGCAGCTTGTTGTACTTTGTTTCTTGTTGCGTTTTCAATGAAATTCATCAAAAATTTATCAACCCTTAATGGCTCTTGACCAGCAGTGGCTGTAAATCTATGATGTTCGTATAAATCATCATTTTCGATGTCTTGAGAATTATTTTCTTGCATATTTTTTAGTTACTAAGTTTCTAAGAAACAAAGTTGTAAAGTTTAATGAATTTTATTTTTGCTAACTAACTGCTAACTGAATTCTATCTCTCACCATCACCCAAAACCAACTCAATAATAGAGTTTTTAGGCAATTTATCATTCGGATTTAAGATTTTTCCTTTGTGGCGTAAACCTCTAACTACATCTAAACCAATGTCTCTAACATAAGTATAATCTGTACCTACAATAAAACCAATTGCTGTTAATTCAGATTCAGCTTGTCTTTTGGTGCGTCCATTTAAATCTGGAATGGTAATATCTCTAAATTTAGACGGATTTAAAGTAAGGTATATTTTACGTTTTTCTTTAACAAAATCTCCAGCTTCAGGGCTTTGTTCTATCACAGATTTTTTAGGATAAGTTGGGTTGTAGCTTGCGCTGTCTATCACTTTAAAATCTAAATTTAATTCTTTTAATTTTCGTTCGGCTTCATCTAAAGTGATTTTATGAAGATTAGGAACTTGTATTTTTTGGTCGTGATTTGTGGTTATGTTTAACCAAAACTTTAAGACAAAAAATAATATAAAAAAACCAACAATTGCAATTACAATTTGCAATAAAAACGATTTGCTTTTCAGAAATTTAAAAATACTCATAAATGTTTTTTGATAGATGCACAAAGATATAAAAACTAAACGTTGCAGTTTCTATTTATATTTTGATAAATTTGTTATAATTAATACAATTTGATGAAAAAAAATATTGCCATAATAATGGGTGGATATTCATCCGAAGTTAACATTTCTTTAGTGAGTGGAAATGTGGTTTACAAACATTTAGATAAAGAAAAATACAACGCATTTAGAGTGCATATTCTAAAGGATAAATGGGTTGCTTTAGATGATAATGATAAAGAATATAAAATCAATAAAAACGATTTTTCTTTTGTTTTAGCTGATGAAACTGTCACATTTAGTTGTGTTTTTAACGCAATTCATGGTGCTCCAGGTGAAAACGGAATACTTTTAGGTTATTTAGAACTGCTAAATATACCTCATACTTCTGCTCCTTTTTATCAAATGGCATTAACTTTTAATAAAAGAGATTGTTTAAGTGTGGTAAAAGAATACGGAATTAAAACCGCAATTTCTGTATATTTAAATAAAGGTGATGTTTTAAATACTGATGCAATTATTGAAAAAGTTGGTTTGCCTTGTTTTATAAAGCCAAATAATGCTGGTTCTAGTTACGGAATTTCTAAAGCGTATTCTAAAGAGGAAATTTTAAAAGGAATTGATGTTGCGTATAAAGAAGACAATTCCATTTTAATTGAGTCTTTTTTAAACGGAACCGAAGTTTCTGTGGGAGTAATTGAATATAACAACGAAATTAAAGTATTGCCAATTACAGAAATTGTATCAGATAATGATTTCTTTGACTATGAAGCAAAATACGAAGGAAAATCGCAAGAAATAACGCCTGCCAGAATTTCATCAAAAGAAAAAAGTAGAGTAGAAGAAGTTGCAAAAAAAGTGTACAAAGCTTTAAATATGAGTGGTTTTTCTAGATCTGAATATATTTTTGTTGATGGAGAACCTCATTTTTTAGAAATGAATACAGTGCCTGGAATGACAGAAGAAAGCATTTTGCCACAACAAGCCAAAGAAGCAGGAATTTCTTTAAAAGAACTGTTTGACAATTCAATAATGAGTGCCATTAAATAGAGACAAGATGTTTTTGATTCAGGAAACAGGATTAATCTTGTATCTTGAATCAAAAACATCTTGTTTCAATAAAGTTAAAATATAATAAAGATGAAAAAAGCAATTTTTCCAGGATCATTTGATCCACTAACATTGGGTCACGTAGATATTATTGAAAGAGGGGTAACCGTTTTTGATGAATTAATTATTGCCATTGGTATTAATGCAGATAAAAAATATATGTTTTCTTTAGAAGAACGTAAAAAATTTATCGAAGAAACCTTTAAACACGAACCCAAAATAAAGGTTGTAACCTACCAAGGTTTAACTGTAAATTTTTGTAGAGAACAAAATGCAAATTTTATTCTAAGAGGTTTAAGAAACCCTGCTGATTTTGAGTTTGAAAAAGCCATTGCACATACCAACAGAAAATTATCAGAAATTGAAACTGTGTTCTTATTAACATCTTCTGGTAAAAGTTATATTTCTTCATCAATTGTAAGAGATGTAATTAGAAATGATGGAGATTACACAGGTTTAGTGCCAGAGGCTGTTAGAGTAAAATAAAAATCAAAACAAATATGCTTTCCACTTTGTTTTGTCATTTCGACCTTGTGGAGAAATCTCATACATTAATGTTGATTTTATTGTCGACATTTTAATTTAATATAAAATGAAAAAAATAATCGTACTTCTTATCTCAATTTTAATTTTTTCTTGTGATAATTCATCCAAAGAAAATAAAGATTTCACTACACTTTTTGAAACTTCAAAAGGCACAGAAACTCCAGAATACAAAGAGGTAATTTCGTATTACACAGATTTGGCAGAAGTATATGATGAAATTTCGTTGTTTTCATTTGGGCAAACAGATTCAGGTGAACCTTTGCATTTGGTGGTGTATGACAAATCAGGCATTTATAATGTTGATGAAATAAAAAACTCACCAAAAAATCGAATTCTAATCAATAACGGAATTCACCCAGGTGAATCTGATGGAATTGACGCTTCTATGATGTTGTTAAGAGACATTGTGAAAAAAGATTCTTTGCAAAATAAATATCAAAATTCAATTATTTGTGTAATACCTGTGTATAATGTTGGTGGTTCTTTAAATAGAAATTCGCACACAAGAGCCAATCAAAATGGACCTTTAGAATATGGTTTTAGAGGTAATTCCAGAAATTACGATTTAAACAGAGATTTTGTAAAACAAGATACAAAAAATGCAGCAGCTTTTGCAGAGATATTTCACACTGTAAATCCTGATGTTTTTATAGACAATCACGTAAGTAATGGTGCAGATTATCAATATGCAATTACACATTTATTTACACAGCATAATAAATTAGGTGGCAGTTTAGGTAACTTTTTGCAAAATAAAATGCGCCCTGAATTAGAAACATCTTTAGTAAATAAAGGCATTAATATTACACCTTATGTAAATGTTTGGGGCACAACTCCAGAAACTGGATTTTCGCAATTTTTCGATTCACCAAGATATTCTACAGGTTACACAACCATGTTTAATACTTTAGGTTTAATGGTAGAAACGCATATGCTAAAACCTTATAAAATTAGAGTAGAGCAAACGTATGAATTAATGCTTTCTGCTTTTGATTTTGCTGAAAATAATTCAGTAGATATTAAAGAATTACGTACAAAAGCAACATCAGAAATTTTAGCGAAAAAAATATATCCTATACAATTTAAAGTAGATAGAGAAAAGTTTAGAACTTTAAATTTTAAAGGTTATGAAGGTGAAATTATAGATAGTAAAGTTACCAATGGAAAAAGATTATTTTATGATAAAACAAAACCATTTGTAAAAGAAACAAAGTATTTTGATGAGTTTAAAGTTACCAAAACAATCGAAATTCCGAAAGCTTATATTTTGCCTCAAGGTTGGCATAATGTTGTTGAGCGATTAAAGAATAACAACATTGAGTTTACACGTTTTAATAATGATACCATAATTGAAGTTGAGGTAAATCATATTAAAGATTATAAAAGTAGAACATCACCTTATGAAGGACACTATCTGCATTATAACACTACAATTTCTGCATCTAAAGAAAGTATTAAATTTTTAAAAGGTGATGTTTATATTGATACCAATCAAAATGGAGTTCGTTATTTATTAGAAACCTTAGAAGCAGAAGCTACAGATTCCTTTTTTAATTGGAACTTTTTCGATACTATTTTACAACAAAAAGAAGGGTATTCTGCCTATGTTTTCGAAGATATTGCTGAACAATTATTAGCAGAAAACCCATCACTTAAAAAAGAGTTTGAAGATAAATTAAGCAATGATGCAGATTTTGCTAAGAATTCAAGAATGCAGTTGAATTTCATTTATAAAAATTCTCCTCATTACGAAAAAGCGCATTTACGTTTACCAATTTTTAAAGTAAGATAGTTATGAAAAATATATTAATACTATCAATTTTAGCTTTTCTAATTAGTTGTAAATCATCAGAAATGAAAGAGCAAAAAGCTACAGAATTTTACATTGGTACCTATACAGATGGTGAAAGTAAAGGGATTTACAAATCGCAAATTGATAGCAAAGGATTTTTATCTAAAATTAAGTTAGTAGCGGAAACGAAAAATCCAACTTTTTTAGTAAAATCTAAAGACAATAAAACACTTTTTGCAGTTGCAGAAACTGCAGAAAAAGGCAAAGGTTTTGTAAAATCGTATAAAATTGAAAATGATAATTTAAAGCAAATTAGTATTTCAGAATCTGGTGGAGCAGGACCTTGTTTTGTAGCGATAAATGATGATAATTATGTTTTAACTGCAAATTATGGAGGTGGAAGTGTAGGTTTATTACAAGCCAATGAATCTGGAAAATTGTCAGAATTGTTAAACGTACAACAGCATAAAGGTAAAGGAACTACAAACAGGCAGAGAAAACCACATGCACATTCTGCTTGGTTTCATCCAAAGAAAAAAGAAGTTATTGCTGTTGATTTAGGAACCAATGAATTATGGTTTTCTACGATTGATAAAAAAGAAAATAAGCTAGTTTTGGCAAATCCAAATACATTAAAAATGGCAGATGGTGCAGGGCCTAGACATTTAACGTTTCATCCGAATCATAAATGGATTTACGTTTTAAACGAACTCAATAATACAGTAACTTTGGTAAAAGAAAAGGACAATTTTTATGAAATAGATGCGTCAATTTCTATGATTCCTGAAAATTTTACCGAATTTTCTAAAGCTGCAGATATTCATATTTCTAAAGACGGTAAATTTGTATATGCTTCTAATCGTGGGCACAATTCCATTGTAATTTATAAAGTACATCCTGAAAACGGAAAATTATCTTTAGTGGGTTTTGAATCTGTAAAAGGAGAAAGTCCAAGGAATTTTTCGTTAACTCCCGATAATAAATTTCTTTTGGTGGCCAATCAAGATACTCATAATATCATCTCTTTTCAAAGAAATGAAACTACAGGAAAACTAACGTTTGTCTCAGAAATTTCTGCGCCAAAACCTGTGTGTATTTTGTTTTAAATTATTGAATAATCACAGTATTTTTACTTATGATTTTTTCATCATTTTTAAAGATTAAAAAATAAGTTCCGCTTTTTAAATGAGAAATATTAAGTGTTTTAGAGGTGCTTTCTTGTTTGATATCAACTAATTTACCAAGTACATTGTAAATGTAAATCTGACTGTAATCTTCAGAAAAATCATTAATAATTTGGATTTCATTTACAACAGGATTAGGAAATATTTTAATCAATTGATTGTTAGTTTTTAAATCGTTTACAGACAAAGTATTTACCTCCTCAATACTAAAATCGGCAAATAAAACAGCTTCATCTCTTAAATCTTGCACGTTGTTTAAACTTCTATAAATACCCCATTTTGGGCGTACAAATTCAGCACCATTTTGCCAATTATCAATAGAGTTATTTTCGTATTCAAAAACTACAGTTTGGTTGTCAATTCTTTTAATTTCTAGAGAATAATAACTGTTTGTGCCAAATTCAATTCTTTCTGTAAACTCAACCCAATGTCCTTTTATTAAAGATAAATCTACTTTTTTTAAGGTCTCTTGATCATCAGTGCTCGTTTGTCTTAATTCTAATTGATCTGGTGTCCCTTTTCTTGCAGTTAGCGTATACATTGGTATTGATGAAAAATCGCCACCAACAGATTTTAATTGATGCAGGTGTGTAAAATTAGGTGATGCTTGAAAATTTGCATCAATTTTCATTTTCCATTTGTAAACAACTTTTTCGCCTTCAATCGCTTTTAAATTTTCAGGACTTTTGTCATAAGATTTAATTTCAGTTCGTTGTCTATCGTCGTTTTTACAACGATCATCATCTTCATTAGCATGTGCAAAAAATCGAAAAACGTTTTTGTTTAAGTCAGCATCAAAAAGTTCATCTATATGTCTGCCAAAAGTGGTGTGTTTGCAATCTGGTACTTCAACTACATCATAATTAGGTGCTAAAACAGAATTTATCAATTCATAAGTATTTCCAGAACCATCTGCAGTTAAAGTTACTTGAGAAAAAGTTGGAGAAGAAAAGCAAAATACAAATAAAAAAAGAAGGTATAAATATTTCATTTTGATTGTGATAGAATTGGTTAACCAATTTTGGATATCCAAATATAGAAAGAATTTTTGTGTTATATAAAAATTATGAGATTTATTAAATTAACGTCATAAAATTATCATTTTTAAAATTTATGTACCTTGTAAAACAATAAACATTAAATATGACAAAACTTTCAATTAATAATAAATTTTATGAGATTGATGTGCAGGATGATATGCCACTTTTGTGGGCAATAAGAGATATTGTTGGTTTAACAGGTACAAAATTTGGTTGTGGAGTTGCACAATGTGGTGCTTGTTCTATTTTAATTGATGGTAGGCTCACAAAATCTTGTAGTATGCCAGTGGCTTATGGAGTTGGAAAAGAAATTTTAACTATTGAAGGGACAACACAAAATTTAGAATATTTAAGAGAAGCTTGGTTTGATGGTAATGTGCCACAATGTGGTTATTGTCAGTCAGGGCAATTGATTGCAGCCACTTCTTTGTTAGATAAAATTGAAAATCCTACAGATAAAGATATAGATGATGCTATGAGTTCTAATATTTGCAGATGTGGAACATATTCAAGAATTAGAAAAGCAATACACAAAGCTGTAGCACTTAAAAACCAAAATTGATGAGTAAAATACAACAAATAAATCGTAGAGATTTTGTGAAATTTTTTGGTTTAGCATCTACAGGAATTATTTTAGGGTGTAATGTATCATCAAACAAAAAAGAATTTTTACCACAAGTGGATGGAATGTTTACACCCAACTTATTTGTGCAAATTCAAAGAGATGGCAACATTACATTAATTGCTTCTCGTTCAGAAATGGGGCAAGGCATTAAAACCTCTTTGGCTTCTGCAATTGCAGATGAATTAGAAGCAGATTGGCAATATATTACAGTAAAACAAGCCACAGGAAATGCTAAATATGGCAATCAAAATACGGATGGTTCTAGAAGTGTACGAACTATTTTAGAACCTATGCGTAAAATGGGTGCAGCTTCTAAAATGATGTTAATTACTGCAGCAGCAAAAAAATGGAATGTTGCTGAATCTGTTTGTAAAGCAGAGAATCATTATATTATAAACAGCAATTCTGGTGATAAGATTTTCTTTGGAGATCTGGTTGATGAAGCTGCTGAAGTTGCAATTCCTGCTGATGAAAACATCAAACTAAAAAAAGTAGAAGATTTTAAATATATAGGTAAAGATTTAAAGAGTGTCGATTTAAAAGATTTTACGGACGGAACTGCAACTTATGGCATCGATTTTAGAATTCCGAATTTAAAATTTGCAGCCATTGCAAGATGTCCTGTAACTTACGGAACTGTAAAAAGCTTTGACAGCACTGATGCAGAAAAAGTTGCTGGTGTAGAAAAAGTGATTAAATTAAATAAAATGGATCCTCCAATTGGTCAGTTTTTTGGAGCTTTAGGTGGTGTTGCTGTAATTGCTAATAATACTTGGTCTGCTTTTCAGGGAAAATTAGAATTAGATATTGAGTGGAATTATGGAGAGAATCATTCTTTTAATTCTGATGAATATAAAAAACGCTTAACCCAAAGAGTGCATCAAAAAGCAAAATTAGTGCCAGGTAAAAAAGGCGATGTTTTTACTGCTTTTGAGGAAGCAGATAAAATTGTAGAAGCTACATATCACGTTCCTTTTTTGACCCACGCACCTATGGAAGTACCCAATGCAACTGCTTGGTTTCAAGAGAATAAAATTGAAGTTTGGGCTCCTTTACAAGATCCGCAAACTGCAAGAGCAGAATTGGCACACTTTTTTGAAATTTCTTTAGAAAATATTACCATAAATGTGACTATGTTAGGTGGTGGTTTTGGACGTAAATCAAAGTCAGATTTTGTGGTAGAAGCAGTTGCTTTATCCAAAGAAATGGGTACACCTGTACAAGTGGTTTGGACACGTGAAGATGACATTAAACACGGTTTTTATCATTCTACAAGTGCGCAATATTTAAAAGGAAGTTTAGATAAAAACGGAAATGTTTCTGGTTGGTTGCAAAGATTGGCTATGCCTTCTATTGCATCAATTTTTAAACCATTGTCAGATTATGCAACTGGTTCAGAATTAAACCAAGGTTTTACCAATAACCCTTATAATTTAACAAACTTTAGATTAGAAAATGCGAAAGCAGAAGCACATGTAAGAATTGGTTGGATGCGCTCTGTAATTAATATTCACAGTGGTTTTGGGAATAACTCTTTTGTAGACGAGCTAGCAAATGCTGCAAATGTAGATCCTGTTCAGTTTCATTTAGGTTTAATAGGAAAAGATAGGGTTATTCAAGGAAAATCGGAACATCCTTACAATTCAAAACGCATGAAAGATGTTTTAATAAAAACATCTCAAATGGCAAATTGGGGTAGAACTTTGCCCGAAAATCATGGATTAGGAGTTGCAATTCAATACAGTTTTTACAGTTATGTAGCTACTATTGTTGAGGTTGCTGTTATAGATGATAAAGTTAAAGTCAAAAATACTTGGACCACCATAGATTGTGGTTTGGTTTTAAACAAAGACAATGTTAAAAATCAATTAGAAGGTTCTGTCTTTTTTGGAATGTCTTTGGCTATGTATGGAAAAATTTCTACAACAGAAGGCGCTGTTGAGCAAAATAATTTTTTCGATTATCAAATGACAAGAATGAAAGATGCACCAAATATCCATATTCATATTATGGATAAAATGAACGAAAAACCAACTGGAGTTGGTGAGGCAGGAGTTCCTGTTATTGCACCTGCTATTTGTAATGCAATTTTCAATGCTACAGGGAAACGTGTAAGAAGTTTGCCTTTGGTTGATGCAGGGATGGTTTAATTAGTCTTTCTCAATAAGAAAAAATAAATTAATCCATACTTTTGCTACCTTCTTTGTAATTTGTATTGCCTCCTTTTAACTTACGTTTTATCTTTACATAAAGTTGATAATTAACGTGGTATTTTTTAATGTTTTTTTAGGTGATAATTTTTTAGTATTTTCTTCTGTTGTGCACTGAAATCTCATTTTTAATTTATCTACTTGATCCAAATCTACAAGATTTCCTTTAGTCAAATAATACTACAATTTTTTTTAAATTATACCACTTTACTTTTTAGAATATACTAGTATAGTGTTAAAAAAATAACTTACTAAGGATAAAAAAGTAACAAAAGTTATAGAAAAATGTTAGGTAACAAATGTATTAAAGTATAAGGAGCAATATTATAAAGTTGTTGACTTTAGCTACAATAGTTAGTTATTGGTATTTCTAGAATTTTAATACATTAAAAATTTCATTAATTTTAGAATGAGAGTATTATTTTAAACTATAAATTATTTGTAAATTCGTTTAAAAGCAATTTCTTCAGCTTTTTGTGTTATGGAAAAAAGAATTAAAGTTACTTGTGCAATCATTCAATTTAATGATAAAATTCTAGCTGTACAAAGAAGTGATACAATGAAACTACCTTTAAAATGGGAATTTGCAGGTGGAAAAATAGAAAAAGGAGAAACAGATATTGAATGCATTAAAAGAGAAATATTTGAAGAATTAAATATTAAAATTGAAATTAAAAAAAGGCTAACTCCTGTAGCTTATGAGTATCCAGATTTTAAAATTAAATTGATTCCTTTTTTAACTGATTATATTTCAGGAGAACTAATCTTAAAAGAGCATTCAGATTTTGTTTTAGCTCATAAAAAAGAATTAATTAACCTAGATTGGGCTGAATCAGATGTACCTATTTTGAAAGAATTTTTAGCATTATGAATCAAGGAATCTACGAAGAATTAATTACACAACTTATCAATGAGAAATTAAGTGAAATTGATAAGAATAAATTCTTTTTAAAGAAAAGTCCCATTGATAAAGTGGAGGCTTCAAGTATTCTTTCTAAACATTTAGCCAAAACATTAAAACAAGCTTTTGGATTTATTGGAAAAACGAAAGTCGATGAACAGATTAAAATAGCGAATAAAATAATCATTTTACTTAAAGAAGAACTAAATAAACAAGAATTTGATGAAGATTTAATAAATGTTGAAGGTGAAATTTTAAAAGCTGTGTTCTCTAAAGCTGATGCTCATTTTTCAAATTTAGATTTAAGACTCAAAGAAATTACACCATATACAACCTTAACTCAAAGTGAACTTTTTACAGGCGGAAATGGAGGTTTATCCTTAGAAAGTGAATTAAAAAAAGAGATTTTATCGTCAAATCAAATTAATTTATTAGTTTCTTTTATTAAATTTAAAGGAATAATTATTCTTGAAAAAGAATTAAGAGAATTTACTGAACGAGGAGGGAAATTAAAAGTAATTACTACAACTTATATAGGGGCAACAGATTACAAGGCTATCCAATTACTCGCTAAACTGCCTAATACAGAAGTTAAAATATCTTATAATACTTCAAACGAAAGATTACACGCAAAAGCTTATTTGTTTTATAGAAATTCAGGCTTTCATACTGCATATATTGGTTCATCTAATTTTTCAAGGTCTGCTTTAACTGATGGTTTAGAATGGAATTTAAAAGTTACAACTAAAGAAGTTGGTCATATAATTGACAAATTTCAGAAAACATTTGATGCCTATTGGCAAAGCGATGATTTTGAATTATTTGATGATATCATACACAAAGAAAAACTACAAAATGCACTAAAGCAAAGTAAGTTTAGTAAACCTTATGAAAACACAACTGCTTTTTTTGATATCAAACCATTTCCATATCAAAATGAAGTTTTAGAAATACTAGAAGTAGAAAGAACTGTACACAACAGGTATCGTAATCTTGTAGTTGCAGCAACAGGAACAGGGAAAACAGTTATTTCTGCTTTTGATTATAAACGATTTAAACAAGAAAATACTTCTGCTAAGTTACTTTTTCTAGCACATAGGAAAGAAATATTACAAAAATCACTATCAACTTTTCAAGGTGTTTTAAGAAATAATAATATTGGAGAACTTTGGGTTGATGGAATAGTTCCTAATAATTTTGAATATATATTTGCATCTATACAAACAGTAAATAATCAATATAAAAATCATAATTTAACACCTGAATATTATGATTATATTATTATTGATGAGTGCCATCACCAAAAAGCCAATAGCTATCGAGAAATAATCAATTACTTTAAACCAAGAGTACTTCTTGGACTTACAGCTACACCAGAACGAATGGATGGTGGAGATATTTTAGAGGATTTTAATAATAAAATTGCAGCAGAGATAAGATTACCTGAAGCAATGAATAGAAAATTACTTTGCCCTTTTCAATACTTTGGTATTACAGATAGCATTGATTTAACAAATGTTAAATGGGTTAGAGGTAAATATGTTGCTAGCGAGTTAACTAATTTATATACTGAAAGTGATAGAAGAGTAAGAGAAATAATTGATGCATTAAACAAGTACACAAAAGATGTTACTGATGTTAGAGCTTTAGGTTATTGTGTGTCTATGGAACATGCAAAATACATGTCAGAAAAATTTACTTTAGCAGGATTTAAAGCTGATTATTTAACAAGTAAAAACAGTAACGACAGGGTTTTTATTCGTCAAAAATTAGAAAAAAAAGAAATCAATTATTTATTTGTTGTTGACATGTTTAACGAAGGTATTGATATCCCTGAAATTGATACTGTGCTATTTTTAAGACCAACAGAAAGTTTAACTGTCTTTTTACAACAATTAGGAAGAGGTTTAAGACTGCATCAAGATAAAGATTGTTTAACTGTTTTAGACTTTGTAGGGAATTCTAAACCAGAATACAATTTTGAAAGTAAGTTTAGGGCCTTAATTGGTAAAACAAATACAACTGTTAAAAAAGAAGTTGAAGACAATTTTCCTCATTTACCATTAGGATGCTCAATAATACTAGAGAAAAAAACAAAAGAAACAATTCTTAAAAATATTTCTGCTGCAACCTCTTTAAATAAGAGTAAATTAATTCAAAAAATTCAGCAGTTTCAACACGACACTAATTTACCTTTAACTATTGGTAACTTTAGCACTTTTTACAATATTCCTTTACAATTTATCTATAAAAGAGGAAGTTGGAAACGCTTGTGTCAACTTGCGGGTAAAATAAATCATTTCTCTTCAGAGAATGAAAAAGAAATTGTTTCTGCAATTTTATACAAATGGCTTTCAACAAATTCTTTAAGTTATTTTTCTTTTATTCTAAAAATTGCAAAACTAAATTTCAATATAAAAATTTCAGAATTTTCATCTAATGAAAAGACAATGCTTCTAATGCTGCATTATGATGTTTGGAGACAAGCAGGTGGTTTTGATTCTTTGGAAAAAAGCATTAAAGCAATTGGTTCAAATAATGTTCTAATTAAAGAAATAAAAGAAGTCCTTGAGGTTTTAATAGAAAACATCAGCTTTAAGGAATTACCAATTCTGCTTCCTTATGAACAACCATTAAAGTTACATAGTCGTTATACCAGAGACCAAATTTTAGTAGCTTTTAAGCTAAGTAGTTTTGATGTTAAGTCATCAAATAGAGAAGGAACTGCAGAAAATAACAATTTAAAAACAGAAGTGTTATTCATCAATCTAATGAAATCCGAAGAAAATTTTTCGCCTTCAACAATGTATGATGATTATGCTGTAAATGAATTATTGTTTCATTGGCAAACTCAAAACCAATCAAGACCCGATAAAGGTAAGGGCTTGTCTTATATCAACCATAAAAAAAATAAAAAAAGAATCTTGCTTTTTGTTCGTGAAAAAGCTAAAAATGAATATGGTAAAAGCTTAGGTTACGTATTTATTGGAGAAGGGAATTTAAGAGATTATTATGGTTCTAAACCCATGAGTATAAATTGGGAACTAAAAGAACCAATGCCACATTATTTATGGAAAGATGCTGCTAAATTGTCTTTAGGATAACTAAAAAAATAAAAATTAAAAAAGAAACAGGAACGATATTTGTGATTTACAAAAATGATGTTCATTTAGGAAATGAAACAGCACTAAATAAAACGATGCAATCAAGAAATATCTAATTGCATCGTTGTATGAAAACCTTTCAGAAGATTTAGAATTTGTTTCTTTGTACTCCGCAAAAAATGCAATTAAAGGAACTCATTTCTTATAAAATAATAATTAACCCTAAAACTTATACTCTTTCAAAGGCTTAGGAAATTTTTCTGGATTAGCAGCCAAGTGGTATCTAGGATCATCAATATCTTCTACAATAATATCCGTAAAAATTGGGCTAGCTTTATATAGTAAAACTTTACAATCTTCGCTTAAATGTTTTAATACAATTTTTTTATCAGCTGCTTGGTATTTTTGAACTAAAGCAAAAATAGCTTCTATAGCAGAATGATCAGAAATACGAGCTTCAACAAAATCGATAACCACACTTTCAGGATCATTTTTTATATCAAACTTTTCGTTAAAAGCAGCAATACTTCCAAAAAATAAAGGTCCCCAAATTTCATAAACTTTTGTGCCATCTTCTCTAAAACGTTTTCTAGCTCTAATCTTCTTGGCATTTTCCCAAGCAAAAGCTAAAGCAGAAACGATAACACCTAAAAAAACAGCCACAGCCAAGTCTACAAAAACAGTAACAGCAGATACTAAAATTAAAACAAAAGCATCCGATTTTGGTATTTTCTTTAAAATTCTAAAACTTGACCAAGCAAAAGTTTCTATCACCATCATAAACATAACACCTACTAAAGCTGCAATAGGTACCATTTCTATGTATTTATCAGCAAAAAGAATAAAAGTTAACAAGGTTATTGCCATCATTATACCAGACAAACGTCCTCTACCACCAGCATTAATATTAATTACAGTTTGTCCTATCATTCCACAACCTCCTGTACCACCAAACAAACCAGAAATAATATTTCCAGAACCTTGTGCAATACATTCTTTATTTCCATTTCCTCTTGTTTCTGTCAATTCATCAACCAAATTCATGGTCATTAAAGTTTCTATTAAACCTACAGAAGCCGCTAAAAAAGCAGGCAATGCAATAAATTGTAAAGTATCTAAATTAAAAGGTAAATTTTGCCATAAAGCTAAATTCGGAGTTGGGAATTCGCCTTTTAAACCTGTTCCACCACCTTCTATAATATAAGAACCTACAGTTGTTGTATCTATATTAAAACCGATAACTATTAAAGTAGTAACTAAAATTGCGGTTAATGCTGCAGGTAATTTTTTAGTGATTTTTGGTAGCAACCAAATAATGGCCATGGTTAATAAAACCAAACCAATCATGGTATACAGCTCAGTACCTTGCATAAAAGTACTTTTATATTGGTTAACGCCTTCTGCAGATACAGATAATGATTTATGAGAAAACATTTTTACCTGTGCAATAAAAATAACGATAGATAAACCGTTTACAAACCCCATCATTACAGAATGCGGAATTAAACGAACAAATTTTCCTAATTTAAAAACACCTGCAAAAATTTGAATGATTCCCATTAAAATAACACAAGCCATTAAATAGAAAAAGCCCATATTTTCTACTGGCTGATCTAATAACATTCCTTTGGTATGTCCTTCAGAAATCATGTGTACAAAAATTACTGCTACAGCACCAGCAGCACCAGAAATTAATCCTGGTCTACCTCCAAAAATAGCCGTAATTATTCCGATAATAAATGCACCAGAAAGTGCCATTAATGGGTCTATTTGTGCCACAAAAGCAAAAGCAACCACTTCTGGAATCATAGCTAAAGAAACTGTAATTCCAGCTAAAACGTCATTTTTAGCATTAGGTGTAATCTTTTTGATAAAATTTGTCATGAAAATCGGCCTGTTTAAGTCCGCAAATATAGTATGTTTTTTAGAAAACTACTGCGCTTTATAAGTTGCATACACTATTTTAATGTTCGCGTAAGTATTTTTTAAAATATCTTCAATTTCATCCTCTTTTTTAAACGAAACCTCAGTAATTCCTTCTTCCAATTGCGGAATTAAAGGTGCACCATAATTCGAGTGCATTAAATACCAATGAGTTTCTTTTAAAATGTAACCATTTTGATGATAAATATGATAAGTTGTAATTAATTTTTTTGTGATAGTAAGATTAAAAATTCCACATTCTTCTTCAACCTCTCTAATAGCAGCGTTTTCAAGAGATTCGTCTTTTTCAATCCATCCTTTAGGTAAATCCCAAACTTTATTTCTGTAAATAAATAGCGCTTCTTTTTTATCATTTAAAACCAAACCACCTGCAGCAGAAATAACTCTTAGGTTTTGTTTAAAGGTTTTCCAATCTTTCTCTAAATCAATAGAGTAGAGTATAATTCCTTTTATTAGTTTCTCGTTTAATCTTCTAAGAATTTCATCAAAAGTAATATCGTTAAATGCAAAAACAGGAAAAATACTTTCAATTTTTGATGATTGAGTTATAATAATAGGGGTATCATTTACAAAAACTTTATACATTTGCGATATGATTTTAAACAAAGATACTGCAAAAAAAACGGCTGAACTTTTGTTGCAAATAAAAGCAATAAAGTTGAGTCCAACAGAGCCTTTTAATTGGGCTTCAGGATGGAAATCTCCAATTTATTGTGATAATAGAATCACTTTATCTTATCCTTCAGTACGTGTTTTCTTAAAAGAAGAAATTGCTAAAATTGCTGAATTAGAATATGGTAAGCCAGATGTTATTGCTGGTGTTGCAACAGGTGCAATAGCCATTGGTGTATTAGTGGCTCAAGAATTGGGTGTTCCTTTTATTTATGTAAGACCCGAACCTAAAAAACATGGTAGAAAAAACCAAATTGAAGGGCATTTAGAAAGTGGACAAAATGTAGTGGTTATAGAAGATTTAATAAGTACAGGTAATAGTAGCTTAAATGCTGTTGCTGCTTTAAAAGAAGCAGGAGCTGTTGTAAAAGGTATGGTTGCTATTTTTTCTTACGGATTTGATGTGGCTACAAAAAATTTCGAAGAAAAAAACGTAAACTTAAAAACGTTAAGTAATTACGAAAACTTGTTAGAACAAGCTTTAGATAGTAGTTACATCTCTGAAAAAGAATGGTTAACACTACAGAAATGGCGTGCCAACCCTAGTGAATGGAATATTTAAAAGCAAATAATAAATGAACATTAAAGGTAATAAAGTAGTATTGCAAAAATCTCAACAAGAGACTTTTGAATTTTTAACTGAACTAAAAAACTTTGAGCAGTTAATGCCAGAATCTATCCAAAAATTCGAAGTGGATGGAGATTCTTTTATCTTCGGATTAAAAGGAATGCCAGAAATTAGATTGGTTTTAAAAAGTGCTACTGAGTATTCTAACATAACTTTAGGTGCTGCAAGTAGTAAATTAGATTTTGAATTGGTTGCAGATATTAATGCTATTGATGAAAGTTCATCTGAAGTTCAATTAGATTTTAATGGTCAATTTAATGCAATGATGGCAATGATGGTTAAAAAACCATTAACCAGTTTTATTGAAACTTTAACCAGTAATTTAGAGAAAATTTAAACGAAAGAAATTTCTTTAATTCCGAATTCTTTAATGGTTTCATCTTCAACTTCAACTAAAAGGTTACCAAAACTAGAAATACCTGTAATTTTACCCATAAATAAAACACCATTTTTGTCTTTAAACATAGATGGTGTTTCTTTTTTGTATAATACGTTTAAATAATCACTTTCTAGTTTTCTATAATTTTTTAAATTTAATTGATTAACTCTTTCTTTTAGATAATTGATTAACTCTAAAAGTAAGTCATCTAAATTATAGTTTATGTTAGTTATCATTTTTAATGATGATGCTTTTTCTAAATAATCTGGATAACTTTCTTGGTTTACATTTAGGCCTAAACCAATAATAGATGAATAAATTTTATTTTTTCTGATGTTATTTTCTATTAAAATGCCACATATTTTCTTATTTGCTGACATAATGTCGTTTGGCCATTTAATAGAAAGAGCTTTAATGTTGTTTGCAAATAATACATCAAAAATAGCCAAGCTAATTGCAAAATTCAAGTATTTTTGATGATAAATCTCTAAATCAAAATTTGTGATAAATATACTGGTAGTAAGGTTTTTATAGGGTTCAGAAATCCAAGTATTAGCTTGTTGTCCTCTACCTTTTGTTTGCTTGTCTGTAACAACAACAGTAAAGTTATCTATTGCAGATTTTTGAGACAATTCTTTTAAAAAAGAATTTGTAGAATCAATGGCACTAAGTTTGATTATTTTCAATTGTTAAATAAAGTGTAAACAAGTTCAATATTACATAAAAAACTCGCAAAAAAATAATAACTTTGCTTTTAAATTAGAATAAAATTAATGACAAAAAAACAAGTAAGCACAGACGATTTAATCGCTGTAATTATTAAAGGTATTGATGATGTTAAAGGAGAAAACATCCAATTACTAGATTTAAGAGAAATAGAAAATACAGTTTGTGATTATTTTGTAGTTTGTTCAGGTAATTCTAATACGCAAGTAAATGCAATTTCAGGATCTGTACAAAAAATAGTTAGTAAAGAAATACAAGATAAACCTTGGCATATAGAAGGGCAAGGTAATTCTGAGTGGGTTTTAATGGATTACGTAAATGTTGTAGTTCATATTTTCCAAAAGCAAGTAAGAGATTTTTATGACATAGAAAGTCTTTGGGGTGATGCTAAAATCACCGAAATTAACCCAATTTAAACCTATTGATTTTATAACAATGAGTGATTCAAATAAAGAGAACAAAAGTAATTTGCCAAAATTTAAATTCAATTCTTATTGGATTTATGGAGCAATCTTAATCGTAATTATAGCAGTTCAGTTTTTTAATAGTGGAGATTTAGCATCAAAAAGTATTTCTAAAAATAAGTTTGATGCGATTTTAAAAGCAAATGATATTAAAGAAATTGTTGTTTTAAATAAAGACGTAGCTCAAATATTTTTAACGCAAGAGGCTTTAAAAAAAACGACTCATAAAGAGTTTACGAATTCTACATTTTACAGACCAGGTTCTGCTGTATATGAGTACAATTTTGGAGATCAAAGAACTTTTGAAGAAAGTGTAGCAAAAGCAAAACAAGAAAATGATTTAATTGTTGATATAGATAATAAAGAGAGAACTAGCATTTTTGATGCAATTATTGGTTTTTTACCTTTTATTATTTTAATAGCAGTTTGGTTATTTTTTATGCGTAGAATGTCTGGAGGTGGAAGTGGCTCTGGAGGTGGAGGTCAAATTTTTAGTATCGGAAAATCGAAAGCTAAATTATTTGATAAAGACACAAAAGTTAAAACAACTTTCGAAAATGTTGCAGGTTTAGAAGGTGCAAAAGAAGAAGTGCAAGAAATTGTAGATTTCTTAAAAAGCCCAGAAAAATATACTTCATTAGGTGGTAAAATACCAAAAGGAGCTTTATTAGTAGGCCCTCCAGGTACAGGTAAAACTTTATTAGCTAAAGCAGTTGCAGGTGAAGCAGGTGTGCCTTTTTTCTCTTTATCTGGTTCAGATTTTGTAGAAATGTTTGTTGGTGTGGGTGCTTCTAGAGTGCGTGATTTATTTAAACAAGCACAACAAAAATCGCCTTCTATTATTTTTATTGATGAGATTGATGCAATTGGTAGAGCTCGTGGTAAAAATTCTATGACAGGTGGTAATGATGAGAGAGAAAATACTTTAAACCAGCTTTTAACAGAAATGGATGGTTTTGGTACAGATACTAATGTAATTGTTATTGCTGCAACAAATAGAGCAGATGTTTTAGATAAAGCATTAATGAGAGCAGGTCGTTTTGATCGTCAGATTTATGTTGACTTACCAGATATTAGAGAAAGACAAGAAATTTTTGATGTACATATTAAACCATTAAAAATAGCTAATGATGTTAATGTTGAGTTTTTAGCACAACAAACACCTGGTTTTTCTGGTGCAGATATTGCAAATATGTGTAATGAAGCAGCTTTAATTGCTGCCAGAAATGGTAAAAAAGCAATACATCATCAAGACTTTTTAGATGCTGTAGATAGAATTGTTGGTGGTTTAGAAAAGAAAAAGAAAGTAATAACACCAAAAGAGAAAGAAGTAATTGCTTTTCACGAAGCAGGGCATGCTACAGTAAGTTGGATGTTAGAACATGCTGCACCATTAGTAAAAGTTACAATTGTACCTAGAGGTCAATCTTTAGGAGCTGCTTGGTATTTACCTGCAGAAAGGTTAATTGTACAAACTGAGCAAATGTTAGACGAAATGTGTGCTACTTTAGGTGGTAGAGCTGCAGAAAAAATTATTTTTAATAAAATCTCTACTGGTGCTTTAAGCGATTTAGAAAAAGTTACCAAACAAGCTAGAGCAATGGTTACTGTTTATGGTTTAAATGAAGAAGTAGGGAATATTACTTATTATGATTCTTCTGGTAATGACGCATTTGTTAAACCTTATAGCGAAGAAACTGGAAAGAAAATAGATAGAGAAATCTCTAAAATGATAGAGTTACAGTATGCAAGAGCTATAGATTTATTATCTAATAATAAAGAAAAATTAACTGTTTTAGCAGAATTATTATTAGAAAAAGAAGTTATTTTTAAAGATGATTTAGTTAAAATCTTTGGTAAAAGACCTTTTGAAGTTAGTAATAATGAAGAAGTAGAGGTTATAAAAGAAATTGAAACGCCGTCTATAGATTAGGTTTCTGATTAAACTTTTTGAATGAATTTTTTTAAGAAAATTTTTAGTATCCCTGATAAAGAGGAAGAAGAGGTTCAAAAACAAGAAGTAAATCTAGCTTTAGATGATCTTTTTGCACATAATTTTGTAGAAAAAGGTGGTAAATTTTTGTATTGTATAAATAATCAGGAAGTTATAGCTAATTTTAAAAAAGTTATAGCAGAGAATAACTGGAAAAATATTTTTCTTTTAGATGATAGATTAAGTTCACTTTTAAAAACTAATGATTTAAATATAGTAGATTCTTTTAACGATGATCCTACTATATTTACTTCTTGCGAACATTTAATAGCAGATAAAGGAGAAATTCTTTTTTCGTCTAATCAATTAAAAAGTACGCGTTTAAAAGATTTTCCAGATAATTTTATTGTTTTTGCAACTACAAGTCAGTTGGTTAAAGATACTAATCAAGGTTTAACAGGTATAAAAACCAAGTTTAAAAAAGATTTACCAACCAATATTTCATCAATAAAGAACTATAATAGTAATAATAGTGATGATAACTTTTTAAACTACGGTAACAATAACTCAAAAAACTTATATTTGCTCCTGCTTGAAGATTTATAAATATGCGCAACCTTTTAAGAAGGAGTTTTTCTGGAATTGTTTACATTTTAATTTTTATTTCTGCGATTCTTTTTTCAAAAGAATCATACATTATATTAATTACACTATTTGGCTTTCTTTGTATTTGGGAATTTTCTAAAATTGCTCAACTTAAAAGTTATGCTGCCTATTTGTTTTTTCCTCTTATTTTGTTTTTATTATTAAAAAGACAAAATAGTTTTGCAACTATTGGTATTTTAATTATTAATTTATTGTCATCAATATTATTAATCTATCAATTATTTGCTAAAAAAGAGATTAAATTCACAGATGACAGATCTAAATTAGGACTAACAATTCGTTATGTAATTTTTTCGATGTGCTTTTTAGTCATGTTGCCATTTTATGAAGATAGTTTTCATCCTTATTTAATGATTAGCATATTATCATTAATTTGGGTAAATGATTCTTTTGCTTTTTTAGTTGGTAAAAACTTTGGGAAAAATAAATTATTTCCATCAGTATCACCTAAAAAAACAATTGAAGGTCTTCTTGGAGGTTTGGTTTTTGCAATTATTACAGGCTTTATCATTAGTAAATATAATACAGATTTTACAACACTTAACTGGCTTATAATTGCTGTTATAGTATCTTTAATAGGTACAGTTGGAGATTTGGTAGAATCTAAATTTAAAAGACAAGCAAATATAAAAGACAGTGGAAATATTATGCCTGGTCATGGAGGTATTTTAGACAGGTTAGATAGTTTGTTGTTTGCTGCACCCTTTGTATATTTGTATATTAACTATATAATTTAACTATGTTTCGATTTCATAAAGAAGGCTATAAAATAATATCAATCACTTTTATTATTGCTATTGCAGCAATTTTTTTGGCAGAAAAATTTATTGATATTTATTGGCTTGTTAAAGCAATTCAAATAATAGTTTTAGCTTTTGTTATAATAGTACTTCAGTTTTTTAGAAACCCTACAAGAGTTGGTGTTTTAGAAGATCATACCATTATTGCACCTGTAGATGGTAAAGTTGTAGTTATAGAAGAAGTAGAAGAACCAGAATATTTTAAAGATAAAAGAATACAAGTTTCTATTTTTATGTCGCCAATAAATGTACATGTTACTAGATATGCAATGAGTGGTATAATTAAATATAGTAAATATCATCCAGGTAAATATTTAGTGGCTTGGCATCCAAAAGCATCAACAGAAAATGAAAGAACAACTGTTGTTATAGAAAATAAAACTGTAGGTGAAATTTTATACAGACAAATTGCTGGTGCTTTAGCAAAAAGGATTGTAAATTATGCTAAAGAAGGAGATAAAGTAGTGCAAAGTACAGATGCAGGTTTTATTAAATTTGGTTCTAGAGTTGATGTTTATTTACCATTAGGTACTAAAATTAATGTAAAATTAGGAGATAAAGTTAAAGGTGGTGTCCAAGTTATCGCAGAAAAATAGAAATAATTCAGACGATTTAGATGAAAAGTTTAAAACGGCTTTTAAAAAAATATCTGAATTAAAAGAAGCAGTTGCACCAGACAACATGCTAAAATTGTATGCTTATTATAAGCAAGCAAATTTTGGTAATAAATTTTCTAATAACAATGAATTAGATGTTAGAAATGCTTTTAAATTTAATGCTTGGATGCAATTAAATGGTATGTCTGTAAAGGAAGCAAAACAAGAATACATTACACTTGCAAATATAATTTTAAATAGTAAAAATCTAAAATCATGAAAAAAATAAGTATTATTTCTTTTTTAATTGTAGCAACAGCATTTAATTTTTCTGCTTGTAAATCAGAAACAAAAAAAGAAGAAAATAAAGAAGCTAAAACTACAGAAGTTAAAACTAGTTCAGCAGCTTTTTCTGTAGCAAATGCAAAAAACGATATTAAATTTACAGCTTATAAAACTACAGAAAAAATTGGGGTAGGAGGTCAGTTTGATAAAATTGATATTATTGCTGGAGGTGAAGGTAATTCTGTTAAAGAAGCTATTAACAACACTGAATTTTCTATACCTGTTAGTAGTTTAGCTACTAAAGATAGCAGTAGAGATTTTAAAATTAGAAAGTTTTTCTTTGGTGCAATGGCTGATACAAAATTGCTTACTGGTAAATTATCTTTAACTACAGATAAAGATGGTATTGCTAAAATTACAATGAATGGTAAAACAGAAGATGTACTTTTTACTTACACAATTGTAGATAAAACTTTTAATATGCAAACTACAATTGATATTAATAATTGGAATGCAGGTGAAGCTTTAGCGTCTTTAAATAAAGTTTGTGAAATTTTACATACAGGTGCAGATGGAGTTTCTAAAACTTGGAGCGATGTTGCTTTAAATATTACAACAACATTCTAAGATTTTAAAATAAAGTATTTAATGCTTTTTTAAGCGTTTTAAATCGAAAAGAATACCCATTCTTTTCGATTTTTTTTGCAGAAATTCTACTACCTTCTAAAAGTATTTTTGCCATATTTCCAAATATTACTTTCAACATAAAACTAGGTACACCAATACCCAAATATGGTTTTTTTATACTTTTTGCCAATTCTTTAGAAAAAGTTGCACTTGTTTGATGTTCTGGAGCAACAGCATTAAAAATTCCTGATAAATTATCATTTATTGTTTTAAAATATATTTGGCAAAGATCTTCTATATGAATCCATGGCATATATTGTTTACCAGAACCTAAAGGTGTAATAATTGGCGTTTTCATTTTTTCTAATGCACCACCTTTTTCTGATAAAACAACACCAGTTCTTAAAATAGTTACTGGTATATTTAAGGTTTTAAATTGATGTGCAGCATCTTCCCATTTTTGGCAAACTTCACCTAAAAAATCGTTACCAACTTTATCTGATTCTTCAAAAATTTTATCAGTAGTAATAGCTCCATAATAACCAATTCCAGAAGCAGAAATAAAACCTTTTAGATTTAAATTATGTTCTTTAATTTTATGAAAAAGTAAGTTTGCAGTATCAACTCTACTATCAATAATTATTTTTTTTCTTTCGTTTGTCCAACGTTTATCAGCAATACCTGCACCAGCTAAATGAATAATATAATCTACATTTTCTAAGGCTTTTTTATCAATATAATTTTTAGAAATATCCCATTTATATTCGTTATTCTTCTTCGGATTTCTACTTAGAACAATAACTTCATGTTTGTTCTTTAATAACAATTCTGTAAGTTTTGTACCTACTAAACCTGTACCACCTGTAATAATAATCTTAGCCATATAACAAATTTAATTATTTTTTGTTTAATCTTTTTTAAATATGATAAAACAAATCTATGTACACATATATTAAAGCAATGTTAATCTTTATTTTTTAAGTTGATAAAGCTGTATTTTTATACTGATGAAAGATAATATTAAAAGAAAAGGTTTTGTTTTTAAAACATATGAAGCAGATAAACAATCTCCTTTTGAGAAACTTTTTGAAATTTTTAAAGAGTTAATTACTCATACTTCTGGCGATTTTGATGAAGCCATAGATTGGTTACGTTCTCTAGATAAAGAATATAATTTAACTGATAAAAATTATACCATTGATGATTTTATTGAGGATTTAAAGAAGAAAGGTTACATTAAAGAAGAAATAAAAGGAGATGGAACAGGAGGCACAAAAATTACTTCTAAAACAGAAAGAGCAATTCGTCAGCAAGCATTAAATCATATTTTTGGTAAGATTAAAAGAAGTGGTTCTGGTAATCATAAAAGTAAATCACCAGGAATTGGAGATGAACATACAGGAGATTTTAGAGCGTATCAATTTGGAGATAACTTAGACAAAGTTTCCATGACTGAAAGTATTAGAAATGCTCAAATCAATAATGGAATTGACGATTTTACACTCTCACAAAATGATTTGGTTGTAGAAGAAACACTACATAAAAGTCAAATGAGTACTGTATTAATGATAGATATTAGCCACTCAATGATTTTATATGGAGAAGATAGAATTACACCTGCCAAAAAAGTTGCAATGGCTTTAGCTGAGTTAATTACAACTCGTTATCCAAAAGATACTTTAGATATTTTGGTTTTTGGTAATGATGCATGGACCATTAAAATTAAAGATTTACCTTATTTACAAGTTGGTCCTTACCACACAAATACAGTAGCTGGTTTGCAATTAGCAATGGATTTATTACGTAGAAAGAAAAATACCAATAAACAGATTTTTATGATAACTGATGGTAAACCAAGTTGTTTGCGTTTGCCTGATGGACAATATTATAAAAATAGCAATGGCTTAGATAAGCACATTGTAAATAAATGCTATGCAATGGCTCAACAAGCCAGAAAATTACATATACCAATTACTACTTTTATGATTGCACAAGACCCTTATTTAATGCAATTTGTAAAAGCATTTACACAGGCAAATCAAGGAAAAGCATTTTACACTGGCTTAAAAGGTTTAGGAGAAATGATTTTTGAAGATTATGAAACGAATAGAAAGAAAAGGATAAAAGGTTAGAAAAACAGCTATTGGCTATTGGCCTTTCGCTTTTAGTGGTAATAACATAAATGTAAGTGCTAATGGCTAAAAACCAAAGGCAAAAAGCAAATTATATGAACATAAGTACTATAAATACATTAGGAGAATTAAAAAATTCTGGATACGAATCAAAATCAATTAAAGACGAGTTAAGAGAAAATCTCATAAGTAAAATGATGAGTAAAGAAACCGTTTTTAAAGGTGTACATGGTTATGAAAACACAGTAATTCCTGAATTAGAAAGAGCAATTTTAAGCAAACATAATATCAACTTATTAGGTTTAAGAGGTCAAGCAAAAACGCGTTTGGCAAGATTAATGGTAGATTTGTTAGACGAATACATACCTGTTGTAGAAGGTTCAGAAATCAATGATGATCCTTTAAATCCAATATCTAGATTTGCTGTAGAAATAATCAAAGAAAAGGGAGATGAAACTCCGATTTTTTGGTTGCATAGGAGTGATCGTTTTGCAGAGAAATTAGCAACTCCAGATGTTACTGTAGCAGATATTATTGGTGATGTAGATCCTATAAAAGCAGCCAATTTAAAATTGAGTTATGCAGATGATAGAGTTATTCATTATGGAATGATTCCAAGAGCAAACAGATGCATTTTTGTTATTAACGAATTGCCAGATTTACAAGCACGTATTCAAGTGGCTTTGTTTAATATTTTGCAAGAAGGAGATATTCAAATTCGCGGATTTAAATTACGATTGCCTTTAGATATGCAATTCTTATTTACTGCAAATCCAGAAGATTATACAAATAGAGGTAGTATTGTTACGCCTTTAAAAGATAGAATTGGCTCGCAGATTTTAACACATTATCCAGAGGATATTGAAACTGCAAAAATAATTACTCAACAAGAAGCAAAAAACGTTCAAAAGGATTTTATAAAAGTTCCAGAATTGGCAAAAGATTTGTTAGAACAAATTGTTTTTGAGGCCAGAGATAGCGAATATATAGATGCTAAAAGTGGTGTAAGTGCACGTTTAAGTATTTCTGCTTTCGAGAATTTATTAAGCACAGCAGAAAGAAGATCCATTTTATCTGGTGATGCTGAAACTATGATTCGTTTAAATGATTTTGACGGAATTATACCAGCAATTACAGGTAAAGTAGAATTGGTTTATGAAGGAGAACAAGAAGGTGCACAGGTTGTTGCAGAAACTTTAATTAAAAGAGCAATTAAAACACTTTTTCCTACTTATTTTCCTGAAATAAAAAAATTGGCAAAAACTACAGATGAATCACCTTATGATGATATTGTGTCTTGGTTTTTTAATGCTGATGAAGATTTTGAATTGTTAGATGATTACTCAGAAGAAGCTTATAAAAAAGAGTTAGATAAAATAAAACCTTTAGATGATTTCTTAAAAGATCATCAACCTAACATGAATAAATCTGATACGTATTTTGTAAAAGAATTTGTGCTTTGGGCTTTAGTAGAATTTAAAAAACTAAGCAAATATCGATTTGCAGAAGGCACACAATTTAAAGATCCTTATGGTAATTTTATAAATGGATTATAATTAAAAATTAAAACCTCATAGACAAAAATCTATGAGGTTTCTAGTTAACATTAATTCAAGATTAATGGGTAATCAATTTCTATAGGGATTAAAAACTCTACTTTACTATCATCTTTTAGTAATAACAACACTTTTAAATCTTCAATTTCTTCTAAACTAAAAATTAATATTAAATTTTGATGTAATGTAGTTACAGGTATTTTTCTTTTTTTAGTTGTACATGCATAATAATCTTGCCAGTAATCAACATCTATATTTGCAACATATTTTCTAAATTGTAAAAGTTGGTTTTTATCAAATTGAAAATACACATTATTATAGGTTAATGCATAGTTTTTACAACTATCGCAAACAGCAAGTTCTCCATTTTTTACACTTGATATTATTCTAGAATTCTGACACATACATTTACATTTAATAACAATCTGTTTTAATTTGATGATTCTCTTGATAAACTTTTAAAGTTGTTCTTAATGATTTTTCTGTAATAGTATTCAGTGCAGATATAACTCCTCTTTGCATAGCTAAAGAACCACAAATTAAAATTTTATCTCCATTTTTTAAAGTCCTTACAATTAATTCAGAATGATTTTTTAAAAGATCTTGAACATAATTTTTTTCTTTTTGTTCTTGTGAAAAAGCAGAATGGAAAGAAGTTAAATTTTTATTTTCTATAGCGTTCTCTATCTTTTTCTGATAAATTTTAAAAGATTCTTTAGTTCTACCTCCCCAAAACAAATGAATCTTCTTTTTACTTTTTTTAGTGATCATTCCTAAAAACGGAGCAATTCCTGTTCCGTTTGCAATTAAGATAATTTCTTTGGCTTTTTTTGGAAAATGAAAACTATCATTTTTAACAATAGATGCTACAATTTTATTATTTTTATTTACAAAATTCAGATAATTAGAACAAACACCAAATTCGTGTTTTTTAATGCTCAGCAATATATTTTCATCTACTTTTGCTATAGAATACAAACGACTTTTAGTTTCGTTTTTTGGTGTGATAGACAATAAATCTCCAGAAGTAAATTTTATTTTTTTTGATGGTTTTAGTTCAATTAAAAAAGTACCATCACAGTTTAATTCAGTTTTATTAATAACTGTGAAAATTTGTTCTTTAGGTTTGTTCTTATCTAAATCTTCTTTATTAATATGTAAATTTAATTTGTAATAAGAGTTCCACTCTTTTAACCAATTTTTAAAAGATGTAAAAGATTGATTATCGATTTTAGAAATAGGTAAAACAGGTATAAAATTATCTTGTATTTGCAGACTAGAATGTACTAAAATTGCGTATTTACAGTAAGCTTGATAGTCTGTAGACCCAAAACCAACTACAGAAAACTGTATGGTATTTGTTTGATTTACTTTTTTGAATTGTGCCAAAAATTTAGTTGCATTAATTGGTGCTTCTCCATCACCATAAGTGGCAGCAAATACAATAATGTTTTTGGCTTTTTTAAAAGTAGTATAACTATTTAAATCTGTTATAAAAACCTTTTTATTGGCTGATAATATTGCTTTATAGAATACTGTTGCAAAGTTATATGTGCTTCCAGTTTCTGAGCCTACCAAAATTATAAATTCAGCATCATCTTTGTTAAACCTATTTTTAACCACTGATGTATTTTTTCTTCTTTTAATTGTAAGTGAAAAACCAGAAAAGATAAAAAATAGAAGAGCAAAACACGCCAAGAGTAAAACTATAGACCATAAAATTGAACCTTGACCTGTATGTAGTATTAAACTATAATAAGATCCTAAACTAGTTAAAGATTGTTTTTTATTACTTACTATTTGACCATTAAATTGATGAATAGCAAATTCATTATCTATAGTTTTTAGGTAAAAATAATCTTCTTCATCTGAAGAAAAAGGGAATTCTAAACTTGTTACATCCGCTAATTTTGTAGTTTTAAAAAAGTCAAAATCAGTAGGTTTTAGTTGGCTTGTTGTATTTGTAAATGCGGTGTTTTTTTGATGTTTATTTTTATCCTTTGGCAACAAAGAGAATTTTTCTAATGATAAATAAACACCAGTTATTGTGATAATTATAATCGGAATTAAAAACCATCTACCAAAAACAATATGGTAATATTGATTAAAATTTTCTTTTACTATTTTAGTGAAAACCTTAAAAAAGCCTCCTTGTCTTTTAGCAATTAAAATAACTCCAGAAATGGCAATTAGTAATAGTAGAAAAGAAACAAAACCAATTAAAAAACGACCTGTAGATTTTAAGAATAAAGATCTATGTAAGTTGGTTGCAAATTCAAAAATGGGTGATTTTTCTATTAGATCACCCACTTTTTTACCTGTTTTTGGATTTAAGTAAAAAGTTTCGCTTTTGCCATCTTTGGTAACTACAGAAGCACTTACAAAATTATTTTCATCAACTTCCAGGGTAATTATTTCATCATATTTTTCTGATAAAATAGCTACAGTTTCTGCAATAGAAATTTGTTCAATATTTACAGTAGAATAAGGTTGTAGCTTATTAAAAATTGGTTCAAAAGCTAGAATTATTCCTGTAAGTGAAGCAATAATAATAAATAAAGCAGTAGATATTGCCAAGGTTAAGTGGCTATATCTCCAAATAGAAATTGTCATAAAAGAGTTAGTTCTAACTGTGTTTTATAAGCAAATCCACCAATTGGTTAGTTAAATCAATTCTGGTTAATCAGTGGAATTGCTATTAATTAAGTTATTGAGGCATCATTCTTATATATCGAATAAATCCTTTACCTTCAATTTTAGATTTTATATTTTCTGAAGTTAATTCAAATTCAACATCATCTTTATGATAATCTTGGTCTTCTACAGCAGTTTCAAAACGAATTTTATAACCTTGATCTAGTTTATCATCAGGAATTTGAATAACGCTTATAGAACGTTCTCCACCACTAATAGTTGCACCTGTAATAGCATCTATATCAGCACGTTTTTTTCCTTGAAAATTCCACCATTCTGTAATATCAAAATACCACTCATCATCATCACCTTGTACATATAAAGTTTCTTCATATTCACCTTCAGGATTTAACAAAGAGATTACTATATAAGCACCTTCACCTGTATAATTTTTCATTTGAATCATACATTTATAAGGCGAACTTTCTGTGTGTTTTTTAAAACTAAATAAAGCAGTTATCATTAATAATACAACTGGCAATATTAAAAGGGTTCTTTTAGTTTTCATCTTCTTATTTTAAAAAGCTAATGTTTACATTTTGTTTCTTTAACAATTCATTTTCTGATGCTAAATCATATACAGTTTCATCAAAATCTGTTTTAATGTTTTTGTCTGCACCAATACCTATTAAGTATTTTATGATTTTATCATCTTTGGCTTTCATTGCAGAAATTTGTAAAGCTGTAATACCTTCTTTATTTTTTGCATTTACATCAATATTAAAACTAGCCAATCTTTTTAATAAAGCTAAATTATTTTCGTTTGCAGCAATATGTAATAAAGTGTTACTAGAGTTTTGAGGTTTGTTTATAATCAATCCGTTTTTTTCTAAAACCTTTAATTTTGTTTCGAAAGCATCTTTGTTTCTACCTCCAAAACTATTAATTAAGTAGTAAGAAAGTGTATTGCCATCTTTGTCTAAAGTATTAATATCAGCACCTTTTTCGATTAGAAAAGTAATAACATCTGCAGAGTTTCTAACAACTGCATTAGTTAATGCTGTAGTTCCTCTTTTATTCTTTAGGTTGATGTTTTTTACATCTTTAGCTAAAAACTCTATAGTTTTTAAGTTACCACTAGTTGTTGACACCATAAAAGGAGTATTACCTTCATTATCTTGTAAATTTATATCTACACCTTTATCTATAAAGAATTTATAAATATTAATGTCTTTATTGTTTCTTGCAATGAAATGTAAAGGATTTCTGTTTTCATGATCGACAGCATTTACTTTAATCCCATTATCTGCTAAAAACTGATAAGTTTCTAAAGTATTGCTTTTTCTTCTAGAACCTTGGCTAGCAAAAATCATAGCATTGTTACCAGTATCAATTCCTTTTTCAATTAAAGTTGATAAAAATTTAGTGTTTCCACCTTTTGCAGCATATTCAAAAAAGCCATTACCATTGTCATCTTTATCATTTAATGAAGTACCATTTGCAACAAAAAGATCTACAATTTTAAAATCTTTTACATTAGAGGCAATTAACAATAAAGCATTTGCACCATCATGATTTTTCTCTTTGGTGATGTTTGCTCCAACTTCAATTCCGTACTTATAAATTTCTAGATTACCTTGTCCAGAAGAAGCTGCAAAATTTAAGAAAGTATTACCATGTGTATCTATAACATCAGTTTTTGCACCTTTAGAAATTAAGTATTTCATAATTTCTAATTTGCCACTGTAAGCTGCCCAATGTAAATAAGTTCTACCATCGTGAGTTAGTTTATTTACATTGTTTCCATTTTTAGAAATTATATACTCAATTATTTTATCATCAGATTTTTCTAGAATACCATAAACAGTTGCATCAAAAGCATTACTGTTCGATTTTTCTATATCACTGCCTGCTGCAATTTTTTGTTCAATAATTTCTATGGTTGGTTTAGATTTCCAGAAACCTCTGTCGTGAAAAATATTCTTTTGTTGTGCAAAAGTTCCAATGCTAATCAGAAATAATATGATTGATATTTTTTGTGATTTTTTCATTTTTATTTTTTTACAAAAGATTCAATTATAGAATTCATTTCTTTTTCTTCTGTAATATCATCAGAAAATAAATGTTTATAAAGTTGTTTGTTGCCTACTTTTGTTTCTAAAGATAAATCAGTGTTTCTGCCATAAACTTCTGCCCATTTATTTCTAACCAATTGCCATTTATCATTATGAGCAACCCACCAATCTGCAGCTGCTTTACATTTACTATCATCAACTCTTTTATATGTATTGTATCCTTTTTCTTTAGCTAAAACAACATCATCTTTTCCAGATTCACGAATTACTTTACTATTATCTTGGTCATGTACCCAACCATAATTTGTAATTTCGTGTCTGTTGCCTCTTAAGGTTATGTTGTAATCGCTTCTTTTGGTGTATTCTCTTCTTGGTAAAGGTGCTGTTGTTGTATTTTCCCAATAGCTTTTTCCATCTACATGTACCCAAGAACCAGAACCTTCATATCTAGGGCTGTCATCTACTTGATACACTTTTTGTGTCCATTGTTTTTTTACATTTCCTTTATCTTCTTGGGTAAATGTCCATTCATTATCTCCATTGTAAACATAAAAGTCTGTGTTTTCATACAACCAATCTTGTCTCCAATGCTTAATTATCATTGGCTTTGCAGGATTACCAACTTGAAGCAAATGTTGAATTGATATTTTGTTGTTATCATCAACCACTAAACCTGCCCATTCTAAACCTTTATCAACTTTAGTTTTAGAAGGTTTGTAACCTTCATCTTCGCTATAATTAAAAGTTTCAGCAAAATTGAAAGTTACCTCAAAACAGCCGCACATTTCTTTTATAGCATTTTTGTCTTTTGTTTTTTTGCTTTGTCCATTTGTAGTCATTGCTACAATACATATTAAACTTGCTAGTACTAATTTTTTCATTTATAATTTTATTTAAGTTGTATTTAATTTTTTTACAAAAATATACAATTTATTTAGATTGATTAAAAATAAGATATATATTTGTCGAAAATTATTAAGAATGTTTCTAAATAGAAGTTTAGTCGTACTTTTTTTTTCAATAACTACAATAAGTTATGCTCAAGAGCAAAAAAAAGATAGTACAGAAGTTACCAATTTAGATGAAGTTGTAATTACTGGTCAATATAACCCAAGGTCTATAAAAAAATCTGTACACAATGTAATTGTTATTAAGAGAGAGCAGATAGAAAATCAGGCTGCAAATAGTTTAGCAGATTTATTGAATTTTAATTTGAACTTAACAATTATACCAAGTTCACAAACAGGTAAGTCTACAATATCATTTTTTGGTTTAGATGCACAATACTTTAATATTTTAGTTGATAATATTCCGTTAGTAAGTGATAATGGATTAGGCAACAACATCGATTTAACACAAATAAATTTAGATGATATAGAGCGTATTGAGATTGTAGAAGGAGCAATGGGTGTAGAGTATGGAGCCAATGCAGTTTCTGGAGTTATAAATATTATCACTAAAAAAAATATAGATAATAATTGGCAAATTAGAGCTTCTGTACAAGAAGAAACTGTAAGTAAAGAATATGCTTTGTTTGATGAAGGTAGGCATATACAATCTTTAAATATTGCAAACCAACTTACTGATAATTGGTTGGTTAGGTTAGGGGTAAATAGAAATGATTTTGCTGGTTTTTATAATGGTAGGCAAGGTGCAAGTTATTACGAAAACGATGGTTTAAGAGGTTATGATTGGTTGCCAAAAGAACAGTTAAACAGCAATGCTTTTGTACAATATCGTAAAGATAAGTTTCAGTTTTTTTATAAGTTCGAATATTTTAATGAGTTAATTAATTATTATGATGCTACTGTAAGAGCTAATATAGATGTTGCAGCACAAACAAGTAATCCTTCTGCTACAGATAGAATTTTTACAACTAATAGATTTGTAAATAATTTAAATTTTATAGGGCAATTAAATTCTGGAGCTAACTATAATGTTGCTCTTTCTTATCAAGAACAAAAAAGAAATTTAAATGAGTTTAACTACTTTATTTTAAGTAAAGATAGGAGTAATGAAACCGATGAAACTTATCAATCTAGTAAAGTATTATTTTCTAAAGGTAATATTAATAACCTTGTAAAAAGCGATAAATTTAATTTTCAATTGGGTTATGAAGCCCGTTTTATAACGGGTTTTGATACAGAGTCTTCTGGAGAAATTACAGGAGAAGATAAAGAACAATCACAAAATAATTTTGCTGTTTTTGGTTCTTCTGAATATAAATTTTCTGAGAAATTTACACTAAGACCAGGAGTTAGATACGAATACAATTCTTTATTTAAATCTAAAGTTTTGGGTTCTTTAAGTGCGCGTTACTTAATGAAAAATGGATTTGAATTACGTGGTAATATTGGTACATCTTACAGAACTCCAAATTTTGAAGAACTCTATTATTATTTCGTAGACTCTAATCATGATGTTAGAGGAAATGAAAACTTGAATCCAGAAAACGGATTTACAGCTTTTATCAATCTAAAAAAATACAGTTATATAAATAATATTTCTGTACTAAATAGTTTAAAAGTTAGCTATTTAGATGTTTCTGATAAAATAGATTTAGCTATTGTAAATACAATCCCTTTACAATATCAATACATAAATATAGATAGTTATAAACTTTGGGGAATTACCACAACTAACAGCTTTAAAAAAGATGTATGGACATTTAATTTAGGAGCTACTTTACAAGGAATATCTAGAGTATCAGAAAATGAAGCAAATGTTGAAGATGAGTTTTTATATTCTTTTCAATTAAATACAAGTGCAACTTACAATATTAAAAAATGGCAGACAGCCTTTACAGTTTTACTAAAACATAATGGTAAACAACAAAATTATGTGTCTTCTGGTGTAGATACTGATGGTAATTCAATTTTCACAAAATCTACTACAAGCGCTTATAACTGGTTAGATGCTTCAGTAAAAAAATCATTTTTAAAAAACAAAATCCAAGTTACTCTAGGAGGTAGAAATCTTTTTGATGTTGTAAATGTAAACGTTAGTGGTACAAATTCAGAAGGTATTCATTCTGCCAACAACAGTGCATTATTATTGGGTTATGGCAAATCTTATTACTTAAAACTATTATACAATCTTAATTTTTAATATAAATAATCATGACAAACAAATTTTTAACTTTTATTTTATGTGTTACAGTGTTTTCTTTTACAAGCTGTAATGATGATGATACACCAACAGAACCAATTGTTATTGTAATTGATGGTGCATCAATAGCACCAGAAGTAGGTGGTGTAAATGAACCAAACCAAGTTTATGTAGATTTAAGTACAAGTGCAACAACAGTTGTTAAAAGAGATTCTTGGGATCTTGGTTTTTACTCTGGTTCTGAGTTTAGAGTAACATTAAATGGATCACTTTACATGGCAGCTGCTCAATTATCTTCTACAGATATAAACGCAGTAAATTCAACAACAGAAGAAGTACAAGAATTACAACCAAAAGTTGCAGTGGGTACTTTTGATGCTGCAAATACTGCTTATGTAGATGCACCAATTGGTACAATAACAGAAACAGCAATTGCAGAAATTTCTGATACAGATGCAAATAATAATGTGTATTTATTAAACTTAGGATACGAAGTTGGCACTGAAACTCCAGAAACAGGAAGTGTAGCTATTGCAGGTGATACTAGAGGTTGGAAAAAAATTAGAATTCTAAAAAGCGGATCTGATTATGTTTTACAATATGCAGATTTAGATGCAACAACTTATAACGAAGTAACTATTGCTAAAAATTCAGCTTATAATTTTACTTTCTTTAGTTTTAATTCAGATTCAGAATCAGTTATAGAACCAGAAAAACAAAACTGGGATTTAAACTTTACTGTTTTTACAAACGAAATAGAAGGTTATGGTTCTTACGGATATTCTGATTTTATTACAAATAATACAAAAGCAGACGCACAAGTATACATGATTGATACAGATGTAGACGCTTTTACTTACGATACTTTTACTTTAGCAGATGTTGCAACAGCAAATTTTGTAACAGATCAAAGAAGTATAGGAAGTAGCTGGAGAAATGGTGGAGGACCAGGTAGTTTACCTTCTTTAAAAGATAATGTTTTTTATGTTGTTAATGATACAGATGGTAATCTTTACAAATTAAAGTTTTTAGCATTAACAAATGCTGATGGAGAACGTGGTCATCCAGAATTTGTATATAGCTTACTTCAATAACTTTCTTTTTGTTTATTTTTTTTTATGAAAGCTATTTAGACTCTGGTCTAGATAGCTTTTTATTATTAACGAGCATCTCTAGATTTAATATTTTGTTCGCATAAAGAAATAATATCAGTTATTCTTTTTTGCCTAGTAGCTGGTCTTTTTGCTTGATGAATCCAATACAAATAGTTTTTTCTATAACTGGGTGCAAAGTTTTTAAAATTGATGAAAGCAGATTTATTATTATCGAATTCAGTTTGTAAATCATCAGGAATTATCCCTTTTTCTACAAGATCTAAAGCAGTCCAAGAACCATTTTCTATACCTATTTTAATAATTTCTAATCCACTTTTGTGCATTAAATTATTTGCAGTAAGTTCTTTAATATATTTTTTATTTAAAGCGCTCCAAATACTTTTTGTATTTCTTGGGCAAAAATATTGTCTGCGTTTGCCATTTCCTAAACTTTTTACGGTAGAATCTATCCAACCAAAACACAAAGCAACTTTAACAGCTTCTTCCCATCTCATAGATTCTTCATTATTCTCTACTTTGTAAAATATCAAATAAACACCTTTAAATGTATCATAGTTTTTAGAGAGCCAATTTCTCCATTCAATATCATTTTTAAAATAAAGTTCAGGTTTTTCAATCATAGTATAAATATACAATAAAAGAGAATTTTATTTTTTTAAATTTTAAAAGAAGCTTAAAAGAATATTAGAGAAAAAAGTAGTCTATTTCTAAGGATAAATAAAAATAAATACTTCTATAATTATCTAAAATGATGTTTTTGAGACTATGGCAATCAGATTAATCAATGCCTATAATTATCATAATCATAAAAATCGAATTCGGAAAAGCTAAAACCCGAGTTCTACTTGGATTTGGTTTTTGTTTTTTCTAATTTAACAAATATTGAAACTTAAACTTTATAAAAATATTTTATGATTTCGAACAATTTAGATTTAGAAAACAATATAAAATTATTATCTTTTGATATCGATAATACCCTAATCGATTTCCACACTTTTAAAAGTAACTTTACCAAAACTTGGATAAAGTATGCTGATGATTTAGACGTTATTTTAACGTATAATACAGGTAGATTAATTGATGATGTTTTAAGTTTAATTGATAAAGGTGTTTTACCAAAACCAGACTACATAATTTCTGGAGTAGGTACACATATTTACAATTATAAAAAAGGCGCTTTAGTTAAAGAGTTTAATGATGTTTTAGATGATGGTTGGAATCTTGAATCAGTAGAAAGCATTATGTATAGTTTAGATCATCCTATAAGTGAGCAACCTAGCAAATATCAGCATACTTATAAAAGAAGTTACTTTTTTCATGATGCAAGCGATGAATTAATAGAAAGTGTATCTCAGAAATTTTTAGATGCAGACATGGATGTTAATGTGGTGTATTCTGGTAATAAATTTTTAGATATTTTGCCAAAATGGGCCAATAAAGGTAATGCTTTAGAATGGTTGCTAAGAAGGTTAAAATTAAAAACCAATCAAGTTTTAGTTGCTGGAGATAGTGGTAATGATTCTGCAATGTTCGATTTAAAAAATGTAAATGGAATTGTAGTTTCTAATGCACATGAAGAGCTTTATAATTATACAAAACACAAAAAAGTTTATCATACAGAAAAAGAAAAAGGAGGTGGTATTGTAGAAGGTTTAATTTATTACAAAGTATTGCCAAAAGAGGCAATAAAAGAAATGAATATAGATCATTCAGATGATTTTTTTATTCAAAAGGAATTAGACAATATTGCATCAGAAAATGATGATGAACGTTTAGCTTTAATACAAGAAGGTTATGTAAAAGCTGTAGAAGCCTTAAAGAAAAATATAACTCCATTAGGTTTTTCTGCTTGTTCTATAAAAGATAATGTTGCACATGGTACTGATGAAAACTATTACAGTGTTTGGGCTAGAGATGGTGCAATAACAGTAATTGGTTCATTATCATTAATTCACGATAAAGAAATTCACGATTGCCAACGTCAAACATTATTAACTCTTTTAGAACATATTTCTAGAAATGGTCAAATTCCATCAAATGTAAGAATAAAAGATAACGCTCCAGATTATTCAGGAGTAGGAGGTATTTGTTCTATAGATAGCGGAATTTGGGTAGTAATTGCATTTTACGAATACGTAAATGTTACCAAAGACATCGATTTTTTAAGAAAATATATTGGTGATATTAAAGAAACAATGCGTTGGTTAGGTGCACACGATAGTAATAACGATGCACTTTTAGAAATACCAGAAGCTGGAGATTGGACAGATTTATTTGGTAGAAGCTATAACATTTTATATGATGAAATTTTATGGTATAGATCTAATGTTTGTTTTGGTAGAATGCTAGAAATGTTAGGTAATCATGAAGAAGCAGGTGAGTATATAAGATGGTCTCAAGTAATTAAAAAAGAAATTGTTACCAATTTTTGGCCATCTACTCAACAGCAATTATTTACCTCAGTTTCATTTGCTGAAAAGCAATTTACTTTAGGAGATACGTCTTATCTAATAGCTCAAACAACACCATTCGATTTTTCTTGGAGGTGTGATACTCTAGGGAATATTTTAGCATTCTTACATGGTACCATAGATGCAGAAAAAGCACACCAAACTTTTAAATTTATGTTAGGTGTTGGTGTAAACGATCCTTTTCCTGTTGCAAATGTATACCCAGTAGTAAGTCCTGGAGATCCAGATTGGAGACCTTATTATACTGTAAATCTGCTGAATTTACCAAACCATTATCATAATGGAGGTATATGGCCTTTTGTAGGTGGTTTTTGGGTGAAATTTGTTAGTAAACTAGGGTTTAGAGATGTTGCAATAGCAGAGTTACACAAACTAGCATTAATCAATAAAGAAGGTATAAATCATGAATGGGAATTTACAGAATGGGCACATGGTGTAACAGGTAAACCAATGGGTAAAGCATACCAAGCTTGGTCTGCAGCTCAGTACATTTCTGCTTATCACGATTTAAAATTAACTAAAATTAAAACTAAAAAATAGAAAGATGAAATCAATATTAATGATTTCTTTACATGGATATGTAGGGGCAAATGCAGAATTAGGAAAACCAGATACAGGTGGACAAGTAGTCTACGTTTTAGAATTAGCAGAACGTTTTAGCAGATTAGGTAAAACAGTAGATTTAGTTACAAGACAATTTGAAGATCAACCAGAGTATGATGATGTAAATGAAAATTGCAAAGTTTGGCGAATTCCTTTTGGTGGTAAAAAGTTTATCCGAAAAGAAGACATGCACGATCATTTAAAAAAGTTTGTAACCAATACTTTAGCTGCCATTAAAAAAGAGAATAAAAAATACGATGTTGTTTATTCTCATTATTGGGATGCAGGTTGGGCAGGTCAAAAAATTGCAGAAGAATTAGGTATTTGTCACGTTCATACACCACATTCTTTAGGTTGGTGGAAACAACATACTATGGGTAGTGATATGGATGAAAAAGAAATGGAAAAAACTTATCGTTTTAAAGAACGTATAAGAAAAGAATATTTCGTTTATCAAATGTGTAATTTTGTGATTGCTACAACTTTACCTCAAGTAGATTTGTTAGTTCAGCAATATGATGTGTTAAGTAGAAACTGCAGTATGATTCCTCCAGGAATTGATGAAAATCGATTTTTTCCTGTTCCATCAAAAGAAAATGATAAAATAAGATTAAAATACGATATTAACCCAACAGATATTTTGGCCTTAGGTAGAATGGCCCATAATAAAGGTTATGACTTATTGATAAATGCTTTACCAACTGTTTTTGAACTGTGCCCAGAAGCAAGGTTAGTAGCTGCAATTGGTGGTGATTCTAAACAAGATATAGAAGGTATAGAAAAACTAAAAAAAGTAGCGTCAGAAATTGGTGTTATGGATAAAATTAAATGGAAAAGCTATATAGAAGATGATGATTTAGCCAATGTTTATAGAGCTGCAAGTATATTTGCAATGCCTTCTAGATACGAACCTTTTGGTATGGTAGCCATAGAAGCAATGGCTTGTGGTACACCAAGTGTGGTTACAGTTCATGGTGGTTTGTGCGATTTAATAGATTTTGGTAATCAAGCTCTTTTTGCAGATCCTCATAGACCTTTAGAGTTTGGTGCAATGATGGCAATGCCTCTTTTATATCCAGATTTAAGAAACGAAATGTCTGTAGAAGGTGCACGTTTTGCGCGTAGAAATTTTGGTTGGACAGGGATTGCAAAACGAATGCTATCCATCTTTGCAAGTTCTATAAATCAAAGAACCTCAGAAACTAATGTATATTAAAAATTGATGTAAAAAGTAAAGTGAGCAATTGATGTATATTTATTTTAACACAATTTACTCATTTTACTTTTTTATTAACTGTACTTAGTTTTTCATTTTATCAATAAAGAAATTAAAAAAATATATGGCTAAAATTGTTTGTTTTGGTGAAGTTTTATGGGATGTTTTTCCCACACATAAAAAAATTGGAGGAGCACCATTAAATGTTGCAATTCGTTTACAATCGTTTGGTAATAATGTAACTATGATTAGTGCTATTGGTAATGATGAATTAGGCAAACCAATTTTAGATTTTATTAATGAAAATGGAATAAATAGTAAATTTATTCAAGTTTTAAATGATTTTTCTACAGGAGAAGTAGCTGTAACTTTAGATAAAAAAGGAGGAGCTACCTATAAAATTATTCATCCAAAAGCTTGGGACAAAATAGCATTTACAACTGAAATATCAGAAGTTGTAAAAGAAGCAGATGCTTTTGTATTTGGTAGTTTAATTAATAGAGATGAGGTTTCTAAAAATACTTTATATCAACTTTTAGACTTTGCAAAATATGCCATTTTTGATGTGAATTTAAGAGCTCCTTTTTATACAAAAGAGATTTTAGTAGAGTTGATGCAAAAGGCAAATTTTATCAAATTTAATGATGATGAATTGTACGAAATAAGTGCTTTTTTAGGATCTACATTTTCTAATTTAGAACAAAACATTCATTTTATATCAGAAAAAACAAATACCAAACATATTTGTGTTACCAAAGGAGAACATGGGGCTGTTTTGTTGTATAATAATGAGTTATTTTATAATAGTGGTTACAAGATTAAAGTAAAAGACACAGTTGGTTCTGGAGATTCTTTTTTAGCTTCTTTAACGAGTAAATTAATTAATGGATCAACACCACAAAAAGCAATAGATTTTGCTTGTGCTGTTGGTGCTTTAGTTGCACAAAGTGAAGGTGCAAATCCTATTATAAGTGAAAAAGAAATTATTGATTTTATCGGAATATAATTTTATCCATACACAACAATTATGCAATGCATGGATAAAATTGTATTTTAAATTATTTTAATTGATCTAAAAAAGGTTTTAATTCTAATAATTTTATATCATCTCGTTTTCTTAATTCCCTTAAAAACCAAACTTTATGTCCTGCTCCATAAGTAATTAAAATTCGTTTATTTTGATTCTTATATTTTTGTAAAACTTTTTCAATATTCCAATAATGTGCAATATTAATATTGTCCCAACCACCAAGGCCTAACTCTTCATTAAAAAGGTCATTATAAACTTCTAAACCAATATTATAAATACTATCGTAAGTATTGGTATGTATAAAATAAGGATCGTTTTTATTGCCCGTAATTGCCATAATAGAATCAGATTTTCTATTAGCATCTATATATTTTTTCCAATCTTTTTTTCTTGTGGAATCTCTACTGATTGCTCTTAGTTTTTGTTGACGTTCTCTTGCCATAGAAGCAGACCAGCCTGCAGTTGGTATAATTTCAAAATCCATTGTTTTAGATAGTGGAAAAATTACTTTTGTATATTCTGGAAAACGTAAAACTCTAGGTTCTGAAATAGAATCGTCTCTTTTAAAACCTTCCATTGCTTCTGCAAATCTATTTGGCGGAATTTCAGTTAAAATAATATCAGGATTAATTTCTGTAATTAGTTTTGTTAATTTATCGACAGAAAACTCTTTAGAAGTTAAATGACTTCCATGAATAGTTCCTAAAACTAAAACCTCATTTTTGTTGTCTGTTTCTGTTTTACAACTTGATAATAAAACGAAAAAAAAGATAACTTGAATACTTTTAAAGATTAACTTCATAATTAATTTTATCTTAAAATTTTATTAGGGAAAACAACTACACTTTCTTCACCATTTTCACCAACAGCAGCAACTCCAAAAAAGAAATTATCAATTACAATTCCTTCTAAAGTAAATTCTGTAGTTTCTACGTATCTAGAATTATCCCAAGTTGGAGAAGTAGTGTCTCTCCAATAAATTTTATAACCTTTAGCTCCTTCAACTTTGTTCCATTTAAGTTTTGCAGAAGCTTCTACAATTCCGCCAATGGCAACTTCTTTAGGTGCTTCTGGTGCCCAAGCTAAACTGGCTAAATTAATTGCATTTACAGCAGTTAATTTTTTTGTGTAGGGAAAATTTACATGCTCTAAAACATCACCATAATTAATACCATTTTCGGTTCTAATATCTTGATGTTGTTGTGTGTAATTTTCATGAGCTTCCATAATTCTTATTCCTGCAAAACCTAAATCGTTAAAAGGCCTGTGATGTCCTCCACGTCCAAAACGATCTAATCTATAAATCATCATCGGATTCATTTCTGGCATATAAGTCTTCACATTTTTATGTATATATCTTGCTAACTGACGAGAAATCCCATCAACTTCACCACCATAAAAACGACGCATTTTTCTTGCTCTTTCTGTTTCATTAGCAGGTACAGGTTCAGAGAAAATTCTAAAAGATCTATTGTCAGTAACACCATCTACACCAGTTATATTACCAATCATATCATTATTAAGAACACCAATAATTTCCCATTCTTTCTCTTTAGCATATTTTGCTAAACCAGCACCACCAAAAAGCCCTTGTTCTTCACCAGAAAGACCAACATAAATAATGCTACTTTCAAATTTGTATTTGCTTAAAACTCTTGCTGCTTCTATAGTTCCTGCCATTCCTGAGGCATTATCATTTGCACCTGGAGCATCTGTAGTAAAATCCATAGTGTTACTTGCACGTGAATCTATATCTCCACTCATAATTACATATCTGTTAGGGTATTTTGTACCTTTTTGAATAGCAATTACGTTAACAACCCAAGCATCATGAGGTACTCTTCTATTACCTTTTTTGGTAACAAAATCTTTTTGATAAAATACGTTTAAGCAGTTATCGCAATTTGTAGAAATGTTTTCGAATTCAGATTTTATCCATCTTCTTGCAGCTCCAATTCCTCGAGTTTCAGAAATAGTGTCAGAAAAAGTATTTCTAGTGCCAAAGTTTGCTAATTTTTTTACATCTGCTTCAATTCTATCTGCAGAAACAGCATCAATAATATCATAAATTTTTTGATTGGTTTGTGCAGTAATTACTGCAGTAAATAAAATAAATAAGAATGTAATTTTTTTCATGTATTACTTTTTAAATTTCCAAAAAGGAATGGTTACAATTATAGGGTTTAAAGTATCTTTTTTTCGAATTCTTTTTCTTGTAATTTCTAAGAAATGCTTGCCATAAGATAAAGTGTCTATGTCTAAAAAAGTTTCAAAACCCAGTCTTTTATATTTGTTTGTGGTTGCTATAAAATCTGATTCGTGTTTGTTTTTATCAATATAAATTTTATAAGTATCATTAAGAGTTTTGTAATATTCTGTTCTTAAACTATCTATTTTTTTAGGTGAATTACTTAAAGAAATTATACTAGACCTTAAACCTCTTCTGTCTTCTTTTGGTTCTAAGCCTTTATTAAAATCATATAATCTATCTTCTAAACTTTGATTATAAATTAAAAAAACCTTTAAATAATTATCTGTTATTACTTTTGATGGAATTGAGGCAGTTTTAATAAAATCGTTTTCATGCAATATTTGATCATCATAATTATTAGCATTTGTAAAATATTTAGATGAACTGTTTTCTTTGTTTAAATAATTAGATTTATGGTTGCTAAATGTGGTTAAGAAAATGATGCCCACATAAATAGGTATTAAAATCCAGCTGAGTTTTTTGCCAAATTTGTTGTCTAAAAAATTGTAAACTAATGGTCTGTATAAAAAGGATAAAGTTATAAAACTGAATATTTTATAAATAGGGAAATAGAATTTAGAAGTCCATTTTTTTCTTTTTAAAAACCCTTGACTAATAAAATCTATGAATGTTAATAAAGCACCAAAGCAAATAAATAAAATTAATAATATGCCAATTATTAATAATATAAAACCCCAAGTATTTTGTAAATCAGTATCTATAAAAATAAAGGTTGTTAATATAATAGTAACTATGCATAATAAACAAGCCAGAAAATAGAAAATAAAAAGAAAAGAAACTGCAAAAAGTACACTACAATAATTTTCTAAATTGGCTATATACTTATCAAAAGAACCAATTCTTTTTTGTAGAAAGTTGGTGAATTTTTCTGAGTAATTAAGTTCGTTGTAATCTATGTCACCAGAAATATAACGCAAGCCTAAAGCACCAATCCATAAACCTCTTAAAATTACGTGTATTAGTAGATTAGAAACTAAAATCCAACTAGAAACTAAGGCTGCATACCATAAAATTGTGCTTACTAAATCTTGTTCATTTTCTGCAATATCGTATCTAATTCCTATAGGTTCTATAGCAGAAAAAAGTCCGAAAATGGCAAAACCAGAGATTAGTAGTTCTAGTTGCCAACTTTCTTGTTGCAGTTTGTCTAATAATTCTCTGAATTTAGAATTTTGATAATTTTGTTCCATCAAGAAAAATATAGCTAAAGATACTTCACTTTTTAAAAACAGAAAACCACTTTATGTTAAATAAAGTGGTTTAAGGTATGTTTTAACGAAACTTTATTCTTTATCTAATTTTTTAGTTAATGTAAAGCCTACAAATAAGCCAACACCAGCCATAAAGAAAATACAAGCAGGGTAAATACCATCACTATCCATAGTTGTATAAGTATCTAATAAAAGAGCTAAAAATACGCCAAGCCCAATTCCCATTAATAAAACTGCTAAATTTAAGATGATAAATTTACCTGTAGAAGATGAGGTTTTTTGATGCCCTTTCATAAAAATTGAGGCTTCAACTCCTTTTTCTATTAAGGCCAACCTTTCTTTATTTCTTGTAGAGAAGAATAAATAAAATACTCCAAAGATGCTACCAAATATTATTGCTAAAACTGCGATTTCCATAATTTATAATTTTAAAGTTTAAATGATTAATTTTATTGTGTTTGTAGCTTTGACGACAAATTTTAAATTAAGGTTACAAAAAGATTCAATTTTTTTTAAAGTTTTATTTAAAAGAGTAAAAAGATCAGTTTTAAAATTATAGAAGTTATTAATAAGGTGAAAAACTTTTTTTATTTTTAATCTGATAAAAAAACACAAAAAAGTGTAACCTAATTATGCAATAGTCAGTCATAATATAAATGACCAACAAAAACGACCAACTTTATATTACAAAAATCATCAATGGAGATGTTAATGCATTTGCACATCTTGTTGATAATTATAAGAATATGGTGTTCAGTTTGGCGTTTAAAATGACAAAGAGTAGAGAAGAGGCAGAAGAAATAAGTCAAGATACATTTATAAAAGCGTTTAAAAATTTAGAGAATTTTAAAGGCGATTCTAAATTTTCTACATGGTTGTATAGAATTGCTTATCATACAAGCTTAGATGCCATAAAAAAGAATAGAAATAATAATGCAACTTTTGAAATTAATGAAATTACATTTAATCAAATACAAGCAGTAGAAACTATTTTACAAGGTATTGAAAGAAAAGAACGCTCAAAGATTATGGATGTTTGTTTGCAAAAATTACCTGATGAACAACGTACTATAATTTGGATGTTTTATTATGATGAATTATCTTTAAAAGAAATTATGGAAGTAACTTCTTTATCTGAAGCCAATTTAAAAGTAAAATTACATAGAGCAAGAAAAAAATTATTGACTATTGTTAAAGAAAATGTTGAACCAGAAATTATAGAAAATTATGGGAGAAAATAAACATATAAACGAATTAGATGCTTTTGCTAAAAAGTATGTAAAAGAAATTGAGCAAGAAAAACCATCAGCAGATTTTACAGCTTCTTTAATGAAAAATATTTTAGAAGAAAGTAAATCTAAAGTTTTTAAAACGAAAGCTTTAATTTCTAAAAAAGGATGGGCAATTATTTCTATTTTTGTTTTAGCTGTAATTTTAATTCCTTTTAAAACTTCGGAAAAGAGTTTAATAAACTCTTTAGAATTTAATTTTTCATTTTTAGATAAAATTCAAATCCCGAATTTTTTACCAGCTATAAATCTATCAAATACAGTTTTTTATGCAATATTTTTCTTTGGATTAATGATAGTAGCCCAAGTTGTGTTTTTAAAAAAGCACTTTAATAAAAAGTTTCATTAATATTTTAAATTGTGTTTTTTATGAAATCTAACAGAGTGAAAGTAACATAAAGGACCTAAAAAAGCATAAATAAAACCAGGAACTCCATACATTAAACCTACTTGAAATTTAGCCAATAGAAAAGAGATAATACCTACCAGAATAAAAATTAAAAAGTGCCTAGAATAAAATAGTAACTTTAAATTTTTATCATTTTCTCTGTCTTTTTTATAGGCTCTAAAATAGAGTAAATGAAAGCAGATAAAAATTAAAGAAAACCCAATACTGTATAATTGAAAAATATTCGAAAAATTTTCTTTACTAATCATTTCACCTCCAATTCCTGTATTTAAAAGAGAACGTATTGGAAATATGTAAAATAATACTGTAAAAAGTAAAACCATATTTAAGCCAATAATCCAATTATCAATATAGTTTGTTCTTCTATAAAAGTTGTAATGTACTTTCCAAATGGCCATCATTACGAAAAAACTAACTGCAAAACTTATAAAATTGGGTAGTTCGTCTGTAAAAGAAGTAATTGAGGTATTTATACCAATATTTACAACCATTAAAGTAGCCGCAAACGCAAAAACGCCATCTGAAACGCTTTCTAATCTGTCTTTTGAGTGTATGAATTTCATTATTAATTTACATAAAAGTTACACTTGTAATTTTTCCGTTTTTCATTGTATAAATAGCAACTGCTTTAAACGTTCTTCCATTTGCTGTAACCAATTCGTGGTCTATTACTTTATCTTTATAAACAATTCTTTTTAAAATTTCACAATGTAAATCTGGCGTATTTTTAAAAAATGAAGCATAGTTTTCTCTCATTTTTTCTACACCTACATAATTTATTTTATTCGGAAAATTAAACACTTTTACATTTTTAGCATAAGGTTTTAAAAATGCATCTATATCTCTTTTATTGTAACCTTGTAATTGTTCTTCTGCTAAATATTCAGGAGAAACTTCTGCAACAATAGCTAGTTTTGTACTTGTTGTATTTACGGCAATTCTGGAAATATTATTTATATTCTCATCAGTAAAATTAAAAAATAAACTAAGGTTTTTATCTTTCTGCGGATTGAATTTGTAAATAGAATTCCCTTTAGAAATTAATAAAGTACCATTTGTTAACCAAGTAACATCTTCAGATTTACCTAAAGAGCAAATTGTTTTAATTACCTGTGTTTCAGGGTTCAGAGATTTTAATAACCAATATTCTTTATTTTCTTTGCTTATAAAACTAACCAAGTTAGAATTTGGTATTTTATGAATTGATCTACCCACCATTTTGGCAACAGTAGTATTGGTTTTATTTTTTAAGTTTGATGCAATAAGGTGCAAACTATCATTTACAATTACAGAAGCAATTAATGTATTTTTATTTAACCAAAAAGGATAAGCAACTTTTAAATTTGGTAACAATTCTTTGTCTTTACCAGTTTTAAAATTATAGGTATAAAAACGTTGCAAACCATCATTATCTAGTCTTACAGCAGAAACATTTTTTGAATTCGGTATTTTCTGAGGGGAATATTCACCACCATTTTCTGTATTATTAATATAGGATATTTCTTGATCTCTTACATTGTATTTTGCAATATCTGTTTGCCCATTTCTGGCAGATGCAAACAAAACAAGATTATCATTATAAAAATACGGTTGGCTGTCATAACCTTTGTTGTTAGATATATTTTTGCCGTTTGTAAGTTTATAACTTTCACCAGAAATTTCAATATCAAAAAGATGAATTTCAGTATTTGTTTGTGCAGTAATTAAGGTTGATATAAGTAAAAAGAGAAGAATTAATTTTTTCATTTTAACATCGTTTTTCTCAAAGATAATAAAACAAAAATTTAAATTTCTAAATACATAATATGATTTGGGTTGCTATGTGTTTCTGATATTTTAAAATCTAAACTACCAACTTTTCTAAAACCCATTTTTTTGTAGAACTTTATCCCTTTTTGGTTTTCTATCCAAACTGCTAACCAAATACCAGATTGATTATGCTTTTTGCTGAGTTGTATGTTAAAATCGAATAAAATTTTACCTAACCCTAAACCATAAAATTCTTTCAAAAAATACAATCTGCTCATATACGTTGTGTTTTTAGCGGCTATGTTTTTGTTAATTTTATTAAAAACTATTTTTGAATATCCTGCAATTTTATCATCAGCATAAAAAAGATAGTATTCATTTTTGGAGTCTAATAATTCTATAACGAAGTTTTTTTCACTAAAATTTTCTGCAACATAATTATCTATATCAGTTTTAGTAGCAGAATGTCCATGTGCAGGTAAAAATGTATCAATACTTAATTTTGATAAAAGTTTAGCATCTTTAAGTGTTGCTTTTACAATTTTATGCATTTATCAACCTAAAAATTATAAAGTAGTTGAACTAAAAGTATCCCCTTGATTAATGTCTCCAGTTTCAAAACCTTTCTTAAACCAACGCATTCTTTGAGCGGAAGTTCCGTGCGTAAAAGAATCTGGCACAACTCTACCAGAAGATTGTTTTTGTAAACGATCATCACCAATAGCAAAAGCAGCATTTAGAGCTTCTTGCAAATCACCATCATCTATAATTAAGTTCATGTTTTTAGCATGATGCGCCCAAACACCAGCTAAAAAATCTGCTTGTAATTCTAGTTTTACAGAAAATTGATTGTATTCTTTTTGGCTTACTCTACCTCTTAATTGTTGCATTTTATCTGTAGTACCCATTAAATTTTGAATATGATGCCCAACTTCATGAGCAATTACATAAGCTTGTGCAAAATCTCCAGGAGCATTTAATTTGGTTTCCATTTCTTGAAAAAAACTTAAATCGATATACAATTGGTTGTCTCCAGGGCAATAAAAAGGGCCAGTTGCACTAGATGCAGATCCACAAGCAGAAGAAACTGAATTGGTAAATAAAACCAGTTTAGGTTCTTGGTAATTATTTAAAATGTTATTCCAAACATCTTCTGTACTTCTTAAAACTCGATTACTAAATTCTGCTAATTCGTTTTCTGAAGCTGTACCTTTATAATTTGTATTTTGTATTTGATTGGTAGATCCACCAGATAAAAACTGTAAAGGATTAATACCAGAAAAATACATTAATAGACCAACAACAGCTACAATAATTAATCCTTTTTTTGTGCTAACTAGTTTTAGGATTAACGGAATTAACATTCCTGCTAAACCACTTCCTCCACTAAATCCTCTACCAGAACTTTGGCCTCTTCTATCATCTACATTAGAACTTCTCTTAGTGCTTCTCCATTTCATAATTTCTTCATGTTTCTATTGAGGCTTAAAAGTAATAAATTTATAGAAACTTAAACAGTTATTCTTAAGCCATCATTAAATTGTTAGTAGTGCTTATTCACTTAATTAATCAATTTTAGTAAAGATTTCTATATTTTTAAAAATGGTGTCATTTCTATAATATGTATTTACTTGCTTATAAGAATTTGTATTAAATTCAATTGGAATTACGTAAGTATTTACATCACTTTTCATAGATCTTGAAGTTGACGTCAATTTTTCAGTAATGGTATCATTCTTAAAAGTGTAAGTTCCATAACCACTCCAATCTACACCGTTTTTATCTGTATCTGTATTCCAAAGTACATGGCCATTCAAATATATTTTGTGCTGTACTTTATTGTATTCTTTTACAATAGTATCTGAGTTTGCTAAAGTGTAAAAAGCATCTAATTTCCAAACACCTTTTAATGGGTCTTGAACATTGTTTTTATTATTACAAGAAACTAGTAATCCTAAAAAAACACTTAGAATAATTGCTTTAAAAATTTTAATTTTAGTTTTCATTTTCAATGTCTTTAGGCTGATAAATCTTTAATTCTAAAATAAGTTTTAGTTGTTTATAAGATAAGGAAGTTCTTGAATAATCTATCTCTATATTTCAATTAAATTTTTAATCGTTTTATAAAAATATTTTCATCTTTTGATCATAAAGAAAATTTTAAACTAGATTTAGATGTTCTCTTAATACAGTGAATATAATTTTTGAAATATTAAAAGGAATAATAGATTCTGCATTAATGCTTTTGATTCTCAGTAATTTAATTAGTGATTTTAAAAGTGTATGTAGCAATTAATTTGTTTTCTAAATACAGATGAACATCAAAAAAACCTTTATTTTTAAAAGTGTGATTTAAGGTTAAAATGTTATTTTTTTTATGAAATTCTGGTTTTATTGTTTTTTCTGATGCTCCATTATCAATAATAAATTTTATTTTATTGATGTTCTGATTTTCTTTTAAAAGATATTGAAAAGTAAAAACGGAGTTCTTTTTTAAAATATGATCCATTTTATTGGGGGAAATATGTTCTTTAATAGTTGTAAAAGCATCACCATAAATTAAAGGTAATTCAGTGTATTCTATAAAATTTGGAGCAGTTTCACCTAATAAAGAAAATTGATTATCAGCAGGAAAATGGTTTAAGAAAAACAATTCAGGATCTGCTAAAAAATAACCATCATTGTAAATGAATTGAAATCTACCTTCTTCTGGAAAAGAAATTCCTGTAGACCAAGTTGGGTCGCATAAATACCATTTGTTATTTAGTTTTACAACATTCCAAGTATGATTTGGCATGGTAAGTTTAGAAAAATCTACAGTTGCAGTTCTTGCAAAACCATTAACCATATAAGATTCTATACCTATTATTTTACACATTTCTTTTAGTAAATAAGCATAACCAGTACAAATGGTTTTTTTCTTTTTTAGTAACTTTTTAAATAGTGTTTTTTTAAATTTAGAATTCCAATTTTCTAATTTTAGAGAATCTTTTTCAAAACGATTTCTTTTTCTTTCGTTTAATGTATACAACCTAAAGTCGTTAGCAATATTATTGCAAATCCAGACATAAATAGCTCTTAGCTTTTCTACGTCAGTCTCTAGATTGTTGGTTAAATTGTATGTAAGTTTATTTAACTCATACAACCTTTTAGTTTTGGTAGTATTAGCAATTCTATCTGCTTTAGTAAAATTTATATGTTTAAAATCAGATTGTTGAGAAAAACATAAACTTGCGTAAAATAAAAGGAAAAAGAGTGTAGTTTTTGGCATAAAACCTATTCTTTATTTCTTTTAGATTTAAAACGTTTATTGCTATTTAGTGCGCCTAACATTTGGTTATCATCTTCTTGTAAAGTGATTTTTAAATAAGTTGAATTTGCGCCAATTTTAATTCTTTTGGTAATAAAACCCAAGTAAGAAACTTCTAAAATATCGCCAGCTTTTAATCTTTTAGGGAAAGTAAATTCACCTTTTTTGTTTGAACTCGTTCCTATGTTGGTTCCTTTTAAAAAGATGTTTGCACCGTTTAAAACTTCGGTTTCTTCGTAAGTTTGCCCTTTTACAATACCTTTAACTAGAAGATCTTGAGCACTTAATTCTGATGAAAAAAAGAAAAGTGATAAAAATAATCCTAATAAAATAAATGTAGGTTGCTTTGTAGTAAATGTTGGAATAGTTTTCATAATAATATATTTTAAATTTATATCAAAATTAGTCTAGAAGGCTTAGTTTTAAAAATGATATTTAGTAACTGATTCTTTTTTAAAGGTTAAAGTTACTTTTTATTTAGGGAAATTGAAAATCTGAATTGTTAAAAACAAAATCTACTAGATTTTAATATTTTTTAAGACAGTTTTAAAATGCTCTAATTTTTCGAGATTACAACTACTAATTTGGATGTATGAAGTGTTTTTTTGAGGAAAAGTATGAATAGCCAAATGGCTTTCTGCTAAAACCCAAACGCAAGTATAGCCTTTTATAGGAAAATAATGTTCGGTAAAATTTACAATTGTAAAACCAGAATTTACTAGAAAATCATTAAAATTTGACTTTAAAGTTTCTGGATTTGTAATTGATATCCATTTTTCAAAATGAAACATTTCTGCTTTTAGAGATACATATTTTTCTTTCATTTAAATAAGGTTAGTAAGTGTCCCAGTTTCCTTTGTTGTAATAGTGATATAAAACAGGGTTGCTAATTTGATTTACTTTTATGGAATCTATAGTGTTTTTCTCATAAAAATTTTTGCCAAAATTGGTTATTAAATGCATGGATTCTTTATTTAACCATTTTGTAGCAATCTTAGCATTGTTAAATTTTAGTATTGATTTGTTAATTTCTTTTTTCGAGATTTTTCTTTTAATACCAGCAATCCAACCCCATTCTCCCATTGTAAGAATTTGATTATGCAAAGCTAGAGTTGTAAAATTTGCATTATCCATTGTTTTTTTTATGCATTGATAAGCATAAGGTGTATAATAAGGACTACCTGCTTGGGTAATAATTCCTCCATTTGGCGTCAATTTAATATTACACAATTCATAAAATTCTTTAGAATATAATCGAGATAATTCTACATTTCTTGGATCTGGTAAATCTATAATTATCAAGTCGTAAAAATCGTTGGTTTCTTCTAAAAAAGTAAACCCATCTTTGTTAATAATGTTTAACTTGTTGTTGGTAAGAGCATTTTTGTTAATAGAAGCTAAAACAGGCTCATTAATAAATAAATCTGTTAACTTTTTATCTAAATCTACTAAAGTTATTTTTTCTGTGGTTTTGTATTTTAGAAGTTCTCTTGCTGCACAACCATCTCCACCACCAAGAATTAAGATTTTTTGAGGTTGTTGTAAAACTTGCATTATTGGATGCACTAAAACTTCGTGATACAAAGGTTCATCAAAAGTAGAGAACTGTAAATTATCATTTAAATATAGCCAATAATCATTTTTCCATTTGGTAACTACTATTTTTTGATAGATAGATTGTTCTTTAAATACAATTTTGTCTTTGTATTTAATTTGTTCTCCATACATGATAATTTTATCAGAAAAAAAGCTACCAGAAATAAGAATGGTAATTAAAAATGCAGCTATAGAAAAAAATATTTTTTGTTGTTGTTTTTGGATGCTATCTTTAAAAAAGATTAATAAAAGTAAGGCAACAAACAAGTTTATAAAACCTAAAATAAATGGGGTATATGTTAGTCCTAAATAAGGTAATCCTATAAAAACAAAGAATAAACCACCAATTAAACTACCATAATAATCTTTTTCTAAAACGTTGGCTACATTAAATTTTAGAGATTGAAACTCATCATTTAAACGCATTGCTAAAGGTAATTCCATACCTATTAGTGTACCAGTAATTATGGATAAAGCATAAATAAAAACACCTATGTATTCTACTTGCGATGCTAAATAATATGTAAAAACAGCAGAAAAAGAAACAACAATAGAAAGTGTAAACTCAGTAATTATAAATAATTTAAAAACATTTCCATTAAAGGTTTTTGTAATTCTACTACCAATACCCATGCTAAAAAGCATTAAAGAAATTATAATAGACCATTGCTTAACAGAATCGCCCACAAAATAGGTAGATAAAGTAGCAAAACAATATTCTGCAACAATGCCAGACAAACCTGTGGCAAATAATGCAGAAAATAATAAGTTTCTTTTTTGCTTGTTGGTTGGCATTTAAATACAATAACTTATTAAAATAGCACTACCCAAATAAGCAAATGCCTCTATTAAAGCTGCTCCTTGATTAGGAATTTTTTGATTAACAATTTCATCTGTTAAGCTGCTGTTAGGTAGAATAATTTTATCGACAACAACTCTAGATATTGGTAGTAAAATAATACCTAAGCCCATATAATAAAATACGTTTTCTAAAGTTAAAAACCAAGAAATTATATCACCTTTAATTGCTTGTGAATACAAATAAGAGATGGAAACAAAAATACTAGCATACACAATACCAACTGCTACATTGTCTTTTTCTATTTCTTCTAAAATATTATATTTTGATATTTTTTTATAAATCTGTAAAAAGATAAAAAGGATAAATTGTCCTATAAGCCAAAAAATCAATAAACTAATAAAACCAGAAATATATAAACCAACTTTTTCTAAACTTGGAAACATGTTGATTGCTTTTCCGTTTATAGCACCGTAAATAATTAATGAAGAACCAATAAAATTTGCAGCTTCTATAAAACCTGTTCCATTATTTTCGTCTTTAATAATTTCTTTATAAAGCTTAAATTTTTTAGCAAAAACAACTTTTTCATTAAAAATTGAAGAAATAACTAAAAGTAGGTTGCCAAATAATCCATAACTTAAAACAAGTAGCGCATCATTAATGTAGCCATAAGATTCACCTTGAATAACTCCTAAAAAAATTATAAGAATACCAATAAAATAACCCGTAGTTAAAATTGAAAAAGCAACATTGTCTTTTGTTGTTAATTCGTTATCAAGATTAATTTTTCTGTTTCTAAATTTAAAAATTATCTTAGAAATTATAAAGAGAATAAAAAACAAGAGAATGTAAAAAAAAGTTTCTCCAACCCAAAGTAGTGTAGATTTTTCCATAATTATTTATTTTCCAAAGCCACTACTTCTACTTCTGTAGTAGTTATTATTTCTGTAAACTTTAGTAGAATCGTTTTTGTTATAATTAGAATCGCTATTCCAAGAATTGTTGTTTGAGCATCGATTTAAAAGGCTAGATAAACCTATAAAACCAAAAATTAGTATGATAGCTATATATTTACCAATAAATTTTAAAATAGGCGAATCTAATAAAGGTGGATTACCTTTTTCTATTTTAGAAATTGCATTTTCTTGGATTAGGATTCCTGTAGAAACTTCAATTTCGTCATCCCATAATTCAATGGCTAAAAACTTAGTCTTAGTTTTATCAATATAATCTAAAGCATTTACTTTCTCTTTTTCATACCCATAATCGCAAATACCGTCAGTTTTTTCATCAAAAGTATAATGTACTCCTCTGTAAGTTAAATTTGTTGGGAATTTTGCAGAACCTAAAGCAACAAAATCTTTAACTAATTTCTGACTTTTTCTAAGAAAACTCTTATCATTATGTTTAGACCAAAAAGAGTAACTTTTTTTACCATCTTTACTTGTTTCTATTTCAAGATAGTTGATGTTTCCTGATTTCGGTTTTACTTTAAATTCTTCAGATTTTGTGCCATCTTCCCATTTTATTTTATAAACCTCAGTTACCCTCCAAAGTCTATTTTTATAAAAAAAGGTGTAGCCCGTTTTTAATTTTATAGCCATTTTTTGTAAAAATTACGAACACAATATCTTAAAAAGATTCGGTTTTCTGAAATTTATATGCTATAAATTATCCTTAGCCTAAAATTTTATAAATAGGATTGTATTTTTATATATAAAAATTTTAATACCAGCGCTTTTTGTTCTTTTTAGAAGCCGTAGATTTTCTGCTTTTTTTGTGTTTGCTTACAGTATTTGGTTGCTTTTTGATGTGTTTTGGTTTGTTGATCGGATAAGGATGATCTTCAATTACCTTAATCGATTTTTCAATTAAATTTTCGATTGTTTTGATATAACTGTTTTCATCTGGCGAACAAAAAGAAAATGCAATTCCAGATTTTCCAGCTCTACCAGTTCTACCAATTCTATGTACATAAATTTCAGGTACATTAGGAATGTCAAAATTAATAATGGCATCTACATTTGTAATGTCAATTCCACGTGCAGCAACATCAGTAGCAATTAAAATAGAAGCTTTTTTAGTTTTAAAATCTTCTATTGCCTTGTTTCTAACTCCTTGAGTTTTATCTCCATGAATACTAGCAACATTGTAACCGTTTTTTATTAAAGTTTGCTCAAGTTTATCAACACCAAATTTGGTGCGTCTAAAAATGATTATTTTACCATTTATTGTATTTCTAAGCAAATGCAAACATAAATCTGTTTTGTTCTTTTTTGGTAAATAATATAATAATTGGCCAATGTTTTTTGCAGTAGTTTCTTCTGGATTAATTTCTACTTTAGTCGCATTTTTAAGAACAGATTGTGCTAATTCATCAATTTTATCAGGAATAGTTGCAGAAAATAAAAGCGTTTGTTTTTTTCTAGGACAAAGTTTTTCAATCTTTTTTACATCATTAATAAAACCCATGTCTAACATTAAATCAGCTTCGTCTAAAACTAGAATTTCTAGCTGACTTAAATCGATATTACCTTGCATTTGTAAATCGATTAATCTACCAGGTGTTGCAACTAAAATATCTACACCTTTAGCTAAAATTTCTTTTTGCGGTTCTAAAGAAACTCCACCAAAAACAGCTGTAGATCTTAAATTAGAATATTTACTGTAAGATTTAAAGTTCTCTAAAATCTGAATTGCCAACTCACGAGTAGGAGTAACCACCAAAGATTTTATCTTTTTTTCGCCTTTTTCTGCGTCTTGTTTATCAAACAATAATTCGATAATAGGCAAGGCAAAAGCAGCTGTTTTTCCTGTTCCAGTTTGTGCAGAAACAATTACATTTTTTTTAGCCAAAACCAATGGAATGGTTTTTTCTTGAACTAAAGTTGGTTTGTGAAAGCGTTGTTCTGCAACTGCTTTTAAAATGGATTTATGTAAAGGTAATTCAGAAAACTGCATGTATTATTTTTTGGCAAAGTTAGTTTAAATAGAATTGTTAGTCTGTAGCAATACCAAAATAAACCCAAGTAACATTTTCGTTAAAAGGATTACGCATAGAATGATATTCGCCTTGCTCTATAGTAATACAATCTCCAGATGTTACAATTAGTTTTTTATCATTTACAATAAATTCGGCTTTGCCTGTTTGAATATAGAAAACTTCGTACATAGAATCGTGCTTGTGCGTTTCTACTTCTTGACCAGGAGTAAAAGTTGCAGAACCAAACATCATTAATTGTGGCACTTCATTTTTTTTGATAAAAACTTTTTTCTTTATAGCATCATCATGACTTGTACCAATTTCTGGTAATTGATTTGTATGGACTAATTTCATTAATGTTTATTTTATAATTCTAATTTACAAAAACTATTAATCTAATGGATTACATTTTGGAAATAATGGAACTATAAATATTCTATCATTCTTTTTTATCTTGTTGTTCTATGTAATGTTGATTACCAAAAATAGATTTATCCTCTTCATTTATTGAGTTAGAAAATCCAAGCATTAAGGCAGTTATAATTAAGATTGTTTTTCTTTTAATCCAAAGTAATAAGTGTTTGAACTTTTTTGAATAGTTGTTTGTTTTATACATTTATATAATGATAAATAGTGAAACTTAGTTTTTTATCATCGATTGCTTTTCAGCATTTGCTTAAAAAATGAGTTTTAAGCTATGTATAAATTTGATTTTAAATTACTAACAGTAATTTTCTGGAGTAAAAAAATATGTTGATTATTCTGATAAGCAATTTCTCGAAATAATTGCTTTTGAAGTTTTAAAATAAGTCTAATTTTATTTTGAAAAACATTTTTAAAATGAATGTTTTCTAAAATAAAACCAAGAAGATATTCGTTGGAATCGTTTTGCTTTAAAACTATGTGTTTAGTTTTTTTAAGACTAAGTTTTTTATTCTGAAATGATTTTGAATACTGATGATATTCTGAAGAATTACTATGAGAATAAGCAGGAGATTCTACAACTGATATTATCAGAATCAATAAAAAAACGAAAAATTGTTTCAGTTGCATATTGTAATTATTTATTAAAAAACAAACCTCTTTGAATCTTCAAAGAGGTTTGTGTATTTTTAGCTTTTACACTATTTAATCAACTCGTAAGAACGTTTAATAAAGTTGGTTAACTCTTCACCATGTAATAGGTTTTGAGATAATTTTGCTAAATCAAAAGCTTGCGAAATTAAGTGTTTTTGCTTGTCTTCATCTGCAGATAAAATTTCTGAAACTAATGGGTTGTTTGTATTTACAATTAAGTTATACATATCAGGAAAATTACCCATTCCCATCATTCCTCCACCTCCAGAAGCTTGCATTTCTTTCATTCTACGCATAAATTCTGGAACTGTAATTAAAAATGGAGAAGAATTAGAATCCATAGCTTCTAATTGAACTGTGTAGGTTTGTTTTGGTACAGCAGCTTCAATAATTGGCTTTAATTTGTCTTTTTCTTCATCAGATAATTTAGAAATTACAGCATCATCTTTTTTAATTAAATTATCAATAAAATCAGCATCTACTCTTGTAAATTTAACTTTAGCATCTCCACCTTCTAATTTTTGCATTAAATGCGAAATAATTGGCGAATCTAAAATTACAACTTCATATCCTTTTGCAGTAGCCTCTTGTATGTAACTGTGTTGAGCATCTTTATTAGAAGCGTATAAAATTACGTGATTACCTTCTTTATCAGTCTGTGAATCTTTTGTTTTTTCAATTAATTCATCAAAAGTAAAGTAAGTATCAGCAACTGTTGGGTATAAAGCAAATTTCTTTGCTTTATCAAAGAATTTATCTTCGGATAACATTCCGTATTCAATAATTACTTTGATGTCATTCCATTTTTGCTCAAAATCTGCTCTATCTTTTTTGAATAATGAAGATAATTTATCAGCAACCTTTTTAGTTATGTAACCAGAAATCTTTTTTACAGCACCATCAGCCTGTAAATAAGAACGAGAAACGTTTAAAGGAATGTCTGGAGAATCAATAACACCTTTTAGCATTTGTAAAAAGTCTGGTACAATTCCCTCAACATTATCTGTTACATATACTTGATTTTGATACAATTGTATTTTATCCTTTTGCATATCCATACTTTGGGTTAACTTAGGAAAGAATAAAATACCTGTTAAGTTAAAAGGATAATCTACATTTAAATGAATGTGGAATAATGACTCCTCAAATTGCATTGGATACAATTCTCTGTAGAAATTATCATAATCTTCCTTTTCTAAATCAGCAGGTTTCTTAGTCCAAGCTGGGTCTGTATTATTGATAATATCATCAACTTCAATTTGTCTGTGAGGTTCAGTAGTTTCTTTACCTTCAGCATCTTTAGTTGTTTGTGGTTCATGAGTTGGATCGTTTACTTTTTTAGTACCGAATTTAATTGGCACTTGGTTAAAACGATTGTACTTAGTTAACAAACCTTTAATTTTACCTTCTTCTAAAAATTCAGTAGAATCTTCTGCAATATGTAAAACAATTTCTGTACCTCTATCAGCTTTATCATTTTCTACTAAAGTATATTCAGGAGAACCATCACAAGTCCAGTGAGCAGCAGGTGCATCTTTAAAAGATTTTGTAAAGATTTCAACTTTATCAGCTACCATAAATGCTGAATAAAAACCTAAACCAAAGTGACCAATAACACCAGTTTCGTTTTTATCATCTTTATATTTATCTAAAAATTCTTCAGCACCAGAAAATGCAATTTGGTTGATGTATTTTTCAACTTCATCCATTGTCATACCTAAACCTTGATCTTTAATAGTTAAGGTTTTTGCTTCTTCATTAATACTAATTTCTATTTTAGCATCACCTAATTCAGTTTTAGCTTCGCCAATAGAAATTAAGTGTTTCAATTTTGTAGTTGCATCAGTTCCGTTAGAAATTAATTCTCGTAAAAAGATTTCGTGATCAGAATACAAGAATTTTTTAATCAGCGGAAAAATATTTTCTACTGATACATTAATGTTTCCTTTGCTCATAATTTATGTTTATTTTATATTATTTTCTGATGTACAAGTAGTCAAAAAAAATACCAAAGATTTATTTATGACAAGATGACAGCATAATTAAAAATTGGCATAAAAGACTTTTATATTGAATTTTTACTATTTTAGCTTATTCCAAAAAAATAAATAATAAAAAACATACCAATAAAATATGTATAATTCAAAAATCACTGGCTTAGGGTATTTTGTTCCAGAAAATGTTGTGACGAACAACGATTTAAAAGAATTTATGGATACTTCTGATGAATGGATTCAAGAAAGAACAGGTATCAAAGAACGTAGATGGATAGACCCAAAAACTGGTGAAGATACATCAACAATGGGTGTAAAAGCTGCTAAGATTGCTATAGAAAGAGCAGGTTTAACTAAGGATGATATTGATTTTATTGTGTTTGCTACATTGAGTCCAGACATGTATTTTCCTGGAGGTGGAGTTCGTGTACAAGATATGCTAGATATGCCAACAATTGGTGCTTTAGATGTTAGAAACCAATGTTCTGGTTTTATTTATTCTATGTCTGTAGCAGATCAATTTATAAAAACAGGAATGTATAAAAACATTTTGGTAATTGGTTCTGAAAATCATTCTGGAGGTTTAGAAAAATCTACAAGAGGTAGAAACGTTTCTGTAATTTTTGGAGATGGAGCTGGAGCTGCAGTACTATCTAGATGCGAAGAAGAAGGTAAAGGAATTTTATCATCACATTTACACTCAGAAGGTAAACACGCAAGAGAATTAATGTTAGAAGGCCCAAGTACTGGAAGATGGGTTCCAGAAATTATGGAAGCTAATGATCCTGATGATGTTTCTTATTTTCCTTATATGAATGGGCAGTTTGTATTTAAACATGCTGTAACTCGTTTCTCAGAAGCAATTGTAGAAGGTTTACAAGCAAATAATTTACAGAAAGAAGATATAGATATGTTAATTCCACATCAAGCCAATTTGAGAATTGCACAGTTTATACAAAAGAAGTTCAGGTTGGCAGATGATAATGTTTATAATAATATTATGAACTATGGTAATACTACAGCTGCATCTGTAATTATAGCATTAACTGAAGCTTGGGAAAAAGGTAAAATAAAAGATAATGATTTAGTTGTTTTAGCTGCTTTTGGTAGTGGTTTTACTTGGGGTTCTGTTATAATTCGTTGGTAATTTGTATACTTAATTATAAATAAAAAAAGGTTTTACATTTTGTAAAACCTTTTTTTATTGCATTAAAATTTAAAAATATAAAAGTTTAATTAACCCCCATACTTCCTTCAGTTTCGTTTTCTTCTCTGTATTTACGATCTCTTTCTCTGTTTTTACCTTTACCAAAATTGTAAGAAAAACCAAGATAAATTGAGTTATATTCTAAAGTAAATTGCCCAACTTGAGTAAAAGGATTTGTAGTTGTAAAATCTATTTTATAACCATCAAAAATATCTGTACCTCTAATTGTAATAGCCCCATTACCATTAAATACAGTATACCTTGCTGCAACATTTACCAAAAAGTAATCATCAATTTCTGATAAAATATTTTTACTGTTACCTCTGTAAGAAGCAGATAGCGTAAAACGTAACTTTTTAGTAGCTTTTAAGCTATTACTAACTCTAGCTGTAAATAAAGTATTGTTAGCTACTTCTAAGCTATTATTTATAAAACCTTGATTATCTTGAAAATATAGATTTGTACTTGGTCTTAATGTCCACCAGTTAAAAGGCCTAAAACGTGATGAGAATTCTATACCATAACTTTCTGCACTTTCATAATTTGTATAAGAAAGTATTTGTCTATCTAAATTTGTAGCATCAATATTAATAATTTTACCAATTACATTACTGGTTTTTCTATAAAATGTACCAAAACTTAAATAACCATTTTTAATTGTTTTTGTATAATTAAGCTCGAAAGAATTAGTGAACTGTGGTACTAAATTTCTATTACCAACAGAAATTGAAAGAGGTGAGTTCCACTCTTGAATAGGTGTAATTTGGTCTATGCCAGGTCTATCAACTCTTCTGCTATAACTTATTTGAAATTGATTTTTTTCTGATGGATTATAGGTTATAAATGCAGATGGATAAATTTTGAAAATTTTATCAGTAATCGGTTCTAAATTTAATTGTTGGGTGTTAGAAAATATTCCATTTAAACTAAATTGTTCCAAACGTAAACCTGTTTGAAAACTGATTTTATTGTATTCTTTTGAAACATTTATATAAGCTGAGTAAATATCTCTATCATAATTTAATTTAGAGTTACCCACAGGTATTGTTGATGAATTTTGTGTAGAATTTATTTCTTGATCTGTATTTATTGAGTTATAAGCTTTTAAAAATCTTGATTCTAAACCGATTTCTAAAAGGCCATTATTAATGGGTTTGGAGTAATCTAAATTGGCTAGAAAAATGGAGTTATTATCAGAAATAAAATTATTGTAATTATATTCTTTATTAGTTGTGTCTAAATTTTCTGAAATTGTATCTTCTTGAGGATCTGTACTTTTTGTGTAATTAACTTCGAATTCTATGTACTCATCATTTTCAGATAAATTTAATTTATAGTCTAAATTGTAGGTAATTTCTTTTGTTTTAAAGATGGATATATTTTCTGAATCAAAAATTAAATTATCATCTAAGGAACTTTTATTATCTACGTAAAAATCGGTATTTGTTAAACTTTGATTTGTGTAAAAGGATAAAGTGTTTTTATCATTTATGTAAAAATCAACACCAATTTTAGCAAAATGATTTGTAGAATTATCTAAAAAAATTAGGTCTTGATTTAAATTTTTATCCAATCTGTTAAAGAAAGAAAAGGTTTCGAATTTACCAAAATCGATACCATAGTTTCCATAAAAATTAAATTTATTTACTCTGTAATTAAAATCGAAAGAACCAGAAGGTCTTGTATTTATGCTGTGTTCTGCACCAAAATTTACAGTTCCATTAAAACCAATAACCTTATCCTTTTTAAGGATAATATTAATAATTCCACTCATTCCTTCAGGATTGTATTTTGCTGATGGATTAGTAATTAATTCTACTTTATTTACTGATGAAGAAGGGATTTGTTTTAAAATATCTGATGAAGACAAATTAGAGGGTTTGCCATCTATTAAAACCCGAACATTATTATTACCTCTTAAATTGATACTACCAGATTGATAATCTACATTTACTAAAGGAATGTTTTCTAGCATTTGCAAAGAATTAGAACCTGTAGAAGCTAAATCTTTACCTACATTAATAATTATTCGATCTATTTTTTTTTCGAAAGTAGAAGTTTCTGTTTCTATATTAACTTGTTCAAGTTGATTAATTTCTTCTTGTAAAGAAATATTTATAAACGTTAGGTTTGGTGAATCTTTAGATAGAAAAATTCTTTTTTTTAAAGTTTTATATCCTATAAATTGGATGTCTACAAAAATTGAATCTAAAGGTAAATTGGCTATTTTAAATCTCCCTTTACTGTCTGTAATTCCGCCAGAAATAATTTTAGAGGTTTTATCTTTACATACAATGTTTACATATTGTAAACTTTTTTTTGTTTTAAAATCGATAATATTACCAGAAATAATTCCATCATTTTTTTGGGGAGTACTTTGTGTTTGTGCATAAAATGAATGACAAATGATAACCACAATTAGTGTAAAAACCTTTTTCATATACTTTTTTTAACTTTTTAATAACCTAGCAATTAGAGTTTTTTAAAAAATTTGTTAAAAGTAGTTAAAATTTTCTTAAAAAAAAACCTCAAAATTTGTGATGCAAAAAATGAGGTTTAATTTCAAATAATTATAATTAGAGCTCTATTCTAAAAACCAGCTCCACCCTGTTTAATATTGTCATCTCTTTGTCTACGAGCTTTTGCTTTGTTTTTACCATTACCAAATCTGTAGTTAAAACCTAAGTATGTATTTCTGCTTTCCCACTGAAAACGACCATTTTGTATATAAGGATTTGTAGAATCAAAGGCAAATTTCATTCCTCTAAAAATATCATTTACTCTAAATGTAATATTTCCTTTTCCTTTAAATACAGAATAATTAGCACCTAAATTTATCATCCACATTGGTTTAACATCCCATTGAATGTCTTGGTTTGCGCCTCTGTACATAGAGAATAATTGTAAACGTAAATTTTTAGTAACTGTAAAACTATTGCTTAGTCTAGCATTAAAAACTTCATTTTGTACTTCTATAGTTGTGGCATTTGCATTGCTTAAATCTGTAACTCCAAATTGTTTTTGAGAATAAAAATCTAAACTAGCATTTGCTCTCCACCATTTTGCAATTTTATAATTTGTAGAAAATTCAAAACCAAAAGCATTTGTGTCATCAAAATTTGCGAAAGTTAAAATTTGTCTTATTTCATTAGCATCAGAAGGGTCTTTGTAAGTAACTCTGTTAATAACATCGTTTATATTTCTGTAAAAAGTACCAAAAGTTACAGAACCACCTTTTATTTGTCTTGTGTAATTTACCTCGAAAGAATTTGTAAATTGTGGTACTAATTCTGCATTACCTAAAGATGTTATTAAAGGCGTGCTCCATTCTCTTATTGGGTTTACTTGTTGTATACTTGGTCTATCTACTCTTCTGCTATAACTTAATTGAAATTGGTTTTTATCAGAAGGGTTATATGTAAAAAAGGCAGATGGATAAACTGTAAATATTTTATCTGTTACTTTTTCTGTAGCTTGGTTTTCTTGATTAAAAATACCTTCAATTTCGTAATTTTCTAGTCTAGCACCCAATTGCATACTAACTTTTCCAATTTTTTGGGCATAATTAACATATCCAGAAAAAATATCTCTATCATAACTAAAAGAAGAATTATCAAAATCTTGTTGCGTAGTTAAATTGGTATTATCTGTTTTATTTAGTCTGTATTCTAAACCTAATTCTAATTTACCATCTTTAGCAACTGGTTTTGTATAATCTAAATTAATAAGCGTATTTTTTCCTAGATTATTAATATCATTTATATAATCTGGCTGAGTATTTAAATCGAATTTATTTTCTAAAAAGTTAGGGTTATTATTTTCTGAATAAGTAGCTTCAAATTCTATATTATGTCCTTTTTTATCAAAATCGTGCTTATAATTTATGTTGTAAGTTTCGTTTTTACTATCCGAAAGTGATGAATTTGGTGAGTTTTCGTATAAAGTACCATCACTCAAAGTTATTTTTGCTCTACCCATGGCATTGCTATCAAACCAGTTTTGAGTAGTATAAAAAGACAATGTATTTTTATCATTTAAATAAACATCTGCACCAAATTTTAGTAAGTGAGATTCGTTTTCATTTACAAAAATAAAATCTTGATTATTAACTCCTGGTCTATTTACATAACCTTGGTTTAATTGGTCTCCACCATTAAAACCATAATTACCAAAGAAATTTACTTTACCAGTTTTATAATTCATATTTGTTGATGCGTTATAACGTACATAATGACCAGCTTCTACACCAGAATTTATAGAGCCGTTAAAACCCATATTTGCATTTTTGTTTAAGATGATATTAATAATACCACTCATACCTTCTGGGTTGTATTTTGCAGATGGATTTGTAATTAATTCCACACTTTTTATTGAAGTAGAAGGTATTTGTTTTAACAATTGCGCTGCAGAAATATTTGTTGGTTTACCATCTACTAAAACTCTTACATTTTCATTACCACGTAAACTAATGTTACCTGTTTGGCTGTCTACACTTACAGATTGTACATTGTTTAATAGTTCAGAAGCTGTTGCACCAGCAGAAGTTAAATCTTTACCAACGTTAATTACTTTTCTGTCTACCTTTTGTACAACTGTAGAGGTTTCTGCTCTTACAACTACTTCATCTAAAGAAGCATTGTCTTCGTTTAAAGTAATTGTGCCTAATTTAATTTCTTTAGTTTTATTGGTAATTAAAATTTCTTTAGAAAATGTTTTATAACCTATAAATTGTACTTCAATAATACTTTTTCCTTCTGGTATATCTTTAATTTTAAAAAGTCCATTTTCATTTGTAATTCCGCCAGTAATTATTTTTTTAGCCATATCACGAATTACAATATTTACATATGGTAAAGCTTGTTTTGTGTTGTTATCTATAACTTTACCCGAAATTATACCGGGTTTGGGTAGTGTGTTTTTTGCCATTTGTGCAGAAGTACTTGCAGCCATAAAAAGCAATAATATTAATGTTATTTTTTTCATTTGGGTTGATTTATATATTTTGGTTGATGTTTTTTAGACGAACAAAAGTTTATCTTTGTTACTAGATTTATCACCCTTTAACGAATTCTTAACAGTATGAAAAACGAAACTTTAGTTATAGGAGCATCAACAAACCCAAATAGATATTCGAATATTGCTATTAAAAGATTAAGAGGTAAAGATTTAAATGTAAGAGCCTTAGGTTTAAGAAAAGGTGAGGTTTTAGATGTAATTATTGACGATGAAAAACTACATTATAAAGATATTGATACTGTTACTTTATATTTAAACCCAAAAAGACAAGTAGATTATTATAACTATATTATTAGCTTAAAACCAAGAAGAGTAATTTTTAATCCTGGTACAGAAAATATGGAGTTTGTAAAGTTGTTAAAAGAAAATAATATAGAGTCTGAAATTGCTTGTACTTTAGTTTTATTGTCTACAAACCAATATTAAAAAACAAAAATGGATTGGTTTGTTTAAAGTGTAATAATATATTCTTTTTCAAAATATTGTAATATCTGATAAAACTTTTTTGTTTAACAGTTAAAACCAATCCATTTTGTACTAGTTAATTGCACTGCAAAAATAAAAATAGAAATTATTTATGGCAATACTCATAATGAGTATTTATATTAATTTTGGATTGTTTTTAAAGTAGTTGATTAACTCAAAAGTAGAATCTATATTAATTTTTTTTAAAATATTTCTTCTGTGAGTATTTACAGTATGAATGCTAATATTTAGTTTTTCCGCTATTGCTTCACTAGTGTTTTTTGTAATAATTAAACGTATTATGTCTCGTTCTCTATTACTAATAACATCTAACAATTTTGTGCTAGAAATATTCTGATAATATAAAGTTTCATATTCGTTCTTATGATTTAAATATTTTGCAGTAGCACAAATATCCATTTGATTATCAGAGTCTAATACAGTATAATGTGCCATACCAATTATTGGTTTATGAGCTTCATCAAACTGAAGTGGAGTTGTATTTTGAATTATATTTATGTAATTACCTTTTGCATTTTTTATTCTGTAGTTCCAAGTATAACTCATTCTTTTACGCTGTTCGTCATTTAACTCAGTCATTGTAAAAGTCATTAAATTTGTTAAACTTTTAATCCAAAGATTAACATCTTCAGGATGAAAAAGAGACCAGAAATAATCCATACCACCATTTATCATTTTTTCGTTAGACAAGCCAGTACAAGATGTAAAGTTTTTACTGATAAATTCAAAATTCTGAGTAACAGTATTGGTAATGCAATAAAAAGTAGAGTTGTAGGGATAAAAATAATCTAATTCAATTAATTTTTTTATGTGTTCTTCAATTTCTACTTTTGGGTAGGTATCAAAGATTTCATTGTAGATTGAATTTATCTTGATAGATTTCATTTTTTTAGATTATTTTAAAAACTTTTCCAGGCTCTGCTAATTTAGTGTTTTTAAAAATTTCTTGGGCTTCATCTTTAAATAAAGTAATGTCTTTGTATCTGCCAGAATAATGGCCAATAATAAGCTCATTTACAGAAGCTTCTTTTGCTATTAATGCAGCTTCTTGGGTTGTAGAGTGTTTTGTTTTTTTTGCTAAATCTGTTTTGTCTGCTAAAAATGTAGTTTCATGATATAATAAATCAGCATTTTTTATAATTGGAATAATATCTGGTTTATAAACAGTATCACTACAAAAAGCAAAACTTAGAGGTTTTTTAGGAGGCAATGTTAGTTCAGAATTAGGTATAGTTTCTCCTGTAGATAAAACAATATCTCTACCTGCTTTAATATTATTATAATCTGCTCTATCTATTTCTTCGTAATGATTTATGTTATCTATATGTAATTTTTTTGGCTTTTCTTTTTCTGTAAAAAGATAGCCATTTGTATAAACACGATGTTTTAAAGGTATTGTTCTTACAGAAACTTTATCATCTTCAAAAATAAGTTCACTTTTTTTAGATGTTAGTTCGTGAAAAATAATTGGATATTTTGCATGAGATTGTGAAATTTTTAACTGCAAAAGAGTTACTTCTTTAATCCCTTTGGGTCCAAAAATATGCAATTCTTTTTCTCTGCTTAAAATACCATAAGTAGATAATAAACCTACTAAACCATAAAAATGATCTCCATGTAAATGAGATATAAAGATGTGGTTAATTTTAGTAAAACCAACTTTATATTTGCGCATTTGACGCTGAGTACCCTCGCCACAATCTATTAAAAAATGTCTGTTATTAATCTCTAAATATTGAGCAGTAGGAAAAGCATTAGCTCTGGGAGTTGCAGAATGACACCCTAAAATAGTAAGGTTTATACTCATTGAATAACAAAACGTTTAGATGTAATCTGTTTTTTATCTTGCAGTGTATAAATGTAAATACCTTTAGATAAGTTGCCTTTGTAAAAAGGAACTGAATTTCTTCCTTTTATTGTATTTAATTTTTTAGAGTACACCGTTTTTCCTAAAACATTTTTAACTGTAAAAGTAGCTTGCGAACTGTAAGAGGAATTAAATATAATTTTTGTTGAGTTTGTAAACGGATTTGGAACTGCTGATAGTTTATTAATTGTTTTTTCTTGCGAAAATGCAAGGCAAGAAATACATAAAAATAACGTAAAAAGTAATTTTTTCTTCATAAGTAGGGGGAATTAAAAACCTAATTCTCTTTCCATAGCTTCCATTTCTAAAATGTCTACTGCTTCAATTAAAGTAGGTGCAATATTAAAATTATCTCGAAAATCATCAATATTTATGTTACTTTTTACAATAACAAAAGATGTTTTATTTTCCTTTTTTTGTTCTATTATATCCAAAAATAGTGAAAATTCTTCGTTTTTAACGTAAAGATTGTTAGAAATTTGTAATATTAAATGGTCATTTTTGTATGAAGATACTTTTTCTGAAAAAGATTCAAAGAAGCTAGAAAACGAATTTTCATCCGAAGAAATAAGTGTGTATTTTTCTTTTTTTTCTATTTTCATATTCTAATATTTTAAGGTTCAACTTTATCTTTTAATCTGTTGAGCCAATAAATAAATAACTGCCATTCTTACTGCAACACCATTTTCTACTTGGTTTAATATTATAGATTGATCAGAATCTGCAACATCACTAGTAATTTCTACACCTCTGTTTATTGGTCCTGGATGCATTATTACAATTTTCTTGCCAAGATTGTCTAAAATCTGATTATTTATGCCAAATAATTGAGTGTACTCTCTAGTTGATGGAAAATATTTAATATCCATTCTTTCATGTTGTACTCGTAAAACATTGGCAACATCACACCATTCTAAAGCTTTTTTAAGATTGGTTTCTACTTCTACACCTAAACTAGAAATGTATTTAGGTATTAAGGTTGTAGGGCCACAAACTTTAACTTGAGCTCCTTGTAATTGTAGTGCAAATATGTTAGATAAAGCAACTCTAGAGTGTAAAATGTCTCCCACTATTACAATTTTTTTACCTTTTACAGAACCTAATTTTTCTCTAATAGAGTAAGAATCTAATAAAGCTTGTGTTGGGTGTTCATGAGTTCCATCTCCTGCATTTATAATTTTAGCATCTACATGTTTTGATAAAAAAACACCTGCTCCAACATTTCCATGACGCATAACAACAATATCTACCTTCATAGATAAAATGTTGTTTACTGTATCTATTAAAGTTTCTCCTTTTTTAACTGAAGATTGCCCAGCAGAAAAATTAATAACATCTGCAGAAAGTCTTTTTTCTGCTAATTCAAAAGAAAGTTTTGTTCTTGTACTATTTTCGAAAAATAAATTGGCAATAGTAATGTCTCTTAAAGAAGGTACTTTTTTAATAGGTCTGTTAATTACTTCTTTAAAATGATCTGCAGTTTTAAATATTAAATCAATATCATTTGGGTTTAGGTATTTTATACCTAATAAATGTTCTACACTTAATTTATCCATATTATGCTTGCTCAATATAAACTGCGTCTTTTTTATTGTTTTCGTTCCAAGAAACCAATACCTTTTCTTCATTTATAGCATCTACTTGCCTGCCTCTATAATTTGGTTGAATAGGTAAATGTCTGCTAAATCTTCTATCAATTAAAACCAGTAGTTCAATGTTTTTTGGTCTACCATAAGATTGTAAAGCAGTTAAAGCTGCTCTAACACTTCTACCAGAATACAAAACATCATCTATAATTACTACTTTTTTATCTTCTATTAAAAAGTTAATTTTGGTTGATGTTGCAGCTAAAGGTTCATCCCTTCTTCTAAAATCGTCTCTATAAAAAGTAATGTCTAAAAGCCCTAATTGTAAGTCTTTAATTTTATATTCAGTTTTTAATAAATTGGCTAATCTATTGGCTAAATAAGAACCTCTTGGTTGTAAACCAATTAAAACTGTATTAGAAAAATCGTTATGGTTTTCAATTAATTGGCAAGCCAATCTATGAAGTATGATTTCAATATCTTTTGAGTTAAGTAAGGTTTTTTTGCTCATAAGAAAGCTATCAAATTTAAGTTGATAGTTATTGAAAATCAAAATTAATGTAAATAAATGTATGTGCAAAAATTTATAGAAACTAATTGTAAATTAAGATTTGTTAATTAAATTGTTGAAAACAAAAACTATTTTATAAAAAGTGCTTACAGAGTTGTATTATTTTTAATGTGTATAATTCAAATACGATAGCAATGTCTTTAACAAAATTTGAATCCATGCTTAAAACCAATGCAATTTATTTCTTTGATTTGGTTGAGTTTGAGGAAATTATAATCCATTATTTAGATGCAGGTAAGCATAAATTGGCTAAAAAAGCGGTTCAGTTAGGTTTAGAACAACACCCTGAATCTATTGATTTAAAATTTTTAAGAGTTGAATTGTATATTTTTGAAAATGAATTAGATAAAGCATCTTCTTTGTTAAAAAAAATTGAATTAATAGAGCCTAATAACGACGAGCTTTTTATACAAAAGGCAACTATAAAATCTAAATTAGGTAATCATAAAGATGCTATCATCAACCTAGAAAAAGCACTCACTTTTACAGAAGATAAAGTTGATGTTTGGTCTTTAATGGGTATGGAGTATTTGTATTTAGACGATTTTGAAAATGCACGTTTAAGCTTTACAAAATGTATAGATGTAGATTATGAAGATTATTCTGCGCTTTATAATATTGTGTATTGTTTTGATATGGAAAAAGAGCATGAACAAGCCATAAAATATTTAAATAATTATATTGATATAAATCCATATTGTGAAGTTGCTTGGCATCAATTAGGAAGGCAATATTTTATGTTAGATAATTTTAAAGAAGCATTAACTGCTTTTGATTATGCTGTAATAATTGATGAACATTTTATTGGTGGTTATTTAGAAAAAGCCAAAACTTTAGAAGAATTAAAAGACTATGAAAAAGCAATAGAAAATTATTTAATTACTTTAGAATTAGATGATCCAACAGCATTTGCATATGTTAGAATAGGTGAATGTTACGAGAAATTAAATAAATACGAAGAGGCAGTTTCTTTTTATAAAAAAGCAGTGCATGAAGATCCGTTATTAGATAGAGCTTGGGTTTTATTAACCAACTTGTTTTTTAATCAAGAAAATTATGAAAAAGCATCTTATTATATTTCTAAAGCCATAAAAATTGATGAAAATAATTCTGTGTATTGGAGGAGATATTCTGAAATTAAAATAAAACTAAATTTTTATGAAGAAGCTGTTACAGGTTATGAAAACTGTTTAGAATTAAATGATAATGCTTTAGTAATATACATAGCTTTAAGTGATGTTTTATCATTTTTAGGTGAATTTGATAAAGCTGTAAATTTACTTATTAAAGCTCAAAAGACTTACAAAGATTTTGCAGAAGTAGAATATAGGTTAGCAGGTTTATTTTTTATTTTAGATAAAGAGAAATACGGCTTTAATCATTTAATTTCTGCTATGAAAGTAGATTATGAATATCATTCAATTTTAAACGAACTATTTCCAACAGTTTATGATGATAAAAAAGTGCAAAAATTGTTAACCAATTATAAAAAGGCTTTAGAATAATTTTTTTTAATACTATACAATCTACTAAAAAAAGTATCCAATAATCTGTGAAAATTTATAATTCAGTTTCAGAAATTATTTGTAATAATTGTTATTTTTTCTTCGGATACCAATTTAATTGAATAACCTCGATATTTTTATTCTTTTCATTTACTATTTTTTTAAACTTTACAACATCACTTAAACCATCTGTACCTCTATAATGATAAGGGTAAACTTTGGTTGGTTTAAAAGCTAAAACAGCATCTGCAGCACTTTCAACATTCATAGTATAAGGTAAATTCATACAAACAAAGGCCTTGTTTATATTCTTTAAATTTCTCATTTCTGGTATATCTTCAGTATCACCAGAAAAATAAATACGTTCATCTGCAATAGTTAAAACATATCCATTTCCTCTTCCTTTACTATGGAATTTTAAAGCTTCTTTTCTTAAATTATACATTGGTATTGCTTCTACTTTAAAGTTGTCGAAGTTTTTTGTTTCACCATTATTAATGGTAATAACTTCTTTAACTTTTAATTCTGATATTTTTTGAGCTACAGCTTCTGGAGCTATAATTGTTGTAGAAGTTAAGTCTAAAGAATTTAAAGTTTTTAAATTTAAATGATCTCCATGAATGTCTGTAATTAGTAGATAATCTGCTTTTTTAAAATTAGAAAATGCATCAGTAGTACCTGTTGGATCTAAATAAATAGTAGTTTTATCAAATTCAATAACAGCAGTTGCATGACTTACAGGTGTTATCTTTGTTTCAGAAACTATAATCTCTTCTTTTTTAGATTCTGTAATTTTTTTGTTTTGCTCACCTTTACAAGATAAAAGCGTTAAAAATAGAATTGTAAGCGTAAAAAAGTGTTTTCTCATCATAAAAAAATAAAGGTTCTTTCAAATATAAGAATAATCAAAAAAGTTGTGGTAAAGATTTCTTTAAAATCTATTATCTTCGTTTTTTAAAATCCTAACTGAAAATGAATAGAACTATTAAAGATTACATTATAATTAGTTTAAAAGGAATGGCAATGGGTGCTGCAGATGTTGTGCCTGGTGTATCTGGAGGTACAATAGCTTTTATTTCTGGAATTTACGAAGAATTACTGGGTTCTATTAGTAATGTTAATTTAGGCTTATTTAAAACTTTAAAGAAAGAAGGTTTTAAAGAAGCTTGGAAACAATTAAATGGTAATTTTTTATTAGCACTCTTTATTGGAATTTTTATTAGTATAATATCTTTAGCAAAAGCCATAAAATTTTTATTAGAAAACGAACCAATTTTATTGTGGTCTTTTTTTTTCGGTTTGGTTTTGGCAAGTATTATTTACATTGCCAAACAAATTTCTAAATGGAATTTTGTTTCTGTAATAGCATTAATTTCAGGAGCATTTTTGGCTTATTATATAACTACCTTAAACCCTATGGTTTCTGAGAGTTCATCATCTTTATACATTTTGTTTGCTGGTGCTATTGCTATTTGTGCTATGATTTTGCCAGGTATTTCTGGTTCTTTTATTTTAGTTCTTTTAGGTGCGTATAAACCAGTTTTAGATGCTGTGAATGATAGAGATTTTAAAACAATACTTGTTTTTATGGTAGGTGCTATAGTAGGTTTATTATCTTTTTCTAAAGTATTAAAATGGTTATTTGCCAATTATAAAAACTACACTTTGGCAGCCTTAACTGGTTTTATTATTGGTTCTTTAAATAAAATTTGGCCTTGGAAAGAAACTTTAACTTGGCGTACAAATTCACATGGAATTAAAGTTCCATTTAATCAACAAAGTATTTCTCCTTTTTCTTTTGATGGTGATGCTCAATTATTACCTGCAGTTATTTTAGCTATTTTTGGTTTTGCTTTAATTTTAATTATGGAAAAACTAGCGGTTAAAAAGCATTAAATGCAAAAAGAAAGAACATTTAAACAAAAGCTTAACTTGTTTTTAAAGGGGTTAGCAATGGGTGCAGCCAATAAAGTGCCTGGTGTTTCTGGAGGTACAGTTTCTTTTGTTTTAGGTTATTATGAAGAGTTAATATATTCTTTTCAAAGAATAAATTTAACGTCTTTTAAATTGTTAATTAGTGGTAAATTCAAAAGTTTTTATCAATATATAAATGCTCAGTTTCTATTACTAATAATGGGAGGTAGTATTTTTAGCTATTTTAGTGTTTCTTTAATTTTAGATTACTTTTTACAACGTTACGAATTGTATGTCTGGAGCTGGTTTTTTGGAATGATAATAGGCTCAATTTTTTATATTGGCAAAGGATTTGGAGATTGGAGTAAAAAGAATTTTGTTTATATAATATTTGGAGTAACATTAGGTTTAGCCATCAGTTTTTTAACCCCTGCAAAAGAAAACAACAATCTTTGGTTTGTTTTTATTTGTGGTATTATAGGTGTTTCTGGCATGACACTTCCTGGGCTTTCAGGCTCATTTATCTTAATTTTAATGGGTAATTATGTGTTACTTTTAGTAGATTCTGTAAATGTTTTATTAAATGTTATAACTAATGTTTTAACAGGTAATTTTCAAGTATTTTCAGATCCTGTTAAAATAAAGTATTTAAAAATTATAGCCGTTTTTACAGGTGGTTCTGCATTTGGTTTGGTATCTATTTCTCATGTTTTAGGTTATGTTTTAAAACGATGGAACAAAATGGTAAATGCAATAATTATTGGGTTTATTACTGGTTCTTTAGGTATTGTTTGGCCTTGGAAAGTAACAATTTATGCAAAAGAAGATGGTGTTTTTTTATTAGATAAAGAGGGGCACAAAATAATAGAAAATTATGAACGTTTTTTACCAGAAGGTTTAAGCTTAGAAACAGTTTTAGCTGTATTTTTTATTTTTGTAGGTATAGGATTAATTTTAGCAATAGATTATTATGAAAGAAGAAGAAAAAATAGATAAATTATTTGGGTTGTTAGGTAAAAATATATCTTACTCATTTTCTAGAGGATATTTTACAGAGAAATTTAAAGAATTAGATTTAAAAGCTAATAAATATGTAAACTTCGATTTACAAGATATAACAAAATTCCCATCTATTATTGATGAAAATAATAATTTAAAAGGTATAAATGTAACCATACCTTACAAAGAAGATGTAATTCCGTTTTTAAGTAAATTAGATAAAACAGCAGAAGAAATTGGTGCTGTAAACACTATAAAATTTACAAAAAGAGGCGATTTAAAAGGTTATAATTCTGATGTTGTTGGTTTTGAGAACTCCATTTTACCACTTTTAAAAAAGGGACATAAAAGAGCCTTAATTTTGGGTACAGGTGGTGCATCAAAAGCCATTGCTTACGCTTTTAAAAGAAATGATATTAAATTTAAATTTGTATCTAGAAAACCAATGGGTAAAAAGCAAATTTCTTACGATGATTTAACCCAAGAAGTTATTGAAAAATATACAATAATTGTTAATTCTACGCCTGTTGGTACATCACCAGATATAGATAAATGCCCAAACATTCCTTATCAATTTATAACAAAAGAGCATATACTTTACGATTTAATATACAACCCTGCAGTGAGTACTTTTTTATCAAAAGGAAAAGAAAATGGAGCAACTATTAAAAATGGACTAGAAATGTTAAAGCTTCAAGCAGAAGAATCTTGGAGAATTTGGAACGAATAATAATTTTAAATTATACTTATCAATATAACTTGCAATTAAAGTAAGTTGTCAGTACTTTTGATAATAATATAACAGTATTGTTATACTGATCTTTAAACATTGTAGATATGTTAGAAAATAATGATGAAAACGTTGAAAAAAACGATTTAAAACCAGAAGAAGTTACTAAAACTGTAGAAAGCACTCAAGACAAAACTGAGGCTATTATTAGCGAGGTTGATACAGAAACTACAGAAGCTGTTAAATTAGTAGAAGATTCTGTTGCAGAAAGTGCGGAAAAAGAAGAGTCTAAAGAAGATGAAACGCCAGAAGTAGATTATTCTACCCAAACTTTAGAAGAGTTATCAGCTAGTCTAAAAACTGTTTTAAATAATAGCTCTGTTCAGAAAATTAAAAACCAAGTAGAAGCTATTAAAAGTGCTTTTAACCAGAAATTTGGTGCTTTACTTGCAGAAAAAAAAGCAACTTTTTTAGCAGAAGGTGGTAATTCAATAGATTTTCAATTTTCTAGCCCTGTAAAATCTGAATACAACAGCTTACTATCTGAATATAAGAATAAGAGAGATGCGTATTATAAAAATTTAGATAAAGAGTTAAATTTAAATTTAGAAAAACGTGTAGAAGCTATTGAAAGTTTAAAAAGTTTAATTGAAGAAGCAGATGCTTCTACAATGTATAAAAACTTTAAAGAAATTCAAGAAACTTGGCAAACTATTGGCCCTGTACCAAAATCACACTACAATGATACATGGAAAATTTACCATCATCATGTAGAACGTTTTTATGATTTATTGCATTTAAATAATGATCTAAGAGATTTAGATTTTAGACATAATTTAGAAGAAAAATTAAAAATTATAAAGCAAGCAGAAGCATTAGCAGATGAAAAAGATATAAATTATGCTTCTAAAGAACTGCAAGATTTACACAAAAAATGGAAAGAAGATGTAGGGCCAGTTGCTAAAGAAATGCGAGAAGAAGTTTGGCATAAATTTAGTGCTGCAACTAAAAAAATACACGATAGAAGACACGATTATTTTAGAGAAATGCGCTCTAAACATCAAGAGATTATCGAAAAAAAATTAGAAGTTATTGCTTTAATAGAAGCTTATGATACTTCTAATAATAAAACACATAACGATTGGCAAAAAAGTATTACTGAGTTCGAAAAAATAAGACAACAGTATTTTACTGTAGGTAAATTACCTTACAATAAAAGTGAAGATGTTTGGCAAAAATTTAAAGCAGCTACTAAAAAATTTAATAGTGCTAAAAATGTATTTTACAAGCAAGAAAAAAACGAACAGCAAGAAAATTTAAAGAAAAAGATAGCTTTAATAGAACTTGCAGAATCTTTAAAAGATAGCGATGATTGGGAAATGGCTACAAATGCCATGAAAAAAGTACAATCTGATTGGAAAAAAATAGGTCACGTACCTCGTAAATTTTCTGATGATATCTGGAAACGCTTTAAAGCTGCATGTAATCATTATTTTGATAGGTTTCATGAAGAAAAAAATGCTGCAAGTAAAGAAGATCAAGCTACTGTTGTTGCTAAAAAAGAATTTTTAGATACTTTAAAAGAAACTGAAGAGGTTACTAAAGAATCTGTTTTAGAGGTAATTACAACTTGGAGAAGTTTAGGAAGATTGCCAAGAAATGCACGTCATTTAGAAGGTAAATTTAATAAGCAAATAGATAAATTATTAGCTAGTTTATCTTTGGATAAATCAGAAGTAGAAATGCTTAAGTTTACTACTTTAGTTGATGGTTATTTGGCAGAAGAAGATTTTAGAAAGTTAGATTCTGAGCAATTATTTGTTAGAAAAAAGATTGATGAGTCTGTTAGAGAAATTCAGCAATTAGAAAACAATTTAGGCTTTTTCTCTAATGCAAAAGCAGATAATCCTTTAGTTATTAATGTTAGAAATCAAATTGATGGTTTTAAAGAACAACAAGCTATCTGGAAACAGAAATTAAGTTATCTAAAAAAGTTAGATTATTAATACATATTATTCTGATAAATAAAAAACTCGAAGCTTTGCTTCGAGTTTTTTTATACTTTTTATTTTAAAAAAGAATTAAGCGAATAACTTATCCATTTTTTCTTTTTCTTCTTCTGCTAAAGCTGCATCAACTAAAATACGACCACTGTGCTCATCTATAGTAATTTTCTTTCTATTAGCAATCTCTAATTGTATTTGTGGTGGAATTGTAAAATAAGAACCTCCAGAAGCTCCACGTTCTATGGCAACAACAGCTAAACCATTTTTTACTTTGGTTCTAATTCTGTTATAAGCTGCATATAAATGGCTATCTAAAGATTCACCAAATTCTTGAGACTTTTTAATTAAAAGCTCTTCTTCTTTTTGAGTTTCTTGTAAAATAGCATCTAATTCAGATTTTTTATGACCTAAATGTTTCTCTTGTCTCTCTAATTTTTCTTTGGTAGCATCAATTACTTCGTTTTTCTGAGCAATTTTAGCTTTATATTCATTAATTCTTTTTTCAGCTAATTGAATCTCTAAATCTTGATATTCAATTTCTTTAGATAAAGAATCAAACTCTCTATTATTACGTACTTTTTTCTGTTGTTCGTCGTACTTTTTCATTAATGATTTAGATTCATCAATAGCTAACTTTTTGTTATTTATATCTGTTTCTAAACTAGTAACGTCTTTGTTTAAGTTCGCAATACGAGTATTTAACCCAGCAACTTCATCTTCTAAATCTTCAACCTCTAAAGGTAATTCACCTCTAACATTTCTAATTTCGTCAATTCTAGAGTCTATTAATTGTAAGTCATATAAAGCTCTTAATTTTGCTTCAACCGAAATTTCTTTCTTCTTTGCCATGTTTATATATAATATATAGGATTTGTACTTTTTTCTGATAAAATGATTGCAAAATTACTAAATTTTTTCGTAAGATAGTCAACCAAAAGGTTTTTTGTAAACTGTTCGCTTTCATAATGCCCAATATCTGCTAAAAGAATACAATTTTCTGCTTTAAAAAACTCGTGATATTTAAAATCGGCACTTACGTAAGCGTCAGCTCCAGCTTTTTTTGCATCAGAAATTGCAAAACTTCCAGAGCCACCTAAAACCGCTACTTTTTTTATTTTTTTGTTGATAAAAGCAGAATGCCTAACACAATCTGTTTTCATAGTAGATTTAAGATATTTTAGGAAGTTTTTTTCATCCATTTCAGTGTTTAGTTCTCCAATCATTCCCATTCCAATATTTTGATGTACATTTTCTGTGGTTATAATTTCATAAGCAACTTCTTCATAAGGATGATTTTCTTGCAAAGCTTTTAAAATAGATTTTTCATTTTTACTTTCAAAAATTACAGATATTTTGGTTTCAGGTTCTGTATGTAATTTTCCTTTTTCACCTAAAACAGGATTAGAATTTTCATTTCCTCTAAAAGTTCCATCACCAGAAACGTTAAAAGAACAATTGTCATAATTACCAATATTTCCAGCACCAGCATCAAAAAGAAGAGTTCTTAAATCGTTAGCGTTTTTATTGGGTACATAAGTAGTTAATTTTTTAATAATACCTTTTTTAGGAATTAAAATCTTGGTGTTTGTTAAGCCTAAAACTTCGCACATTTTTGCAGAAACACCGTTTTTAGAATTGTCTAAAGCTGTGTGAGTTGCATAAATAGCAATATTATTTTGTATGGCTTTTAAAACAACACGTTCTACATAAGAATTACCATTCAGTTTTTTTAATCCGCTAAAAATTATAGGATGAAAGCTAACAATTAAATTGCAATTTTTTGCAATAGCTTCATCTACTGTTTCTTCTAAAGTATCTAACGCAACAAGTACTCCTGTAACTTTTGTGCTGTAATTACCAATTAATAAACCAACATTATCAAAACTTTCTGCATAGTTTAAAGGCGCAAGATTTTCGATGTAATTTGTGATGTCTTTTATTATCATAAAACAAAATTAATTCTAAATTCAAAGTTACTATTTTCAATTCATCAATCCATAAAAATGACTTATTTTCGTATTAATGAAATTTCTTAGATTTTTATTATTTCCATTTGCAATTATTTATGATGCTGTAACAACTATCAGAAATTTATTTTTTGATGTTGGTATTTTTAAACAAACATCTTTTAAAACTCCTATTATAGTAGTTGGTAATTTAAGTGTTGGAGGTACAGGTAAAACACCTCAAATTGAATATTTAATAAGACTATTAAAAGGTACTTTTAAAGTATCTGTTTTAAGTAGAGGTTACAAACGTAAAACTAATGGTTATGTTTTGTTAAATGATAATCATACTGCTTTAGATGTTGGTGATGAGCCTTTGCAATACTATAAAAAGTTTACAGATATTGATGTTGCAGTTGTTGCAAATAGGGTAGAAGGAGCTCAAAATTTGGTTCAACAAAAATCGCCAGCAGTTATTTTGTTAGATGATGCTTATCAGCATAGAAAGATAAAAGGAAGTTTTTATATTTTACTAACTAAATTTAATGATTTATTTACAGATGATTTTTTGTTACCTACAGGAAATTTGAGAGAAAGTAGGAGTGGAGCAGAAAGAGCAGATGTAATTATTGTAACGAAATGCCCTAAAAATTTAAATTTTACTGAACAAGAATCAATTAAAAAGAAGTTAAACAAATATCATAAAGAAGTGTTCTTTACTACAATTTCATATGGTGAAATAAAATCGAAACAAAGTTTAATTTCTGTTGATGATTTAAAAAATCATCAAGTTTTATTGATAACTGGTATTGCTAATCCAAATCCGCTTTTAAATTATTTAGATGATAATAAGATTAATTATAATCATTTAAAATATGCAGATCATCATCATTTTTCATCCGAAGAAATTAGAGAAATAAATATTAAGTTTGATGCATTAACATCTAACAAAAAAATAATTTTGACCACCGAAAAAGATTATATTCGATTATCAGAAGAATTGAAAAACCTATATTATATTGAAATTGAAACTCGTTTTTTAGGCAATCAAAAAGAAGGTTTTAATCAAAAAATAATTGACCATATACAATAAAACCGATGTTAAAAACATCGGTTTCTTTTTTTGAATTTTTGTTAGAAGTATTCTTAAAAAGATTACTCTACAATTATTTGACACTATTTTATTTAGTAAGTCACAGTTTATATTTTAATAATGGTATTATTTTTGATATTTTTGAAGAAACGAAATATAATATGAATAAGTTAATAGGATTATTTATTGTTGGTTTGTTAACGATACAAAGTAGCTTTTCTCAAGAAATAGCGGTTAATGCAATAGAAGTTAATGAATTTAGTAAAGAAAACCTAAATTGGATACCTACTTTTAAAGAAGCTTTAAAAAAAGCTAAAAAGGAAAGAAAGGTAGTTTTAATTTATTTTACAGGTTCAGATTGGTGTGGGCCTTGTAAAATTTTAGATAAAGATTTATTTAGTACTGAAAAATTTAAAAATTTATCTGATAAAGAATTGGTGCTTTTAGAAGTAGATATACCTAGAAGAAGAGATTTGGTTGCACCTGCTAAAATGAAAGAGAATTTATATTTACAGAAAAAATATAAAGTAAAATCTTTTCCGAATTTAATGATGGTTAATTTTAGAGGAAAAAAATTAGCAGAAAAAAAAGGATATGTAATGACAGAGTATTATTATCCCTATTTCCAATCTGTAATAAGAAAGTATTAGAAACAAAAAAACGAAGCAAATTGCTTCGTTTTTCGTTTTATATGGGGTATAAGAACTTCTTATTGTTGATTAATTACTCTAAAAGTAGTTCTTCTGTTTTCTGCATGTTCAGATTCAGAACAAGCAACACCATTAGAACATCTGTTTAATAATTTAGATTCTCCAAAACCATTACCAGTTAATTGGCTAGAGTTAATTCCTTTAGAAATTAAGTAAGCTCTAACAGCTTTTGCTCTTCTATCTGATAAGTTTTGATTGTTAGCTTCTGTTCCTCTTGAATCTGTGTGAGATTCTAATGCAATAGCAACACCATCTTGTAAAATTGGTAATAACCTAGAGTCTATAATTCTTTTTGCAGCAGGCGTTAAAGTAGCACTGTTTAAGTTCCAGTTAATTGGTAATGGAGTATTGTCTACTAATTCACACTCAACTTCTTTCCAAGATGTTAAACCACCTTTATTTACTAAAACTTCTTTTTGTACACTCTTAAATTCTGCAGGTACAGTAATTTCTTCTTGCCATGCATCTTTAACTAAAACTGTTTTATTTACAGTACCATAAACAGCAGGTATTGTAACTGTTCTAGTAGTTTCTTTCTGTACAATAACTCTTCTGTTATAAGATTTTTCAAAACCAGCTACTTTAGTAGTTTCTGTTTTTGCATCTGCAGATAATTTTGTTAAGGGTATAGTAACATAAGTTGCAGGTACTGGTTTATAACACCAATATCTACAATCATTTGGGTCACTAGATTCACAACCAGGTTTTCTACCACTCATTTGCCAGCTTGCAGATGTTGCTTTAGTTTCTATTGTTTTAGAATCTTGAGCAAAAATTGCATTTATTACATTTAATTTGTTTGCATCTTCTTTTGCAGTGTAAGTAATTGCTTTAGTTTCCCAAACTGCAGGTACAATTTCTAATTTTTCGGTAGCTTCTTTAATTAATACTTTTTCAGTTACAGTTTTATATTGTGCTGGGTGTGTAACTATTTTTTTGTATGCAGGAGATACTTCTACAGTAACTTGTTCGTTTTTCCAAACTTCTGGAGTTTTACACATTACATAACATTTACCTGGTTCTGGGTTTTGTGGCAATGTTAATACTTGCGAAAATGCACTAGCTGTTAAAAGAAAAAATGCGCTGCTAAATAAAATTTTTTTCATGATTTAAACTGATTTTGTTTTTGTTAGTAAAATTTTTAATTCGTTACTAGTTTGACACAAAACTATTAGAAAGTCACAAAAAAAATAAAATAATTTTAAGAAATATTTAACAGGTGTAAATAAAAAAAACGAAGCAAATTTGCTTCGTTTTTTTTAAAAATATGAATGTGTAAAATCTCTTAATTTTGATTTACCACTCTAAAAGTTGTTCTTCTATTTACAGCATGTTCGTTTTCTGAACATACAACACCATCAGAACATTTGTTTAATAATCTAGATTCTCCAAAACCTTTAGCATATAATTGGCTTAAGTTAATACCTTTAGAGATTAAATAATCTGTAACTGCTTTTGCTCTTCTATCAGATAATTCTTGATTATCTCTTTTAGTACCTCTCATGTCTGTATGAGATTCAATAAATACAGCCATACCATCATTTAAAATAGGTAGTAATCTAGCATCTATAATTTGTTTTGCACCATCATTTAAAACAGAACTAGAAAAATCCCAATTAATTGGTAAAGGTGTGTTATCTACTAATTGACAGTCTACAGCTTTCCAAGAAGTTAAACCTCCTTTTTTAACTAAAATTTCTTTAGTAATAGATCTGTATACAGCAGGTACAACTACTTCTTCTTTTCTTGCATCACTAACTAAAACTGTTTTTTCTATAGTTTTATATACTGGTTCAGTTTTTACAATAGAGGTAGTTGGTGGTTTAACCATTACTTTTCTTTCATAAGTTTTTTTAACACCAGGAAGTGGAATTTGTACAACAGTAGCATCACTTTGTAATTTTTCTACTGGCATAGTTCTAAATTCAGCAGGTAAAGGCTTATAACACCAATATCTACAGTCATCTGGATTGTCTGAAGTACAGTTAGGTAATTTTTCGCTCATTTGCCAGCTAGCAGATGCAGCTTTAATTTCTACAGTTTCAAAACCTTGAACAAAAACTGCTTTTTGAGCCTCTAATTTAGAAGCATCTTCTTTCTCAAAATAAGTAACTTCTTGAGAACCCCAAACAGCTGGTACAATTAAAATTTCTTGACCTGCTTCTTTAATTAAAACTTTTTCTTGAATTGTTTTATACTCTGCTGGATAAGTGATTATTTTTTTATATTCTGGTGCAACTGCAACTCTTACAGTTTCATTTTTCCAGATATCTGGAGTTTTACAACGAACATAACATTTTCCTGGCTCAGGGTTTTCTGGTAAGTCTTGACCATAAGCCAAAACACCTACCATTAACAAAAGGATACTAAGTAATTTTTTTTTCATGATTTTTAACATTAATAAATACTTCGAATTAAGTGATTAACATTAAGTCAAATGTACTAAAAACATTTAAAAATTGGCATTAAAACAAGAAATTATATCTTATTGTAGTATAAACTTTTTATAATTCCGTCTGAAAGACCAATTTTTGGGACGTATATTTTACTTGCTCCACTCCATTTCATAGCAGAAAGATAAATTTTTGTTGCAGGAATTATAACATCTGCTCTATCTGGATTTAAGCTTAATTCAGAAACTCTTTCTTGATAGCTCATTTTTTTTAAAAACTGATATTGAGCATTTAAATAGATAAAAGAAATTGGTTTGCCTTCTGTTCTGCCAGACATTTTAAAGAGTTTATTTATGTTACCTCCAGAACCTATTAATGAAATGTTTTTTAAATCTTTTGTATTTTTTTTAATCCATTTTTCTACATCCGCAAAAATGGCTTTGTTTACAGATTTTTTATTGTTTAATAAACGTACTGTACCCATTTTAAAAGATTTAGAAACTGTAATTTCTCCTCCAGAAAAAATAGTAAACTCTGTACTTCCTCCACCAACATCAACATATAAGTAAGAGCTATCTCCACTAATAAGTTGGCTTAAATCTGTAGATGATATAATTGCAGCTTCTTCTTTACCTCCAATAATATCAATTTGAACTCCAGTTTCTTTTAAAATTTGTGCTACAATGTTAGTTCCATTTTGTGCCTCTCTCATTGCAGATGTTGCACAGGCTTTATACTTTTCTACATTATGAACTTTCATAAGAAGCTTAAATGCTTCCATAGCATCTATCATTCTAGTAATATTCTGATCACTAATTTTACCTTTTACAAAAGCGTCTGCACCTAAACGAATTGGTACACGTACTAAAGATGATTTTTTAAATTGAGTGTCTTTACCATCTTTAATAATTATATTAGAAACTAGTAGTCTTATTGCATTTGAACCAATATCTATGGCTCCATATTTTTTTATTTCTAACAAGTTTAATTTATTTAAGATTTTTAGGAAATTCTACCATAAATGTTTTTCCTTTTTTGATGTTTTTCCAGTGTTTTTCTTCAAATTTAATACCAATTATTCCACAAGTAGTTACATGTGCAATAGGTTTATTACCAAATTTATTTACAAAGGTATTAATACCATGATCATGACTAAAAATAATAGCAGAGTTAAAAGCATCATCTAAAGCACATACTGTTTTCACTAAATAACCGTCACTAAAGCTGTATAATTGTCTATTTATTTGCAGGTTAGCTAAAGGGTATCCCATATTTTCACAAAATATTATTGATGTATGCAATGCTCTATTTGCACTACTAGACACAAAAACATCTGGTCTTTCAATATTTTTAGCTAAATGCTTAGACATTAAATGCGAATCTTTAATTCCTCGTTTTTTTAGAGGTCTATCTATATCATCAATTCCTGAATATTCCCAAGAAGATTTTGCATGACGAACTATATAAAGTGTTTTCATTTAATTTGGTTAATGAATTGTAAATATAAAAATTAAGGTGCTAATCGTTCTAATTTCCAAGAAAAATCTTTTTGTAAAAAATATCTAAGTCTATCATGCATTCTGTTGGGTCTACCTTGCCAGAACTCTATAGAAACTGGTTTTACTAAATATCCTCCCCAATGTTCAGGTCTTAAAATTTCTTTATCTTTAAAGTTTCTTTCGAACATTTTTAGGTTTTTATCTAGTTCATCTCTAGAAGATACAACCGTACTTTGGTTAGATGCCCAAGCACCTAATTTACTTCCATCTGGTCTAGATTCAAAATAACCATCAGATAAATTTTCGGCTAATCTTTCTGCTTTTCCTTTTATAATTATTTGTTGTTCTAAACCTGCCCAAAAAAATGATAAACAAATATTATTATTTCTTTCTATTGCTTTTCCTTTTTCTGATGTATAGTTAGTGTAAAAAATAAATCCTTCCCAAGTAATTTTTTTTAATAAAACAACTCTGTTTTTAGGGTAACCATCTAAACCAATTGTAGAAATATTCATAGCATTGGTTTCATCTACACTTTCTGAATCATCTGCATTTTTAAACCAAGTTTTAAATAATTCCATTGGGTTTTCAGGACAATTACTTTCTAATAACTCTTGCTTTTCGTATGATTTTCTATAACTACTTAAATCTTTAGACATTTTCTTTTTGTTATTGATACAAAAATACGAATGTTAATTGAATCGATTACTAGTTTATAAAATGAAAAAGATTAAAACATCTATTAGTTTTTATTTTTTAAAAATTATAGTCTATAAGAAAATTTCATAAATATAATAATGATGTTTCATTTTCTGGAAATTTTAAACAAAAAAAAGAGAGCTGATAAATCAGCTCTCCTGGAGTCAATAGTTCCAAATTAATACCCCTAAAAATTATTCAAACTATTGATTTTCTTTATAAATACTTATTGAGTCTATCTAAAAATAATTTTAGATGTTCCGTAATCAGTTTCTGGTGATGTTACTTGTAATAACATAACTCCTGTTTTAACTTTAAAGTTATAATCTAATTCATTTTTACCAGCATTTAACTGAGTTTTACCTTTGTAAATTACTTTACCAGTTACATCAGATAAAGTTACAGTTGCTTCTGTATCAGTTTCACTGAATAATAATAAGTTTACATTTCCTTTAGATGGGTTAGGGTATGCCATAAACTCATTTTCAAAAGTCTCGATTTTTTCGATAACTTGATCTTCTACAGCAATCTTAGTAAACTTTACATCAGAAATTTCTAAATCTAATTCAGTTGTGTTTGCTTCAACAGGTAAGAAAGTAAAGGTTAACATTGTTAAATCTTCTGCAGTTAACTTTTCTTGAGAAGCACTAGATGTAAATACATCAAAAGGAACATAGTATGTTTGCTCTTCTTCAGATAAATCAACCATAACTTTATATTGAGCTGTCCAATCTTCGATTGATGATTTAAGTAAACCTAATTCCATTAATCCAGATCCTTTAGCTGTAAAAGCTACATAATTGTACTCAGAATAATCTGCTGATAAAGTACCAGGTAATAATGATTTGTATACTGTTAAGTAATCATAATCACTTGTTGCTTGTAACTCAACACTTCTGTTTATAGTGTATTCATCATCTTGATATTCTCTGTCAAAATCATTCCAAACAAAGTAGTTTTTGATTTCTGTATATCTAGAATCATAATCTAAGCCCCAGTTACCATCTGCATGATAAAATGCATCTTCTACCTCATCTTCTACTTTAATTAAAGCATCATACTCATAACCATCAGCAATATCAACTCTTAAACTTTGTTGTATTTCTGTACTTACAGTATTATATCTGTGTTTGATATTGTTTGCAGTTTCAGAATACAATTCAACCATAGAAATATCTGCAGTATTACCTTCTTCTGTACTTCTTAATGCTACAACTAACTCACCTTTATCTCTGTAGATTTTAGAAGCATAAGTTTCTGGAAACTTTTGTACTTCTGTTTGTGCAACAGGAATATAAGATTTTAAGTTATTTAAAATATCAGCTACTAATTTCTGAGTATCTGCTGGTCTTGTAGACCATACTTGGAAATTGTACACATCATTAAACTTGGTATAGTTATTTACATACCAGTTTGTTTGAATTGTATAATTTGCATCGTTGTTGTTCTTAGCAGTTGCAAAAGAGATTGCATATTCTATCTCACCACTTCTTTGCTTAATTCCTTGCATTAGGAAATTATAACCTTCAATTTCTACTTTCTGAATGTTTAAAATCTCAGCACCTCTTAAACGATCACAAGAAGCTTTAGTGTGATTGTAAATTTTATCAGAAGTTTTAATACCTAAAACAACACCTTTTGTTTCACCATTTAAAGAGAAGTCTACAGACAATACTTCATCAGCAATTGTGTAATCTAAGATATCAGTAGGAGAAGTAACGTTTGCTACATTACCAACATATAATTGAGCTGGGAACATATCTAACATTGTTTGTCCTTTACCTTGGTAAGGTTGAGATTTCTTTAACTTAGTTTTGTTAAATAAGTTTTCACTAGATTTTACAAACTGAGTTGGTACAGAATTCTTTTTTCTACCTACGTAGATTTTAGAGATTGCATCTCCTAAAGATTCAGATTCAACACCACCAGAGTTTCCACCAGAAGTTCCTCCTGTTGGAATGATATAAGCAAAATCTTGATCTAAATTATCTTCACCAGCACCTAAGTTAATTGTACTATTATTTGGAGTACCAACACTATCCCAGTCATAAGTTTGTACTAAGTCAGCTGCAGTTTCACCTGCAGGAATTCCTGAGGTTACAGTGCTAACATCAACAGATATTGTGTAAGGACCTGCTGGTAAATTATCAAATAAATAATTACCATTTGCATCCGTAGTTGTTGTAAGGTCATCACTTGCATCACCAGGAGTTCCTGGATCTAATGTTACAGTTGCCCCACCTAAACCAGCTTCGCTAGCATCTTTTATTCCATCTCCATCTGTATCATACCAAACTGTGTCTCCTATAGAACCTAATCCATTATCACCAACATAACCAAAGTCTTGATCTAAATTATCTTCTCCTGAAGCTAAAGTTACATCACTTGTATTAGGTGTTG
>NZ_JAHKQL010000001.1 GCF_018861005.1 Polaribacter vadi
CTCAAACAAATGCTACAATCTGGGCTAAGCCTATTTATAAACTTATAGAAAATTAGTAAAAACAAGTAAAACTTATTTATTTTTACATTGTGAAGGTAGATTATATAATAGTTGGTTTAGGTTTAGCAGGTTTAGCGTTTGTAGAAGAATTATTAACTGCAAATAAAACTTTTATGGTGTTCGAAGACGATTCTCAAACATCATCATTAGTGGCAGGAGGTGTTTATAATCCTGTTATTTTAAAAAGATTTACCCCAGTTTGGAACGCTAAACAACAATTACAAATAGCTTTACCATTTTATGAACGTTTAGAAAAGAAGTTCAATACTAAGTTCGATAAAAAAATAGAAACCAAAAAAGTTTTTAAATCAATAGAAGACCAAAATAATTGGTTCGAAGCTGCAGACAAACCTTTACTTATAGATTATTTAGACCCAAAAATAGAAGTTAAAAAACGAGATGGAATAATAGCTGATTTTGGTTTCGGAAATGTAAAAAATACAGGAAGAATAGATACTAAAAAGTTAGTAGAAACTTATAGAACCTATTTAAAATTAGAACACAAAATTCGATTTGAAAAATTTGAACATCAACAGATAAAATTCAATGAAGATTGGTTAGAATACAAAAATATTACAACCAACAGAATTGTTTTTTGCGAAGGCTATGGAATGACGCATAATTTATTTTTTAATTATTTGCCATTAAACGAAGTTAAAGGAGAATTAATAACTATTTACTCACCAGATTTAAAAATCGATTTTTTATTAAAATCTACATTATTTATTTTTCCTTTAGGAGATAATCATTATAAGGTAGGAGCAACCTTTAATTGGAAAGATAAAACCTCAAATCCATCAGAAGAGGGTAGAGAAGAGTTAGTCGAAAAATTGAAAAAAGTAATTACAGTTCCTTATAAAATTATAGATCAAACAGCAGGTGTAAGACCAACTGTTAGAGATAGAAGACCTTTGGTAGGTAAACATCCTGCATATCCTAATTTAGCAATTTTAAATGGTTTAGGCACAAGAGGAGTAATGATTGCACCTACAGTTGCCAAGGAATTATTTCTTCATTTAGAAACAGGTAAGGAACTTGATTCAGAAATAGCAATTAATAGATTTAAATAATTGTTTTAATTAAAGAAGTACTTGTTTATAATTTTTGTTGAAAAAGCAACCTGATTCATAAGAAAAAGATTGCTTTCTGGGGGCTTAAATGTGTTTTAATTTCTTTGTAAATTATAATAACGTTTTATTTTATACTTAAATTCAAACCAAAGAAAATAAAATTTTATAAATTATTTGTGGGTATTAATACCCATAATAAATTAATCTTTAGTTAAATAGATGTTTGTTTTTTAAAACCCATTTAGAAAGAGAACCAGTTTGCTGACCTAAGTTAAGTTTGGTAATAATTTTACTACGATGTTTTTCTATAGTTCTTGGTGATGTAAATAAGATATGTCCAATTTCTTTATTTGTTTTGTGTTGCGAAATTAATTTTAAAATTCTTCTTTCAGCTAAGGTTAGCTCTTTTAAAATTGAATTGGTTTCGTTTGTAAAACCAATATATTTTTTAACGTTTTTACTAAAATATGGAATTCCATTTTTTACAGAATTTATGCAAGTTTCTATCTCCTCTAAAGCAAATTCTTTTAGTAAATATCCATAAATGTTTAGTTTTTTGGCTTTTAAATACAGGTCTATTTCTTTATGAAGTGTAATTAAAATAATTTTGGTAATAATATTGTTTTTTTTGCATTCATCAGCAATCTCTATACCTGTTAAATTAGGCATTTCTACATCTAAAATGGCAATGTCTGGTTTGTTTTTAATAATAAAATTAAGAGCAGATTGGCCATCTGTTGCAATGCCAATCACATTCATTTTTTTCTCAATTAACAACTCATTTAAACCTTTTATTAAAATAGGATGATCGTCTGCTATATAAATAGATTGTTTCATTTTAAAGGAAATAAAATTTTAATAACGGTTTCATTTTTTTTTACGCAACAGACTTTTAAAGAACCTTTTAAAAAATCTACTCGTTGATTTATAGTTTTTAATCCGAGACTTTTATTATCATTTAATTTTTCTATGTAATTAAAACCAATTCCATTATCTTGAATAATAATGTAAATATGATGCTTTTTAATTAGTTTTAAAGTAACTCTAGCAGAACTTGCATCTGCATGTTTAATAATATTTGTAAGGCATTCTTGTATTATTCTAAATACATTAACCTCTTGTTCAACAGTTAAAATATTATCTATATTATCAATATCACCAAAAATAAAAGTTTCGCTATTATCATCGAGTTTACGCATAAGGTTGTCTAATGCGCTTGTTAAACCAATACCTTTTAATTGAAAAGGGTATAAAACTCTAGATATACTTCGCATTTCTTCTATTGCATCATTAATCAATTTTTCTAGAGACTTGTCTTTTATAGATGTTATTTTATGCTTAATTAGTAATAAACTATGCCCTAAACCATCATGTAAATCTTTAGAAATTCTTTTTCTTTGTTCTTCTTGAGCTAATAATAGTTTCTGTGAATAATTTATTTGTATTTTTTTCTCTTTTATAGAGAGTAGTCTATTCCAATATAAGTAGATGATAATTAATAAAAGAACGATAAAAATTATAATTGCAATTAGTAATTCTTTTTTAGTTTTATTCTTTTTTTTTAAATGGATTATTTTATTATTCTGTAATTGTTCTTCTTTTTCTTTTTCGGATAAAGTTTGATAATAATTAACAACACTAACTGAATTAATATTAGTAATTGAGTCTTTTATTTTGGTAAAAAATTGATAATATTTTAACGCATTTTTAGCATCATTTTTATCGGTGTAAATATCAAAAATTAATTTATTTAATTCTTTTTTAGATGCTAAATCACCTTGTTTTTCAATTTCCAATAACGTTTTTTGTGCTAATTCTAAGGCACTTTTTGGTTGATGATTTTTATAAAGATAAAAGCATTTTATTTTATTAAAAAAATCTTTACTAATTGAATTAGCATTGTCAGTTTTAATTTCTAAAGCAGCTTTTTTTAAAAATATTTCTGCTTGAGATAGTTTGCCATATTGTATATAATATTTTGCAATTGCAGTTTGATAATAGGGTATAAAGCCATCATTATCGTTACTCTTTTCTTTATGTGCTAATGCTTTATCTAAATATGTTTTATAGTTTTTTATGTTACCTACTTCTTTGTAGTTAATTGCTAAATTGTAATAATTAGAAGTTAAACCAATGTTGTATTTTAAAGACTTTTTTTTAGCTATAATATTTAATAGCTTTTCTATAGCAATTTCGTTTAAACCGATTTTAGTATAAATAGAAATAATTGCTGTTTTAATAAAAAAAGTGTAAGTTAAATCGTTTAAATTTTCATAATAAACAGAAGCTAGTTCGTAGTTTTTAATGGCGTCAATGAAATTATTTGTTTTTACTAATATCTGTCCTTTTAAAAAAATTGCATCTGCTTTATAAAGCGAATCTTTTACTGTATAACCATAGTTTTTTATAGAAATATTACAGTTTTTATAGGCTTTTGTAAAATTACTTTTATCATAATAAGCTCTTGCTTTTTTCTGATAAATTCCTCCTAATAGATAAGTGTCATTAATCTTGTTTGTATGTTCTTCTAATTTATTTAGTAGAAGAATTGCAAAATCTGGATCGTTAAATTCCATTTCAATTCTAGAGCATAAGCTTAAAATTTTGGAGGTAGCAACGCTATGTTTGTCTTGTTTAAACGCAAGTTCTAGATATTGTAAGGTAAAATCTTTAAAAGATTTTGAATCTTTAGTATCATCAATTAAGTGTACTAAAGATTTTAATTGAATAGGTTTATTTTGTTTTGTAAAATGTAAGTCTTGGGCAGTATTATAATTACTTTTGTTATGATTTGAAAAAATAGTATGTGACAATAATAAACATAAATAAAATATTTTTACTTGTTTCATTAGGGAGGGGATTAGTTGAAAAATGTAAAAGTCGCAAAAAAAACATCAAATAATTGGGTATTAGTACCCTAAAAAATAGTTTTTAATAAGATTGGTTCATCATTTTTCATCATAACTTACAAACATGTTTATCCATAGAATTCTAGATAATCGTAAATTTATGGGTGCTAGAATAAAAAGAGCAGCAACAACAGCTAAAAAAGATTGTAATAAATTAAAGTCTAAACCGAGTTTTGTAATTACAAAAACAACTATAGAAATAGCTACTGTAATACCGTAATTTACATACATAGCTCCATAAAAAAATGAAGGTTCCATCATATATTTTAAATTACAATGCGAACAATTATCATGTAATTTTGTGATTTTTGATGGATTAAAAGTAAAAGAATACTTAAAGAATTCTCCTTCTTGACATTTAGGGCATTTACCATTTGCAATACTATATAATTTTGTCCCTTTTTTAAACATCATAACTTTAAAATTTATCTACTTTTGCAAAGGTAAATTTTTTACCACTTTAATTAAGTAACAATTATTACATTTCATGTTAAACGTTCATAATTTAACAGTTTCTTTTATGGGAACTGATTTGTTTTCTGGTATCACTTTTAAATTAAATAAAGGAGATAGAATTGGTCTGATTGGTAAAAACGGAGCAGGAAAATCTACTTTACTAAAAGTACTTTCTAAAGATATAGAAAGTAGTGGAGGAACTATGGCGTTTGATAAAGATGTGCAAATAGGTTTTTTAAGACAAGATATAGATTTTGTAGAAGGAAGAACCATTTTAGAAGAAGCATACCAAGCTTTCGAAGAAATTAAAAAAATTGAGTTAGAATTAGAAGATATTAATAATCAGTTAACCACAAGAACAGATTATGAGAGCGATTCTTACACGCAATTAATACAAGATTTAACAGACAAACAAGAACGTTACGAACTTCTTGGAGGTTACAATTATCAAGGAGATACAGAAAAAATATTACAAGGTTTAGGTTTTCAAAGAGAAGATTTTAATAAACTAACAGATACTTTTTCTGGTGGATGGAGAATGCGAATAGAGTTGGCAAAACTGTTATTACAAAACAATGATATTTTGTTGCTAGATGAGCCAACAAACCATTTAGATATCGAATCAATTATTTGGTTAGAGAACTTTTTAAAAGGTTATTCTGGTGCAATTGTGTTGGTTTCTCACGATAAAATGTTTTTAGATAACGTAACCAACAGAACTATAGAAATCTCTTTAGGGCAAATTTACGATTACAAAAAACCATACTCTCAATTCTTATTATTAAGAGCAGAAATTAAAGAAAAACAATTACAAGCTCAGAAAAATCAAGAAAAAGAAATAAAACAAAAGCAACATTTAATCAATAAATTTAAAGCAAAAGCCAGCAAAGCATCTATGGCACAATCTTTAATGAAACAGCTTGACAAAGTTGAGTTGATTGAAGTTGACCAAGATGACAACCAAGCTATGAATGTGCGCTTTGCTATTTCTAAAGAACCTGGTAAAATTATTGTTGAAGCAGAAGATTTGTCTAAAAGTTATGGAGATAAACACGTTTTAGAAGGTGTAGATTTATTAATAGAAAGAAATTCTAAAATTGCTTTTGTAGGGCAAAATGGACAAGGAAAATCGACTTTAGCTAAAATGATGGTAGGCGAAATTCCTTTTGAAGGGCATTTAAAACTCGGTCATAATGTTGAAGTTGGGTATTTTGCTCAGAATCAATCAGAATATTTACCACCAGAAAAAACAGTATTAGAAATTATGGAAGATGCTGCAACAGACTCTAACAGAATGCGAGTTAGAGATATGTTAGGTTCTTTTTTATTTGGTGGAGATGCTGTAGATAAAAAAGCAAAAGTACTTTCTGGAGGAGAAAGAAACAGGTTAGCCTTATGTAAATTATTATTACAGCCATTCAATGTTTTAATAATGGATGAGCCAACAAATCACTTAGATATTGCCTCTAAAACTGTTTTAAAAGAAGCGTTAAATAATTTTAATGGTACTTTAATTGTAGTTTCTCACGATAGAGAATTTTTACAAGGTTTAACTAGCACTGTTTATGGATTTAAAGACAAAGAAATAAAAGAATATTTAGGTGATATTGATTATTTCTTAGAGCAACACAAAATGGAAAATTTACGTGAAGCTGAAAAGAAAACAGTAGTAAAAGTAGAAAAAGATACTTCTAAAAACGAAGCATATCAATTAAGTAGAGAGCAAGAAAAAGAGTTAAAAAAGCTAAATAACAAGCTTTCTAAAATAGAAACTGAAATTGCAGATTTAGAAGCTGAAGTAGAAAAACTAGATTTAGAACTAGCAAAAAATTACGATGAAGTTTCTGCTAAACCTAATTTCTTTAAAAACTACAAAGCTAAAAAAGCAAAAGTAGATACTTTAATGGAAGAGTGGGAGAAAGTAGAAGCAGAAGTTTCTAATTTTTCCTAGGTTTTTTTATAAGCAACCTGCTCTAGAAACTTTAATAAATGAGGAGTATTTATTGAAAATAATTGAAGAAAAATTCAATTATAACACTAAGAACAATACTTAATATAGTTGCTAAATAAGACAATGGTTTTAGTTTAAAAGTGTTAGCAAATGCTAGGTACAAACTAACGATAGCACAAATTGTTAAAATTATTGTGCCGTAAATGGGAACAATACTTTTAAAAAGCCCTATTATATTAAAAATAGGATCTAATAAAGCTGTAAAACCAAAAATTGCAAGAGCTAAATTTGTTTTTTTGTGCTCAGTTAATAAGTAATAGCTTGCAAAGATTAGCTCAAGACTTATGGCTAGAGCTCCAAACTTGTTATAGTATTCTCTTTTAAAATAAGGTTCAAAACTTTGTGGGAATTCAATTTTTAAAATAAAAGTGACACTTAAAATTAGTCCAGTAATCAAAAGTAATATCGAAACAATTTTTCTTTTATTCATGCCTTAAACTTTTTCTTTCTTTTTCAGGTCTGCCTTGGGCGATTGCAAATTATAAAGAAATTACAATAATAGCGTAACTTAGTTAAAGGTAAGAATTTAAATTTAAGTATTTAGATACTAGAATAAATTCGTTCTTAAAAATAGTTTTTATTATTGAAAGTTTAGTTGTTATTGAAAACAAATTGTTACAATTTGGCTCAGTCTAATAAAAAGTGTCTTACGATTGAAGCTATTAATACAAAAGATCTAATTTCTGCTGCTCTTCAACCTTTATTTTTCCTGAGTTTATAACAGTATTGTTTTTATGATGATTGTTTTTAACACCCCATAAAAGAGCAACCAATTTAACAGGGTTATTGCTAAAAGTATTCTCGTTTAAAAATACATTTACTATACCTCTGCTTTTTATTAAAACACCACTTTTTTCTTTTTTACCACAAGATTTAAAAGTATTATTTGTTAAAGTTAATATACCACCAATAGTAGATTCGTCATAACCACCTCTATAAAAATGAATTACATTTTTATTAATTTTTTCAAAATTACAACCTTTAAAAGTTACCATTTCTGCATTGTAATCTCCTTTTTCTTCTGCAGCCAAAATAAAACCATTTTCGCAATTTTTAATAGTAGTGTTTACCATTTTTATAGTATCAGAAAAAGATCCTTTAGAAGCTTTTAATACAGTTTTAAATCCCTCAACATTACAATTCTCTGCCAAAATATTATAAGCAGAAGACATATTCTCAACTAAAGGTGCAAAGGCTAAGTGTTCTTTGTTACCTGTAATTGAAATATTTTTTAAAATAAGAGTTCCTTTAGGATTCATTTCAAATAAAGGAGAATTTTTATCACCTTTAAAAATCAATTTTGCTTTGTTTTTAGAACTAGAAATTAAAGTAATTTTTTTATCAATTTTTAATGATGATTTTAAATGATAGTTTTCATCAATCAAATCTATAATATCGCCAGAATTTGCTTTTTTTAGTGTGTTTGCTAATTCATTTTCTTTGGCTGATACTTTAAATACAGTTGGTTCTACCTCAATTTTTTCTGTAGAAAACCAGCTTGGGCCATAATTTTTCTTATCAATTTTAAATTTTTCTGCTTTAATTAAGTTGCTAATTGCACCTACATAATTCTGATTAATTCTATCGCTATTAAACAAGTCTTTGTCAATTTTATCAAATTCAAAACCATTATAAGTTTCATTAATAAAGCCAGTTTGTCCATTTTCTGGAGCATATAACCAATCATTTATTTTTTTTATTTTTAAAGATTGATGTTGTAGCGCGTTAAATTCTGTAAAAGGAACTTTATTATTATCAAGCACATTATTTTTAAATAAAATACCATCAATATTATCATGATTTACCACTAAAGTTTTTTCTGTTTCGTGATTATAGATTAAATTATTTGCAATTATAGAACGAATAGGAGGTGCAGATCTAATTTCTACTTCAGGTAAAACACCTGCACTTTTCTTGTTTTGGCCAACACCAATTTGCCAAGGCATTTTGCAATCTACCCAAGTATTATGAGCAATTACAACATCTGTTACTTGCCTGTATCTATTTAATTGAGATTTAGGAATTCCGTTCATCACAGCTAAAGGACTTCTAAATTCAGATCCATTTATTTTATAGAAATAGTTATTTGTAATCCAATGACCTGTGTTGATTACACGAATTCCCCCATAAAAATCAGAATCGTCATCACCAATAAAAATATTACCATTTACTTTGGCAAAACTTCCATGTCTTAATACAAAAGATCCTTCGCATTTGTAAAAAATGTTATCCGTAAAAGTGTTGAAATTTGTTTTATCAGAAATAATTTCAACTTCGCCATTACAAGCTTCAAAATAATTATTAGAAACGTTTACATAACCAGGTGTCATGTGTGTTTTGCTATCTCCAATTCTAATGGTTTCTGCTCTTGGGCCGCCTTTTCTTGGTCTTGGGCCAAAATAATTATTTACAATTTGATGATGATTGCTATTATGTTTATTACCTGTTTGAAAAACACGTAATGTTTCACCATCATTAGATTTTCCTGTAATATAACAATGAGCTAAAGTATTGTGTTTACCATAAAAGTTAATCCAATGATCGTTTGTTAACCTGCTTGGTTTTGTAAATCCATCAATAACACAATTTGTTATTTTACTATAAAAAGCAGTTGAATCTTCGTTTATTTGATAAGAGATAATGCTATTTTTAGGCGAATATCCATTTCTAAAATACAAACCATCAACCTTTAAATATTGCCCACCCAAATGCAAAAAAGATTTACCTTCAATAAAAACTTTTCCAGAATTTTCTGCTCTTAAAATTATAGGTTTAGTTTGTGTACCCACTCCATAAAAATTAATTTCAGCATCTTTCCAAATACCATTAGCTAAAACAATTTCTGTACCTGGTTTTACTTCTTTTATTGCTTTATTAAGTTCTTTAAGGTCTTTTACAAATACACTGTTTAATGTTGATTTGCTATTACAAGAAACTAACAACAACACTAATAAACTAAGTAATAAATTGTTTTTCATAGAATATGCTTTTTTATAATTTTGATGTTCTAGTAGAATATAAATGTAAAAATATGGTTGTTAAATTCGTTTTTTTTTTTTAGATACTATTTTTTTATAAATGCATTATAATATTGTAATAATTCTTTACTAGTTTTAGCTTTTAATTTTAGTTTAATTTTTTTTATATGTTCTCTTACAGTGTGAATAGAAATAAAAAGAGTGTCAGCAATTTCTTTATGCTTATTTCCCTTACCTAAGTAAGATAATACTTCTAATTCTCTTTTGGTTAAGCTAGTGTACTTGTCTAAATTCTTTTTAATAAATTCATTTTCTTCAAAAATAGATTGAAAAGTTTTTATTGTTTTTGCAATCTCAGAAGGAGAACTCCTTAATTCTAGTATAGCTTCACCATTTTCATTTAAACCTTTATAAATTAGTTCTTTTTCTTTAATGTTGTTTGGAGCAATAATAAATTCTTTGTTTAACCAAACTCTTGCTTCTTCTTCAGTTGCAAAATGCTTTGGATTAAAAACACTTGGAGAGGGTTCATCAAAAACACCCATAACTTCCATATGAGAAAGCACATCTTGACCTACAACAAAAGCTATTGGATGATAGCCATCTTTATCTGCTGTAACAAAACCAGCTTCAAATCTTGGTTTTAAAATATTTTCTTCTACCCAAAGTTTAGTTTTATCATCAATATTATAGGTAAAGTTTTGTTGCAACCAAATAATTTGGATTGGATTTATTTTTTCTAAAGCTTTACGATATTGTAATAATTCACTTTTAAAAGATAAAACACTGTTAGGTGGTGTGTTCCAGGAATTAATAAATCTATTATTTTCAATTTCAAATTTTACTTTTAAATAAGGTCCGTTATAAACAATCATAAAATTTTATTAGAATTTGGTACGTTAAAGTACAGTTTATATAATTGTTTTCAATTAAAAATTGAATATTTTAAAATATTTGCTTCAATTCTTAATTAAGTACAATTATAAGGAAATTGTATTTATGATTATTAATAATTGGTATTGTTGTTTTATTTATTGATTTTCAGTTGAATAGGGTTTGTGGAAATAGTTTGAATATTATTTTATAAGTTTATAGTTTACTTGTAAAAAAAATCAAATGTGGAGATGTAACTTTTTGATTAGAAATCTATTATTTTTACTGCTTATTAAAACTAGTATTGAGCTTAGCAAAAAATCCTTTTATCATATTGCCCTTAGATATTAAAAATCAACAAATTCATCTTCCTGTTTTAGAAGAAAAAAAGGTTGAGCTTTTTATAAAAAGAGAAGATTTAATTCATCCTTTTGTTTCTGGTAATAAATTCAGAAAATTAAAGTATAACATTCAAGAAGCTGAAAATCAAAATAAAAAAGTATTACTAACTTTTGGTGGAGCCTTTTCCAATCATATTTTAGCTACTGCAGTTGCTGGTAATTTAAGCGGTTATAAAACTATTGGTATTATTAGAGGTGATGAGTTAGGGAACGATTTAGAAAAAACATTAGCTATAAATTCAACTTTAAGAGAAGCTTATAAAAACGGAATGACTTTTGAATTTGTTTCAAGAGCTATTTATAGAAATAAATCTGATGTTGAATTTAAAAATCAACTTAAAGAAAAATTTGGCGATTTTTATTTGATTCCTGAAGGAGGTACAAATGATTTTGCGATTAAAGGTTGTGAAGAAATTTTAACAAATGATGATGTGAATTTCGATTATATTTGTACAGCTGTAGGAACAGGAGGTACAATTTCTGGCTTGATAAATGCTTCTGAAAATCATCAAAAAATAATTGGTTTTCCTGCTTTAAAAGGAGAGTTTTTAGTTGATGAAATCAATCAGTTAGTTCAAAAAAAGAATTGGAACTTGCAAACTAATTATCATTTTGGGGGTTATGCAAAGTATAATGATGCTTTAATTCAATTCATCAACAATTTTAAAAAAGAAACGGATGTTTTGTTAGATCCTATTTACACAGGTAAAATGCTTTTCGGAATTTTAGATTTGGTTGATAAAAATCAATTTGCTAAAAACACTAAAATTTTAGCAATTCATACAGGCGGAATTCAAGGAATAGAAGGTTTTAATCAAAAGTTAAAAAGAAAAGGACAACAAATAATACAATAATATATGAAGTTTAGGATTTTATTTTTTTTATGTTCAATTTTATTTTTTGCCAGTTGTGGTTCTAAAAAGAAAGTAGTTAATAAGAAAAATCCTGGAGTTGTAATTGTAGAGCCAAAACCTATAGAGTTACCTTCTGTAAACGAAGTAGAACTTACCAAGAAATTAAAAAAGAAAAACCCAAGTTTAAATAAATATACATTGGCTTATATTAGAAAATATGCGCCAATTGCTGTAAAAGAAATGCACGAATATAAAATACCTGCAAGTATAACTTTGGCTCAGGGAATTTTAGAATCGGGTAGAGGTAGAAGTGAACTGGCTTTAAAATCTAATAATCATTTTGGTATTAAATGCCATACAGGTTGGACAGGGGAACGTGTGTATCATGATGATGATAAAAAAAGGGAATGTTTTAGAAAATATGTGTATCCAGAAACTTCTTACAACGATCATTCTTTGTTTTTAACCCAAAGAAGACGCTATGCTTTTTTGTTTGATTATAATATAAAAAATTATAAAAAATGGGCTTATGGTTTACGAAAAGCGGGTTATGCTACAGATAAAAAATATCCTGCTAAGCTTTTAAAAATCATTAAAGACTATAAATTATATGAATTTGATGATGTAAAAAAAGGAAAATATACCAAAGAAATTAAAAAGTTAAACGAAGGTAAAACCTTTAAAAAACCGATTGTAATTAAAAAGAGCAAAGAGAATATGTATCAAGTTAGAAAAGGAGATACTTTATATTCAATTAGTAGAAAATTTGGAATTTCTGTAGATTTTTTAAAGAAGCTTAATGGTTTAAATGATAACACCATTTCTATTGGTCAGCAACTTTTGGTAAAGTAATCAGAAACAAAAATTACTTTGTTATACTGTTATTTGTTTCTGATTTCTTAACCTAATTATTTTAATTAAATAAGATTACTTGTCTTTAAGACTAATTCAACATTTTCCAAAGTTTATCTTTCAGTTCTTGTAAACCAAATTGAGCAACAGAAGATATAAATATAGCATCTATACCTTTTGGTAAATCTGCTTTTATTTCTGCTTTTAGCTCATCATCTAACATATCAGTTTTAGAAATAGCCAATAATCTATCTTTGTCTAATAACTCAGGGTTGTGTTTTTTAAGCTCATTTAGCAAGATTTCATATTCTTTGTTAATATCATCAGAATCTGCAGGAATTAAGAATAACAAAGCAGAATTACGCTCTATATGGCGTAAAAAACGATGTCCTAAACCTTTACCTTCTGCTGCACCTTCTATAATACCAGGAATATCTGCCATTACAAAAGTTTGATGATTTCTGTTTTCTACAATACCTAAGTTTGGTTTTAAGGTTGTAAAAGCATAATCTGCAATTTTTGGTTTTGCAGAAGTTATAACAGACAATAAAGTAGATTTACCCGCATTTGGGAAACCGACTAAACCAACATCTGCTAGTAATTTTAATTCAATTCTAAACCAACCTTCTGCACCATCCATTCCTGGTTGTGCATATCTTGGAGTTTGATTTGTAGAAGATTTAAAATTCCAGTTTCCAAGGCCACCTTTTCCACCACGTAATAAAACAACTTCTTTTTTGTCTTCGGTAATTTCTACAATTACTTCATCAGTATCAGCATCTTTAATAATTGTTCCTAATGGTACATCAACATAAATATCTTCACCATCAGCACCAGAACTTCTACTTTTACTACCTGCACCACCACCTTCTGCTCTAAAATGACGTTTAAATTTTAGGTGAAATAAAGTCCACATATTTTTATCTCCACGTAAAATTATGTGTCCTCCACGTCCTCCATCACCACCATCAGGACCACCTTTGGTTATATATTTTTCTCTGTGTAAATGTGCAGAACCTTGTCCGCCTTTACCAGAAGAGGCATATATTTTTATGTAATCTACAAAGTTTCCTTCTGTCATAATTATTAGTATTGTAGTTTTTTATCAACAATGTTACCTATAAATAAATTGTCTAGATTTGCTTTTGTTGCAACTTTATCCATTGGATTTTTATATACAGGAGGCAAACCAATATAAGCAGCAATTTCATCTTTTTTTGAATCAATAATTAAAAAAGATAAACTTAGCTCGTTTTTTATGGGAGGAGTTCCTGCAAATCCTATTGTTGCTAAATTAACTAATCTACCTTTTACTTTTTTTAAAATTGTATTTTCTTTATTGTATATATATCCAAAACCTTTTACAACTATTGCAAATCTTTGATTTCTTGATTCAAGAAGAGAATCTATTACTTTGGGTATTTTAATTTTATTTGCTCCAAATAAAGGAGAAGTAAGATTGTAATACAAAGAAGATATTTCTCTATTTATACTATCTCTTAATTTATCATTAGAAATTTTAATCTTATTGTTTATTCTATAATTTTCTTTGTTAGAATCAATTATAGAGTCTAATTTAAGTGAAAATCTTTTTGTTAAAGAATCACTATAATAAAATTTATTTGTTCTTTCTACAATCTGAATTGTAGCAAAAGAATCAAAATATTCTAATTTAGGGTATTTTTTTTCAGATTTTACAAGTTTAAGATATTTATTGCTTACACAAGATAGAAGATTGAAACTTATAACTATAATTATGAAAAATTTATATCTCCTCAACTCTATGAATTAATAGTATTCAATCTTGAATATTAAACTTTAAATCTAGAATTTACAGTGTATCAAATACTTCTGCAATTCTTTTGGTAATATCTTCTATAGAACCAACACCATCAATACCATAGTATTTGTTTTGTGCATCAAAATAATCTTTAAGAATGGCAGTTTTTGTGTTGTATTCGTTAAAACGATTTCTAATTTTGCTTTCATCAGTATCGTCTGTTCTACCACTTGTTTTTCCTCTTTCTAGTAAACGAGTTACTAAAACATCTTCTGGTACTTCTAAAGCAATCATAGCATTAATTTGCTCGCCTTTATCACCTAAAAAAGCATCTAAAGCATCTGCTTGAGATTGTGTTCTTGGAAAACCATCAAAAATAAAACCATTGGCATCTGCATTTTTTTCTACTTCTGCTTTTAGCATATTAATGGTAACTTCATCTGGCACTAAATCGCCTTCATCCATATATTTTTTGGCTAGTAAACCTAATTCAGTAGCGTTTTTAATATTGAAACGAAATACATCTCCTGTAGAAATGTGTACTAAATTGTACATTTCTTTTAAGAAGTTTGCTTGTGTTCCTTTTCCTGCTCCTGGAGGGCCAAATAATACGATGTTTTTCATTTTGGGTTTTGGTGTTAATTGATATATTTCTGGATAATTTCTTCCTATTCCATTGTAATCTAATCCATATCCAACAATAAATTTGTCTTCAATACTTTTACCTATATAATCTATTGGTAATTCTTTTCTAAACACATCTGGTTTAAAAAATAATGATACTATTTTTAATTTTTTAACATCTAGGTTTTTAAAGATATTATAAATTTCTTGTAGCGTGTTTCCTGTATCTATAATATCTTCTAGAATAATAACAGTTCTGCCTGTTAAATCTTCATTAATACCAACTAAATGTTTTACTGTATCTGTTGTTGATGTTCCTTGATAAGAGGCTAGTTTTACAAAAGATACTTCGCAATTACCATTAAATTCTCTAATAAAATCTGCAGCAAATAAAAAGCATCCATTTAAAATACCTACAAAAATAGGTACTTCGTCTTTTGGTAAATCGTCTTTTACTTGTTCTGCTAAATATTTTACAATAGCATTTATTTCATCTTTTTTGATGAAAGGTTTAAAGTATAAATCGTGAAGTTTTAAAATACTCATAAGAATGCAAATATAACAGATATATTTAATGAAAAAACCGTTTTTAATCTGATTTTCAGAGTTAAAAACGGTTTCTTTTATTTAAAAGAGAACTATTTCTTCTTTTCTTCTTTTTTAGTTGTATCGAACATTATTGGTGTTGCTACAAATAAAGATGAATATGTACCAACTGCTACACCTACAATTAAGGCAAACATAAATCCTTTAATAGAATCACCACCAAATAAGAAGATGGCTAACATTACTAATAATGTTGTTAAAGATGTATTTATAGTTCTACCTAATGTAGAGCTTAATGCTTTGTTTACAACTTCGCTGTATTTCCAATTAGGATATGAACCTGTAAATTCTCTAATTCTATCAAAAATAACTACGGTATCATTTAAGGAGTAACCAACTACTGTTAGTATGGCTGCAATAAATGATTGACCAATTTCCATATCAAAAGGCATAAAACTATAAGTAATAGAGAAAACACCTAATACAATTAAAACATCATGGAAAACTGCAATTACAGCTCCTATAGAGAAAGATACTTTTCTAAAACGTAATAAGATGTATAAGAAAACTACTAATAAAGATCCAAAAACTGCATATAAAGCTGATGTTTTAATATCATCTGCAATAGTTGGTTCTACTTTCATATAACTCATAACGCCTGCACCTTCTTTTTCGAAACCAGGTTTAAAGTTTTCGTAAGTTGTGTCTCCTAAATAAGGTTTTAAACCAGTAAATAAAGCGTTTTGTACTTGATCATCTACTTCTGTACCTTCTTCATCAATTTTATAAACTGTTGTTATTTTAAGTTGATTAGACTCACCATAAGTTTTTACTTCTGGTGCTGTACCAAAAGCATCTTTTAAAGTACTTGAAACTTCAGTAGCATTCATGTCTTGATTAAAACGAACAACATAAGAACGACCACCTTTAAAATCTACACCTTGTTTTAAACCAATAGAGAATATAGAAATAATACCAGCAATAATAATACCACCAGAAATAATGTAAGCAATCTTACGTTTCTTTAAGAACTCTACATTTATATTTTGGAACCATCCTTTAGAAATAGAAGTATTAAATGTTAATACAGAACCTTTATTTACTGCTCCATCAATTAATAAACGAGTAATAAATACAGCTGTAAATAATGATGTTGCAATACCAATCATTAATGTTAATGCAAAACCTTTAATTGGTCCTGTACCAAAAATATATAAAATAATACCTGTTAAAAAAGTAGTAATATTTGCATCAATAATTGCAGATAATGCTCCTTTAAAACTAAATCCTTCTTCTACAGATTGTTTTAAACCTTTCTTTTTGAATAATCCTTCTTTAATTCTTTCAAATATAATTACGTTGGCATCTACAGACATACCAATTGTTAAAATAATACCAGCAATACCAGGTAAAGTTAACACAGCATTAAAAGATGCTAAAATACCGAAGATGAATAAAATATTTACAATTAAAGCAACATCTGCAAAAGCACCAGCTTTACCATAATATAAAATCATCCAAAGTAAAACTAAAACAATAGCTAAACCAAATGATAGGAAACTTGCATTAATAGCTTCTTGTCCTAAAGATGGCCCAACAACTTCTGCTTGAATAATTCTTGCAGCAGCAGGTAATTTACCAGCTTTTAATACTGTAGAAATATCCTCTGCTTCTGCAACAGTCATTGTTCCTCCAGAAATAGAAGTTCTACCACCAGTAATTGCCTGGTTTACAGAAGGTGCAGTGTATACGTAGTCATCTAATACAACAGCAACAAAATTACCTACATTATCAGCAGTCATTTTTGCCCATTGTTTAGTTCCAGAACTATTCATAGTCATAGAAACTTCTGGCTTGTTTAATTGATCAAATACTTGACCAGCATCTAAAATAACATCACCTTCAATAGTTGGTTTGTCATTTCTGTTACCTTTAATGGCGTATAAACCAATTAATTCAGTTGTACCATCTGCACTTGTGTTAGATTTATAATCCCATAAAAATTTTGCATATTTAATTTCATTAGGTAATAATGCTCTAATTTCTTTTTTAGATAATAAATCGTTTACAGTAGCTGTATCTAAAACACTAGCATAAGCAACTGTAGAATTTAATTGTTGTTGAGATTGCGCAAAATTTGGCATTAAGTAAGTAAATAAATTCTTCTGAACTTTAGTAGAATCTGATTCTTCACCTAATAAATCATCAATATCATCTTTTTTAGTTGTATCTTTTTCTTGCTCTAAAACAGAATCATCTTTTAGCATTTCTGCTACTTTAGCATTTGCAGTAAAGAAAAAGTTTTGTACTTCTGCATTAGTATATACACCCCAAAACTGTAATTCAGCTTTACTTGTGATTAACTTTGTAACACGCTCAATATCTTTAGCTCCTGGTAATTCAATTTGAATTCTACCAGAATTTCCAATTCTTTGAATGTTTGGTTGTGTAACACCAAATTTATCAATTCTACTTCTTAAAACTTCGAAAGCAGTACCAATAGAACTATTAATTTCTTCTTGTAAAGTTTCTCTTACAGTAATGTTTGCTTCATCAAAAGAAATTTTATCACTTAAAGCTTTTGTACCAAAAATAGAAGGATCACTTAATTTTGTTGTTCCTGCAACTTTTTCAAATTCTTCGAAAAATAAATCTAAGTAATTTAAGTTACTACTTTTTTGTCTAACATCTGCAGCTTCTAAAGCAGTGTTAAATGCTTCGTTTTTAGAGTCATTAGCTAAGCTTTTTAAAACTTCTTTTACAGATACTTGTAAAATTGCATTAATACCACCTTTTAAATCAAGACCAAGATTCATTTCTTTGTCTTTTACATCATTATAAGAGTATTCTGCTATTCCTAAATCTATAATGTCTTTGTTGGCAACACTATCTAAATATTTTCTTTCGTAACTTGCTTTTTGTCTAGCATCATCACTATCAACAGCTTTGTTGTTAGAGTAAGTTACAGCATCATCTTCAACTTTATTAGCTAAAAATGTGAATGATAGTTGATACAAACTCACTAATCCGAAAAGAATAGCGAATAATTTAATTAATCCTTTATTTTGCATTTGATATAGTTTTAGTCAAAAATTTTTAAAACGAGCAAATATAGATAACTTCTCGAACTTTTTGACATTTAATTATGTTTATTGATTTGTTTTCAGAAGATTGCGAAATCGCGTCATTCTGAGGTAGATATTTTAAAATTATCTACTTAAATTGTTTAAGATAAGTAATAAAAAGGGCCAGCTCTAACTTCTGGTATGTTGTGGGAAGTACTATTTTTTACTATAAATAATTGTTTGTAAAATCTAGATTTTGATTTATAAACAGTATTGGCTTCAATTAATAATATTTTTTCTGATGAAGCATAATTTTGTTGATTTGTGTATCGATCTGAATCATATTTGATTTCTATAATAGAATTACCATCAAAATTTGATGAATCTGCCTCATTTTCTAATTCATAAACATCAAAATTAAATTTAGATTTTTTTTCTGATGGATATTTTTTTTGGTTTTGTTTGTTAGATGATTCTCTAACAGCAATTTCATTTTTTTGAGAAAGTGCTTCTTTAATATAAGAAACTTGGTCTGAACTGTAATATGAAATTTTTAACCTACCATTTTTAGCTTCTTGAATTTTAATATTTGATGCGCCAGCAGTAGTTAAGCGATTTTTTATATCGGCTAATGTAAATTCCTTTTCAGAATCATTTATTTTAGAATTATTAAACTCTAAAACAATTTCTTGATTGGGTACAGGAATATTTTCGTGGAAAGTACCAAGAAAAGTAAATAAAACTAAAAGTGCACTAAAGTACCATTTTGGGTTCATGCGCCAAATATATAAAAAAAGATTGCTTTTTGTAGAAGTATAAAACTTCAAATTTAACAATAACAGTTTTTTTGCTTAAAAAGTAATATAAAACTGATAATCAATAAGTACAGAAAGCAATAAAATTACTCTTTTTTTAGAATTAAAGTTATGCTGATTCTAATTTGGCTGTAAGAAACTTCTTCGTTAAGTTTTTCGTAAATGGGTTTTAATTCCATTTTTTGATTAAATTGATTAAAAACGGTTCGAACTTTATCAATAATATCTTGTGTAACATATTTTTCAAGTTCAATGTTTTTGCCTTCTGTATATAGTTGAGATAAATGAGAAAAAATAGTAGTTACAGATAATTCTCTTTTTTCTGCAATTTCTTTTGGATTTAAGCCTTGTTTATAAAGATCTAAAGTTTTTTGAGTTGTAGGTGTTTTACGTGGTTTTTCCACATTTTTAAATTGGCGAATTAGATGCATAAAATCTTCACCATATTTTTCCATTTTATTTATACCTACTCCAGAAATGGCCAAAAATTCATTTTCTGATGTTGGTAATTCACTTGCCATTAATTTTAATGTTTTATCATTAAAAACAATGTAGGCAGGCATATTTTCTTCTTTAGATATAGAATGCCTTAATTTTTTTAGGGCTGTAAATAAATCGTTATTTACATCACCTATAATGGTCGCTTTTACTATTTTTTGTTTCTTCTTTTTATCATTTGGGCTAATAGGCGTTGTTAATCTAATCTTTTTTTCGCCTTTTAAAACTTGCCAACCAATGGGTGTTATTTTTAAAGCAGAGTTTTCTGCATACATTATTTCTATCAAACCTTGGTTTGCCATTTGAATTATATAATCTCTCCAATCGAAAAAAGAAACATCTTTTCCTATTCCGTAAGTTTTTAGATTAAAATATTGTTTTGAGTGTATATCTGCATTATTACTACCTCTTAAAACATTAATTAGCATTGTAATTCCGTCTTTTTCTTTCATTCTAGCAATTCCAGAAAGTGCCTTTTGCGATAAAATAGTACCATCAAAATCTTGTGGTGGATTTTCACAAACATCGCAATTGCCACAATTTTGAGTAAGATGTTCTCCAAAATAAGACAATAATATTTTTCTTCTACAAGATTTTGCTTCTGCAAATTGCAACATTCTATTTAACTTTTCTTTTTGCATTGCAGTGTTTGCACCTTCATCTGCAAATTGGCTGTACAATACAAAATCTCTCATATTGTAATAAAGTAGGGTTTCTGAAGGTAAACCATCTCTACCTGCTCTTCCAATTTCTTGATAATAACCTTCAAGATTTTTAGGTAAATTGTAATGAATTACAAAACGAACATTAGATTTATCTATGCCCATACCAAAAGCAATAGTTGCAACAATTATTTTTGTATCATCATTTATAAAATCAGTTTGTGTTTTTTCTCTTTCTTCGTTACTCATTCCTGCATGATAAAAAGCCACAGAATGCCCTTCTTTTTGAAGGTAGTTAGCTACTTCTTCTGTGTTTTTTCTGCTTAAACAATAAATAATACCACTTTCATTTTTTCTCCTTTTTATAAAGTTGATAATTTCTTGTAATTTTTTCTTTTTAGTAACTTGTCCTCTTACTTCAATACTCAAGTTTTTTCTATCGAAAGAAGAGATAAATAATTTTGAATTATTTAAACCTAATTGTGCTTCAATATCTTTTCTAGCAGATTTATCTGCTGTAGCAGTTAAAGCCATAAAAGGTACATTGGCTAACGAGTTTCTAAATACTTTTAGTTGAGTATACTCTGGTCTAAAATCATGACCCCACATACTTACACAATGCGCTTCATCTATAGCAACTAATTTTATGTTTAATTGTTTAAGCCAAGAATTACTTACTGATATTAGTTTTTCTGGGGATAAATATAAGAGTTGTAAATCGCCATTAATTGCTTTGTTGATGACGTTGTTTTCTTCTTCAACAGAAATAGAGCTGTTAAAGAAATCTGCCTTAATTCCGTTTGATTTTAAGGCTTGTACTTGGTCTTTCATCAATGAAATTAATGGCGAAACTACAATAGTTATACCGTTAAAAAGTAAGGCAGGGATTTGAAAACACATCGATTTTCCTCCTCCAGTTGGCATTAAAACAAAACTATCTTTACCTTCTAAAGTTCTGTTGATAATTTCCTCTTGCAGAGGACGAAAATTATCATAACCGAATATTTTTTTTAAAATAGTGTTTGTTTGGTTTGTCATCTTTTAGCAATTACTTTACAAAAATACATACTTTACATTGCTAAATAAAAATTAGAATTATAATAATGGATTATCTAAAAAAGAGAATCTAATTTTGAAATAGATGCAACAAAAAATCCAGCTCATTGAGCTGGATTTTTATAAGTCATAAAAAAAGACTTTATATTATAATTCTAATAAACCATTAGTTTTAGAAACACCTGCAGCAGATTCTTCTAAATGTGCTTTTTCAGCATCACTTAAACTAATTTCTACAATACTTTCTATACCATCTTTACCTAAAACAACTGGTACACCAATACATAAATCATTTAAACCAAATTCACCTTCTAATAAAGAAGAACATGGGAATATTTTTTTAGTATCGCAAGCAATAGCTTGTACCATACCAGAAACTGCAGCACCTGGAGCATACCAAGCAGAAGTACCTAATAAACCAGTTAAAGTAGCGCCACCAACTTTAGTATCTTGTTTAACTTGTTCTAATCTTTCTTCAGAAATAAATTCTGAAACAGGTACAGAGTTACGAGTAGCTAATCTTGTTAAAGGAACCATCCCTTTATCTGAGTGACCACCAATAACCATACCATCAACATCAGAAATAGGCGCACCTAAAGCTTCTGCTAATCTATATTTAAAACGAGCAGAATCTAAAGCACCACCCATACCAATAATTCTGTTTTTTGGTAAACCTGTAGTTTTATGAACTAAATACGTCATAGTATCCATAGGGTTAGAAACCACAATAATTATTGTATTAGGAGAATGTTCGATTAAGCTAGAAGAAACAGTTTTTACGATTCCTGCGTTAATACCAATTAATTCTTCTCTAGTCATACCTGGTTTTCTAGGAATACCAGAAGTAATTACACAAACATCAGAATTTGCAGTTTTTGTATAATCGCTTGTGCTTCCAGTGATTTTAGTATCAAAACCGTTTAAAGAAGCTGTTTGCATTAAATCCATTGCTTTACCTTCTGCAAAACCTTCTTTAATGTCTAAAATTACTACTTCAGAAGCAAAATTTTTGATTGCAATGTATTCTGCACAACTTGCACCTACTGCACCTGCACCAACAACTGTAACTTTCATATAAATATTTTTAAAATTTGTTAAATAAATCTAATCACAAAAATACAATATTCTGAATGTTTTATTGTGATATATGTCATAAAAAAAGTTACGAATTTTATTGATTTTATCTATAAATTGGAAAGAATATTACGAGTTTATGTGTAAAAGTTGTATCAATTGTATTGAATCTTGTATGAATTGTAAATAATACCTACATTATTTTTCTATATTTGTTAAACAACATTTAATAACTTATAAATAAAAAAATCATGAAAAAATTTAAAATTATTCAAACAATGCTAGTACTTTTTGTAGCTTTTACATTTAGTAATTGTGAAGAAGATGGAGAAATACAATTTATTGTAATAGATGAATTTGAGAGTAATGCTGTGGTTACAGGATTAAACACTGCAACTTCATTTGAAACTTCTAATTCTACTAATATTCAAGATTTATTAGACAATGCAAGTGAATTTGTTGAAGCAGAAATTGAAAAAGTTACATTAACCTTAGAAGATGATTTTTCTGGAGAAGCGATTACAGGTAATTTTGATTTAACAGTAGGGCCTATTAATATAAATCAAACTCTAACTTTAACTAAAGGAGAAGGTGTAGAAGTAATTATACCTACAAACGCATCAAGTATTTTATCAGTAGTTAATGCTGGTGTTTTTCCTTATGTAATTAAAGCTGATTTTACTCAAACACCTGCAGATGATAATTTTACTATCAATTTAAAATTTAAAATTAAAGCTACTGTACAGTAAAGTGCAATAACTTATCTAAAATTAACTAAACTATAAACTATATGAAAAAAGTATTTTTATTTTTATTTACTGCATTTACGTTAACTTCATATTCACAAATTGAATTAGAATCTATTTTAGAAGGTGGTGTTGCAGATGCAAGAGCTTTATTACAAGGATATGTAGAACCTTTTCCTACAGGTTTTGGAAATGGAATTAATGGAGGTTGGTATTCAACTGCAAAAACTCACAAATTATTTGGATTTGATATTGCTGTAATTGCAAATGGTGCTTCTGTGCCTTCTTCAGCAGAAACTTTTACTTTTAATAATGCAGATTATTCTAACATTAAATTAGAAGATTCTAGTATTTCTTCTGCAGAATTACCAACATTATTTGGGTCTCAAAAGTTAGATGATAGACCTTTACTAACATTTACAGATGACACAGGTAATTCTATTTCTACGTCATCTTTACCAGGTTCAGGTTTAAAAGAAGCTATTGGGTACAATGTGGTTCCTTCTGCAATGTTGCAAGCTGGTATTGGTTTGTTTAAAAATACAGATTTAATAATAAGATACATTCCAGAGCAAAATGATACAGATTATCAATTTTCAACATTTGGTTTTGGTATTAAACACGATTTAAAGCAATGGATCCCTTTCGTTAAACGTTTACCTTTTGATGTTTCTGCTTTAGTTGGATGGAATGATGTAAAATCTAAATTCTTTATAGATCCAGAAGATCAACCATCTCAAGCATTAGAGTTTAATACAAAGACTTTTATCTTTCAAGTTTTGGCATCTAAAAAACTTTCGATTTTCACTATTTATGGTGGTGTAGGTACAACAAACTATAAAACAGATGTTAATATGTTAGGTTCTTACACAACATCAGCTTCTAATACTACTTATACAGATCCAATTAGTTTAAAATATGATGGTAGCTCTATGAAAGCTAATTTAGGTTTAAGTATAAAATTATTATTCTTAAATATTGCAGCTGAATATGCAACACAAGAGTATGATGTATTTTCATTGAGAGCAGGTTTTAGTATCAGATAAAAATAGAATATAGAAAACAAAAAAAAGGTGTAAGAATTTTCTTACACCTTTTTTGTTTATTTACCTTTTAGGTATTATGCGTCTATATTCGCATATTTTGCATTTCTTTCTATAAAATCTCTACGAGGAGGAACTTCATCTCCCATTAGCATAGAGAATACTCTATCTGCTTCTGTAGCGTTGTCGATAACTACTTTACGTAAAGTTCTAAATTCAGGATTCATAGTTGTATCCCAAAGTTGTTCTGCATTCATCTCTCCAAGACCTTTATATCTTTGAATGTTAACACCACCACCTAATTTTTGAGCAATTAAATCACGTTGGTTATCATCCCAAGCATATTCTCTTTTTTGTCCTTTTTTAACTAAATATAAAGGTGGAGTAGCAATGTAAATGTAACCTTGCTCTACCATTTCTCTCATATATCTAAAGAAGAAAGTTAAAATTAAGGTAGCAATGTGAGAACCATCAACATCGGCATCACACATAATAACTACTTTATGATAACGTACTTTAGTTAAGTTTAAAGCTCTTGGATCTTCTTCTGTACCAATAGAAACACCTAAAGCAGTAAACATGTTTTTAATCTCTTCGTTTTCAAAAACTTTATGTTGCATTGCTTTTTCAACATTCAAGATTTTTCCACGAAGTGGAAGAATTGCTTGGAAGTTTCTGTCTCTACCTTGTTTTGCTGTTCCACCTGCAGAATCTCCCTCAACTAAAAATATTTCACATTGAGCTGGATCTGTTTCTGAACAGTCAGATAATTTACCAGGTAAACCACCAATAGACATTACTGTTTTACGTTGCACCATTTCTCGTGCTTTACGTGCAGCGTGTCTTGCAGTTGCAGCTAAAATTACTTTTTGTACAATAGTTTTAGCATCAATTGGGTTTTCTTCTAAATAATCAGATAACATTTCTGAAACTGCTTGAGATACAGCAGAGGTAACTTCTCTGTTACCAAGTTTCGTTTTTGTCTGTCCTTCAAATTGTGGTTCTGAAACTTTTACAGAAACAATTGCTGTTAAACCTTCTCTAAAATCATCACCAGCAATATCAAACTTTACATTTTTTAATAATCCAGATTCATCTGCATACTTTTTTAAAGTACCTGTTAAACCACGTCTAAACCCAGATAAATGTGTTCCTCCTTCGTGCGTATTAATATTATTTACATAAGAGTGTAAATTTTCTGCATAAGAAGTGTTGTAAACCATAGCAACTTCTACAGGAATTCCGTTTTTTTCGCCTTCCATAGAAATTACGTTTGCAATCAACTGCTCACGTGTAGAATCTAAATATTGAATGAATTCTGGCAAACCTTTATCAGAATGAAAAGTTTCTGAGATAAAATTACCTTCATCATCAGAATTTCTTTTGTCAGTTAAAGTAATAGTGATTCCTTTATTTAAATACGCTAATTCACGCATTCTAGTTGCTAGAGTTTCGTAATTGTATTCTGTAGTTTGTTGAAAAATAGATTTATCTGGTAAAAAAGTAACTATGGTACCTGTAAAATCAGTTTCTCCAATTGTTTTTACTGGATATAAAGTTTTTCCTTTTTCGTATTCTTGTTGCCAAACTTTACCTTCTTTATGAACTGTAGCTGTTAAATGATCTGATAATGCATTAACACAACTTACCCCAACACCATGTAAACCACCAGAAACCTTATAAGAATCTTTATCGAATTTACCACCTGCACCAATTTTGGTCATTACAACCTGTAATGCAGAAACACCTTCTTTTTTGTGTAAACCTACTGGGATTCCACGTCCATTATCTTTGGTAGTTATAGAGTTGTCTTCATTAATTGTAACATTAATAGTGTCACAATAACCACCCATTGCTTCATCAATAGAGTTATCTACAACTTCATATACTAAATGATGTAAACCACGCACTCCAACATCACCAATATACATTGAAGGACGCATTCTTACGTGCTCCATACCTTCTAATGCCTGAATACTGGAGGCATCATAATTATGCTTTTTTTCTTCGCTCATTATCTGTCTAAATTTTCTATTATTTGATTGTTGATTGTAAAAAATACAACCTATCAAATATAAGGAAAAACATAAGTTTTAAAAGTTTTTTATTGATAAAAGTCTGAATTGTTGATAAGTTTAAAAGTGTCTTAAAACCTCTAAAAAGTGTTTTAAATTAGATTTCAGTGTTTTTTGATGAGTCTCTTTTTTACAGAAAACTCAAAGTTCTTTAATTTAAATGTTTTAAGGTTTTTCTAAAACTAGAATGCAGTCTAAAAAGTTCTTTAGATATGATTAATGTCACATTTTATAAGGAAAGTTCATTCTAATTTTGTCTTATAAATGAGCAATAAAAAATGAAGGTAATTATAAAATGTTTGATGTTAATTGTACTTTTTTCTACAATTAATTTAAGAGGACAAGAAAAAGAAAAATTTACACCTAAAATTAAATGGAATTTAACTACTCAGATTTGGTTTAGGTATTCTGATTTAAATGAGGGGTCTTTAATAAATGGAGAAACTACAAATAGTTATTTAGATGTTTCTTTAAGACGATTACGTATTCCTATTTCATCTCAAGTAACTCCAAAATTGTTTTTATATTCAATATTTGGAGGTAATAATTATAATTTTCAAGATCGTAGTTTTCCTATTGAAATTTTAGATTTATATGCAGAGTATTCTTTCAGTAAAAAGCTTGAAGTAGGTTTTGGTAAATCTGGTTGGCAAGGTTTAAGTAGATATAATGTGCGTTCTAGTAAATCTTTAATGGGATTAGATTCACCTTTATTTGTATTAACAACTGTAAATAAAAACGATCATATAGGTCGTTCATTAGGTATTTGGGCTAAAGGACAAATTAGTAAAATAGATTATAGAATTTCTTTTAGTAGACCAACTTTGGTAACAAGTGTGCCAAATGGAAAAGTAGATTTTGCAAATAATAGACCAAGAATAAGAACATCTTCTTATGTAAAATATCAATTTTTAAATCACGAATCTAATAAGTCAGCTTATTTACCTGGTACATATGTTAAAGGAAAAAAAGTGTTTAATATTGGTGCTGGTTTTCAATATCAAGAAAAAAGTATGAGTGATGGTGATGCATTGTTAACAAATACTAATTTGTATGATATGAAACATTGGGCAGTAGATTCTTTTTTAAACCTTCCTATATCTAATGGAGATGCATTTACTGGCTATTTAGGTTATTTTGATTATGATTTTGGAAAGGATTATATTAGAAATATTGGAGCAAATAATCCAACAACTGGAGGAGGTGCAGATTTTAATGGGGCAGGAGTTACATTTCCGATGATTGGTACAGGAACAACATTGTACTTGCAATTAGGTTATGCTTTTAAAGAAACAAAGGTTTTAAATTACCCAATAGTTATTCAGCCAAATATTGCTATACAGAGTTCTAATTGGGATGCTTTAAATGAGCAAATGACAGTTTACGATTTTACACTAAACTTTTTATTGAATGGAACTCATAATAATAAGTTGAGTTTGGGTTACCAACATCGCCCTGTTTTTGATGCTACTACAATGCAACAAAAAAATTATAAAGGAATGGCAGTTTTACAATATCAAGTGTCATTACATTAAAAAGATTTTTAAATTCGAAAAATTATCATTAATAAGAGTTAAATAAACTATTAATATTAGGTAAAACTTTTACCAAAAATTAACAATATGTAATAAAATAAGTAACTCTAAGATTACAATAAGCTAACAAGTTTCTAAAACCGCAGGTATAAATTTGAACTTTATAACAATTCATAAAATTCAAAAATACAATGCGTTTAAAATTTTTATTTATAGTATCAATAATTTTTTTGGGTATACTTAGTATTAATGCTCAAAATTCGAATACGTTAAAAGGTGTAGTTACTACTGAACAAGGAGAGCCAATTATGGGGGCTAGTATTTTTCTAAAAGGCTTATCTATTGGAACAACTACAGATTTTGATGGTGCATTTTTATTAGAAAATATACCAAATAAAACCTACACTATTCAAGTGTCTTATGTTGGGTACAATACAATTACAAAAGAAATTGTAATTAATAAACCAGTATCTGTGCAGAACTTTGTGTTAAAAGAAAGTTCTTATATGTTAGAGGGTGTTGTGGTAACATCTCAAAAAAGAGAACAAAAAAATAAAGATGTACCTATTGCAATTACATCTTATGGAACAGATTTTTTAGAAAATCAAGGAACTTTTGAATATGATGCTTTATCAGAATACGTGCCAGGTTTTCAAGTTCAAATTCAGAGTGTAAATAACCCAGGTATTGTGGTTAGAGGAATTACAAGTGATAGTGGAGATTCTAGAGTAGAGCCAAGAGTTTCTATTTTTCAAGACGGAGTTTCTATTAGTAAATCAAGAGGTTCTGTTGTTGAGTTGTTCGATATAGAACGTGTAGAAGTTTTAAAAGGACCACAAGGAACATTGTTTGGTAGAGGAGCTCAAATAGGTGCAATGCATATCATTCAAAATAAAGCAAAAAACGAAACTTCTGGTTCTGTAAAATTAGGATATGGAAATTTTAATCAATTTTTAGCAACAGGGCATTTTAATACGCCTTTAGTAGATGATAAATTATTTTTTAGAGCTGCTGCAATTTACAATGGTAGAGATGGTTTTATTGAAAATTTATCAGGTGGAGATTTGAATGGAAAAGAAACAGTTGCATTTAGAACTTCTTTTAAATATTTATTAAGTGATAATACAAGTTTAGATGTTATTGCAAATTGGCAAAAAGACACACCTCCAGGTACTTCTTTTAAAAGCGGAACTTATGCGCCTTTAGGTGGAGATACAAATCCTAATACTTTTGCAGATTTAGAAAGAGGAGAAGAATTAGGTTTAGATAGAACAGTTTGGGGTGTAACAGCAATTTTAAAACATAGTTTTAATGATGTTTGGGATTTAACCTCAACAACTGCATACAGAAAATTCGATTCTAATGAAGCTTTTGATGCAGATGGGACTGTAGCTCCAGCTTTATTCTTCAATGAAATATCAATTGGTAAACAATTCAGTCAAGAATTTAGATTTAATTTTGATAATGATGATAAATTCAGAGGTTTTTTTGGAGCTAATTTCTTCTACGAAGATGGTTCGCAAAGTGTGCCTTGGGAATATGATGAGAGAAGTGTGGCAATGTTACTTTTAAATCCTGCAAATCTTGTTGTAAACGGATTGCCTATTTTATTGCCAAATATTCCTAACGATCCAGCTACATTTGGTGCAATTGCTGGTGCTCCATTAAGTGCTTTTAACAAGGAAACGTATACAAATTTTGGAGAAAATTATTCAGGTGATGTTTTTATTGATGCGTCTTATGATGTTACTGATAAATTATCATTTACCTTAGGTTTAAGAGCAACTATAGAAAATATTAATGCAGCTTACGAAGTAGAAGATACTGAAACACCATCTTTTTTAGGTTATTTATCAGGTAATTTTCCAAACACATTATTTGCGTCAACCAATGGAAAAATATCGGCTAGTGAAAACTTTTTATCAGCTGTAGGACGTTTTGCTGTTAACTATGATGTTAACGAAAACATTACATTATTTGGTACAACTTCTAGAGGAAGAAGACCTAATGTTATCAATGTAACTGCAACAGAAACCAATGTTTTATCAGATGAAATTGTTTGGTCTTATGAGGTAGGTGCAAAATCTTTATTTTTAGACAATAGATTACAGTTTGATGTAAATGCTTACGTGTACGATTATTCTAACTTTCAAACATCAGTGGCTAAATTAGAAAACGGAGTGTTAACAGCTACAACAGAAGATAGTGGTAATGCAAGTTCTTTTGGCTTTGAAGTTGCTTTGCAATATGCTTTTTCTAAAACATCTAGTTTCTTTGCAAATTATGGGTATATAGATGCTTCTTTTGATGATGTAGATTCTGATGGAAATGCGCAAGAATTAGCAGGTAATACTTTTAGATTAACTCCAGAGAATTCTTTTTCAGCAGGTTTTAATATCAATTTAGAAGTCAATAATAAATTAGATTACTTTTTTAGACCTACATATACTTATAAATCTAAAGTATTTTTTGAAGAAACTAACTTACCAGAAATTTCGCAAGATGCTTATGGTTTGTTAAACTTTAGAACAGGTTTAGTTGTTGATAAAAATTATGAAATTAACTTTTATATGACCAATGTTTTAGACAAAGAATTTATTGTTGATGCAGGTAATACTGGTGGTGCATTTGGCATTCCAACTTTTATTGCAGGTGCTCCTAGATTTTTTGGTGTTCAAGTAAAAGCAAAATTTTAATAGTAAGATAAAAAGAATTAAAAGCTGACTAATTAGATTTAGTCAGTTTTTTAAATTGAATACCTATGCAAAGAACATTTTTAATTTCAGTTTTATTATTTGCTATTCATTTGGCAGTTTTTGGACAAGAAGTAAAATCGATAAAAACAATAGAAAGTATTGTGAATGCTAAAGAAAAAAGCATTTTAAATATCAAACCAAATAATCAAGCAAAAATTATTTGGGCAGATAATTTTAATCAAAAACAAACGGAAATTGCGTTTGTGTATTTACATGGTTTTGGAGCAAGCAGCAGAGAAGGAGAACCAATTATGAGCCAGCTTTCTAAAAAATACAATGCCAATGTTTACATGTCTCGTTTAAAAGAACATGGAATTAAGAGAGAAGATAGTTTTAAACATTTAACACCAGAAAACTATTTAGCATCAGCAAAAGAAGCATTGTTAATTGGTAAAATTATCGGAAAAAAAATAATTTTAGTAAGTACCTCTACTGGTGGTTCTTTAAGTTTAAAATTAGCATCAGAAGATAATTCAATTGCAGGTTTAATTATGTATTCGCCTTTTATAGATCTTAAAAATCCGGCTTTTAAAATGATTGTTACACCAGAAGGTAAAGCAGGGTTTATAAAAATGAACAAAGGGAGTGAAATTATGAAACAAGAAAGACCAGCAGAAGAAGCGAAATTTTGGTCTACAATTTATCATATAGATGGTTACGAAGCTTTAATTAAGATGATTGTATCTACTATGAAACCCGAAACTTTTTCTAAAGTAAAAGTGCCTGCATTTGTTGGGTATTATTACAAAAATGAGCAAGAACAAGATCAAGTAGTTTCTGTACCTGCCATGTTAAAAATGTTTGATGATTTAGGAACATCAACAGAAAAAAAAGTAAAAATTGCTTTTCCAGAAACTGGGAATCATGTAATTGGTTGCGATTTAAGATCTAAAGATTGGCAAAGTGTTTACAAAGAAACTGTTCAATTTATTGACGATGTAATTTTAGAAAAAAAGCAACAATATAATTTTGATCTTCAAGGACATAGAGGTGCTAGAGGTTTATCACCAGAAAATACGCTTCAAGCTTTTAAAAAAGCATTAGACATAAACGTAAATACAATTGAGTTAGATGTTGTAATTAGTAAAGATGATAAAGTGGTAGTATCTCATGAACCTTATTTAAATGCTGAAATTGTTTTAGATGCTAAAGGCGAAAGAATTACCAAAGAAGAAGGTTTGGCATTTAATTTCTATAAAAATAATTATAATAACATAAAAAAATACGATGTAGGTTCTTTAGGTAATGCAAAGTTTCCTGAGCAAGAAAAGAGTATTGCTTACAAACCTTTGTTATCTGAAGTGATTAATTATGTAGAAAATATAAATTCAGAAGTTTTTTATAATATAGAAATTAAAAGTACTCCAAATGATGAGAAAAAAGGGTATCAACCATCCGTAAAAGATTTTTCTGATTTGGTTATTGCGCAATTAAAAAAAACGAAATTACCAGTAAAACGAATCACTTTACAAAGTTTTGATCCAAGAGTTCTTGAGTATATTCATAAAACATATCCAGAATATAGATTGGCGTTTTTAACTTACCAAAATGATGCAAAAACGAATCTAAAAATATTAAGTTTTGTGCCTCAGATTTACAGTCCATATTACATTTTAGTAAACAAAAATGAAGTTGATGCAATACATCAGCAAAATATGAAAGTAATTCCTTGGACAGTTAATAAAAAAGAAGATATGATAAATTTACTTAAAATGGGTGTTGATGGTATTATTACAGATTATCCTAATATCGCAGTTCCTTTAAGAAAGTAATAAAAAAGTAATTATTCTTAAAATAGTTATATTGTTTGTGTTGTTAATAAAAGAAAATCCTGCGTAAAGCAGGATTTTTTTTGTTTATTAATTCGATAAAATTATTAATCTATCTCATAATTTTCACATTCATTTCTTCTACTTTTTTATCAGAAAGAATTGATGGAGCATTAAATAATAAATCTTCTGATGTTCCAGTTTTAGGGAAAGCCATTACTTCTCTAATAGAAGCTTTTTTCTCTAAAATCATCATTAAACGATCTACTCCCCAAGCAATTCCTCCATGAGGAGGTGCACCATATTGAAACGCTTTGTACATTGTTCCAACACTTTTTATCATTTCTTCTTTGTTGTAACCCATCTTTTTATAGGTTGCTTCTAGAATTTCTGCTTTATGTGCACGCACAGAACCTCCACCAATTTCGTAACCATTTAAGATTAAATCGTATTGTTGCGCTATGATTGTTCCAATTTCATCATCTTTACCATTCATGTGTTTTTCTAAATCGTAAACAGCTGGCATTGAGAAAGGATTGTGTGTAAACGTCCATCTGCCTTCATCCGTTTTTTCAAACATCGGAAAATCTACAACCCAAGCAGGTCTTAATTCCTTAGGATTTATCAATTTTAAGATTCTTCCCATTTCTTGACGAACAGCATCTAAAGCTTTGTTTGCGGTTGCATAATCAGCAGCAGAGAAAAATACAATATCACCAATTTGAGCATCTGTAGCTTTTATGATATTTGCAGCAATTTCTTCACCTAAAAACTTAATAATTGGCGATTGTAAATCATTTTCATTTACAATAATGTAAGCCAAACCACCTAAACCATTTTGTTGCGCAATTGCAGTCAAGTTTTCAATTTGACCTTTAGACATACGTTTGTTTCCTTGTTCTTCCGCAGAAACTTTTATACATTTTACAATTCCACCTTCATCTATAGGTTTACTAAATACTTGAAAAGTAGTGTCTTTAACTATGTCTGTAATATCTTGCATTTCTAAACCATAACGTAAATCTGGTCTATCACAACCATATTTATCCATAGCTTCTTTGTAAGTAATCACTTCAAAAGGACGTAAAATCCATTTTTTACCATAGATTTTCTTCACTATTTCATTAAACATTTTGGTGTTTAAATCGATAATCTGTTGCATACTTGCATATGCCATTTCAATATCTAACTGTGTAAATTCTGGCTGACGATCTCCTCTAGAATCTTCATCTCTAAAACAACGTGCAATTTGGAAGTATTTCTCAAATCCACCAACCATCAACATTTGCTTAAATTGTTGAGGTGCTTGTGGTAACGTATAAAAAGAACCTGCTTGTTTTCTTGTTGGGACAATAAATTCTCTTGCACCTTCGTCTGTACCTGCAGTTAAAATCGGTGTTTCTATTTCTAAAAACTCTTCTTCATCTAAAATATCACGCAGTAATTTAATTACTTTATGTCTGTTTACAATTGCCTTGCGAACTTCATCATTTCTATGATCTAAAAACTTGTATTGAAAACGAACATTTTCATTGGTTTTCATGGCTCTTTTTATTTCAAAAGGCAAAGTTTTAGATAGGTTTAAAATTTCTAATGCAGAAGTTTCAAGTTCTATTTTACCAGTTCTTAAACCTGCATTATAATCATCTTCTCTTCTTTGAACTACAACACCAGTAACCATAATTACAGTTTCTGGTTTTAATTTTACCAATTCATCTAAATTCGGGAAAGTTTCTCTACTTAAACGAACCTGAAAAACTTGATAACTAGAATCACGTAAATCGATAAAAATTAATTCTCCATGATCTCTAACACTAGAAACCCAACCAGATAATGTTACTTCTGCATTGATAGAATCATCAGATAATTCTGATATTTTATGGGTTCTATATTCATCTTTTATGATGATAGGAGTTTCTTTTAATTCCTCTTCAACTTTAGATTTTGATTTGTCTTTGTTAGTTTCAGTTTTAGAAATTTTTACAGTTTCAGAACTCTGAACTTTTGACCCTGAACTTTTAACTTGAGATAAAATTTCTTCACGAATCACTTTTCCTGAAGCTCCTTTACCAATAATTTTGATGACTTTACCAACTAAAATTCCAGCTTTACCCTGATTTCCGTTTTTGATGTCGTTGGCAATTGCTTCGTTTTCAGATATTACTTTAGATACAGCATCCTTAATTTTATCTTCAGAAATGGTGTTGTCTTCAAAATATTTATTGTAATCGAAAGTTCTATCTTTTAAATATCTTGTAATTCCATTTTGAACTAAAACAGACGTAATTTTATCTGCTTTAAATAATTGAAAAATTTCAATTAACTGATCTACATTATGAATATTGGCATATTCATCAGCAGCAATATTATTTACCAAAGTTTTAGCTACAAAAGACGGATCTTTTATCACGTTATTAATAGCAATAAAAGTTTCAGAACGCAATGAATCTGCAGTAAAAAACTTAGCATCTTGTGGTAAAACACCTCCTTTTATCAAAATAGATTCAACTGCAAAAGGTAAAGAACTAACATCAACATCTATACTTTCTACAACATTTTTAATACTTACAAAAGGTAAATCTGGTTCAGAAATAAAACGATAATCCGCTTCAAACTCCTTTTTACGCATTGTTTTAGTTTGCTTTAAATCTGCATCAAACAATACTGTAGTTTGGTCTGGTCTAAATTCTTTGTGCTCTATATAATAGTTTAATTGCTTTTCAACTTCTTCTTTTAAAGCTTCAATCATAAACTTAAATGAGTTCAAGTTTTTGATTTCTGTACGTGGATTTAAGTTATAGCTGTGTTTTTTTCTAAGTGATACAGAAACATCAGATTTAAATTCACCTTTCTCCAAATTTGCTTCGGATATTTTTAAATTTTGAACAATTCTCTGAATATATTGTGCATACGTAGATGCATCTTCAATGTGTCTGATACAAGGTTCAGTTACAATTTCAATTAAAGGTACACCAGCTTTGTTAAAATCGACTAAAGAAACTTTCTTTTCATGCATCAATTTTGCAGCATCTTCCTCAATGTGAACTTGCGTTAAATTCACAGTAAATTGAGATCCATCATTTCTGAAACAAGAAACTTGTCCATCAGGAATTACAGGGTTATGAAACTGTGTAATCTGTATATTTTTAGGATTATCTGGATATTCGTAATGTTTACGATCCCAAGAAATTACTTCGTTTTCAAAAGTTGATTTTACAGCTTTACCAAAATAAATTGCTTTGGTAATTGCTTCTTTATTTATAGATGGTAAAACACCCATTTGCCCAGTACAAACTGAACATATATTTGTGTTTGGCTGTGCAGATTCTGTATTTGCACAAGAGCAAAACAACTTGGTTTTTGTGTTTAAACGAACGTGAGTTTCTAAACCTATTACTAGTTCTAAATCGTATTTTTTTAATAAATCATTTAATTTCTCTAGCTCCATTATATTAAATCATTTAAGAAATTAGCGAATTGTAAAACCAAAGCATCATTGTTTTTTGCTGCAGAAATTTGCAAACCTGTTGCAGTTCCTTTTGGTATTGTTAACGTTGGTAATTGACCTAAACTAAAACCTACTGTATAAGCATCAGATAAATACATTGCTAGAGGATCGTTTAAGCTGTCTCCAATTTTAGGAGGTGTATTTGGTGTTACTGGCGACAAAATGATATCAACTTCTTTAAAGTCTTTTTCAAAATTATCAGAAATTTGATCTCTTAGGTTTAAGCCTTTTAAGTAAATCTCATCAGAAAAACCTTGAGACAAAACTTGATTACCACCAACAATTCTTCTTTTAGATTCTTGAGAGAAGTTTTCTGAACGAGTAATAGAATAGGTGTCTTTTAAATTATCACCTTCAATTCTTGCTCCATAATTTGTACCATCTAATCTTGAAAGGTTAGAAGCAGTTTCAGCCATTGCTAAAGTATAGTATGTAGAAACTAAAGTATCAGATTCAAAGAAATCAAGTTCTTTAACTTCAATTCCTTTTGTTTTTATTTTTTCTATGGATGCTAAAAAATCTGCTTTTACTTGGGCATCAATAGCATCACTTTCTATAAAGTTTTTAAAATAACCAATGGTTTTTATTTCATCAGTATTTAAAATAGTTTCTTCGGATATTTTTTCTGATTGATAAGTAGTTTGATCTTTTATGTCTTTACCACTCATTACATTTAAAACGATTCTAATATCTTCAATTGATTTTGCAATTGGCCCAACACAATCTGTAGAAGATGCGTATGCCATAATTCCAAAACGAGAAATTCTACCATAAGTTGGTTTTAATCCGAAGACATTATTGTAACCTGCTGGCTGACGAATAGAACCTCCAGTATCTCCACCAATAGAAAAAACGGTATAATCTTTGGCAACATTTACAGCAGAACCTCCACTTGAACCTCCAGAAACTAAATCTGAATTAATGGCATTTTTTACAGCACCAAAAATGGTGTTTTCAGATGACGATCCATGTCCAAAACTATCGCAATTTTCTTTAACTAAAGGAATTGCACCTGCATCTAATAATTTCTGAATTGCAGTAGCTGTGTAAGCCGATTTATAATTTTTTAGTAAATCAGAACTTGCTGTGGTGTAAGTTCCTTGTACCATATAAACATCTTTAATTCCGAAAGGTATTCCTTCTAAAAGTCCAATTTCTTGTCCGCTTTCAATTTTAGCATCAACTTTAGCAGCCAATTCCAAGGCCATTTTATCTAATAAAGAATTTACAGAATTGTATGCGTTAGATTTTAGTAAATCTAATTTGTCTTGTACTAACTTTGTACAAGTAAATTCTTTGGCCATCAATTGTTGATGGATTTTGTGTATTTGCGATTTCATATTTATTCTTCAATCACTTTAGAAACAACTAAATAGCCGTTTTTTTCTTTAGGGAAATTTTCAATAATTATTTTTTTCTCTTCTTTTGGGCTGTCTATTACAACATCCTCTCTCAAATCATCTAGAGAAACAGCATTATTATGATTATTCTTAAAAGAATTGTTATTCGTTAAATTGGCATTTTTAATTACCTCAAATAATTTATTTACAGCTTCAGATGGCTGAGCTCCTTTAATACTAGACAATATGTCTACTGTCATAATTTTACTCATCTTAATATTGCTTTTAATTAAAAAGTAAAGCCTTCCGAAATCGGAAGGCTTTATTTATATATTTCTAAACAACAACCTTCCAATCCTAAAAATTAGGATTATTAAAATTATTATTGTTGTTATTATTCATAATCATTATTAATTGGTGGCAAATATATATAGAATTGTTGTGTCTGCCACGTTAATTAATTAGTTTTTAAAAGAAAACACCAATAATTTATAAGATAAATCATTGGTGTAGACATTAATTCAGTAAATTCAAATCAAACACGTTGTTTGGAGTTACAAATTTAAGTTTTTTGTTTGGTATTGTAAATAGATTTCATTTAACCTGTTATAATATTTAATTAAAATGATTATTAACATATGTAAATGTAAGTACGAAAACGATTTATTGAATTTTTCTTTTAAAAAGTCTAATTAAGAGAAAAAAAGATAAAATAAAATTTGTGCAAAAAGAAATAGCTCTTTACATTTGTAATTCAGTATGAAGAAAATAATAAACAATACTTGGTGGTGGAACTCTCTTATCTAATAAGTGAGAACTAATCCTATATGTATAAAATATAAAAAAAGGCTTATCTCACGATAAGCCTTTTTTTATGCTGAATTTATATCAGCATAAAAAATAAAAAGATCCTGAATCTATTTCAGCATAAAAATGAAAAAAATACAGTTTAAAACCATTCACAAAACTAAAATTGCAGATACAATAACTCCTGTAGGTTTGTATTTACGTTTTAGAGATAAATATGCAAATACACTTTTGCTAGAAAGTTCAGATTATCATAGTAAAGACGAAAGTTTTACGTTTATAGCTATTGAGCCTGTGGTTTCTATAAAAGCAGAAAATCATTATTTAAGTTTTTCTCATAATGGAGTTGAATTAGAAAATCAAGAAATTGGTAGAAACTTCAATACTATTTTCGAAAATTATAGTAAATCAATCGCTTTAGATTGCCCAGCAGAATTAAAATCATTTAACGGTTTGTATGGTTATACAACTTATGATTCTGTTCAGTATTTTGAAAATATTGAATTATCTGTTGCTGATGCTCCTTCTGCAATTCCTCTATTACAATATAGTTTTTACAGGTTTATTATTGCTATCAATCATTTTAATGATGAAATGACATTGATAGAAAATATTGAAGAAGGCACTGAATCAAGAATAAAGGAAATTCAGACAATTATAGATGCACAAACTTTTAATACTCAAAAGTTTGATATTGTTGGTGATGAGACATCAAATGTAAAAGGAGAAGAATTTATTGATTATGTAAAAAAAGCAAAATCTCATTGTAAAAGAGGAGATGTTTTTCAACTTGTTTTATCTCGCCAATTTCAACAAAAATTTAAAGGTGATGAATTTAATGTATACAGAGCATTGCGTTCTATAAATCCATCTCCATATTTATTTTATTTTGATTATGGTTCTTTTAAATTAATGGGATCTTCACCAGAAGCACAAATTAAAATTTCTGCAGGTAAAGCAACTATCAATCCAATTGCAGGTACCTTTAGAAGAACTGGTGATATGGCAAAAGATATTCTATTGGGTAAAAAATTATCCGCAGATAAAAAAGAAACTGCAGAACACGTAATGTTGGTAGATTTAGCACGAAACGATTTAAGTAAACACGCAGATAAGGTAGAAGTTGAGGTTTTTAAAGAAGTACAGTATTTTAGTCATGTAATTCATTTAGTTTCTACAGTTTCTGGTCAATTAAAAGGAAATCCGATAGAAATTGTGGGTGATACTTTTCCTGCAGGAACTTTAAGTGGAGCACCAAAATACAAAGCAATGCAGTTAATTGATAAATACGAGAATCAATCCAGAGGTTTTTATGGTGGAGCAGTTGGTATTATTGGTCTTGATGGTTCTGTAAATTTAGCGATTGCAATTCGTAGTTTTGTAAGTAAAAACAAGACTTTATATTACCAAGCAGGAGCAGGAATCGTAATTCATTCTGATGAAGAAAAAGAATTACAAGAAGTAAATAATAAATTAGCAGCGTTAAAAAAAGCGTTGATTTTAGCGGAAAATATTTAAAGAATGCTTTTAGTTATTTGCTATTAGCTTTTAGCTAATTGCCAAAAGCCAAAAGCCAAAAGCTTTTTAAAATGAAAATATTAATTTTAGATAATTACGATTCGTTTACCTATAACTTAGTTCATATGGTAGAAAAAATTACAGGAAAATTTCCTGCGGTTTTTAGAAACGATGAAATCAGTATTGCAGATGTAGGAAACTACGATATAATTATGTTATCACCAGGACCTGGAATTCCTGATGAAGCAGGAATCTTAAAAGAGGTAATTAAAACCTACGCAGGTGTTAAACCAATTTTTGGAGTGTGTTTAGGCTTACAAGCAATTATAGAAGTTTTTGGAGGAACAATTATCAATTTAGAAGATGTTTTTCATGGGGTTGCTACAGAAATGAGAGTTGTAAATACAGAAGCAGAAATTTTTAAAGATGTTCCTGAAACATTTTTTGCAGCACGTTACCATTCTTGGGCTGCAACAGATATAGATTTTCCTCCTGAGTTGGTAGTAACTGCAAGAGATGAAGATGGATTAATTCAAGCAATTGAACATAAGCGTTTTAATATTTCTGCTGTTCAATTCCATCCAGAATCTATTTTAACAGATGTTGGGGAGCAATTGGTAACTAATTTTATCAATGCAAATAGCCCATCCTAATTTTACCAAAGAGAGAAATTAAAAGGGACTTTTTTATGAAAGACATATTAAATAAATTATACAATCACGAAAGATTGTCTAAATCTGAAGCAAAACAAATCTTAAAAGATATTGCTGCAGAAAAATATAATGATGCACATTTAGCATCATTTATGACTGTTTTTATGATGCGTCCTATAACTGCAGATGAACTTTCTGGTTTTAGAGATGCGTTAAAAGAATTAGCTATAAAAGTAGATTTATCAGATTACAATACTATCGATATTGTAGGGACAGGAGGTGATGGAAAAGATACATTCAATATATCAACATTAACATCATTTATAGTTGCAGGTACAGGTCAAAAAGTGGCAAAACACGGTAATTATTCTGTGTCTTCTCAATCTGGTTCTTCAGATATGTTAGCCACTTTTGGGTATCAATTTACCAATGATGAAAACATTTTAAAAAAACATTTAGAAAAAGCAAACATTTGTTTTTTACACGCACCAAAATTTCATCCAGCAATGAAAGCTGTTGGACCAACAAGGAAAGCGTTAAAGTTAAAAACGTTTTTTAATATGTTAGGACCTTTGGTAAATCCGAGTTCGCCTAAAAACCACATGTTAGGTACTTTTAATTTGGAAGTTGCACGTTTGTATAATTACATTTTACAAGAAGAAGAAAATATCAATTACGGAATTATTCACGCTTTAGATGGTTATGATGAAATTTCGCTAACAAGCGGATTTAAATTATTCAATAAAAAAGGAGAACAATTGATAACTCCTGAAGATTTAGGACAAAAAAGGTTACAGCAGTCTGATATTTTTGGAGGGAATTCTGTAGCTGATGCTGCTAAAATTTTTAAATCTATTTTAGAAGGAAATGGTACTGAAGCACAAAATAATGTGGTTTTAACAAATGCTGCATTTGCATTAACAATTGTTGATGATCAAAAGTCTTTTGAAAGGGCATTTGAAGAAGCAAAAAGTTCTTTGTTTGGTGGTAAAGCAAGACAGACTTTAGAAAAATTAGTAAGTATTTAAAATGGCAAAAAAGAAAAACAATATAATTTTGATAATACCTGCTTTCTTGTTAATGGGAACAGCTATAGGAATACAAACCAAAGATCTTTTTAAACAAATGATTATTGGTTTAATAGTAGGTGTAATTGTTTACTTTTTTCTTAGATATAGAAATAAAAAATTAAATAAATAATGTCATTTCGAACGAAATGAAATCAAGTTGAGAAATCTAAAAAAAATAATAAGATTCCTCCAAAAAGTCGAAATGACAAATATTGAAAATAATGACAATTTTAGATAAAATAATCGCATTTAAAAAGAAGGAAATTGCTAAAATAAAAGCAGAAGTTCCTATTAAGAAATTAGTAGAAAGTCCTAATTTTGATAGAACACCTTTTTCATTAAAAAAGGCTTTGCTAGAAGTTGGTTCAACAGGAATTATTGCCGAGTTTAAACGTCAATCTCCTTCCAAAGGAATAATCAATGATAAAGCAACCATTACAGAAGTAACTAATGGGTATTTAGTTGCAAATGTTGCTGCGCAATCTATCTTAACAGATACTTCTTTTTTTGGTGGTACAATGGCAGATTTAATGGAGGCAAGAACAATCAATCAACAAAAACCGATTTTAAGAAAAGATTTTGTGGTTGATGCTTTTCAAATTGTAGAAGCTAAAGCAATTGGTGCAGATGTAATTTTATTAATTGCTTCTTGTTTAACATCAGCAGAGTTAAAAAACTACGGAAATCTTGCTACAGATTTGGGTTTAAGTGTTTTATATGAAGTGCACACGCAAGAAGATTTAGATAAAATTAATGATTTAGATAACAAAATTATCGGAATCAATAACAGAAATTTAAAAACTTTTGAAGTTGATTTAGAACACTCTATAAAATTAGCAAATCAAATTCCTGATACTTGTATTAAGGTTTCAGAAAGCGGAATTTCTGACCCAAAAATTATTACTGGTTTAAAAGAATTTGGGTTTCAAGGATTTTTAATTGGTGAGAATTTTATGAAAGAAGAAAATCCTGGAGAAGCTTGTCAAGAATTTATCAGTCAAATTAGATAAGTATGAAACTGAAAGTCTGTGGAATGAAATATGTAGAAAATATTCAGCAAGTTGCTGAATTAAATCCTGATTATTTAGGGTTTATTTTCTATGATAACTCCAAAAGAAATTTTGAAGGCATTATTCCAGAATTTTCAAATTCGATTAAAAAAACGGGTGTTTTTGTTAATGAATATGTAGAGATTGTTATTTCGCTAGTAGAAGAGTATAGATTAGATGCTATTCAATTACATGGTGATGAATCTGTAGAATATATTATCAAATTAAAGAGACAATTAGCAGAAAACAGAGCTTTGTTTATTGAAGAAAACAAGCAGATTAAAAAGAAGAAAAATCAACATTATATCTCGAAAAATGAAGTTGAAATAATTAAAGTTTTCGGAATTAAAGATGAATTTAATTTTGATGTTTTACAGCCTTATTTAGATGTTGTTGATTTCTTTTTGTTTGATACAAAAGGAAAAGAAAGAGGAGGTAATGGTACAAAATTTGATTGGTCTGTTTTAGAAAAATATCCTTATGATAAACCTTTCTTTTTAAGTGGTGGAATTGGTCCAAAAGATATAGAACAAATCCAAATAGTAAGAAAAACAAATTTACCCATTTACGCGTTAGATGTAAATAGTAAATTTGAAATGGAGCCAGGTAGAAAGAAAATAGAAGAATTAAAAGAGTTTAAAAAGAACGTCATTACGAACGTAGTAAAATAATCTGCTGATTAATTAGGAGATTGTTTCGTAATTCGGATTTACAAAAAATAAAAATATGAAATCACAATTTCAGCCAGACAAAAATGGATATTATGGACAATTTGGTGGAGCATTTATTCCAGAATTGTTATATCCAAATGTAAAAGAGTTAGAAGATAATTATATTCAAATTATCGAATCTGATGAATTTCAAAACGAATATAAATCTTTATTAAAAGATTATGTTGGTAGGCCAAGTCCATTGTATTTAGCCAAACGTTTGTCAGAGAAATATGGTGCTTTTATCTACTTAAAGAGAGAAGATTTAAATCATACAGGGGCTCATAAAGTAAACAATACAATTGGTCAGATTTTGATTGCTAAGAAATTAGGTAAAACTAAAATTATTGCAGAAACAGGCGCAGGTCAGCATGGAGTTGCAACTGCTACAGTTTGTGCTTTAATGGGCTTAGAATGTACTGTTTTTATGGGCGAAAAAGATATTGAGCGTCAAGCACCAAATGTTGCTAGAATGAAAATGTTAGGCGCAAAAGTAGTCCCAGCATTAAGTGGAAGTAAAACTTTAAAAGACGCTACAAATGAAGCTATAAGATACTGGATTCAGCATCCAGAAACCTTTTATTTAATTGGTTCTGTAGTTGGTCCACATCCATATCCAGATATGGTTGCTCGTTTACAAGCTGTTATTTCTGAAGAAATAAAATGGCAATTAAAAGAAAAAACAGGTAAAGAAAACCCAGATACAATTATAGCTTGTGTTGGTGGTGGTTCTAATGCAGCTGGTGCTTTTTATCATTATATGGATAATGAAGAAGTAGAGCTAATTGCTGTAGAAGCTTCTGGTTTAGGTGTAAATTCTGGAGAGAGTGCTGCTACTTCTCAATTAGGTGAAGTTGGTATTATTCACGGTTCTAAAACCATTTTAATGCAAGATGAATATGGCCAAATTGTTGAACCTTATTCAATTTCTGCTGGTTTAGATTATCCAGGAGTTGGACCTTTGCATGCATATTTATTCGATTCTAAAAGAGCAAATTTTATGGATGCAACTGATACAGAAGCATTAACGGCTGCTTACGAATTAACAAAAATTGAAGGAATTATCCCTGCTCTAGAAAGTGCGCATGCTTTAGCTGTATTATCAAAAATTAAATTTACAAAAGACCAAGTTGTTGTTGTAAATTTATCTGGTAGAGGAGATAAAGACCTAGAAACCTATATTAAACATTTAGAGGATTAGTAACTGTCATTCCTGCGAAAGCAGGAATCTCATAATTAACATGAGTACATTTAAAAAAAGATTCCTGCCTACGCAGGAATGACAACAAATAATTATGAATTCAATTAAAGAATTATTTCAACAAAAAGATAAAAATTTATTATCAATTTATTTTACTTGTGGTTATCCAAAATTAGATGATACAACTAAAGTAATTACTGCATTAGAAAAAAGTGGTGTAGATTTTATTGAGGTTGGTTTACCTTATTCAGATCCTTTAGCAGATGGACCAACGATACAAGATAGTAGTCAAAAAGCACTAGAAAATGGTATTAACTTAGATTTGGTTTTTGAGCAGTTAATGACTATTAAAGAAACTAATAAAACACCTTTAGTTTTAATGGGGTATTTAAATCAAATGTTAAAATATGGCGAAGATAAATTCTGTCAAAAAGTTGTAGATTGTGGTATTGATACGTTAATTCTACCAGATTTACCTATGGTGGAATTCGAAAATCATTATCAAGAATTGTTTGATAAATATGGACTTACAAATGTATTTTTAATAACACCTCACACATCAGAAGAAAGAATTAAAAAGATAGATGAATATTCAAAAGCATTTATTTATGTTGTGGCTTCTGCATCAATTACAGGTGCTAAAGGAGAAATTTCTAACAAACAAGTTGCTTATTTCGAAAGAATTAAAGCAATGAATTTAAAAAGTAATCTAATTGTTGGTTTTGGTATTTCTGATAAACAAACATTTAATACAGCTTGTAATTATGCAAATGGTGCAATTATAGGTTCTGCTTTTATTAAAAATTTAGGAAAAAACGGAGTTGCCTCTATTGATGGTTTTATAAAACCGATAATTAGTTAAATAAAACTTAAAACAGTCTTAAACAATTTTCGAAATTTAAGAACCGGTCTTAATATAGTCTAACTTAGTTGTTTTAAATTCAAATAAAATGACTAAAAAAACTATTCTATTCATTGCAGTTATCTGTAATTTAACTTTTTTAAACGCCCAAAATTCGTTGGTAAGAACACCAACAATTAGTCCTGATGCTTCTAAAATGGCATTTGGTTATCATGGAGATATTTGGGTGTTAGATTTAAAAACTAATCAAACAAATAGATTAACCATTCATCAAGCTTATGAGAGTAATCCTATCTGGAATACCAAAAGCAACGAAATTATTTTTATGTCCAATAGAAAAGGAAGTAGAAATATTTTTAAAACTGATTTAAATGGTGGTGTACCAAATCAAATAACTTTCTATCCAACAACAGATACTCCAAGTCAGTGGAATGCAAATGGAGATATTATTTTTTCTAGTAACCGAATTTTTAAAGGTACAGAAAGAGAGTCTTCTATCTATAAAATTAACGAAAAAGGAGAAACACCAACTCGTTTTATGGAAGCTTTAGGAAGTCAAGCTTCTGTTTCTCCAAATGGAAAATTTGTTGCTTTTGTAAAAGGGACTTGTAGAATTTCTAGAGAAGATTATAATGGACCTGCGCAAAGAGATATTTGGATTTATAATATAAAATCAAAACAATATCATCAAATTACAACTAGTAAAAAGAACGATCATACTCCACTTTGGGATGCAGATAACAATCTGTATTATATAGGTTCAGAAAGTGGTAGATATAATATTTATAAAACATCATTAAATGCAAATGGTAGTAAATCTGGTTCTGAAACTCAATTAACAGACTTAAAAGTTGATGGAGTTTTATCTTTTTCAGTAAGTAATACTGGTACAATTGTTTACAATAGTGGAATTGAAGTTTTTAAAATCCAAAACGGAAAATCTAACAAAGTAAACTTAAATTTAGCTACAGACAATAGATTCGAATTAGAAGAAAGAAAAACAGTTTCAGACGGAATTAGAGATTTAAGTGTATCACCTAATGGAAAATTAATCGCTTTAAGTATTAATGGAGAAATTTTTGTAAAAGAAAACAACAAAGACCAAACAAAAGCGAATAATGTAAGTAATCATCCTTTTAGAGATGATAACCCTTTTTGGATTGATGATAATACTTTAGGTTTTTTATCTGACAGAAGTGGTCAAAATGAACTGTATAAAGTTGTTTCTACGGATGAAAACGTGAGTTTAAATAGAAGTTTAAAAATAAAAGTAACTCAACTTACTAAAAGTAAAATTGATGTTTTTGAACCTATTTTATCTCCAAACAGAAAGAAATTAGCCTACAGAATTGGTAGAGGTCAATTAGTTATTGCAGATGTAAATGATGGAAAATTAGACAAACCAAAAAGTTATTCAGATACTTGGGCTGCTGCAAATAGTGTTGCTTGGAGTCCTGATAGTAAATACATTGCTTACTCTCAATCAGATTTAGATTTTGATAGCGAAATTTATATTCAGTCTATAGAAAAACCATCAAAAAAGATGAATATTTCTATGCATCCAAGGTCAGATTCTAGACCAGTTTGGAGTCCTGATGGTAAAAAACTTTCTTTTGTTTCTAATAGAGCAGGAGATAGAGGAGGTATCAATTATGATACTTGGATGGTTTGGTTACAAAAATCTGATTGGGAAAAAACGAGATCTGATTATAAAGAAGGTGATTATTATCAACAAAAAGAAGATAAAAAGAAAGATAAAAAAGAGGTTGTTGTTAAGATAGATGAAGATAAAATTTATGATAGATTAGTGCAATTAACAAGTTGGGCTGGTAATGAATATGGAGCTATGTTTAGTGCAGATAGTAAAAGTATTTATATTTCTGCAACAAACCCAGCAACTAGAAGTAATGGATATTATAAAGTAGATTTATTAGGAGGTACCCCTAAAGAAGTTAAAGGTGTAACTTTTGTTGGTGGCAATAGCTTAAACAAAGGAACTTTGTATTATTCATCTAGAGGGAAATTAAAATCTTTAAGTTTAAAGAGTGATAAGGTTGCTTCTTTTTCACATTCTGCAACTTATACAGTTTATAATGATAAATTAAACGAACAAGTTTTTTACGAAGGAGTTAGAGCAATAACTGCTGGTTTTTACGACCCACAATATCATGGTTATGAGTGGGATAAGATTGTTAAAAGATATACTCCTTGGGTTTTATCTGCAGCTACAAAACAAGACTATACTTTTATGTATAATAATATGCTTGGACAATTGAATGCAAGTCATATGGGGTACAGAGGTAGTTCTCCAGAAGAAGTTTCTAGTGATAAAGTTGGTCTTTTAGGTTTAGCAGTTTCTAATGTAAATAATGGTGTTAAAATTGATTATATTTTACCAAATTCAGCTGCAACAAAAACAAATGTTTCTTTAAGTACTGGTAATGTTATTACTGCTGTAAATGGAAAGAAAATTGGTAAAAACACAAATTTTTATAGTGTTTTAAGAAATACTTCTGGTGATGAAATTCTTTTAACTTTAGCTGATAAAAAAGAGGTTGTAGTAAGAACAGAATCTACAAGAACTATTAGTAGTTTACGTTATGAAGAATGGATAAATTCTCGTAAAAAATTAGTTGATGAATATTCTAATGGACAGTTAGGTTATATTCATATTCAAGGAATGAACTTGCCAAGTTTTGAGCGTTTTGAGCGTGAATTAAAAGCAAGTGGTTATGGTAAAAAAGGTATTGTAATAGATGTTAGAAATAATGGAGGTGGTTGGACCACTGATCGACTATTAGCCGTTTTAACTTACCAGCAACATGCTTATACAGTGCCAAGAGATGCTACAGATAATCTTCAGAAAAATAATTTAAAGTATAAAGAAAACTATCCTTATAATGAAAGAGCTGTTTTATCTGTTAATACTAAACCTTTAGTAGCATTATCTAATCAAAGTAGTTATTCTAATGCAGAGATTTTTGCACATGCATTTAAGAGCTTAAAATTAGGTAAATTAGTAGGTCAGCCAACATTTGGAGCAGTAATTTCTACAGGTAGTCATCGTTTGCAAGATGGTTCTATTAGAATGCCATATAGAGCTTGGTACGTTAAAGAATCAGGATTAAATATGGAACATGGGCCAGCAGTACCAGATGTTTTAGTAGAAAACAAACCAGGTTGGAAAGCAAGGAATGAAGATGATCAACTTAAAAAAGCTGTTGAGGTTTTATTGCAAGATATTAAATAATATTACTATTTATTTTATTATAAATCAAAAAAGCGAAACTTTTTAAGTTTCGCTTTTTGCTTTTATTTACATAAAAAAAGGGAACAATTTAAATTTAATGCTGTATTATAATTTTTTTTGTTGTACTTATATTATTTTCATTAGATAATTTTACAAGGTAAATACCTTCAGATAATTCAGATGTATTTATGGTTTGAACTGTATTAGTAATTTTTTTAGATATAATTTTTTTACCTAGTAAGTTGTAGATTTCAACTTTGCTAACTTTATTGCTAACATCATTTATTTGTAATTGATTGTTTGTAGGTATTGGATATAATTGGGTTAAATTTAATTCCTTCTCTTCAACAGAAGCTACAGCACCTTCTTGGTAAAAACGTAATTCGCTAATAGTGTTCCAAGCACTTGTATTTGCTTCTGTAGTTGCGTTTATTCTACCATAACAAATTAGTTTTACATGAGTTATACTATTTTGTACACTAGGCAAAATAAACTGTTTGTAAGTACCATCTATATTGCTTTGTTGTTTAGCTCCTCCATATACATCAGTATAATTAGTACCATCAGAAGAAACTAATAATTGAAAACCATAAGGATCATCTTTAGCTAGAGTTAAATATTGAATTTCAGCTAAATTATAAGTAGCTCCTAAGTTAAAAATTAATGAAGCTTCACTTGTAGCATTACCTAAGTTTCCTGCCCAATCAGTATCATCATCATTATCAACAATGCGTTCTTTTACGTTGTTTTTTGTGTCTGTAACTTCTTCATCAAAAGCAGAGACAGCAGTTACACCACTTATTTCTGTATTGCTTGTTGTTTCTTGCGCAGCTATTGTAAAGCTTAAAAATAGTAGTAATGTGTTAAAAAGTGCTTTTTTTTGTTTTAGTAAGTTTAAAGTAATCATTTTTTCGATAGTTTTAGTTTTAAGTTAATAATTAATAAATGGTTAACCAAATATAGTAATTATATTTTAATTGCTAAAAAAATGAATTAATGATTGTTTTTTAGATGTTTTATTGAGAATAACTATGTATTTTCTGATAGAGAGTAAATTTGATTCCTAGATTGGGGTTTTATCTTTAAGTTGATTACTTTAGGGTTAAAAAAATAATATAGAGTTTATATTTTTTTAATTAATCTCTAAAAGTTTTACATCAAATAGAACTACTTCACCTGCCAAAGAAGAATAAGAATAATAAGGGTAGCCAATTTTAGAAGGAATTATTAAAGTAGCTTCACCACCTTCTTTTAAGTAAGTTATACCTTCAGAAAAACCAGTAATTAATTGATTTAAATTAAAGGTTGCACCATCTTCAGAGCTTTCATCAAAAACAACACCATCTGTATTATAACCTTTATAATATACAGTTACATTAGATGTAATTGTTGGTGAAACTCCAACACCTTCTTCTTTTATGATATAATACAAACCAGAATCACTTTTTTCTGGATTTAAATTGTTTTCAGTAATATAATCTTGAATTTCAATTTCGTTTAAAGCATCATAATCAACAGGATTTTCATCTATTGGTTCAGAGTTTAAACAAGAAATACATGTAAGTGCTAAAATTATTATTGATAGATAGGATTTCATAAGTAAGTTTAAATTTATTCTGTTTTTTCGTTTTCTATTATTTTTTCTTCCTTTTCTTCTTCATTCTTTTTAACGACTTCTTTTATGGTATACACATTTTCTCCATTTAAATAAGTAGCTATTGCTTTTGTATTAGGTATTTCATTACCATCTATACTCATAAGATCTTGACTTAGAATTACAAAGTCTGCAAATTTACCAACTTCAATTGTTCCTTTTTCTTGCTCTTCAAAATTTGCATGTGCAGCCCAAATTGTCATCCCTTTTAAAGTTTGAGTTCTTGTTAATGCATTACCAATTTGAAAACCTTCTTCTGGAAAACCTTCTAAATCCTTACGATGTCTTGCAGCGTAAAACGTTAAAAACGGATTTACTTTTTCCACAGGAAAATCTGTACCTAAAGCAATTTTTCCATATCTGTTTAATAAATTTCTATAAGCGTATGCGCCTCTCATTCTTTCTTTGCCTAGCCTTTCTTCTGCCCAATACATATCTGATGTTGCATGAGTTGGTTGTACAGAAGGTATAATATTGTTAAAACTTCTAAAATCTTTACTAGATATTATTTGTGCATGTTCAATTCGCCAACGTCTATCTTCTTGGTCTTTTAAAGCTTCTTTATAGGTTTTTAACATCCAAGTGTTTGCAGAGTCACCAATTGCATGTGTGTTCATTTGAAATTCTGAAGCAGCAATTTGTTTGGCAATTTCTCTATATCTTTCTGGAGGATAAATTAAAGCTCCAAAATGATTTTCTCTATCAGAATAAGGTTCACGTAAAGCAGCACCTCTAGAGCCTAAAGCTCCATCACCATAGACTTTAAAAGATCGTACATTTAATCTGTCTGTTTTGTAAATTCCTTGTTTTATATAGTAATCAATTTGCGATTGTTTGTCACCAGAAACCATTGCATAAATTCGCATTTTTAATTGATTTTTCTTTTGTAAGTCATCAATTAAATCGATTGTGTTTTTATCTAAACCTGCATCATCTACAGTTGTTAATCCATAAGAGAAACAGATCTTTTGAGCTTCTAAAAGAGCGTCAATAGATTCTTGTCTTGTTGGTTCTGGTATTTTTATAAAATCCATAGCAGCATCAATTAAAACACCAGTCATTACTCCGTTTTTAGTAATGATTTCTCCACCAGTTACAGGAGTGTCTTTATTAATACCTGCTAAGTTTAGGGCTGCTTGGTTTACTAATAAGGCATGGCCATCTATTCTTGTAATTGCAACTGGAGTTGATGGAAACAAAGCATCTAATTTTTCTTTAGTTGGGAACTCTTTTACTTCCCAATCATTTTGGTCCCAACCACGACCAGTTATAAAACTTACATTTTTTTCTTTTTGGTATGCTACTAAAGTATCTAGAATAGCATCGTAACTTTTTGTGCCTTCTAAATTTGCTTTTTGTTGTTGTAAACCCATTCTGTAAAAATGACAGTGAGCGTCTATAATACCAGGTATAATTGCTCTTTCTTTTGCGTTAACAGTGTCTAAAGCAATGTAATTTTCTAAAATTTCTTCATTAGTACCAATGGCTACAAATTTCCCATCCTTTACAGCAAATGCTTCTTTTTTTTGAAAAAAATCATTAATAGTATATGTGGTAGAATTATAGACAATTAAGTCTACCTTTTCTTTTCCACAAGAAAACAGTAACAGCGTTAAAATTAAGATGGGGATATTCTTTGTCATAATTAATTAGTGAATATACATAAATTATATTCCATACATCAATATAAATTGAAGTGGAATTCTAATGATTTCTAATTTCTTTTAACCTCTTTCAGGTTTTACTTTTGTTACATTCCATATATGAATGAATAATATAATTATACTTAATGCTGAATATTTTACAGTTGCTCTAAATAAAAGACCTAAACCTAAAATAAATTCGATAATACTAGCAGTGTAGTTATTCTCTTTTTTAGGTAATAAAATTGAAACAAAGTGTTTGAAAACCTTAGGTTTAATTAAATTCATAATTCCTGCGAAGCAGAAAAACGAACTATAAATAAATTCTAATATTAGGACTCTTATTTTCAATTACTTTAAAGTTTTACTGGCGAATCTGAGTATAAATATTTATCCATTAAATAAACAATGCTTGCCATAGATGCACTACCTAAAACTAATTCTCTTTTATTAACCTTATCAAAAGTATCTCTACTTGTATGATGATAATCGAAATAACGTTGAGAATCTGGTCTGTAACCTACTAAAGTTACATTTTCGCCTTTTAATGGGCTAATATCTGCACCAGAACCACCTTTGTCTAAATCGTGTAAACCATAAGGAGAAAGTAATTTCTTCCAGCTTTGTAATAATTCTGTGTTTACACTATTAGCATCAATAGAAAAACCTCTTGGTGTATGGCCACCAGCATCAGATTCTAATCCTCCAATATGGTTTTCTTTGTTTAAAGTTGCTAGTTCAGCATATTTTTTAGCACCTCTTGTTCCATTTTCTTCGTTCATAAAAAACACAATTCTAATGGTGTTTTTTGGTTTGATGTTGTTCTTTTTAAACAGATAAGCAACTTCTAAAGACTGTACAATTCCTGTTCCATCATCATGAGCACCTTCACCTAAATCCCAAGAATCTAAATGACCACCAACCACAAAAATATTTTCTGGTGTTTTTTCTCCTTTTATTTCACCAACAACATTAAAAGAAGGGGCATCTGGTAAAGTTTTACAACTTTGTTTAAAGTAGAATTTTAAATTAGGATTTACTTTTAAATCATCACTTAAAATATTGGCAGCTTTACTACTAATAGCAGCTGTAGGTATGTGTTTTTCTATTGGTAAATCTCCATAACTCATTGTTCCTGTATGTGGATAATCATCAATAGAATTAGTCATAGAACGTACAATTACACCTTTTGCTCCAAACTCGCCACAAATAGCTGCACCTCTAACACGTTGATCTACACAACCTCCATAAGCTCTAAAAGTATTGATTAATGTATCATCAAAAGGACGATTAAAAAACACAATTTTACCTTCCATTTTATTACCTAAAGCTTTAGCTTCTTCTAAACTTTTAACCTCAATAACTTTTGCTAAAACTCCAGAATTTGGTGTTGCAACAGAAAAACCTAAAGCACAAATTGGCACATTTTTCTGATTTCCATTTGTTGTGTAAGTTGCTACTTCTTTTTCGCCACGAACCCAATGAGGTACCATAACTGGTTGCAACCAAACAGAATCTAAACCTACTTCTTTCATTAATTTTTCTCCCCATTCTACAGCTTTTTGCGCCTCTGGAGAACCAGATAATCTACCACCAACATTTTTTGTTAAGTCTCTTAACCACTCATAAGATTTACCTTCTGTTAAAGCAGAATTAAAAATAGTTTTAATGTTTGTAGAATCTGTTTTTTCTGCAATAGAAAGCAGATTAGAATTCTCTTTTTTTTCTATGTTTTTATTACAAGAAAAAATTAATAAAGAAAAGGGTATTAAAAATATAATTTTTTTCATGTGTTGTAGAGTTTGAATAGGAATTAAACTTCCTTTAATAATTTCTTAGATTCTTGATAGATGTATCTATATTTTCGTTGATTTACTTCTATCATATTATTTATTTCAGCAATAATCTCTTCTAAAACAATTTTTGCTTCTTCCTTTTTGTTTCTTCTAATAAAAAATTTTGATAGTTCTAATCTTTCTGGGTAATTAGAATATCTTTTGTCAATTTTTTTAAATTGATGTTCAGCTTCATCAAAATCGTTACATTTTTCTAAAGAAATAGCATAAATATAAAGAGAACTTCTAAAGGATTTGTCTAAATCTATTTTACTTGCGTAAGCTTTTACTTTGTTATAATCTTCTAATTCAAAATAGCATTTTATAGCTTTATTTAATGTATGAGGATTGTTTTTGTAATTCCCTTCTAAAGCTTTCTCATAATAGGGTATTGCTAATGCAAAATCTTTATTGTCTCTATGTGCATCTGCTAAATCTATTAGGTTTTGATAGGTTTCTGAAAAACTTAACCTCTTTTCTAGTTCTTTAATCTTTTTAGTAGGGTTTAAAGCAGTATCTACAGCATCTGTTAAACTTTTTAAATTAGCCCCATTAAGTATGTGCATAAAAAGGTAAACTAAAGAGCCAATTACAGGTACAAAAAAGATAACAAAGTACCAATAGGTTTCGTTTCTACTTTTATAAACGTGAAAAATACAAAAAGCTTGAAAAGCTATTATAATGTAATAAAGCATAGTCGTAAATATAAGAAAAATGTGATTTTAACTTATATCTTTTTTAAATAACTTAAACTATTTAAAACTTTAAGTAATAAGAATTTAAAAATCGAACTTATAAGTTATACCTCCTAATACTTGAAAACCTTGCACATTAAAGTTTGCAAAACGTTGGTAGTCTGAATTTAGAACATTATTTAATCTTAAAAAAGCTGAGAATTTATCGTTAAAATGATAACCTCCATTCAAATTAACATCAACAAAGGCATCTAAAGTTTGTATGGCACTTACAGCTGATGGTGAAGTTGATGCATAAATAATGTCTTTTCTTTCTCCAACATAAAATATATTTGTGGTTGCATACCATTTATTGCTTTTGTATTTACCAATAAAAGCACCTTGTATTGTTGGTAAGTTCCAAGCTTCAAATTGAGAACTCATTGTATAACTATCAAATTGAACGTTGGTAGAAAGTGTAATTCTTTTGGTTAAATCATATTCTAATTCTGCTAAAAAAGATGTTGTTTTTACATCGTCATAAACTAATGTAAAAGAATTACCATATTCAAAACCTTGTAAAGCAACACCGTTTATAAAATTATTAGTGCCATTAGATTTTGAGTTATTTCTGATGAATAAAGCCTTGTCTTGCTCTTCTTTAAAACTTGCTGATAAATTAAAACTAAGATCGTTATTAATTACACCATTAAAACCTAAAAAAGCATTGTATTTTTCTGCTGTTTGGGTAATGAACAAAGTAGGAGAAACATAAGGATTTTCTTCAGTAAATTTCTTGTAAGTATTGGTTTTAAAATCACCAACAACACCTGCGTAAGCATTAAGTTTTTCTGTTATTATTGATTTTTGAATCTTAATATCTGGGTAAACCAAAACATTATTCACACTATTTTCAGCATCAAAAGAACCAAAAAGTTTTGCGCCTAATTTTACAGAAAATCCACCAAAAGTGGCATTATATTCTGGATTTAATTTAGCAGTAAAAATGGAGTATTTTAAAGCAGTATCACTAGTATAATCGCTTTTAAATTCGCCATTTAATAATTCTACAGAAGTTTTTAATTGTAAATTATTAAGACTTCTACTAATAAAATCAATAGGCAAATCAAAATTTGTATTTAGGTTTATAAAAAACTCACTGCTTTTATAATCGTCCATAAAATAAGACAAAGACAAAACACTTTTATCTATATAAGAATCTAAAAAATCTACTTCACCAGTTGCATTAAAAAACTTATAAGCTTGGTTTTCTTCTATATTTTGAATAGTACTTGGTGCAAAAGAATTTTCTTGTAAACCATACCAATTGTAATTGTTTAATTCTGTGTTTAAAATTAATTTCCAATCGAAATAACGCTCTTCTTGTTCGTAAGAAACACTGGCTAAAAGATTAGAAAAATCGCTGTCTAAGTCTGTGTTTTCTATGTTAGCTAAAGAAGCTTCGTATTTAAGAGAAACACCAATTTCACTTTCAAAACGAGTGTAATTATGTAAATACGCTTCAAAATAAGGAGATGTAAAATTGCCAAAACCAGCAGCTATATAATTGTCGTAAATACGTTCTTTAACACCAACATCTATACCTTTTACAACACCACTTTTTGGTATAAAAGTAGAGGCAACTGGAGCCGAAAAAATGTTATAAGTCAGTTTTTTCTTTTTGCTGTTGTCTGATAAATTTACAACAGGGTTTTTATGAATCTTGTTAGCATCTGCAATTTCTGGATTGTAAGTAGTAATTACTTCTACAACCTCAGTTTTTACGGTGTCTTTTGCAACAACAGGTTTTGTTTGTTGTGCATTTGTGACTAACAATGCAAAGAAAATTAAAAATATGATTAAGCCTTTTTTCATTAATTTTTATTTTGTGGAGTTATAGAATTATTGGTTTTGGCTTCGTTTTCTTTTATTTTATCGAGTTCTATTTGAGCTTCTTTTACAATATCATCAAACTGAGTAAAGTTTTTAATTACGTTTTCTAAGATAAATGTTGCTTGGTAAGCATCTTTTAAACTGTAATAATTTTTAGCCATTATTACATAACTCTTTACTCCCCAATATTTATAAGCAGAATAATTTGCAATTAATTCTTGCACAACTTTGGTAGATGCTTCAAACTCATTTTCTAAATTTTTAAAGTAAGCATTGTAATACAAGGTTTCCGCCTTTAACTCTCCTGTTGCTTCTTGTTCTACAACACTATAATACTCTTGCGCTTTTTGTAAATCTAGATTTAAAAAAGATGCTCTTGCAATAATAATTTTTGCATCTAATTCTAAACTGTCATCTAATTTGTCTTTTTTCAATATTTTTTCAGCGTATTCTATAGCCAAGAAATAAGATTCTGTTTTTGAGTATGCTTTCATTAAATTACTCTGCGCAAACAAAATATTTTCTGAGACATAAGCCTCAAGTTCTAATCTTTCTAACAAAGGTATAGCCTCATTAAGATTTTCTTTTTGTAGATATATTTGAGATAATTTAGCCAAAACATCTTCGCTAAATTCACTTTGGCCAGCTTCTAAAACTACTTTATATTTGTCTGCTGCTTGGTTAAATAAACCTTCTTTAAACAAAATATCAGCTAAGTAATAATTCGCTTTTAAACTGTTTTTACCATCAGGAAAATTTCTTAAATATTTTTTTAGACTTAAAATACTTCCATCATTTTTACCTTCAAAGTATTTACGTTCTGCAATTGCAAAAGTTGAGTTTTCTAATTCATTATCAGAAACATTTACAAATCGTAAAGTTTTTGTCCAAGCAACATAACCATCTAAATTATCTTCATCTACATAAATGTTTTTGGCATTTCTTACAGCCTCTAAAGCATCCGAAGAATTTGGGAATTTACTCACCATCAATTTAAACTTTTCTAAAGCTTTTGCATTCTGATTTTCATTATAATACAATAATCCTTGACGTACTAAAGCTCTTGGTAAAAAAGCACTTTTTTGATGTTTTGCTAACAAACGATCGTAAGCTTGGTGTGCTTTTCTGTTGTCTTTTATTTTGGTATAAGTATTTGCTAATTGATACAATGCATCATCTTTTAAAGTAGAATTGCTATACTTATTTACTACTTTGGTTAATGCATCAATTTTAGCATCATTTTGGTTTTGAAAACCATAACTCATACCAATTTGATATTGTGCATAATCTGCTTCTGCACCATTTTTATCAACTACAGTTTTATAATTATTAATGGCACTTGAGTAGTTTCTTAATGCAAAATAACTATCTCCTAAACGTATAAATGCATCATCGATTAAAACTTCATCATCAACTTTAGTTTTAGAAAAACGATTAAAAGAATTAATTGCATTTTCGTATTCTTTCAGTTTAAAATAAGTGTAACCAATATTGTAATCTATCAAAGAAAACTCTACCTTATTTATTGATGTTAAATTGTTTTTTGCTGATTTAAATTTGGCTAAAGCTTCTGTATAATTTTCTAAACGATACAGAGTTTCTGCTTCCCAATAATTTGCTTTTTGAGAAATTTCTGCATCATTTGCACTTTTAGCAGTTGTAAAATAAGGTAGAGATTGTTGTAATTTCTTTTGATTAAATAACTGAATTGCTCTGTATAAAGAAACTTCTGATGTTAGTGTTAAATTTTCTTGCGATTTTTTCTTTTTTAAATAATCTAATGCACCTTGATAATCTTGTTGATGTAAAAATGATGAAACTACCAATTCATTAATTTCGTTATAAGAAGTTGAGTTTGGATATTTTTTTAGATAATTCTGTAAAACATCAGAAACGTTTTCAAAAGGGTTACCTTCTTCGTAACTCAATTTAGCATAATTTAAAGCAGCATCTTGCTGAATTTTAGAGCTAAATGTCATTTCGCTTGCGGTTTTAAAAGCATTTAAAGCTTCGTTTTTTTTATCTGTATTTAAATAACATTCAGCTAAATGATAATATGCATTTTGTGATACTTCATTTTTTTGAGTGATGATTTTATTAAAATAACTAATGGCGTTTTCAAAATCGTTTTGCTTAAAATAGGCATAACCTAATTGATAATAATCTGTGTTATTCCATTTACGAGCTTTGCCTTTATATGCAATAAGGTAAGGAATTGCTTCTTCGTATTTTTGTAAGTTAAAATAACTTTCACCTACAATTTTTGATATTTCTGAAATGTCTTTTCTTTTGGCTGTTTTTAAAAGTTCTGGCCCCACTTTTACACAACGTTCAAATTGCCCAGCTTTAAAACTGATGTCTAACAAATAATAAGAAATTTCTGATTTGTAAGATTTATTATCAGCAATTTCTTTTAACGTAGATTCTGCAATGCCATAATCTTCTTGTTTGTATGCTATATAACCATAATAATACCTAGAATCATTACCATATTTAGCATCGTTTATTAATGGTAAAAAACGATCTTTAGCTAAGGTTAGTCTATTCGCAACTACATAACCATAACCCATTTTAAAATTTAATTCCTTTCTGTTATCCTCAGAAATTAAATCCATATTTACTTTTTGATACCATTTTAAAGCGTGTGCTGCTTTTTTATTGGCAAAGTAGTAATTACCTACATTAAAAAACGCTTTGTTTTTTTTATTACTTGTTGGGTTTTCATCAACAAAAGTTAAAACTTTATCATCTGCATTAGTTTGGTTTAATTTTACAGCACACATTGCATCGTAATAAGAAGCGTCTGCTTTTAAACTAGAACTTTCTTTGGCATCTGTTTGTACTTTTTCGAAGGTTTTTTGTGCAGCAGCATACGCTTTATTATTATAAAGTTTAAGTGCATTATTAAAGTCTGTAATTACACTAGCCTCTGCAATAGATTGTTGTGAAAAAGCAACAAAAGTTGATAGTAAGAAAGTAAATGATAAAATAGATTTTATACTAAAACTAAATTTCATACAATTGTTTTTGTTATAACCTAATTAACGAACATTTTTTTAATTTGTTGGATGATGTCTAAAAAAATATTCAAAATAATTTACTGCAAAAATAAGAATTATTGAATTTTTGTATGCTAAAATCATAAGAAACTAATAAGTTTGTAAAAACGACTATTTTTATGGAAAAACCAGTTTTACAATTAGAAAATGCAGATATCTATCAAAGAGATAACTTGGTGTTATCTAAGGTTAATTTAACCATTCAAAAAGGAGGTTTTTACTATTTAATTGGTAAAACAGGAAGTGGAAAAAGTAGTTTAATGAAAACACTTTATGGAGATTTAAGACTGCAAAAAGGTACAGGTTCTATTGTTGATTTTGATTTAAGAAACCTAAAGGATAAAGAAATTCCGTTTTTAAGAAGAAAAATAGGAATCGTTTTTCAAGATTTTAAATTATTAAGTGATAGAACAGTTTTTGGAAATTTAGAATTTGTTTTAAAAGCTACTGGTTGGAAAAATAAAGAAGAAATTAAAGCAAAAATAAATGAGGTTTTAGATAAAGTAGGTATGCAATCTAAATACTATAAAAATACTTTTGAACTTTCTGGGGGTGAGCAACAAAGAGTAGCTATTGCAAGAGCTTTGTTAAACGATCCAGAATTAATTTTAGCAGATGAGCCTACAGGAAATTTAGATCCAAAAACATCGTTAGAAGTTATGGGCCTTTTAAATGAAATTCATAAAAGCGGAAAAACAATTTTAATGGCAACTCACGATTATCAATTAATTGTAAAGTTTAAACACAATACATTAAAAGTAGAAGCAGGAGAATTGTTTGAGGTAGTGCAACAAGCAACAGTTTAATGCTTTCTGTATTAATACCAACATATAATTACAATACCTTTTCTCTGGTTAAAGAACTTTACCAACAATTAATTTTAGAAAATATTAATTTCGAAATTCTTTGTTTTGATGATGCTTCAAATTCTGAATTAAATTTAGAAAACCAAAAAATAAATATTTTACCAAATTCAACTTTTAAAAGCTTACCACAAAATTTGGGCAGAAGTGCTATCAGAAACTTATTAGCTAAAGAAGCTAAAAACAAATGGTTGCTTTTTTTAGATGCAGATGTTTGCCCAAAAAGCAAAGACTTTATTAAGCAATATATTACAAAATTTAAAGTTACAGATACTGTTTTTTGTGGTGGATTATTATATGAAGACACACAACAAAATAAACAGTTGTTACGTTATAAATTTGGTAAAAAACACGAAGCAATACCCGTAAAAGAAAGACAAGCTAATGCAGAAAAGTATTTTTTTACGTCTAATTTTTTAATTGAGAAAGCAGTTTTTAAATCAGTAAAATTTGAAGAGAAATTAATAAAATACGGAAGAGAAGATTTATTATTTTCTTTAGAATTAGTCAAAAAAGGTTTTAATATTGAGCATATTACTAATGAGGTATATCATTTAGGTTTAGATGATAATGCTACTTTTGTTGCTAAAACAAAAAAGGCAATGGAAAACCTTGTTTTTATTGAAAAAGAACAACTAATTGCATCAGAAAACATAACTTTATTAAAATTTGTAAATCAACTTAAAAAGGTAAAACTGAATAAAACTCTAGGTAAATTTTATACTTTATTTGAGAGGTTAGCTATAAATAAATCTTCAGTTTTTTACTTAAGCTGTATGAAAGTTTGCTATTTGTGTTACCTAAAATCGAGCTATGAATAGAATTGAAATAGGACATTTAATTTATAAAAACTTACTTAAAAATAAAGCTGTATTAAAAGAACAGTATTTATCTTCTAAAGATAAAATTGGGTATTTTTTTATTGATGATATTCTGCCAAAAGAATTAGCAGAAAGTATTTATAAAAAATTTCCTAAAACTGAAGATGCAATAAAGAAAAAGAATTTAAGAGAGTTTAAGTATTTAGCCTATCAAATGGATAAGTACGATGATCTTTTAGAAGAAGTTATTTATGCTTTTCAAGATAAAAAAGTAGTAGAAATTATTGCGGAAATTTGTGATTTGCCTTCTATTTATCCTGATGAAAATTTGTATGCAGGAGGTTTATCATTAATGGGAAAAGATAATTTTTTAAATCCGCATTTAGATAATTCGCATGATAAAGACAGAAATAGATGGCGTGTTCTAAACTTATTGTATTATGCTACTCCAAATTGGCAATTAGAAAATGGTGGTAATTTAGAATTGTGGCAAAATGGTTTAAAAGAAAAACCATTAACTGTAAAAAGTAAATTTAACAGGCTTGTTGTTATGGCAACACATAGTAATTCTTGGCATTCAGTTTCTAAAATATCTGAAGAAAATGTAAGAACTTGTGTGTCTAATTATTATTTTTCTGATAAACCAATTTTTGAGTCAGATACTTTTCATGTTACAACCTTTAGAGCAAAACCATCAGAAAAAATAAAGGATTCTTTGCTACAAATAGATAATACTTTAAGAAGTACTGTTAGAAAAGTTTTTAAGAAAGGAGTTAGAGAAAATCCGCATCAATATAAAAAGTAAAATTATTTAAAATGAGATAACAAGAGTTGTTCTTGTGCTTCCCAAATTAATTCTGATTTTGCTTTAACAAGTGCATTGCTAAAATCTTTTTTAAGCATGGTTTCTATTTGATTGGCAATTGCTTCTGGAGTTCTTTTTTCTATAATTTCACCAACTTTATATTCTGTAACAATTCTTTTCATTTCTGGTAAATCAGATACTAAAATGGGTATTTCTGCTTGAATGTAATCAAATATTTTGTTGGGTAATGCATATCTATAATTGAGTCCTAAATCTTCTTCAAAACTAATTCCAATATTAGCATTAGGTGTAAGTTTATGTAATTCTTCTGGATTTAATTTTCCTAAAAAATAGACTTTATTTTGTAATCCTTTTTCTGTAATTTTTGTTTTTAATGATGTTGCTATATCTCCATCACCAATAATTACTAAAATCGTATTATTTAAAAATGGAACAGCATCAATCATTAATTCTAAGCCTCTACCAACATTTAAAACTCCTTGATAAAGAATTACATTTTTGTTGGTTACATCAAAAGAAAAAGCATCTTTTATAACTTCTTTTTTCTTTGGTAGATTTCTTATCGTGGTAAAATTAGTTTGATAAAGGTTTTTGTAATACTCAGCAATACTATTACAAACTGTATACGTGTGTTTTAGTTTGGGTAAAATCATTTTTTCTAAACCCACCCAAATACTTTTCTTAAAAGGTTTGTTTACCAATTCTGGCACTTCAGAAAATAATTCATGACTATCGTAAACTAATTTTTTTTGCTGTAATTTGCTTACAAGAAAATTAGCTAATAAAGTATCTAAATCGTTAGCTAATAGTATGTGTTTCTTTTTAAAAAGGAGAAATAAAAATAAGCGAAAATTAAATTCGGCATAGAATAAAAAGCTCTGATTAAAAACTAATTTTAATCTTTTTGTTTTGTAGTTTCTGTCAATTTCTATTGATGATTTTAATTTTCTACCAACAAGTAGAACATCAAAATTGTTTTCTACTAAAGTAGTACAAACCTTGTGTACTCTTTGGTCTGTGGTTAAATCATTGGTAACAGAAACAATTACTTTTTTCAATTTTTTTCTTTTGTGCAATATAGAAATAAAAAACCCACTCCTCAGTGAGGAGTGGGAAAATTGCTATGAAAAAGAATGATAAGATTACTCTTACCATATACTAGGACGTATCTTTATTTAAAAAATTACAATCAATATTGATTTTAACATTTTTTTAATAAAAAAGGACTAAAAACTCAGACTAAAAACGGTCCCTTCATTTTCTACACTATTCACTAAAATTTTCCCCTTGTGTAATAACATGATTTGTTTACAAAGACTTAAGCCTATTCCACTCCCTGTAGATTTACTGGTAAAAAAGGGTATAAAAATATTTTCCATAATATCTTTGGGTATTCCTGTTCCGTTATCAAAAACTTTAATAATTGTATTGTGGTTTTGGGTTTGAGAAGCTGTAATTTTAATTAACGGTTTTTCTTGTTTTTGGCAAGCATCTTTTGCATTTAAGATTAAATTGATTAATACTTGTTCTATTAAATGCACATCAATATCTAGTTGTAATCTTTTAGAAGAAATTGAAAACTGAATATCAATATTTTTAGCTTTTATTGATGGAGCCATTAACAATTCAATATTATTAAAAAGCTCAGAAACTTGTGTTTTTTGAAGATTTAAGTTGGTTACTTTACTTAAACTTCTGTAAGTTTTTGCAAATTTTAATAAACCTTGACTTCTGTTTTTTATCGTTTTAATACCTGCATTTAAATCTTCTACCTCTAAAGAATTTTCATTAGGTTTCTCAATATTTAATTCTAGATTTCTTTGTAAAGTATCTGCTAAAGAAGAAATAGGCGCAATAGAATTCATTATTTCGTGTGTCATTACACTTAATAATTTTTTCCAAGCTTCAGATTCGTTTTTATTTAAAGTATTATCAATGTTTTGTAGTACAACTAGTTTAAAAGAATCTTCTTTTATCTGAAAAATGGTGTCAGAAATTAAAACTTTTAAACGTTCGTTTTGGAGTGCTATTGTAATTGAGTTAGGTTCTCTATTATAGGTTTCAAAAATAATATTGTATAATTCTGGTTTTCTATTTTCTACAAAACGAATATTTTTAAATGATGGAAAATCGATAATTTCTTTAAAGGTATCATTTAGCCATAAAACATCTCCAGTTTCTATATTATAAGCGATAATTCCAACATCAATCATTTCTAAAATTTTTTGCAGATAGATGTATTGTGTTTCGTTTTTAATGTTTATTTCTTTGATAGTTCTATTTACTTCATTAAAACCAGTATATAAAAAACGAATGTCTTTAGGACCTCTATCTTCTGGAAACCATCTAGAAAAATCTCTGTATTTTACAGATTCAAAAAAATCATCAATAGCAGAAAAACGTCTTTTTATAAATTGATATAAGTTTACAATGGCAATTATTAAACCAAAACTTAGTAAAATTGTGTATGTAATTTTATCTTGATAGATAAAATAAATGAGTCCCAGAATTAATGCAATAAGTATAAAAATTCTGAAGAATAGTTTTAAAATGTATCCTTTATAATTCATACTTTTCTAATCTTCTGTAGAGTGCAGCTCTTGTAATACCTAGTTCTTTGGCAGATTTAGAGATGTTGCCATTGTGTTTTTCTAAAACAGTTAGAATTGCATTTTTTTCTAAATCATCTAAATTTAGTGTTTCTGGAATATTGTTTTCTATTGATCTTTCTATGGATGAAAAGACCAAATCTTCTGCTTTTAAAATAGTGCCATCAGTCATAATTACAGCTCTTTCTAAAATGTATTGTAGTTCTCTTACATTGCCAGGAAAATTATGGTTTTTTAGTTTTTTAGTAAAACTTACATCAAACTCAAAAGTGCTTTTATTGTATTTCTCTTCATAAAGATTTACAAAATATTTAGCGAGTAAAACAATGTCAGTTCCTCTTTCTCTAAGTGGAGGTATTGTAATATCTAAAGTGTTAATTCTATAAATTAAATCTTTACGAAACTTCTTTTCATCAGCTAGAACATTAGGTTTTTCGTTGGTAGCACAAATTAAACGAATATCAATATTTATAGGTTGATTAGAGCCCAAAGGCGTTATTTGCCTGTTTTGTAAAACCGTTAATAAACGCACTTGTTGACCAAGAGAAATGTTACCAATTTCATCTAAAAATAAAGTGCCACCATTTGCAGTTTCAAAACGTCCTTTTCTATCTTCATTTGCACCTGTAAAGGCTCCTTTTTTGTAACCAAATAATTCGCTTTCAAATAAGGTTGTTGTTAATGCACCAACATCAACTTTTACAAAAGGCTTATTTTTTCTGTTAGAATTTTCGTGTAAAGCTCTTGCAATTAAATCTTTTCCTGTTCCATTTTCACCTAAAATTAAAACGTTTGCATCTGTTGGACTAACTTTTTTTAGTTTGATAAAAACATCTTTCATTACAGCACTTTCACCAATAATAGGAATGCTATTTGAAGAAAAATTGTCTTTCGATTTTTTTTCTGATTTTAAAATGGATTTAATTGTATTTATAATTTTCTCATTCTTCCAAGGTTTTATTAAAAAATCAGATGCGCCTTCTTTTAAACCTTTAACAGCTAAATCAATATCTGCGTAAGCTGTCATTAAAACTACAGCAATATTTGGGTTAAATTGTTTAATTTTATTCAACCAAAAAATACCTTCATTACCAGTATTTACTAAACCATTAAAGTTCATATCTAGTATAATTAAATCGAACTTTTTACTTTCAATTTGAAAATTGATATTACTCGGGTTTTTCTCTATTACAATTTCATTAACCAAAGGTTTTAGTAAAAGTCTGATTGCTGTTAAAACATCAACATCATCATCAATTACCAATATTTTTGCTTTTTTCAAAACCATATTTACAATATTACAATTTTATAATCAAGATTTTAAATTGATGAAAGAAAATTATTAAGATGATTTTTTTTGTATCAAAACCGAACAGAAACTGTATCAAAACCGAACACTTTTATTTTTGATGAAAAATTTAAAATACTGATAATCAGGATATTTAATTTTTGGCATCATCTTGTCTATGAAGTAAGAGAAATAAAAAAGTAAAAATGGACATTCAAATAGAAAAAAAGAAATTTTCTACATCAATAATATTAAAAATTAGTGGAATTGCACTTCTATTACTATTAATTATTTATGTGATTTATGCAACCTCTGGAGGCTCTAAACTTTCTGTAAATAAAGAACGAATTGCAATTAATACAGTTAAAAGTGGAGTTTTTCAAGAAAATATACCTGTAAGCGGAATTGTGTTACCCATAACAACTATTTATTTAGATGCTGTAGAGGGTGGTAGAGTAGAAGAGAAGTTTGTAGAAGATGGCGCAATTATGAAAAAAGGCGAGCCAATTTTAAAATTAGCAAATACAGATTTGGAGTTAAGTTTAATTAACCAGGAAACTTCTGTTTATAATTTATTAACGCAAATGCAAATTTCGCAGAATGCAGCAAGACAGAATACAATTAATAGATTAAATCAATTTACAGATGTAGAAAATAATTTAATTGAAGCGAAACGTTTGTTCGATTTAAATTCAAAATTATATGAAAAAGGGGCTATTGGGCGTCAAGATTATGAGTCTTCAGTAAATAATTACAACTACCAAAAGCAAAGAATGAAATTAACGAATGAAATTTTACAAGAAGATTCTATTGCTACAAAACAAGAAATTCAACAAGCTAAAAACTCATATCAAAGAACCCAAAGTGCTTTAAAATTGATGCGAAAAAAGGTAGAAGATTTAGTGGTTAGAGCTCCTATTGATGGGCAATTAACTTCTTTAGATGCAGAAATTGGTCAGTCTAAAAATAAAGGAGAAAGATTAGGGCAAATAGATGTAGTTACAGGTTATAAAGTAAGGGTAGATATAGATGAACACTATATTTCTAGAATATATACAGGACAAACAGGAACATTTAACCTAAATAACAAGCAATATACTTTGGTGATAAAAAAGATTTTTACACAAGTTACAAATGGACGTTTTCAAGTAGATATGGTTTTTGAAAACGAAGTGCCAAAAGGAATTAGAAGAGGTCAGAATTTACAAATTAGAGTGGCTTTAAGCGCAGAAAAAGAGGCAATGTTAATTCCTGTTGGTGGCTTTTTTCAAAAAACAGGTGGTAATTGGATTTTTAAATTAAGTGAAGATGGTTCTTCTGCTTATAAAGTAGACATTCAATTAGGAAGCCAAAACACAAAATATTACGAAGTAATTAGCGGATTAAATGAAGGTGATAAAGTAATTACATCTAGCTACGATTCTTATGACGAAATAGAGCAAATAATTATAAAGTAGTTAGATTTTAGACGAGAGAAAATAGAATAAAGAAAATAGATAAAAGAGTTAAGAATTAATATCAAAAGAGAAAAAATCAAATTTAAAAATCCAAAGCTAATAGCGAAAAGCGAACAGCGTAAAGCCAAAAATAATGATAGAAATTAACAATTTAGAGAAATTTTATAGAACAGATGAGGTACAAACCATAGCATTAAACAAGTTGTCTTTTGAAGTTAAAAAAGGAGAATTTGTTGCAATTATGGGGCCATCAGGTTGTGGAAAATCAACTTTATTAAACATTTTAGGTTTGTTAGATGATCCTGATGCTGGTAGTTTTAAATTTAATGGAGAAGAAGTAGCTGGTTATAATGAAAGAAAAAGAGCTCAATTAAGAAAACACAATGTTGGTTTTGTTTTTCAGAGCTTTAATTTGATTGATGAATTAACCGTTTTTGAAAATGTAGAGCTGCCTTTAATTTATACAGGTGTTAAAACATCAGAAAGAAAAAAACGAGTAGAAGAAGTTTTAGAGAAAATGCAAATTATGCACAGACGTAATCATTTTCCTCAGCAATTATCTGGAGGTCAACAACAAAGAGTTGCTGTTGCAAGAGCAGTTGTAAATAATCCTAAATTAATTTTAGCAGATGAGCCAACAGGAAATTTAGATAGTACAAATGGTAATGAAGTTATGGATCTGTTAATCGATTTAAATGAGGCTGGTACTACAATTATTATGGTAACTCATAGTGAGCACGATGCAAAATACAGCCATAGAATTATTAGAATGTTAGATGGCCAAAAAGTAACAGAAAATATTTTAGTGTAAGCGTTATTGCCTAAAATTAAAACCAACCCATAAAAACTGAGCAAATGTTTAAAAATTATATAAAAATAGCATTTAGAAATATGATGAATCACAAGGTGTTTTCATTCATAAATGTTATTGGTTTAACTATTGGTTTTAGTGCTTCTTTTATAATAGGTTTAATGGTGTATTACGATTATACTTTTGATGATTTTCATAAAGATGGAGATCGAATTTATAGAGTAGTTACCGATTTTAAATTTCCAGAAGGTGAGTTTTCTAATTCAGGAGTAACTTTAGCATTAAAAGGTGCTATACAAGATAATTCTAATTTTGATGTAGTTAGTGAGTTTTATTTAGAAAGACCAATGAAGGTTAATAATAGAACAGAAGATTTAGAATTTAAATTACCTAAAGATGTAATCTATGCAGATGAAAATTATTTTAAAATTTTTGATTACAAATTTATTGCTGGTGATGCTATTAAAACGCTACAAAACCCTAACGAAGTAATCTTAACAGAAGAACGCGCATCTAAGTATTTCCCAAATACAGCAGTTTCTGAAATTATTGGTAAAACCTTGGTGTATAATGATTCTATTAACACAAAAGTTACTGGAATTGTAGAGGGTTTTAAAAACAGAACAGATATTATTTTTCAAGAATTTATTTCTCATCCAACTTTGTTGCAAACAAGATTGCGTGGAAATATAATTGGTAAAAGATGGAATAATACTAATTCTAATTCTCAATTGTATGTTAAGTTGAGTGCAAACGCAAATAAAGCATCAATAAAAAATAATCTTAAAGAAATAGCTATTGAACATAGAGATGAAGATGATATAAAATATGGTGAAGAAAGAATATTTAACCTTCAACCTTTAAATGATATTCATTTTAATGAAAATTACGGAACTTATGATTGGTCTAGTGGACAAGCAAGCAAGTCTTTATTAAAAAACTTAGTATTTGTAGCCATCTTTTTATTGTTGTTAGGTTGTATTAATTTTATCAATTTAAACACAGCACAAGCTGCACAACGTGCCAAAGAAATTGGTATTCGTAAAACGTTAGGAAGTTCTAGAAATCAGTTGATTGGGCAGTTTATGGGAGAAACATTTTTGTTGGTTTTAATTGCTGCACTTTTATCATTAATACTTTCTAAATGGTTAATTAATGTATTTTCAGATTTTGTGCCTGCAGGCTTAAGTTTCGAATTATTTAAAGTACCTATAGTAGTAATTAGTATAATTTTATTATTAGTCTTAGTAACTTTTTTGTCTGGTTTTTATCCAGCCATTGTTTTATCAAAAATTAACACGATTTCAGTTTTAAAAAATCATTTAGGAGTTGGAGATAAAAAGGTGCGTTTAAGAAAATTTTTAACTGTATTTCAGTTTACAATTGCACAAGTTTTTATAATAGCCACACTTTTAGTAGGCAAACAAATTAATTTTTTATTGAGTAAAGATATGGGTTTCAAAAAAGATGCAATTGTATCTGTTTATAAACCTTTAGAAGAACAAAGTTTTGAGAAAATTAAACTGTATTCAGAAAAATTAGCAGCAATACCAAGTATAAAAGAAATTAGTCTTGGCGCTAATCCACCTGCATCTCAAAGCAGTAACAGAACTGATATGAGAAGAATGGTTGACAACCAAGAAGTGTATGGAGAAATACAATTACTTGCTGGTGATACCAACTATTTAAATCTTTTTGAAATTGATTTACTTGCTGGTCGTGTACAAAGAAATGATACCATAAAAGAACTGGTAATAAATGAAGCTGCAAGAAAATTTTTTAGATTTAAATCTGCAGAAGATGCTGTTGGTAAGTCTTTACTTTATGATAAAGAAAACTTGCAAATTGTTGGGGTTATTGGAGATTTTCATCAACGTTCTTTAAAGTCAGATATTAAACCTCTCACTTTGCATGGAGATTGGTACAGAGGTGAATGGTCTTATTTTCAAGCAGTGCATATTTCATTACAAAGCAATTCCACCGAAAATTTAAAAAATAGTCTTTCAAAAATTGAAAAAGTTTATAAAGAAGTATATCCAGGCACTAATATGAGGCTAGAATTTTTAGATGAAACCATTGCTAAATTCTACAAAAAAGAACAAAAAGTATCGAAATTATTAAACTGGGCAACAGGTTTATCAATATTAATTAGTTGTTTGGGGCTATTAGGTCTTGTAATTTATACAACTAATAGACGTGTTAAAGAAATTGGAGTTCGTAAAGTGTTAGGTGCATCTTTATTTCAAATTAACGCATTGTTGTGTAAAGAATTCTTAATCTTGGTTGCAATTGCTTTTGCTATTGCTGCACCAATTGCTTGGTATGGAACGTACAATTGGCTTCAAAATTTTGCTTACAAAACCAGTATTAGTTTTTGGGTGTTTGTTGTAAGTGCTTTTGCCATGATTCTATTTGCTTTAATTATTATTAGTGCAAAAACATTACAAGCTGCAAATGCAAACCCAGTAAACTCTCTACGTTCAGAGTAATAAAATTATTAAAAATTAGAAAACTTAAATTTATGTTTAAAAATTATATAAAAATTGCACTCAGAAATCTCCTTAAAAATAAGGTGTATTCGCTAATCAATATTTTAGGTTTAGCCATTGGTATTACAGCTACTGTAATGATTGGTTTGTGGATTAACGACGAATTGAATTACAATAATCATTTTGAAAACAGTAATACCATAGCACAAGTATTACAAAATGAAACCTATAATAACAAAACCGAAACTTCAGAAGCAATTCCTAGAGCCTTAGAATTTGCTATTAAAAAAGATTATGAAGATAATTTTAAACATTTAGTGATGTCTTCTTGGACACAACCTAGATATTTAAAATATGGAGAAATCAATTTAAATTTTCAAGGAAACTTTATGCAGAAAGGAGCTTGTGAAATGCTGAGCTTAGAGATTGTTTCTGGAGTTAAAAATGGAATAGATGACCAAAAATCAATAATGATTTCTGAATCAACAGCAAAAGCGTTGTTTAAGGATATAAACCCTATAGGAAAAATTGTAAGAATAAACAGTACAGATGATTTATCTGTAAGCGCAGTTTATAAAAACATACCTAATAATAATAGTTTTTCGAATTTAGATTTTATTGGTTCTTGGGATTATTATGTGGCTTCAAGAACTTGGATTCAAAATGCTAAAACTTCTTGGGGAAATAACTCATTTCAACTTTTTGTACAAATTAATGAAAACACAACAATGGATGCTGTTACAGCAAAAATTATTGATGTTAAAAAAATAGCATCTCCAGAAGAAGCGCAGTTTAATCCGCAAATGTTTTTATTTCCAATGAAAGATTGGTATTTGCGTAATAAATTTGATGAAGGAATACAAACAGGAGGAAGAATTGAAAACGTTTGGTTATTTGGTATAATTGGTGTGTTTGTGTTATTGTTGGCTTGTATCAATTTTGTAAATTTAAGTACTGCAAGATCAGAAAAAAGAGCCATTGAAGTTGGAATTAGAAAATCTATAGGATCAAAAAGAAGTCAGTTAATAGCACAGTTTTTAAGTGAATCTTTTTTAATAGTGGTACTTTCTTTTGTGTTATCAATTGGTTTGGTATTGTTATTTTTAAATGGTTTTAATGATTTAGCAAGTAAAAAAATAGTTTTTCCTTGGTCAGATTATCAATTTTGGGGAGTTTCTTTTATTTTCATCATCATCACATCATTTTTAGCAGGTAGTTATCCAGCTTTATATTTATCATCTTTTAATCCTGTAACTGTTTTAAAAGGGACATTTAAAACTGGTCGTTTTGCAGCTTTGCCAAGAAAAATATTAGTAGTTACTCAATTTACAGTTTCAGTTGCATTAATTATAGGAACTATGATTGTAATAAATCAAATAGATTATGCAAAAAACAGACCAACAGGTTATAACAAAGAAGGCTTAATACAAATACCTGTAATGACCTCTGAATTTAATGGGAAACAAGAGATGATGCGAAATCAATTTATAGCATCTGGTGCAGTTATAAATATGGCAGGTACAAGTAGCCCAATGACAGATGTTTGGTCTAATTGGAGTGGTTTTAAATGGGATGGGAAAGATCCTGAATTTCAAGAAGAATTTGCCTATACAAATGTTTCTTATGATTTTGTAGAAACTTTAGGGTTAACAATAATTGAAGGTAGAGGTTTTTCTAGAGATTTTGCTTCTGATTCTACTGCTGTAATTTTAAATAAAACAGCTGTAGAATATATGGGAATTGAAAACCCTATAGGAAAATACGTTAGAGATTCTGATGATGAAGACCCAAGAGAACCATTAAAAATAATTGGTGTTATAGATGATATTCTTGTACAGTCTCCTTACAGCCCTACAAAACAAGCTTTTTATGTTTTTGATAATAATGAATCAGCTAGTTATTATAACTTAAGATTAAACCCAAGCAAAAGTATTGCAGATAATTTATCAAAAATAGAAAGTACATTTAAAGCAAATTTTCCAAACTTACCTTTCATTTACCAATTTGTTGATGAGCAATATGGACAAAAATTTAGATCTGAAGAAAGAGTAGCAAACTTATCTAAAGTATTTACAATACTTGCCATTTTTATAAGTTGTTTAGGCTTATTTGGTTTAGCTTCTTTTGTAGCAGAACAACGTACCAAAGAAATAGGAATACGTAAAACATTAGGTGCTTCTGTAAGTCAATTATGGATTTTGTTATCCAAAGATTTTTTAAAATTGGTTGTAATTTCATTATTAATTGGTTCTCCAATTGCATATTTTATGATGAAAGAATGGCTGCAAAAATTTACTTATAGAACCAATATTTCTTGGACAGTTTTTGCAATTGCTTGTTCTGGTGCTTTATTGATTACTTTAATTACAGTGAGTTATCAGGCAATTAAATCTGCAATATCAAACCCTGTAGACTCTTTAAAAACAGAATAAGTTACAACTTAAGATTCATCAACAATAAATTTATTTCTTAGAACACTATAACAGCTTAAAAGTATTAAAAATGATAAAAAGAAGTTTCGTTTATTTAATTGCATTTGCTTTTAGCATTTCTATGTTTTGCCAAAATGAGCAAGAAAAAAAATATTCGCTAGAAGAATGTATACATATAGCTCTAGAAAATAATTTAAGTTTAAAATCAACCAAAAATACTGCAAAATCAACCAAAATAAATTATCAACAATCTAAAGCAAATTTATTACCAAATGTAAATGCAAATTACAATTTAGGTATAAATAATGGTAGAAGTATAGATCCGTTTACAAATGATTTTATCAATCAACAATTAACATTTTCAAACGCAAGTTTAAGTTTAAATGCAACTGTTTTTAATGGTTTTAGGTTGTTAAATACCTTAAAACAACAAAGATTAAATACCCAAGCTGCAAATTTAGAAGTTGAGCAAGAAGAACAAAATTTAATTCTTTCAGTAACTTTAGCCTACTTGCAAGTTTTAAATAGTAAAGATTTATTAGCGTTAAATAAACAACGATTAATAGCTACAAATAAGCAATTAAAAATTCAAAAAGATTTGTTTGATGAAGGTAGAGAAAACCCTGCAGATTATACAGATTTGTTAGGCCAAAAATCTTCGGATGAAACTAATATTCTTTCTGCAGAAATTGCTTTAAATAATGCAAAATTAAGTTTAACATCACTTTTAAATCTACAAGTTAAAATGGATGTTAGTGGAGATACTTTTTTATTAAGTTTAGATAAATACAAATTTACACCTAACCAAGTGTTTAATGATGCTTTAGAAAATTTGTCTACTTTTAAAGCAAGTGAATTACGATTAGAATCTGCAAAAAAAGGAGTAAGTGTGGCAAAAGCTCAATACATACCAGAAATATCTTTGTTTGGTGGTTTAAATACGAATTATTCAAGTGCAGCAGAAACTTTTACAGAAACAGGAACAACTATTGCAGAAACAGGAGATTTTGTGTCAATCAATAATCAAAATTCACCAGTTTTAACCAATCAAACCTTATATAGTACTCAGAATATTAATTATTTAGATCAGTTTGATAATAATTTTAATTCTGTAATTGGTTTTTCTGTAAGTGTACCAATTTTTAATGGTTTTCAGGCAAAAAACAATGTTGCTTTAGAAAAAGTGAATGTAGAAGAATCGTTAATTGCATTAGAGCAAACTGAATTAGATATAAAAAATGCCATTCAACAAGTACATTTTGATATGGAAGCTGCTTTTGCCAGATATCAAAGTTTAAAAAAACAGGTAGTTGCTTTTCAAAAATCTTTTGAGATTAATGAAACTAGGTTTAATAACGGAGTTTCTAATTTCTTGGCTTACATAACCAGTAAAAACAATTTAGAAAACGCAAAAATTAATGTTTCTATTGCCAAATACGATTATTTTTTAAGAGTAAAAGTTTTAGAATATTATAGAGGAGTTAATTTGTAGTTTTATAATAAAAAAACCTGTAAAATATTAATTTACAGGTTTTTAAGTGGAGACGCCGAGAATCGAACTCGGGTCCAAACAAGCAGCCAAAAAGCTTTCTACATATTTAGTTCTTATTTGGTTTTCGTTTAAAAGCTGATTAAGAACAACCCACTTATAACTTAGCTTTTTTAGTTTCGAAAACTTACCAAAGCTTTAAGTTTTCTATGTTTATTTTTACGATGCCCAAAAATGAAACGCCATAAACCAAGGCTTTTCGTGGACATAAAGCTTGCTCACCTTGTGAGCCTAGGCTAATCCTACTATGATTCGGATTAAGCAGCTAAAGCGTAGTTATCTTCGCCGTTTAAAAAGTTGAAATTAGGTTTTACGAGTGTTATTTCATAACTCGATATGCTTACAAATTCACTGACCTTGCTGTCAAAACCAGTCGTCCCCAAAATGTCAAAGAAATATTTTATATAAAATAAAATACGGTTTGCAAAAGTATAAAAAAATACAATTGTTAATCTCTTTAAAATCTAATATCTTCGAACAAATATTATACCAACTTTTACAGCAGTAATTTCAGTAACCTTTAAATCAATTATTATGAAGTTTGGCATCATTAAAGAACGTAAAAATCCACCTGATAGAAGAGTCGTATTTTCACCGGAAAAATTACAAGAGTTTAAAAATCAATTCCCTACAGCTTCCATAAAAGTTGAAAGCTCAAATATTCGAGTTTTTTCTGATGAAGCTTACAAAAAAGCCGGTTTTGAAATTACTGAAAATATGTCAGATTGCGATGTTTTATTTGGTGTAAAAGAAGTGCCAATTGATGCTTTAATCAACAATAAGAAATATTTTTTCTTTAGTCATACCATCAAAAAGCAACCTTACAATAGAAAGTTATTAAACGCAATTTTAGATAAAAATATAGTATTGTTCGATCACGAAACGATTGTAAAAGAAAACGGAATGCGTTTAATTGGTTTTGGACGTTATGCAGGTATTGTTGGTGCATACAATGGTTTTAGAGCAATTGGTTTAAAGAATAAAAATTTTAGCCTACCAAAGGCTGAAACTTTAGATTCACAAAAGGAATTAATTTCAAAATTAAAAAAAATAACGCTACCTATAAATTTTAAAATTCTTTTAACGGGTAATGGAAAAGTTGCTTACGGAGCCAAAGAAATGTTAGATGCAATAGCTATTAAAGAGGTTTCTGTTGATGATTATTTGAGTGAAAATTTTACTGAACCTGTGTATTGTTTGGCAGATGTTTTAGATTATAATAAAAGAAAAGATGGAAAAGTAATTGATAATTTTGATTTTTACGATCATCCAGAGAATTACGAATCAGATTTTATGCGTTTTGCAGAAGTATCTGATTTCTTTATTGCTGGACATTTTTATGGTAATGGAGCACCTTATTTGTTTACTAGACAAGATGCAAAATCAGAAAAATTTAAGATTAAATTTGTAGCAGATATTTCTTGTGATGTTGATGGTCCTGTTGCATCAACCTTAAGAGCATCAACTATTGCAGATCCTATTTATGGTTATAATTCTAAGACAGAAAAAGAAGTAGATTATACAGATGATAATGCAATTACTGTTATGGCTGTAGATAATTTGCCTTGCGAGTTACCAAAAGATGCAAGTGAAGGTTTTGGAGAAATGTTTCTCAAAAACGTAATTCCTGCTTTTTTCAATAATGATAAAGATGGAGTTTTAGCAAGAGCAAAAATGACAGAAAATGGGAAGTTGACAGAGCGTTTTGCCTACTTACAAGATTTTATTGATGGAAGAGAATAATTTTCAGAATAGACAATTCTTATTAGATTTAGCCAAAGCAAAAATGCCTTTTGGTCAGTTTAAGAATAGATATTTAATAGACTTACCAGAACACTATTTGGTTTGGTTTAAGAATCAAGGTTTCCCAAAAGGTAAATTAGGTTTACAAATGGCAAGTGTTTATGAGCTTAAGCTAAATGGTTTAGAAGATTTAATTAGAAATATTCAACAGACCATGCCTTAAATTTAAGATTATATAAAAAAAGTATATATTTACTTTTAATCTAACAAATTACGCTCATTACATTATGATATTAAATTATGTTTATTTTGGAATTTCTTTATTAGGAATTTTTCTATTTTTCTTCATTTTTAAAAAAATATTCAAAAAATTACAAACTAAACTAGATAAGCTAGATAGAAATGTTCTCTTCAAAAATAAAGAAGTTGCTAAACTCTTTCGTTTTATTACACCTAGAAGAGAAAAACATATTCTAAAATTTGCAACGAGAACTATTAGAATTGGTTTTAGCATTGTTTTTTTAGTATTGTATTTACCTTTTGTTTTTAAATTTATTCCAGAAACTAAAGAAATAGCAGATACCATATTTTCTTATGTTTTAAAACCAGTACATTTTGTTGTTGATGGTTTTTTAGAATTTATTCCTGGGTTGTTTTTTATTTTGGTGATTGTTTTTGCTACTAAATATTTATTAAAATTCTTAAAATATTTAACTGGCGAATTAGAAAGAGAAGCTGTTCGTTTAGAAGGTTTTCATGCAGATTGGGCTAAACCAACTTTTAATTTAATTAGAATTGTAATTATTGCTTTTGCAGCAGTAGTTTGTTTTCCATATATACCTGGTTCTGGTTCTGATGCTTTTAAAGGCGTTTCTATCTTTTTTGGAGTGCTTTTTTCTTTAGGATCTACAGCTGCTATTTCTAATATTGTTGCAGGTGTTGTAATTACTTATATGAGACCATTTAAAGTGGGGGATAGAGTAGAAATAGGCAATACAGTTGGCGATGTTACAGAAAGAAGTTTATTAGTAACAAGAGTTAAAACCATAAAAAACTTAGATGTAACTGTACCTAATTCTACCATTTTAGGGAATCATATTATCAATTTTAGTAAAAATGCAGCAGAAGAAGTTGGGGTTATATTACATACTTCTGTAACAATTGGTTATGATGTACCAAGTGGAGATGTTATACAGGCTTTAGTTAAAGGTGCTAAAAACACACAAATGATTTTAGACAAGCCAGAACCTTTTGTTTTGGTAAAAAGTCTTGACGATTTTTACATAAATTACGAAATTAATTGCCATACCAAACATCCAGAGAAATCTGCAGTAATCTATTCTTATTTACACGAAAGTATTAAAAATGAGTTACACAATGCTGGTATAGAAATATTGTCTCCACATTACAGCGCAATTCGTGATGGAAATGTTTTAACTGTTCCACCAGAAAATGTACCTAAAGATTATGTTAAACCAGGTTTTAAAGTGGGTAATTTTAATATTGGGAGATAACTTTTATTATTTAATTATTAACTTTTCAACGATTAAAATGGTTGCAACACCTAATGTATAAGCCACTAAATCTGGAATAGAAAAAGAGGTGCCTAAAATAAGTTTAAGAATACTTCTATATTTTAATGGATATAAATTTTCAAGATTTGTCAATTGTAAAAATTCAATTATATAAGCGATTAACAAAACAAAAAATCCTGCTTTAATAGTTGATATTTTTACAATGCTTTTAATAAAAGTGTATAATAGCATTACAGACAAATAATCTCCAAAAGTATGTCTTAAAAATCCTGTTGCATATTTTGCAATTAAAATTTCTGATACAAACAGAATTATAAAAATTACGAAATATTTTATATTGAATTTTATCATAATTTATTTTTAAAAAGAGCAAGGCTATTTACTTTAAAGTCTAAAGCCTTGCTCAAATCAACTTACTACTAACTAACTAACTAACTAACTAACTAACTTTTTCTGATTAAGTTTTTTTATTTATTTCTGGTTTGCAAAGCCAAACCCAAGCTTGTATTAATGTAAAAAAAGCTGTTATAAAGAAAATGCATACAAATATTTGAAATTTTGAAATTATAATTGAATAAGCACAAATACAAAAAATTACAATTGCATTATAGGGGAAAAAACGTCTAAAAAATTCATTATTACTCATCTTATTTCTAACAGAATAGTACAAAATTAAAATGCAGAAAAAAATAGTAAGAGAACATATAATAAATATTGGTATTATTGATAAAAAAACATAAGGTATAATTCCTATTACAGTACTATAATCTTCAAAAAGAATCTGTACCCAAAATATGATTGCAGATAAAACAGATGCTTTCAATAGTAATTTTGGTATTTTATTAGAATTTTCCATCTACTTTATTTTTAGATTATCAAATATCATTTCTTGCCAAGAATTACTCTCTAAATCAATTAAATAAAGTCTGTGTTTTTCATCAATTTTAAAATTTTTAATATCATTTTTCACAATGTAATCTTTTAATAAAAACACGTTGTTGTTTGATAGGTTAATAAGATATTTTAAATCAATTTGTTCAGCATAATTAATGTTATTATAAGTTATTATTTTATCCCAATTTATTGTTGAAGAAATAACAAGTATTACAAATGCAATTTGTGTATTTTTTCTAAATAAATACCATAAGTTTTTAATTTTTGTTACCTTAAAATAGGTTGTAATTAGGCCTATTGCAGTTAATAATAAAAAAAACAAAACTCCAATTCTTTTATAGGTTAACCCAAAAGAAAAAATATACTCAATGTTTTTTATTGCTGTAATTATGATCATTATAAGATTCAGAAAAATCCATATAAAAGTTAATATTTTTAAGTTTTTATTATCTTTTATAAAGTTTAAGCTTCCTCTAAAAAAATACAGAATTAATACAATTGCTAGTAAATTTGAAAAGATTAATGCATTTACACCTGTATGTACTTGTTCAGAAAGCTGTGGAGCTGTCATTTTATGAATTTCAAATAAGTATAATGTATCAGTTACCAAGAAAAGTACAATTAGAATATTTAAAGTAATTAATAATATAAAACCCATTTGTTTCTCACTTTTTATTTTTTTGGGTGATGTATATTTTAATTCTTCTTTAAGCAGGTTATTGCCAGTTTTTAAATCTGTAGAAGTTACAGGTTCTATTTGTAAGGGATTTGTAATATTATAGAATAAATAATACCCTAAGCCTGTAAAAACAAACCATTGAAAATTGATATAACTTAAATCAATTTTGGTTATTAAAGCATCAAATTTTGGATTTCCATTTCTGTATAAACTGATAAAAACTATTACTATTATTAAAGGAATTCCAGCAGTTTTAAACCAATAAACATAATCTATTTTTTTTCTTTTTTCTGGTTCTTTATTGCTATTTATTTTATCAAAATGTAAAGAAAAAACAGCAACAATAGTAGTATATAAACCGTTAATCCATTGTATATAAATTGATGATTTTTGTTCAGAAATACTACCTATAAGAGTAATAAAAGTAAGAATATTTGCAATTATTGTTAAGTTAGATTTAAAAAGAAAAATAGTAATACCTGTAATAAAATAACCAACAGTTATAAATAAATTTTGTTTTTTATTAAAAGATTTAGGTTTATGTATAGCCAATATTATAACAGTTAATACTGAAAATAAGAATAGATTTAAACCAAAATTTTGCTGATAAAAAAGTAGGCTAAAAAATATAGCACCTAATAAAATTACTAGTTTCATCCATTTTTTAGATGCTTCTTGTTTTTGAATATCAATTTCCATAGTTATTGAATTTGTAGTATTTGTTGTTTATTAAAGATTGCTTCTCTAATTTCTTGAAAAGAAAAGTTTAAAAGATTTTTATAATTAAAGTGATAAAATTGGTTGCAGTTTTTACCTAATTTGTAAGACTTTATATAGTATTTGTAGTATTCAGGCAGTATTAATGTGCCAGCTAAAAGCACACCAATTAAATACGGACTTCTTTTTCCATTACCAAAGCATACATATTGTAACGCAATTTCATCTTCCACAGTTGTTCCATAACCAGTTATTAAATGATAACAATCGTGTCTTTCAACTTTTGGTAACAACTCAAAGTTGTTTTCAATTAGTAGTTTTCCTAAATGATAACCAAAACTCTCTTCTGAATAGGTTAATAGTTCTTCTGAACTTATTTCCCATGGATTCTTGTTTTTATATTTGATATAAATTCTTTGAGAACACTCAAACAACCAATAAATAAACTTCTTTCTCATATTTTATTTTTTAAAAGAACTTTGAAATACAAAGTAAGTTGATAAAAAAATATTCTATTTATTTTTAATTAATTTTTCAAGAGCATCAATGTGTTTTTTAAACTCTTTTTTTCCTAATTCTGTTGCAATGTATTTTGTGTTTGGTTTTCTACCAATAAATTGTTTTTCAACCTTAATAAAATCTACTTTTTCGAGCGCTTTTGTATGGCTTGCTAAATTACCATCTGTTGCACCCAATAATTCTTTAAGCGTATTAAAATCTGCAAATTCATTAACCATTAAAACAGACATTATTCCTAATCTAATTCTATGATCGAATGCTTTATTAATATTTAAGATGATGTTTTTCAAAAACCTATTTTTAAGTTGCTAAATTACATCTATTTTCTATCGTACTTGTAGTACATAGATGCTCCATAAATAATATGCATAAATCCAAAACCAATTACCCAAAACCAAAACCCATAACTAGGGAAAACAGCACAAAGTAAACCTAAAACAATTTGAGTGTAACCTAAATATTTAACATCTCCCAAAGTATATTTTGATGCATTTAGCAATGCCAAACCATAAAATAAAAGCATTAAAGCTCCTGTTTGCCCATATTTTTGTTGATTTAAAATAATAAGTATATAAATTCCGCCAGTTAATAAAGGCACAATAAAACTTGTTAGTAGTCTTTTGGTTAATGAATCCCATATTTTTTCATCGTTTTCTTTTGCCTTTTTTGTAGTTAAAAGAATGGCAGTTCCTATACTTAAAACCCCAACAACAAGTAAGTCTAATATAAGAAAGTTGAAAATTTCACTTTCTATTACAATATATTCATTACCATCTAGTGTATAAAACCAATAAGCAAAAGAGGCACCAATTAAGGCGTATAAACCTGCTAAAATACCAGACAAACCACTCAATGAAATGAATCGTGATGATTTATTCATTAATGTTTTAATTTCTGATATGTCTTTTAAATAATCTTCTGAATTCATTTTTAAAGAACTTTGAAATACAAAGTAAATAATTATTTTTTACATTAGCAATAAAAATGATAAATAAATTTCTAATTACTTTTTACCACCAAACCATAAGTTATATGGGCAATTCCTAAAATTAAAAGTGATGAATACCAATAATTAGGAATCAAGAAACAGATTAAGGCTAAAAACAAAGAAACACCTACTAAAATAAAAAGATTTTTACTGTTTTTAAGTTTTAAAAAGAGTAGGGTTACAGCATATAATAATAAGAAAATTGGTGCTAAATAATCACTGTAATTAAAGAATATTAGGTAAGTAAGCACCAAAAAAATAACAATAAAACTAATCAGGTATTTCCATAAAATAGTTTTTGTTTTAGAGTTCCATAGTTTATAATCTAATTTTTTAGACTTTGCTTTTCCGTTTAAAAATAGGGTTACAGAAGAGAAAATAAAAGTTGTAAATATTATTGTTAGAATAAAAATTTCTATAATTTGAGGAGATAAAGCTCCTATAGGATTTCCATCAACTAAAAAGCCCATTATTAATTTTTTTATTAAAAAAGTAGCAACTAAAAAATAGATTCCTATTAAAATACTTGAATAACCTTGTAAAGAAAAATTTGATTGAATATTATCTTGTTTCGCCATAAATATTTAAATTGGGCTAATATACAATAAAATGAAACCTGCAGAAGAATACATTTTAAATCAACCAGAACCTTTTAAATCTATGTTAATGCATTTACAGATTTTAATTGAAGGTTCTTTTCCTGAAGTTGATTTAAAATTTAAATGGAAAATTCCCTTTTATTATTTAAATGATAGACCTTTTTGCTATTTAAACCCATCTAAAAAGAAAGGATATGTAGATGTTGTTTTCTGGGTTTCTGCACATTTAACTAAGTATAATGAGTATTTGATTTCAGACAACAGAAAAGTAGTAAAATCTCTAAGATATTTTAAGTTAGATGATATTAATGAAGAAATTCTATTAACGGTTTTAGATGAAGCACATCAACTAAAAGAAAAAGGATTTTATAAAAGGAGTTAAAAGTTGTGTCTACAAGTCTTTTTGATCTTACCTAACCTTAACTTTAAAATGCAAAGCATCTTCTTTATTGATAAATAAAACCAAGTCTGTATTTCTATTCGGGTTTTTTATTGATAATGTAGTAATACCATTTTCCGATTTTATAACTGGTTTTAATGCAAATTTATTTCCTTTTAGAGTATAAAAAATAAGTGCATTTGTATTTAGATTTTTAAATTTTAAAGTGATGTTCTCTGATGATTTTAGGTTGATTATTCCAGTTTTTGGTGCAATTAATTCAGCTTGTAAACTCAAAAAAGTCTGACTATAAATTGGCTGATTGTAAAATTCTTGAATGCTCATTCTACCAAAACGTAACACCCAAAGGTTGTCTTCTGGAAAATGGGTTTTAAAAATTTTATCTTTAGGCATATTAAAAAAGTAGTTGTTAAACTTTCTAATCCATTTGCCATTATATTCGTAACCAGCTGCCCAAGTTGCATCTAAAATTATCCAACCATCATTAATTTTTACAGCATTCCAAGCATGATTTGTGGAGCTTTCTATCTTGCCAATTTCATTGGAATTACTTCTAACATTGCCTTTTATTACTTGAGATTCAATCTTTAATAAATCACATATTTTCTTAAAAGATTGTGCATATTCTTCACAAACACCCATTTTTGTTCTAAAAGCTGTATTGACCAATTCATCTTTAATAGCTTGTAGTTTTAGTACTTTTTCTTCTTCGGATGCATATCTAAATCGATATTTTCTTTGCCTAGGATTGTAGTATTCTTTTAAATTATATCTGATGTTCTTTGTCAGCCAAAAAAAGGCAGCTCTTACTTTATCAACATCTTTAGTAAAATCGCTTTCAATTTTATTGGCTAAATCATCAACCTTAGAAAATCGTGGATATTGTAAAACTTTGGCATCAACTTTTTCAAAATCTTGAGAAAAAGTAGCAGTAGAAATTAAAAGAAAAAAGATGAGTTGTTTCATTATAGTGTATTAAACAACTTAAGAAATCAAATATTGTGCCTTGCCTGAAAGGTTTCTTTAAAAGCTTCTAGGTTTTCTGTTTTAAAGAATAAATGCCTACAAGGTGTTGGAAACCTTGCAGGATATATGTTTCTGTTTTATGGAATTGAGTGAGCGCGTTAAGGATTGAGTGGTCTGTTTGAGCTCTTTTTTCTTTTTCAGAAAAAAAGCGAGTAGCGAAAGCCTGTTAAAACGCCCAAAAACTATTTTAAAATAAATTGTATTTATAAACTATTAATCGTTTTACGAATTGTAACCAAATTACTTAAAAGACTTTCTAAATTGTCTAAATGTAACATATTTGCACCATCAGATTTTGCGTTTGCAGGGTCAAAATGTGTTTCAATAAATAAACCATCAACATTATTTACAACTCCAGCTCTTGCAATGGTTTCTATCATTTCTGGTCTTCCACCTGTAACACCTGCAGTTTGATTTGGTTGTTGTAAAGAATGGGTTACATCTAAAACAGTAGGTGCAAATTGGCGCATTTCTGGAATTCCTCTAAAATCTACAATCATATCTTGGTAACCAAACATTGTACCTCTATCAGTAATCCATGCTTTTTCAGAACCTGCATCTTTTACTTTTTGTACAGCATGTTTCATGGCAGCTGGACTCATAAATTGCCCCTTTTTTAAGTTGACAACTTTACCTGTTTTTGCAGCAGCAACTACCAAATCTGTTTGACGAACCAAAAAAGCTGGAATTTGTAAAACATCTACATATTCTGCAGCCTTGGCAGCATCAGAAACTTCGTGAATATCAGTTACTGTTGGTACGTTAAAAGTTTCTGAAACTTTACGTAAAATCTTTAATGCTTTTTCATCTCCAATTCCTGTAAAACTATCAATTCTACTTCTGTTTGCTTTTTTAAAACTTCCTTTAAAAATGTAAGGTATTTCTAATTTATCAGTAATAGTAATTACTTTTTCAGCAATTCTTAATGCCATTTCTTCGCCTTCAATGGCACAAGGCCCACAAAGCAAAAAGAAATTATTAGCATTTGTATGTTTTATATTCGGAATTTCAGATAATATCATTTGTAAAATTTTACACAAAAATAAGCATTTAAATTAGTTATATTTATGCTTTAAAATATTAGAAATATTATGACGAAAGCATTTAAAATATTAGTTGTTTTAGGATTGTTTTTATTGAGTAGCTGCAAAATAGCTGTTAAAGGAAATGATGGTAAAGATGGTGTAGATGGAGCATCAGCAGAAAAAACTAGCAATTTAAAAAAGGAAGTTTTACCATTTTTTATTGATTCTGCAACAGTAAAAAAACACTTATACACATTAGCTTCTGATGATATGGAAGGTAGAAAATCTGGTACAAAAGGTATAGAAAAAGCTGCACAATATATAGAAAATGAGTATAAAAAAATTGGTTTAACCACTTTTAATGGTTTAGATTCTTACAGGCAAATTTTTAATTTTACACCAAGAAGAAGTAAAGAAGAAATTACAAGTGCAAATATTATTGGTGTTTTAGAGGGTAAAAGTAAAAAGGACGAATATGTAATAATTTCGGCACATTATGATCATTTAGGAATTAGAAAAAAAGAAGGCGAATTAGATAGTATTTATAATGGCGCAAATGATGATGCTTCTGGTGTAGCTGGTGTTTTAGCTTTGGCAGAATATTTTAAGAAAGTGGGTAATGAAAGAACTATTGTTTTTGCTGCTTTTACTGCAGAAGAAATGGGGTTAGTAGGTTCTACTCATTTTGGAAAAGGAATTGATGCTAGTAAATTTGTAGCTGGTATTAATTTAGAAATGATTGGCAAAATACCAAGTTTTGGGCCAAATACAGCTTGGTTAACAGGTTTTGAAAGATCTGATTTTGGTAAAATAATTCAGAAAAATTTAGAAGGAACAGGTTATCAATTATTTCCTGATCCGTATAAAAAGTTTAATTTATTTTTTAGATCAGATAATGCTTCTTTGGCTAGGTTAGGGGTACCTTCTCATACTTTTTCTACAACACCTATTGATGTAGATAAAGATTACCATAAAGCTTCTGACGAAGTAGAATCTTTAAATATGACAGTAATTACGCAAACTATTCAGGCAGTTGCAAAAGGTACAGCAAGTATTATTAATGGAAAAGATACACCAACAAGAGTAGTGTTAGAAGAGTAATAATAACAGTTTAAATGAAGTATATTAAGTTTCTTTTTTTGTTTTTATTGATGAGTTGCTCATCATCTAAAGTGATAGCAGATTACGACTCTGAAATCGATTTTAATAACTTTAAAACCTATAATTTTTTCGAAGATTTAGGTAAAGGATTAAACGAGTTAGATATAAAAAGAGTTTTATCAGCTATAAATACAGAGCTTAATAAAAAAGGATTAACGCAAAATGATAATCCTGATTTTTATATCAATGCAATTGCTAATTATTCAGAAGCTCAGAACTCTAATTCTATAGGAATTGGTATTGGTTCTGGAAATAGAAATGGTGGTTTTGGAATTTCTGGAGGAATACCAATAGGAGGTAAAAAATTAAATGAAGAATTTATTATTGAGTTTGTAAATGCTAAATCCAATGCAATTATTTGGGAAGGGATTTTAAATTCTACCATTAAACAAAAACGAGAGCCAGAAGAGAAAGAATTACATTTTAAAAATATTATCAGCAAAATTTTAACCCAATATCCTCCAAAAAAATAATATACTAAATGGCTTATAATGAGTTTTTAGCAGATAGAGTTGCGAATTTTTTTATAGATAAAAAGGTTTCTTTTAATGAGAAAAAGATGTTTGGTGGTACTTGTTTTATGATAGACGATAAAATGTGTGTAGGTGTTATGAAAGATGAAATTATGGCTAGAATTCATCCTGATAAATATGAAGAATCTCTAAAAAAGGAAGGTTGTAAAGAAATGAACTTTACAGGTAGAACAATGAAAGGATATGTTTTTTTGTCTGTAGATGCTTATGATTTAGAGGTTGATTTACATTATTGGTTGCAATTGGCCTTAGATTTTAATCCGCTTGCAAAAGCGAGCAAAAAGAAAAAGGTTATAAAAAAATAAAATTAAGCTGCCATTTTTTTAAGTTTTAACCTTATTAATAAATCATTAATAAGCCAATTTCTATATTCTTTATGTGAAATTGTTTTTAAGATAAAATCTCTTTTTCTGATAAGATATAGTTTCAATTTAATCTTCTTATAATCTTTTTTACGTTTTTTTTCATCAACTAAATACAAGTTAAAATCTTCTAAATACTGTTCTATTTCTGAGTTAGACTCGTAAGTTAGTGAGTCAATCTTATTAAATGTTTGATAGCATGAGGCTAAAAAACAATTTAAAGGATGTTTTAAGTGATAGAATTGTTGAAAAGTCTTTTTAGCATTCGTTTTTTTTGATAATAAATATGCATCATAAGCGTGTTTTAAAGTAAGGTTTTTTATATAATAACCATCATCATTTATCTGATTAGAAAGTATAGATAAAGTCAATTGATGGTCGTAGTTTAAAACAGTTATATCATTAATTTTAATGCAGTTTTTTTCAATAAGATTAAAATTAAATTCGTCAGCAAATTTTTGAATTAAAACCTCTTTATGAATTTCTACAGGAGCTACACAATTTTTTTTATGTAATCTTGGGTGGTGTCTGAATATAGGTGAATGATGTTTAAATTTATTTACTTTAGTGTAACCAAATTTCTTAACTAAGATAATTGTCTTGATGTAATTTTCTTTAGAAACTATAAAATCAATATCAGCAATCATTCTTTCTGCAATATCATCATAAATATCTTGAAAAAGACTTCCTAAACCTTTCAAAAAAATTGGTGTAATATTATTCTCAATTAAAAGTTTATTTAATTCTTTAGCCTGTTTTAAAATTTCTAAATTTCTATCGAGATTTAATTGTGTAATGTGTTGCATAAACTCAACTAAATCTGATGGTAAATAACTAAGAAGATTGGCTTTTTTAAGATTGCAGTATAAAGCAGGGAAAACATAGTGGCTTGTGCTTAGTTTTACAACTGCTTCCCAATTAATAGCTTCGTTTTTTAACTGATGTTTTATAATTTCTAGATTATGTTTTTCTCGGTTAATTGTTAAACATTTACCAATAAAAAACAGCGTTTCTTTATAGTTCATAATCTAATATTTTAGAAACAGTTGTAATCATTTTGTTTGGTTATCAGTTTTTTTTAATCCTAGTTTTAGAATATTTTAAAAAAAGCACCTCATTTTTAGGAGGCGCTTTTTATAATTTTTATGAACCCCAATCATCACCAGGTGTAGCTGGGCCACCACTAAATGCTTGTACTTTTTTTGGGTTTAAAACTACATAAGTGCCTAATGCAGTTAAAGCTGCATATTTACTATATTTACCGAGTTTTTTTAATGCTTCTTTTCTTGTAATTTCTTTAGATTTTTGTTCTGAATTTTTCATTATTAAATTTTAAAAAAGTTAGGGGATTAATTGATGATTATCTTTTTTGATAATTGTATTTCATTATCATCTAAATTTACAATATAAATACCTTTAGATAGTTTTGGAAGTTTTATTGTGCTCAAACCAGTTGATGTAATTTTAGTATTTAATACTTGTTTGCCATCTATTGCGTACATTTTAATTTCTGCATTTTTAGCTTGTAAACCTGCAATAGTTAAAATGTTTTTTGATGAATTATAGATATTTATATAGTCTGTACTTACACTAATATCATCTGTACTTAAAACACTGTTTGTAGTGGTATGTATATAAAAACGACCAATACCATTTAAAGAAGCATTTAAAGTGATTTTAAAATCTTCTAGACTTAAATTTGTAAAAGTATTGTTTTCTCTATCTTCTAAATAAACATTTATGTCTGAAGGTAGGTTATTTATTTCTGCATTAATGGTAATTTCTTCGCCTATAGCAGCAGTTATTCCTACAGGTACAACCATGTTTTCATAATCAGAATTTGGTAATGATTGTACTTGAAATTTTACACCTTGAAACTCTACATTTGAGTTGCTACTTAATAAATGGGTATAAATATCTAAAGGATTTGCAATTCCGTGAAAAGTTCTACCATCTAAACCATTGTCAAACTCTGTAGTAGCATTTTGATTATAGTATATTTTAGCAACTCTATTTTTATTACCATCAGTCATATTTAATATAATTTCTGATTTTGCTGTTTTTTGAAAACTACCAGAACACGAATGACATCTAACATTTTTATTAATTGTAATATTTGTGTTGTTTCTAGCTTTTACTAAAAATCCTTGAGTTGGAGCAGCAATAAAATCATCAGCACCAACATAAACTTCATAATTGTCTTCTTGTTGATTCCAAACCCAAACAGCTTCCATTACTAAATCAGAGGTATTGTCTTGTAATAAGTCTTGAGTGCTAATATTTGTAGAGTAAGGATTAGAGATTAAATTGTAACCACAACCTGTGTTTAAAACAGGTATTGTAACATTTTCTGTATTTAAAGTTCCTGTAAAAGTTAAAGGTTCTTCTGTATTATCTCTTTTTATAGAATAACCAACACCAGGTGTAGCATTCAATGAACCACCTGTTTGTAAATAGCTCCATGAATCTGTAGGTGTAACATATTCTGCAATTGCTATATCTGTATTTAAGGTTGGTATATTGTTAGCTGTAACAAACTCATCATTAAAAGTATGTCCATTAAGTGGAGATCCCATTAAGTACCAGTTTGTAGAAGTGGTTTCTCTTTCTTGCCTAACTTTACCAGAACAAGAAGATAAAGAATTAAATCTTGCACCAGATTTTATTTTTAGAGATTTTAAATTTACTGGGCTATAAGATGTTGGGTAATTTGTAACTCCTGTATTTGGTATTGTTACATTGTCGCAATATAAATTTTTATGTGTATTATTTTTCCAATTGCTACGTTTATGAAAGTCTTCACTATCATTACCAACCCAAACATTTTTTATAGGTGCTTCTCCACAACCTCTTAATCCTCTTGTACCTGAAGGATTAGAGTTAGTTTGTTTAAACCTTGTACTTGGGTTAGACCAACCAGAACTTGTACCTGAGCTAAAAAACTGATTGTCATTTTCATAATCTTTAATACTTAAGTTACAATTTCTAGTTTCTACACCTCCACCAGACCAAGAATCTCCTGGATCTGTTGCTGTTAATTCACCAAACATATCATAAATAGTACCACCAGAAGTTGTAATATTTGATAGTATAATGGTGTCATCACCATCAAAATTAAAATCATGCTCTATAAAAGTAACATCTCTAAGTTCATTTTCTATTAAATAATCTTCAATTTCAGAAGAACCAACAACTAAAACCTCACCACCAGAAAGTGTACCAGAAGAAATGGTTAAAGCATTAGAGTAATTTGCACTATTACCTTCTGCAACAATATTTATACATACATTATTGTTAGAAAAATTAAATGTTCCTGTTGTTGGGTTAAAAATTTCTATACCTCTTGGTGCTGTACCAGAATCAGATTCTATATACTGACTAATAATAAGGGTAGAGGTGTTTGCTGCTGCATTTGAAACAGATAATAAAGCTTGCTGAACTTCAGTAGCACAAGGATTTGAATTACCTATAACTATATAATAAGTTGTGTTATCTAAACCACTAACTACTTCTATATCTAAAGTTGCTGTATCTGCTCCTGAATATATACCTTGGTTTGTAATTGCTTCTCCACCATTTTCAGGATCACCAATATACCATTGGTAGGTAATATTGTCATTATCATTTCCTAGGTTTCCGTAAATAGGAGTACCACTATTATAAGAAGTTGCAGTTGAAGATTGACCAACTACTGTAAATGAAGCTGTTTCGTATTCTAGAACACTGCTATTAGAAGGAGAAGAAGTTATTTCTACTGTTTGTGCAATTGCTTCATAACCATTAACACCATTATAACCTCCAGAACCACCAATAACTTGACCATTTGATTGGTTATAACTTGTTCCATCTAAAACTCCATCTCCATTTGCATCAATTCCACCAGATTCAGTAACATCATAACAACCATCATTATCAGAATCCGTATCAAATGTATCAATAAGTCCATCACCATCAGTATCAGAACTCGATTCATTAGAATCTAATATACCATCATTGTCATCATCATCATCACAAGAATCAGAAATACCATCACCATCATTATCTGGGTTTCCAGATGCTACTGAATCACAAGGATTAGCAATTAATTGTGCATTTTCAGTTTCTTCTAAATTATCATTATCTAAATGTGTTAATCTTACATAATATCTGTTTGTATATAAACCTGTAGCAGAACTTATAGTTAAAGTTGCAGTATTTGTGTTAGAATATACCCCAGTATCTGTTAATGCAATGCCATCTGTATCTGGATTTCCTAAATACCATTGATAAATAATTCTAGCAGAAGCATTTCCAGGAGAATCGTAAACAGGACTTCCGTTTAAATAATTGGTTGCTTGCTCTGCTGTAGCTATTACTGAGAAAGAAGCAGTGCCACCAAAGCCAGTAGTATCATCTGATGGAGATGTAGTAATAGTCATTCTGTGAGCTTGGTTTTCTGAACCACTAGAACCATTGTATCCTCCAGATCCACCAGTTACTTTACCTTCAGAGTCAAAACCATTTCCATCTAACATTCCATCACCATCATTATCTACACCTCCAGCTTCTACAACATCGTAATAACCATCTGCATCAGAATCTAAATCTTGAGAGTTAGGTGTACCATCATCATCTGTATCTAAACAAACTTGGTTACCAGATAAATCTACACTTAAAACTTTTGCACCATCATTTGTGTTTGAAGCAGGGCCGTTTGAAAAAACGGTGGCTGTCAATCCATTTCTTAACTCCATTATATAAATATCACCTGTAGTGTTATTACTCATGTAAAAATTACCATCTAAAGTTGTATAAATTGCTCCATAATTACCTGATGGTAGGCCAGAAATATTCCCTTCAATTGTAGCAGTTTCGTTTGTAGTATCTATTTTATGAAGTTCATTAGAACTATTTTTTATACCATAAATATTTCCATCAGATGTGTTATATCCTAAATCAATTAAATTTCCACCTGATCTAGAAAAAGAAGAAACTTCTGTTTTATAAGTTGGAGAATCTGGATCACCATCAAAAACTTGAACTAATGAAGGAGTAGCAGTTACATATTGTTTTTTAATTGGGTCATAAGCTCCAGAAACTGCAGAATCACTGATGTTTAAAGTATCAACAATGTTAAAGGTATAAGGGTCAACTAAAACTACTTGATTAGAACTTTTATTAATTGCCCAAAAATAACCATCATCTTCGTTTACAGTTACTCCATTAATATAGTATGAAAGTGTTTGATGCAGCGTAGAAACACCAGTATCTAAATCAACTAAATAAACATTCGTTGGGTTTCCTTGAAATAAGTAACCTTTTTCTGCATTTGGGAAACTAGTAACTGTGTTAGCACATGCTTCGTCTTCATCTAAAATACCATCATTATCATCATCTAAGTCACAGATATTGTTAACTCCATCACCATCAGTATCATTGGCAGTAGGTGTGCCTATAATAGCACCATCAGTACAAGGGTCATTTTTGCCTATAAGACTCTTAAAGAAATTACTTTTCGAAGAAGGTTTTTCTTCTGAAATAGTTTTGTCTATTGTTGGGGCTTCGTTTTCTGAAGTTTTAGTAAAAACATTTTTATACCATAATTCTGTATTTGTATCAGAATTTAAAATAGTGTTCTCAGTAAAATTTGAAAAATCATTTTGAAGATTATTCTCATTTAAGTTATTTAATTGAGCATGTAAAGAAAAAGACATAACGTTAATAATAACGAAAAGTATAATGTTGGGGGACTTCATAAGTATTTAATTTAGTAGTTTTTTTAATTCATTTATTAATGTTGATAATTTTATTTTAAATTATAAATACGTTAATAATTAGTCTATCACAGAAATTTCTGGATATTACTAATTATTTGTAAATAAGCTAGTTATTGTTTTGCTAGTTATTTATGTAAAATGTTGTGAAAATGTTTGTTGTAAACTAAGATTAGAGAAAATCTGATAGTAAAAAAGAAAGAAATCATATTATTTGTTTTGGGGGTTAAACTAAAATACAAGACGAATATATGTAAAAAAAAATAAGAATTACTTAAAAATGTTAAATAATTCTTATTTTTTTTATTGAATGTGCTTAAAATTGGTATCTAACTGATAATGCTACATTTGAGTTTAAACCATCTAAACCACCAGCAAAACCTATTTCTGGTCTGTAATCGATAGATAATAAGATTGGTGCATTAAAATCATATTCTAGACCAATAACTCCAGAACCATAAATACCTGTTCCGTTTGCAGAAACAATTCCACCACCAGCACCTGCGTACCAGTTTAATTGGTCTTCTAGACTCCAAACCCATTCATATAATCCAGTTGCTTTAAAGTTAGAGAATTCGTTAGCTAAACCTAAATCAATTTCTAATCTATTGTTACTGCCTAAAGCTTTTTGATAAGAAATTTCTCCTCCAACACCATCTCCACCACCAAAACGTAAACCAATTGCATTGTCAGAAATACTTTGTGCGTTCATAGAGATTACAGACGCGAATAATAAACCAATTGATAAGATATATTTTTTCATAATATTAGTTTTATTTTAAAATTAATAATGATGCAAATCTAAATTTAATAGTTTTACTTTTTTAACTCATATGAATAAGATATTGTTAAAATCGATAAAAATTAATTCTCAATCTTTAAACGTATACCCTCTGAGTGGCTACTAAATTCTGGTGCATACATACTTTGTATGGTAGAGATACCATTGCTAAAATTACCAGCGTTATTTACTCTAACATCATATTCAAAAACATATACACCTTTTGGTAGTCTATCAAAAAAGAAATTGGTAGCAGCATCTTTTGTGCTTTCATAATACCCTAAATTGTCTTGCCATTTGTATTTAGAAAATACATTTATAGGTTCTACAGCAGAAGCTCTCATATCTTTTAAATGAATAAATTCCATATTTCTGTCTGAGCTTAATTCAATTCTTACTGTAATTAAATCTCCAACTTTTAAATGTGTTTTATCAGTAATTTCTTTTAGTTCTTTACCAGTATCAGAATTTACTTTTAGGAATAGTTTTTTCTTTAATTTTAAAGGTGTTTCTGCGGATGTAATTTTGTCTAAATCTTCAAAATATTGCCAATATAAACCACCCCAAGCAATACCATTATTTTTTTTACTGATGGTAACAGTTGCCATTTCTGGAGTAATTTCACTACCATTCCAAGAAGTTTTATAATAACCAGTTCCAGCTTCAACTTTTACATCATCCAACTTTGTTGGGTCTATTTTTCGATTTCCGATTTTTATATCTACTAGTTCAGTAGTAGAAATCCAGTTACTGCTATTTAAAAGTAAAGCATAAACAGCTTCTGTTGTTGCTTTTGTGGTTTTCCATCTGTTAGTTTGCTTATTTTTTAGTAACCAAATTTTTAAATTATCAATAGTTTTTTCATCATTTTCTATTTCAGAAAAGGTTTCTATTAATAAAGAATGTGTTTCTACAGGTGCTTGATAAAAGTAATAACCAGCAGTATTATTTTTCCAATACATACCTAATTCATCAGAAATAATAGCGTTTTCTTTTAACGATTTTAGAATTTTATTAGCTATTGTTTTTTCATCATTTCTAAATAATGTTAAAGCAATTTGTCCTTTTGCATACAAATTATAGTCTTTCCAGTAAATAATTGTTTGCTTTTGATAGTAATTAAAAGCGGTTTTAAGATTGTCATCCATAGAAAAATCAGCATAAAAACTACGCATATACAAGTATTGAATGGTAAAATAATTCAAGTTATTGTTTGATAAATATTCTTGATACGCTTTTTCTCCTTTCTTTTTTGTTTTTGCTTTTTGTTTTGCTTCTTCTGCTTTGTTTAATAGCTTTTTATATTGTTCAACTATTTCATCATCTAAAAAATGAACAGCATTTTTAATCATATTTTCTGTTGATGAATTAAAATCTGTAATTCCCAATTTTTGTAAATGTCCAAAACCAGTGGCAATATGTTGGGTTATAAAATTACTTTCGTAAGTAGCTCCCTTAAACCAAGGAAACCCTCCAGAATTCATTTGAATGTCTTCTAATTTTCGAATCGCTTTTTCTTGTTCATTTTTCATTTTATTTAAATCGAACAACAAGGCAATACGTTTCTTTTGCTCGGTTTCTGATTGTGCATCTCTTAACCAAGGTGTTTCTTGAATAATTAAAGATTTTAACTCTTGATTTTTTTCTAAGTTCGATAAAAGCGCATCCGAAGATTTCCAAGCATTAAAAACTTCTTGAATTTTAGGATTTGAATTTGCTACAAAACTTGCTAAAGTATTTGCATAATATCTTGAAAAAGTTTGCTCTGCACACTCATAAGGATATTCCATTAAATAAGGCAAACTTTGAATTGCGTACCAAACAGGATTTGACGTTATCTCTAAAGTAAACTTATGATTTTTTAAGGTTGATGAGGTGTTGTTTTTCAATTTATCTAACGTAAAAGTTTTGGTTTGATTAGAACGAACCCACATTGGTAATGTCTCTGTAACCAGCATTCTGTTCGTTAAAACTGGTAATACATTTTGTTCTCCATCAGAAAAATCGCCAGCTTTTGCAACAATTTTATACTGTACAGTTTGTATGTTTTCTGGTATTGCTAAATGCCAAGATACGTTAGTATTGCCATCTTTGTCTACAATAAAATTTTTGTTAGCATTTTTGTTTTGTAACTCTGTATTAATTACTTTTCCAGAAATACCATCCGTTAAAATTAGTTTTGCAAAACCACTTAATTGGTTATTTGTTAAGTTGGTAATTTTTGCACTGAATGTAATTGTATCTTTTTCTCTTAAAAAACGAGGTGCATTAGGTACAACCATTAACTCTTTTTGGGTAATAGTTTGCATTGTTTTTGATGCATATTTTACATCAGTAGTATGTGCTAGTAATTGCAATTTCCAACGAGTTAAAACTTCTGGCATCGTAAAAGAAAAACTTACTTTACCATTTTTATCTGTTTTTAATTGCGGATAAAAGAAAGCTGTTTCTTTAAAGTTTTTACGTGCTTTAATATTGCTTAACTCTTTATCTAGTTTTGCTTGTCCTTCTTTTGTGTTGATAATTACAACTCCGTTTGCAGCTCTAGAGCCATAAAGAGCAGTTGCTGAGGCATCCTTTAAAATATTAATCTGTGAAATATCATTGGCACTTAAATCAGGATTTTCTACAATAACACCATCAACAATATACAAAGGTGCTTTGTTTTTGTCTAAAGAATTTGCTCCTCTTAGAGTTATATTATCACCATTTTTAGATATTGAATCGCCTGAAGTAAATCCATTTAAAGCAGTAACCTCTTCTGAAATTGTTTCAGCTTCAATGTCATCAGTACTAATTACTGAAACAGCACCAGTTACTGATTTGTTTTTTGTGGTTCCATAACCCACAACCACAACTTCATCTAAATCTTCTAAATTTTTTGCTAAAGAAACATTTAATGTAGAGGAATTTTCGGTTTTAATTTCTATGGATTGATAACCCAAATAGCTAAAAATTAAAACATCATCTTTTTTAGCAGTTATGCTGTATTCACCATCAAAATTGCTAATGGTTATATTTTTTGTGCCTTTAATTAAAATGTTAACACCAGCTAAAAGATGCCCTTTTTTATCAGAAACTCTTCCTTTTATAGTACCTGTAAATTCTCCGGATTTATTATAGGTAGATTTTTCTTTTTCTTCTTGAAATTTAAGGGCTATTTTGTTTAAATACTGTTGATTAACCCATCTGTTTTTTCTAAAACTAAAACCAAACCAATTGTAAGTTGTGTTTTTTATTGATGGAAAATTATAATAATTCCTTTGATTATTTTTTATGTAAAAATTTGAATTCCCAAAACTTTTATATGCGCTGCTAGAACTATAAGAATAATATTTAGGTTTATTAGGTGTTGGGTTAAAACTCCAATGATGTGTTTTAAATTCATCTAAAGAAGCATCATACATAGAGGCTAAAACTTCTGCAGCAATAGCATCGTTTTTATCATCTTTTATGGTAAAACTCCAAGTTTCTTCTTGGCCAGGTTGTAATTTATCTCTAAAAATATTTGTGGTAATACCAATGTTGTTTTTAGGCGGATATGGAACATTAATTAACAAATTTCCGCTTTTAAAATAGTTATAATTTACAAAGTGATATTTAATTGCAAAACCACCAATATCTTCTTTGTTTATCGGAATTTGAATTGTTTTGACATTATTGTTTAATTGTATAAATTTTGTGTCTATTATTTTATGATTTTTTTCAATTTGTACAACTACAGTCATGTTTTTAGAAGCAGAACCTAATTGCAGTTCAACAATATCATTAATAGTATAATTCGCTTTAATATTACTGATAGTAAACAATTGATTGTCTGAAACTTTATTTTCTGTTGATGAAAAAAGAGTAATAATTTTTTCGTCTTTAACATCTTGCCCAAATTTGTCTTTACTTTCTAAAATGATGAGGTATTTACCAGAAACCCAACTTTTGGTATTGTTTAGAATAATTTCTTTAGAATTTTCTGTGTTAAAATCCGCAGCAAATACTTGTTTTCCTTTTTGCCAATTTTTAGCATCAGTTTCATCCTTTAAATAAGAATCGTTTGGAAATAAAGTTTTAAACGTATTTTCAGAAATATCTTGATAATCTGGTGCAGCCCAAGGTCTTTTTCTTAATGGATTTTTAGGAGCTTGTAATTTGTATATTTTAAGTGTTCCTTTTGCCTTAACAAATTCATTATTTAAATTTTTTGTATCAATTTTTAAAATTGTTTCTTTTTGGTTTTTATCAATTTTGCCATCCACAGAAAAAGAAGCTATTAAAGAATGATACCCAACTTTAATAATTGAGGTCGCTGAGCGACTTTCGCCATTAACATCTGTAACATCCGCAGTTATTTCGTAGCTAAAAATTGGTAAACTTTCTTTAGAAACATTTTCATCAGGCAAAGCCTTAAACTGTATTGAAAAATTACCTAAATGATCTGTAATACTTTCTCCATTTGTAATTTCTTGAGAACTTGAATATGAATTTGGATTTCGCCAATAATACCAACTAGGGTATTGCACTTTTCTATGAACTCTATACACTACTTTTGCATCAGTAATATTGGCACCAGAAAATGCTTTTGCAAAACCATTTACAGTTACAGAATCATTAATTTTATAACTTTCAGTTACTGGTTTAAAATCAGTTTCAAATTTTGGTCTTTTGTATTCTTCTACAGAAATTTCTTTGTAACTATCTTCGAAATAAACATTTTCACGATCATAAAATTTACTTTTAGATTTGGAACTTTCATCCACTTCTATTTCAAACTCACCAGTTAAACCATTGTTAGGCAATATAAATTGACCTGCTACAGAACCGAATTCATTTAATTTTAAATTTAGTTCTTTAACAATTTGGTTATTTACATCTGTTAAGCTAATTGTTACATATTCGTTTTTTAAAACTGAAGATTCATCAGCTTGTTTTTTAATAGCAATTACTTTAAAGTATACAATTTGTCCAGGTCTGTAAATACTTCTATCAGTAAAAATAAAAGGCTTTATGGTTATTTCATCATCTGTTTCTATATTATCTTTAGCACTTTGATTTCGGAAATAATAACTGCCAAAAATTGCAGCATCATTTTTGGTTTTTACAGAAATATTAACATTATTAGAATAGCTTTTGCTTTTAAAAGATGCGAATCCGTTTTTGTCTGTAATTAGTTTTTTGTAAAAATACTGACCTCTAATTCTTTGCTTATTGTTAAGATCTAATACTGCGTTTTCTATCGGTGTTCCTGTATTTCTATCAACTACTTGATAATTGTACTTTTCATTAAAAGTGTTTTCTATTAAAGTTAAATTGGTAACTTGAATAATAGACGTTCCGTAAATTGATTTTTCATCTAAATTTTCATTTTCAGAAGCGACAATTAAATACATTCCGTTTTCTAATTTCGGAACAATTATTTCTGATGAATGTGCTAAATAATCACCTTTATTTCTTAATTGATGTTGCCAATTTTTATGTTTTTCAAGCTTTTTTAAAATAGCTTTTCTATCTTCTATTCTGTAAGTTTTATTAAAAGTTTCTTGCTGTTTTTCATTGATTTTATAACTCGTAAAAAAAAGTTTTTCTATATTTTTATAAGTAACTAAAATTCTAGAGTTTGTATTTATAGGGATGTATTTTTCTGATTGAATAGAAAGTGTTTTTGCTTCAATTTGCTTTTTTAATAGGATACATTTTTCTGCACCAAAGCTGTCATTAAATTTATTTATTATGTTTTCACAAATTTCTAAAGCTTGTATGTTTTTAGCGTTGTTTTTGTGAATTTTTGCAATTTCAAAAGCAAATAAACCACTAGCTTTGTGGTTTGCAATTTGCTCTTGTGCGTTTTTAAAAGTTTGTAAAACTAAATCACTTTTATTCTTAAAAATTGCATGTTGTTTTATAAAGTTTAAACGTTCTATATCAATATTGGCTAAAGCATTTTTATTGTTTGTTTTGATATGAAATGCAAGTAATTTCTGATAGATTTTTAAAGCATTTAATTGAAGTGATAAACTGTCTTTAGAAGCAATTTTTAAGTTTTTAAAAGTATTTGCATCATTTAAAAAATCAGGATTATCAATTGTAAATTTGTAAGTAGGTCTTGTAATTGAATTTTCTGATGTTTTATAGAAATTAAGTGCGTTTTGTGCTAAGAAATCGAATAGAGTAGGTGTGTACTCTTTTGTTGTTTTTTGTATTTGAAGAATATCAGAAAAAGCTTCTATTTCTATTTTTTGTAGTGCTTTTTCATCACCTAAAGAAACATTGAAATAGTCATTAATTTCTTTAAATAAAGTGTCTAAATCCCAAGTTCTAAAATCATCAATATTAGTTTTATTATTTGTTTTTGTTCGGTTATAAAATTTATATCTATTTTGATTGTAATATTGCCAATATAAATTGGCTAAAATATTTTGTAATACATTACTGGTAGGAAAATTACTATTAGCAATTTGCTTTTTAAAACTATTAATAATTTTTAATTGTGCATCTTCTTCTAAAGTTAACGCAAACTTACTTTTATAAAAAAGTGATTTTATAATTTGAGGCGAATTGTTCTCTATTTCTGCTTTTGCGTATATTTCTTCTACGATTTTTAATGCTGATTTTGGTAAATCATCCACCTCAAATTTTTCAACTTCTAGCCAGAGGTTGTCAAAACTATTTTGAGCAGATGTAATTGTAGAGAATAATATAAGCATTAATAAAGTAGTTGTAATTTTTTTCATAATCAATAGATTTAATGTTGTAAAGCACGTATAAATCATTTAGTAAAACAATTAATAATTAGTAAACTGTTATTTTGAGTTCGTAAAACTATTTTTTAGTTGAGTTTAGTTCTAAAGATAATTAATATTGGGTAAGCTTTTGTATTTTTACTTTTTAATAATTTTTAGACATGAACATTCATTTTATTGCAATTGGAGGAAGTGCTATGCACAATTTAGCAATTGCTTTACACCAAAAAGGATACCAAGTTTTTGGTAGTGATGATACTATACACGATCCATCAAAATCTAGATTAGAAAAATATGGATTATTGCCAAAAGAATTTGGATGGTTTCCTGAGAAAGTAACTGCAGATTTAGATGTAGTTATTTTAGGAATGCACGCAAAAAAAGACAATCCTGAATTGTTAAAAGCACAAGAATTAGGGTTAAAAATATATTCTTATCCTGAGTTTTTGTATGAACAATCTAAAGATAAAACTAGAGTTGTAATTGGTGGTTCTCATGGTAAAACTACCATAACTTCTATGATTTTACACGTGTTAAATTATCATGAAAAAGAAGTAGATTATATGGTTGGTGCACAATTAGAAGGTTTTGAAACCATGGTGCATTTAACAAAAGAGAATGATTTTATTGTTTTAGAAGGAGATGAATACTTGAGCTCACCAATTGATATGCGACCTAAATTTCATTTGTATAAACCTAATATTGCACTTTTAAGCGGAATTGCTTGGGATCATATTAATGTTTTTCCAACGTTTGAGAATTATAAAGAACAGTTTTCTGTTTTTACTGATTCTATGGTAAATGGTGGTAGCATGGTTTATAATAGTGAAGATGATAATGTAGCTGAAATTGTAGAATCTTCTGAAAATCATATTAAAAAATACCCTTACGAAACTCCTAAACATTTTATAGAAAACGGAATTACCTATTTAGAAACAGCAGAAGGAAATTTACCTTTAGAAATATTTGGTAAACATAACTTACAAAATTTAGCTGGAGCAAAATGGATTTGTCAGCATATGGGAATTGATGAAGATGATTTTTATGAAGCAATTGCTAGTTTTTCTGGAGCAAGTAAACGTCTAGAAAAGATTGCTGAAAGTAATACTACTGTAATTTTTAAAGATTTTGCACATAGCCCAAGTAAGGTTGCTGCAACTACCAAAGCTGTAAAAGAACAATACTCTCAGAGAACAGTTTTGGCTTGTTTAGAATTGCATACCTATTCTAGTTTAAATGCAGAATTTCTGTCAGAATACAAAGGAGCATTAGATTTTGCTGATAAAGCTGTTGTCTTTTATTCGCCACATGCAGTTAAGATTAAACAATTAGAGGAAGTTACAAAAGAGCAAATTGCGAATGCTTTTCAAAGAGACGATTTGATTATTTACACGAATCCTGCTGAATTTAAAGAGTTTTTGTTTAGCCAAAACCTAGAAAATTCTTCAGTAGTATTAATGAGTTCTGGCAATTATGGAGGTTTAGATTTTAATGAAGTTAAACGTTTGGTTTAGTTTTTTTTAGGCCGAATTCTATCATTTTTTTTCTTAACCATTTTTTATCTGTCATTGTGTTTTTAAACCAAATTCTATGTTCTTTACTAACAATTGATTTATAAGTCATAAACACTCTATGATTTAAAATTATTTTTTTACTTATTTTTTTATGATGTGTTTTTCGTAAAATGTCATCATTAAGAAATTTGTTAAATAATTTAAGATAAGATTTAGTGTTTTCATTTGATGAATATCTTAAAGAATTAGGTTTGTTAAAAATCACATAACAACTGGATAAAAAGCAATTTAGTGGTTTTTTGAGTTTAGCTAAATTATTGAAAGCTGCTAAAGCTTTTGTTTTTTTAGAAAGTAAAAAAACATCATAAGCATTTCTTAATGTTATATTTTTATACAAAAAACCATGATCGTTTATTTGTTTAGCAATTATTGATAGTGCTAATTGATTTTCAAAACTAAGTACAGTTATATTATCTATATTTTGAGTGTCTTTTTCTATTAAATTAAAATTAAACTCATTTGCATATTTTTCAGTTAAAAGTTCTTTATGTATTTCAACAGCTGCGATATTATTTTTTTTATTTAATCTTGGGTAATGTTTAAATTGTGGGAAATCATAATCAGTTTTATGCACTTTTTCATATCCAAAATTTGCTAAAACTTTAATTGTTAGGGGGTAATTTTGTTTTGAAATAATAAAATCAATATCACCAACCATTCTTTCAGCAATATCATCATATAAACCTTCTAATAAATTTCCAGTTCCTTTTAAAAAAATAGGAGTGATATTATTGGCAAGTAATAACTCATTAATTTCTTTGGCTTGCTCAATTATTTGTTGATTTCTTTCTCTGTTTAAATCAGTGATGTGTTTCATATAATTTACCAAATCAGCTGGTAAATAATTAAGAAAGTCAGCTTTTTTTATGTTGCAGTATAAAGCAGGAAAAACAAAATGAGCTGTACTTATTTTAACAACAGCTTCCCAATCAATAGTCTCTGACTTTAATTTCTTTTCAACTATTATTTTATTACTTTCTTCTTGGTTAATAGTTAAACATTTTGCAATAAAAAAAAGCGTTTCTTTATAAGTCATTAGAAAATAATTTATGAACAGTGTCTATCATTTCTTTATTGTTAGAATAAGTTAATTGATAACAATTTAAATTAACAAACCAATCTAAAAATACTTGTGCATTTTCTGTTTTAGGTGAAAGCCAAGAATCAGGAATTAACTGCTGAAATGCATCAATTTTAGAAATTTTTGTACAAGTGAGTTCACTATCTTTTTGATATTTAATAAAAACCAAATCGTTGCAAGGTAAGTGAGCAAAGTAATTAGTGTTATTGGGTTTTAAGTACCTAACAATTTTATTTAACTTAACCAAGTTGTATTCTTTGCCATCTTTAAGTTCAGGGTAAATAGGTAATAAAGTTTCTAAACTATTTTTTTTGATGGAGATTGCAGCAGGAAAGCTATATACTTCTTGTTTTTTAACATCTACAGGTACAAAATCATCAGCTAAACACGTAAAACCATTGGCTTGTAAAAGTGCAAGTGAAGTACTTTTTCCATTACCAGAATCACCTAAAAAAAGTATAGATTTTTCTTCATTACTTACAGCAGAAGCATGGAATACTCCTAACCATTCATTTTCTTCTTTTTGATGAATTCTTTGAATGAATTCCATAGAAAATTTACCCTGAAAATAGTGCACATTATTATGACTCCATGAATCTATATGTTTATTATTTACGTATAAGAATATGAAATTGTTATTAATGAAAACTTCAAATTCGTTTTCATAGTTTTCGGTTTTATCAATAATTAAATGAGAGAATTTTGGATGTATTAAATCGAGTTCAGTCTCACTTAAAAATGAAATTTTAAAGACAACATTATTTACTTTATAATAATTTACAAAATTATAGTTTCTAGGTTTTTCTATATCTCTGTAATCATTAATGATTGCTTTTTTATTGCTTTTTTTTGGGTCATTTAGCTCCTTTTTTAAATGAATTATAAAGTCAGCAGCTTTTTCTAAAGGAACGTCTAATTTTTTAGATAATGAAAGCGCAATTTCTTTAACCGAAATTCCCTTATTTAATCGTTTTAAAACATCAGCAGTTGTGTTTTCTAGTATTAAATATTCATTTCTGTCTTCAAACCAAGTAATGGTTTTATCCTCAATTTTTTTATAGAGTGTCTTCATTTATTTCAATATCGATAAAAATACTTATTTTATATTTATATCAAATAAAAAACGCCTCAAAAAATGAGGCGTTTATAAGTTTATTTTAAATTTAATTAAAATCCAGTTCCAGGATCTGAAGGTCCTGAAAATGCTTGTGCTTTCTCTGGATTTAAAATCATATAAGTACCTAATGCAGTTAAAGCTGCGTATTTACCGTAATTACCTATTTTTTTAATAGCTTCTTTACGAGTAATTTCTGGATTGTTATCTTTAATATTTTTCATAATGTAGTAAGTTTTAAATTATCGTAATTATTCTAAAGTAATTTTTTTATTTAGTTTTCCAGTTTCAGTTTCTAATTGAACAATGTATATTCCTTTAGTCAAAGTTGGTAAAGAAATATCTTTAATTCCATTAGAAGTAAAAGTAGTTTTTAAAACCTGTTTACCAAGAATGTTAAATAATTTAATACTAGCTTTTCCTTCTGATAATCCAACAATTCTTAAATTTGAGTTGTCAGTTTTATAGATACTTACATTGTCTAAATCTAAATTTTCAATATTTAAAGCAGAAGATCTTGTATGTAAGTAAAAACGACCAGTACCATCTAAAGCTACATCAGAAGTAAATTTATATTCACTATTAGCTTCATCTAACCTTGTAAAAGTATTAGTAAATCTATCTTCTAAAAACACTTTAATTCCTGAAGGTAAATTTAAAGCTTCAGCTGTAAAAGTAATTTCTTTATTAGCTTCAGATGTAATACCTATAGGAATTATCATAGTTTCTAAATCTGAATTTGGTAAAGATTGTACTTGGTATTTTTTACCAACATTATTGCTAATTAAATTGGTGTACAATTCAAAACTATTTTTTATACCTCCAAAAATTTCACCATCATAACCATTATCGAAGCTTTTAGTAGCTGTTGGGTTGTAGTACATTTTTACAAATCTCTTATTGGTACCATCAGTTACATATAATTCGATTTTAGCATTTGCAGATTTTTGAAAAGTACCTGCAGTAGAAGTTTGGTAAGATTCTGCTAAAGTTAAATTAGTAGCAGTACTTGCGCTAACAAAAAATCCTTGAGTTGGTGCTAAAATAAAGCTTTCACCTGTTACATAAGCATCGTAAGTGTCTGTTCCTTGATTCCAAACCCAAATGGTTTCGCTAGTTAAATTAGCAGTATTACCAGATAAAAACATAGCAGAAGAAAGGTTAGTAGTAAAAGGATTACCTATTAAGTTATAACCATCATTTCCACCAGTTGCAACTGCAGCAGAAACATCTGAAGTGTTTAAAGTACCTGTAAAAGAAACTGTACCTGTTGCATCTTGTTTTATAGAAAAACCTTTGCCATTTGTAAAAGCTCCACTGCCACCTGTTTGTAAATAAGACCAAGTATCATCTGTAGTGGTATAAGTTGCAATACCAATATTACCATTAGAACTTGTAGTATCATCTATATTATTATCTATCACCCAAGAACTATCATAAGTTTCACCAGAAACAGGACTAGACATTAAATACCAATTGTCTGTTGCTAAAGATCTGTTGTATGTTACAGAACCTGTAAAAGTTGATTGAGCTGTTAGGGTAGCTCCAGAAGCTATTGTAACTGAATTTACTGTAACAGCTCCAGAAGCTAAAGGTTGATTTGTAGTATTTATAATTTGAACATCATCTCCGCTTCCTGGAACTGTTCCTAAGCTCCAGTTTGAAGCTTCTGTCCAAGAAGTATCTGTTGCTCCTGTCCATGTGTTTGTAGTAAATGGCTCTCCTGTTGTATTGTATCTTCCTGGAGAAAAATTAACTGGATTAGAAACTATAGAATTATGACCAGTTCCAGTACCAGTTAAATCAAAATTTCTTGCAAAACTTTGATTACTTAATGAAGAGTATGTGACAACATTAATAGTTGTTCCTTCAGAATTCTTAAGAGTAACTGTTTCTCCACTATTTGATAATTCTAGATTTCCTGAGGAAGATGTAACAGATAAGCCAGGGATATCAGTTGGTATACCTCCTCCAAAAACGACAATACTTCCACCAGCAGGCAAGTTCGTTGGATCAGAAAACGTATGAACTACTCCATTAGTTTCAGAAATTGTATAGCCACCTATATTTACAATTGTAGTTTCTAAGTTAACAATTTCAATGAATTCGTCTTCTCTAGAATCTGGTCTTAATCCATCTCCGTTAGCATCTCCAAAATTACTGTCACTAGCTGTAGTTGATGTTCCTGGAGAAGCCAAAATTTCATTAATAATAATATTAGGTAAATCATCGTCTGTTATAGTTAAAGTATGAGTAGCTTGAGATATCACTAAACCAGTAACAGAGCTTGTTTCTGTAATTGTAAAAATAATAGTTTCATTATCTGTGTCAACATCATCGTTAATATCAATAGTTATATTTTGAGTACTATCTGATGAAAAAAACAAAGATTGTGTAGTATAAGAATAGTCAGCAGGTTCTGCTGTACCTCCAGTAATAGCAACATCTATGTCTATTTGGTTTCCATCGTAGTTTGTTACACTAATAGGAATATTAGCACTCGTAAAAGTAGCGTCTGTTTCTGTTTCTGTACTTGTTGCAGAATCGAAAGTTATTGTTGGGTCAGTAGATGCAGGATTACCCTGTACTAAGATGTCATCAAGCCTATGATATTCAGTTCCAGCATTATTATTCATTGTTACTCTAATTTCTAAGGATCCTCCTGAAAGTCCTAATTGAGATACAGTTGCACTTGTAAAATCATCATTTAATAAACCATTTGTTGAAGCAGCAGTCCAAGTACCACTATCTATCCTATATTCTGTATTAAAAATATCAGCAGCTTCCATTGTTCCGTCTTCAACAGCAGATAATGAAAATTGAACGTTTGTAAATCCAGAAATATTTATTGAAGGAGAAATCCAGATAGCATCACCATCTATATCTCTTGCTTCAAAAATTTCGCTTGTAACTTTAAACCAATCAGTATTTGCGCTTAAATCGGTATCAGAAATGTCTACTGTCCAATCAACACCAGACAAATCTGTAGTAGGTGTAGGTCCAATAGAACCTTTATCATCTTGTCCTGTGAAGTTTTCAGAGTAAATTGTCGTTTGAGCATTCAAATTAAATGTTGAAATCCATGTTAAAAAGAATAAAAAGATTTTTAAAAAGTTTTTTTGTTTCATGAGTTTTTGATTTTTTCAGTGATAAATGTACAAAAAAATATCACTAAAACCTTATTAACGATCTATTTAACAGTAAGATAATGTTATGGTAAAATAAAAATAATATTTTTATTTTTTTCGCAAAAAAGAGTGTGTGATTTTATCAAATTCTAAAAAATAAAAAAGAATTAAATTTTAATTTTTCCTCCAAAAGAAAGGGGTAAATAAAATTAAAACAGTAAACAATTCTAGCCTACCAATTAGCATTAAAAAAGAGCAAAACCATTTTGCACCAGCAGATAAATGTGCAAAACTATTTACAGGGCTAACAGAACCTAATGCTGGGCCAATATTACCTAAAGAAGATGCAGCAGCACCTAAAGCAGAATAAAAATCGAGACCTAAGAATGTTAATATTACAGAAGATACTATAAATATTAACATGTAAATTATAAAAAAAGAAAGTATGTTAAAAACAATATTCTGACTTACAGATTTACCATCATACCTAACAGGAATTATCGCATTTGGATGCAAGGCTTTTTTAAATTCTAAAAAACTGTTTTTTAGCATTACAATATGTCTTACCACTTTAACTCCACCACTTGTAGAACCAGCAGAACCACCAGTAAAAAATAAAGCAAAGAAAATACCAGTTGCAAAGAAACTCCACATGGTAAAATCTGCGGTTACAAAACCAGTTGTTGTTACTACTGAAGTTACCATAAAAAGAGCGTGTCTTATGGCGCTTTCTGCTTCTCCATAAACTTTAGGATGCGCAATTGTGGTTTGTAAGTTTGGGTCTTGAAAAAAGTAAATTATAATTACAATGATTGATGATACCCCAATAATACCAAGTAAGTAATATTTAAATTCTTCACTCTGAAAAACTTTTTGAATCTTACCTTTCAAAGCAAAATAAGTTAATACAAAGTTTGTACCTGCTACCAACATAAAAAAGATGATTATATATTGTATAAAAGGTAAATTATTATAAAAAGCTACACTGTTATTTTTAGTAGAAAAACCTCCTGTACTTACTGTTGCCATTGCATGGTTTATTGCATCAAACCAGGTCATACCTGCAACTTTTAATAGAAAGAATTGCGCAAAAGTTAACAGGACATATATTAAATACAAACGTTTTGCTGTGTCTGTAATTCTTGGGTGTAATTTATCTGCAGATGGCCCAGGTGCTTCAGCTAAAAAAAGTTGCATACCACCAATGCCTAATAATGGTAAAATTGCAATTGTAAGCACGATAATTCCCATTCCTCCAATCCAATGTGTGGCAGACCTCCAGAAAAGGATTCCTTTTGGCATTGCTTCAATATCTGTTAAAATGGAAGAGCCAGTTGTAGAATAGCCAGAAATAGTTTCGAAAAATGCATCAGAAACATGTGGAATTGCACCAGATAATAAATAAGGTAACATGCCTGTAATTGATAGTATTAACCAACCTAAAGTAACAATTAAATACCCTTCTTTTTTTTGAATATTCGTGTTTTTTGGCTTGTTAAGGAAAAATAATAAAAGTCCTATAAACATGGTAATAACAGCTGCATTTAGAATTCCCCAAGCTGCATCTTCATCAGAAAAAAAACTAAAAGGAAAAGCAATAAACATAAAAAAACCGTTTAATATGGCTGTTACGCCTAAAAAACGATAGATTACTTTTAAGTTTAAATTTCCCATTTTCTTATTTAAATAAACGCTCTACAGCTGTTATTGCTTCTGGTAAACAGAAAACAATTACTTTATCTTCATTTTGAATTTGCATATCACCATAAGGCATTAAAGCCTCACCATTTCTAATTACTCCACCAAAAACAGCTTCTCTAGGAAAACGTAAATCTCTAATTGGTTTTTCTGTAACTTTTGCTTTTGGTTGTACTTCAAACTCAAAAACTTCTGCATCAATATTGTGTAAATTTGCTAACTCTAAAATTTCACCTTTTCTAATATGTTTAAAAATATTACTGGCTGCAATTAGTTTTTTGTTGATGAGTGACTGAATACCAATTGTCTGAGAAATATCAATATAATCCATATTTTCTACTAAAGCAATTGTCTTTTTTACACCTTTAGATTTGGCTACCAAACAAGACATTATATTGGTCTCAGAATTACCTGTTACAGCAATAAATGCATCAGTTTCTCTTATGTTTTCTTCTTCAAGTAACTCTAAATCTCTACCATCACCATTTATAACTAGTGTGTTGCATAGCGTTTCTGCCAAAGATTCTGCTTTTTCTCTATTTTTTTCAATAAGTTTAACCTTAAAATTATCTTCACAAAGATTTCTTGCTGTTTTTTCGCCAATACTACTACCACCTAAAATCATAACGTTTTTAATCTGGAATTGAGTTTTACCAATTATAGGATATAAATCTGTCATACTATAATTTGGTACAGAAAAATATACTTGATCATCTATTTGATAAACAGTATCTCCTCTTGGTATTATAGTTTGCGAAACGTTTTCTCTTTTAATGGCAATTGTCGTAAAATCTACGCTAGAAAATTTCTGATTACCTTCTTTAACAGATAAATCTACCAATGGCGATTTATAATCTAAAGTGGTACCTAAAACGTTAATCAATCCACTTTCAAACTCTACAGTATCATTAAACGAAGATTGATTTAGCAGCATTTTAATTTCGTTAGCAGCTAATTCTTGAGGAGAAATCATAAAGTCTAATCCGAATTTAGAAAAATCGACCTCACATTCATTTAAAAACTCAGGGTTATCTATTCTAGCAATGGTTTTTTTTACTCCCAAAGATTTACCAATAACAGAAATTGTAAAGTTGGTGTTTTGGCTATCTGTTACAGCAATTAACAAATCTGCAGAAGCAATACCAACTTCTTTTAATAATTTTATAGAAGTTGCATCACCTTTTTTGGTAATAACATCTAAATGATTATTAAGGTAATCTAACTTATCACCATCAAAATCGATAATGTAAGTGTCTTGAGACTCGTAAGAAAGAAGCTTGGCCAAGTGAAATCCAACATCTCCAGCACCAGCTATAATAATCTTCATATAAAATAAATAGAATATAGTATGCAAAGATATGAAGAGTTTTATTGGAAATACAAATTAATAGAATTTTTCAGTTGAGTAACAATTAAATATTATATGATAATTATCTTCTTTTTTTTTAAATAGAAGTTTTAACTTTACTTTATAATTAATCTTAACACGCAAATTTGTGAACACAAAACAGCAGAGTTTATCCGTTATTTTTGCCAGTATAATTTTAGTTTTGTTGTTTTATTCTTGTCAGAAAAAAGAAGACTACAAAGAGGTTAATACAAAAAAAAGCGTATTTCTAACAGGTGAAGTTATTCCAGATAGCCACTTTTTAGGTGATCAAAAATGTAAAGAATGTCATCAAAATGAATTTAAAAAATGGAAAGGTTCTCATCATGATAAAGCAATGCAAATTGCAGATAGTGCTACTGTTTTAGCAAATTTTAATAATAAAAAATTTACAAGCCAAGGTGTAACTTCTCACTTTTTTAAAAAAGGAAAAGATTTTTATGTAAACACAGATGGGCCTGATGGTAAAAACCATGATTACAAAATTATTTATGTCTTTGGAATAACACCTTTACAACAATACATTGTTCAATTTCCTGATGGACATTATCAATGTTTAAGAACAGCTTGGGATTCTGTTAAAAATAAATGGTTCGATTTATATCCAGACTTTAAAGTAGTGCATTCAGAATGGTTGCATTGGTCTAGAGGAGGTTTAAATTGGAACAACATGTGTTCAGATTGCCATTCTACAAATGTTCGTAAAAATTACGATGTAAAAACACACAGTTATAATACCAAATTTGCAATTATAAATGTGAATTGCGAAGCTTGTCATGGGCCAGGAAAACAACATGTTACAGATGTTGATAAAATGGGAGAGAACTATGTTTCTAATGGGAGTTTTCAAATGACTTCTGAAACAGAACCTAAAGAATTGGTAGATAAGTGTGCACGTTGCCACATGAGAAGAGAGCAATATTCTGAAACTTTTAATTTTGAAGGAACTATGTTAGATCATTATTACCCTCAATTATTAGAAGAAAGATTATATCAAGCAGATGGGCAGATTTTAGATGAAGTTTATGTTTATGGTTCATTTACACAAAGTAAAATGTATCAAAATGATGTTACTTGTACCAATTGTCATGATGCGCATACATTAAAACTAAAGTTTGATGGAAATAAATTGTGTGCACAATGTCATGTTCCAGAAACTTATGATACTCCAAAACATCATGCTCATCCTTTAAATACTGAATCTTCAAAGTGTGTAAGTTGTCATATGCCAGGACGTGTTTATATGGGGAATGATTTTAGACCAGATCATAGTTTTAGAGTACCAAGGCCAGATTTAAGTGTAAAATATGGAACGCCAAATGCATGTTCTGGTTGTCATAAAGACAAAGATGATGTTTGGGCAGCAGCAAGTTTTACAAAGTTATATGGAGCTGTAGATTCTGTACATTATTCAGAAAAATTAGCACCAGGTATTACAATGCAACCAAATGCTCATTTAGGTTTAATTGAGTTGATGAACGAAAAACATCAACCAGAAATTGTAAGAGCATCAGCAGTAAAAGCATTATCTAATTATGATGTAGATAGTTTTATTGATGAGTTTACGAAACTTTTAAAAGATGAATCTGCCATTGTTAGAGGCGCAAGTGTAGATGTTTTAAATTTGATAAACAACACAGATTATACAGCTTATTTTTTACCGCTTTTAGAAGATCCAAAAAGAAGTGTTAGAATTAAAGCATTCTTTGGTTTAGGTACTTTAGATGCTTCATCAATTCCTAAAGTCTATCAAGAAAGTTATCAAAAAGTAAAAAATGAATTTTGGACCCATATTAACACCAATTCAGATTTTGTAGGTACAAGAATGAAGAAAGGAGATTATTTAATTAAACAAGGCAAACTTTTCGAAGCAATAAAAAGTTACGAAAGTGCACTTGATATTGATGATATTAATAATCAAATTAGAGTAAATTTAGCAACTTTATATTATAATACTCAACAGTTTGATAAAGCTGAAACCACTTATAAAGAGATTATTAAATTTCAACCAGATTATGGACCTGTTTATTATTCTTTATCACTTTTATATGCTGAGCTTAATAGAGTGGATGGAGCTATTGAGCAATTAAAGAAAGCCCAAAAGTTAATGCCAGAAAATATAAGAGTCTATTATAATTTAGGATTGTTATATGATAAAAAGCAAGATTTTAAACAAGCAGAAAAAACAATAATTACAGGTTTAAAGGTAGATAATACTAACGAAAGTTTGTTGTACGTTTTAGCTTATATTTATGGAAAATCCAATCAAAAAGAAAAAGCAAAAAACATTGTAAAAAAGTTAATTGATTTATACCCAAATAACCAACAATACAGAGTTTTTTTAAGTCAGTTATAGTTTCTTTTCGTTTTTTGTACTTTTATAAAAAACTGTTTATGGAAAAGTTAACGATTAAATCTTGGGCTTTAGATGATAGACCTCGCGAAAAATTATTGGCAAAAGGTAAAAATGTTTTGTCTGATGCAGAACTAATAGCTATTTTAATTGGTTCTGGAAATAGAAACGAAAGTGCTGTGGCTTTGTCTAAAAGAATTTTACAATCTGTAGAAGGTAATATTAATGCATTGGCTAAACTATCCGTAGAAAAACTTACTAAATTTAAAGGTATAGGAGAAGCCAAAGCTATTGCAATAATTACAGCTTTAGAATTGGGTAAAAGAAGGCAATTAGAAGTAGCTTTAGAGAAACCTAAAATTACCAGTAGTAAAGATGTTTTTAATGTAATGCAACCAATAATTGGCGATTTAGATCACGAAGAATTTTGGGTTTTATTTTTAAGTAATTCAAATAAAGTTATTGCAAAATCTCAAGTAAGTAAAGGTGGTTTAACAGCTACAATTGTAGATGTTAGATTGTTGTTTAAGAGAGCTTTAGAGTTAGCTTGTGTAGGTTTAATTGCTTGCCATAATCATCCTTCAGGAAAATTAGTGCCTAGTAATGCAGATAAAAATATTACTCAAAAAATAAAAGAAGCAGGTACTATTTTAGATATAAAATTGTTAGATCATTTAATAATTACTCAAAAAGCGTATTTTAGCTTTGCAGATGAAGGGATTTTGTAAAAAATAGAAATTCGTAAATCAAAAATTGTAATTCGTTTAATGATATTAGTTTATACACATAAAATTACACCTAGAGTTCGCTATATTTTTAAGCATATTCTTACAAGAACTTTATTAATTTCTGTAGACTTTACCAATAAAGTAGAAGAATTTGTTGCACATAATGGACCTAAATTATCATATACAAAAACACCTTTAGGAACTGAGTTTTTTATAAAAAGTAATGAGCTGTTATTTGAACAGGGTTTAAATGATGTTGAAATAATGATGAATAAATGGGAAGATGTACCTTGCTTTTTTGCAACAAATTCAAAATCATCTATTCCTTTTGATATTTTTGCGGCTAGTTTTTACTTAATTACACGTTATGAGGAATATTTGCCACATGTAAAAGATATTCACGGACGTTTCACAGCAGAACAGAGTTTAGCCTTTAAAAAAGGTTTTTTAGAAAAACCAGTTGTAGATATTTGGGCATTTAAATTTCTAGAATTATTAAAAGAAAAGTTTCCTGATTACGACTATGAAAAGCGGACTTATAATTTTATTTCTACTATAGATATAGATAATGCTTTTGCCTATAAACACAAAAGTTTAGTTAGAAGTGTAGGTGGTTTTTTTAACGATTTATTTCATTTTAAATTGTTGAATGTTTGGACACGTTTTGTGGTTACTTTTAATATAAAAAATGATCCTTTTAATACGTTTGCTAAACTGCTTAGGTTTAAAAAAGATTATAATGTAAAGACAATATTCTTTTTCCTAATAGGCGATTATACTACTTTAGATACCAATGTTTCTGCATCAAAAGAAAAATACAGACTGCTTATTAAAGAAATGGTAGATTACGCAAAAGTTGGTTTGCATCCTTCTTACTTTTCTATGCAAAATTTTGCAATGCTAAAGAAAGAAAAAGAAAGGTTAGAGGGTATAACAAATACACCTGTAAAAAGCTCTAGACAACATTATTTACGTTTTAGTTTGCCAGAAACCTACCAACATTTAATAGATTTAGAAATAGAAGAAGATTATTCTATGGGGTATGCAAGTAACGTAGGTTTTAGAGCAAGTACATGTACACCTTTTTATTTTTACGATTTAGATTTCGAGATTCAAACTCCTTTAAAAATCTATCCTTTTGCAGTTATGGATACAACTTTAAACGATTATATGAAGCTTACTCCAAAACAATCTTTAGGTAGAATTAGAGATTTAAAAAATGAAGTAAAAGCGGTAAACGGAACTTTTATCACCTTGTTTCATAACGAAAGTTTAAGCGATTATTTACGCTGGAAAGGTTGGAAACGTTTATATGAATCTATGCTTAAAATAGCTACTTCTTAAATGATTGAATACATTAAAAGAAAGGATTTAGAAGATGCTAAGTATAATGCTTGTATAAAAAATTCAATACAAAGTAGAATCTACGCTTTTTCGTGGTATTTAGATATTGTTGCAGACAATTGGGATGTTTTAGTGCTGGATGATTATGATGCTGTAATGCCAATTATTTGGAGCCAGAAATATTTGATAAAATATATTGCACAACCACCATTTTGTCAGCAATTGGGTGTTTTTTCTTTAGATGAAATATCCGAAGAAATTCAACAAAATTTTATTGCTAAAATTCCTTTAAAATATTTAAAAGTTCAGCTAGTTTTTAATAGCAAAAACCTAATTATAAAAAAGAATTTACGAGTAAATTACGTTTTAGATTTATCAAATGAATATTCAGAAGTAAAAAAACAATTTTCTAAAGGTAGAAAACACGCCATAAAAGTTGCAGAAAAGAACTGCTTAACTATAAAGGATGTAAACATAAGCAGTTTAATAGAAATACAGAAACAACATTACAATTACATTATTTCTGAAACTAAATTTAAGAATTTGGCTATAGCTCTTATCAACAAAAATAAAGGTCAAGTTTTAGGTGTTTTTAAAGATGATGTTTTAATTGGTGGAGGTTTTTTTATAAAATCTAAAAGTAGAATTATCTATTTGTATTCTTCTTTTAATGCTGATGGTAGAAAATACCAAGCTGCAAGTTTTTTGATTAATTATGTTATTCAGAAAAATATAAAAAGCAATTTTTATCTAGATTTTGAAGGTGGTAATTTACCAAATATTGGTAAATTTTATAGAAGTTTTGGGGCAGAACAAGAAGATTATTCCTTTTTAGAAAGAACTTTGTTGTAATTTATTTGAAATAAAATTGCAGATAAAATTCCTGTAAACCACATTAAAACAGCAGAGGTAATTGCGGCTCCTGTAATACCATACTCAGGTATTAGATAATAATTTGTAATTACATTAATAATTATTGCAATGCTAGAAATGTAGTAATTTATATGTGCTTTACCTATGGAGGAAAGTAAGTTGCCAAACAAACCTCTAAAAATAAAAATACCTGTAATACCTAACATCAAAATTATAAAAGGTTCTGTATAATTGATAAAATTAGCATCTAGTAAACTTAAAATTTCGGCAGCAAAAAAATAGCAAACTAAAAGTGCACACACACTTACAACAGAGAAGAAAAGCATGTAACTTTTAATATAATTTAATATGTATTTTTTATCAAATATTTTTTCTGTGAAGGCAACAAAATCCGTAGAAATAAAAACTCTTGGTAAAAATAATAAGCTAAAAGGTATTATAGAAATGTATCTGTAATTGGTTATCATTTCTTTATCATCTAATAAATAACCAATTAAAATAATATCAATTACAAAAAGTAGTTGTGTAACAACGTTAGATAAACTTGCAAAAAAACCATATTTCCAGAAAGAAAAATTAGTGATGGCTAACTTAATTTCTGAGTTAAAATTAATATTTAATTTTTTTATAAATAAGATTGATGTTAAAAGAGGAGTAATTAAAAGTGCAATTGCATAACCTGTACCTTTAAAAAAATAACTCAACCCCAAAACACTTATTAATAAAATAATACTATTGGTAAATTCTGTATAAGCAAAAGATTTATTGTTGTGTTTTAACCTAAATTGGGCTCTAATAATTTCGAAAATAAAAGAAGGTAAAATTATAAAAGACAAAATAATTACATAAAATTGTGTGTTTTCAAATTTAAAAGTGATAAAAAAACTACTAATAATTATAAGTGCTATTATAGCTAAAGAAGCCCATAAACCTTTTTTAAATACATAGATGAACAAACTATTTTTTTCGTCATCATTTTTTAGCAAAGCACCATATCTTATTAAACTTTGGTGTAATCCAAAACCACTAATAGGAATTATAAAAACCACAATATTATAAGCAAAAAGTACAACCCCTAATTCGTCATTAGAAATTAGTTTTAAAGCTAACCAAGAAGCAAGAAAAGAAAACAATCTTGCAATTATAGTTGCAGAAAAAACATAGCTGCCAGATCTACTTAAAAAATTTAATATGTAGTTTTTTAATAATTTCAACTTAGCTGTTTATAGATTTAAAATATAATTCAGAAAATTGTTTAGCAATAACATCTTTGCTAAATTTTAGTTTGATAAAATTATGCATTTCATTTATATCTAAATCAGCAAAAATGGTTTTATGATTTAAAATGGAGCTTAAGAGAGCGTCTTCATCTTTAATATTAATAACTTTACAGAAATTTTCATTTTTAAAACTAGTAGAAATACCTGTATTTGTTGCAATAACAGGCGTTCCACAAGAAATAGCTTCTGGTATTACAATACCAAAAGTTTCGTAATTACTAAAAGAAACACAAACAGTTGCTTGTTGTAAATCGTTTACAATTTCATGATGGTTTTTATGTGCAGCAAAAGATATTTTAGCATTTTTAATGTTTAAACTTTGTAAGAATTCTTGGTATTCTAAACCATTATTTCCAATAAAATTCCATTCAAAATAATCTATTTTATTACTTAAACGTGCTGCAACACGTAACATTCCTTTTATGTTTTTGTGTTCATTTTTAAGTGATGATATATGGATTATTCTTAAAATTGAATCTTCTTTTTTTTGAGGGATAAATAATGTTGAGTTCACCACATTTGCAACCACTTTGTAATTACCTTTAAGGTCTAAATCTTGTAAGTTTTTGGCCAAATAATTACTTACAGCACAAATAGCTACTGCATTTTTTGTAATAATTTTAGAAATTGATTTCTCTAAAAAATTAATTGATTTTTCTGCTTTTTTTAAATAGCCTGTCCAATGTTCAGAAATTATATAGGGTGTTTTTTTAAACCATTTTAAATAGAGGCTGAAAATTCCGAAAGGAAAAATTTCATTTAAATGAACAACATCAAAAGGTTTAATTTTATTTAAAAGCAAACGAAAAGCATTAAAAAACAAGATTGCTTTTTTTAATGGATTTTTAGAAAACTTAGTATAAGCTATAAAAGTTTCAACACCATTAATTGTGTTTTCGGTAATTATAATGTTTTTAGTCGCTTTTTTATCAGAAATTATATGAACAACAGTAACATTATGTTCTAAAAATACAGTTTCTGCATGTCTTTGGATAAAATCTCCATTTGTAGCAGAAATTTTTGAAGGATACCATCCACATAAAAATAAAACTGATAATCGCTTTTTCAAAAAATATTATTTATAACAAATATAACAACTTAAACAATTTTCATAAGCATAAAAATTTTACATTTATTGCTATGAAAATACAGCACATCTTTTTCGATTTAGATCATACCCTTTGGGATTTTGAAAAAAACTCAGCTTTGGCACTACAAAAAGTATTCGACAAGCAAAATATAAACTTAAGCTTAGATAAATTTTTAGAAGTTTATAAGCCAATAAATTTAGAGTTTTGGCGACTGTTTAGAAATGAGGAAGTAACCAAAAGTGAGTTAAGATATGGCAGACTCAAAAACACTTTTGATGCTTTAAATTATACTATTTCAGACGATTTGATAGATACAATAGCCATAGAATATATAGAGTTTTTACCTCATTTTAATTTTTTGTTTGATGGCACTTTCGAAATTTTAGATTATTTAAAAGCCAAATATAAACTGCATATTATTACCAATGGTTTTGAAGAGGTACAGCTTCTAAAGATGAAAAGTTCAAATATTATAGATTATTTTGATGTAATTGTTACCTCTGAATCTGTGGGAGTTAAAAAGCCAAATCCTAAGGTTTTTACTCATTCTTTAGAACTTGCAAATGCAAAAAAAGAAAACTCTATAATGATTGGTGATAGTATAGAAGCAGATGTTTTAGGTGCAATAAATGTAGGTATGCAAGCCATTCATTGTAATTTTGATTCTAAAGTTATAAACGCTAAAAACTTTAAAAGTGTTACCAATTTATTAGAAATAAAACAATATCTTTAGCTTTAAGTTCGTTTTGTTTTAAACACAACATTTAGAAATTTCCCCTAAAATTTATGAGATTCTCCAAATTAATATACTTTATATTAAGTTTTTTTGTCTTTACTTCTTGTGCAGAAAGTCTAGATTTTAATCAGTTAGATGATTATGTAGTTAAACCTGTTTTAACATCTTCCTTAACCTATTTTAAAGTTTCACCTATACAATTTTTTGATGAAAATGGAGTGCAACAAAATAGCAGAGAAGATATTACAGATTTTATTGTTTTTGAAAACTCTTTCTTTAGGAAGAATGTAGTTAAAATGGTTTTTAATGCAGAATTTAAAAATGAGTTTGATAGAGATGCAATGATACAAGTAGATTTTTTGGATGCTAATAATATCGCAATTTACTCATTTGCACCAATAATTGTAGAAAGTGGAGATGTAGATCCTCCACCTTACGAAGAAGATATTGTTATTGCGACCAATCCAAATATTTTAAGTGCTACAAAAGTACGGTTTAGAGCTTTTTTAGAAGATACAGGTACTCAAATGAATCCTTTAGATACAAGTGAGTTTGAGTTTAAATCTTCTGTAACCTTATTTGTAGAATCAGATTTTTAAAGATGAAAAAACTTTTATTTTTTTTACTGATTTTATGTATTCATAAAACTGTAGCTCAAAACAAACAAGTCTTGTACAATTTTGCAGAGTTGCCACAAACTCAACTATTAAATCCTGCAGCAGAAACCAATTATAAATATTATGTAGGTATTCCATTATTATCTGGTTTTTCTACAGATATTGGGTCTACAGGTTTAGTTTTAACAGACCTATTTGCAAGAGATAATATTAATATAAATGATAAAATTGCATCAGCCTTTAATAAATTAACGACACAAGATTTTGTAAAAATAAACACACAACTAGAAGTTTTTAGTGGTGGTTATCGTTTAAATGATAAAATAAATTTAAGCTTTGGTTTTTATGAAGAGGTTGATGGTATTGGGTATTATGCTAAAGATGTATACGATTTATATAGCCAAGGTAATAGTGCTCATTTGAATAGAAGTTTTAGTGTATCTCAAATTCAATACAAATTAGATGTTTTGGGAGTTTTACATTTTGGAATATCAAAAAAAGTAGATGAAAAATTAACCATTGGTGGTCGATTTAAAATTTACTCAGCCTCATTAAATTTAGAATCTAATAACAATGCAGGTACTTTTACTACAGTAGAGGGTGCAAATAATTTATATACCCATTACTTTAATAGCATAAATGCTACCTTCAGAACTTCTGGACTTGTAAATGCAGAAACAGATAGGTATAATAAAGATATAGATGAATACGTTAAAAATACTTTTTTGGCAGGTAATTTAGGTCTAGGTTTTGATGCTGGTTTTACATACAAAGTATCCCCTCAATTAGAGTTTTCTGGTAGTATTTTAGATCTTGGGTTTGTTTCTTATTCTAAAAATGTTAAAACAACTAATGTAGAAGGCGATTTTGTTTTTGAAGGTGTTAATTTTCTTTTTGGTGATGATAACGTAAATTATTGGGGAGAAATTGATGAACGTTTTAATGAAGAATTACCAAGAACAGATAATCAAGATACTTATATTTCCTGGAGACCCACTAAATTAAATGCTGCTGTAAAATATAGTTTTGGACAGAGAAGAAGTAAAGTATGTTATGATAATCGTTACAAAGATTTTTATACAGATGCAATTGGTGTACAACTTTTTAGTGTCTTTAGACCTCTAAGACCACAGTTGGCGCTAACAGCATTTTATGAAAAATCATTGTCTAATAAAATACACACTAAATTTACATATACTGTAGATGATATTTCATATGCTAACCTTGGAGCAGGACTTTCTATGCAATTAGGTAAAGTTAATTTTTATGGCATGTTCGATAATATTTTATCTTACAAAAACCTCTCATCATCAAATAGTGTATCTTTACAACTAGGTATAAATTTAATATTTAATTAAAAATGATAAAAAAAATAAGCTTTACTATTCTTTTATTTATAAGTATTTCTATTTATAGTCAAGAATATAATTTTGATCAATATCAATACATTATTGTTCATGAAAAGTTCGAAGGTTTAAAAGAAGTAGATGAATATCAAACCAGTTCATTAACTAAGTTTTTGTTAAAGAAAAAAGGATTCAAAGTTTTTTTAAGTAATGAATCTATTCCTACAGAAGTTAGTCAAAATAGATGTTTGGCATTGTTTGCAACAGTAAAAGACGAGTCTAATATGCTTTCTACCAAAAGTTATATAGAAATTAAAGATTGCACAAACAAAGTGGTTTATAAATCTCAAGTTGGTAGAAGTAAGTTAAAAGATTTCAAAAAAAGTCATCAAGATGCCATAAGAAAGGCTTATGAATCTATGGAAGATTTTGAATATACTTATAATCCAAATTCAGTTTTAACACCTAAAGTAATTCAACCAGCTCATCATCCTGTAAAAGAAGTATCAAAACCAGTAACAGTTGTGCCTAAAGTTGTAAAAAAACCGAAAGAAGAAAAAATAATTAAAGTTGATAAACCAACAAAAGCAGAAATTGTAAAAACTGCTAAACCAGCACCAGTTTTATACGCTCAGCCAAAAAATAACGGATTTCAATTGGTTAATTTGAAACCAGAAGTTGTTTTTATCATCTTAAAAACCAATAATAGTGATGTTTTTATCATTAAAGGGAAAGATGGTACACTTACTAAAAAAGGTGATAATTGGGTTGCAGAATATTATAAAAATGATCAATTAGTAAAAGAAGAATACCTGGTTAAATTCTAATAATTATATTTCGTTTTCCATCTATTTTTTAAAGTTTCTCTAAATTGATTTTCTCTAGAATTGTTACCTGGTTCGTAAATTTTTGTTCCAGAAATTTCATCAGGTAAAAATTCTTGAGCTACAAAGTTATTAGGATAATCGTGCGAATATTTATAGTTTTTGCCATAATCTAAATCCTTCATCAATTTTGTAGGCGCATTTCTTAAATGTAAAGGAATAGATAAATCACCTGTATTTTTAACCAAATTTAAAGCATTATCTATAGCAAGATAAGAAGCATTGCTTTTTGGTGAGTTTGCCAAATACACAGCACACTGACTCAAAATTATTCTAGATTCTGGATTACCAATAACAGAAACAGCCTGAAAGGTATTTGTCGCTAAAATTAAAGCTGTTGGGTTGGCATTACCAATATCTTCGGATGCAGAAATTAATAACCTTCTTGCAATAAATTTTACATCTTCACCACCCTCAATCATCCTTGCTAACCAATATACAGCTCCATTTGGGTCACTACCACGTATCGATTTTATAAATGCAGAAATAATATCATAATGTTGTTCTCCAGTTTTGTCGTAACGAACTGTATTTTTCTGTATTTTTTCTAAAACCAGTTTGTTGGTAATTTCAATTTCATCATCACTAGAAACTAACAATTCGAAAATATTTAGAAGTTTTCGAGCATCTCCACTAGAAACTTGTAAAAGTGCATCTGTTTCTAAAAGTGTAATTTTTTTGGTTGATAAAATTTCGTCTTTTTCCATTGCTCTATGTAATAAAGCAACTAAGTCATTTTTATCAAAAGAATTTAAAATGTAAACCTGACAGCGAGAAAGAAGGGCAGGAATCACCTCGAAACTCGGATTTTCTGTGGTAGCCCCAATTAAAGTAACCCAACCTTTTTCTACAGCTCCTAAAAGCGAATCTTGTTGCGATTTACTAAACCTATGAATCTCATCTATAAATAAAATAGGGTTTTTTGTAGTAAACAATCCTCCACTTTTTTTTGCTTTTTCTATTACTTCTCTTACATCTTTAACTCCAGAACTTATAGCGCTTAAAGTGTAAAAAGGTCTGTTAGATTCTTTAGCAATTATGTTTGCAAGTGTTGTTTTGCCAATTCCTGGAGGTCCCCATAAAATCAAAGACGGTATAATGCCTTGTTTAATTAAATTGGTTAAAACACCATTTTTACCTACCAAATGTTGCTGACTAATATAATCATCGAGCGTTTTAGGTCTTATTCTTTCTGCCAAAGGTTCATTCATAAAGTAAAAATAATAAAGATTTCTGACAGAATTTGCAAAATTAGTATTTGGTTAGATTATTGTTATTTTTATTTTGATGAACGAAGAGAATCAACTTAAAATATCAAAATCAATTTTTTTAGTACCAGTTGTATATGTGGTGTTTATTTGGTTTATTTATTGGGTAGAAATTCAATTTGATTTCAATTTTAATAAATTAGGTGTTTATCCTAGAACTTTAGAGGGTTTTAAAGGGGTTTTTTTAACACATTTCATCCACAGTAATACAAGTCATCTTTTTAATAATTCTATACCTCTTTTTGTGCTATTAACCAGTCTTTTTTACTTTTATAAAGATGTTGCTTTTAAGGTTTTGTTATTAGGTGGTTTTTTCTCTGGATTTTTAACTTGGTGTATTGCCAGAGAATCTTATCATATAGGCGCAAGCGGAATTGTGTATTTACTGTTTAGTTTTGTTTTTTTTAGTGGAATGATAAAAAAACACTTTAGATTGGTAGCACTTTCTTTAATTATTATTTTTCTCTACGGAAGTATGATTTGGTATGTTTTGCCAATTAAAGATGGTATGTCTTGGGAAGGACATTTATCGGGTTTTCTTGTAGGATTAGTTTTTGCTTTTTTATTTAAAAATAAAGGAATTGTTAAACAAGAACATCAATTTACAGAAACTGAGTTTGATACTATGTTTGATGAAAATGGAAATTTTGTTCCGCCAGTTTTAGATGATGAAAACGAAAAATTAGAAGAGTAGAATAGTGGTACTAAAAAAAGGACATCTTGATTGATGTCCTTTCTATTTTTATTATACTATTGCTATTTACAAATTCGGCTGAGGTGTTAACCTTAAATAAGGTTTAACTTCTTTGTGTCCTTTAGGGAACAATTCTGGAATTTGCTCATTACTTACAGCAGGAGAAATTACACAATCTTCACCGTTTTTCCAGTTTGCTGGTGTAGCAACTTTATGATAAGCTGTTAATTGTAATGAATCTATTACTCTTAATAATTCTTCGAAATTTCTACCTGTTGATGCAGGATACACAATTATCAACTTTACCTTTTTATCAGGATCAATAATAAAAACAGATCTTACAGTTAAGTTGTTATCTGCATTGGGATGAATCATATCATACAAAGTAGAAACTTTTTTATCTTCATCTGCAATAATAGGAAAATCTACTTCTGTATTTTGTGTTTCGTTAATGTCTTTGATCCAACCTTGGTGAGATGAAACACCATCTACACTTAATGCAATGGTTTTTACATTTCTTTTTTCAAATTCTGATTTATATTTGGCTACTGTACCTAATTCTGTTGTACAAACAGGAGTATAATCTGCTGGATGCGAAAATAAGATACCCCAACTATCACCTAACCATTCGTGAAAATTTATTTCTCCTAAAGAAGACTGTGTAGTAAAATTTGGTGCTGTATCACCTAATCTAATAACGCTCATATTTTTATTTTTTAAGATTAAAATCTAGTATAAAACTACAACTTATTGAATCACTTAATCAATTTTAAGCGCTAAATAGCTGTTAAAAAATTAATAAAGAAGTGTTAATGCTTAGATATAAATAGGTGTTATTAATTTATTGTAATCTTTGTCTTACAGTTTCGTACAAAAATGCACCACAGGCAACAGAAACATTTAAAGAAGCTATTTCGCCTAAAAGAGGAAGTTTAGCTTTATAATCGACCATTTTTAATATTGATGGATTTACACCTCTATGTTCAGACCCCATAATAATAGCTATAGGTTGTTTAAAGTCAATATCAAAGATAGAATCTTCTGTTTTTTCAGTAGCTGCCACAGTTTTTATTTCTGATGCTTGTAATAGAAATATAGCATCTTTTATATGATCAACTTTACATATTGGTATTTTAAAAGCGGCACCTGCAGAAGTTTTAATAGTTTCTGCGTTTACTGGTGCACTTCCATTTTTTTGAATGATAATCCCATTTACACCTGTACATTCTGCTGTTCTAATAATTGCACCAAAATTACGTACATCAGAAAGTTGATCTAACAATAAAAATAGGGGAGTACCACCTTTTTCTAAAGTAGATTCAATTAGTTTTTCTAAATCATAAAATTCTACTGGAGATATTTGAGCAACTGCACCTTGATGATTACTGTTTTTAGATAATCGATTTAATTTTTCTACAGGAACTGTACTTGTAGCAATTTTATTTTGTTTTATTAGTTTGTCTAATTCATAAAATAAGTTTCCTCTTAAGCCTTTTTGTAAATATACCTTGTTAATTGTAGATCCACTTTCTATGGCCTCTATAATTGCTCTAATACCAAATATGTTTGTAGTTTCTGTAATCATATTGCAAATGTAAGGTATTATATAATAAAAAAACCACCTCAAAAAGAGGTGGTTTATAAAAATATATATTAATATATATTTATTTATGGACAAACTACTGTAGTAGTATAAACTACACCAGCAGGAGGTATAATGCTATAAGTAAAATCACCTACACTATAAACAGTGTTTCCAGAAGCATCAAATATTGAATAAGATATTTCTTCATCATAATCTCCAGATACAAATGTAACTGTCATATCATAACCAACAGGAGCTGAAAATGATTCTAATTTATAACCTGCATCAGCTTCAGTTAAAGCCATTACAACTGGAGCTAAATCAACAGCGCCATCAAAAGTTATTTGTAACTCTGCACCATTCCAGCTATCACCCCAAGTATCGTTCATTTCTACACTCCAACTACATAGTTGTAATACATCTACATTTTGAGAAGAAACTTCAGAAGTTGATCCGTTAGCAGCCACTTCATAAACAGATACTGTTGCAACACCAATTTGGTTGTAGTTCACATTAATTTTGTGAGTAGCACCTTCAATAACCTGCATTTCTGCACCTGTTACTTCCCAAACAAAAGTAGATCCTGCTCTAGGTGTCACAGAAAATTCATCTACTTCATCCAAACTTACTAAAGTCGGTCCAGAAAAATCGAATATTTTAGCAACTATCTTGTCAGCATCAGTTCCAAAATCTTCATCATCATTACAAGCAACTAAAACAACTAAACTTAATGCTAATATTGCTAATGATTTTATATTTAAAAATTTATTAATCTTCATAATTTATATATTTTATTTTTTTATTATCTCCAACCACCAGTTGAATAATCTTCACCAGCTACACCTGTAGTACCTCCAAAAGTATAAATTTCAAAACCTCCAGATTGTAATACTTCTCCAGGAACTGGGAAATGTAAAGGAGTACCAGTTTGTAATAAATCTTTACCTCTCATTTCAAAAAATGCTAATCCCATACCAGAATTCATTAATTCAATAATTCTTTCATAATGAATAGCTTCTTCAATTTCTGATGCAGTTGCACCAATTGCAGGTAAATTACCTCTTAAAGATCTACTACCAGCATTAATTGTAGCTGCAGCACCAGCTAAATCTCCTGTTCTGTATTGTGCTTCTGCTTTATACAAATCATTTTCTGCTTTTAACATTTCTGGTGTAGCACCTGTCCAGTTAGAACCATGTGCTTGTGCATCAAATCTAGAGTGTCTATAAGTAGAGTAGTGGTAAACCCCTCTAGAAGCAATAAAATCTTGACTTGTTAAGTATTCAAAATCTGTTGCTAATCTGCTGTCATCACTAGAGCTTTCTGGGTAAACTCCTGAAGCTTCTGTAAAATAATCAGGAGTATTAGGGTCTAACATATTAATAACTCTCATGTCAGTTCTACCCCAACCTGGGTAAATTTGATAGTACACCCATTCTGTAAACCAAGTTGTCCAACCATCAGAAGTAACATTTAAATCATAACTTAAACCTTTGTTCGTGTATGCTAAAACTTTAGCCCAATCTACAGCTGCTCTTTCTGTTGCGTTTCTTGGCATATTTACCATTAAACGTGCAGCAAAAGAGTTTAAAAATTGTGCCCACTGAGTACTAGTTAAAGTCAGTCCATTTACAAAATTAGTTGGTACTTCAAAACTATTACTTTCAGCAATTGCAATTGCTAAGTCTATTTTTTCTAGACAAAATTCTAAAGCAACCTCTGGAGTTACTGAGTTTCCTTCATTTATTGGGCCATTTTCATCTTTTAACCAAACTTGGTCAAAAACCAAAGCTACAGAACCTATAGTAGCTGCTTGAGAAAATCTTGTAATAGATTCAGTTCTTCTTGGAGAAGGATCATTTGGATCATCTCCATCAGCTATAGTTTTAGCCATTAAAGCATTAATATCATTAATGTTATTATATAATGAATTAAAGTAGGCTGTAGTAGCTATAGCATTACCATAAGTAGTTTCATTGTTCCATGCTACTCTTGGTTCACTTGAGGTATCTCTCATACCTTGGTTACCCCAAGAACAAGTACCAGCATCTGCCATACCTGTTAATGCTAAACCAGGTCCATTGTATGAATTTACTGTATTATACCAATTCTGAAAAAAGGTATTAGCTGCTCCGTAAGTAGCTAATTCTGCAGAAGTAGGGTTTTCTGTATAATCTACTGCTACGTCTGTGCTTAAATCCTCACAACTTGAAAAAACAATTGTGAAAACTAGCATTATGTATAAATTTATTTTTTTCATTTTTCTAAAAATTTAAAATTTTAATGTTACTGATAATGTATAAGATGTACTTACAGGATATACACCATAGTCTACTGCATAATATTGGAAAGTATCACCATCATAAAGTTGAACTTCAGGATCCCAACCAGAATAGTCTGTAAAAGTTAAAAGGTTGTTACCTGTTAAACCAATTCTTAAAGAATTAAAGAAACCGTTTGCAACATTCTTTAATTTGTCACTATCAAGAGTATAGAAAATTGAAGCTTCTCTTAGTTTAACAAAACTAGCATCTTCTACCCAAAAACCATTGTTCTGATTTACATCATATAAACTTTGATAGTAGTTTACAGTTTTTTGTTCACCAGCTGCTTTACCACTTTGGTCTATCATTGCGTGTCTATTATCTCTTGTTAACCATTGGCCATTTCTGTTGTATAAATCACCACCTTGTTTCCAGTCCCAAAGCATATAAAAATCAAAACCTTTATAAGATATAGTGTTTCTTAAACCGATGTTAAAATCAGGAGTTGAATTACCAACATCTCCTACCCAAGTAGAACCGTCTTCGTTTTCTTTAAGAATTGCACTTTCATAAACAGTACCAATTGTAGAAGCTTCTACAACAACACCATCTGCATTAACTACATAATCACTAATATCCATACCTGTAGGTAACTGTGCAGCCATTTGATCTAAACTTCTTACAAAATCTCTACCATACATAGTACCAAATTCTACACCTTCTTCTAGTCTAAAAATTTCACCATCTGTTGGTCCTTCAATTCTTGGACTAATATCTAATTGAGTAACCTCATTAGTTGTTGTAGAGAAAACTACACCAGTATTCCATTTAAAATCTGCAGTATTAACGATTTTAGCATCTAAAACAAGTTCTAGTGTGCTAAATTCTACTGTACCAATGTTTTGAAATTGATTCGAACCAGCGCTAGATGGAGCAAATAAATCTACTAACATAAATTGATCTTCTGTTTTTGCATTAGAATAAACTCCTTCTAAATGAAATCTATCTAAAAAGTCAACATTTAAACCAAATTCTTTTTCAGTAGTTGTAGATGGTCTTAAATCTGGATTACCAACTGTTTGAGAAGTAGAAGGTATACCATTAGAGATATTTCTTCTAGTGTATTGCCAGTTATACTGAGGTCTTTGACCTGCAGTACCATAAGCAGCATGTACTTTTAATTCTTGAATACCAGGAATATCTACATCTTTAGAAATACGATAAGCTGCAGATGCTCTAAAGTAGTCATTTGTTCTATGGTTTTCACCAAATAATGAAGATTGGTCAATACGATACATTCCATCAAATATATATCTATCTTTATAATCGATTCCTAAAATAGCAAAGTAGTTGTTTGTTACTGCATTATTTTCATCAGAACCTACAAATGTATCTGTGTAATTGTCTAAAGATATTGTTCTACCACCTGCAACAGCTGTGTTACCTTGTCCATAGTAATATTCATAATCAGAATTCTCTAATAAATAACTTAATTTACCAGTAAGTGTTAAGTCATCACCAAAACTTTCTCTAAAATTAAGAGTTGTTTGTAATTTTTGAGAAGTATTTCTATAAGAACTAATAAAATAACTACCTACAGAGTAAGTTGCAAATAAGTCAGCTCTAGTTCCACCACCTGTCCAAGTTGTTGTTGGTGTATAATCTTTTAATCTACTATCTACAGATTCAATAGCATATTCGATGTCTAAATTTAACCAATCTGTAAATTTAACGTTTGTTAATAATGCACTAGAAAATTTAACATCGTTTCTGTTTTCTGGATTTGCATATAATGGGTATAATGGATTTGTTACAGTAGAAGCCCAAGTATTAGGAGCATATAAGTAAGGTTGTCCATCAGGGTTAAGAGCATTTAAATTTACATCTGGATCCATAACAGATACATCAAAGAAAACACCTGTTCCTCCACCTGGAGTGTTGTCAAAAGAACGTACAAATTGGTTTCTAGAACTAATTTTTAACCATTCATTAATTTTAAATTCACCATTAAGTCTTACCCCATTTCTTTCATAACCACCAGTGTTCTTTAAAATACCAGCTACATTATTTTTTTCAATAGATAAAAATAAATTTGAACTTTCTGTTGCTGTAGATACAGAAGCGTATAAATTTTTGTTTATACCAGAATCAAAGAATTGATCTTGATTATTGTAGTAAATTCCATAAGGGTTGTCTGCAATTCTGTCATCTTCTTCTAATCTAGCTCCAGATACATTTTGATAATTAGAACCATTATAATCACTTGGGTAAGTTACTCCAGCATATTTAGTGTAAACACCCTGTGCACTTTGCCAATCTGATGCTAACTGATAGTGATGTGAGTTATTTAAGTCGATAAAACTATTTAACTTTGAAATACCAACTTCACTTTTTAAAGTAACTTGCATTTTACCAATTTTACCTTTTTTAGTTGTAATTACAATTACACCATTACCTGCTCTAGAACCATAAAGTGCAGAAGCAGAAGCTCCTTTTACAACTTCGTAAGAAGCAATATCATCAGAGTTAATGTCTTGTAAACCATTTTCTACAATTACACCATCTACAATTACTAACGGAGATTGACTACCAAAAATATTTGTAGCACCTCTTAATTGAATTGTTGCTCCTTGACCAGGTTGACCAAAGTTTGTTACAGTAACCCCAGCTACCTTACCTTGCAAAGCATTTGCTGCAGAAGTAGTAGGAATGTTCTCTAAGTCTTTTTCACTAATTTTATTTACAGTTACAGAAAGTTTTTTTCTGCTAGTTGCACCAGCAACCCCTGTAATTACAATCTCATCTAATATCTCACCACCTTCTGTAAGAGTTACATTAATAGTGCTATTAGATCCAATTGTTTTTTCTACAGACTCATAACCTAGGTAACTAAAAACTAAAACATCACCAGTGTTCGCTTTAATAGTATACTTACCGTCAAAATCTGTGTCTGTACCTTTATTGGTACCCTTAATTAAAATACTTACTCCTGGTAAAGCACCTGATTCATCAGAAACAGTTCCAGAAATAGTTTTTTCTTGCGCAAAAGAAATTTGCACCACCAACGCTAAAAAAAGCGTTAAAATTCCATTAAACTTTGTCTTCATTTGTATAATTATTTGAATTAATTAGTGCCAAAAGTCTTAAATTAAACTTAAAAAAACAATTAATTAACAGAAAAAAACCAATATTTTGTTAATTAATGTTAATATACCAATAAAGTTCTGTTAATAATATCATTTTAATTTTTAAGACAGTTTAAAAAGAATTTTTCTCTTTTTTTTAACTTTTTTAGAGAAAAGTTAAAAATTGGTTTTCCAATTAATAATGATTTTACTTTCATTAATATTCAGGTTTTGTTGGGGTTTTTTGCCTATAGCTGTGCTTATTTTTATCTGAGATTTATTAATAGTAAACAAATAACCTAGACCTATGCTTAAGAAATTTTGGTAAGTAGAATTTAACTTTAAATAACCTAAATCAGTTATTGTATATAAATAGGATTCCTTATTTGTTAAAAATCTATATTCTGTGTTAAAAAAACTAAAACTAGGTGAAAAAATACTCTGTTCGTTAAAACCTCTTATTGAGTTTGCGCCTCCTAGTCTAAAAAATTCATTGTCTAGATAGGTGTTAGAGTTTAAATGTCCTGATGTGTTTTTTATGTAGAAACTGTTTCTTTGGTTTATGTCCCAAATATAAGTGGCTGATGTTTTAATCTTTATTTGATTTGTTGAAGTATTATCATACTTCCTTGTCCCAAACGTGGGGTTAATTTTAAAAGAAAACTTATCATTAAAAAAATAATCATTTTTTGCGATTCTGTAATTGATTTCAATACCGAAAAAAACACTTTTAAATGTTTCTATGTTATTGTTTGTTGATTCAATTAGGTTTTCCGATGATTCTGAGTAATATGTTGCAGCAATTTTAACGTTTGGGTTGATGTTGTAGAATAATTTTGAGTCAAAATTTGTGTTTAAAAAAGTAGAGTCTTGTTTGTAAATGGATAGAGATATTAAAGGTGTTAATTTAGAATTGAAAATGAATGGTATTTCTGTACTAAGTTTTAATTCTTGTCTTTCATCTCCAATACTATTCCAAAATAGTTCAAATTTTTCTCCACTGTTTAAAATATTATGTAGTTTAAAGTCTATGTTACCATTAAGTAAAACACCACCATCTTCTTGAGATGCAAAATTTACAATACCGTCAAAACTGTTTTTTTGCAATTTTTTAAGATACATATATATATAAGTAGAATCTTTTGTAAATAAAACTTCAGGAGGGTTTACTTCTTTTATAAAGTCTAGATTTTTAGAGTTGTTTGATATTTGTTTTAATTTTTTTTGATTGAATAGAGTGTTGGTTTTGATTTTAAAATAATTTTTCAAATAAGATTTAGGGAAATCTTCATATCCTTTTATAATTATTTTATTGATGGTTCTTTTTTTAGTTTGATTAACATCTAAATCCGCATATAAGATGTCTTTTTTTATTACAATATTTTTTAATTGAACTTTTGAAAATGATTTGCCATCTTTTTCAAGTTTCTTAGTAATATTTGAAAGTACGGTTTTTAATTCTCTAATTTGAATTGAAATAGTTCCACTATCTATATTATTGTCTTTTAAAACTAAATCAGAAAATTGATGTGTTTTTATAATCACCTTTTCGATTTTAGTTTTTAGAGAAATGCAAACTGTGTAGTGTTGTTTTTCTTTTTTTATACTGTCTATGGTATTTGTAAAATATCCAATATTTTTTAGGTGTTCAGATATTTTATCAATCTCTTTAAAAATGGAAACTGAATCATCGTGTTTTTTTTGATATTCTAATTGTTGTATTGTTGAGAGTTCTCTTTTTTCTATAGGAATAATTTTTATTAATAACTCTTGTGCTAAAAAATCATTTATTATAAGAAAAGTAAAAAAAGTTATTAAATATGTAGATTGTTTTAGTTTCAATATGATTGTGATATGTAGTTCAAATGTAATTTAAATTCATAAAAAACTATGAATAAAAAATCATTAACAAAAAATAACTCACTGATATTTGAATAATTAGAAAATATTCGTACATTTGCGGACTCTTAAAAAAGAGCAAAGTTTAATTATAAACGAAAAACAGTAATTATTTAGTATGCCAACTATTCAACAATTAGTTCGTAAAGGAAGAACCAAAATAACTAAGAAGAGTAAATCGGCTGCTTTGTCGTCTTGTCCTCAAAGACGTGGAGTTTGTACTCGTGTTTATACTACAACACCAAAGAAACCTAATTCAGCAATGCGTAAAGTTGCCAGAGTTAGATTGACAAATGGTAATGAGATAAACGCATACATTCCAGGTGAAGGACATAACTTACAGGAGCACTCGATAGTATTAGTTAGAGGTGGAAGGGTAAAAGATTTACCAGGTGTTAAATATCACGTGGTACGTGGAGCATTAGATACAGCAGGTGTTGAGGGAAGAACTCAGCGTAGGTCTAAGTATGGTGCAAAACGCCCAAAAAAGTAAAATTAGTAACTTTTTTAATGTAAAGACATGAGAAAAAGAGCAGCAAAAAAAAGAGTCTTATTACCAGATCCAAAGTTTAATGATCAGTTAGTAACACGTTTCGTGAATAACTTGATGTGGAGTGGTAAGAAGTCAGTAGCGTTTAAAGTATTTTATGATGCAATGGATATCGTAGAGGAAAGAAAAGGTGAAGGAGAAGAAAAAACAGCCTTAGAAATTTGGAAAGAAGGTTTATCTAATGTAATGCCTCATGTAGAAGTAAGATCTCGTAGAGTGGGTGGTGCAACATTCCAGATTCCAATGCAAATTAGACCAGATCGTAAAGTATCTATGGCTATCAAATGGATGATTTTGTATACTCGTAAGAGAAACGAAAAAACTATGGCACAGCGTTTAGCTGCTGAAATTTTAGCTGCGGCTAAAGAAGAAGGAGCTGCTGTTAAGAAAAGAGTAGATACACATAAAATGGCAGAAGCCAATAAAGCATTCTCACACTTTAGATTTTAATAATAATGGCTAGAAATTTAAAATTTACTCGTAATATAGGAATTGCAGCACATATTGATGCTGGTAAAACTACAACTACAGAGCGTATTTTGTATTATACAGGTGTTTCTCATAAAATAGGAGAAGTACATGATGGTGCAGCAACTATGGACTGGATGGAGCAAGAGCAAGAAAGAGGTATTACAATTACTTCTGCAGCTACAACTTGTACGTGGGAATTTCCAATTGAAAATGGAGCAAAAACACCAGATACTAAAGGGTATCACTTTAATATAATTGATACTCCTGGTCACGTTGATTTTACTGTAGAAGTAAATAGATCTTTACGTGTATTAGATGGTTTAGTTTTCTTATTTTCAGCTGTTGATGGTGTTGAGCCACAATCTGAAACTAACTGGAGACTTGCAGATAACTACAAAGTGCCAAGAATTGGTTTTGTTAACAAAATGGATCGTCAAGGTTCAGACTTTTTAGGTGTTTGTCAACAAGTAAAAGACATGTTAAAATCAAACGCAGTGCCAATCGTTTTAAATATTGGTGACGAAGATGAGTTTAAAGGTGTTATTGATTTAGTAAAGAATCGTGCTATTGTATGGCATGACGAAACTCAAGGAGCAACATTCGATGTTATCGATATTCCTGAGGATATGAAGGAAGAAGCTCGTAAGTATCGTGCACTTTTAATTGAAGAAGTAGCAAGTTATGATGAGAATCTTTTAGAGAAATTTATGGAAGATGAAGATTCAATTACAGAAGAAGAAGTGCATGCTGCACTTAGAGCTGCTGTAATGGATATGGCTATCATTCCTATGATTTGTGGATCTGCGTTTAAAAATAAAGGTGTTCAGTTCTTGTTAGATGCTGTTTGTCGTTATTTACCATCTCCTACAGATAAAGAAGGTATTGTGGGGACAAACCCTGATACTGGTTTAGAAGAATTGCGTAAGCCGGATGTAAAGGAGCCGTTTGCTGCTTTAGCATTTAAAATTGCAACTGACCCTTTTGTAGGTCGTTTAGCATTTTTTAGAGCGTATTCAGGTCGTTTAGATGCAGGTTCTTATGTGCTAAACAATCGTTCAGCTAAAAAAGAACGTATTTCTCGTATATATCAAATGCATGCTAATAAGCAAAATGCAATTGATTATATCGAAGCTGGTGATATTGGTGCTGCTGTAGGTTTCAAATCTATTAAAACAGGAGATACTTTAACTGATGAAAAGCATCCAATTGTGTTGGAATCTATGGATTTTCCAGATCCAGTAATTGGTATCGCTGTTGAACCTAAAACGAAAGCCGATGTTGATAGATTAGGTATTGGTTTAGGTAAATTGGCTGAAGAAGATCCAACTTTTACAGTTCGTTCTGACGAAGCTTCTGGACAAACTATTATCTCTGGAATGGGTGAATTACACTTAGATGTAATTGTAGATCGTTTAAAGCGTGAATTTAAGGTAGAAGTTAACCAAGGTCAACCTCAAGTAGAATATAAGGAAGCTATTACAGCTGCTGCAGATCATAGAGAAGTTTATAAGAAACAATCAGGTGGTCGTGGTAAATTTGCTGATATTGTATTTACAATGGAGCCAGCTGATGAAGGTGTTCAAGGATTACAATTTGAATCTATTATTAAAGGTGGTAATGTTCCTAGAGAGTTTGTGCCTTCTGTAGAAAAAGGATTCAAAGAAGCAATGAAGAATGGTCCTTTAGCAGGTTATGAGATGGATTCAATGAAAGTAACATTAAAAGATGGTTCTTTCCACGCAGTGGATTCTGATCAATTATCTTTTGAGTTAGCTGCAAAATTAGGTTACAAAGCTGCTGCAAAAGCTGCTAGAGCTAAAATTATGGAGCCTTTGATGAAGTTAGAAGTATTAACTCCTGAGGAAAATATGGGAGATATTGTTGGAGATTTAAATAGAAGAAGAGGGCAAGTTAACGATATGAGTGATCGTAATGGGTCTAAAGTTGTGAAAGCATTAGTGCCGTTATCAGAAATGTTCGGTTATGTTACTGCTTTAAGAACTATGTCTTCTGGTAGAGCAACTTCTACAATGGAATTTTCACATTATGCTGAAACTCCTTCAAATGTATCTGAAGAAGTAATTGCAAAATCTAAAGGTTAATCGACTAAATAATATAAGATGAGTCAAAAAATTAGAATAAAATTAAAGTCTTACGATTATAATTTAGTAGATAAATCTGCTGAAAAAATCGTAAAGACCGTAAAAAGTACTGGTGCTGTTGTAAACGGACCAATACCTTTACCAACACATAAAAAGATTTTTACAGTTTTACGTTCTCCACACGTAAACAAAAAATCTAGAGAGCAATTTCAATTAGCTGCGTACAAAAGATTGTTAGACATTTATAGTTCTTCTTCGAAAACTATTGATGCTTTAATGAAGCTTGAGTTACCAAGTGGTGTTGAAGTTGAGATTAAAGTTTAAGTATTAGAATATTAACTTTCGGTTTAATTTTGTTAAACCGAAAGTTTTTTGTACTTTTGCAACCCGAAATAGAGTAGGGTACCCTATTTTTTGATGTAAAAATCAATAATAGATACATGTCCAGAGCGTTTCGCGAAGGAAAAACGGAAAAACAAAATCAGCGTTGAATTTGTTTGCGCTGTTTTTTTTTAAGTGAAATTTTACGGATTAAGAGTGAAACAATTGTTTCAAAACAAATAATTATTAATAATAGACGCGCTGGATAAATATATCTATCGTCTAAAATTTTAACTAAATGTCTGGGTTAATAGGTAGAAAAATTGGAATGACCAGCTTATTCGACGAAAATGGGAAGAATATTCCTTGTACAGTAATCGAAGCAGGTCCTTGCGTTGTTACCCAAGTCAGAACCGAAGAGGTTGACGGATACAATGCGTTACAACTTGGTTTCGATGACAAAAAGGCGAAGAGTTCTAACAAAGCGTTAGATGGTCACTTTAAAAAAGCTGGCACCACTGCTAAGAAAAAAGTCGTTGAATTCCAAGGGTTTGAAGAGGAGTATAAATTAGGAGATGCTATTACAGTAGAGCATTTTGAAGAAGGCGAATTCGTTGATGTATCAGGTGTGTCTAAAGGTAAAGGTTTTCAAGGTGTTGTAAAACGTCACGGTTTTGGTGGTGTTGGTCAAGCAACTCACGGTCAGCATAACCGTTTAAGAGCTCCTGGTTCAATTGGTGCTGCTTCTTATCCTGCAAGAGTATTCAAAGGAATGCGTATGGCAGGAAGAATGGGTGGAGAAAAAGTGAAAGTACAAAACTTAAAGGTATTAAAAGTAGTTGCTGAAAAGAACTTACTTGTTGTTAAAGGAGCTATTCCTGGACACAAAAATGCTTTTGTAACTATTCAGAAATAATGGAATTAGCAGTTTTAGATATTACAGGAAAAGATACAGGTAGAAAGGTTGAGCTTTCTAATGATGTATTTGGTATTGAGCCTAATGATCATGCAATTTATTTAGATGTTAAACAATACTTGGCTAATCAACGTCAAGGAACTCATAAATCTAAAGAAAGAGCAGAAATTACTGGTTCTACAAGAAAGATAAAAAAGCAAAAAGGAACTGGTACTGCAAGAGCAGGTTCTATCAAGTCTGGTGTTTTTAGAGGTGGAGGTCGTATGTTCGGTCCAAGACCAAGAAATTATTCTTTTAAATTGAATAAAAACTTAAAGCGTTTAGCACGTAAGTCTGCTTTAAGTATTCAAGCAAATGATAAGAATTTAGTAGTAATCGAAGATTTAAACTTTGAGACTCCAAAGACTAAGAACTTTGTAGATGTTTTAAAAGCTTTAGAATTAGATACAAAAAAATCTTTATTTGTTTTAGGTAATGATAATGCAAATGTGTATTTATCATCACGTAATTTAAAAAATTCTAAAGTTGTAAAAGCTTCAGAAATTAATACTTATGGTGTTTTAAATGCTAATAAAGTTGTGATTACTGAAAGTTCTTTAGAGGGAATTAACTTAAATTTAAGCAAATAGGGATATGAGTATTTTAATTAAACCTATTATTACGGAAAAAGCTACAAACGATAGTGAAGTATATAATCGTTATACATTTGTAGTAGATAAAAAAGCTAATAAAATAGAGATTAAAGATGCTGTTGAAGCAGCTTATGGAGTTTCTATATCAAGCGTAAAAACTTTAAATTACCCTATTCAAAGAAACACTAAGTTTACTAAAAAAGGTTTAGTAACTGGTGTTAAGAGCGGGTATAAAAAAGCGATTGTGCAGTTAGCAGAAGGAGAAAGTATTGATTTTTATAACAATCTTTAAGAAAAGACAGAATGTCAGTTAGAAAATTAAAACCAATAACACCAGGTCAGCGTTTTAGAGTTGTAAATGGGTTCGACACCATAACAACTGATAAGCCGGAAAAGTCATTATTGGCACCGAAAAAAAGATCTGGAGGTCGAAACAATCAAGGTAGAATGACAACTCGTAATATTGGAGGTGGTCATAAACAAAGATATCGTATTATCGATTTTAAAAGAGATAAGAATGATATGCCTGCAACAGTTAAAACTATAGAGTACGATCCAAATCGTACTGCATTTATTGCTTTACTTAGTTATGCTGATGGTGAAAAACGTTATATAATTGCTCAAAACGGTTTAAAAGTAGGTCAAACTATTGTATCAGGTAGTGGTGTTGCTCCGGAAATTGGAAACGCTATGCCTTTAAGTGAAATTCCTTTAGGAACTACAATTTCTTGTATAGAATTACACCCAGGCCAAGGAGCTGTTATGGCTCGTTCTGCTGGTTCTTTTGCTCAATTAATGGCAAGAGATGGTAAATATGCAACAGTTAAGTTACCTTCTGGTGAAACAAGATTAATTCTTTTAACTTGTTCTGCTACTATAGGAGTTGTATCTAACTCAGATCATCAATTATTAGTATCTGGTAAAGCAGGTAGAAGAAGATGGTTAGGTAGAAGACCAAGAGTTAACGCTGTAAGAATGAATCCAGTTGATCACCCAATGGGTGGTGGAGAAGGACGTTCTTCTGGAGGTCATCCAAGATCTAGAAATGGTATTCCTGCTAAAGGATTTAAGACTAGGTCTAAGACTAAAGCTAGTAATAAGTATATTATAGAACGTAGAAAGAAATAATAAGTTATGGCAAGATCATTAAAAAAAGGACCTTACGTTCACTATAAGTTAGAGAAAAAAGTGTTAGCTAATGTAGAGGCTGGTAACAAAACTGTAATCAAAACTTGGTCAAGAGCAAGTATGATTACTCCAGATTTTGTAGGACAAACTATTGCTGTTCATAATGGACGTCAGTTTGTACCAGTATATGTTACAGAAAACATGGTAGGGCATAAATTAGGCGAATTTTCACCAACTCGTTCTTTTAGAGGACACGCTGGTGCAAAAAATAAAGGAAAAAAATAGTAGGAAATGGGAGTTCGTAAAAAAAATATGGCAGATCAGTTAAAAGCAGATAGAAAGCAACGTGCTTTCGCTAAGCTTACTAACTGTCCTACATCACCAAGAAAAATGCGTTTAGTAGCAGATCAAGTAAGAGGAGTAGAAGTTGAAAAAGCTTTACAAATCTTAAAGTTTAGCCCTAAAGAAGCATCCATCAATTTAGAGAAATTGTTATTGTCTGCAATTGCAAACTGGCAAGCTAAAAATGAAGATGCAACTATTGAAGACGCAGGTTTATATGTGAAATCTATTTGTGTAGATAGCGCAGGAATGTTAAAAAGATTAAGACCAGCTCCACAAGGTCGTGCTCATAGAATTCGTAAGCGTTCTAATCACGTTACTTTAGAGTTAGGTAGCAAAAAATTAAGTAATTAATCAAAGTAGAAATGGGACAAAAAACTAATCCAATAGGAAATCGTTTAGGAATCATCAGAGGTTGGGAATCTAACTGGTATGGTGGAAATGACTACGGAGATAAAATTGCTGAAGATGATAAGATAAGAAAGTATATTAATGCTAGATTATCTAAAGCAAGTGTTTCTAGAGTAATTATTGAGCGTACGCTTAAACTTGTAACTGTAACTATTACTACTGCACGTCCAGGTATCATTATTGGTAAAGGTGGTCAAGAGGTAGACAAGTTAAAAGAAGAGCTTAAAAAAATTACTGGTAAAGAAGTTCAAATTAATATTTTTGAAATTAAACGTCCAGAATTAGATGCAAAATTAGTTGCAACTAGTGTAGCACGTCAAATTGAAAATAGAATTTCTTACAAGAGAGCTATCAAAATGGCTATCCAAGCAACTATGAGAATGAATGCTGAAGGGATTAAAATCCAAATTTCAGGTCGTTTAAATGGAGCAGAAATGGCACGTTCAGAACATTTTAAAGAAGGTAGAATTCCTCTATCTACTTTTAGAGCTGATATTGATTATGCACTTGTTGAGGCTCATACTACTTACGGAAGATTAGGTATAAAAGTATGGATCATGAAGGGTGAAGTTTATGGTAAAAGAGAATTATCTCCATTAGTTGGCTTGTCTAAAAAACAAGGTGGTAAAGGTGGTGACAGATCTAAACGTGGACCTCGTAGAAGAAAATAATTTTTAAAATTAGAAATTAAAAATGTTACAGCCAAAAAGAGTAAAATACCGTAAGGTACAGAAGGGCAAGGGAAATATGTCTGGTAATTCTCAAAGAGGAAATCAACTTTCTAATGGGATGTTTGGTATTAAATCCATAGATCAAAACTTATTAACTTCTCGTCAGATAGAGGCAGCTCGTATTGCAGCAACTCGTCATATGAAAAGAGAAGGTCAGTTATGGATTAAAATATTTCCAGATAAACCTATTACCAAAAAACCTTTAGAGGTACGTATGGGTAAGGGTAAAGGAGCACCAGATCATTTTGTTGCAGTTATTAAGCCAGGTAGAATTTTGTTTGAGGTTGGTGGTGTACCAATGCACGTAGCAAAAGAAGCTTTACGTTTAGCTGCTCAGAAACTTCCAGTAAAAACGAAGTTTGTAATAGCAAGAGATTTTGATATTAACGCATAATTCTAAATAAAATGAAACAATCAGAAATAAAAGAATTATCTATAGCAGATCTTAATGAGAAATTGGGAGCGTTGCAAAAGAATTATACCGATCTTAAGATGGCTCACGCAATAACTCCAATGGAGAATCCATTGCAATTGAGAAGCTTAAGAAGAACTGTAGCAAGAATTGCAACAGAATTAACAAAAAGAGAATTACAATAATTCTATAGTCAGTTTTAAAGATGGAAAAAAGAAATCTTAGAAAAGAGAGAATTGGTGTTGTTTCTAGTAGCAAAATGGAGAAATCTATTGTTGTATCTGAAACTAAAAGAGTTAAGCACCCAATGTACGGTAAATTCGTTTTAAAAACGAAAAAGTATGTTGCACACGACGAACAGAATGATTGCAACGAAGGAGATACTGTAAGGATAATGGAAACTAGACCTATGAGTAAATCTAAACGTTGGAGATTAGTAGAAATCCTAGAAAGAGCTAAATAATATGTTACAGACAGAATCAAGATTAAAAGTAGCAGATAATACTGGAGCTAAAGAAGTTTTAGTAATTAGAGTTTTAGGAGGAACAAAAAAACGTTACGCAAGTATTGGAGACAAGATTGTTGTATCAGTAAAAGCTGCAACTCCTAACGGAACTGTAAAAAAAGGTCAAGTATCTAGAGCAGTTGTTGTAAGAACAAAAAAAGAAGTTAGACGTAAGGATGGATCATACATTAGATTTGATGATAATGCTTGTGTACTTTTAAATCCTACTGAGGAGATGAGAGGAACACGTGTATTTGGTCCTGTAGCTCGTGAACTTCGTGAGAAACAATTCATGAAAATAGTATCATTAGCACCTGAAGTGCTTTAAATCATTATATAAGATGAAGAAGTTCAAATTAAAATCAGGAGATACTGTAAAAGTAATTGCAGGAGACAACAAAGGATCTGAAGGTAAAGTTTTACAAATTATCAAGGATAAAGATAGAGTATTAGTAGAGGGTGTAAACTTAGTATCTAAGCATACAAAACCTAGTGCTCAAAATCCTCAAGGAGGTATTGTAAAAAAAGAAGCATCTTTACACATCTCTAACGTTATGTTAGTAGAAGAAGGTGTTGCTGTAAGAGTTGGTTATAATGTTGATGGAGATACTAAAACTAGAATCTCTAAAAAAACTAAAAAATAGTAGTAATCATGAGTTACGTACCAAGATTAAAAGCAGAATACAAAGAAAGAGTTATAAAGGCTCTTACTGATGAATTCAGTTATAAGAATGTAATGCAAGTGCCTAAATTAGAAAAAATAGTTGTTTCTAAAGGTGTTGGTGCTGCTATTGCAGATAAGAAATTAATAGATTATGCTGTAGAAGAATTGACTAAAATTACTGGTCAAAAAGCAATTTCTACTATGTCTAAAAAAGATGTTGCATCATTTAAATTACGTAAAGGTATGCCTATAGGTGTAAAAGTTACGTTAAGAGGTGATAAAATGTATGAGTTTTTAGATAGATTAGTTACTGCATCTTTACCACGTGTTAGAGATTTTAACGGTATAAAAGCTAATGGATTTGATGGGAGAGGTAATTATAATTTAGGTATTACTGAACAAATCATCTACCCAGAAATAAATATTGACCAAGTTAAAAAAATTAACGGTATGGATATTACATTTGTAACATCTGCAAATACTGATAAGGAAGCAAAGTCACTATTAGGAGAATTAGGTTTACCATTCAAAAAAAATTAAGAAATGGCTAAAGAATCAATGAAAGCTCGCGAACGTAAAAGAGCAAAAACAGTTGCAAAATATGCAGAAAAGAGAAAAGCTTTAAAAGAAGCTGGAGACTATGAAGCATTGCAAAAATTACCAAAAAACGCTTCACCAATTAGAATGCATAACAGATGTAAGTTAACTGGTCGTCCAAAAGGATATATGAGACAATTTGGTATCTCTCGTGTAACGTTCAGAGAAATGGCAAATCAAGGATTAATACCAGGTGTTAAAAAAGCAAGTTGGTAGAAATTTTAAATAAAGCTTAAAAATAAAAATAGAATGTGTATCTTTGCACGCTCTATTTTTTTTGAGTATAAGAATTTTAACTGATTATAGGTTCATTTATCACAGAGAAATCTGTAGCATAAATAGAGGTATTTGAAAACCGTAATCGCAATTTTATATTAATATGTATACAGATCCAATCGCGGATTTTCTTACTAGAGTAAGAAATGCAATCGCAGCAGGACACAGAGTAGTAGAAGTGCCAGCTTCTAATTTGAAGAAGGCAATGACTAAAATTTTGTTCGATCAAGGGTATATTTTAAGTTACCAGTTCAATGACAATAAAGTGCAAGGAACTATTAAGATAGCTTTAAAATATGACAGAGACACAAAAGAGTCAGTAATTAGAAAAATTCAACGAATCAGTACACCAGGTTTGCGTAAGTACGTGGGGTCTTCAGAGATGCCAAGGGTATTAAACGGACTTGGAATTGCTATTGTTTCTACATCTAAAGGTGTAATGACAAATAAAAAAGCACGTCAAGAAAATGTTGGAGGAGAAGTTTTATGTTACGTTTATTAAACCTTGAAAGATGAGTAGAATTGGAAAAAACCCAGTTAGCATCACACAAGGTGTAGATGTAAACATTAAAGAAAACGTAATCACTGTTAAAGGGAAATTAGGAGAGCTATCTCAAACTATTTCTAACGGAATTTCAGTGAAAATAGAAGATGCAACTATCACTTTAGAGAGAGCATCAGAAAGTAAAGACCATAAAGCACAACATGGTTTAATGAGAGCTTTAATCGCTAATATGATTGAAGGTGTTTCTAAAGGATGGACTAAAGAATTAGAATTGGTTGGTGTAGGTTATAGAGCCTCTAATCAAGGGCAAAAATTAGACTTAGCTTTAGGTTTCTCTCATAATATTGTTTTAAACTTAGCTCCAGAAGTAAAAGTTGAAACTGTATCAGAGAAAGGGAAAAACCCAATCATTAAATTATCTTCATTTGACAAACAATTAGTAGGTCAAGTTGCTGCAAAGATTCGTTCTTTCAGAGCTCCAGAGCCATATAAAGGTAAAGGTGTGAAGTTTGTTGGTGAAGTATTAAGAAGAAAAGCAGGTAAATCTGCATAAGATATAGCACTATGGCATTATCAAAATTACAGAGAAGAGCTAGAATTAAGCGTAGAATTAGAAAGATTATTTCTGGTACAGCTACTAAACCAAGATTGTCGGTTTATAGAAGTAACAAAGAAATTTACGCTCAATTAATAGATGATGTAAACGGAGTAACATTAGCTTCAGTTTCATCAAGAGATATAAAAGCAGCTACTAAAGCTGAAGCAGCAACTGAAGTTGGTAAAACAATAGCAGAAAAAGCTGTTAAAGCAGGAGTAGAAACAGTTGCTTTCGATAGAAATGGTTATTTATACCATGGTAGAGTTAAAGTATTAGCAGATGCTGCAAGAGAAGCTGGTTTAAAATTTTAAGAAATTATGCAAGGTTATAAAAACGTAGAAAGAGTTAAACCAAGTGGATTAGAGCTTGTAGATAGATTAGTTGGTGTACAACGTGTAACCAAAGTAACAAAGGGTGGTAGAGCATTTGGTTTCTCTGCTATTGTTGTTGTTGGCGATGGTAATGGTGTTGTTGGTCACGGATTAGGAAAATCTAAAGATGTTTCTTCTGCTATTGCAAAAGCAGTAGAAGATGCTAAGAAAAATTTAGTAAGAATACCAATTTTAGAAGGTACTTTACCTCACGAACAAAAAGGTAAATTTGGTGGTGCAAAAGTATTCATCAAACCAGCTTCTCCTGGTACAGGGGTGATAGCTGGTGGTGCAGTTCGTGCAGTGTTGGAGTCTGTAGGTGTACATGATGTATTATCTAAATCTCAAGGATCTTCTAACCCTCATAATGCAGTAAAAGCAACTTTCGATGCTTTATTACAATTACGTAGTGCAGCTGCAATTGCGAAACAAAGAGGTGTTTCTTTAGAAAAAGTATTTAACGGATAAATCTAAGAACGATGGCAAAAATTAAAGTTACACAAGTAAAAAGTCAAATCGGGCGTCTTAAGAATCAAAAGAGAACTTTAGAGGCATTAGGTTTACGTAGATTAAACCAGACAGTTGAGCATGAGGCAACTCCTTCAATTGTTGGTATGGTAAATAAAGTTTCACATTTAATTTCTGTAGAGGAATTAAAATAAGATATTTAAAATGAGTAGTTTACATAACTTAAAACCAGCAGAAGGATCTGTTAAAAAAGAGAAAAGAATCGCACGTGGTGAAGGTTCTGGTCATGGAGGTACTTCTACAAGAGGTCACAAAGGGGCAAAATCTCGTTCAGGTTATTCTAGAAAAATTGGTTTTGAAGGTGGGCAAATGCCACTTCAAAGACGTGTTCCAAAATTTGGTTTCACTAATATAAACCGTAAAGAATATCAAGGTATCAACTTAGACAAGTTACAAGCTTTAGTTGATAGTGGTAAGATAACTGATACAGTAAATTTAGATATTTTAATTGCTAATAGATTAGCAGGAAAAAACGACCTAGTTAAAATTTTAGGTAGTGGAGAGTTAAAAACTAAATTAAACATAACTGTACATAAATATACAGCATCAGCAAAGGCAGCTATTGAAGCAGCTGGAGGAGAAGCTGTAACTTTATAACATTCCGTAAATGATGAATTTAATTAATAAATTAAAAGAGATTTTTAGTATTGAAGAATTAAAAAATAAAATTCTTCTGACTATCGGTTTAATTGCTGTATATCGTTTTATGGCATCAGTTCCTTTACCAGGGATTGATCCATTACAGTTAGCAGCTTTAAAAGATAGTGCTTCAGATGGTCTTTTAGGATTATTGAATGCATTTACTGGAGGGGCATTTGCACGAGCGTCTGTTATGGCTCTTGGTATTATGCCTTATATTTCTGCTTCTATTGTAGTTCAATTAATGGGAATTGCTGTTCCTTATTTACAGAAATTACAAAAAGATGGGGAAAGTGGACGTAAAAAGATTACACAGATCACAAGATGGTTGACTATTGGTATTACTTTGGTGCAAGCACCAACGTATATTACAGCTATTAAAACTCAATTTGGTTTAGGACCAGAAGCATTTTTAGTTTCTGGCCCGACTTTTTGGGTTTCTTCTATTGTTATACTTACTGCAGGTACAATATTTGCTATGTGGTTAGGTGAGCGTATTACAGATAAAGGAATTGGTAATGGAATATCATTATTAATTACTGTAGGTATTATTGCTAACTTTCCTGCAGCATTTTTACAAGAGTTTGTGGCTAAAACTACTAACGCAGGTGCTGGTGGTATTATGATGGTTTTAATTGAAATCATAGTTTGGTTTGTTGTAATTTTATTATCTGTATTATTGGTTACTGCTGTTAGAAAAATAGCAGTTCAATACGCCAGAAGAACTGTTGCAGGTAATGTGCAAAATGTTGCTGGATCATCTAGAGATTATATTCCTTTAAAATTAAATGCAGCTGGGGTAATGCCAATTATATTTGCTCAAGCAATAATGTTTTTACCTGTTGCTTTAGCTCAAAAGTTTCCATTTATGGCAAGCTTACAAGATATTAATGGGTTAGGATATAATATTATTTTTGCTTTATTAATTATCATTTTTAGTTATTTCTATACTGCTATTACTATTCCCACAAATAAAATGGCAGATGATTTAAAAAGAAGTGGTGGTTTTATACCAGGTATCAGACCAGGTAAAGACACCGCAGATAGATTAGATTCTGTATTATCAAGAATTACATTACCAGGATCTATATTTTTAGCAGTATTATCAATATTACCAGCAGTTGTAGTTCAGTTTGGAGTACAACAAAGTTGGGCAATGTTTTATGGAGGTACATCATTAATTATTATGGTTGGTGTTGCAATTGATACCTTACAACAAATAAATTCATATTTATTAAATCGTCATTATGATGGTTTAATGAAACCAGGAAATAGTAACAGAAAATCGAATAAGTAAGATGGCTAAACAACCCGCAATTCAACAAGATGGAACTATTACAGAAGCATTGTCAAATGCTATGTTTCGTGTAGAGTTAGAAAACGGACATATTGTAACGGCTCACATTTCAGGAAAGATGCGTATGCATTATATCAAATTATTACCTGGTGATAAAGTGAAATTAGAAATGAGTCCTTATGATTTAACAAAAGCAAGAATTACTTACAGATACTAAAAAAATATACAGATGAAAGTTAGAGCATCAGTTAAAAAAAGAAGTGCCGACTGCAAAATAGTACGCAGAAAAGGTAGATTATATGTGATTAATAAACAAAATCCTAGATTTAAACAAAGACAAGGGTAATGGCAAGAATAGCAGGTATTGATATTCCAAAGAATAAAAGAGGAGTTATTGCTTTAACTTACATCTTTGGTATAGGAAACAGTAGAGCTAAAGAAGTTTTAGCTAACGCAGAGGTTGACGAAAGTATTAAAGTTCAAGATTGGACAGATGATCAAATCGCAGCAATTAGAGAGCAAGTAGGTACTTTTACCATTGAAGGTGAATTACGTTCAGAAGTTCAAATAAACATCAAACGTTTGATGGATATTGGATGTCAAAGAGGAATCCGTCATAGAATGGGATTACCTTTAAGAGGTCAAAGAACAAAAAATAACTCTCGTACTAGAAAAGGTAAGAGAAAAACTGTTGCTAACAAGAAAAAATAAGTTAGTGATTAACCTAGTTATGGTTTAGTGTGCCGTATTTATAAATACAATTTACTAAACATAATAACTAAACATTTAATATTATGGCAAAAGCAAGTGCAAAAAAACGTAAAGTAATAATTGATGCAATAGGTGAAGCTCATGTAACAGCATCTTTTAATAACATCATTATTTCTTTAACAAATAAAAGAGGAGACGTAATTTCTTGGTCTTCTGCAGGTAAAATGGGTTTTAGAGGTTCTAAAAAGAATACTCCTTATGCAGCTCAATTAGCAGCAGAAGATTGTGCAGGTGTTGCAAAAGAAGCAGGTTTACGTAAAGTAAAAGTTTATGTAAAAGGGCCTGGTAATGGTAGAGAATCTGCTATTAGGTCTTTACACAATGCAGGTATCGAAGTAACAGAAATTATTGATGTTACTCCTATTCCACATAATGGATGTCGTCCACCTAAAAGAAGAAGAGTATAATTTATATTCTTATAAAAAAAGATACTGAACAATGTTTCAGCATCTTTTTTAAACAATTAATATTATTTTTTAACTTGATAGGATAAAGATTAGCGAAGGATAAGCCTTAATTCATAATCCCTATCTATAACACAAAAGAAATGGCAAGATATACAGGACCAAAAACTAAAATTGCTCGTAAATTTGGTGAAGCAATTTTTGGAGAAGACAAAAACTTCGAAAAAAGAAATTTCCCTCCAGGACAGCATGGAAATGCAAGAAGAAGAGGGAAGAAATCTGAATATGCTACTCAATTAATGGAGAAGCAAAAAGCAAAATATACTTATGGTATTTTAGAGCGCCAATTCAGTAACTTATTTAAAAAAGCATCAGCTTCTCAAGGGATTACTGGTGAAATTTTATTACAATTATGTGAATCTCGTTTAGATAACGTAGTTTACAGAATGGGTGTTTCTAACTCTAGAAGTGGAGCTCGTCAATTAGTATCTCACAGACACATTACTGTTAACGGAGAAATTGTTAACATACCTTCTTATAGTTTAAAAGATGGTGATGTTGTTGCTGTAAGAGAAAAGTCTAAATCATTAGTAGCAATCGAAGATGCATTAGCATCTAATAGTACTGTTTATGAATGGTTAACTTGGAATAATGATACTAAATCTGGAACTTTTGTAAAAGCACCAGAAAGACTACAGATTCCAGAAAACATCAAAGAACAATTAATAGTAGAATTATATTCTAAATAATAATTTAATCATATTGGTATTTAGCCAAAGGGTTAGTTTGTTTTTCTTCACTCTTACAAACCGCGCAACTAAATAACAATTAAAACGAAGAAATAAATGGCAATTTTAAATTTTCAGAAACCTGATAAAGTAATTATGATAGAATCTACTGATTTTAAAGGTAGATTTGAATTCAGACCATTAGAACCAGGTTTTGGTTTAACAGTGGGTAATGCTTTAAGAAGAGTTTTATTATCTTCTTTAGAAGGTTTTGCAATTACATCATTAAGAGTAGATGGTGTAGAGCATGAGTTTTCTACAGTACCAGGTATTGTAGAAGATGTTACAGAAATTATCTTAAACTTAAAACAAGTTCGTTTTAAGAAACAAATAGATGAAACTGATAGAGAAACTGTATCTGTTTCAATATCTGGTCAAGAGCAGTTTACTGCTGGAGATTTACAGAAGTTTATTTCTGGTTTTCAAGTATTAAACCCAGATTTAGTTATTTGTAACATGGATAAATCTGTAAAATTAAATGCAGAAATTACCATAGAAAAAGGTAGAGGATTTGTACCTGCAGAAGAAAATAAAAAATCTTCAGCACCAATTGGTACAATCTTTACAGATTCTATCTACACACCAATTAAGAATGTAAAATATTCAATCGAAAATTATCGTGTAGAACAAAAAACGGATTATGAAAAATTAGTTTTCGATATTGATACTGATGGTTCAATTAATCCTAAAGATGCATTAACAGAAGCTGCAAAAATATTAATTCACCACTTTATGTTATTCTCTGATGAGCGTATCACTTTAGAGGCTGATGAAATTGCACAAACTGAAACATATGATGAAGAATCTTTACATATGCGTCAATTATTAAAAACTAGATTAATTGATATGGATTTATCTGTTAGAGCTTTAAATTGTTTAAAAGCAGCAGAGGTAGATACATTAGGAGATTTAGTTTCTTTTAACAAAAGTGATTTAATGAAGTTTAGAAACTTTGGTAAAAAGTCATTAACAGAACTAGAAGAACTAGTTATAGTTAAAGGTTTAAGTTTCGGAATGGATTTAACAAAATACAAATTAGATAGAGATTAACCTTTCATATTTTGCTCCTCAAAAAGGGTAGATGCAAGATGAAAGCATAAAACAAACGTCAAAATGAGACACGGAAAAAAACACAATCATTTAGGTAGAAAAACAGCGCACAGAAAGGCGATGTTAGCTAATATGGCTTGTTCTTTAATAGAACATAAACGTATTAACACTACAGTAGCAAAAGCAAAAGCATTAAGAGTTTTTGTAGAGCCATTAATTACAAAGTCTAAGTCAGATACAACTCACAATAGACGTGTTGTATTCTCTTATCTACGTGATAAATATGCAGTAACTGAGCTTTTTAGAGAAGTTTCTGTTAAAGTTGCAGACAGACCAGGAGGTTATGTTCGTATTATTAAATTAGGAAATCGTCAAGGAGATAATGCTCCTATGGCAATGGTTGAATTAGTTGATTACAACGAAATTTATAACCCTAAAGGTAAACAAGCTAAGAAAACTACTCGTAGAAGTAGAAGAGGTAGTTCTAAAACTGAAGCAACTGCTCAAGTAGAAGAAACTTCAGCTGAACAAAAATCAGAAGAATAAAAAATGAAAATTTTTTAGTTTAAATATTTTAAAAAGGGATAAGCATTTATGTTTATCCCTTTTTTATTGTCAAAAAAAACTAATAACTCTTTGACTTAAAAAAAGATGATAATTCTTATTTTTGCAAAGTCAGAAAAATTATCAAAACAAGAATGAAATATCAACAAAGAAAGAAAGCACTAGTACTATTAGCAGACGGAACAATTTTTTATGGAAAATCTGTTGGTATAGAAGGAACTTCTACAGGAGAAATCTGTTTTAATACAGGTATGACAGGTTATCAAGAAATATTTACAGATCCATCTTATTTTGGACAATTAATGGTGGCTACAAATGCACACATTGGTAATTATGGAATAAATAACGATGAAGTTGAATCTGATGGAATTAAAATTTCAGGTTTAATTTGTAGAAATTTCAGTTTTACACACTCAAGAGTAGATTCTGATGGAAACCTAAAAGACTGGTTTATAAAACATAATTTAGTTGCAATCTCAGATGTAGATACTAGGGCATTAGTATCGTATATTAGAGATAATGGTGCAATGAATGCTATTATTTCTACTGAAGTTGATAAAATTGATGAATTAAAAAGTCAATTAGCAGCTGTACCTAGTATGGAAGGTTTAGAGTTGGCTTCTAAAGTATCAACCAAAGAACCATATTTTATAGGTGATGAAAATGCTGATATAAAAATTTCTGCTTTAGATATTGGTATTAAAAAGAATATCTTAAGAAATTTAGCTAAAAGAGGAGCTTATATTAAAGTATATCCATATAATTCAACGTTTTTAGAATTAGAAAATTTTAATCCTGATGGATATTTTATTTCTAATGGACCTGGTGATCCTGAACCTTTAGTGGAAGCACAAGAAGTTGCAAAAGAAATTATAAAAAGAGATTTACCATTATTTGGTATTTGTTTAGGTCATCAAGTAATTGCCTTATCACAAGAAATTTCTACTTATAAAATGCACAATGGTCATAGAGGTATTAACCATCCAGTTAAGAATCTATTAACAGGTAAAGGAGAAATTACATCTCAAAATCACGGTTTTGCTATCAATAGAGAAGAAACAGAAGCTAATGAGAATGTAGAAATTACACATTTGCATTTAAATGATCATACTGTAGCTGGTATTCGTATTAAAGATAAAAATGCTTTTTCTGTACAATACCATCCAGAAGCTAGTCCAGGACCACATGATTCAGAATATTTATTTGATCAATTTATTTCAAATATTAAGGAATCTAAAAAAGTTTTATCGTAACATTTTTGCAGATGGTCTATGCAAAATCGTTATTTATCTATTTTATGGTATTTTAATAAATATTTGAAGTATATTTGAACTGTGGTTGAGAAATCACATTCTTTTTCATAGCAATTTTCCCACTCAGTTTCTGAGTGGGTTTTTTTTATTCTAATAATAGCAAACGTTTTCGTAATTAATCAAATACATATCATATATAACTTGTTTCATTTTTGTAAATTAGCACTGTAGTAAAAGATTCAATTAATTAAACAAAAAATATTAAAATGAGCATTATTATTAGCGTTCACGCACGTCAGATTTTTGATTCAAGAGGAAACCCAACTGTAGAAGTAGATGTAACTACTGAAAATGGAGTTTTAGGTAGAGCAGCAGTTCCTTCTGGAGCATCTACAGGAGAACATGAAGCAGTAGAGTTAAGAGATGGTGGTAAAGATTATATGGGTAAAGGAGTTCTAAAAGCTGTAGATAATGTAAATAGCATTATTGCAGAAGAACTTTTAGGAGTTTCTGTTTTTGAGCAAAATGCAATAGACAAATTAATGATAGATTTAGATGGTACTCCAAATAAATCTAAATTAGGAGCTAATGCAATATTAGGAGTTTCTTTAGCTGTTGCAAAAGCAGCTGCAAATGAATTAGGTATGCCTTTGTATAGATATGTAGGTGGTGTTTCTGCAAACACTTTACCATTACCAATGATGAATATCATTAATGGTGGTTCTCATTCAGATGCACCTATTGCTTTTCAAGAATTTATGGTTATGCCAGTTAAAGCTGAAACATTTACAGAAGCTATGAAAATGGGTTCTGAAATTTTTCATAACTTAAAGAAAGTTTTACACGATAGAGATTTATCTACAGCAGTAGGAGACGAAGGTGGTTTTGCACCAACTTTAGATGGTACAGAAGATGCACTAGATACAATTGCTTTAGCAGTTAAAAATGCAGGTTATTCTTTTGGTGATGAAGTTAAGATTGCTTTAGATTGTGCTGCAGCAGAATTTTATGTTGATGGAGCTTACGACTATACTAAATTTGAAGGTAGTAAAGGTGTAGTAAGAACTAGCCAAGAGCAGGCTGATTATTTAGCTGAATTAGCAGCTAACTATCCTATTATTTCTATTGAAGATGGTATGGATGAAAACGATTGGGAAGGTTGGAAATACTTAACTGAAAAGATTGGTGATAAAGTTCAATTAGTTGGTGATGATTTATTTGTAACAAATGTAGAGCGTTTAGGTAGAGGAATCGAAAATGGAATTGCAAATTCAATTTTAATTAAAGTAAACCAAATTGGTAGTTTAACAGAAACTATTGCAGCTGTAAATATGGCTAAAAATGCTGGTTATACTTCTGTAATGTCTCATAGATCTGGTGAAACAGAAGATAATACTATTGCAGATTTAGCTGTAGCATTAAACTGTGGGCAAATAAAAACAGGTTCAGCTTCACGTTCAGATAGAATGGCTAAATACAATCAATTATTAAGAATTGAAGAAGAATTAGCAGAAACTGCATATTTTCCAAAAGAAAATGCTTTTAAAATATAAATAGATAATATACTTATCAGTTTTAAAACCTTACTTTTTAGTAAGGTTTTTTTTATATTCTTTAAATTTTTGCTTAATCGATTAACCTTATTTGATAATATCGAAAATCTATATGTTACATCTTTCAAAATCCTTTATATTTTGGTATATTCGCAAAAACAAAAATCATTACTAAATGTCAGAAACTGCTAAATTACAGATAGCCGATAAAACTTACGAGTTTCCATTAATTAAAGGAACAGAAGATGAAGTTGCAATTAATATTAAAACATTAAGAGGAGCAACTGATGGTGTAATTACAATAGACCCTGGTTATAAAAACACAGGTTCTTGTGAAAGCGCTATAACGTTTTTAGATGGAGAAAAAGGTATTTTAAGATATAGAGGTTATTCTATTGAAGAATTAGCAGAAAAAGCAGATTTTTTAGAAGTAGCTTATGCTTTAATATTTGGAGATTTACCAAATAAAGAACAATTAGAAAAATTTCACGCAGATATTAAAGAACACTCTTTAGTAGATGATGATGTGAGAAAGATTTTAGAAGCATTTCCAAAGAATGCTCATCCAATGGGTGTACTTTCTTCTTTAACGAGTGCATTAACAGCTTTTAATCCTGCTTCTGTAAATATAGAATCTAGAGAAGATATGTATAATGCAATCGTTAGAATTATGGGTAAATTCCCAGTTTTAGTTGGTTGGACAATGCGTAAGAAAAAAGGAATGCATTTAAACTATGGTAAAAAATCATTGGGCTATGTAGAAAACATTATGTATTTAATGTTTAAGCAACCAAATGAAGAGTTTAAAATGAACCCTGTAATAAAAAATGCTTTAGATAAATTATTAATTTTACATGCAGATCATGAACAAAACTGTTCTACATCTACAGTAAGAATTGTAGGTTCATCTCATGCAGGTTTATTCGCTTCTTTATCTGCAGGTATTTCTGCACTTTGGGGGCCATTACATGGTGGTGCAAACCAAGCTGTATTAGAGATGTTAGAAGATATTAAAGCAGATGGTGGAGATACTAAAAAATATATGGCAAAAGCTAAAGATAAAAACGATCCTTTTCGTTTAATGGGCTTTGGTCATAGAGTTTATAAAAACTTCGATCCTAGAGCTAAGATTATTAAAGTTGCAGCTGATGAAGTTTTAAATGATTTAGGTGTTAATGACCCTATTTTAGATATTGCAAGAAGTTTAGAGCAAGAAGCATTAAACGATCCTTATTTTGTTGATAGAAAATTATATCCAAATGTAGATTTCTATTCTGGTATTATTTATAGAGCTATGGGTATTCCTGTAGAGATGTTTACTGTAATGTTTGCTTTAGGGCGTTTACCAGGTTGGATTGCACAATGGAAAGAAATGCGTCTTAAAAAAGAACCAATAGGTAGACCTCGTCAAATTTATACTGGTGAAACACAAAGACCTTTTGTTGAATGTGAAAAAAGATAATACTTAGTATTTATTTAATAAAAATTTAAAAGCTTCATAATTTAATTATGAAGCTTTTTTTATAGCTTTGATGCTATGATAAAATTAAATGTAAATAACGAAACGTCTAGATTAAGAGCAGTAGTTTTAGGAATAGCAAATAGCAATGGTAAAACACCTAAAGTTAAAGATTGTTATGACCCTAAGAGTATAGAACACGTTTTAGCAGGTACTTATCCTAGTGAGTCTGATATGATTCCAGAAATGGAAGAAGTTGCAGCTGTTTTTAAGAAATACGATGTAAACGTATTTAGACCAAACGTTATCGAAAACTACAACCAAATTTTTTCTAGAGATATTGCGTTTGTAATAGAAGACAAATTAATAAAAGCTAATATTTTACCTTATAGAGAAAAAGAATATTTAGCAATACAGCATGTTTTAGATCAAATAAACCCAGATAATTTAATTCAGCTACCAGAAGAATGTCATGTAGAAGGAGGTGATGTTATGCCTTGGAATGATTATATATTTGTTGGTACTTATACAGGAGATGATTATCCAGATTATATTACAGCACGTACAAATTTAGAAGCTGTAAAAGAACTACAAAAAATATTTCCAAATAAAACAGTTAAATCTTTCGAATTAAGAAAGTCGAATACAATTGCTAAAGACAATGCACTTCATTTAGATTGCTGTTTTCAACCAATAGGAAAAAACAAAGCCATCATCCATAAAAATGGATTTTTAATAGAAGAAGAATACGACTGGTTAATAAATTTTTTCGGAAAAGAAAATGTTTTTGAAATTACTAAAGACGAAATGTATAACATGAATAGTAATGTGTTTTCTATTTCTGAAGAAGTAATTATTTCTGAGAAAAATTTTACAAGATTAAATACTTGGTTAAGATCAGAAGATTTTATAGTAGAAGAAGTAAATTATTCAGAAATTGCTAAGCAAGAAGGGTTATTGCGTTGTTCTACAATGCCATTAATTAGAGATTAATTTAATTTACCATTTTGTTTTATCAACAGCCATTGTGTGATTGGCAATCAAGATACATTTACCATTTTTTTCAGAATAAGTTCTCATAAAATGATAAATTACTGGTTTAGCATCCTTAGTTTTTAGAACAACTGTAAAACCATTTACAATGCCTGTTTTGCCATAAATAACAGTAGATACATCCTCAGTAGTTCTAGAATAAGAGTATTTAATTTTATTTTTTAAATACCTTTTAGCTCTGTTAATAACAGCATCTTTATTGTCAATAGTTTTTGCGTTATTATGTGTCCAAACAAAGTTTTTAGACAAGTTATTCTCAAAAAAATCAACATCAGAATTCAATTGTGCTTTTTCCCAAGCTAAATCTATTTGTTTTAAATTTTTGTTACTCAAACAACTTTCTTGTGCAGTTAAAGAGTTAAATGAAATCAAACAAAATAAGAATATGATTTTTAGAATTTTCATTCTGATTTTTAGTTATTTAGGTCAGTATTATAATAATGCCTACAATTTAAAATTTTCTAAGTTTAGACGCAAGTAAAATTATTTTAAAGTGATAAAATTATGTCATAAAAAAGCCTAATTTTACCCTTTTTATAAAATAGATATGCAACAAACTACAAATACAATCTTAATGGTTCGTCCTGTAAGTTTTAGGATGAATGAGCAAACTGCTGTAAATAATTATTACCAAGAAGAAATTGATTTAAAGAATTCAGAAATTAATTATAAAGCACAAAAAGAGTTTGATGAATATGTAGATATTTTAAGAAGTTTTGGAGTAAATGTAGTTGTAGTTTCAGATAACAAAGAATTTGATACTCCAGATTCTATTTTTCCTAACAATTGGATTTCTTTTCATGCTGATGGTACTGTTGCAATATACCCAATGTTTGCGGAGAATAGACGTTTAGAAAGAAGAGAAGATATTCTAGAAGAGATAGAAAATCAAGGTTTTTTAATAGATAATATTGTTGATTATACAAGTGCAGAAGAAGATAATATCTTTCTAGAAGGCACAGGAAGTATGATTTTAGATAGAGAAAATAAAAAAGCATATTGTGCATTATCTCCAAGAGCAGACGAAGAATTATTCATAGAATTTTGTGAAGATTTTGAGTATACACCTGTTATTTTTACAGCAAATCAAACAGTAAACAATACAAGAGAAGCAATATATCATACCAATGTTATGATGTGTGTTGCAGAAACTTTTGCAGTAGTTTGTCTTTCTTCTATAGATGATAAAAAAGAACGTAAAAACCTTTTAAAGCATTTAAAAGAAGATAAAAAACAAATTATTGATATTACAGAAGAACAAGTAACTCATTTTGCAGGTAATATGCTACAAGTTAAAGGCAAAAATAACGAACGATTTTTAGTAATGAGCCAAGCAGCAAATGATTGTTTAACAGACAGCCAAAAAGCTAAAATAAAAAATCATTGTAATATAATATCTAGTTCATTACATACCATAGAAACTTGTGGAGGAGGAAGTGCACGTTGTATGATGGCAGAAGTTTTTTTACCTAAAGCAATTAAAAATTAAAATAAAATGAAGTTATTACTACTTGCAGTTGCACCAGTAATGATTGTGGTTATTTTTATTTACCTAAAGGATAAATATGAAAAAGAACCCATTCATTTCTTAATTAAGAATTTTTTGTTAGGTGCAATTGTTAGTGTTTTTGTAACATTACTTTTAGGTGCTGTTGCCAATGCAATTTTTCCTGTAACAGATTACACAAATATTTTTCAACAATTTGTAAAAGCATTTTTTGTAGTTGCTTTGGTAGAGGAGTTTTCTAAATATATTATTGTGAAATTTTATGCTCAAAAAAACAAAGAATTTAATGAACCTTTTGATGGTATTGTGTATGCAGTAATGGTTTCTATGGGTTTTGCAGCCTTAGAAAACATAATGTATGTATATCAATTTGGTTTTACAACAGGTTTATTAAGAGCATTTACAGCTGTACCTGCACACGCAACTTTTGGTATTTTAATGGGCTATTTTATGGGGAAATCTAAGTTTTCTGATAAAAAAGTACAAAACAATTTAATAGGTTTAGTAGCAGCAACAATTTTTCATGGAGCTTACGACTTCTTTTTGTTTATTAATTTTATACCAGGTATGATAATAGAAGCAATATTGTCTTTACTAGTTGGAATTTTTTTAGCAAATAAAGCCATAAAAAAACATCAATTAAGTTCTCATTTTAAATAGAACCTAATTGATGCTTAAAAAAATAATACTTTTTTATTTTAAAGCCTCTTCAACAATTTTTCCTGAGGATGAATTTGGAGCCTCTATTTTTAGTAAGTTGGCTATTGTAGGTGCAATATCTGTAATATTATAACGCTTTTTAGAAACACCTTTTTTAATTCCATTTCCATAAAAAAGTATAGGAACGTGAGTGTCATAAGAATAACCAGAACCATGAGATGTACCTGTTTTTCCACCAGTTAAAGTTGCAGGAAAAGGAATCATTAGCACATCACCAGAAAATTTTTGATTGTATCCATTTTGTAAAGAGTTCATAATTCCGTCAGAAAAATGAGAGCTTTGTAATGTTTTTGCAGTTACAGCTTTATAAATGCCATCAAAATTTACAATTTCTTCAGCTATTTTCTCAGCTACCTTATTTTTATTTAAACCTAAAGATTCAATTTTCTTTTTATCTAAAAATACTTGATAGTTAGATACGTTTTCGATTAATTCTTTTGAGTTAAAATATTTTTCTGTAATAGCTAAAATGTTATTTCTAAGCTGTTTTGTTTTTAAATAATGAGCAGGAATTTTTAAAGATTGCAAATAAGCTGGTACATGAACGGCTGCATGATCTGCTGTTAAAAAAATTGTGTATTTGTCTTTTCCAACTTGTTGGTCTAAAAAAGAAAATAGGTCAGCTAAATCTTTATCTAAACGTAAATATGTATCTTCAATTTCTTTTGATGCAGGCCCAAATTGATGTCCAACATAATCTGTAGAAGAATAACTTACAGCTAAAAAATCAGTATGCGTATTTTTACCTAAATTTTCACCAATAATTGCAGCCTTAGCAAAATCTGTAGTAAAAGAATTTCCATTAGGTATTGCCTTTAAAATATCTAAATTCCCATTTTTTTCTTTAATTTCTGGAATATTATGAGGAAAAGTACTTGTAGATTCTCCTTTAAATTTTCCTTCAAAAATATTATCATCAACAATACTATTTGTATACGTTTCAATATTATATAAAGTTTCCCAAGGGGTTTTAACATAACTTTCAGCTTTATCAGAGTCATTAAAGTCTAAAACCCATTTAGGCAACTCATCAATATAAAAAGAAGACGAAATAAAATCACCTTTATCTTTACCATAATACCAATAAGCTGCATTTGCTGTATGACCTGCAGGTAAAATTGCAGATCTATCTTTTAAGGCAATACCTATGGTTTTACCATTCATGTTTTGTGCTAATTTTAATTGATCTGTAACAGTTGTAGAATACATTCTGTGTGGCGATTTTTTACCATCATTACTATCATTACCAATGGTTTTATAATTAGCATCATCTACACAATAAATAGATTTTTTTAAAAATTTATCATACCAATTGTTAGATATTATTCCGTGATTAGAAGGTGTTGTTCCTGTATAAATAGAAGAATGACCAACAGCTGTATATGTAGGTATTAGGTTATAATGTGCATTTTCTAAAGAAAATCCATTATTTAATAATCTTTTAAAACCATTTTCACTGTATCTATCATAGAATCGAGTTAAATAGTCATAGCGCATTTGATCTATTACAATTCCCACTACAAGTTTTGGTTTTGTTTGTTTTTTTTCTTTCACCTCACACCCAATAAAAAGTAAAAGGAAAAAAGTAAAAAACAGAATATTATTTTTCATAAAGAGTATATATGTTTATTTATTGCAAAAATAATTAAATTTTTATTTTGATTCGAGTAATTTTATATTGTCTAAATGTTATTTATTAATTTAGCATAAAATTTATTTTGTGAATTATATAGAGCATATTGGTAAATATTTTATAATGCTAAAGCAAGTTTTTAAAAAACCTCAGAAAGGCAGAATATTTTATGAATCTTTATTAAAAGAAATTGAAGAACTAGGTTTAAAATCTTTAGGGATTATTATGTTTATTTCTTTCTTTATTGGAGGTGTAATTGCTTTGCAAACCGCTTTAAATATAGATAGTGCATTTATACCCAAATCTTTAATTGGTTTTGCCACTAAAAGGTCTATTATATTAGAGTTTGCACCTACTTTTTGTTCTATTATCTTAGCAGGTAAAGTAGGCTCTTATATAACATCTAGTATTGGTACTATGAGAGTTACAGAGCAAATAGATGCTCTAGATGTTATGGGTATAAACTCATTAAATCATTTAGTATTACCAAAAGTAATTGCAACAGTTTTCTTTTACCCATTTTTAATTTTATTAGGAATGATGTTAGGCCTTTTTGGAGGATGGATTGCAGGTGTATTATCAGATTTATTTAGTGGTGTAGATTATATAGAAGGTTTACAAACAGAATTTAAACCGTTTTTAATTTTTTATGCAATGCTTAAAACTTTGGTTTTTGCCTTTCTAATTGCAACTGTACCATCTTACCATGGTTATTATGTAAAAGGTGGTTCTATTGCTGTTGGTAAAGCAAGTACACAATCTGTTGTTTGGACAACTATTTTAATAGTTATTGCAAATTATTTTTTAACTCAAATGATGCTTACATAAATGATAGAAGTTAAAAATTTACATAAAGGTTTTGGAGATGTAAAAGTTTTAAAAGGAATTACTACCTCTTTTCATCCAGGAAAAACAAGTCTAATTATTGGGCAAAGTGGTTCTGGAAAAACAGTTTTTCTAAAAACTTTAATTGGTTTGCATCAACCAGAAGAAGGCACAATTTCTTTTGATGGTAGAGTAAATACAGAATTTACAATTGAAGGGAAAAGACAATGGAGGCAAGAAATTGGTATGGTTTTTCAAGGAAGTGCTTTATTTGACTCTCAAACTGTAGAGGAAAATGTTATGTTTCCTTTAAAAATGTTTACCAAACAACCACTTTCAGAAATGTTAGATCGAGTAAATTTTGTTTTACAAAGGGTAAACTTAGATAACTCAAATAAAAAATTACCAGGAGAATTATCTGGAGGTATGCAAAAACGAGTTGCGATAGCAAGAGCAATTGTAATGAACCCAAAATATTTGTTTTGTGATGAACCAAATTCTGGTTTAGACCCTGAAACAGCCATAGTAATTGATAATTTGATACAAGAAATTACAGATGAATATAAAATTACAACTGTAATAAATACTCATGATATGAATTCTGTAATGGAAATTGGAGAAAAAATATTATTTCTTAAAAATGGAACAAAAGCATGGGAAGGAAGTAATAAAGAGATTTTTAAAACTGATAATGAGTCTGTTGTGAAATTTGTTTATTCTTCTAATTTATTCAAGAAAGTTAGAGAAGCATATTTAAATGAAATAAATTAAAAATAGATTTGTTTTATTGAAAATAACTTATATATTTGCACCCGCTAAAAGGAAAAAATAATTGACCTGGTAGCTCAGTTGGTAGAGCATCTCCCTTTTAAGGAGAGGGTCCTGGGTTCGAGCCCCAGCCCGGTCACAGAAAATTATAAAAACTCTGCAGTATTTTGCAGAGTTTTTTTGTTTTTATATCTTTTTTATTAATACAAAAAATAATTCTACTTTTTTGTATCTTTCCAAAGTATTCAATTTATATCAATGCAAGAAAATTCGGAAAATAAATCAACTGAAAAAGAAAAAATAGCTAGCCCTTTAGAAAGTATAAGTAGTTTTTTAATGGAGCTTTTTGATTTTAGAGAAGATACAGATCATACAGCAACAATAGATGCAATTAAAGCAGATATCCCTTTTAAAGGAGCTACAGCTTGGATTTTAATTTTTGCAGTTTTTGTAGCTTCTATAGGTTTAAATGCAGATTCTACTGCTGTTGTTATTGGTGCCATGCTTATATCTCCATTAATGGGGCCTATTTTAGGTTTAGGGATGTCTTTTGCGTTAAATGATATAGATACATTTAAGAAATCTCTTTCCAATTTAGGTATTATGATTGGTTTGAGTCTTTTTGCTTCATTTATGTTTTTTTACTTTTTTCCTTTAAGTGAAGATACTTCTGAGTTATTAGGTAGAGTTAGTCCAGATATTAGAGATGTTTTAATAGCATTTTTTGGAGGTTTAGCATTAATGGTAGCAAGAACAAAAAAAGGGACAATAGCTTCTGTAATTTTTGGTGTTGCAATTGCAACAGCTTTAATGCCTCCTTTATGTACTGCAGGTTATGGTTTAGCAAAAGGTAATTTCCCTTACTTTTTTGGTGCTTTATATCTATTTACTATTAACACGATTTTTATTGCTTTAGCAGCATTTATAGTATTAAAAATGCTGAATTTTCCAATGCATAAATATGCAAATACAGCAAAAAGAAAAAGATATGCAACTATTGCAACTATTGTTGGTGTTGCAGTAATGATACCTGCAATATTTACTTTTTTAACTGTATTTAAAGAAAGTCAAATAAAGTTGCAAGTAAATTCTTTTGTTAAAAATGAAATTAAAGCTATAGATAACTTTCAGCTTATAGAAAACTCTTATGATGCTAATGAAAAAATACTAAAATTAAGTTTTTTTAATGAGGTTACAGAAGGAGAAAGAAATCTATTAAAAAATCAACTTAACAAACAAGAATATAGTAAAATAAAAGACTTTGCTATAAAAATAAAAGGAAGTGATACCAAAACTTTCGATTTAATTTCTTCTGCGTACAAAGAAAACAGAGAAGAGTTGCAACAGAGTAAAAATATAATTGATGGTTTACAGAAAGAAATTACTGATTTAAAAGAAACCATTTCTACATTAAATAATAGAATAGAGCAAGATGCTTTAAATAAAAATCAAAATGTAGTTGCATTTAGTAGTATTGCTAAAGATGCAAAAATTAGATATTCTGATATTGAAGCTATAGGTTTTGCGAGTGTATTGTCATCAAAAGATTTTATTAAAATAGATACAATTCCTGTGGCAACAATAAAATGGAATTTGAGGTTGCCAGACAGTATTATATCACCTAAAGAAAGAGAACTAAGAAGCTGGCTTCAATCAGAAATGAAATTAGATACTTTATTTATTAAAAGAGAATAAGCTAAATTTATTTTAACAACTCTATTTCTACATTCTGATTGAATAAATACACTCTTTTATTCGTAGTATTTAAGCATTCAATTCTTGTTCTTCGTTTATTACCTCGTTTGTAAACCACATTTTTAAAATTAAATAAACTACCAACAGGAATTTCGAATATAAAATGTTTACCTATTTCTGGTTTGTTTTCTCTTAACGCTAAAGATAAATTTACATCAGAATCTGTACTTGCTTTAGGATTTTTTAAATAATTAGCCAAATGATTTAACATGATAACAGGGTAAATGTCAGGCCTTAAAAAGGGTAACATTAAATGCTGAAAAACTGTTTTCCATTCTTTTCCATGAGGTTGTACTCTTCCAAATTTTTGATGGGTAACATGATGTGCAATTTCATGGACTAGAGTTAATAAAAATTGATGCTTATTTAGATTATTATTTACTGTAATTTGAAATTTACCATTGGGTAATTTTCTGAAATCGCCATGTTTTGTTTGACGTTGTTTTACGATAAATAAATCAAAAGAATGTTTATCAATTAAAAATTGAACAAAAGGAATTGCTTTTTGAGGTATGTAATTGTGGTAGCTATTACTCAATTTTAATAAATTTCTCTTATGGTGTTGAGTTAGAAACTTGTAATACTTTACCATTATAAAATTGATTTCCTGTTAAAGAGAAATCAAAAATATAATTAGCCATTTCTGTAGCAGAAAGTGGTGCTTTATAATCAGGAAATGCTTCTGCTAACATTTCAGTTTGTACAGCACCTAAAGCCAAAACATTAAAAGCAATTTGTTGTTCTTTGTATTCTTCTGCTAATAATTCTGATAAAGTGATAACAGCTCCTTTTGCGGATGAATAAGCAGCTAAACCTGGAAATTTCATGCTTCCTTGAATTCCACCCATAGAACTTATGGTAACAACATGGCTTCCTTTTTGTAAAAACGGAATTAAATTTTTAGTGATTTCTGCAACTCCAAAAACGTTCACTTTATAGACTTCTAAAAAATCTTCCGAAGTTAATTCTGTAAAAGGTTTATTGATTAATTTACCTGCGTTATTAATTAAAATATCAACTTGTTTCCAGTTGTTTTTAATGAAATTAGAAACTTTTTCTAAATCAGTACTGTTAGAAATATCAACAGAAAGTACTTTAATATTTTTATGGTTTTCTGTTTCTAAAGGTTTTGTATTTCTAGAAAGTGCTAACACGTTATGGTTGTTATTTGCAAATAACTTTGCCAATTCAAAACCAATCCCTCTACTTGTACCAGTAATTACTACGTTTTTCATTTAAAATTGAAATATTTAAAGGAGCAATCTACTTAAATTTCCATACATTTAAGAATTAATATCAAACAAAAGAAGAAAACAATTTTATTTTTTACAGCATTTGTTTTTATGCAAAATATAATCGGATAAACTACTTATATTTTATGCGATATATTCATTGATATGAAGTCTAGTAAGGTTAGAGCTGAAGAAAAAAATTTAATAAACGAAAATAAATTATTAACCTTAAAGCGGTTTACATAATGCTAAAAGGCAGGAATTTAATCGATTTTCATTTAAATATAGAACAAGAATAGATTTATTTTGCACTTGGCTTCTTTTTTAATTCAATAGTTTGCATCGCTTTTTTTGTTATTGTAAAAATGTATGTTTCATCCTCAATTTTAAAAGATAATTCAGTTTCTTCATCATTATTATTGAAAACTACAATTGCAATAGAACCATCTGTATTTTTTGCAGCCGTATAAATTAATCCATCTATCGTATTTCCATTTAAGTCAATTCTTACAGCATCTGGACGAATAAATTTACTAAAGTGACTTAATAAATAATACAAAGGCGTATAAATTACTTCATCCGTTTCTGGGTTTATTAAAATAGGAGCACTATTAAAATTATCATAAGGATTTGGTTGACCTTTATGGCTTAAAATACTACACCATTCTACATATCCTTGTGTACCATGATTTAAATCGGTAATAATATCATAAGCATAGGTTTCAAAAGGAACAAAAGTACCTGCATAATCTGTACTTTTTCTAAAATATTGATCAATAGGTTCTTTGTCATCAATATCTATACTAGACTCTGTATGAATCATAGCTTTTTGAGGCCAGTTCTTCTGTAATTTATCTAGTTCTTCAGCATAAAAATTATTTTCATTTAATTCAGAATTTGCGTACCAATGAAATCCTGTTCCCCAAGCATATTTTGCAGCTTCAGGATCAGAATATGTTGGATTTACGTAATCATTCATCACAGATTTATTATGATCGTAAATTAACACTTTAAGACCAGCGTTTAAATCGTCTGTATTAAGAAGACCATCTTTAACTAGTTGTGGCCCTAAATGGTCTTTTAAAAAATCACGACCTTGTTCTGGTGTAAAACCATTACTGTCCCATCTAGCTTCATGATAATGAAGTGGTTCATTCTGTGGGGTAATTGCCCAAATATTAATTCCTTTTTCCTTATATGCGCTTACATATTTTGATAAATATTTTGCCCAAACAGGATAGTATTTAGGTAATAAACTACCATTTGTCATTGTACTTGTTTCACCAGATTTCATCCAAGAAGGAGGGCTCCATGGAGATGCAATTATTTTAAAATCTGCTCCAGGAATTTTAGAAGCTTCTAAAATCATAGGAATAAGATCGTAAGTAGCATCAACTAACTCAATGTTTTTAACTTGTTCGTTTTCATCTCCAGAAAATCCTTTTAAATCTTCGTTTAAACTAAACGTTGATAAATCTTCATCACCTTCTTCTATGTAAGTGTAATGAGTGTTAGAATAATCGCTACTGTTTATATGAGTTCTAGTTAAAGAAAAGCCAGCACCTTCTGTTGGACTAAACATTTTGGTAAGTACCTCTTTACGAAGATTAACAGGAATTGCAGCTAAATTCCATGCAGAAGATTCTGTAAATGAAGCTCCGAAACCATAATATTTTTGAAATTCTTTATTAGGAAGTAATTCTAAAGTTACTTTTTTTATTTCTTTATCAGTTGTCTTAAGATTGTTGGTATTTATTAATTTTAGATTATCACCAGCATAAGAAGTTTGATATACTTGTGAGGTGTACTTGTATTCTTGATTGGTTTGTTTGGAGGAACATCCAGCCAAAACAAGAAACAATATTAAGAATGATAAACATACAATTTTAGGAAAATTAGTTTTACTAAGTTTTGATTGCATTTTAATTGTTTTAGGATAGTAGTTTGATTTTTTAGGATTACACTTTTTTGTTTTGTGTAATTTACTAGTATTTTAAAGCTTAGTTTTTTGCTAAATTTATCGAGCTAAAATAACTCTTTAAATTTTAGTTTCAAACAAAAATTGGTTTTGTGATTACTGTAAACCTCAATTAAAATGATTAAGCCTTAATTTTATTTTAAGCTGTGTTGTTTTAACGAAATTTTAAAATAGTTTTATTTTATCCAATTTCTCCACGTTGAGGTTTTAATGCATCTCTATAAATTTTCATGTCTTGTTCATCAACTGTAATAAAAGCAGAAAATAACATTTCATTTTTTTCTTGAATATCAATTTCATGAAAAGCTAAATTTTCAATTGTTGCAAATTCTTTTAAATGAATAGTGTGATGTTTTGCAGTTTCTTTTGCATCAGGACCTCTAAAGTCCCATAATAATTTTATTTTTCTATTCATTTTGTTGTTATTTATGGTTGATAAAAATAAATAAATTGCCAGTTTTATAAGTAATAATTACTTTGTCTTCTATGGATTTATTACGAGTTCCTATTCTATTACCAAGAGTTAAATCTTCATTTTTTAACGGATATTGTAGGCCTTTTGTAGTAATATTTATAGCTTGATGAAAAGGGATTAAAGAAACTATTTTGCCTTTACAGTTATTGATTTCTGTATTTTTATCTGCTAAAAAAAAACGGCTATATTCATCAAAAAAAGTAAGATTTAACTCATTTTTCCATTGAATTGCTGTGTGTAAGTTTCCTAAAAAATGATCTTGTTCTTTACCACTTGCACCATAAACATCAATCTGAGTAAAGTCTTTGTCGAATAAAATTTGAAGAATTTTATCAAAATCTGTAAAATCTTGATTTGGGGTATGAATTATTTCTATATCAGTTGGCAGATCGTCTATCGAATCAAAATCGCCACTAATAAAATTTGGCACAATATTGTTTTGTTTTAAATATTGATAAGCGCCATCTGTTGCACAAATGATATCATATTTTGATATATCTGGAACTTTGTTTGGAGTTTCTCCATTCAATAATAAAAAAACTTGTTTGTTTTTCATTTTTACAAAAATACAAACAAAAAAGCATCATTTCTAAATTTTAGAAACGATGCTTTTTAATGAAAAGAATAAATTGATTTTACTTTTTCATCGAAGTCAAAATAATAGTAAACAATTTTCCTATTAAAAAAATCACCATTCCAAAAGTAGGGGAAAGTAAGCCGATTTTAAATCCACCAGCTAAAACTTGAGGTGCAATATTATTTGCGTGAGATATATCGTCTAGAGCTCCTAACATACCAATTACAAAACCTAAAACTCCAAATACGAAGGAAAATAATGCTAAAGAATTAATGAGTTTGTGAGTTTTTTCTGTGTTATTTTTTAATCCTTTTGCAAATAAAATAATAATAACAATCATTAAAGTTAATAAAGGAACCATAAAAATTGGTCCACCATCCATAATAAAATTCATAATAAAGTTTTTATAATTATGCTGCTAAAGTATTTGTTAAAGCTAAGCAATATTTTATAATGCGACCAGTAACCGATTTTTAAAAGGATTTAGCAGAAATTCTATAGAGATTCAAAAACAGCTTTAATTTGGTAGAATAGGGGTTTAAAACTAAAATTCATCTATATTTAAAGTGTATAGAAATTAATAATAGTTACTTTGTAAGATGAAGCATCACATAAACCGAACGTTAAAAAAGATTCCTTTGCACCTGTTGTTTTGGTTAGTGGTTTGGTTCTTTTTCTTTGTGTTTTTTAGTGTGGGTTCAGAGAATAAAAATTTTATTTTTTGGTTTTCTACAATTTTAAGCGTCATTACCATAGCTGCGTCTTATGTGGTTGTTTATCAATTAATTCCTGATTTTTTACTTACAAAAAAATACAAATCATTTGTGTTATATGTTTTTTATGCACTTGTATTTATAGCCTGTGCAGTGTTAATGACAGTGGTTTTTGGCTTTGTGTTTTTCTACAATTTAGAATTTCAGAAAATGCCAGGTTTAACTAAAAATTCAGGAGTAATTATAGTTTGTAGCTTGCTCATTATTGCGCTTGCAGGCGGATTTAAAATTCTAAAACACAATTATCAATCAATAGAAGAAAAAAAAGCATTAGAAAACAGATTTCTTCAAACGCAACTCGAACTAAAAGAACAAGAGTTGAGGTTTTTAAAGATGCAAATTCACCCACATTTTTTGTTCAATACATTAAATACCTTGTATGGTTTTGCTTTAAAAAAATCGGATCAAGCTCCAGAAATGATTTTAAAATTATCGAGTCTGTTAGATTATATTTTATATCAAGTAGAAAAACCTTTTGTATTTTTAAAGGATGAAATCAATCATATAGAAGATTACATAATGCTAGAAAAAAGTAGATTTCAAGATAGTGTAGAGATTGCTATTATTAAAGATAATTTTGATGATGCATTGCAGATACCACCTATGTTATTATTACCATTTGTAGAAAATGCATTTAAACATGGATCGCAAATTGATGGTAGATTAAAAGTGAATATTAGTTTACAGGTTGATGATAAATTTATATGTTTTAATGTCGAAAATTCAGCCAAACAAAAAGTCCGTTCAAAAAAAGGAATTGGTTTGCAAAACATTAAAAAAAGATTAGACATGTTGTATGGTAAATATGGTTTTTTAAAAATTACTGAGGATGAAAATTTGTTTATTATCGATTTAAAAATACCCATAAAAAATGAAGCATAAAATGAGATGTGTTATTGTTGATGATGAACCAATGGCAAGAGAAATCTTAGCTTCTTACATAGAAAAAACTGCTAATTTACAATTAATAAAAAGTTGTAAAAATGCTTCAGAAGCCTTGGTTTTTATGCAAGAAAACGAAGTTGATGTGTATTTTTTAGACATTAATATGCCAGAAATATCTGGGTTAAGCTTGGCAAAAATCATCAATAAAAAAGCACAAATTATTTTTACAACAGCTTATAGAGATTATGCTGTAGATGGTTTCGATTTAATGGCGGCAGATTATTTGTTAAAACCGATTTCTTATGATCGTTTTTTGGCAGCTGTAGAGAAAGTGAACCCTATAAAAGATTCAAAAAACAACAACCATTTTATGTTTGTAAGAGCAGACAGAAAAATGGTAAAAATTGATTTTGAATCCATTTTATACATCGAAAGTTTAAGTGATTATGTAAAAATATTTACATCAAAAAAGAGTATTATAACCAGAGAAACCATTTCTAATTTAGAGCAAAAATTAGAGGGTAAATCATTTATTAGAATTCATAGATCTTATATTGTTTCTTTTGATAAAATTACTTCTTACACCAACGAATTTATTGAAATTGATAAAAAAGCCCTGCCCATAAGTAGGAGTTATAAAGAAAGCGTTTTGCAAAAATTAGCAGAAGTGTAGTTGAAACTTTATCTTTGTCATAAATTTTCAGACCTTGAATACAGATCAATTTTTAGTAAAATCCGATTTAAAATTTGTTGACAAAACCAGTTATACTTGGCAAACTCCAAGCAACATTGCTTTGGTAAAATATTGGGGAAAAAGCAATCCGCAAATACCAAAAAATGCATCCATTAGTTTTACGCTAAACAATTGCCATACAATAACTACAATACAATTTGAACGAAAACTGACCAAAGACAGACGTGTTATTTTTGATTTGTTTTTCGAGGGCAAAGAAAAAGAAGAATTTAAACCAAAAATTGCAGAATTCTTTAAAAGAATTCAAGAATATTGTCCTTATATTTTTGATTATAAAATGACAATTAATTCAGAGAATTCTTTTCCGCATTCAAGTGGAATAGCTTCTTCTGCAAGCGGTTTAAGTGCTATTGCAAGATGTTTACTAAGTTTAGAAAATGAAATTATCTCAGGATTGTCTGACGAATATATCAACAAAAAAGCATCTTTTTTAGCAAGGTTAGGTTCTGGATCTGCAAGTAGAAGTATAGAAGGCCCTTTAGTTGTTTGGGGAAAACATCCAGAAATTGAAGGAAGCTCAGATTTATTTGGTGTGCAATTTCCATATCAAGTACATCCAATTTTTGAGAATTATCAAGATGCAATTTTATTGGTAGATAAAGGCGAAAAACAAGTATCAAGTACAGTTGGGCATAACTTAATGCACAATCATCCTTATGCAGAAAGTCGTTTTGTACAAGCCAATGAAAATTTGGGTAAGATGTCTAAAATACTTCAAGAAGGAAACCTAAAAGAGTTTATCAGTTTAGTAGAAAGTGAAGCTTTAACATTGCATGCTATGATGTTGACCAGCAATCCGTATTTTATTTTGATGAAACCAAACACCTTAGAGATTATCAATAAAATTTGGGAATATCGAAAAGAACAAAACAGTAATATTTGTTTTACATTAGATGCTGGTGCAAACGTGCATGTTTTATATCCTTTTAAAGAAAAAGAAAACGTGAATCAATTTATTGAAAATGAGCTTTCTAAATTCTGTCAGAAAAATCATTATATTTGTGATGCTGTTGGTTTTGGAGCAAAAATGATCTAAAATTGAAGTAGTAAAAACATAACGTATTATGAGAGGTTCAACTTTAATTTTAGGATTCATAGTTATTTTTTTAACATCATCTTTTACAGTTCAAGAAACGGTTTGGTTAGATAAAAACTTAAAAGTTACAAGTCAGGCAAAAGCTGTTTATTACAAAATAGGAAATAAAAGAGATGGTGGTGTTTCTTATTTTTATAAAAGCAAAACCGTTTACAGGAAAACTTATTTTGTTGATGGTAAATTGGATGGAAAATTCAATGAATATTATGCTTCCGGAAACTTAAAAGTAGATGGAAAGTATAAAAACGGAACAAAAGACGGCAATTGGAAAACGTATTATAAAAACGGAAAAATAAAATCTAAAGGAAGATATAAAGATGGGGAAAAAGTCGGGATTTGGAAATTTTTCTACAAAAATGATTGATAATCTTACTTTTAGATATTAATTCGTATTTTTGTACTTTAATTGAAAAAGAAATGAAAGGACCCTTATTTTATGCTAAAATTCTACTTTTTGGAGAATATGGAATTATAAAAGATTCTAAAGGTTTAGCAATTCCTTACAATACCTATAGAGGTGCTTTAAAAACTTCAGAAAATTTAGAAGGTATTTCTAAAACTTCTAATCAAAACTTATATAAATATTACGATTATATCTCTAATTTAAAATCAGATTTAGTTACATTTAATGTAAATGAATTTAAATCAGATTTAGAAAACGGAATGTATTTTGACTCTTCCATTCCACAAGGCTATGGAGTAGGTAGTTCTGGTGCTTTAGTTGCTTCTATTTATGATAAATATGCAAATGATAAAATTACAGTTTTAGAGAATTTAACCAGAGAAAAACTACTAAAATTGAAAGCTGTTTTTTCTTTAATGGAATCTTTTTTTCACGGAAACAGTTCTGGTTTAGATCCTTTAAATTCTTATTTAAGTTTACCAATTTTAATCAATTCTAAAGAAAATATAGAGCCAGCTGGTATTCCATCTCAAAAAGAAGGTAAAGGTGCTGTTTTTCTATTAGATTCTGAACAAGCAGGAGAAACTGAACCAATGGTTAACATTTTTATGAATAAGATGAAAAACGAAGGGTTTAGAAAAATGTTAAGTGAAGAATTTTCCATTCATACAGATGCATGTATAGAAGATTTTTTACAAGGCAATGTAAAATCTTTATTTAGCAATGTTAAAAGTTTATCCAAAGTAGTACTTAAAAACTTTAAACCAATGATTCCTGATGCTTTTCATAAAGTATGGGCCAAAGGAATTAGCACAAATGATTATTATTTAAAACTTTGTGGTTCTGGTGGTGGAGGTTATATTTTAGGGTTTACTCAAGATTATGAAAAAGCACAAAAAAGTTTAGAAAATTATAAATTAGAATTGGTTTATAGATTCTAAAAAAGCATTTATGAGTGCTTCAAAAACGAAGACTTTTTTTAAAAAAATATTCAGCTTATTATCTGTTGTAAGAGGTTACAATATTTTAGTACTGATTTTTGCCCAATATTTAGCTTCTATATTTATTTTTTCTTCGCAAAATTCGGTGACTTCCGTTGTTTTTGATTTACACCTTTTTTATATTGTAATTGCCACTGTTTGTGTTGTAGCTTCTGGCTATATTATCAATAATTTTTACGACAGTCAAGTAGATAGAATTAACAGACCATTTAAATCGGGTTTGGATAATTACATAAAACAAGAAACCAAATTATCGCTTTATTTTACTTTAAACTTTATAGGTTTTGTATTTGGCTTTTTAGTTTCTTGGAAAGCCGCTTTATTTTTTGGAATTTATATTTTTGCCATTTGGTTTTATTCTCACAATTTAAAGAAACATCCTTTTAGAGGGTTACTAGCAGCAACAATACTCACAATTTTACCTTTTTTTGCCATTTTTGTGTATTATAAAAATTTCTCAAAAATTATTTTTGTGCACGCTGTTTTCTTGTTTTTAGTGATTATGCTCAGAGAATTAATTAAAGAATTAGAGAATTTAACAGGTGCAATTGCAAATAATTACAAAACTTTTACGGTTTCTTATGGAGAGAAGATTACAAAAAAACTATGTTTTGCACTTCTCTTTTTAACTATTTTCCCTGTTGTAATTTTGTTTAGTTATCCTGAATTGAGTTATATGAAATATTATTTTTATTTTGCTTTAATAACTTTAATTTTTGTGGGTTTTTATCTTTTAAAATCAACTAAAAGAAGTCAATATAGATTTTTACACAACATTTTAAAATTATTACTTCTTGTAGGTGTTTTTTGTTTGGTATTTATTGATACTTCTTTAATTATTGAAAAAGTGATAGATAAATTGAATTAACCTTTATCTTTTCAATTTTATATTTAAACCAAAGTAATAAAATTGGTTTTAGCTTTATTATTAGGATTTTAGGTTTCGAGATATTCTTTATTTACCTTTGCAAAAATTTTAAAAAATGAATTCAAATAAAAACTCGTCGCGAAGACGACAAGAGGGAAAAAAAAGTACTCCTCTAAACAGAAAAAGTGCTAAAAAAGAGTACAAAAAAATAAAACCTACTCAAAAATCTGATGAAACTTCTGGGGTTCGTCTTAATAAATACATTGCAAATTCTGGTATTTGTTCACGTAGAGAAGCAGATACATATATAGAACATGGTAGTGTAGAGGTAAATGGAAAACTAGTAACAGAAATGGGTTACAAAGTACAACCAAATGATGTTGTTCGTTTTGATGGTACTGCAATTTCGCCAGAACAAAAGAAATATATTTTACTAAATAAGCCAAAGAATTACATTACTACTATGGATGACGATCGTGGTCGTAAAACAGTAATGGAGTTGATAGCAAATGCTTCTAAAGAAAGAATTTATCCTGTAGGTAGATTAGATAGGAATACAACAGGTTTATTGTTATTTACCAATGATGGTGATTTAGCAAAAAAGTTAACTCATCCTAAACACAATGTTCGTAAACTTTATCATGCTTCTTTAGATAGAAAATTAGAATTAAAAGATTTAGAGAAACTTAGGGGAGAAGTAGTTATTGAGGGTAGAAAAGTGTTTATTGATGCTGTTTCTTATGTAAATGGAGAACCAAAAACAGAAATTGGTATAGAAATTCATTCTGGTAGAAACAGAATTGTTCGTAAAATATTTGAACACGTAGGTTACAAAGTAAATAAACTAGATAGAGTAATTTTTGCTGAATTAACTAAGAAAAATTTACCAAGAGGTAGATGGAGAGAATTAACTAATTTGGAGTTAGTGAATCTTCAAAAAATGCAATAGTCTTTTTATTAAAATCCAGCTTTTAGTTGGATTTTTTCTTATATTTAAAATAATATAATTAGAATAAATTATGCATAAAGAATTGAAGCTAATAGAAGATTACCTGATTCATTTTGATAAAGAAAATTCAAAGATTTCTAAAGCTAATGTTGGTTGGCACTTAGATCATTCGTTAAAAGTTGTAAATAGTGTTTCAGAGTTTTTAATTAATTCAGACCCTAAAGCTTATAAAAAAGCATTCAGTTTTTCTAGGGTTATAACTTTTGCATTAGGTATTTTTCCTAGAGGTAAGGTGCAAGCTCCTAAAAGAGTATTGCCTCCAGAATCTATTTTAAAGCAAGATTTAGTAGATCAGATAGAATTGGTGAAAACAAATTTAAAGTTACTTGAAAATCTAGAAAACAATAAATATTTTGTGCATCCAATTTTTAAACAATTGAATAAAAAGCAAGCTTTGCAGTTTTTAAAGATTCATACAAATCATCATTTAAAAATTGTAAAAGATATTTTAAATTAAATTTTAAACACAAAAAAAACCCAAACATAAGTTTGGGTTTTTAAGTGGTACCTCCAGGAATCGAACCAGGGACACAAGGATTTTCAGTCCTTTGCTCTACCAACTGAGCTAAGGTACCATTGCCTTAGCGGATGCAAATATAATATGTTTTTTTACATCTCCTACAAAAAAATGAAAAAAATCTATTGTATTTTTGAATTTATATAAAAAACAAAAATGAATCTGATTATTGATATTGGTAACACTCGAGTAAAAGTAGCTGTTTTTGAGCATGATAAAGTTATTGAATTACTCGTTTTTAATAAAAATAGGATTATATCCGAAGTAAAAAAAATATTAAAAAAATTTCAAATTGATGAAGCAATTATGTCTTCAGTATCATCAATCTCATTAAAAAAGACAGAAAAACTCCAAGAATTAGTTTCGTTAACGTTAATTTCATCAGCAATAAAAACACCTTTTAAGAATTTATATAGAACTCCAGAAACTTTAGGTGTAGATAGAATTGCGTTGGTTTTTGGTGCAGTGATAAAATATCCAGTACAAAATATCTTAATTATAGATGCAGGAACATGTATTACTTTCGATTTTGTAAACAAAGAAAATGAATATTTAGGAGGAGCAATCTCTCCAGGAATACAGATGAGATATAAATCTTTACATCAACTTACAGCAAAGTTACCCTTGTTAGAAACAAATATACCTGATAATTTTATTGGAAATAGTACAAAAGAAAGTATTAATTCTGGTGTTGTAAATGGTGTAATTCAAGAAATTGAGGGCGTAATACAACAATACAAAAAGAAATATTTACATTTAACAGTCGTTTTAACAGGTGGCGACACAAATTTCTTGTCAAAACAATTAAAAAGTAGCATATTTGCCAATCAAAATTTTCTCCTAGAAGGATTAAATGAAATATTGATTTTTAACAAAAACAAATGATTAGAAACATTGTAATAATTGTTTTACTTTTTACTTCTTTGACTTTTATGGGACAAAGAACAAGTTCTTCCCCATATTCTTATTTTGGTATTGGAGATGAGTTTAGTGCTACTACAGTAGAGCAAAGCTCAATGGGGGGTATTGGTGTTGCTTTTAGCCATTACAAATATTTAAACTTTACAAATCCTGCGGCTTATGCTAATTTAAGGTACACAACTTACGGATTTGGATTGTTAAATAACGATTTAACAATAAAAAGTGGAGATGTTAAACAAAGTAGTACTTCTACAAGTTTGTCTTATATAGCTTTGGCTTTTCCTATAGGTAAAACAGCAGGTTTTTCTTTTGGGCTACAACCAATTTCTTCTGTTGGATATTCTTTATCTAATAGTACTGTAGATGCAGATGGTAATACTACAGAAATTTCTTTGTTTGAAGGAAATGGTGGTGTAAATAGATTTCATGCAGCTTTTGGTATTAAAATTTATAAAGGTTTATCTCTAGGTATTGAAGGTGATTACAATTTTGGAAATATTGAAAATAGTATTACCAATCAAATTGCAAATGTATCATTAGCTACAAAATATAAAGAGGATACAGAAATTAAAGGATTGTCTGTTAAGTTGGGTGCACAATATGAACATAAATTAAAAAATAATTTAATTTTAAATGCAGGTGCTAGTGTTAAATTAGGTAATGACATAGATGTTACAGGAGAGAGTTTAATCTATAGTTTAACACTTACTAATACAGGTGGTGAGTTTATTAGAGATACTCTTGCAGATCAAAATGGTGATAAAATAACAGCCATTGATGGTAGTTTTAAATTACCAATTAATACTACAATTGGTATTGGTGTAGGAGAATTAGATAAATGGTATGCAGGTTTAGAGTATGAAAATCAAGATGCAATTACTACTTCTGGTTTATTAGCAAATACTACAGGAGCATATAGATATGGTAATTCTAACAGGTTATCTTTAGGAGGTTTTTATTTACCTAAAATTAATTCTATTTCAAGTTATTGGAACAGAGTGACCTATAGAGCAGGAGTTAGCTATAAAAATACTGGTTTATTGGTTGATGGTTCAGGAAATAATTCAAATTTTACAGAGATAAATGACTTTGGCATGTCTTTTGGTCTAGGTATACCACTGAAACAATTATCTACAGTAAATGTTGGGTTTGAGTTTGGTAAAAGAGGAACCACTGAAAATAATTTAATACAAGAAAATTATTTTAATTTTAGATTAAGTTTATCTTTGACAGACAATTGGTTCGTAAAAAGGAAAATAGATTAACAAAAAATAAAAAAAAATGAAGAAAATTACGTTTTTATTAGCTGTTACAGCATTTTTAGTTACAGCAAAAACAAATGCACAAGAAGACGCAAATAGAGAATGTCAAATTAAGTACAATCTTTTTAGAGGAGATTTTAAGTCTAAAAAATACGATGAAGCTTTTGTAAATTGGACATACTTAATGGAAAACTGTCAAGATTTATCTGTAAACATCTATAAAAATGGTTCTACTTTAGCAGAAGATGTTAAGAAAGATCCTGTTTTAGCTAAAAAAGTTTACGAACAAAGACTTAAGTATTTTCCAGAACACCATGATACTAAAAATAATCTTGCAAAAGCACATAGTGATTATGCAACTTATTTAATTAAAAATAAGTTAGCTTCTGATGATGAGGTTTTCAATATTTTAGAAACTGCTTATAAAATATCTCCTAAGGATATGAGTGTAAAAAATATTTACAAATATTTTCAAGGAGTTACAGATAAATATAAAGATGTAGAACCACAAAAGGTTTTTGATACTTATGATGACGTAATTGAATCTGTAGGAGAAAAATTAGATGATTATACTAAGAAAATTATCAAACTTACAGCAGATTCAACAAAAGTTTTAAGCGCAAAAGAAAAAAGATATTTAAGAGCTTATACTATTAACTCTAAAGCTTTAGGTCAAGTAGAGGGTGGTTTAGATAATATTATTTCTGTAATTGCAACTTGCGAGAGATTAATACCAATTTATCAAAGAGATTTCGAAGCAAATAAAACAAATGCAGTATGGTTAAGAAGAGCAGTATCTAGAATGTTTAATAAAGGTTGTCAAGAAGATCCTTTATTCGAAACTTTAGCTAAAGCTTATGCAGAGGCTACACCTTCACCAGATTCTTATTCTTTTTACGCAGGTATTTTAGAAAAGAATGGAGATGCAAGTGGTGCTGCTGAAATGAGACAAAAAGCATTTGATTTAGAAACAGATCCTTTAAAGAAAGCAAAAACAAAATTAAAGTTTGCACAAGCAGCATTAGCTAGAGGTCAAAAATCTAAAGCTAGAAGTTTAGCAAGAGAAGCTTTAAAATTTAACCCAAATTACGGTAAAGCATATTTGTTAATTGGTAGAGCATATCAATCTAGTGTAAATAGTTGTGGTTCTGATGAGTTTGAAAAAAGAATGGTTTATGCTGCTGCATTAAGACAAGCACAAAGAGCATCTTCTGTAGATCCAAGTATTTCTTCTACAGCAAGAAAATACATTGCAACTTATAGAGCTAACTTACCAAGTAAAAAAGTGATTTTTACAGCAAATAGAAAAGTAGGTGAGTCTTACACAATAAAATGTTGGATTGGAGAAACTGTTAAGGTTGCTTCTAGTGGCAAATAATGAGAATTAAAAATAAAATATTATTACAAAGCACTGCTGTTATTTTAACAGTAGTGTTTTTTTCTTGTTCTAAAGATACCCAAAAAGCTAGAGATTTTTTGGCTGATAAAAATTTACCAATTGGTACTTCTAAAAATGCATTTCATGTTTATAAAGATTCTGGCAGAGTAACATCTAAATTGATTACGCCTTTAATGTTAGATTTTAGTAACAGAAAAGAGCATCCTTACAGAGAGTTCCCAACAGGTATTAAAATAATTAATTTCGAAAATAAAGGGTTAGATTCTGTTACAGTAATAGGCGATTATGCGCTTTCATACGCAACAACATCTATATCAGAAATTAGAGGTAATGTAGTTGTTGTAAATCATACAGATAATTCTAGATTAGAAACAGAACAATTATTTTGGGATCAGAAAACAAAATATTTTGTATCAGAAAAAGCATTTAAACTTACTAAAGAAAAAGACACTATTTTTGGTATTGGTTTTGAGTCTAAAGACGATTTAACAAAGCACTTGGCTAAAAAAACAACTGGTAAATTAGAAACTTCAGAAGAATAAATTATGAATAAAATTTGGAAATTTTTTCAATACGGATATTTAATGGTTGCTTTTATATGTGTAATAGAAGCTATAGTTCGTTGGAATTCAGAGAGAACAAGAGCATATTTTTTTCTTGGTTTTGCAATTTTTATTACATTAGTGTTTTTCTTTAAAAGACATTTTAGAAAAAAAGTTCAGCAAAGAAATAATCAAAATAAGAAATAATATAAATCTTTAATGGAGGTTGAACTCATAATTATTATTATATCAATCTTGTTATCTGCGTTCTTTTCAGGTATGGAAATTGCATTTGTATCTGCCAACAAAATGCATATAGAATTAGAAAAGAAAAGAGAAGGTTTTATACCTAAAATACTTACTAAAATAACTCAAAAATCATCAAAGTTTATTACTACAATGTTAGTGGGTAATAATATTTCTTTGGTAATTTACAGTTATTATATGGGCGAATTTCTTTTAAGATTTATACCCACAAATCCATTTAACGAGTTTTCTTTATTACTTCTACAAACAATAATCTCTACAATTGTAATTTTAGTTACAGCAGAGTTTTTACCAAAAGCAATTTTTAGAATTTACGCAAATGAGGTTTTAAAAGTTTTTGCTTTTCCTGCATATATTTTTTATAATTTATTTCATTTTTTTTCTGAGTTTATTACAATGATTTCTGACTTTTTTCTGCGTGTTTTTTTTAAAACAAACGCAGACGAACAACAAACAGAGTTTAGTAAAGAAGAATTAGGTATTTATATTAATGAACAATTAGAAACAGGTAATGATGATGATGAAATGGATTCTGAAATCCAAATTTTTCAAAACGCATTAGTTTTTCAGAATGTAAAAGCTAGAGAAGTTATGGTGCCAAGAACAGAAATTATTTCTGTAGAAATGCACGAAACAGTAACAAATTTAAAAAAGATTTTTATAGAAACTGGTTTGTCTAAAATTTTGGTTTACAAAACTTCTTTAGATGATGTGGTTGGTTATGTAAATGCATTCGAATTATTTAAAAAACCAAAATCTATAAAATCTATTTTATTGCCTTTAGAAATTGTGCCAGAATCTATGATGATTAATGATATTCTAAACACTTTAATGAAAAAAAGAAAAAGTGTTGCTGTTGTTGTTGATGAATATGGAGGTACTTCTGGTATGATAACTGTAGAAGATATTGTAGAAGAATTGTTTGGTGAAATTGAAGATGAACACGACTCTCAAGAATTTTTAGAAGAAAAAATAAATGAAGATACATTTAACTTTTCTGCAAGGTTAGAGGTAGATTATTTAAATGAAGAGTATGATTTAAATATTCCTAAATCTGAAGCTTACGAAACTTTAGGAGGTTTTATTATTGAGCACACAGAAAATATACCCGAAGAAAAAGAATTAATTGATATTGAAGGTTTTGAGATTAAAATCTTAAAAATGAGTGGAGCAAAAATTAATGAAGTTTCCATAAAATTATCTAATAAAGAAGATTAAAAATCACCTTCTTTTTAGCGTCAAAAAAAACAACATATTTCAACTAACTATTTAGTGTTAATTGGTTTGCAAAATTAAAACCAAAAATCGTATATTCGCCCACTGAAAATAAATAAAAAGAATGGCAATTTTATCAAAAATTAGAGAACGTTCAATGTTCTTACTTATCATTATTGGATTAGCACTTTTTGCTTTTGTATTAGATCCATCAACACTTGGAGATTTTTTTAACTCAAGTAAAGTAAATGAAATTGGTGAAGTAGATGGAGAAGCAATTTCAAGACAAGAATTTGCAAATGAATTAGAAGCATATAAGCAACAAACAGGTAATAGAGTTTCTGAAATGCAAGCAGCCAAAACTGTTTGGGATAATATTGTTAGAAAAAAAATATATTCTAATCAATTAGATCAAGCAGGTATTACAATTGGTGAAGAAGATGTTTGGAATCAAGTAGTAAGTGCACAATTTGTACAAAGTAATCCTCAATATCAAAACGAAGCAGGTTTATTTGATGAATCTAAATTCAAACAATTTTTAGCAGATACTAAAGAGAATAATACAGAATTGTGGTCTCAATGGGCAGGTTATATGAACCAAATTAGAGATAATTCTGAAAGAGATACTTATAATAATTTAGTAACTGCAGGTTTAGGAGCTTCTTTAAAAGAAGGAGAGCAAGAATATATGATAGAGAACACTAAATTAAATGCTCAATTTGTATATGTACCATATACTTCTATTGCAGATAGTTTAGTAAAAATAAAAAAGTCTGAAGTTGAAGCATATGTTAAAGCACATTCAGATGACTTTAAAGTAGAAGCATCTAGAGATATATCTTATGTAAAGTTTGATATTGTTGCATCTTCAGAAGATGAGCAAGCAATAAAAGCTGATGTTGCAACTTTAATAAAAGATTTTAAAACTACAGATAATGATGCAGTGTTTTTATCAGAAAATGATTCTGATACTAGTATCAATCCTAACTATCAATATAAAAGTTCTGTAAATCAAATAGTAGCAAATCTTATCTTTGATGGTAATAAAGGTGATGTTGTTGGTCCATACAAAGACAAGGAATATTTTAAAATTTCTAAAGTTTTAGAAGTTACTCAAATGCCAGACTCTGTTAAGGCAAGTCATATTTTAATCCCTTATATGGGAGCTCAAAGTGCAGCTGCAGATGTAACTAGAACAGAAGAAGAAGCTAAAAAATTAGCAGATAGTCTTTATAATGTTGTTAAAAGAAGAAAAAGTAAATTTGGTAGTTTAGCTAAAGATTTTTCTTCGGATTTAGGTTCAGGTGCAAAAGAAGGAGATTTAGATTGGTTTAATTATGCTAGAATGACGCCTAAGTTTAGAGATTATACTTTTCAAGGTAAAAAAGGAGATATAGGTGTTGTGCAAACTCCATTTGGTTTTCATATCATTAAAATTGATGATCAGAAAAACAAACAAAAAGTTTTAAAATTAGCTACTTTTAGTAGAAAAATTGAAGCTTCTGAAGCAACTGAAAATGCTGTATTTAGAAATGCTAAAGAATTTGAATTAGCAGTTTCTCAAGGAAATGATTTTTCTGAAGTTGCTAAAGAGAAAAATTATATTACTAAACCAGCTGTTGGTTTAAAATCTTTAGATGAAAATGTACCAGGAATTGGTAATCAAAGACAAATTGTAAGCTGGGCTTTTAATACTGATTCAGAAATTGGTAGTTTTAAAAGTTTTGATTTAGAAGGTAGTCATATTGTTGCAGTTGTTACTGCTGCAGAATCTAAAGGGTTAATGTCTGTAACAAAAGCAGCAGGTAGAGTTAAGCCTATTTTAATAAACGAAAAGAAGGCAGCATTATTAAAAGATAAATTACAAGGTTCAGATTTAACTGAAATTGCTACTGCAAACAGTGTAAGTATTAGAACAGCAAGTAATGTAACATTAAAAAGCCCTACACTTTCTGGAGTAGGAGTAGAGCCTAAAATAGTAGGTGCAATGTACAATGCAGAGCTAAATAAAATTTACAATTCAATAGAAGGTACAAGAGGAGTTTATGCTTTTAAACTTACTAATAAAGAATTACCAACAGCTTTGCCAAATTATGATGCAAACAGAAAGAGAATTGCTGAGTCTAGAAAAAGATTAACTTATAAAATTTACGAAGCTATTAAAGAAGCTTCAGCTGTAGAAGATAATAGAGATATTATGTATAGTAATTAATATTCTTTTAATTTATCATATAAAAAATCCGTTCTTTTTAGAACGGATTTTTTGTTTTATATAGTTTTTAAACATCAGAAATTATTAGACATAAAAAA
>NZ_JAHKQL010000015.1 GCF_018861005.1 Polaribacter vadi
AGAGAGGTTAATATTCGTTTATTTATCAAAACCGTATTCGGTATTGTATTCTGTAAATATAAATATTAATATTGTATTATTAATTAAATGACATTGTTAATGCATAAAAATGAAGAGTTCAGGAAGAAAGTTGAAGAAATGTTCAAAATGAAGATTTTAGATTTGTATTTTCCACATCAGAAGTATTTAGATTTCCTAATAAGCTCTCTATCCTTAACCGAAGCAAATAGTTACAATAATGCTGAGCTGGCATTCATCACTAAATTTAATTCAACTGATGTTAAAGATTTATCCCAATTTATTCATTGGTGTTTGAATCAACTACTTTGGGTTAACTCAATTTTAGAATCAGAGAAATATTGTTCTAAATCTGATGATATAGAAGAGTTTTTTGATTACCCTGAACCTAGTGTTGACGGGGATCATTGGATATTATCAAAAGTAATTGATAGAGGGTTATATTTTTATCATATGGAAGATATCACTGCCTCTAAAGTGATAATTAATTCAGCTAATATTACAGGTATAGCAGAATCTTTGTCGAAAGCAAAAAATAAGTCCAATTTGAAAAAGGAGAATCAAATTATTCTGCATAATGATGATAGCTCTACTTTATTTATAAACAAAGATATAGAAGAAAGGTGCATCAATGTTTTAAAAACTATAAAACATCCCGTATTAGATGAGCAAGGAGCTTTTATAAATAGTCATGGTATGATAGCTGCAATTGTTTTTTGGTACTATAAATGTAAAGTATTAAGTTTTATTTCTAAAGATTCATCTACAACAAGGGATAATATTTCAAAGGAGCTAATGGAACTCATTCCAAACCTATCAATTGAATCTAGTAATTTAAGTCAGAACACAAAAGCAAAAAAATACAAAGAAGATATTGAGAATAAACTTAATGAGATTGCAGATAAACTAAAAGAAACACACTAAAAAAACCTTCACAACCTTCACCTTTTTCCCAACTTCCTCCTCTAAACTTTAAACCTTCACTAACATTTTTAACAACTTTAACTAACTCTTAATAAGGTTTTTACACTTTATTCCTATTGACTAAAATTGTATCATATTATAAAAAAAATATAATTATGATGCAGAATATTACATATACTATTTTCAAGGTTTCAGCCTTAATTTACTCGCTTAAAAATAACTTATCGCCCTCTATTCAATGGGCAGTTTCCACTAAAAAATTACCCGCTTCTGTATTAGAGTTTTACTAATTATTAAAGAATAGTTAGTAAAGCATGTTCAAGCTCAAGAACAAAATAGCATCCATGGTAATGGACAATCTATCTCTAGAAGATTTGGAAGCTATGGTTGCGCTTAAAAAACAAGAAAGTTCTAAAAGAATTGATCCGGTTGAAATGACTGCGGATGAAAAAATTAGAAGCTATTGTACGGAGCTACTTAAAAATAAACTTTATGCACCTAAGTCTTAATAAAGGTTCTGTAGAATGGTTAAGAAGACTTCAAATAAAGACTCATTTTACAAAGCTCTTGGCAAGTATCATGTTAATCCCTTCATTATAAATGTCCCAAAAGGGTCTTTAAGAATTGTTAGTAGATTATCTGCTAAAAAGCTAAAGGTAATCGATAAAAATGCAGATGTTGCTAGAGAAAAGATTTTAATCTTCTTAAACGAATTTAATAGAGGGCATGCACTATTCCTTGCCGATAAATTGAAGTTTGACTCCGTAGATATACGTTCTAAAAAAATATCTAAAATATTTAGTTCTAAAAAATATAAAGCAGCATTAGAACTCTTATATGATAATGATATTCTTATTAGATCAACTAAAAACCCATATAAGGTTGGAGATTTTCCTAAGGCCTATAAACTGGCTAATGAAATGATTACTAAACCATTTGTAAAATACACTGTCCTATCTGATAAATTAAAAAAAAATCTAACCACTTTATATGCAGATCAATCTAGGTTTATTAATGATAACCCCATAGCAAAATCAGCAGTAGATACATCTAAAAATATAACTCTACCTACAGAGGAGGAATTAATAAAACATGCAAAAAAACTAATTTCTATAGAGTGGAACAATAAAGGGAAAAAGTTAGCTTTTAAAAGAAATAAAACCAAAAATGATAAAAAAATACAGGAGCTTAGGAAAGCTGGTATAGCTGAAAATGAATTACCGAAATTTTATTATATAGAAGATGGGATTAAGCTCTTTAAACTTTATACTGATAATGGTTATATGTTACCTAAAATTGGAAACTTTAAATCTGGAGGACGAGTAACCACATCATTTACATTAATGCCGAAATGGATAAGAATTTGTTTAAAGCTAAACAATAAAAGTATTGTAGGTGTAGATTACTCTGCATTGCACCCAAATATAGCTTCTAAATTATGGGGAACAGGTGTATATATAGATCATCAAATAATAGCAGACTTCTTAGATATACCTATTCATATCGCTAAACTAGAGCATCTTAAATTTTTTAACACAACCAAAAGAGGTATGAAGAGGTTGAATGTTTACAAGTACTACAAAGAAAACCAGCCAGAGTTACTAAAGAATTTAGAAAAAACTAAGTCAAAAACCTACAAACGCACATCTGCACTAATGTTTAAAGCAGAAGTAGAAATTATGAGCGAAGTAATATCAAGGCTAGAAAAGAAAAATCTTTCAAACAGTATTATTTATGTATATGATGAAATCATGACAAATAAAAAACACGCTCAAACGGTTAAAGAAGTTATGGAACAAGTAGCTATTGATTTAGGTTATAAACTATATGCCAAAATCGGTTAATATTTATAAAAAAAAAACGCGAAATTGATTCTAAATTCAGTCTAGAATTATTCTATAATTTAGAACTTAGAGTTATATTTAATTATAACTCCACTTAATATAAGCAATCAATAATTTAAATTGCTCATCTTACAGAATGGTATATTATTTCTTTCCATTGTTTTCTCAAAATCATTTACCCCTAATGTCTTTAAACTTAGTTATAGCAGGTGTTTCAGGCTTTTTTTGTGAAAAATTTTCTGACAAATAAATACATATGCTGTAGTTAAAGTATTTATATAAAGTTCAAAACAATAGTAAATATTTCATAATTGCCTTTTAACTAAGATTATATAAATTGGTTACAAGCCCTTAAAATATATAGAAAAGTTTTCTACAATTACGGTACTACTTTTACACTATATGTTTAAAAAGATTCCTATTTTTAAAGTCAATTTAAAAAATAGCTATTCTACAATGTCAGAAGATCATAAAAAGCAATTAGAACAACAACTCTGGAATATTGCCAACACCCTGCGTGGTAAAATGAATGCAGATGAGTTTCGTGATTATATATTAGGCTTTATTTTCTACAAGTACCTTTCTGAGAGAATGGAAATATACGCTAACAAAATATTGAAAGAAGGTGGTGATGCATTTCTATTTTCTGAAATAGACGAAAACACAGAAAACGGTCAAGAATACATAGAAGCTATAAAAGAAGAATCTTTAGAAAAATTGGGTTACTTCTTAAAACCATCAGAATTATTTTCAGCAGTTTCTAAACGTGGTAATCATAATGAAGATTCTACAGAAAGCGATACAGTAGCAGAAGATACTTCATTAACGTACAATACAAAAGACAACTTCATATTAGAAGACTTGCAAAAAATCTTAAACAATATCCAAAACAGCACAATGGGTACGGATAGTGAAGAAGATTTTGAAGATCTCTTTGAAGATATGGATTTAAACTCTACCAAGTTAGGAAAAACACCAGAAGCGCGTAATGAAATTATCGCTAAAGTACTCGCACACTTAGACAAAATAGATTTTAAATTAGAAAACACAGAGTTAGATGTATTAGGTGATGCTTACGAATACCTAATAGGGAAATTTGCAAGTGGAGCAGGTAAAAAAGCAGGTGAATTTTACACGCCACAAGAGGTAAGTATGGTGTTAGCAAAGTTGGTAACAACAGGTAAAAAGAAACTAAAATCTGTATATGATCCAACCTGCGGTTCTGGTTCTTTACTATTGCGTGTTGCTAAAGAAGTAGATGAAGTAAACAACTTTTACGGTCAAGAATTAAACCGTACAACTTACAATTTAGCGCGTATGAATATGATATTGCATGGTGTGCATTATCGTGAGTTTGATATTAAACAAGAGGACACTTTAGAGCATCCACAGCATATAGAACATCGTTTTGAAGCTATTGTAGCAAACCCACCTTTTTCTGCAAAGTGGAGTGCGAATCAACTCTTTATGAGTGATGACAGGTTTAGTCAATATGGAAAATTAGCACCAGGTAGCAAAGCAGATTTTGCATTTGTACAACACATGGTACATCATTTAGCGGAAAACGGACAAATGGCAGTGGTATTACCTCATGGAGCTTTGTTTAGAGGAAGTGCAGAAGCACACATACGTAAATACTTAATAGAAGAAAAAAACTGTTTAGATGCTGTTATAGGTTTGCCTGCCAATATATTTTACGGTACTTCTATACCAACCTGTATTTTAGTATTTAAAAAATGTAGAGAAAACCCTAACAACATTTTATTTATAGATGCCAGCGCAAATTTTGAGAAAGTGAAAACTCAAAATATATTAAGTGAGGCTAATATGAATAAAATTGTAAGTACGTATCGTGAACGTAAAACCGAAGACAAATATTCTTATGTCGCACCTTTAAGCGAAGTGGTAGAAAACGACTACAACTTAAATATACCACGTTATGTAGATACTTTTGAAGAAGAAGAGTCAATTGATATTGATGCTGTAGCTACTGAAATTGAAAGTTTAAATACCGATTTAAAAGAAAACGAAACGCTAATAGCTTCTTTCTGTAAAGAACTAAACATTAAAACACCTTTTTAATATGCAGAAAGAAAAAAGGTTGATTCCAGAATTGAGGTTTGTGGGTTTTGAGAAGGAGTGGCAAAATAAGTTCTTTTCTGAGATGTTATTATCATCAAGATTGGGTGGTAACTATTCCAATTCTGAAATCCCTAACGACTACCCACTAATTAAAATGGGAAACTTAGGAAGAGGAAGTATTAAGCTTGATAAATTAGAATATATAGATGAAAAAGAAGAACTTAAAAGTGAAGATTTAATTAAAGAAGGAGATCTTTTTTTTAACACAAGAAATACGCTTGATTTAGTTGGTAAAGTTGCTATATGGAGAAATGAATTACCAAAAGCTTATTATAACTCAAATCTTATGTATATAAAATTTGAAAATAATTATTTTATGAATTACAGTCTTAATTCATTTCAAGGAATAAAAAAACTAAGACGAATAGCAACAGGAACCACGAGTGTAGCCGCAATATATTCTAAGGATTTATTTAAACTAAAATTTAATATTCCCTCATTAGAAGAACAACAAAAAATAGCCAATTTTCTAACTACCATAGATACCCAAATACAGACTTTAGAAAAAAAGAAAAGCCTTTTAGAACAATACAAGAAAGGAGTAATGCAAAAAATCTTTAAACAAGAATTTAGGTTTAAAATGGAAGATGGGAGTTTGTTTCCTGAGTGGGTGAAACTTAAGTTGTCAGATTTTTTAATTACCACATTGAGAGAAGTTGATAAGCCAAATAATAATTATTTAGCCATTGGTATAAGAAGTCATTGTAAAGGTACTTTTCAGAAACCTAATTCAGATCCTTCTAAAAACTCAATGAAGAAACTTTTTGTAGTTCAAGAAAACGATTTGATAGTAAATATAACTTTTGCTTGGGAGGGTGCAATAGCCATAGTGAAAAAAGAAGATGAAGGTGCTCACGTATCTCATAGATTTCCAACTTATACATTTAATAGAGACTTAGTAATTCACGAGTTTTTTAAATATGTAATTATTCAAAAAAAATTTAGAAATATTCTTGATTTAATTTCACCAGGTGGTGCTGGAAGAAATAGAGTAATGAGTAAAAAAGAATTTGTAAAAATAAAGTGGAGTATACCTTGTGTAGAAGAACAAACCAAAATCGCTAATTTTTTATCTGCAATAGATGAAAATATAGCTTTAGTCAATACCAAAATAGAACACACAAAAGCCTATAAAAAAGGCTTGTTGCAACAGATGTTTGTGTAATACTTTCTCAAAATATAATTAGTTAAAAATGAGAGGATTGTTAAAAAATATCACAAAAATGTTAATAAGTTATGCTAGGTTGTATAAAAAATGTATTTTTGTACCAACAAAGCACAGCAGTGTTTTTGTTTACATAGCACTAGACAGTACATACACTAACAATAATACACCTTCCATGCCTCTTTACAATGCACACTCGGAAGGTTTTTTCTTTTAATGCTATGAATAAAAAAAAGTACACCAAACAACCGTTGTCTTTTCAAGACCAAATCACACAACTTCAAGGTAGAAACTTAACCATTCAAAACCCTGCTGAAGCTACTGCATATTTACAGAGTATAAGTTATTACAGGTTAAGTGCCTATTTTTTACCATATCAGCAAACAAAAGATACTTTTAATGCAGGCACAACCTTTAGTCAAATTATTGAAACATATATGTTTGATAAAGACTTGCGTTTATTGGTTTTTGATTGTATTGAGCGTTTAGAAATTGCCATTCGCACACAGTTTATATACGCAATGGCAGTGCATTATAACGATGCACATTGGCAAGATAACAAAGCGTTATTTGTTAATCCTTTTTACAACAGAGTAGGTAACTTAGTAGATCCCTATAACGATTTGCAAAACATTATTTCTAAAGCAAAAACAAAACGTACACCAGAGGTCTTTATAAAGCATTATACAGATAATTATAATTCGCCAGCAAACCCACCATCTTGGATGTGTTTAGAGTTGTTAACTATGGGAGAGTTGTCACATATCTACAGAGGATTACGAAACAATGCCGATAAAAAAAGAATAGCTTCCTTTTTTGATGTTCATCACAAAGTGTTTACCTCTTGGTTGCATAGTTTAACATATGTAAGAAATTTATGTGCGCATCATTCAAGATTATGGAATAGAGATTTAGCAATTGAGCCTAACAGACTTTTAAAACCAAAAGGAGCTTGGATTGGTAGTAACTATCAAAATAATAAACGAATGTTTTACTTTTTATGTGTATTAAAGTATATGCTAAATAGAGCAAATCCTACAAATACATTAACACAAAGATTAGATACATTATTTAACAAATATCCATCTGTTCCTGTTCGGTATGTAGGTATTCCATCAGATGGAAATGGGAATTTATTAAATTGGAAAAATGAGCCTTTATGGCAATAATTTTATGAGTACACAACCAGAACAAGTATTAGAAAATCAGTTAATAGAACAGCTATCAAATCAAGGCTATGCTAAAGTTAGTATTCCAGATGAAGCATCTTTACTAGCAAACTTAAAAACACAATTAGAAAAGCATAATAATATTACGTTTACTGCTATAGAATTTGAGCGTGTTTTAAATATTTTAAGCAAAGGTTCTGTATTCGAGAAAGCAAAAACATTACGTGAAAAACAACATATTATTCGCGATAATGGCGATAATCTATATTTCGAGTTTTTAAATACCGAGCATTGGTGTCAAAATCAATATCAAGTAACCAATCAAGTTACTATTGAGGGCAGTTATAAAAATCGTTATGATGTAACTTTATTAGTCAATGGTTTGCCTTTAGTTCAAATAGAGTTAAAGCGCAGAGGCTTAGAAATGAAAGAAGCCTTTAATCAAATAAACCGTTATCAAAGGCATTCGTTTGGTGCTAAATCTGCATTATTTCAATACGTGCAAATATTTGTAATTAGTAACGGTGTAAATACCAAATACTATGCAAATAACAGGCATCAATCTTTCAAGCAAACATTCTTTTGGGCAGACAAAGAAAACAAACGTTTAACCAATATTTTAAATGGTTTTACATCAGAGTTTTTAGAGCCTTGTCATATCTCTAAAATGATATGTAAATACATTGTATTAAACGAAACGCATAAAATATTAATGGTGCTAAGACCGTATCAATATTATGCAGTAGAAAGCATTATAGATAAGGTTAAAAACAGTACGCATAATGGTTATATATGGCACACTACAGGATCAGGTAAAACGCTTACATCTTTCAAGGCAAGTCAAATAATTATGAAAATGCCACAAGTTAAAAAGGTGGTATTTGTAGTCGATAGAAAAGATTTAGATTATCAAACTACCAAAGAGTTTAATAGCTTCTCTAAAGGCAGTATAGATGGTACAGATAATACAAAAGCATTAGTAAAACAGTTTAGTGATGATACGAAGATTATTGTAACTACCATTCAAAAGCTAAACACAGCCATTAGTAAAAAGAACTATTTAGCGAAGATGGAGAAAATGAAAGAGGAGCGGATCGTCTTTATTTTCGATGAATGTCATCGTAGCCAGTTTGGAGAAACCCACAACCGTATAAAAGCGTTCTTCAATAACTATCAAATGTTTGGTTTTACAGGCACACCAATATTTGCAGATAATGCAGTTAAAAACGAATTAGGAAAACGTACTACCAAAGAATTGTTTGGTGATTGCTTACATAAGTACGTGATTACAGATGCAATTAAAGATGAAAATGTATTAAAGTTTGCTGTAGAATATGTAGGTAAATACAAGCAAAAAGAGTCAGCAACAGAAATAGATATTGAAGTAGAAGACATTGATCGAAAAGAGTTAATGGAATCGCCTAAACGTTTAGAAAAAATAGCAGATTATATTATCGCAAATCACAACCGTAAAACACACAGCAAAGAATTTACAGGAATGTTTTGTGTGGGTAGTACAGATATGTTAGTCAATTATTATGATATTCTACAACGTAAAAAAGAAGCAGGAGAACACAATCTAAAAATAGCAACCATATTTAGTTATGTAGCGAATGAAGACGATGCAGATGCAAACGGATATATTCCAGAAGAAGTAGCAATAGCAGCCGAACCTAATGCTGAATACAATTTAAACCTACATAAAAGAGACAAGTTAGAAAGCTATATGGAGGACTATTACAAAATGTTCGGTACTCGCTACTCAACAAAAGATAGTCAGTCATTTTACAATTATTACAATGATATATCAAAGAAAGTAAAAGAACGTAAAATTGATATTCTGTTAGTAGTAAATATGTTTTTAACAGGTTTTGATAGTCCTGCTTTGAATACTTTATATGTAGATAAGAATTTAAAGTATCACGGATTAATACAGGCGTATTCAAGAACAAATAGAATTATAAACGAGCAGAAATCACAAGGTAATATTGTAGTTTTCCGTAACCTTAAAAAGGTAACAGATCAAGCAATAACACTCTTTAGTAATAAAGAAGCGATAGATGTTATTATAATGAAACCTTACGAAGATTATGTAGATAAATTTGATGAAGCCTATAAAAATCTATTGGAATTAGTTCCTACAATTAATAGTGTAAATGAATTAGTAAGTGAAGAAGATGAATTAGAGTTTATTAAGGCATTTAGAGAGTTAATGCGTTTAAAAAACACAATGACAACCTTTGCTAATTTCGATTGGGAAGATTTAGCAATGGAAGAACAGTTGTTTAATGACTACAGGAGTAAATATCTTGATTTATGGCAAAAAACCAAACACGATAATGCAAAAGAAAAAGTATCTATACTTGATGATGTAGATTTTGAATTAGAATTAATCCATAGAGACGAAATCAATGTTACTTATATTCTAAAACTGTTGGCATCCTTAAAAGATGTTAAGAAAGAAGAACAAGAAACTAAGAAAAAAGAGATTATAGATGCGTTAACAGGTGAAGCTAATTTAAGAAGTAAACGAGAGTTAATAGAAAAATTTATCGAAGATAATTTACCTCAAATAGACGATTCTGAAACCATACCACAAGAGTTTGAAAAGTTTTGGTCAGAAGAACAACATAAAGCATTTGAAGTATTTGTTAAAGAAGAAAATCTATCATCAGAAAAAACACAAAAACTTATAGAAGATTATCTTTATGCAGAAAGAGAGCCTTTACGTGATGAATTATTAGATTTAATAGAGGGTACAAAACCAAGCGTTTTAAAACGTAAATCAATAGGCGATAGAATCTTAAATAAAGTAGTGAACTTTGTAGAGACTTTTATTAATGGGATGGATAGTTAAGTGAAGTTATATAAAAAGGGTAATAAGGTGTCCCTCAGTCATTCCACTTAATTCCGTAGAACATAATTAAAAATTCTCCTTCGATCGTATTTGTACTTACCATTCGTTCTGCCACAATTTGTGCTCCAGCTGGTGCTCATTGCAGCTCTCTCCTTTGTTCTACTGCATACGCTACTCTATTCGGATACCCATAGCTTTCTTTACTCTTAAAATCTAAAGAAGATATGCTACGCATGCATTTTTATTAAGAGGAAAACGCTATTTCACTCTTTGCGAGCCCGCTTTGTCTCTCAGACTATTTGATGTCATAGTTATTGTTTATTTATTGCTTGAAGATTATTGAATTTTAATGCCATTTGGAGAAATCACGTGCTCAGAAAAATCGCACAAGATTCTACCAACGCGCACAAGAGAAAAACAAACATTCCATTTCACTTTAAATTATTATTCTTAAGAACATCTGCAGAAGTAATTAAGGTATATATTATTAATAAAAACCATCTCAGCGCGCATTATTCACAGATTATTTGTGAGTTTTAATAGCAATTTATGCTATAGAAAATATATAGTTTAATATTAATTAGTTTATTGCATGTGATCTGTAAATAAATGCTGGCTTCTATTAATTGATACGAGTCGTTACATTCCATTTATTGTGTTTCCCTTGTCTTGCAGCCGCAAAATTTGGAAGGGGTTCAGATTAGTTAGTATTAATTATCAATAACGTACGCCATCAGCGTTTCACGTAGCTATAGCACGCTCTTATTCATTCTTCAACGAGCTAATGCTCTACCATCTTCGTTCCGCTCGCGGGGGCTACGCTGCAAGTCAATAAAAACCATTTAAAGATTTAAAACAGTTGATTGTTAACACGATTTTTTTACTTGTGTTTTTCAAAACAATAAGACTTATATAGTTGATAAACTGATTACTACACATCTAAAAATCATTCTGAAATCTATTTTTTTAGGTAATATAGAAAGAATGCAAATTTAAATCCTCCCATCAGCAGCCGCATATTTTTTGTAAAGGTCAAGCTAAAGTTTCCACGAAAACCTCCACCTAGAATAAACATTTAATAATACAATACAGACTCTTACAGAGGTAGTGTTTTCGTGTAAAACCTTGACAAAAAAGCCTCGTCAATAATACAGTCATTCTTTTTCTAATTCGCTCAAAAAATAGAGCAAAAAACTCAATTTAAGAATGACTAATATAGATTACTTCGAAATTAAAACTCATAAATTAGGTAGAACCTATGGCAAACCCCACTTCTTCATTCTAAACAAGGGATTAAATTCTGGTAGATCCATGAATCAACCTTGTCCCAATTGTTTTGTAGTAGTTTCTGAAACAAATGCACAAAGAGAATTATTATATTATCTGTGTTTATCACTTCAAGTAGGTCGCTATTTTAAATTTTATATCAAAGGTTCTGTAATTCCATTTATAACTATAGATGATGCTAGAAAAGTTATTAATAAAGCATTACTAAACTATGAAGCAGATCAATGGCAGATAAAAGTAGAGAAGCTTAAAAAGATAACCACCTATGAAGAAAATCTTAAACATCAGATAAAGATTATAGGACAATTAAAAATAGCCTTATTAAGAACTTAGTATTTATGAGTGATACATATTAAGACCCCACCCCAATAGATAATATTTCAGATTATATTAGAAGTTTATGGGGTGGGGTACTACTGTAGTATTCAACAATTATTATTTTGCTACTCTTATAGGTGTTTAACTGATTAGTATAGAGTGTACTATATGTTTATTTGTATCCTTTTTAGAAATATTTATTATGCCCCCTTTTTCAACATTAAAACCTTTAACAAGCTGTATTTATCTGCGGTTTTATTGATTTTTACTACATAATTCATGAGTTTTCAACTCAACTTTGTAATACATCCGTGCGCCAATAGTATATGTCTTTACCCCCCTAGCCTAAATTTTAGGGGAAATGAAACTATATGTAAAATTGAAGGTAGGTTGATTCTAAAAGTGACATCAATTTTTATTAGGGAGTAGTGTAGATTTTATTGTTTTATTTTCTTATTATTATAAAAAGTTTTAGAAAGGTGTTCAAATAGGGAGCATTAAAAAAATAAAACGTTTAAGTAGCAGTATTTCAGATAGTTAATAAGTAATGGGTAGCCCATGTGGGACCACTCATAATTTTAAAGCACTTACATAATTGTAAGTGCTTTTTTTATTGAATTCAGTACAAATTTTATAGCATTTTCAACTCTCATCAAGCAGGAATTTTAGAAGTAAAATCTAATTCTAAAGCGATAAAAAACCTCAAATTTTGCTTGAGGTTTAGCATATAATAATAATTATTAAAAAATTAAATCTTTAGTTTCGATTTTGGTAGATTTGGCAACTGATCAAAACCCATATTAAACAAGGTAAATCCGAAAATATCTGCAGTTTCTTTAATAATTTTAGCAATTGGTTTTCCTGCTCCATGACCAGCATTTACTTCTATTCGTATTAAAGTTGGGTTATTCCCTGTTTGTTTTTCTTGCAATTCTGATGCAAATTTAAAGCTATGTGCAGGTACAACTCTATCATCATGATCGCTTGTGGTAACCATAGTTGCTGGGTATTGAACACCTTCTTTTACATTATGTACAGGAGAATATCCTTTTAAGTAATCAAACATTTCTTTGCTATCGTTAGCAGTTCCATAATCATAAGCCCAACCAGCACCAGCTGTAAATGTGTGATAACGCAACATGTCTAAAACACCAACTGCTGGCAAAGCCACTTTCATTAAATTTGGTCTTTGTGTCATTGTTGCACCTACTAATAAACCTCCATTTGAGCCTCCACTAATGGCTAAAAATTCTGAAGAAGTGTATTTGTTTTCAATCAAATATTCTGCAGCAGCAATAAAATCATCAAAAACATTTTGCTTTTGCATTTTAGTACCAGCAATATGCCATTTTTTTCCATATTCACCTCCACCACGTAAATTGGGTACAGCATAAATTCCTCCTTGTTCCATCCAAACAGCCATTGTAGTTCTAAAACTTGGTGTAAGGCTTACATCAAATCCTCCATAACCATATAAAATTGTTGGATTTTTTCCATTTAATTCCAATCCTTTTTTATGTGTGATAATCATAGGTACTTTTGTACCGTCTTTAGAAGTATAAAAAACCTGTTTGCTTACGTAATCATCAGTCTTAAAATCAAGAGTAGGTTTCCAGTAGGTTGTATACGTTCCATTTTCAGGATTTAATTTAAACGAAGAACTAGGCGTTTTATAATTGGTAAAAGTAAAATACAATTTTTTGTCTTTGGTTTTTCCTTTAAACCCATAAGCAGTTCCTAAACCCGGTAGTTTTACTTCACGAATTAAGTTTCCATCAAAATCATATTGCAATACTTTTGATACAGCATCTACCATATAACTTGCAAAAAAATATCCAGCACCTGTAGAAGGAGACAATACGTTTTCTGATTCAGGAATAAAATCTTCCCAGTTTTCTGAAGTTGGGTTAGCAGCATCAACAGTAACCACTTTTTTATTTGCTGCGTTTAAATTGGTAACCAAATACAATTTATTATCTCTATTATCAATAAGATATGTATCACTTTTTGTATGATGTAAAACAGTGATTAATTTACTATTTGGTTTTGATAAATCTTTGATATATAACTTGTTTCCAGAGGTTGAAACAGATGCATAAATCACCAAATATTTGTAGTCTTTGGTTAACTCACTAAAAACATATCTGTGTTTTTCTTTGGGAGTTGCTCCAAAAATTATGGTATCTGTTTTTTGTGATGTTCCTAATTTGTGATAATACAGTTTATGTTGATCTGTTTTAGCAGACAATTCACTTCCTTTAGGTTTATCGTAACTTGAGTAATAAAAACCTTCATTTTTATACCAAGAAATTCCGGAGAATTTTACATCAATCAAAGTATCTTCTTTTATGGTTTTAGATTCTACATCTAAAATTATAATTTTTCTCCAATCAGAACCAGCTTCAGAGATTGAATATGCAGCAGTTTTTCCATTTTCAGAAAAACTTAATGTGCCTAAAGAAGTTGTAGCATCTTTAGAAAAAGTATTAGGATCTAAGAAAATTTCTGGTTCAGAATTGCCTTTTTTTCTATAAATAACAGACTGATTTTGCAAACCATCATTTTTAGAAAAATAGGTGTAATCACCCTCTGTATAAGGAGTTCCAATTCTTTCGTAGTTTAACAATTCTGATAAACGAGATTTTAATTGCGATCTGTAAGGTATTTTGCTTAAATAATCGAAAGTAACAGCGTTTTGTGCTTTTACCCACGCTTCAGTTTGTTCACTTTTATCATCTTCTAACCATCTATAATTGTCAGTTACAGCTGTGCCAAATAAGGTATCTACAACTGGTTTTTTTGCTGTTTCAGGATAATTCACTTCTATATTTCTTTGGTATAAGAAGCTAAAGTAATACTTGCTAAAATAATGTGTGGAATAAATCTGATTTTCATTTTAAAAAGATAAGTTATTTTCACATTATCAAGTATTTACTGATTTTTAACATTTTGATTATTTACAAGATCAGGATTTGTAATTATCAACTTAAAAAAACGACTACTTTTGTGTAAAATAGATTTATTATGACAGAAAACTTAACAAAAGCAACTTTTTTAGAAAAGGTGTTTAATTTTGAAGAAAACGCAGCATGGAAATTTGAAGGAGACAAACCAGCTTTAATCGATTTTTATGCAGATTGGTGTGGCCCTTGTAAAATGATTGCTCCAATTTTAGAAGAATTATCAGAAGAATATAAAGGTAAAATAGATATCTATAAAATTGATACTGAAGCAGAGCAAGAATTATCTGCTGCCTTTGGTATAAGAAGTATTCCATCAATGTTATTTTGTCCTGTAGAAGGAGAACCACAAATGGCAAATGGAGCTTTACCAAAAGCTGATTTAGAAAGGGTAATTGCTGATGTTTTAAAGGTAAATAAGTAATATAATACCTAATAATTATAAAGAGTAGCTATTGAGATAGTTGCTCTTTTTTTATTTGTCAGTTTTAATATCATTTATTTCAAAATCTGCAAAATATACTTTTTCATCTCTTAGTTTATTGGCATGTTTTAAACTTCTATAAATTCCCCATTTTGGTCTTGCATACTCCATTGTATCATACCAAGTTTGTATGTTTTTTTTATCAACTTTAAGAATTGTTTTACCACTTAATGTTTTTAATGTAACAGCATAACTTCCGTTTTTACCATAGATTATTGTTTCGTCTGCAACAATCCATTTACCAGTAATTTTAGATAATTTTACAGAACTTAAAACCTGTTGTACATCTTGATCAATATACACTATATCAAAACTTCTTTTCCCTTTTTTATCTCTAGCCATAAAAGCAAATAAAGGTTCGTTTGTTTCTGTTAATCTATATGTTATTTGATGCAAATTTGTATGTCTAGAAGATGCTTTAAATCCTTTTTGTAGTTTAAATTTCCACTTATAATTCAGTTTTTCTCCTTCTGTAGCTAAGATAATAGGATTAGATCTTTTGTGTGCTTTAATTTCATTGCGCTGTCTATCAAATCGTTTACATCTATCCTTATCATTTTTAATATGTATGATAAATTCAAAAACATATTTATTTAAAGTAGAATCAAACACTTCAGATATATGTCTGCCAAAATCTTTATGATTACAATCTGGCACTTCTACAGCAGTTCTATTTTCTGAAATAAGTACTTTGTTTATCAACTCATAAGTATCTCCTTCTCCATTTGCAGTTAATTTAATTTGTGAAAAACCTTCATTAAAAAAGAATAAAGTAAAGATTGTAATAAAACTCAGTAGTTTTTTGCAGTTATAAAAATGCATAGATAGTTTGTCTTTTGAGTTACTAAAGTAATTAAAATCTATTTTTTCTAAAATTACTATACCTAAGAATATTATACATAAGAAATTTATGTATATATTTACAACATGGGAAATCAGAAATTATACAAAGGATCTTTACAAACCATCATTTTAAAATTATTAGAAACTAATGATAAAATGTATGGGTATGAAATTACGCAGAAAGTAAAAGAACTCACCAAAGGCGAACTAAAAATTACAGAAGGTGCTTTGTACCCTGCATTGCACAAATTAGAAGCTGATGGTTTATTAGATGTTGAGGTTGCAAAAGTTGGTAACAGACTTAGAAAATATTACAAATTAACAGAAAGTGGTACCAAAGAAACTGCGAATAAGTTAGAAGAAATGCAAGAGTTTTTAAAAACGATGCAGCATTTGGTGAACCCTAAATTTAGTTTGGAGTAAAAATTATTAGCTATGGAATTAACAACAGAACAATTACAAAGAGTAGAGCATTATTTAAATGTAAAACAGATTGATTATATAGATATTCGATTAGAAATTTTTGATCATATTATTTCTGATATAGAAGCAAAAATGGAATCCGAAAAATTAGATTTTGAAACCGCATTTTATGCTGTTACTGATAAATGGAATAAACATTTAAATGACACTTCTAGTTTTTATTTTGGAATAATGTATTCTGCTCCAAAAATGGTAATAGAAAAGGCAAAGAAACAATATAAAAAATGGTTTTATTTATCTTTCTTTTCATGTTTAACACCTTCAATTATCATTGATAATTCAAATATTTTGGTTTCAGCTACAATTGAAAATATTTTAAATTATGCGTTTTATGGGATTACTTTTATATGTCTTTTAATAGGTGTTTACCTATTTATAAAAAAGGATACAAAAAAAGTAAAAACTACTTATAGTTTTGTTTTAAAAACACAAAGTTTGGGTTTTGTAATTGGTTTTCCAATATTATTTTCTTTAAGGTTTTTATCCGAAAATGGTGTTTTAAATTCTTTTAACATAAGTTTTCTATCAATTTTTATTTTGCACTTATTTTGCTATTTCCATTTCTACAAAAAACACAAAGAAGCTATCAAAAAATATAAAATTTCATAACTATGGAATTATCAAAAGAACAAATACAGCAAGTAGAAGAATATTTAGATAAAAAAAGATTCAATTTTATTGATTTAAGAGTAGAAGTTTTAGATCATATGATATCTGATTTAGAAAGCTTTTTGAATAAAAACATTTCTTTTGAAAACGCTTTTAAAACAATTGTTTTAAAATGGGATAAACATTTTAGAGAATCTTCTAGTTTCTTTTTTGGTTTTCAATATCATGAGTCTAAAATTGTGGTTAAAAATGCGGTAAAAATATTTAAGCCTTTTTACTTTTTGTATTTGGTTTGTTATTTTTTACCTATGCTAATTTTCACAAATTTTCATATTGTTTTTTCAGAGGGTTTCGCAGATGTTACGAATGGATTTTTAAACGGTTTAAATATCAGTTTTGTAGTTTATTTGATCTTTTTAATTACAAAAGTGTATAAATCTAAAGTAAAAACAACTTACAGTTTTATTTTAAAAACGCAGTATTTAGGAATCATCTTTTTAGTACTTCCTCTATTTATGGGCAATCATTTTAACGATGATAAAAGTTTTATTCCCTTTTTAATTAGTTTTCAAAGTGCAGGTTTTGCAGTTACTTATATCTGTCATTATTTCTACAAAAAGCACAAAGAAGCCATCAAAAAAAATAAATTTCATAAGTTATGGAATTAACAAAAGAACAAATACAAATTATAGACAATCATTTTAAAAATAATGGTATTAAATACTGGGATTTAAGAGTAGAAATGATAGATCATATTGTTTCTGATATTGAAAAAAATGCTACTTCAGATGATTTTAAAGCAGAGCTTTACAAATCTTTATTAAAAACAAAATGGTTGGGAGATTTGTCTAACCTAAACAGAAAAGGCTGGCAAAATGTGAATAGAATCTATAGAAAGAAATATTTTCAAGGTTTTCTAGATTTTTTTAAAAAGCCATTTTATGTTTTGCTATTAATAGTAATTTTAATTGCTTATTACTTTCTTTCAGAACATATATCTCATAAAGTATTTTTGAAAACAAGTTTTGCAATTTTTGCTGCGCCATTATTTGTTTATTTCTTTTTTGCATTTAAAACATTTAGAAAAAAGTTAGGTAAATCTATTCATAGAGATTATGCTTTAAATTACTTTATGTTCTCTTTTTTGACGTTAAATGCTATAGTAATATTTGTAAGAATTGAGGACGGTTTTCCTATTGAGTATCATAAAATCATATTATTTATAGTACTTCCTATACACTATATTTTTACTTTTTCTGGATACAAAGTGTATAAAAATGCAATGAATAGAGTTCAAGAAATGAAAAAAGCCTTGTGACTATAAATTTCGTAGCTATGGAATTATCAAAAGAACAACTTTTACAAATAGACAACTTCATTTTTTCTTGCGGCATAAAATATTATGATGTGAGAACAGAAATTGTAGATCATTTTGCAAATATTTTAGAAGAAAGGTTAGCTAAAAATCCAGATTTAGATTTTAAAAAAGAAATTAGAAACATCCACAGCAACTTTTCTGATAGAGGTTTTAGCAAACTTTTAAAAGAGAAAACAAAATCTGTTCAAAAAAAGTTTTACAAACAGTCTTTTAAACATTTAATTACGTTTTTTAAACTTCCTAGAATTTTAATTTCTGCAGGTTTATTTTATACTTTGTTTTTGTTGATGAATTTGTTTGAGGATAAAAAAGATTTTTTCTTTTTGGCTTATCCATCTTTGCTATTTGTTGCTGTTTTAATCTTTTATCAGAATTGGAAAATTAATAAAGAAAAAAGAGAAACTTTTTTGGTTTTAAATAAGACTAATAGCTTTTTACAAATAGTAAACCTTACATCAATATTATTTAATTCAATTACAAATTTTAGAAGTGAAGAAAGTTTTTTAAATCCAACTCAAAACATTATTCAATTAGGTGTTTTTGTCTTGCTATTGTTGTTTTATTGGTCTGGAGAATATGTTTTTCATCAGAATAAAAAAATGATAAAAGAACAATATCCAAATGTAATTGTATAAACTATGATACTAACAAACCTCCAAATAGAAAACCTATACAAATTTGCCAGAAAACATTATGTAGAGCATTATGATGTACAAACAGAATTGGTAGATCATTTAGCCAATGATATTGAGCAAATTTTAGAAGAAAACCCAAAATTAACTTTTGAAAATGCTCGTGATAAATCCTTTAAAAAATTCGGAATTTTTGGTTTTATGGATGTTGTAGATGCCAAACAAAAACAACTGAGTAAAAAATATTATAAAGTTCTTTTCACAATAATGAAAGAATGGTTTTCTATTCCTAAAATAATTATTACAGCATCAATATTTATGTCATTTTACCTTTTAATGACATTAAATATCAATAACACTTATTTATCTATATTAATGTTGATTTTAGCTTTTATCGATGTTTATTTAGCGCAAAAGTTAAATAATAAAGCAAAGAGCAGTTTTAAAGAAAATGGCAAAAAGTATTTGCTAGAAGATATGATTTATAGAGTAAGTGCTTTTAGTAGTATTTTGGTGTTTTTAAATATCTTTCATTTATCCTCTTTTTTAAAACATAGCGAATCATTTTATGTAAAAATGTTTGTTTGCAGTTTAATAACTTTTGCCATTTTATACTCTTATATAGCTTTAATAGTTATTCCAAAAAAAGCAGAAGAATTACTGCAAGAAACCTATCCAGAATATAAATTGGTTGAAAATTTGTAACAAAAACATTGCAAGCACTACTTATACAATAACTACTTAACCAAACTTTATGATTTCACATTTTTTAAAACTAGAGTGGAAACAGTTTTTTCGTTCTGCTTCTTTCGGAAAAAGTGTTGCTTTAAAAATAGTAATGGGCTTTTTTGCGCTTTGGATGCTTTTAGGCTTTTTGTCTATTAGTGTTGGAGGTTATTTTATTCTTAAAGAAGAATTTCCAGACAAAGACCCTTTTATTGTTGTCAATAATTTTCTAATCTTTTTATTGATCTCAGATTTAATAATGCGATATATTTTACAGAAAATCCCAGTAATGGATATAAAACCAATGCTGATACTTTCTATTAAAAAGAAAAAATTGGTGAATTATATATTAACGAAGTCCATTTTTTCTTTTTTTAATTTTGGTGCACTTATTCTATACATCCCTTTTTCTATTGTATTAATTTCTAAAGGATATAATTTAGTTGGTGTTTTAGGTTGGTTGTTTTTTATGCTAATGCTAACCTTATGTATCAATTTTATTAACTTTTTAATAAATAAAAATAACATTGCACTTGGTGTTTTAGTTGTGTTTTTGGCTGTAGTTTGGTTGTCTTATCAATATCAATTTTTAGATATTACAGTGTACTTTGGTAAAGCCTTTTACGCTGTTTATAATTATCCAATACTTTCAATTATTGCTTTGTTATCAGTAACAATATTTTATTATTTAAATTTTAAACAATTATCTAATGCTTTGTATTTAGATGGTGCAATTAAGTTAAAAGAAGAAGAAGTTAATTCTGCAGATTTATCATTTATAGATAAATTTGGTGATGTAGCTCCTTTTATAAAAAATGACATTCGTTTAATCTGGCGAAATAAAAGAACAAAAATGGTCTTTTTTATGTCTTTTTTCTTCTTATTATTTGGTTTAGTGTTTTTTACTGTAAAAACATATAGAGATTCAGAAATATGGCAGTTATATGGTTGTATCTTTTTAACAGGTGGTTTCGCAATGAATTATGGGCAATTTGTACCTGCTTGGGATAGTGAGCATTATAGAATGTTAATGACACAAAATTTTTCTTATCGTAAGTTTTTAGAATCTAAATGGTTTTTAATGGTAGTAATGACTGTTGTACTTTTTATTTTGTCTACACCATATATCTATTTTGGCCTAGATAAGTACTTATTAATAGTTGCAGGTTTTTTCTTTAATATTGGTTTTACACCTTTAGTAATGTTATATATGGGTGCTTTTAATAAAAAAAGAATAGATTTAGGTGCAAGTGGTTTTGGCAATACACAAGGTACAAGTGCAGCTCAATTTATTGTAATGCTACCAGTTTTAGTATTTCCAATAATAATTTATGCATTAGTTAATTATTTTGTTGGTTTTAATGCTGCAATCATTGCAATAGCTGCAGTTGGTATAATTTCAATTTTATTAAGAAATTCTATTATGAATTTTATTGAAAAAAAATATCAACAAAAAAAATACAGTACACTTCACGGATTTAAACAATCAGAATAACCAAAATTTAATTTAAGACAACAATGATTACAATAGATACAGTTTCAAAAAAATACGGAAAAGCAGAAGTTTTAAATGTTGCATCAATAGAAATACCTACAGGCCAAAGTTTTGGTTTGGTAGGTAATAATGGAGCAGGTAAAACAACGTTATTTAATATTTTGTTAGATTTAATTAGGCCAACAACTGGTGCAATTATTAATAATGATATTGTTGTAAACCAAAGCGAAGATTGGAAAAACTTTACAGGTTCTTTTATTGATGAATCTTTTTTAATAGGCTATTTAACACCAGAAGAATATTTCGATTTTATTGGTGATTTAAGAGGGATGAATAAAGCTGATGTTAAAACGTTTATAGCAAAGTTCGATGAGTTTTTTAATGATGAAATTATTGGAAAGAAAAAATATTTAAGAGATTTAAGTAAAGGAAACCAGAAAAAAGCAGGAATTGTTGCTGCAATGATGGGTAACCCACAAGTAGTAATTTTAGACGAACCTTTTGCTAATTTAGATCCTACAACACAGATTCGATTAAAGAAAATTATTAAAGAATTAACAGAGAATAAAGAAGTTACAGTATTAGTTTCTAGTCACGATTTAACCCACGTAACAGAAGTTTGCGAAAGAATTGTGGTTTTAGAAAAAGGATCTGTGGTAAAAGACATAGTTACATCAACAGAAACTTTAAAAGAATTAGAGAGCTATTTTGCTGAATAAATATAGAATTCTTTATTTATTATTATTTTTATAGACTGTATTTATACTATTTTTGTCATAAATCAGTTGTAAATAAGAACTTTTGGCTCTTATAAAAAAATAATTCATTTAGATTTACAAGTGTGAAAAACACGCAGAAAACACTTATTGTAGTTATCATTTTTGCAACCATATATGCTTGTGGTACAAAAAAAGACACATTTATAAGTAGAAATTACCAAGCACTTACTACAAAATACAATGTTCTTTTTAATGGTAAACAATACCTTCAAGAAGGTGTAGATGCTATTAATGAAGAGTATAAAGACGATTGGTTTCAGCAATTACCAATAGAACCTATTGTTTTTGATGAAGATAAATTCGTGATTCCTAAATTTAACAATGGTCCAGGTGCTGGCTTTGGTAATTCTAAACAAAAAGCAGAAGTACAAAAAGAACTTACAACTTTCGAAAAAGCAGAAGAAAAAGCCATAAAAGCCATTCAAAGACATGGAATGAATATTGATGGTTATGAACGTAACAGGCAAATAGATGATGCTTATTTGTTGTTGGGTAAATCTCGTTATTATCAACAACGCTTTGTGCCTGCTGTAGAGGCTTTTAATTACGTAATTGCAAATTATCCGCAAGCAAATCTAATTGCAGAAACTAAAATTTGGCGCGCAAAAACCAACATTAGAATGGATAATGAAGAAACAGCCATAGAAACCATGAAGCTGTTGTTGGTGGTTAGAGATACATTAGAAGCCAATTTACCAGACGAAATTAAAGAACAAGGTCACACAGCTTTAGCAATGGCTTATGTAAGAATTGATAGTTTGCAAAAAGCAAAACAACATTTACAATTAGCAACAAGAACTTTAAATAATAGAGCTCAAGCAGCAAGAAATTTATTTGTTTTAGGGCAAATGTATAACCAAGAAAACAAAAAAGATTCTGCAAGTTTAGTGTACCAAAAGTTAATCGACTTTAAAAAAGCACCTTACAAATATAAAATTCATGCAAATATAGAATTGGCTAAAAATTCGCCTAATGATTCTACTGCAAATGTGGTTTTAGAAAAGTTACAAAAGCTGATAAAAAACAGAGACAATAGACCTTATTTAGATGAATTGTATTATCAAACAGGAGTTTTACATCAAAATAACGATAGCATTCAATTGGCTTTAGATTTTTATAATAAATCTTTAAGAGCCAAAAATGGTAGTGATAAACAGAAAACATTTACTTACGAAAAATTAGGAAACATTTCTTTTAAAGAAGATGCTTATCAATTAGCAAGTGCTTATTATGATAGTGTTTTGCAAGTTTCTAAAGACACTTTGAATTTAAGAATTAGACGAATAAAAAGAAAACATAAAAACTTAGCATCCTTAATTAAGTTCGAAAATGTTGTTGCTAAAAATGATAGTATTGTAAGAATTGCATCTTTATCCGAAGACGAACAAAAACAGTTTTTCGAAAATTATATAGAAAAACTAAAAATTGCTGATGAAGAAGCAGCACAAATAAGATTAAATCAATTGGCTTTTGGTAATACTGATGGAGGCTTACAATCTGCGAATAAAGGAAATTGGTATTTTTATAACAATCAATCTTTAAGTTTTGGTAAATCTGAATTCCAAAAAATCTGGGGAACCAGAAAATTAGAAGATAATTGGAGGTGGTTAGAAAAAACGACTATTGGTAGTGAAACTAAAGATTCTGCTCAAGTACAAAAAGTAAATCTAAAATATGATTTAGAAACCTATTTAGCTACAATTCCTACAGAAAAAACAGAAATAGACAGTTTAAAAATCGATAGAAATCAAGCTTTATACGAATTAGGTTTAATTTATAAAGAGCAGTTTAAAAATCAGAAATTAGCAAAAAAACGCTTAGAAAGAGTTGCTTCTTTGCAGCCAGCTAAAGAATTAATTTTACCAATAAACTGGCATTTATATCAAATTTATATAAATTTAGGTGATGTTTCAAGTACTGAAAAATATAAAAATGTAATTCTAAATCAGTATCCAAATACCAAGTTTGCGCAAGTCATTCAGAACCCAAATACAAAATTCGAAGAAGAAGTTGCAGTAAATGAAATAGAAAATACATATAAAAAAATGTATTATTTGTACAAAGAAGATAAGTTTGAAGAAGTTGTTACTAAGGTTGATGAATTTTTACCTACTATTACTAATTCAGAATTAATTCCTAAATTTGAACTCTTAAAAGCTTTTGCTATAGGTAAATACCAAGACAAAGAGGCTTATAAAACAGCCTTAGAATTTGTAGCAGTTAGCTATGGAAATACAGAAGAAGGCAAAAGAGCAAAAGCAATTGTAGCACAATTAGAGAAGTAGAATTTTAGTTTAAGAGTGGTGCTTCTCATAAATAACCCGAAGAAAATGGAAAGAAATGTTATTGCAAAAAACACAACTATCAATGGTGAAATAATTTCTGATGGAGACTTTAGAATTGATGGGGTTTTAGAAGGAAGCTTAACTACAAAAGGTAGAGTAATTGTTGGTTCTGGAGGTTTTGTAAAAGGGAAAGTAAATGCTATAAATGCAGATATAGAAGGTAAGATTTCTGGCGAATTAAATGTAGATAAAACTTTAACAGTAAAATCTATAGCAGATATTTCTGGTAACGTTGTTGTTGGTAAGCTATCTGTAGAGCCAGGAGCAACATTTAATGCTTCTTGTGCTATGAAAGTACCTTCTAAAGTTTTAAAAATTGAGAATGGAAAAAAACCAGAACAACAACAAGAGCAAAAAGCCATTAAATAAAGCCATACAACTTTCGGGAGCAGGTTTACAAATGGGTTTAACCATTTATTTAGGTTTTTTATTGGGCAAATGGTTAGATAAAACTTTTGAAACTGCCTTTTTAAAAGAAGCAATTACCTTACTAGCCGTTTTTTTAGCTATGTATTCTTTAATTAAACAAGCCAATAAAATTAATGATTAAGAAATTAATTATTTACAATACTGTATTTCTTATTCTTTATATTTTAGGATATAATATCCACGATTTCATTCTTTTAAAACAAGAAATATCTTTACCTTTTTCTATTGATAAAGTTTACCTATTTCATGCTGGTTATTCAGCATTAATTTGTATCAATTTTTTACTACTTGCAACTGTTAATAAGTATTTAGATCAATTAGGTTTTATATATCTGGCTACTATGCTTTTAAAATTTATACTTTTTTCCATTACTTTCTATAAACCAATATTTTCAGAAGAAAATTTAACAATTTATTCAAGATTATCATTATTTATACCAACCATTCTTTTTTTATTAACAGAGGTTATTTTTGTGTCTAAAATTTTGAAAAAAAAAGATTCTAAAAATTAGCGTCAAAAATCATTTGTGTTTTTGAATTATTCTATATCTTTGCGCGGAATTTACAAAGCGTATTTTTACTATGAAGATTGCAAAAAAATCAATCAAATTTCTTACAATAGCATTAGTAGCCCTTTTCTCAGCTACAATTTTTGCTTCTGATTTAGACAAAAAACAGGACAATCATAAAGATGGTGGAGAGGTAAATACCCAAGAAGAGGTAACTGCTTACATTCAACATCACCTTAAAGATTCTCATGATTTTACTTTTTTCTCATATACTTCAAGTGAAGGAGAAAGAAAACATTTTGGATTTTCTTTACCAGTAATTTTATGGTCAAGTGAAGGTTTAGTAACTTTTATGTCTTCAGAATTTCATCATAATGATGATGGGCATGTTATTGTTGAAAAGAATGGGTTAAAATTCGCAAAGATTCATAGTAAGATTTATGAGTTAGATAATGGAGCAGCAACTGTTTCTTTTGATGAAACTCACCATGCAACAAACGCACACAAAACATTAGATTTTTCAATAACAAAATCGGTAGTAGGTATTTTATTTGCGGCTTTTTTAATGTTATTGTGGTTTTCTAAATTAGCAAAACAGTATAAAACAAGAAAAGTACCTAAAGGCTTTGGTCGTGTTTTAGAGCCATTAGTAATTTACGTAAGAGATGAAATAGCAAGGCCAAATATTGGAGAGAAAAAGTATAAAAAGTTTATGGGCTTTTTATTAACGGTGTTTTTCTTTATTTGGATATTAAACTTATTAGGTTTAACTCCATTAGGTTTTAACGTAACAGGTCAAATAGCAGTAACAGTTGCATTAGCAATGTTTACAATGGTTATTTATCTTTTTAGTGGTAGTAAAGATTTTTGGGCACACACATTATGGATGCCAGGTGTACCTGTAATTTTAAGACCAATTCTAGCAATAATAGAATTAGCAGGTTTTATTTTAATTAAACCGTTTTCATTATTAGTACGTTTATTTGCAAATATTACTGCAGGTCACTTTGTTGTAATGAGTTTAATTGCATTAATGGTAACAATGAAAGAAGCTTTTGGGCCAGTAGCATCTACAGGAATGTCTTTAGCTTTAGCTTTATTTATAATGGTTATTGAAATTTTAGTAGCCTTTTTACAAGCATTTATTTTTACGATGTTATCATCGTTATTTATTGGGATGGCTGTTGAAGAACATGAGCATCACTAAAAATCTTGATTTTTAAAATCAAGTACAAAAAGAGAATTAGAATTTGTTTAATTAATATATTTAAAATCAATTAGTATGTACAATTTAATTGGAGCAGGATTAATCGTAATCGGAGGAGGAATTGGATTAGGTCAAATAGGTGGAAAAGCAATGGAAGGTATTGCTCGTCAACCTGAAGCAGCTGGTAAAATTCAAACTGCAATGATCATCATTGGTGCCTTATTAGAAGGTTTAGCATTTGGTGCATTAATCTTAGGGAAAGCATAATTTCCTAAAAAAAACAAAAACACATTTCTGTAACGGTTGGTTACAGAAAGTGTTTTTAAATTAAACAAAAACAAAACAAAAGTTAATAGAATGGAAACTTTATTAAACGATTTTTCGCCAGGATTGTTTGCAATGCAAATAGTAATCTTACTTATTTTATTATTTTTAATGAAAAAGTTTGCTTGGAAACCAATTTTAAACTCTTTAGAAGAGAGAGAAACTGGTATAGAAGAAGCATTAGAAGCAGCAGAAAACGCTCGTAAAGAGATGCAAAACTTAACTGCTGATAATGAAAGATTAGCAAAAGAAGCAAGAGCAGAAAGAGATGCAATGATGAAAGATGCTAGAGATATTAGAGATAAAATGATATCAGAAGCAAAAGAAGATGCTAAAGAGGTTACCACTAAATTAATTGAAAATGCACAAGCTTCAATTCAACAAGAAAAGCAAGCAGCTTTAGCAGAGTTGAAAAAGAATGTAGCAGAATTATCAATAGGTATTGCAGAATCTGTAATTAAAAAAGAATTATCTTCTAAAGAAGATCAATTAGCATTGGTAGAAGGAATTTTAAAAGAAGTTGAGTTAAACTAATTTTATGAAAGACGCAAGAGCAGCATTACGTTACGCAAAAGCAATCTTAAATCTTGCAAAAGATTCTAAAGAAGATTCTGCAGTAAATAAAGATATGCAATTAATAGCTTCAACAATTTCAGAAAACCCTGAATTAGGTGTTGTTTTAAAAAGCCCTGTAATAAAGTCTGCTGATAAAATAAACGTTTTAAAAGCTACTTTCTCAAAACAAATAAACAATATTACTTTAGGTCTTTTTAATTTATTAGAAGAGAACAAAAGAATATCAATATTACATTCTATTGCACAGCAATACACTATAATTTACGATTATTATCATCACATACAGATAGCAAAAGTAATTACTGCTGTGCCAATTACTTCAGCAATTGAAAAACAAGTTTTAGCTAAGATAGAGTCTTTAACAGGAGAAAAAGCTGATCTAGAAAATGTAGTAAATCCAGATATTTTAGGAGGGTTTATTTTACGAGTAGGAGATGTGCAATATGATGCAAGTATCTCAAATTATTTAGGAGAGTTAAAGAAGGAATTTGACAACAGTCATTATATCCCAAAAATTTAATAATACATCAAATTAGAACAGATGGCAAGTATTAAACCAGCTGAAGTATCAGCAATTTTAAAAGAACAATTAACTAATTTTGAAGCTCAAGCTTCATTAAGCGAAGTAGGTACAGTATTACAAGTAGGTGATGGTATTGCTCGTGTTTACGGATTGTCTAACGTACAATATGGTGAGTTAGTAGAATTCGATAACGGATTAGAAGGTATTGTTTTAAACTTAGAAGAAGATAATGCAGGTGTTGTATTATTAGGAGCTTCAACTTCTGTAAGAGAAGGTTCTACAGTTAAAAGAACTGAAAGAATTGCATCTTTAAGAGCAGGTGAAGGAATTGTAGGTAGAGTTGTAGATACTTTAGGAAGCCCTATAGATGGTAAAGGACCAATTACTGGTACTACTTATGAGATGCCTTTAGAAAGAAGAGCACCAGGAGTTATCTATAGAGAACCTGTTACTGAGCCATTACAAACTGGTATTAAATCTATTGATGCTATGATTCCTGTTGGTAGAGGTCAGCGTGAGTTGATTATTGGAGATAGACAAACAGGTAAATCTACAGTTGCTTTAGATACCATCTTAAATCAAAAAGAATTTTACGATGCTGGTAACCCAGTATACTGTATATATGTAGCTATTGGTCAGAAAGCTTCTACAGTTGCAGCAATTGCAAATATGTTAGAAGAAAGAGGAGCGTTAGCATATACAACAATAGTAGCAGCAAATGCATCAGACCCTGCAGCAATGCAAGTTTATGCACCATTTGCAGGAGCTGCAATTGGAGAATATTTTAGAGATTCTGGTAGACCAGCTTTAATTGTTTTTGATGATTTATCAAAACAAGCTGTTGCATACCGTGAAATTTCTTTATTATTAAGAAGACCTCCAGGACGTGAGGCGTATCCAGGTGATGTATTTTACTTACACTCAAGATTATTAGAAAGAGCTGCAAAAGTTATCAATGATGATAAAATTGCAAGTGAAATGAATGACTTACCAGATTCTTTAAAAGGAATTGTAAAAGGTGGTGGTTCTTTAACTGCATTACCAATTATTGAAACACAAGCAGGTGATGTATCAGCATATATTCCAACAAACGTAATTTCGATTACAGATGGACAGATTTTCTTAGATGGAGATTTATTTAACTCAGGTGTAAGACCAGCAATTAACGTGGGTATTTCTGTATCTCGTGTTGGAGGTAATGCACAAATAAAATCTATGAAAAAAGTATCTGGTACTTTAAAATTAGATCAAGCTCAGTTTAGAGAATTAGAAGCATTTGCAAAGTTTGGATCTGATTTAGATGCAGCTACAATGAATGTAATTTCTAAAGGACAACGTAATGTTGAAATCTTAAAACAAGCTCAGAACGACCCTTTTACAGTAGAAGACCAAGTAGCAATTATTTATGCTGGTTCTAAAAACTTGTTAAAAGACGTACCTGTTAATCAAGTTAAAAAGTTCGAGAAAGATTATATCGATTATTTAAATGCAAAACATAGAGATGCATTAGATGTTTTAAAATCTGGTAAATTAACTCCAGAAGTTACTGCTACTTTAGAAGCAGCAGCAGCAGAAATATCAAAGCACTTTGCATAAATAGACGTAAGTCTCTAGTTTTTAGTTATCAAAACTAAAAAACTAAAGACTAATAATTAATAACTATAGAATGGCAAACTTAAAAGAAATACGTAACAGAATAACCTCTATTAAATCTACAATGCAGATTACATCTGCAATGAAAATGGTTTCTGCTGCAAAATTGAAAAAGGCTCAAGATGCTATTACAGCAATGCGCCCTTATTCATCTAAATTAACAGAATTGTTGCAAAATTTAAGTGCAACTTTAGATGGTGATACAGGTGGAGTATATTCTACAGAAAGAGAAGTTTCTAAAGTATTATTAGTAGTAGTAACATCAAATAGAGGTTTGTGTGGTGGCTTTAACTCATCAATTACAAAAACAGCTGTTAGAACTATTGCTGAAAAGTATGCTGATAAACAAGTAGATATTTTTTCTATTGGTAAAAAAGGTGCAGATACTTTATCAAAAGAAAACAATGTTGTAGCTACAAGAAATGATATTTATGATGATTTAACTTTTGATAATGTTGCATTAGTAGCAGAAAAGTTAATGGAATTATTTGTTGATGGTAGTTACGATAAAATTGAATTGGTATACAATCAATTTAAAAATGCAGCCACTCAAATACCGCAAGTAGAGCAGTTTTTACCAATTAAACCTATTGAAGGAGGAAAAGATATTTCTAATTCTGATTATATTTTTGAACCATCAAAAGAGGAGATTGTAGAAGCTTTAATACCTAAGTCTTTAAAAACACAATTATACAAAGGTATAAGAGATAGTTTTGCATCAGAGCATGGAGCACGTATGACAGCTATGCATAAAGCAACAGATAATGCAACAGATTTAAGAGACGGTTTATTATTAACTTATAACAAAGCACGTCAAGCAGCAATTACAAACGAAATTTTAGAAATTGTTGGTGGTGCTGAGGCATTGAATAATTAAACGTAGTTTCTAAGAAGACAATATAAACAATTTATAAAAAAGAGCTTATCAATTTTGATAAGCTCTTTTTTTATGATATTTTGGTATAACTATTGAATTGTATTTGTAATATGAGATCTATGAAAACTATCCAAATTTCATCAATTTTAATTATTGTATTTGTGTTTTCTCAATGTGGTTCTTTACAGTTCGATAAAACCCCACCATTTAAAATTATAGCAGCTACTTATACAAATTGGGTTGGTGGTCAACCAGGGGTTAGAGGTACAAATGTAAAAGTCCAATTTACATCAACAAAAAGGATTCAATTTGATAGTATTTATTTTGATAATAAAGTTGCCAAATTACAAACCAAGAATTCAAATGATAATTTATTAATTGGTTATTTCAACACATCATCAATTAAAAGAGATATTATTTTAGATGCAAACCCAATTAAAGAGTTAAAAAATTCTGTACCAAAAATTAAAAAATTTCCTTTTGATTTAGAAGAAAATGAGGTAGTTATTAGCTATAAAATTAAAGATAAAATAAAATATTTTAAAATTATTGGACTCAAAAAGGTGAAATCTACAAACTTTTAAATGAGTTTAAACTGCTTAAAATAAAACAGTTAAAAAATTTTTTTTAGGTTAGGTTATTTTTTGGCATACAATTTGAATATTCATAAGCATAACCACAAAACAGAAAGCTTATGAAGACGCTAAAACTACTTTTCACGATTATTATTGCAGGAACATTATTGAGTTCTTGTTCAACAGTTTATTACGATGATTATGATGACTATGCACCTACTTTAGAAGAGGTAGTTTCAGGTTACGATTTATGGTATGTAGATTATCATAAAACTTCAGGTTCTGGAGATGTACCTTATGTATCTAGAGCTTTTACACTTTCTTTTATTAACGGAATTTTATATGCAAATAACAATATTGCAGATATTGGTAGAACAGGTAATGGTTTAGGGATTGATGTTGGTACTTATAACTCTTTTAATGGTGTGTTAGAAACCAACCACGATATAGATGGTATTAATGATTTTAATGTAACTATTTTATCTACTAACGAAATTAGAATTTACAACTACAGAGAAAATGTAAGTTATTATTTAGTAGGTTACAATACTAACAATTTCGATTATGATAAATTGTTCTATGAAAACATAGAATACCTATTACAAGAATATGAAGCTTGGGCAAAATTTGATGCAGTAGGTGGTACACCAAATGCTTTTGATGATGAAAATTTCCTTGTATTTACACCAGATAATGTAACAACATTTTATAGTTCTCAAGATGAGTTTGGCACACAAGTTGCAAATATAAATTGGGATTACGTTGGTGGATATGAGGTGTATGACGTTAATGGTTTTGAAGCTCTTAAGATTTTAACATTGAATTATGACAATGGAGATATTGAAGAATTTGAATTAAGCGTTTTAGATGATGATAGAATAAGTCTGTTTCATTACAATTCAGAAACCACTTATGAGTTTGCAGGTCGTGGATTTGTACAGTATTTAAAAAGTGAAAAATCTGTTAAATCAGCAAAAGATGTTGTAAGGAATAACGATAGAAAACGTACTAAAATAGAAAGAAAGACAAAGAATAGAAGAAATTAAAAATAAAGTTTGGTTAGTTGATTTTTAATTGGTTATTTCTCAATAACCAATTGAAAGAGAAGTCACCCTGAGGAGGGTGACTTTTTCGTTGTTAATAATTGATGAAAATTTTACAGCTTATTCAATTCTGCTAAAGGCTAGTTTTTATATTTTTAATGATAAATAAAAAAGAATGAAAACAGCATTTATTACAGGAGCAACTTCTGGAATAGGAAAAGCAACAGCAGAGCTGTTTGCAGTAAACAACATTAGATTAATTCTTTGTGGTAGAAGAAAAGAACGTTTGCAAGAATTAGCAGAAGAACTCTCTAAATTAACCCAAGTTACCACTTTACAATTCGATGTTTCTAAAAGGGATGAAGTACAAGCAGCAATAAAATCTTTACCAGAAAATTTTCAAGAAATAGATATTCTAATCAATAACGCAGGTAATGCTCATGGGTTATCAACAATTCAGGATGGAGATATAGATGATTGGGATGCAATGTTAGACATTAACGTAAAAGGTTTGTTATACGTATCAAAAACAATAATTCCTAAAATGATAGCAAATAACAATGGATTTATTATAAATATTGGCTCTATAGCAGGTAAAGAAGTTTATAAGAACGGAAATGTATATTGTGCATCAAAGTTTGCTGTAAATGCTTTAAACAAGTCTATGAGGCTAGATTTAAACGAACATAACATTAGAGTTTCTGCAATTCATCCTGGTTTAGTAGAAACCGAATTTTCTGATGTACGTTTTAAAGGCGATACAGAAAGAGCAAAAACAGTTTATCAAGGTTTTAAAGCTTTGCAAGCAGAAGATATTGCAGACATTATTCACTTTGTGGTTACAAGACCTTACCACGTAAATATCGAAGATTTGGTAGTGTATCCAACAGCACAAGCAAGCGCAACAATGCTCAATAAAAATTGATATGAAACCAACATCAAAAATAATAATTGGTTGTATGTCTTGGGGTAAATGGGGTAAACAATTTTCTACCCAAGAAGCTACAGATATGATTCAGTTTTGCGTAGAAAATGGAAACACTACATTTGATCACGCAGATTTGTATGGAGATTACACAACAGAAGCTGAATTTGGTAAAGCATTTAAAGAAAGTAAAATAGAAAGAGATTTAGTAGAATTTATTTCTAAATGCGGAATCCAGAATCCTGGAGAAACAAGAAACAACAAAGTTAAACATTATAATTATTCTAAAGAATATATTATTTGGAGTGCAGAGCAATCTCTAAAAAATTTAAAAACAGATTATTTAGATACTTTTTTATTACACAGACCTAGCCCTTTAATGATTCCTGATGATATTGCAGAAGCAGTTTTAGAACTACAAGAATCTGGTAAAATCATCAATTTTGGGGTTTCTAATTTTACACCTTTTCAGGTGGATTTAATTGCTGATAAAATTCCAGTATCCGTAAATCAAATTGAATTTTCTTTAACGCAAAACTCAGCAATGACAAATGGTTCTTTAGACCAAATGTTGCAAAATGAAATTCAGCCTATGAGTTGGAGTCCTTTAGGTAGTGTTTTTAGAGCAGAAACAAATCAAACTAAAAAAATAAAGGAAGTTTTAAAAACGCTTTCAGAAAAATACAATAGCACAGAAGATGCTTTGTTATTGGCTTGGCTTTTTAAACATCCTGCAAAAGTTTCTACTGTTATTGGCACCACAAATAAACAACGAATTTTAAATACAAATAAAGCCCTAAAAATTGATTTAGAATTACAAGATTGGTTTTTATTATTAGAAGCAAGTAATGGAAAAGAAGTAGATTAATTTTGAACATAGATAACTTACATAAAGATTGGTTAACTTTAGCTAAAAATTATTTTGATAGTACTGCTTTCATTATTTCTGTTTGGAATAACATGAAGAAGAATTATTCTTCAAAGAAAAGGTATTATCATAACTTTATTCATATACATTCATTGTTAGAAATGGCAGAAGAAAATGGAGATGAATTAAAAGATAAAGATGAAGTTCTATTTGCAATTTGGTTTCATGATATTGTTTACAATCCCTCATCAAAAAAAAACGAAGAAAAAAGTGCAGATTTAGCAAAATCAATTTTAAAAGAAAATTTTAAAAAAGAATTAAATATTAACAAGATTTACGATTTAATAATTTCAACAAAGAAGCATCAAATTATATTAGATGAAGATAATGACAATGCCTTTTTGTTAGATTTTGATTTATCTATTCTTGGTTCTAATTGGAATGTTTATGAGTCTTATATTAAGAATATAAGAAAGGAATATAAAATTTATCCAGATTTTGTTTATAACCTTGCAAGAAAGAAAGTATTACAGCATTTTTTAAATAGAAAACAACTTTATTTTACAGATAAATATCAAGATTTATTAGAAGTAAAAGCAAGACAAAATTTAGCAAGAGAAATAAAATTACTAAGCTTAAAATGATAAACAAACGCTTACTTATCAGAAACTTACTTTCTCATAATGATGAGAATAGTTTTTATGATAAAAAGCAAAAACTATCATTAGGCTCAAAAGAAGGCAAGGCCAAGTTTTTAAAACACATTTGTGCTTTGTCTAACTCAAACCCAGAGAACAATTCTTACATTGTTATTGGTGTAGAAGATGAAGAAAATAAAATAATTGGTGTCGATTTTTTTGACGATAGCAAAATCCAAAATTTGGTAAACGCGTATTTAAATAATCCTCCAAGAATAGAATATTTAAATGTTCCTTTTCCGAGTTTACCACGCTATAAAGTAATTGGTTTGGTAACCATACATCCAAATAACCAAATTACATCTTTATTAAAAAACGCTTGGAAATATAATCGCGATACTATTTTTTACAGAAGAGGCAGCAATTCTATGCCTTTTTTAGGCACAACTTTCGAGCTTAGAAATACCAATAAAAATATTGTTGCTGCAATAGAAAAAAATGCTAGAAATAATATTGAACTCACTTTAAATGGTGTTTTCGATTTTATAAACAAGCACAAAAAAGAATACAAACCACAATACAAAGTTTTTAATGAACAATTTGTGTTGTGTTGGGCAGGAGAGAAGAAAATTATCAGCAAAAATATATATTACTCAAGAGTAGATATTGAATTAATTAACGAACAAGTTCGTTTGTTTTTTTCTTCTTTAGATGATGTTCAAATTTCTTATAATCAAAAATCATTTATTATTACAGAATACATTTTGTTGGGTTTAGAAGCTAATGAAACTCATTATCCATTAGAAAAAACAATAATCAATTTTAAGAATAATGGCAAACATGCAATTGTTAGAGAATTTTTATTTGCCCCTCCTAAATACGATCCTATAATTGTAAATCATATTTATAATAACTGCAATAACATCATTCAAAAAATAACAGCTAAAACAAAGCTTTCAGTTTTAGAACACGAAGATGTTTTTAGGTTGCCACATAATTATTTACTCTGCTATTTAAACGGATTTTTAGACGCACCAGATTTACTTAGAAAAGCCAAAAACTACATTAAAAATTTAGAGGATAAAACTACCTATGTAAAATACAAAGAGGCAATGAGAGTAATTCGAAAAGTAAAATATAATTAAGGTTTTTTACCCTTTAATTAAAAAATGTTTTCTTTTTTGAAACCTTTAAAAATTCGTATCGTTTTTAAAATAGAACCAACCAACTACAATGTCTAAAAAGATTCATCTTTTAGTTTTACAAAGCAAAAAAGGCAATCAGAAAGCACAAATAAAGCTTTATGATTTGCACTGTAAAGCAATGTTTATAATTTCTTGTAGGTATTTAAAAAATGATGAAGAAGCTAAAGATGCTATGCAAGATGGTTTTATAAAAGCATTTTTGAATTTAGCCAATTATAAAGATGGTACCAATTTTAGTGCTTGGTTAAAAACAATCATAATTAATAGCTGTATAGATCATTTAAAAAAGAAAAAATTAGAAACGATTTCTATCGAAAATTATCCTTTAGAAATTACAAATGATGAAAACTGGAAATTTGATATAAGAATAACAAAAGAAGCAATTTTAAATGCCATAGAAACTTTACAATTAAAATATCAGTTGTTAATAAAATTATACTTGATAGAGGGTTATGATCATCAAGAAATATCAGAAATATTACAGATACCAGTTAAAACATCTAGAACACAATTAAGAAGAGCAAAATTAGCATTAAGAGGCCTTTTAAAAGACGAGAAATATGGAACATGATATAAGAGATTTATTTCAAGAAAATGATGATTTTAAAAAGGATTTACCAAAATCTCATAGAGAAGATTTTTTAAATAAACTAAATAAAAATAATACCCAAAAGCCAAAATGGAAATTTGGAACTGCGTATAAAATTGCAGCATCTGTAGCTCTAATTTTAAGTTTGATGTATTTTTTTAGTATTAAAACTGATGATATTGACAACACAAATTCTTTTGAAAATCAGTTTTCTAAGATTGAAAAGGACTATTTAAAAAACATCGATAAAGAATGGAAACAGTTTAAAAAAATAACAACAGATACTTTATTAATTAGAAAATACGAGGAGAAATTGAACAATTTTAATGATGATTATAAAAAGATAACCAACCAATTAAAAGAGTTTCCTAACGACATAAATTTATTAGAATCTTTAATTACTAATCTGCAAAGACGTTTGCAATTAATTAAAGAAATTAATGAGCATATTAAAGAATTGAACCCAAAAAACACAAGTAATGAAACCATATATATTTAGCATTTTATTTCTTTTAATAACAAGTATTTCTGTTGCACAAACTAAAGAAGTACTTCTAAAAAAAAGTTTTAAGGTAGATGAAAACACTATTCTAAATTTAGATTTAGACAATGCAAATGTTCATATCATTGAATCTAAAGACGATAAAATTCATTTTGATTATCAAATTATTTTTTATAATTATTCTAGAAGAAAAATAAATGATCTTCTAGATGATACTTCAATAAATACATCTAAAAATCAAAACCAAATTTTTTTAAAAGTCAAGAATTCTCTATATCTAGGTATAGATATAAAATATAAACCTAATTTTGATTATAAAAACTTCAATAATCCTATTAATGATGTTTATAAAGAATATTTAAAAAAATATTATAAAACATATAGAAAAAGCGAAAATTTATACAAAACAAAAGATTCTTTAATAGAAGAGATTAATTTTAGTATTGGAAGAGATATGGACAATTATATTAAAAAAGAAATTGATAATTTTCCTCTTAAAAAGCCTTTAAAAACTGATAAAAAAATAGAGAAGAATTTTATTATTGAAGTTCCTAAATATGTTCAATTAAAAATAAAAGCTTTAGAGTCTGATATTAAATGTGATTATGACATTTTAACAGAATTTAAAATGGATAGTTTTAAAGGTATTTTTAAATTTAAAAGAATTGATGGGAAAAATAACCAAATAACTTCTTCTAATGGAATTTTAGAAACATATGGAATAAAAAATTCTAGAATTCAATTGAGAGATATGTATAAAGTAAATATTGGTTCTATTTCTAATTCAAAATTAAAGTTAGAAAAAACAAAAACTAAAATTGGAGAAATACGAAAAAATGTTTCAATTAATGATTCTAACAGCAAACTCTACCTCTATAATTTTGGTAAAAACTTCACAAAATTTAATCTTACAGGAGATTACTCAGAGATAAATTTATACAATGTAAAAGACACTAATTTTTCTATGGATATTTCTGGCTACAATACAGCTTTAAATATGAATGGCACAAAAACTTCTTTTGGAGCATCAAAAGAAAAAGAACTTACTAAAATTCTTCAAAAAAAGAAAAAAGAAAATAGTCCGTTTTTAGGTAATATAGAAGTATTATTAAAAAATGGAATTATAAATATAAAGTAAAGAAAAACCCAACTTTTAGTTGGGTTTTTACTGTTTAAAATATCTTAAAAATCGAACTTAATGCCTTGTGCTAAAGGTAAGTCTGTTGTGTAATTTATGGTGTTGGTTTGTCTTCTCATATATACTTTCCAAGCATCAGAACCAGATTCACGTCCACCTCCAGTTTCTTTTTCGCCACCAAAAGCACCACCAATTTCTGCGCCAGAAGTACCAATATTTACATTGGCAATTCCACAATCTGAACCAGCAACAGATAAAAAAGCTTCAGCTTCTCGTAAATTATTTGTCATAATTGCAGATGATAAACCTTGCGCTACTCCATTTTGCATTTCAAGTGCATTTGTAACATCACCAGAATATTTTAAAAGATATAGAACAGGTGCAAAAGTTTCATGTTGTACAATTTTAAATTCGTTTTTAGCCTCTGCAATTGCTGGTTTTACATAACAACCAGACTCGTAACCATTTCCTTCTAAAACTTTACCTTCAACTACAATATTTCCACCTTCTTCAACTACTTTTGTTAATGCATTTTCATACATTTTAACAGCATCTACATCAATTAAAGGACCTACATGATTATTTTCATCTAATGGGTTTCCTATACGTAATTGTTTATAAGCTTTTACAACAGCATCTTTTACAATATCATAAACAGATTCATGTATTATTAATCTTCTTGTAGATGTACATCTTTGGCCTGCAGTACCAACAGCACCAAAAACAGCACCAATTACGGTCATTTTTATATCTGCATCTGGAGTTACAATTATTGCGTTATTTCCACCTAATTCTAATAAAGATTTTCCTAATCTACTTGCTACTTCTTTTGCAACAATTTTACCCATTCTTGTAGAACCAGTTGCAGAAACAAGTGGAATTCTTTTATCTTTTGTCATGAATTCTCCAACTTTATAATCGCCATTAATTAAACCAGAAATACCTTCTGGTAAATTATTTTCGGCTAAAACTTCTGCGATTATATTTTGGCAAGCTACCCCACATAAAGGTGTTTTTTCTGATGGTTTCCAGACACAAACATCACCACAAATCCAAGCTAATGCTGTGTTCCAAGCCCAAACTGCAACAGGAAAATTAAAGGCAGAAATAATACCTACAATCCCTAAAGGATGATATTGTTCATACATTCTATGACCAGGTCTTTCTGAGTGCATGGTTAAACCATGTAATTGGCGAGATAAACCTACAGCAAAATCGCAGATGTCAATCATTTCTTGCACTTCTCCTAAACCTTCTTGATAACTTTTACCCATTTCATAAGAAACTAATTTACCCAAAGCTTCTTTCTTTTCGCGTAATTTTTGGCCAAATTGACGTACAATTTCTCCTCTTAATGGTGCAGGTTTTGTTCTCCAAGTTTTAAAAGCTTCTGTAGCTGCTTCCATCACTTTAGCGTAATCTTCTTTTGTTGTAGTTTTTACTTTTCCGATAATTTTACCATCAACAGGTGAGTAACTTGTTATAATTTCTCCACTAGAAAAGTTTGTGTTTCCAGTAGAAGTACCTTCGTTTATATTTTGTAAGCCTAAAGTTAATAATGCTTCTTGTATACCAAAATCTGTCATTTTGCAGCTTTGTTTAAGTTAATTGATTAAAAAATCTTTATTTTAGAAGTCCGAAATTACGAATAAAATCACATATATATGATTTTAACAAAAACAATATTTATTGTTTAAATTTGAACAAATATCTATGAAAACACAAATCTTTCTATTATTTTTTTTAATGACTTTTTTAGCATGTAAAAATGAGTCAAACTCATCATCTAAAGAAAAAAATACTGCCGTAAAACAAAATGAATTTGCTATTATTATTCATGGTGGAGCAGGTACTATTTTAAAGAAAAATATGTCTGATGAAAAAGAAGCAGCTTACAAAGCTAAGTTAGAAGAAGCAATAAAAGTAGGGCATACAATTTTAAAAAATGGAGGAACTAGCCAAGAAGCAGTTGTAAAAACGATTCAAGTTATGGAAGAATCTCCATTATTTAATGCTGGTAAAGGAGCTGTTTTTACCAATTCTGGCACCAACGAATTAGATGCTTCTTTTATGGACGGAAACACATTAAATGCTGGTGCAGTTGCTGGTGTAAAAGATGTAAAAAGTCCTATTGAATTGGCTGTAAAAGTAATGACAGATTCTGATCATGTAATGCTTTCTGGAGATGGAGCAAGTATTTTTGCTAAAGAAAAAGGGTTAGAAATTGTAGATCCAAGTTATTTTTATACAGAAAGACGTTTTAAATCTTTACAAAGAATAATAGAAAAAGAAAAAACTGAATTAGATCATGATGATAAAACAGCTGCTTTTTACGATTCAGATATTAAAAACAGCAAGTTTGGAACTGTAGGTTGTGTTGCTTTAGACAAAAATGGAAATATTGCTGCTGGTACATCTACAGGAGGAATGACTAACAAACGTTGGGGAAGAATTGGTGACGCACCAATTATTGGCTCAGGAACTTATGCTAATAATTTAACTTGTGGAGTGTCTTCTACAGGTTGGGGTGAATATTTTATAAGAAGCCAAGTTGCTTATGATATTTCTGCACAAATGGAATATCAACAAAAGACTTTAAAAGAAGCTACAACAGATGTTATTCATAATAAGTTAACCAAATTAGGAGGAACAGGTGGTGTTGTAGCTCTTGATAAAAACGGAAATATGTCTTTTGAGTTTAATACTGCTGGTATGTACAGAGCATCAATGAACGATAAAGGCCAATTAGTTGTAAAAATTTACAAAGAATAATCTAGCCACTCTTCAGGTAAAAGTTCTAAATTGATATTTATAACTTTAGATTCTTTTTTCTTAGCAAAAGCCAAACTTGAAAAATTTTTAGTTGATAAATTAATATTATGTTTCTTATTTATCATTTTTAAAACCTCGTTCATAGACCTTTTGGCACATAAAACCAAACTGTTCATCATTGAATTAGATTCATTAGATAAATCATATAAATCTACATAATATTTAGGTTTATTATCTTGATATATAATCCATTGAGAGGATTTTCTTTTAGGTATTTTTAAAACTTTTTTTGTACCACTTAAAGTTCTGTACGTTATTTCAATAAGCTTCATTTCATCATCTTTTTAGTTAATAAAATTTTCTAGCAATCATTTTTAAGAAACTGTAAACGCAAATTCAAAAAGCATACAAAATTAGCCGTTTTTTTGCATTTTTATTAAAACATTTCGTTAAAATGTATAATGTAATAGATAATCAGTAATTTATATACGTTGTTTTTGTTAGTATGGTTTTAGAAGTTGTATTTAAGACCTGTATAAAAGCCTAAATTAAAGGGTGCAAAACCATTAGAATTTTTATTAAAAGTGTTTAGTTGCATTTTTAACATCGGGTTTAGGTTTAAAGACCAATTTTCATCAAATAGGTAATTAAAGTCAAATCCTAAATTTCCACTAAAATTAATGTTGTTCAAATTGTTTGCTTCTAATGTTTTTGATAGTGTTTCTGTGTTTAAGTTTACAGTATTTTTATTAAGAAAAAGCGAACTAAAACCAGTTACTATTTGCGTTTCGAATTTGTTGTTGGTAGAAAAACTGTATTTCACTTCTATAGGGATTTCTAAATAACCATAGTTTTGAGTTAGATTACCAAAAGTGGTATTTGAAGTAGTAGTAAAATCGCTACTTAATAATGCATTAAAATTATTATTACTATCAAAAGAAAAAGTTTCGCCATTTGTAAATTCTGTTGTTTCTGTATTACTTTGCTCTGATAGTGAAATGCTTACTTGGTTATTGGCATAACTCATTTCTTGTAAATGAATACCAGATTGAATTGTCCATTTTTTATTGATTTTATAAGCAATTTGTACACCATAAGAATAAGTGTTTTCGCCTTTAGTAGAGTTTGCTAAATTTTCATTAATAGGAGATGTATTTGTAAAAGAATTTGATTGTAAAACTGCAAAAACAGGAGCAACAGACCAATTTTTGTTTATTTGTTTATCTGTAATTAAATCTTCTTTTTCTTTAAATAATTCTTGAATGTTTAACTTTTTAAAATTCTTCTTTTTAGTATTTATTGTTGATATAGATAACTCACTATTTTTTTGTGATATATTTAAATTATCATCAAAAGAACTAAAAGAAACCTGTAAAACCTTTACAGGTTTTCTATTATTTATTACACTTTTATCTAGTCTTGTTTCAGCTAAGTTTTGAGTGTTTTTGTTAATCTGAATTGTTTCATTAGCTATAGAAATAAGCACATCATCTTTTAAGTTTTTATTTAAAATAAGTGTATCCTTTTCTTTTAAAATTGTTGAATTTTCTTTGTGAATAGTTGTAATTACTTCATCAAAAGTGTTATTAATATTTTGATTTTCATCCTTAGAAAAAGGGTTAGAAATTAAGCCCAAAATTAATATTGAAGCTACAGCACCAGAAAACCACCAAAAAGGAAAAACCTTACGTTTCTTCTTTTTTAGTTTGCTTTCAATATTGATCCAAGCGCTTTTTTTTGGTGAGATTTCCAAATCTTTAAGCTGTTCTTGAAACAGTTTATCTATGTTTTTGTTATCCATTAATTCAACTTTTTTTGATGGATTTCTAATTTTTCTTTCAAAATTTTTCTAGCTCTAGATAAGTTCGATTTAGAAGTGCCTTCAGAAATTTTTAGTAACTCAGAAATTTCTTTATGAGAATAATTATCTAAAACATAAAGGTTAAAAACCAAACGATATCTGTCTGTTAATTGCTGAATACATTCTAATAAAACATCAACATTAAAAACAGAGTTTTCTATTTCTAATTCTTCGTTTTCAACATCTTCTATAACTTCATTTACAATTTCTAAAGGTGCTTTTTGCTTGTATTTTTGTAAAACTGTATGAATTGTTATTTTCTTTAACCAACCCTCAAAAGAACCTTTGTATTTATACTGTTTTATTTTTTCGAAAATGGTTAAAAAACTATCTTGTAGGTTGTCTTCTGCATCTTGATAGTTTCTAGAATATTTTAAACAAACAGCAAAAAGTTTATCAGCAAATAAGTGATAAACTTTAGATTGAGCATCCAAATCTTGCTCACAACATTTCTGTATTAATTCTTCGAGTTTGATGTTTCTAATTTACAGGAACTACGACTTCTTCAAAAATGTTTTCGCCATTATTATCTTCACCTTTCCAAAATTTAAAAATATAATCCTCTTCTTGTATAACAGTAATTACCATATCAAACTCGTATTGAGTAGTTTGTTCTGTACAAGTTTTATCTAAATCTACTAAAGATTGTATTGCAACAATTCTTGTAGTGTCTTGGTATTCGTAATATACATGATCAAAACTATAGCAATCATTTTTAAAAGTATATTTTACTTTTATAGTATCTTTTTCACCAAAAGTAAAAGAGCTTGGCACTGTATATTCATCAATAGGTAAAAGTTCAAAACCATAATTTAAATAGTCGTTATTTTCATCATTTAAACAAGAATTAAAGAGTAAAATAATGGTAAAAAGTAAAATAAATTTTTTCATAATTTTTTATGTTTAGTAAATTAATATTGGGTATCCATTTCTGCATTCTACTTGCTTGGGAGGGCTAATAATAGAACAATCAGAAACGATACCCCATTTAATATTAAATGCTTTTTCAGCTTCAGTATATGTTTCTACTTTTTGTAAAAAAGAAGCTACATCAATGTTTTTAGAATAAGGTAAATAACCTTGTGGTCCACCACAAGCTTTAGAACCAAAAGCAGTAAATGCCCAGTTATTTGAGTTAGAACAAGTTTCGCCATAAGCAATATTTGAGATTTCACTAAATAAATCCATTAACGCCCTGTGTTCTATTTCTTGTTCTGTTAATTCTCTTTTAACCACTAAATTTGTTTCTGTTATTTCTATAATTTTCCACCCAAAAAATGAAGAATAACTTGCTGTAGAAATACTTATTAAATCGTTTGCTATTGTAAAAGTACCATCAACATTAAAATAGGTAAGTGGAGGTGTGCCACACCAACCAGAAGTTCTTTCTATAAAACCCCCAGTTTTTTTAAATGCAATTCCATAACCTTCATCTGGTAAAGTACTACTTCTTTTAAATGTTGTGGTTTCATTTTCGTAAAAAGGTTCTACCCAATTACCAATTAATAAATTGTCTGGATCTATTGCTATTTCTTCATCATTCATATTGTTTTCGCAAGAGAAAAAGAATGCAGCAAATACTAAAATTACAATGTTTTTTAAATGCATAATTATAAGTTTTAAATGGGTAAATTTTCTGATATTTTTTCTGTTTTAGAAACAATCTCAATTAGTGTAGTTTCTATAGAAGAAGCATCTTGTGGCGGATTTTCTATTTTTCTTTCTGATACTTTAATTACATATTCAAAGCCTTCTTCGTAGTTAAAACCAACAATTGAGCTATAAAAATATTGCCAATTTTCTGTTTCATTTTCTTTAACTAATAAACATTTTTGATAATCTACACCCACACAATCTGCTTTTATAGATGCTACAATTAGTGTTTTTTCTGGTGTTATTAAGTTATTGTCTTCACAAGACAATAAGCAAATACTAAAACATATTAGGTATATTACTCTTTTCATATTAATTTATTTGTGTATTCCAACCTTCTAAATTTAAAATAATGTCAGAATAACCTTCTTTTAAATTAGAAATATCAAAGGTGTATTCTTGCTCAAAAAAAGCCAAACAAGCTTCATTGTTATCTAAAGAAAGTTTAATGTTTCTTTGCACTGGGTAAGATTCTAAAACTATATTAGCATCTATTAAAACAGCTTTCCAAGAATTGCCATCACAACCACTACTGCTAATTTTTAGGGTTAAAAGATTTTCGTTTAAAATTGCTTCTGTAATAGTATAATTGCTAGTTGTTGTTTTATTATATAGTGAGTTGTTTATGATAACTGATTCATGATCAGTAATTATATCAACATTTTCGTTACAAGAAATCAATAAAAAAATCATTGTAATTAATATACCAATTTTATTCATTTTAAGTTCTTTTTTATAAGATACAAAAAGAGCAAAAAGGTTGCGTTGAATAATAGTATTTTTGTAAAAAATAATTTTTGTTGATTAATTCTTTTTCAATTTTCCTTTTTTAAAGGATGAAAAAAACAAAGAAAACCAAACAGTAAAAGTGTTGTGGTAATTTTATAAAGTTTATGAAAGAAAGCATTTTTAATATAAATAACGAACAAGATTTTACAAAAACAACCATGGCAGTTTTTAAACATCAGTTTAAGAACAATAAAGTGTATCGTTCTTTTTGTGATTTAATAAATAAACATCCTTCTGATGTTACTAAAATAGAAGAAATTCCTTTTTTGCCAATTCAGTTTTTTAAATCAAGAGAAATACTTTCATCCAAAGAAAAAATTGAAGAGATTTTTACAAGTTCTGGAACAACAGGCAGTATTACAAGCAAGCATTTTGTAACCGATATTAACCTTTATAAAGAAAGTTATTTAAAAGGATTTGCACATTTTTACGGCAATATAGAAGATTACGTAGTTTTGGCTTTATTGCCAAATTATTTAGAGAGAAAAGGGTCTTCTTTGGTTTTTATGGTTGATGATTTAATTCGAAAAACCAATAATATAGAAAGCGGATTTTATTTAAATAATTTAGATGAATTAGCCAATAAACTCATCAATTTAGATAAAAAAGGCCAAAAAGTTTTACTTATAGGTGTCTCTTTTGCTTTATTAGATTTGATTGAGAAACATCAATTTAAGTTAAAAAATACCATAATAATGGAAACAGGTGGTATGAAAGGCATAAGAAAAGAATTGATTAGAAATGAGTTGCATCAAATACTTTCTGATGGTTTTGGAGTTAATGAAATTCATTCTGAATATGGAATGACAGAATTACTAAGTCAAGGGTATTCTAAAGGAAATGGAGTTTTTGAAACACCCAATTGGATGAAAATTTTAACCAGAGATACTGAAGATGCTTTAACCATTCAAGAACAAGGAAAAACTGGTGGGATTAATGTAATTGATTTAGCAAACTACAATTCTTGTTCATTTATTGCTACTCAAGATTTAGGGAAAGTATTTGAAAACAAAACTTTTGAAATTATAGGGCGCTTTGATAATTCTGATATTAGAGGTTGTAATTTGATGGTTTTGTAAAGAATAAAAATAAAAAATTTAATTATGAAGTTTAAGTTATTACAAGAGTTTAAAGATTTTGCTGTAAAAGGTAATATGATTGATATTGCTATTGGTGTTATAATTGGTACTGCATTTAATAAAGTTGTAAATGTTTTAGTAAAAGAGGTTTTAATGCCACCATTAACATTAATGACAGATGGCGCAAATTGGGAGAATAAAAAGATTATTTTAAGAGAAGCTATTGTAGCTGATGGCAAATCTAAAATTGAAGAAATAGCTATTGGTTATGGTAAATTAATAGAAGCTGGTGTAGATTTTTTAGTAATTGCAATTACTGTTTTTTTAGTGGTAAAAGTTATGAATAGTATGAAACAAAAAGCAGACGACCCAAAAAATAAAACAGTGGCTACCCCAAAAAATATTGAGTTAATGAATAAGACCAATGAACTTTTAGAAAAACAGAATGCCTTTTTAATGAAGCTTTTAGATAAATAATTTTTTTTGTAATTATTATAAATTTTATCGACCAAAAAGAAAACAAAACTCGATGAAACCTATAATTACTATTTTATTTTTAACGATTTCAATTTCAATTTTTAGCCAAGAATATAATCTAAAAAAAGGATATGTTGCAGAAGGTTATGATGTGGTTGCTTACTTTAGTAATAAAGCTGTAGAAGGCGATAAAAAGTTTACAACTGAGTTTGATGACGTAAAATTTAAGTTTTCATCTAAAGAAAATTTAGAAATTTTCAAAAAAAACCCAAAAAAATATGTCCCTGCTTATGGAGGGTATTGTGCTTATGCTGTGGGGGTTAAGTCTAGTAGGGTAAGTGTAGATCCTGAAACTTTTGAAATAAGAGATAAAAAATTGTACCTGTTCTACAATTCTTGGGGAACAAATACGTTAGAGTTATGGAAAGACGAAGGAGCTGACGATTTAAAGAAGAAAGCAGATGCCAATTGGCAAAAAATAAAATATAATTAATAACCAGTGCAGACTTAGGGGACATTTTTTTGCCTGTGTTATTTAGAAAGAGGGTTGATTTTATCAACCCTCTGTTTATTTACAAAAGTTTCGTTTTTAATTACTGAATTACACTACCCAAAGAAAAAACTGTTTTTCCATTAGCGTTCATTAATTTCTGAGCATCAAAATTGGGCATTAAAACTGTATTTAGTTCGTTTAAATTCCAAGTATTAGGGTTTTTAAACCATTCAGAAATATCCATTTTAATTTCTATGGTAGCACTATTTGTAATTACTATGTTGCCCAAATCAACTTCAAAAGAAGTGTCTTCGAATACTAAATTATTAGAGTCAGACATGTCTATAGCTCTAATTGTATGGTAATTAAAATTTGCATCAGCATTATTTGTGTCTTTGTATTTACCATCAAACTGCATAAAATGATAACCACCACCCATCATTCCTGGTACATTAAAAGTAACAGAATTTAAATCTTGATAAACACCATCTATATTATCTTCATCAGTAAAACCAAAAGTAAATTTTAGTGATTTTGTACCTGGTGTAATTTCATTAAATTCGATTTCAAAACCAGAATCTTCACCAATATTTATAAGTTGATAGTCTTTAGTATTATCATCTAAAGTGATGTTAGAAACCAAATATCTTAACCTTTCTATACTGATAGATTCTCCATTTTCAGTAGTAAATTTAAACTCATTAAAATCTTCGGAAGTAAGAGCTGTACCTGCCCAATTATGAGTGAATTTTAAAGTAACATTTGTGCTCTCTGGAAAAACACAACAATCTATTTCGTTTTTACAAGAAGTAAATAAAAATATTGTTAAAAAAACTAAGCTTATATATTTTTTCATTTTTCTGTTTTTATAATTAATGCATCAGAGAAACCTTTATTTTCGGGAATATCTTGGTCTGAACTAGAACTCTCCCCAACTGCAATTATAGATTGATTATTTAATTCAATAGCATCAAAAAGGAAATCATTTTCTGTACCACCAAAAAACTTTTGCCAGATTAAATTACCAGAATTATCAACCTTTAAAAGCCAAGCATCACTTTGCCCAAAATTTGTAAAATCGTTGTCTGAGCTTCTAGAATAACCAGCAATTAAAAAGTCATCATCTTGTGTTTTAGATATTGAACGAGCAACATCAAAACTAGTTCCTCCAAAAGTTTTCTCCCAAATTAGAGTTCCATCCGTAGAAATTTTAAGCATCCACAAATCTGCTGCACCATTGTTAAAACTTACATTATTGTCTGAGCTTCTGGTATCACCAACAATTATAAAATTACAATCGTTTGTGGCTGTTATCCCTCTTGGTTCTTCAATTTCTGAACCTCCAAAATTTTTCTCCCAAATTAGAGTTCCATCAGCAGAAATTTTTAAAATCCAAAAATCGTAAGTGCCTAAATTGTTAGAAATATTAAAATCGTCACTGTCTGAAGAAGCTGCAATTATATAGCTATTATCTGTAGTTTCTACAACTCCAAAAGGTGTATCTGTAAAAGACCCACCAAAATATTTACTCCATTCTAAATTACCAGAATTGTCTGTTTTTATAGCCCAAACATCACCACCTGCATGTTTTTGAGCGGTTTTGGCATTGCCTTCTCCATTAGATGCTGTAACATCTAAAACGCCTGTTATTAAAAAGCCATCATCTGAAGTTTGTAGTAAAGTTGTACCAGTATCAGCACCAATAAAACCAAAGCTTTTTTCCCAAGTAATGTTGCCATCAGTAGAAATTTTTAAGAGCCAAAAATCTTGTGCACCTGCATTATTTGCAACAACAAAATCGGCACTTTTGCTGTAACCAAAAAGCGCAAAACCACCATCGTTTGTAGCAATTAGATCTGCACCTCTATCATCATCAGAACCTCCAAAGGTTTTTTGCCAAAGCAAATTATCATCCGAAGAAAATTTCATTACCCAAAAATCGAAACTCTCGTCAGTTTTTGTTTCAATATCTAAATCGTTGCTTTGTGTATAACCTAAAATTGCATAACCACCATCTGAAGTAGCTACAACAGAATTAAAAACATCGTTTTTAGTACCGCCAAAAGTTTTTACAAAGTTTGGGATACCTTCATATAAAGTTGGTAAATTTTCAATTTGTTTTTTAGTACAGCAAACAAATAGTAGCAGTATTGCAGTAAAACAAATTTTTTTCATTTCTTGGATGATGTTTTTAATTTTGAGAGTAGTTTTTTAATTAACTACCAATTTTGTGGTGTAATCATCATTAATTTTAACAAAGTAAATTCCTTTATTAATATTGCCAATATTTAGTTCGTATTGAGTGCTATTTATGTTGTTTTCTTCCGCTATTTTTTGCCCAACTAAAGAGTAAACTTTAATGTTTTTAATAGATTCACTATTTAAGGATTTAATAGTTGTTTTGTTTGATGTTGGATTAGGAAACATAGAAAACCCCAATTCTAAATTCTGATTTTCTAAGCTTAATGTTCCACTTTTTCTGATGACAAAAAATCCATTGTCAATATCACTCACAATAATATTTCCGCTCGGGAAATAAGGATAAACATTCCAAGCCCCATTAAAAGCAGTGTTGTTGTTATCTGGATACGTATCAAAATAGCCAACTTCTGTAATTGTTTTGTTTTCGATATCAGAAATATCTAACATTCTAACTCCTGCAGTATAACTTGCTTGATAATAAATGTTGTTTTTTACATATCCATTATGGTCTATTGCAGCAGCATCACTATAATAATCGAAATGATGTAAAGGGTTATCTAAATCTGTAAAATCGAAAATTACAGTTTTGGTGTTGTTTCCAACTCGAATTTCATCAAGTTCATCACCTAAAATAAAATATTTTAAATCTTCTGTAAACCAACCTTGGTGCGCATATCTTACATCTGTATAAGTAATTGTAGAAATGATTTTAGGCGCTGTTTTGTCTGTAACATCTGCAATTACTACTTCATTTTCGTTACTACCAATTAAAATTTCTTTGCCTGTATAATCTAAATCAGGTCCATTATAGGTAATAACTTGTGCATCATGAGCATAACCACCTTCTCCAAAACCACCTTCTAAAATTGGGTTGGTTGGATTTTGAATATTGATAAAAATAGGACCACCTTTGTAAGTAGAGCTTCTACTTGCACCTACGATATAAGCATAACCACTTTCTTCGTTAATTACAATATTATGAGCTGTACCAAATTCTGTAAAATGAGTATCAGCCAAAAATACTTCAGGAGAATTTGTTACATTTCTTAGTCTTGTTAAATCGAAAACTTGCATACCATGATTACTGGCTTCGCTCACAATAAAAGCGTGATTGTTGTATACTTTTACATCTCTCCAAGAACTATTTACAGTGCTTGTTGCTAAAGTTCCTAAAATTATTGGCGATAATGGATCTGTAATATCTATAAAAGTGACACCTTTGGTTGTGCCCATTAAAGCATATTCACTTTGTGTATCTGGGTCTGTCCATCCCCAACTGTCATTGCCTTCTGCTCCAGAACCTGCAATTTCAGTAATAGAAAAATGAGAAAGTAAATCGTAATCATTACAAGGATAATTACCTGAAAATCCGTTTGTACAAGGTATTTGAGAAAATGCAATTTGAGATAAAAAAAGGAGGATAAATGTAGTTTTTTTCATTGCCAAAAGAGATTTATATCAAAAATACATTATAAATTGAAATATTATTCATTTTCTCTGTTAAACTAATTCTCTCAATTTTTAGAATGTACCTATCTTTGCAATATGTTAGAAGACAAAAATCAACAAAAAACATCTTTAGCTGAACTTGGTGAGTTTGGTTTAATTAATCATATTACAAAATATTTTAAAGTTGAAAATGCATCAACCTTAAAAGCAATTGGAGATGATGCAGCAGTTTTAGATGCTTCAGAAAAGCAAACTTTAGTAACCACAGATTTATTAATTGAAGGTGTACATTTCGATTTAAGTTATATGCCTTTAAAGCATTTAGGTTATAAAGCTGTAATGGTTAATTTATCTGATGTATATGCAATGAATGGATCTGCAGAGCAAATTACAGTTTCTATTGCTGTTTCTAATCGTTTTCCTTTAGAAGCTATAGAAGAATTGTATGCTGGTATTCAGTTGGCTTGTGATACGTATAAAGTTGATTTAATTGGTGGAGATACTACATCATCTACCAAAGGAATTTTAATTTCTGTAACAGCCATAGGTAAAGCAGAAAAAGAAGATGTTGTTTATAGAAGTGGCGCAAAAGAAACCGATTTAATTGTGGTTTCTGGTGATTTAGGTGCAGCTTATTTAGGATTACAAGTTTTAGAAAGAGAAAAACAAGTTTTTAAAGTAGATCCAAATAATCAGCCAGATTTAGATAATTATACGTATTTAATCGAGCGTCAATTAAAGCCAGAAGCTCGTAAAGATATTGCTGGTTTGTTAAAAGAATTGGAGGTAAAACCAACTGCTATGATTGATATTTCTGATGGACTTTCTTCAGAACTTTTTCATATTTGTACACAAAGTAAAGTAGGTTGTAAAATTTATGAAGATAAATTGCCTTTAGATCCGCAAGTTATTTCTACTTGCGAAGAATTTGAGTTAGATTCTACAATGGTTGCTTTAAGTGGAGGTGAAGATTATGAACTTTTATTTACAGTGCCAATTGCTGATTTTGATAAAGTAAAAGCAAATCCTAATTTTTCTATTATTGGTCACGTAACTGCAGAAAACCAAGGTTTACAATTAATTACGAGAGCAAGTCAAGAAATTGAGTTGAAAGCGCAAGGTTGGAATGGTTTAAAAGAAGGCTAATTTTTTAATGAAATCTTTACGATTAATACTATCTAACTTAATTTTTTTGGCACCTTCTTGGGTTTTCTCTTCCATTAACATTTTAATAGGAACCTGGATTTTATATATACCTTTTATAAAAACTAAATTCCAATTAAATGATGCTGAGATTGGTTTCGCACTTTTTTTTACAGCTTTAGGCTTGTTAATAGCCATACCTTTTATTCCGAAAATTAATAGAAAAGTAGGTTTAGGAAAATCGACAAAAACAGGAATTATATTATTAGCTCTTGCTTTTAATTTACCATTATTAGCATCTAATTATATACTGCTTTGTGCCTCACTATTAACTGTTGGTTTGTGTTCTGCATTTACAGATGTTTCTTTAAATGCCTTAACAGCAACCATAGAAAAACGAGAAAATGAAAATTTTATGTCTGCTGCACACGGTTTTTTTAGTTTGGGTGGTTTTATTGGTGCTTCTGTAGGTAGCTTGTATATAAGTCAGTTTTCTAACCCGCATTTGCATATGCTTAGCATTTCTGTACTTGTAATTGTATCTAATTTGTATTTATCTAAAAGCTATAAAAATGTTCAAGTTGATGTAATAAAAACTCAGCCTCAAAAACAATCTTTTTATAAAAATATTAAACCACTTATTATACTATCTATTATTGCATTTATTGTATTATTTAATGAAGGTGCAGTAGAACATTGGAGTAATTTATTTTTGTTTGATGTAATACAGGTCTCTGAAAGTAAAGCAGGTTTAGGTTTTATTGTTTTTTCTTTAATGATGACTATTGGGCGATTTTTAGGTGATGGTTTTAGTACTAAACTAGGTTCTTTAAAAACCATACTTTTAGGAACTTTACTAGCCTTTTTTGCTTATTTACTCATTATAGTTTCACAATTATATGTAACAGTTATCGGCTTTGGTTTTTTAGGATTAGGTTTATCAGTAATAATACCAGAAATTTATAGAGTTGCAGGTAAAACCAAAGAATTGGAAACCTCTTTTGCAATATCTATAGTATCAGGAATTGGTTTTGTTGGTTTTTTAGTTGGCCCAGTTATTCTTGGTGCAATTTCTAATTGGAGTAACTTAGTTACAAGTTATATTTTTTTAGGAATATTGATGATAATTGCCTCTTTTTTAACTTTGTTCGTATTAAAAAAGAAGCCATAAATTATCCTATTAATTACTTCTTCTTTGCTCATCATTATTGCTAAAAGCTCTGTTTTTTACCTTAACTTTTTTGTTTCCAAAATCGTAAGAAAGTGAAATTCTAATATTTCTAGAGCTTTCATTAGATCTGTAATTTTGTTTAATCCCATTCACATCAGAAACATAATCTCTTAAACTTGCTGTGTTAAAAACGTCGTTGCAAAATATAGAGAATTTTACATTATTTTTAAATTGATGTTGTAAGCCAAAAGATAAATTATATAAATTACCAACACTATATAAACCTCTACTGTGTTTAGATCCAAACCAAGAATTTACTTGTAATTTTGTGTTGTTAGATACAGAAAATGTATTGTTAGAACTAATAGATAATTGCGTTCCGTTTTTCGGATTAGTGCCAATATCTTTTGTAAATTTAGTAACAAATGCCATTAGACTTAGGTTGTTCTGAGATTTCCACCAAGAAATTTTATTGTAAGAAAAACCTTCTGAAAACATATAAGTAAATGTTTTAAAATAGTTTTCTCTTGTAATTATTTGATCTTGATTTTGAGCATCTGTATTAAAAACTGCTCCAAAACCATCATTAGTAATGTTTAAAGAAAAACTAGTATTTAAGTTGTTTTTATAAAGGTGATAAACCTCGAAATTATCTGAAAAAGATGGTTGTAAAAACGGATTTCCAACACTGTAACTATTGTCATTAATATAAACTCTAAACGGATTTAAGTTTCTAAAATTAGGTCTGCTTATTCTTTTACCATACGCAAAACCAAAATTATGAAGTTCGTTCTTTTTATAAGAAAGATATAAAGTAGGGAATAATTTGCTATAGTTATTTTGGTTTTCTTGTTGTATTGCTGCGTTAATTCCTGTGGCTTTTGTGTCTTCAAAACGTAAGCCAAATTGTAATGTTAATTTATCAGATAAATTGGTATTTCCAGAAAAATAAGCCGCTAATACATTTTCTTCATATTCAAAAGCATTAGATCTGTTTGGGTCTAAAACTTCATTACCAGAAAGCGTATTGTAGTAGAATACATTACTCTTTGTATTTGTAAAACTCGCTTTAACTCCATAAGATAATTTTATTTTCTTAAGAGGAAAAGCAACATCTATTTGAGTATTAAAATTTTCTATTTCTTGATTTGCTAAATTTAATGCTGCTGCATTTATACCTTGAGAATTGTAATTGACATCAAAACTTTCTGCAATAAAATCTTGACTAATTTTTGAGTTGTACGTAAAATAATCTACATCTAAAGAAATACTTTTACCTAGAGAATCTAACTCAGAATTTAAATGAAAATTTATAGAATGATTCTTGTTCTTAACCTCTCTGTTTCCAGTATTTATCAAACTACTTTGCAAGTTTTTTTGATTGTCAAAAATTGTTGATGTTGTTGTGCCTACTATATCTGGTTGTTTTGTGTTTCCTAAATATTGTATTCCAAAAGTAGTTTTATCAGAAAGTGCATAATCAACCAAAAAACGCCCAGAAAATTGGTCTTTTTTATTCTTTCCTTTAATGTCAATATCCCAAAAATTGTTAGGATAATTAATTAATAGTCCTTCTAAACCTTCAAAGCTTCCTTTGGTTGCATTTATACTTGCTGATAAAGAAAGTTTATTTTTATTGTAAAAGAAATTATTAGCAAGCGTGGTAAAATTATACTTGTTTTGATTGTAAGAAACTGTAGTTGCATTTCTCCAAGAATCTAACAATCCTTTCTTTAAAATTATATTTATTAGACCTCCATTTCCTGCAGCATCATATTTTGCTGGCGGATTTGTAATTACTTCTATTTTAAGAATATTGCTTGCAGAAAATCCGCTTAAAAAACTCATTAAATCATCACCTTGTAAAGGAGAAATTCTACCATTAATCATTACTTGAGTTGCCCCTTTTCCTAAAATAGAAAGTGCTCCATTTATAACTTGAACTCCAGGAGTTATGCTTAAAACATCAATACCATTTCCACCAGTAGCAGAAATACTTTTTGCAACATTAAAAATCATTCTATCAATTTTTCTTTCTAAAATTCTTTTTTCTGTTTTTACAATAATTTCGTTTAAAGCTTGTGTGTTTTCCTCTAAAATAATAGTTCCTAAATGTAGATTTTTATCAATTTTAATAGTTTTTTTCCAAGTTTTATATCCTAAGAAAATAATTTCTAAGGTATAATTTCCACTAGTAGTTTTTAGTTCAAAAACACCATTTTCATCTGTAGTAATTCCAGTAACTATTTTATTGGTTTTGTCTTTTAAAATTACATTTGCAAACGGAATAACATCTAAATTATCAGTTACTTTTCCTGAAATAATTTGTGCTGATAAAATTCCTGAGCATAATAAAGTAAGTACAATTAATGTGTTTTTAATATTTGTTTTCATCGTTTTTGTTTTTGATGATACAAATGTGCAATTCAAATTAATTTTGTGCGACCGAAAACGCAAAGTCGAACTGTTTTCTGTAAAAGAAATCAGTTCGACTTTGTTTTGTAAACGTTCGACTTTACGTTAAATAATTGATTTTAAGTAGTTTTTCTAAACTGAGTTGGCGTTTTTCCTGTATACTTTTTAAAAGCAGTATTAAAGGATGATTTAGAATTAAAACCAACTTCGTATAAAATTTCTAAGACTGTATATTCTTTTTTGGACGGATTTCTAAGTATATTTTTAGCTTCTTCGATTCTATATTCGTTTACAAAATCGAAAAAATGCTGATTTAAATTTTGATTGATTAAAACAGATAAATCTCTGGAATTCATTTTTAATGCTGAAGCTAAATCTCTAATCGTTAAAGACGGATTTAAGTATGGTTTTTTATTAACCATAAAATCTTTTAAGAGTGAGATTTTTGGGTTTATCACTTTTTTAATTTCAGTGTTTTTAATTTCTTTTGATGTTTTTAAATCTACATCTACACCTTTAAATAATTTAGGAGAATTTACAGCCTTTAAAAACAGCCAACAGATAAAAAAGACACCAAAAAGTAAAGTTACAGTTCTAATAATATCTATTGCATTACCATTATAATTTACTCGAATATAACCTTTTATAAGTGTTATTACTTGCCCAATAAAGAGCAAAATAGATAATTGTTTTAACCAATTATAGTTTTTAAAAGCATTTTTATCTGTGTAATTTTCCAGTAATAATTTTCTATATCTTAAAATATAATAGATTTCTGCGCATAAATATGCAAAGGATAAAACATCACCAAAATAGCTTAAAAATTGTACTTCACTATTATTATCATAGTTGCTAAAAAAGGCAATTTTAGCAGCATCATCTGCTAAAAAGAAATTAGGTAGTAGTACTAAAATAGTAATTAACCAAGGTAATAAATGAATTAAATGTTTCCATTTCAACTTAAAATTTGAATAAATTACTGATAAAATATATAAAAATAAAAGCGGATTTTTAAACAAAGAAATTTTATTTCTTAGCATTTCTAGATCAAGAGGTAATTCTATAATTTGATAATAAAAAAAAGCACTAATATCTATTGCAGTAATTATTAAAAAAGCTGCTAAAAGCTGATTGCTTAGTTTTTTTTCTGCTTTTACAGAAAGTAAAAAAACAGAAAACAACAAAAATAGGATTACAATAAGAACAGCTAAAAAACTAATTATGGAATCATAATTCATAATTTCAAATATACTTATTATTTAGAAGAGCATAATTATATAAAATTTGTTAATGTATCAATCAAAATTGCTGTGTTTTCTATATGACTCATATGCCCATCAGGAAAAACAACAAAATCTGAATTGGTATTTTTAGCTTCATCAATAGAAGCTTCAAAATCTAAAACTGGATCTTTTTCACCAATAATCATCAATTTTTTAAATGTGTTTTTTGTTAAAATATGGTTCCTATTTGGTCTGTTTTTCATTCCTTCATTAGCAGCCATATAACCTTGTACAGAAGTTTTTAAGGCTTGTATTTTAACGTCTTCAATTTCGTTTTTATATTTTGATAAATTCTCTGGATGAAACAAATTAGCAACCGACATTTTTACCAAAGATTCAAAGCTATTCTGAACCATTTTATTGGCTCTTGTTCTTAGGTTTTTGCGTTCTTCAGAATCTTCGTTAGAAGTAGAATTCATTAAACATAAACCTTTTATTTTCTTCGGATTTTTATCTGCCAAAGCCAAAGCAACATAACCGCCCAAAGAATGCCCAATTAAAAAATAGTCATTAATTTTTAGATGATGTAAAACAGCCTTAATACTTTCTGCAAATAATTCCATAGAATGGATATAACCAATAGATTCTGAGTTTCCATGACCTAATAAATCAACTGTAATTATTCTATTGTTTTTAGAAAGTTGAGGTGTAATTTTATCCCACATTGTGGAATTCTCTAAAAATCCGTGAATTAGAACAATTGGGGTTCCTTTTCCTACATCAGAAAAAGAAATGTTTGCGTTTTTGAATGTGATTGATTTCTGCATCACACAAAAATATGTATATTTCAAGTATTAAAATAAACATTCTATGTTCAAATTCAAACACACATTTTTAGTACTCTTATTAACGTTTTTTTCTATTCAAATTGATGCTCAAATCAAAGAAAAAACTTTAGATGAACTTATACAAAAAACCTTAATCACTTTTGATGTTCCAGGAATTTCTGTAGGTATTTTAAAGGATGGGAAAATGGTTTATTCAAAAGGTTTTGGTGTTCGTTCTTTAACAAATAAAAAAGAAATGAACGAAAGCACTTTAGTAGGTGTAGCATCTAACAGTAAAGGTTTTACCTGTTTTGCATTAGCAATGATGGTAGATGAAGGTAAACTAAATTGGGATGATAAAGTAAGAAAATATATTCCTGAATTTCAGTTGTATGATGCTTGGGTAACAGAAAATTTTACGATTAGAGATTTGGTTACACACAGAAATGGAATGGGTTTAGGCGCAGGCGATTTAATGTTTTTTCCTGAAGGAAATGATTTTAAAGTAAAAGACCTTATCAACAATGTAAAATATTTAAAACCAGAAACTTCATTTAGAAGCACATTTGCTTACAATAACAATATGTTTATTATTGCTGGCGAAGTTTTAAAACGTGTTAGTGGTCTTTCTTGGGAAGAGTTTATTGAAACAAAAATTATGAAACCTGTTGGAATGACAAGTAGTAAAGCGTCTTATAACAGAGTTACAGACAAATCAAATATTATTGATGCACATACAAGAACAGAAGGTAAAGTAATACAAATACCTCATGATTGGAGTGAAACTGCAAATGCTGCTGGTGGTATTGTAAGCAACGTAAAAGATATGTTAACTTGGGCTAATTTTTTAATGAATGATGCTGTAACTACATCAGGAAAAAGATTGTTAAGCACAAACCAATTTCATGAATTATGGCAACTGCAAACACCTTTAAAAGTTAGAAAAGGAGATTTGTACAATTCCAATTTTAAAGGTTATGGTTTAGGTTGGTTTTTAACAGATGTAAAAGGTGGTTACAAACAAGTGTATCATACAGGAGGTTTATTGGGTACAGTAACTCAGTTTACTATGATTCCAGATTTAGATTTGGGTATTATTGTACTAACAAATCAAATGAATGGAAATGCTTTTAACACCATTACAAATACTATAAAAGATAGTTATTTAGGTTATGACAATAGAAACTGGATAAAAACCTATGGAGATAAAAATGCCAGCTATTTGCAATATAATGATAGCATAAAAGCAAGTATTTATAAGAAAGTTGATATTGCAAAAAGTAATAAAAATTTACCAAAACCATCACAAATTGTAGGTACATATTCAGACAATTGGTTTGGTGATGTTATTATTTCTTTTGATGATAATAAGTACACTATAAAAAGTAAAAGATCTACAGATATTACAGGTGAATTATTGCCATTTAACCAAACAACTTATGTGGCAAAATGGAACAACAGAAGTTTTGATGCAGATGTTTTTGTAAACTTTACGTTTGATGAAAATGGAAATGCAAAAAGTGCAACTATGAAATATATTGCACCAATTACAGATTTTAGTTTTGATTTTCACGATTTAAATCTTCAAAAAATAGATTAATTTATGAACAAAACAAAAGAAATTTGGATTGCAGGTTTTGCACTTTTTTCACTCTTTTTTGGAGCAGGAAATTTAATATTACCTCCAAGTTTGGGCGCAAAAGCAGGTTTAGATTGGTGGATTGTTGTTTTAGGCTTTGTGCTTACAGGAGTTACTATTCCTATTTTGGCAATTTTTGCACACGCTAAATTACAAGGAACTTTATACGATTTTGGTAAAAAAGTTTCTCCGGTTTTTAGTACCATTTTTTGCTTTTTAATCTACATTATTGCAGTTGCAATTCCATCACCAAGAACTGCAGCAGTTACACACGAAATTGCAATTCAGCCATTTTTTGATTCCTCACCTATTTTAACTAGTATTATCTACTTTTTATTGGTTTTTATTTTTGCGGTAAATCGTTCCAAAATCATTAGTTTAATTGGTAAGTTTTTAACCCCAATTATTGTAATTATTTTATTGCTAATTATTGCAATTGTAACTTTTACAGCCCAAGGAACTGTAAATCCATCCACTTTAAAAAAACCTTTTGTAGATGGTATTTTAGAAGGTTACCAAACTTTTGACGCCATTGCTGGTGTAGTTGTAGGAGCCGTAATTATTATCTCATTAAATTATAGTTCGCACACCACTTTTGATGCCAAAAGAAAATTAATTAGACAAGCAGGTTTTATTGCAGGTACAGGTTTATTATTAATTTATGGAGGTTTAATTTTAAGTGGTTCGTTGTTATCATCAACCTTTGTAGAAAACGCTTCTAGAACTGAAATTTTAACCAGTTTAAGTACACAAACTTTAGGGAATTTAGGTGCTACTTTTTTAAGTATTTTAGTGGCTTTGGCTTGTTTTACAACAGCAGTTGGTATTGTAACAGGTACAGCAGATTATATAAAAGGCATTTGCAATGATTCTAAAAAGGCTTACATACTTACAGCAGCCATTGCTTCAATTATAGGAATTTTTGTGGGTAGTTATCAAGTAGATTTTATCATTACAATAGCAGTCCCAGCCTTAATGTTTTTATACCCAATAACTATTATGCTGATTATTTTAAATATTGTACCAGACAAATACGCATCAAAATTGGTGTTTAGAGGTGTAATTTTAGTAACCTTTATTTTTAGTATTCCAGATTTTTTAGGGTTTATCATCCCAAGAGAAAATTTAACAGGTATTGTAAATGTAATTCCTTTAGCCAAACATAGTTTGGGTTGGGTTTTACCAGCAATTTTGGTTTTTGGGTTGCTGAATTTGAAGAAGAAAGTGTTAACGAAATAGAGTTTAAGTTTCCATCACTTTTTACGACCAACAAACAAAACAAACTCAAATTTGGCAGTTCAAGACATCACTAAACATTCTTTTAAAGATATTTTTTCGGTAAGCACAGTAGCATTTGAAAAAGCCTGTACAATAGATCATTCAATTCAACAAAATAATTATTCTATTTATTGGATTCAAGAAGGAAGTGGAATCTATAATATCGATTTTGAACAATACACTTTTACAGATAATGTATTATTTTTCTTATCACCAGGCCAAGTTTTTACTGTAGATTCAGAACAAATAAAAACGGCTTATAAATTAACTTTTAAAAGAGATTTTTACTGCATACAAACACACGATGCAGAAGTAGCTTGTAACGGAATTTTATTCAACAATATTTATGAAACCCCTTTTGTAAAACCCTGCGAAAAAGACACAAAAAAACTCAACTATATTTTAGAAAATCTGATAGAAGAATTTCAGCAAAACGAAACTGCACAATATGATATGTTGCAAGCCTATTTAAAGCAATTCATTATAAATTCTGTACGTATTAAAAAAGAAAATCACGTAATAAAAGAAGACACAGAAACACGTTTATTTAAGGATTTTAGTTTGTTGGTAGAGCAGAATTTTAAAAGTATGCACACAGTAACAGATTACGCAAATAGATTAGGACTTTCGCCAAAATCGATTACCAAACACTTTCAGAAATTGGGTGCAAAAACACCATCAGAATTTATTAAAAACCGCATTTTATTAGAAGCAAAACGTTTGTTGATTTACACAGACAAAACCGTTAAAGAAATTGCTTTTGAGCTCGGTTTTAACGATCCTGCTTACTTTACACGCTTTTTTACAAAGGCAATTTCAAAATCTCCACTTCAATTTAAAAAGGAATACTAAACCTATTTCTTGTATAATTTTAATACTAATTTGTGCGTGTCTTTGTACTGATTATCATCAGCACAAAGTCAGGCTTTCTCAACTCGCTTTTTAAAGTTTTATCAAACTTTAAAAGAGCTCAAACAAATTGTTCAATCCTTCACGCGTGCATTTTTGCCAACTTTATTTCCTTGTCCAAACAGTAGGAACTTTTGTCCATTTTTAAACCTTTGTCTTGGTTGCATCTTTGCAGTGTAAATAAAACAAATCATTTTAAGATAATTTCTAAATACATTAAAAACATCTTTCCTGTGTTAACAGGAACCTAAAACAAATATAAATATGGAAATACAATTAGAACAAACTCAAGCAAACGATATTATAAAAAACAACCCAACTGTTTTATTAGATTTTTATGCAGATTGGTGTGGCCCTTGCCAAACATTATTACCTACAATTCACAAATTAGCAGACGAGTTAAAAGATGATGTTACTATTAAAAAAGTAAACGTAGATAACAACCAAGAATTAGCAGCAAAATTCGGAATTAGAAACATACCAACTTTGGTTTTCTTTAAAGATGGTAAAGCAGTAGATAAACATACAGGTTTAATTACAGAAAGAAATTTAAGAAGCAAAATAGACAGATTAAAGTAAATAAATTTTACTGTCCAAACCAAAGGAACTTTTGTCCATTTTTAAAGGTTAATGTTGGTTGCATCTTTGCAGTATCAATCAGTAACAACTAAAAAAATAAAAATTATGAAAACAATAGAAAGTACACAATGTCCTAATTGTTGGGGCTACCAAACTTACGATGAGCAAAGTCCAGAACAACAACTTTGTGAGTGTAAAAGCTAACAATATAAAATTAAAAAAAATAAATAGTTAAAACAATCGCTGAAAAATATCAGCATAAAAAATAGAAATTATGAGCACATTTAATGTACCAACAAAAAACGAAGTATCAGAAAACAACCAAGCAATATTTAATCAATTAGAAAAAGGATTGGGTTTTGTGCCAAATTTATACGCATCTTTTGCACACAGTGAAACAGCATTAGGTAACTTTTTAGCTTTCGGTCAAGGAAAAACAAGCTTTTCTGCGAAAGAAAAAGAAGTAATAAATTTAGCTGTAAGTCAAGTAAACGAATGTGTTTATTGTTTGTCTGCACACACTGCAATTGGTAAAATGAACGGTTTTACAGATGCACAAATCATAGAATTAAGAACTGGTAATGCTTCTTTTGATTCAAAATTAGATGCTTTATCAAAATTTGCAAAATCAGTTGCAATTCATAGAGGAGCAGCAACACAAGAAGCTATAGAAAACTTTTACGAAGCAGGTTATACAAAAGGAAATTTAGCAGATGCAATTTTATTAATTGGCGAAATTACCATTACCAATTACTTTCATAAAACAACAGAAGTTCCTGTAGATTTTCCTGTTGCAGAACCATTAGAATCTTTATCAATATAAATAACAAATAATAAATTAAATAGTAGAAATTATGAGAAAATTAGTAGCAGTAATAGTATTAGTATTAGGTTTTGCATTTAACACAAATGCACAAGACAAAATGATGAAAGAAGCAGTAAAAACGGTTTCTTTAGAACAAACAAAAGGTGAGTTTACTCAAAAACAAATTACCTTATCAGAAGGGACTTATATTTTTGAAATTGCAAACACAAATGTTGGTCACAATGTAGGTTTTGTTTTAGCGCCAAAAGCGGATGCAAATGCGCATATTAAAAATGCTTATGTTACTGCACAAGTAAAAAATAACACTAAAGAAACTTCTAAAGAAGTTACTCTTAAAAAAGGAGAGTATGTTTATTTCTGTCCTTTAAATCCAACACCACAATATACTTTGATAGTAGAATAATTGTTCTTAATTCAAATGATGATTGGCGAGCAGAAATGCTCGCCTTTTTTTACATCATTTTTTATCTTAATTATTTAAATTAAAGTTTAAATAAATAGATAAAGATTGTTTGGGAGTAACATTACCACCAAATAAATTATGAGAAATTGGTAAGGTGTAATTTGCCCCAATAATAAAATCTTTGGTGGTTATTTCTGCACCAAAAGTTCCGTTAACAACGTTACCATCTGTTTTCGGAATTTCTTCTTGGTATTGTTCAATTTTATCATAAATATTACCAGAAAGGCCTACAAAAGGTAAGAGCATGTATTTTTCTTTAGAAATAGCATAAAAGAAATTAGAAGCATAACTAAACTGATTCCCAAACTTATATTCATTCTTGTTTTCATTTTTAAAATAATACGTTAAACTAGTGTTTACACCAAATTTATCTGCTCCATAACTATGTGCAAGTCCCAAAATACCGTCTAAACTTCCTGTTCCTAATTGAAAACCTGGGTTTACTCTGTCTGCTAAAATTTGTTCGAATTTACCTGTTGGTAATTTTGCTCCCAAACCAATTTCTAAAGAATGTCCTGAAGGTTCTTTTTGTACGTTTGTATACAATTTAGCCTTTTCTTCATCTAATTTTTTGTAAAACTTAAATTTGTACCAACTCATTATTGTTGCGTCTCCAAAACCATTAATATTTTCTTCTCTGTCTGTATAAGTTCTTTTTAAATCTTGATATGGTAAAATGGCACTCACATATAATTTTTCATTTATAGGCAATCTTCCCCAAAGTTGATAGGTATGAAAATTTTCTGTGCTTGTTGGCGAGTTTGAAAAAATACCATCTTTAGATTCAAATGTTTGATAAATATAACGCACACCAACAAAGCTAGCGTTGTTTAAAGTTCCTAAACCAAAAGAACCACTGCTTGTTGAACATCCGCATAAATCACAAAAGAAAAACTCAAAAGAGTCTGGCTCGTGATTAGAACAATTTTTAAAATTATGATTTGCAAAACTTTGAAAAGTAAGCAACACAAATCCTAAAAATACTATTGATTTTTTTATTTTAATATTCTGCAAAACGTTCATCATTTAAAAATGTATTATCTGTTAATGTATTTAAAAAAGCAATTAAAGCAGTTTTTTCATCCGAAGTTAAATCGATACCTAAACTGCCATCGTTTTTTACTAATAAAGGATCTACAATTCCTCCATTTTCGGTCATTCCATCTGTATAAAAATTAAGAACATCTTCTAAAGTTCCAAATCTTCCATCGTGCATATAAGGAAAAGATAAAGCTACGTTTCGTAAACTTGGTACTCTAAATTTGTAAAAATCAGATTCGTAACCAGAAACGCGTTTTCTACCTTCTTCTTCTGGGAATTTTGTATTGTAAGGAACTCCGTTGTTTCTGTAAGTTTTATCAGTAAATAAAGCACCTGAATGACAAGTGGCGCATTTATTATCAAAAATTTCTAAACCTTCACTTTCTGCTGTTGTAAAAGTTGCATTTTCTTCGTTTCTAACAACTTTATCGTATTTAGAATTGCCAGAAATCATAGTTACCATAAACTGAGAAAGTGCTTTTAACATTCTTTCTGATGTAACTTCTGCATCACCAAAAGCATTGGTAAATAATTGTTCATATTCAGTATAAGAACTCAATTTTGCCAAAACAGAAGGAATGGTTTCATTCATTTCTACTTCGCTTGTAATGGGTATTATAGGTTGTAGATCTAAATGAATTGCTGCTCCATCCCAAGTAAATTCAGTAAAAAATGCTAAATTTTGTATAGGTTGTGTGTTTCTAAATCCTGTTGCACCATCAACTCCATGACTAACAGTGTGTCCATGATGTGTAAATGCAGATGCCTGTTCATGACAAAATCCGCAGGCAATAATATTATCTGAAGCCAATCTGCCTTCGTAAAATAATTTTTTACCTAAAGCTACACCTTCATTAGTTAAAGGGTTTTTAGATAAATCATATTCCAAATCCGGGAAATTACTAGGTACTTGCAAGTCTATATAATTGGGTACAGCAGTATAAACTTCCTCTTTATCACAAGAAATAAACGAGCTGATTGCTAAAAAAAATAGAATTATTTTTTTCATATTTATAATTAATACGCAACCAGATAAATTCTGGTTGCGTTATCTAAAAAAAGATTAATTATGTACGTGATCTACTACAAACATACCATTAACATTGGTTGCAATTTGTGGCGATTTTACTGCATCTACATGAATTTGAGCAGCATCGTCTAACAAAAAGGTTGTTGTACCAGATAAAATATTAGCAAGATCTGCAACTACATGAATTTCTGGAGTTGAGGTTGTTCTTACTCTTGCAGAGTTTGTTAAACTTAAAGTAACTTCTTTGTAATTGTCTACAGAAGAACCATGGCTACCCATATGAAATGCAAAAGCAGTTTCTGTAGTGGTTACGTCTGATGTGTAAAGCCCTTCAAAAACAAAAAACTTATAACCAGCTTGCCAAGACCACATCATACCTGCATCTTGTGCTAAGGTTAAAAAGTCTCCTTGACCAGTTGCGCCTTCTAAATATTTTTCTTGATCTACACCAATACCAAAAGTAATTTTTGTATAATCTGCTGCAGGTATATTAGAAAGACTTATAAATTGAGAATCTGTATCTGTTTCGCTTACAATAAAGTAAGAATCTTCTTTTGGATAGGTAAAAATCTCTCCTTCTTCGTTTTCTAAACGGATGTTACTTACAATGTACTTTACATCAGAAATTTTAATTTCTTCAGATTCATTAGCAGAATAAGAAGCAGTGCTTAATAATAAATCTGATGTTAAATAAGAATTATCGAATTCTAAGGTAACTTTGCCTTCTCCTGTAATTATTTCTTCGTCTTCTGATGAACAAGCTGTAATTGATAATGCAATAAAAGATGCAATTAAGTATTTTGTGATTTTCATGATTTTCTTTTTTAAATACGTGTTTTTTTAATCGTATTTTAGTTCTTAGTAAATAGATTTTAATTTGTTGTAGCACATCAGGTTTTTATAGAAAAAAATCTATAAAAAGTGTACTAAAAAGGTTTTAGTGTAATAACTATTTAAGAAAGAAAATCTGGTGGTTGTTCTAATTTATTTAGAAAAGAATAAGAGTGTAAAGAGTTCTTGTTTCTGATTGTTTTTTTCTGATAAAACGTGAAATGTTTTGCAAGGTATTCATCGTTTTTTTGAAGAAAAACAGGAAAAAAAGCATCAGTAATAATGTTTATATCTTTTAGATCATCATCAGAAGTATCTATATCATTAGAAATTTGTTTTGCTAAATGACATTTACCATTACATTGTAACTCTGGTTTATTTTTATTTACACAATAAGTTTCTATAATGTAATCTATATTTAATTGATAATAGCCAATATATGCCAAGTGATATATGGGCCTAAAAGCAAAAGCTATAAATACTATTATGCAGATCGTTTTTTTCAGAAAAACAAATTTTTGCAAATATAAAATTTACTCAGGAGTTTGGTTTACTTATGTAAGTTAAAATTTAGGTTTTAATTACAATAAAATTAAAAAGCCTATTTTTGCGTATGTAATTTTATAATTTTAATAAACGCACTTGTTAAATTACTATTCATATCCTCATAAAACCGCTAAAGAATGGGTAACTTTTGTACATGGTGCAGGAGGTAGTAGTTCTATTTGGTATAAGCAAGTTCGCGATTTTAAGAAGCACTTTAATGTGTTGATTTTAGATTTAAGAGGTCATGGAAATAGCAAGCCAAAGCTAAAGGATACATTTAATCCGAAATATACTTTCGATTCTATAACTGAAGATATTGTTGAGGTAATAGATTATTTAAAAATTGAAAAATCTCATTTTGTAGGTATTTCTTTGGGTACAATTTTAATAAGAAATTTAGCAGAAAAAAAGCCAACATTAGTACAAAGCATGATAATGGGTGGTGCTATTATTAAAATGAATTTTCGCTCGCAAGTATTAATGAAAGTAGGCAATATTTTTAAATCTGTAGTACCTTATATGCTATTGTATAAGCTGTTTGCTTTTATAATTATGCCAAAGAAAAATCATAAAAAATCAAGATCACTCTTTGTGAATGAGGCTAAAAAATTATATCAAAAAGAATTTTTACGTTGGTTTAAATTAACATCAGAAATTAATCCTTTATTACGTTTTTTTAGAACTAAAGATATTAATATACCTACATTTTATATTATGGGTGCAGAAGATCATCTGTTTTTACCATCCATAGAAAATATTGTAAAGCTGCATAAAAAAGCATCACTTTTTGTAATTGAAAATTGTGGACACGTGGTTAATGTAGAGCAACCAGATGCGTTTAATAGCCAAACAATTCGTTTTATTACTTCTTTAAAAGGATAGTTAAATTACTTGTAAAATTGGTTAACCAATTTCCTTAATTTTTAACTTTTTGTCTATTTTTTCTCATTTATTTTTTTCTTCTGATAAAATTATAATTCTATAAAACCCTTTATTGGTAGGGTTTTCGAGATGTTTTATCTATAGGTTTTTTGCTAAATAATTACAAATAAAATAATCTTTTTATAGGTTTTTATGAAGTATCTTTGCCATATAAAAGATTTTAATATGAATCAGATAATTACATTTGGAGAGGTATTAATGCGAATTTCTCCACGTGGAAATAAAAAGTTTATTCAATCTAATAATGTTGAGTTTTATTTTGGAGGTACAGAAGTAAATGTAAGTATTTCTATTGCCAATTTTGGTGGTAACGTAAAACATATTTCTTGTATTTCTGATGATTTTATAGGTGATACAGCTATTTCTTATTTAAGAAAATTTGATGTAAGCACTTCTGCAATTGTGCGTTCTAGAAGACCTTTAGGTGTATACTTCTTAGAAGTAGGTGCAGTTATGAGACCTAGTTCTATTTCTTACAACAGATCTCACTCTTCTTTTTCTGAAATTCAACCAGAAATGGTAGATTGGGAAAATGCCTTAAAAAAAGGAAAATGGTTTCATTGGACAGGGATTACACCTGCTTTAAACAAAGGAAGTAGAGATACTTTATTAGCAGGTTTAAAATTAGCTAAAGAAAAAGGAATGCAAATTTCTGCAGACCCAACTTACAGAAGTGGACTGTGGAAATATGGAGAAGACCCTAAAGAGGTTTTAACAGAGTTAGTAAGTTATTCTACCATATTTATAGGTGGTGTAAATGAAATAAATGAACTTTTAGGTACAGATTATTCTTTTTCTAATGAAGATTTTATTAAAGCTAGTAAAGAACTAATAGAGAAATTTCCATCTATAGAAAAAGTATTTGATAAAATTAGAACTTCAATTAATTCTTCTTGGCATAAAATTAGAGCCAGAATGTGGAATGGTAAAGAGTTTAAAGAAACTGAAGATTTAGATATTACACATATTATAGATAGAATTGGTACAGGTGATGCTTATGCAGCTGGGATAATTCATGGTTTACAAAAATTCGACGATTATAAAGCTATGGAATTTGGTAGCGCAGCTTGTGCAATAAAACATACGTATATGGGGGATGTAAATTACGCCACAGAAAGAGATGTAATTAATATTTTAGAAGGAAATACAACTGGTCGTTTAAAAAGATAGGTTTAAGTTATAATATAAAAAAAGGCAAGAAAGTTAATTTTCTTGCCTTTTTTTATATCTTTTTTTAAGAAGGATTCATTAAATCCTCAATTTCATCTGCTTCTATGGGTATGTTTTGCATCAAATTAAATGGAGATCCATTTTCTTGAATTATAACATCATCTTCTAAACGAATTCCAAAACCTTCATCTGGTATATATATACCTGGTTCTACTGTAAAAACCATATTTGCTTGCATTGGTTGGTATAGTAAACCATAATCATGGGTGTCTAAACCAATGTGATGACTTGTACCATGCATAAAGTATTTTTTATAAGCAGGCCAATTAGGGTCTTCATTTTGTACATCAGCTTTGTCTAATAAATTTAATTTTAACAATTCTGATGTCATTACTTTACCAACTTCTACATGATATTCTTTCCATAAAACTCCAGGAGCTAACATATTTGTAGCTTCTTTTTTTACTTTATTTACAGCATTGTAAACTGCTTTTTGTCTATCAGAAAATCTTCCAGAAACGGGTATAGTTCTAGATAAATCACTTTTATAATTTGCATATTCTGCAGCAATATCAAACAAAATTAAATCGCCATTTTTACATTGTTGATTGTTTTCTATATAATGCAAAACATTGGCATTATTTCCTGATGCTATAATTGGTGTATACGCAAATCCTTTAGATCTGTTTTTTACAAATTCATGTAATAATTCTGCTTCAATTTCATATTCCCAAACTCCTGGTTTTACAAAGTTTAAAATTCTTCTGAATCCTTTTTCTGTAATATTACATGCATGTTGCATTAAATCTAATTCTATTTGATCTTTTACAGAACGTAAACGTTGCAAAATAGGATTGCTTTTTGCTACAGAATGTGCAGGATATTTTGCTAATAACCATTTTGTAAATCTATCTTCACGAGTTTCTGTTTCTACAGCAGCTCTGTAATGTTCATTGGTATTAATATAAAAACGATCTGCATAGGCACTCATTTCGAAAAGTACTTTTTCTAAATCTTGTAACCAATACACAGTTTTAATACCAGAAGTAGTAAATGCAGCTTCTTTGGTAAGTTTTTCACCTTCCCAAACAGCTATATGCTCATTGGTTTCTCTAACAAAAAGCACTTCTCTTAAACTTTCATTTGGGCAATCAGGAAAAAGTAGCAAGATGCTTTCTTCTTGGTCTACACCACTTAAATAAAAAATATCTCTATGTTGCTCAAAAGGCATTGTGCTATCTGCACTAATAGGATAAATGTCATTAGAGTTAAAAACAGCAATACTTTTTGACTTCATTTGTGAAGCAAAATTTTGACGATTTTTGATAAATAAGGCTGAGTTTATAGGATGATATTTCATATGAATTTGAATTTACTATACAAATGTAATGATAATATCATCAGAAAAAAATCAAGCTAAAAACGTTTCTTTTTAGGAGCTCCTGTTCTTCCTCTTCCAGAAGAGGAGCCAGCTGGTTTATTTCCTTTAAAATGAGGTTTTCTTTTAGGTTTACTTCCTTGAGAGTTTGCACTTTTTTTCTTACCAAAAGAACCTTTACTTTGTGTAGCAGCTCTTTTTGGTGCAGTAGTATCTGTTGGCTCAAAACCCTCTACAATAGTAGAATTTAATTTTTCTTTGAGTAGTTTTTCTATTTCTTTTTGATATTCAGTTTCTTCGCTACAAACCAAAGAAATTGCTTCTCCTTTTGCACCAGCTCTTCCTGTTCTACCAATTCTGTGTACATAATCTTCTGGTACATTTGGCAGTTCATAATTGATTACGTGTGGTAATAATGGAATATCTAAACCACGTGCAGCAATATCAGTTGCTACTAATATTCTAATGGAATTATCTTTAAAATCTCTTAAAGCTTTTGTTCTTGCTCCTTGACTTTTATTTCCATGAATGGCAGCTGCAGAAATTTTGGATTTTATTAAATTTTGAGTTAATCTGTTGGCACCGTGTTTTGTTCTGGTAAAAATTAAAACTTGGTTCCAATTATTTTCTTTTATCAATTTAACAGTAAACTCTGTCTTTCGTTTTTTATCAACTTTAAAAACACTGTGTGTTACTTTTTTTGCAGTAGAATTTTGTGGAGCAGTTTCTACCTCTACAGGATTTTTTAAAATACCATTAGCAAGCTTTTTTATATCCTTAGAAAAAGTAGCAGAAAACATTAAGTTCTGACGTTTTTCTGGCATAAAACTAATAATCTTGTTAATGTCTCTAACAAAACCCATATCTAGCATTCTATCAGCTTCATCTAAAATTAAAACATCGATTCTTTTAAAAGACACCGCTTTTTGATCGTGCAAATCCAGTAATCTACCAGGTGTTGCTACTAAAATATCTACACCTCTTTTTAGTGTAGCAATTTGCGATGCTGGTTTAACCCCACCAAAAACAACTGCAGATTTTATGTTTACGTATTTACTGTATTCTCTTACATTATCGTAAACTTGTGCAGCTAATTCTCTTGTTGGTGTTAAAACTAAAGCACGTAAAGGTCTATATTTTGGGTGTTTTGTTTCTGTTAAATATTGTAAAACTGGTAAGGTAAAACCTGCTGTTTTTCCTGTACCTGTTTGTGCAGATGCCAAAACGTCTTTTCCTTGTAAAATATGTGGTATAGCTTTTTGCTGAATAGGAGATGGAGTTGTGTATCCTTTTTCTTCTACTGCTTTTATAAAGGCATCAGATAAGCCTAAAGATTTAAATGTCATAAATGGTATTTAAGAAACAATTTTTTCATCATTTCTAATAGAGTGCAAATGTAGGTTGATTCTTTTGCTTATGTATTGTTATTTACTGTAAATAAAAAAAGATGCATTTAAGCACCTTTTTTTTATCTGTACTATTTTAATATTTATCTTCTTTTGGCACGACTTCCTCGTAAAATACCAACTAAAAATAAAATTACTATGGCACCAGTAGCACCAACTATAATATCTTCTAACCAGTATGGGTTTACGTTAATTTTTATGCCTAATTGTCCATAAAGCCAATCACCAACAAAACTACCAGCAATACCAATAATAATATTTACTAATAGTCCAAAACCATTATCTCTCATTAATACATCTGCTATATAACCACAAATAGCACCAATAATTATCGTGTACAATAATCCCATTTTTAAAAAATTTAATTGATTAATTAATCGCAAATTAATAAAAATTAACAGTAAATTCTAAAAGAAGTCCTTAAAAACTAATATTTTAGTCAAAAAAATAGCCTTATACAGGTAAATTATAACCAATCAATAACTAATACTTCCTTTTTTTATGAAAAAAGCATTACTCTTAAGTTTCGTTTTATTTTCAACAATTGTTTTTGGTCAACAAAAAACCACAAGCGCATCAGACGTAAATCAATCTTTAACCAAGAAATCTAAAATGATGACTTCTTCTTTGGTTAAAAACATCAATTTTACAAATATTGGACCAACTGTTATGAGTGGTAGAGTTGTAGATGTTGCTGTAAACCCTTATAATACAACAGAATTTTATGTTGGTTATGCTTCAGGTGGTTTATGGTATACAAATAATAATGGAACCACTTTTACACCACTTTTAGATAATTCTCCAACACAAAATATTGGTGATATTGCTGTAGACTGGAACTCAGGAACAATTTGGGTAGGTACAGGAGAAAAAAATTCATCAAGATCTAGTTACGCAGGTATAGGTATGCTAAAATCTACGGATAAAGGTAAAACATGGGTAAATGTTGGGTTGTTAGATTCTCATCATATTAGTAGAATTGTCATCAACCCAAATAATACTGATGAAGTTGTAGTTGGTGTTATTGGTCATTTATATTCATCAAATAAAGAAAGAGGAATCTTTAAAACTATTGATGGTGGTAAAACTTGGACAAACCCTTTATTTATTAATAATGATACAGGGGTTATAGACGTTGCTTTTGCGCCAGAAAACTTTAATATTATGTATGCTGCTTCTTGGGAAAGAGAACGTAAAGCTTGGAATTTTGATGGTGATGGAAAAAATTCTGCAATTTATAAAAGTACAGATGCAGGAAGTACGTGGACTAAAATTAGCGATAAAAGTGGTTTTCCTGTAGGTGATGGAGTAGGTAGAATTGGTTTGGCTGTTTTTAACGCAAATACAGTGTATGCTTTGCATGATAGTCAATTTAGAAGACCAAAAGATGCAGATAAAAAAACTTCTTATGAATTGTCTAAAGACGATTTTAAAACCATGTCTAAAGACGATTTATTAAAATTAGAGGATAAAAAATTAAATACCTATTTAAAAAATAACGGATTTCAAGAAAAATACAGAGCTCAAAATGTAAAGCAAATGGTTAGAGTAGGTTCTGTAAAACCTGTAGATTTAGCAAGTTATTTAGAAGATGCCAATTCTATGTTATTCGATACTCCTGTTATTGGAGCAGAGGTTTTTAAAACTACAAATGGTGGTAAATCTTGGAAAAAAACTCACACCGATTTTTTAAATGGTGTGTACAGTTCTTACGGTTATTATTTTGGAGAAATTAGAGTAGATTTACAAGACGAAAACGGAATTTACGTTTTAGGTGTACCTATTATAAAATCTAAAGATGGAGGAAAAACGTTTACATCTATTAGTAGAGAAAATGTACATTCAGATCACCAAGCTTTGTGGGTAAATCCTAAAAAATCGGGTCATATTTTAAATGGTAATGATGGTGGTTTAAACCTTTCTTATGATGATGGAGAAAACTGGACTAAATTAAACGATCCTGCAGTTGGTCAGTTTTATGCTGTGTATGCAGACAATCAAAAAAACTATAAAGTGTATGGTGGTTTGCAAGATAATGGAGTTTGGGTTGGCGCAAACAATGCAAGAATGGATAAGCGTTGGCAACAATCAGGTCAAAACCCTTACGAATCTATTATGGGTGGAGATGGTATGCAAGTTCAGGTAGATGATAGAAATCCGAATATTGTGTACACAGGTTATCAATTTGGAAACTACTTTAGAATTGATAGAGAAGGAAGAAATACTTACATTCAGCCAAAACATACTTTAGGCGAAACTCCTTATCGTTTCAATTGGCAAACTCCTATTTTATTATCAAAACACAATCAAGATATTTTATATTTAGGTGGTAATAAATTACACAGATCTTTAAATCAAGGTGATGATTGGGAAACCATTTCTGACGATTTAACAACTGGAGGTAAAAAAGGAAATGTTGCTTATGGAACATTAACTACAATTTCAGAAAGCCCTTTTCAATTTGGGTTGATTTACGTAGGTTCTGATGATGGTTACATCAACCTAACAAAAAATGGAGGTGGAAGCTGGACAAGGATTTCTAATAATTTACCACAAAATTTATGGGTAACTAGAGTTATTGCATCAGCACACAAAAAAGAAAGAGTGTATGCAACTTTAAACGGTTATAGATCAGATAATTTTACACCTTATGTGTATATGTCTGATGATTATGGGCAAACCTGGCAAAATATTGGGGAATCAATACCTACATCAGCAGTAAATGTAATTAAAGAAGACCCAGCAAATGAAAATGTTTTGTATTTAGGTACAGACAATGGTTTATATGTTTCTTTTGATAAAGGAACTTCTTGGAGTGTTTTTAGCAAAAACTTGCCAAATGTTGCAGTACACGATTTGGTAGTTCAGCCAACAGCAAAACATTTAATAGTTGGTACACATGGTCGTAGTTTATATAAGGCAGATATTGCACCTATTCAAAAAATGACCAAAGAAGTTTTATCAAAATCTACCCATATTTTTACTATTTCAGATATTAGACAAAGCAGAAATTGGGGGAGTTCTAGGAGTCAGTGGAGAGCTGCAAACGAGCCAGAATTGAGTATTCCTTTTTACTCTAAAACTAAAACAAAAACGGTTGTAAATATTTATAAAGATGATGTAAAAGTAAACTCAATTTCTGTAGATGCAGATAAAGGGTTTAATGCATTTTCTTTTGATGTAACTTTCTCTAAAAATGGTCTTAAAGCGTATAAAAAAGCCAATGAAAAAGCTAAAGTAAAAGCCGCTCAAAATGATGTTTACTATTTGCCAAAAGGTAAATATGTAGTAAAAATAGGTGATGCTAAAAGTGATTTTCAAATTAAGTAAACAATTTTTAAAATAGCTATTTTACAAACCTCACAGATATTAATATTTGTGAGGTTTTATATATTTGAATTATGAAGACTTCAGTAATTTATATTTGCTTGTTTTTAGCTATTACTATAAATGCACAATCTAATTTTAATAAGTTTTTAAAGCTATCTAAACCTTTAAAGAGTTGGGTGGCCTTGCATCCTTTTAAAGCAAAAAAAGCTTTATTGATTTCTGAAGAAACCATAAGAATATCAGATTCTATTGCTAAAACAGATTTATTAGATGGTGATGTTTCTGGTGGACAAGTAGATGCTTTTAGACACGCCTTTTGGATGGCAAGATTGCATCAAGAAATTGGTAAATCTGCAGCTAAAACTTTAGGAAAAGCGCATGAAAAAGAAAATTACCTAACTTTTAAAAAGAATAAGTTAGAAGATGGTTTTTTGCCAGATAAAATATCTTCAGATATGGATTTATGGAATAATGAACAAGGTTTAAAGCTAATAGTAAAAGGAAGTGAAACCTCTAAAAACGGATTAATATTTAGAGTTATTAACGCAATTTTAGCAGGTAAAATGAAAATTATCAAAAAAGATAAAAAAGGTAATTTTTTAAATTGTAAAGGTGATGTTATTCTTACAGAAGATTTAAAAGGAAAATGGAAGAATAATAAATGTTTGGTAACATCTAACTCTCAAAATTAAAATCAGTTTAAACTTAACTTAATTATTACATAACAAGGCTGTTATTACTTTTATAAATCATAATTTCTTAATAGAAGTATAATGGTTTATAGAACAATAATTCCTTATTTATTTACAATACTTACAGCTTGTTTAGGTATTTATATCTATAATTTATTTTTAGATTTTTATATAGATGATGCAGCCTTGTATGGAACTTTAAGTAAGCACATGATAGAAACTGGCGATTTTCTATCACTAATTCACAATCATAAAGATTGGTTAGATAAACCGCACTTTCCTTTTTGGGTTGCTGCTTTGTTCTTTAAATGTTTTGGTGTAAGTCCGTTTTCATATTTTTTACCAATTACACTTTCTATTTTTGGTTCGTTTATTTACACTTTTAAATTTGCTAATAAATATTATCACAAAACTACTGCTTGGTTAAGTGTTTTTGTTTTGGCAACTGCACAATATACTTTTATGGCAAGTACAGAAGGTAGAATAGAACCTTATTTAATGTTGGCAATTATTGCTAGTATTTATCATTTTGATGCAGGTTTTTATCAAAAGAAATTAGGTCATTTAACTTTGGTTTCTGTATTTGTTGCTATTGCAATTATGACCAAAGGTATCTTTATAATTGTGCCTATTTTTGGCGGAATTTTTGGACATCTATTTTACAATAAAATAAGCCTAAAAGAACTAATTTCTTGGAGATGGCTTTTTATTTTTTTGTTGATTTTTATTTTCATTTTACCAGAAATTTATGCACTATATGTTCAGTTTGATAGTCAATTAGGTAAAGAAGTTTTTGGTAAAAAAGGAGTTTCTGGAATCAGGTGGTTTCTTTGGGATAGTCAATTTAGTAGATTAATAAATTCTGGACCAATTACAAGATCTAGAGGAGATGTTTCTTTCTTTTTACACACCTTAGTTTGGGCCTTTTTTCCTTGGTGTATTTTGTTGTATATAGCTTTTTTTAAAAGAGGAAAACAATTATTTAAGAAAGATAAAATAGCAGAAAATTATACTTTTTTTGGTGGTCTATTTATGTTAATGCTATTTTCGATATCTAAATTTCAATTACCACATTATATTTCGATTGTTTTTCCTTTTTATGCAGTTTTGGTGGCAAATACTTTAAATAATTCTTTTTCAAAAAAAGAGAGAAAAATCATTAACATAACACAATTATTATTTATAGTTTTAGGTGTGTTTCTATTGTTTTTTTTAACGATAATTTCTAAGTCAAACATCTATTTTACATCAATATGTATTTTACTATTGGTTGCTGTTATTATAAAATTACACAATATTAAGTTAACTAGAACAATTAAATATGTAGTGTTTTCTGGTTGTATATCCATTGTGTTAAATTTATATGCAAGTGTAAATGTTTACGCTAAGGTTAGCGATTATAGAGCAGGTATATATGCAGCAGAGTACTTAAATGATAATTATGCAGCTAAATCAGTAGTAACTATTGGTAAAATACCTAATGTATTCGATTTTTACGCTAACTCTTCAGTAACCAAGTTTAGAGTTTTACCAAAAGATGAAAAATTAGAATCAGAATTTGTGTTGTCTTTTTTAATTGATAGTGTTAGTACAGCAAAAATTTTAAAAGATTATATAATAGAAAAAAGGTTTAGGCATTATAATCAAGAGAATATTCAACTAAAGTTTTTTTACCCTAAAAAAAGAGCAAACAGTTTAACAGAATTTGTACTTTATAAAAGAAAGGATGAAGCTTTTTTAACTCAATTATAAAATAAGCTAAGTTTTTAGAACTTTTTTTGCAATGTCTTTTTTTGCTGAAAAAGAAAGTTTATAACTTTTTAAGTTATAATTACTTAAAAACGTTTAAAAATAACATTTTTCAAGTTTTTTGTTAAACGTTTAACCAATTTATTTAAAATAGTTCTAAATACCATTGAAAACGTTCTAATTTCTTTGCTATCCATTTGTTTAAGGTGTATTTTTGTAAACACAATTTTAACTTAACTACACAATGAGCGGATTTTTCAAATCTTCAATTGGAAGGAAAGTAGCAATGGCGCTTTCTGCTTTCTTCCTCATGTTTTTTTTAATAATGCATTTATCAGTTAATTTACTGTCACTTTTTAGTGAAGATGCATTTAACACAGCTTCTCATTTTATGGGAACAAATCCTTTAGTCCAATTTGCATTACAGCCAGTTTTAATAATTGGAGTTGTTTTTCATTTTGTAATGGGTTTTATTTTAGAATTAAAAAACAAAAAAGCACAAGGAGTTGCTTATGCTAAAAACAATGGAGCAGCAAATTCTACATGGATGAGTAGAAATATGATTTATAGCGGAATTGCAATTCTTGCTTTTATCATTTTACACTTTATCGATTTTTGGATTCCAGAATTAAACACAAAATATGTTGTTGGAGATATGTCTGGAATGTACAATGGAGAAATGAGATACTTTCATGAATTGGTAGAAAAATTCCACAGTCCATTAAGAGTGGGTGCTTACGTAATTGCATTTGTGTTTTTAGGTTTGCACTTAGCACATGGTTTTACTTCTGCTTTTCAATCTATGGGTTCTACAGCAGGTCGTAAAAAAGCATTACAAAACTTTGGTAAAGCATATTCAATTATTATTCCTTTAGGGTTTATAATTATTGCATTGTATCATCATTTATTTAATAACCATTAATCTTAATATTAGCATGGCTTTAGATTCAAAAGTACCAAAAGGTCCAATTAAAGATAAATGGACAGATTATAAAAATAAAATTAATTTAGTAAACCCTGCAAACAAACGTCATATAGATGTTATAGTTGTAGGTACAGGTTTAGCAGGTGGTTCTGCTTCTGCAACATTAGCAGAATTAGGCTACAATGTTAAAGCATTTGCATATCAAGATTCTCCAAGAAGAGCGCATTCAATTGCAGCTCAAGGAGGTATTAATGCAGCAAAAAATTACCAAGGAGATGGCGATTCTACTTACAGATTATTTTACGATACTGTAAAAGGAGGAGATTATAGATCTAGAGAAGCAAATGTATATAGGCTTGCTGAGGTTTCTGCAAATATTATAGATCAATGTGTGGCACAAGGAGTACCTTTTGCACGTGATTATGGTGGTTTGTTAGACAATCGTTCTTTTGGTGGGGTTTTAGTTTCTAGAACTTTTTATGCAAAAGGGCAAACAGGTCAGCAATTATTATTAGGAGCTTATTCTGCAATGAATAGACAAATTGCTCGTGGTAAAATAGAAATGTTTAACAGACACGAAATGTTAGATGTTGTTATTGTTGATGGTAAAGCAAGAGGAATTATAGCACGTAATTTAATTACAGGAGAAATAGAAAGACACTCAGCACATGCTGTTGTTGTTGCTTCTGGTGGTTATGGAAACGTATATTTCTTATCAACCAATGCAATGGGTTCTAATGTTACTGCTGGATGGAAAATCCACAAAAAAGGAGCTTATTTTGCAAACCCATGTTATACACAAATACACCCAACTTGTATTCCACGTTCAGGAGATTATCAATCTAAATTAACATTGATGTCTGAATCATTAAGAAATGATGGTAGAATTTGGGTGCCAAAAAACATGGACGATGTTTTAGCAATTAGAGAAGGTAAGAAAAAACCTACAGATTTATCTGAAGCAGAAAGAGATTATTATTTAGAAAGACGTTACCCAGCTTTTGGTAATTTAGTACCAAGAGATGTAGCATCTAGAGCAGCAAAGGAACGTTGTGATGCTGGTTATGGAGTTAATGCAACTGGTGAAGCTGTGTATTTAGATTTTGCTTCTGCAATTACTAGATATGGAACTGAACAAGCAAAAATTCATAATATTAACAATCCTTCTGATGCAAAAATATACGAATTAGGTCAAAAAATAGTTGAAGCTAAATATGGTAACTTATTTCAGATGTACGAAAAAATCGTAGATCAAAATCCATACGAAACTCCTATGATGATTTATCCTGCAGTACACTATACAATGGGTGGTGTTTGGGTAGATTATAACTTAATGACAACCATTCCTGGATGTTATTGTATTGGAGAAGCAAACTTCTCTGATCATGGTGCAAACAGATTAGGAGCCTCTGCATTAATGCAAGGTTTAGCAGATGGTTATTTTGTATTACCATATACTATTGGAGATTATTTAGCTGATGATATTAGAACCGGAAAAATATCAACAGAAACTCCAGAATTTGAAGCTGCAGAAAAAGAAGTAAAAGACAGAATAGATTTCTTTGTAAATAATAAAGGAACAAAATCTGTAGATTATTTCCATAAAAAACTTGGTAAAGTTATGTGGGATAAAGCAGGTATGTCTAGAAACGAAGCTGGTTTAAAAGAAGCTATGGCAGAAATTAAAGCAATTCGTGAAGAATTTTGGAAAGAAGTTTCTGTACCTGGAGGCTCTGACGAATTAAATCCAGAATTAGAAAAAGCAGGTAGAGTTGCAGATTTCTTAGAGTTAGGAGAATTATTTGCAAAAGATGCTTTAATGAGAGAAGAATCTTGTGGAGGGCATTTTAGAGAAGAATCTGCAGAAGAATCTGGACCACAAAAAGGTGAAGCAAAACGTGATGATGTAAACTTTGCATTTGCTGCTGCCTGGGAGTATAAAGGAGAACCTGCTGATGCAGTTTTACATAAAGAAGAATTAGAGTTTAACGACATTGAATTGAAACAACGTTCATACAAATAAAAGACAGAATGAATTTAACACTTAAAATTTGGAGACAAAAAGACTCGAACGCAAAGGGTCAAATGGTAGACTATAAAGTGACTGAAATTTCAGAGCATATGTCTTTTTTAGAAATGATGGATGTTTTGAACGAGCAATTAGTAAACTCTGGTGAAGAACCTGTTGCTTTTGATCATGATTGTAGAGAAGGTATTTGTGGTATGTGCTCTATGTATATTAATGGAGAAGCTCATGGACCTGATAGAGGTGTTACAACTTGCCAGTTACATATGCGTATGTTTAAAGATGGAGACACTATTACAATAGAACCATTTAGAGCTGCTGCTTTTCCTGTAATTAAAGATTTAATTGTAGATAGAAACTCTTTTGAAAGAATACAACAAGCAGGGGGGTACATTTCTGTAAACACATCTGGTAATACACAAGATGCAAACTCTTTACCAATTTCTAAACATGCTGCAGACGAAGCAATGGATGCAGCAACTTGTATTGGTTGTGGTGCTTGTGTAGCTACTTGTAAAAACAGTTCTGCAATGTTATTTGTAGGTGCTAAAGTATCTCAATACGCATTATTACCTCAAGGACAAGTAGAGGCAGCAGATCGTGTAAAAAACATGGTTGCACAGATGGATTTAGAAGGTTTTGGAAACTGTACAAACACAGGTGCTTGCGAAGTAGAATGCCCAAAAGGAATTTCTTTAGACAACATTGCAAGAATGAACAGAGAGTTGATGAAAGCGTCTATATAATTTACGAGCGTCATTGCGAGTTTTTACGAAGCAATCTCAAAATTGTAACGAAAACATTAATAATAAAACCCAAAACTAAAATTTAGTTTTGGGTTTTTTATTGAGAACGATGAATAGTTTTATTTAAAACCTTTAAAAAATTCTTCAGGAGAAATTTCTAATTTTTCTAAAATTTCTAACAATCGAATAGTATCTAATTTTGTTTTGCCAGTTTCTACTTTGTAAAAACCACTAGAGGTTAAATTTAATAGCGCTCCTAAATCCCATTGGGTTAAACCAAGTTCTTTACGTCTTTTAACAATTCGCCTTAAAATAGCTTTAGACTTCTTTTCTAACCTTTCTTTTTCTTTTTCTTTTTCTTTTTCTTTTTCTTTTTCTTTTTCTTTTTCTTTCATTTCAATTTTTAAAGCATAAAAATAAGCTAAAAAAAACACTTTTTCACTTTCCATTTTGGCATCCCTATTTATAGGGGTAAAATACTCTCCCCATAAATGGGGATGCCAAAACAGCCATAGAATTATTTTTATTTCTGATAAATCTTTCTCAAATTTGAACAAAAGAAATTGCTATGAAAAAGAAAACTTTTTAATAAATTGTTATTGTTATTATGGATGAACTTGTTTCAGTAACAGTTAAGAAATTTCCTTTTCTTTCTTTTTTTGTCATTCCTGCGAAGGCAGGAATCTAATCTAAAATAAAACAACCTCTGCTTGCGGAAATAAGAAATATAAAAATCGTGTAAATAAATGTATCACTTAAAACCATTGCCTATGTAAATAAACAAGAACAAGCAGAAGAAGTGCTACAAATGTACCATATTTTCTACAAGTTTTTGGTGTTGTTTACACTTGTTCAATCAACTAAACACACCAAATCATATTTTATAAATCATTTTTAAAAATAGAAAAAATTAGTTTTAAGTTTAGTTATTGTATTTGCAATGTCGACATTTTCAACCTAAAGATAGAAGAAGTAATTATAGAAATATGGGGCCAGCAAGTGATTGTGTAAAATAATCTAAGTATAAATCTTTATGGATAGTTCATATAAATCAATAAAGACCAATGGATTACTATATGACTTATTACTTAGTTGTGTAAAGTTAAACTAAATTAAGGTCAACAAAAGGACTGACAATCCAACTTCGGTATATGTGAAAGTTGAAACCGAAATAAAAGAATAAGTAAACCGAATTATTAAAAAACGAAAGAGTAAAATAAACTTATAAAAAAATGAAAATTATATTTTGGCAAATATTCTTGATAGTATTTGCTGTTTTAGTAGTACTATATATAATAAAAAAAATAAAAAATAAAATAAAATGAAAAATAAAATTATTATACTTTTCTTAACGATTATATCTTATTCATGTTCAGACGAGAATTTAGTCCTGCAAGAAGAGAAATTAACAAAAGAAAAAATTATTGAGCATCTAAAAAAAAGAAATAATAATTACAGTTTTCATGATGAGTCGACTATTTTCTTAAGCAAAACAAAAACAAAATTCCCAGAACCTATATATTTTGATAATATAGAAGAAATGGACATTTTCTTAAACGAAATAGAAAAAGTAAAGAATGAAGCTTATAGTAAACCAATTGTTACGGATGATGCACCAGATTATTCTGGAGATGGTGGAGATAAAGACGGTTACTTTACAAGACAAACTTACATTGGTGGTTTTGGTGTTTACATGAATGTTGGGTTTAATTTTGCTGGTTGTTCGGGTAATAATTTAAATTCATGGATATCTGGATTTACATTAGGTGTTTCTTGGCATCACCTTGGTGGGGCATTATCAACAGATAATCAAAATACTAGAATTAATTTTACAGTTTCAGGTGTTATGAATTATAATCTATTCGTAGAAGGAATAGGAACTGTATTTTCACAAAATTCAACATTTAGTGGTTATAAAACTTGTGACTAATAATTAATATTTGTCATAGTTATAATAAAGAACTTTCTTTAAAAACAGTTCTTTATTTAAATTAAAATGATTCTATTTTTGTTTATTTCTTCCCAGAATAACTGTACACAACACAGTATATAATCTATTGCTGGCTTCTCACCTAATTACGATAGTCCTCTCGGACTTTCTTAGTCGGTATTGATTTACTAACTAGTTGCTTAAACTACGCAACAAATCACATATAAAAACGGTTGTTTGTACACTGTAGAGTAATATTTTATGATAAATAATTTAGAGATCAGTTTTAATTGATCTCTAAATTTTAAGAAAGTAATTGATAACATATAAAAAATGAAAAAAAATCTTTTTTTAATTTATTTCTTTTTAACAGTAGGTATATTTTTACAATCAAATTTAACGGGTGTGGTGTATTATGAGTCAGGTATTAGCCAACAAAATATTGATAATTCTTTATTCAAAATAAAGAAAATTACTAAAAAATAAAGAATGTATTAAATTTATGGATAATTTTTTATTTAACAGTAAGAAGGTAGTGTCAACTTTACAGTTTTGATTAAATGAAGCTTTATTTCAAGTAAATAAAAAATAACAGATTGTTACAACATTACGGAAAAAATGAATTTAATAGCTGCTGGAGGTTATAAAAATTTTTATCAAAATACAAGAACACAAAGTTTAGAAATACAAAACTGTCAAACCCTTGGAGAATGTTTTGTTAATAGTTCTAAATTTAAAAAATGGAAATTAACTCAAGAAACAAAAAAAATGCAGGTTTTCTTTGTTGTAAAGCTACAACTAATATTAAAAGTAATGATAAACACATTAATGTTACAGCTTGGTATACCAATGAAGTCCCTTTTAATTTTGGGCCAAAAGCTTACAATGGTTTACCTGGTTTAATTTTAGAACTACAAGAAGATATTTTGCTGATAAAAGCTACTAAAATATCATTAAACCAAAAAAAGAAAAAGCTGATTAAAAAGCCAAGTCAAGGTGAAAAAGTAACGTTAAGAGAATATAATGCAATTGTAAAAGAAATGTATAATAGTCGTTTTAAAAGAAATTAAAAACCTTCGCTTGCGGAAATAAAAAATATAAAACCTTGTAAATAAATAGTAGACATAACTAATGCATAGAATTAATATTAATATAGCACTCCTGTTTATAACAGTAGCGTTATTTAGTCAAAAGAACTCGAATATTAGAATAACTTATGATGTTGGTTTAAAATTATATAAATCTGGAGAGTCATTAACTAAGGAGAAAAAAAGTTATAATGATTTTATGAAGGATTTACCAAACAAAACTTACATCTTAGATATTAATAATGAGCATTCTATTTTTTATACAGATAACAAAATGAATATTGATGTAAAAAATAAACTCGATTTAGTCTCGGCTTTTGTTGGTAATGGAGTCTATTATCATAATGCAGAAACAAATATAACTTTAAATCAAAAAAACACTTTAGGAGAAGATTTTATAATAGAAAATGAAGTAAAATATATTTGGAATCTTTCTCAAGAAAAAAAGAAAATAGGTGATTATATCTGTTTTAAAGCAACAACAACCCAAAAATATATTAATAGAATAGGAGAAACAAAAACTAAACAAATTGTGGCTTGGTATAACCCAGATATTCCAATTAATATTGGGATAAAAGATTATCATGGGCTTCCAGGAATAATAATATCTCTAGATGAAGGAGATGTTTATTATGAATGTGTAAAAATTGAGTTAAACTTAACAGAAAACCTAAATTTATCAAAACCATACAAAGGAAAATATGTTACTAAAAAAGAATATAATGATATTCTCAAAACAGGTTTTACAAAGAAGTTCGGAATAAAAAATAGATAAAAATAACTTATTTGAAACCTTAATAAATTCTTTTCGTTCTTAAAAGTAGTACGTCAATTATAAGGTAAAGCTATGAGATTTAATCTATTACTAATTTATTTGTTTTTTTCAATAACCATTTTTTCACAACAATTAACTGGCAAAGTAACTTATATAGTTTCTATGGAATCATATTCAAAAGAAAAAATAGATTCCATATCTAAAAAACTCAAGACAAAAAAAGTGAAAATGAACAAATGGATGCGTGATGTTTTTGAAAACACACCCAATGTAAATGCCTATTTAGAGTTTTCTAATGATGAGTCTTTATATTACGTAGAGGATAAAATGCAAAATGATGGAAAACCCATTTTTAATGTAAATAGAACTTTTGCTGGTGGAGATCGTAGATATTACAAAAACACAAAAACGAATGAGTATTTTAATGAAAGTAACACTTTTGGAGAATTATTCTTAATAGAAATTAATCCCAAAAAATGGAAAATAACACAAGAGTCTAAAAAATTGGTAGATATCTATGTTTTAAAGCAATTGATATTGAGTCAACCAACAAAAAGATGAAACCTGTAGTTTGGTTTACTCCAGAAATACCTGTTAGTTTTGGACCTTTAAAATATAATGGCTTACCTGGTTTGGTTCTTTTAGTAGAAATGCATAGAAGAACTATTAGTGCATCAGAAATAATTATAAATCCTAAAAAAGAAATTGTAATTAAAAAACCTACAAAAGGTAAAAAAATGACAGCAGAAGAAGCTAGAAAAAGAGGAGAAGCGTTTTGGAAAACTATTGAAAAGCAATAAACTGTTTTTATGAAAAAGAAACTCCTAATCATTTTAGTCTTTACAATTTCAAGTTTTAGTTATTCCCAAAAAGTTACGTTAACAGGTTTTGTAAAAGACAGTTTACTAAATTCTTTACCTTACACAAACGTAATTGCAAAACCCAAAGATGTGTCTAAAAATTTGCAATTTGCTATTACAGATAATGAGGGTTATTACAAGCTAACTTTACAAAAAGGAGATACGATTACTATTAGTATTTCTTACTTGGGTTATAAGCCTTTAGATTATCAATTTATCGCGTTAAAAGACAGCAAAAAAGACTTTGTTTTACAACAATCTTCAGAACAATTAGATGAGGTAATAATTGAAATGCCAGTAACAGTTAGAGGAGACACCACAACCTATAAAACCAGTAAATTTATAGATGGTTCAGAACGTAAACTTAAAAATGTATTAAAAAAGCTACCAGGAGTTGAGGTAGATAAAAATGGAGGAGTTAAAGTACAAGGTAAAAAAGTAACCAAAATGTTAGTAGATGGTAAAAAGTTTTTTGGCGGTAACACTAAATTGGCAGTAGAAAATATTCCTGTAGATGCTGTAGGTAATGTAGAGGTTATAGACAATTACAACGAAGTTTCTTTTCTAAAAGGTTTGTCCGATTCTGATGAAATGGCAATGAACATCAACCTAAAAGAAGATAAAAAACGTTTTGTTTTTGGTGATGTTGAGGCTGGTAAAGGCAATAAAGATTTTTACAAAACAAGTGCCAATTTGTTTTATTATTCGCCAAAAACCAACGTTAACTTTATAGGAAACATCAATAATATAGGCGAAAAAACATTTACGTTCAGAGATTATATGAGTTTTTCAGGAGGAGTAAATGCTATTTTTAGTGGTAATTTTAGTTGGAAAGGTGGCGATTTTTCTCAATTTATGCAAAGTAATGATGTGTTGAGTAGTCAACAAAAATTTGGGGCGTTAAATATTTCAAAAACGGCAACTCAAAAATTGGATGTTTCTGGGTATGCTATTTTTTCGAATTCAGAAACATCGAGTTTAGTAGAAAACCTGAATGAGTATACCACTTTTGTAGAAGATAGAACTCGAAAAACAAATTTCGATAATTTATTAGGAATTGGGAATTTAAATTTAGAATACACACCCAATTCCAAATCGAAATTCTATGCAAGAACGCAAGTAAAAAGAACCAACAATATCAACAATCAAAATTTAACGAGTAGTATAAATGCAAATACAAATACCATTGTAACAGACAGAGATTTAACAGCTACTTACATCAACCAAAATATAGAATGGCACAAAAGGCAAAATGACAAGCACACGTTTTCGTCTGTCATCAATTATACCTTTGATAAAAGTAATAAAACCGCTTTTTGGGAAACCCAAGATCCTATTTTACAAGGATTAATTCCTGCTGATAATAACCAGACTTTATTGCGAATTAATCAATTAAAAAACACCCAAGAACATAATTTTGATGGCGTTTTTAAACACTTTTGGGAAATTAACAACAGCAATCACATTTATACAACTTTAGGAAACAAATTTTTGCAAGAAGACTTTTTTACAGAAGACATTCAAGTTTTAGATAATAATACTGTAAATAATTTCGCCAATGGCGGATTTGGAAACGATGTAAATTTTAGCTTGAACGATTTTTTTGTAGGAATACATTACAAATTCAGAGCAGGGATTTTTACCCTAAAACAAGGAATATTTGCCCATAAATACGATTGGAATATTAATCAAAATATAACTACGGATGTTAGTAAATGGGTTGTTTTACCTGATTTTTTAGCCAAAATTGAGTTTAATAAATCAAAAAAAATCACCATAAATTACAACTTAAAAACTTCTTTTTCTGATGCCAGTAAATTCGCCAATCGTTTTTATTTGCAATCGTACAATTCCGTTTTTAAAGGAAATGAAAATCTACAAAACAACTTATTCCATAGTGCAAGAATTTATTATAGTAGATTTAGTTTGTACAGAGGTTTAATGTTGTTTGCAAGTGTAAATTACAATAAACAAATTCGTGGTGTAAGAAACACGGTTGATTTTAATGACATCAATCAATTTTTAACAGTAAAAATGTTTGACAATCCATCAGAAGATTGGCGAGGAAATATTCACTTAGAAAAAACCATAAAAAACCTAAAGTATAAATTTGATGTTGGTTTTAGTAATTCACAATACGTACAAGAACTAAATAATACCCAACAAACCAATACCAACAAAAATTACGATTACGAAATTGCTATTGAAACGTTGTTTGATAAATTCCCAACTATAGAAATTGGTTTTAAACAAGATATGGGCAATTTTACATCGAGTGCAACAACCACAAAGTTTGTAACTACAGCTCCTTTTATAAATATTGATTATAATTTTATAGAAAACTTTATTTTTAATTTCGATTATACCAAAAGCAATTATCAGAATAAAACGTTGAATCAGAAAAATACCTACGAAATTGCCAATGCAACCTTATCTTATAAAAAAGAAAATTCTGCTTGGAGTTATAAAATAATCGCACAAAATCTATTAAATGCACAATTTAAACAAAGCAATAGTTTTTCGGATTATGTAGTTTCAGATACTAAAACCTTTATATTACCAAGAATTATTATGTTTAGCATTGGGTATAATTTGTAGGTTCAGTTTTTAGAAAAAAAATCTAAGTTTTACACAAATCTACTAGCTCCTTCCCTTTAGGAAGGTTGGGATGGGATTTTATTTCCTCCCAAAATCCGCAGGAATTTCTCCCCAAGCTTTGGTTTCCCATTTTAAAATTGGGTTTTTAAAAGAGTTGTTTTTAAGCCAATTTTCGGCTCTTTTAATCAAGTCTAATAAGTCTTTGTTAGCAGTATCAAAATGAAGATTGGTTTTGCATTTTTTTTGTTTAATCCAACTCATGGCAATTCTAGAATCAGAATAAATAGGAATATTTTCTTTGTTTTTGCTCTTTAATAACGCAATTCCATGCACTAATGCTAAAAATTCACCAATATTATTTGTCCCTTTTTGGAAAGGACCTTTTCTAAAAATTTCTTTTTTACTGTGTGTAAAAACACCTCTATATTCCATTTTACCAGGATTTCCAGCACAAGCAGCATCAACAGAAATACTCTCTAAAATTGGCGAACCATATTTGGCTTTTTCAGAAGAAGATAATGTGGGTTTTTTAGTGTTTTTACCTTTATAATCTTCATATTTTCCTTCGAATGCTTTTTCGGCTTCACCTAAATCAGCAAAAGATTTGTATTGAGCACCATCAAAACCATCAATTTGAGCTTTACAAACTTTCCAAGAAGTAAAAACACCTGTTTTTCTTCCTTTCCAAACTACATAAAACTTTTTTTTAGCCATTTGTAGATAAAATTACTTCTTCTATAACTTTTGGAAAATACTGTTGTTCTAAAAGATGAATCTTTTCTGCAATTTTCTCTGGAGTATCTGTATCATTTAAAGCCGTTTTTGCCTGAAAAATGATAGCACCTTCATCATAATTTGCATTTACATAGTGAATTGTAATACCAGTTTCTGGTTCGTTATTTTCTTTTACAGCTCTATGAACGTTCATCCCATACATTCCTTTTCCACCATAATTTGGCAATAAAGCAGGATGAATATTTATAATTTTATTAGGAAAAGCATCAATTATTTTTTCAGGAATTTTCCATAAAAAACCAGCCAAAACAATAAAATCTGCTTCTTCTTTTAAAATATTAAGTATAAAATCCGAAGAAAAAAACTCTTCCCTTTTAAAGTGTAAAGAGTTAGTGTTTAGTCTTTTACATCTATCAAAAACCTTGGCACGCTCATTGTTACATAACAATTTAGTAACCTTAGCGGTTTTAGTATGATTAAAAAACTTTATAATGTTTTCTGCGTTCGTTCCAGAACCAGAAGCAAAAACAACAATACGCTTCATAACTACATTTCTAAGCTACAAAAAAAAGAATAAATATTAACAAATTGATTATTTTTGAAGGAGATTAATTTTTTTTCTTTACATTTAGTAATCATTTTTCGGGCAAATATTAGTTATAAATATAAAGATTTGTATTTTTGCGCCGATTTAAATTTTAAAAAACAAAAAAATTATGTCAGACATTGCATCAAGAGTAAAAGCTATTATCGTAGACAAATTAGGAGTAGACGATAACGAAGTAACAACAGAAGCTAGCTTCACAAATGATTTAGGAGCAGATTCTTTAGATACTGTTGAGTTAATTATGGAATTCGAAAAAGAATTCGATATTCAAATTCCAGATGACCAAGCAGAAAACATCGGAACTGTAGGTCAAGCAGTTAGCTATATAGAAGAAGCAAAAAAGTAATATTTATATGCAATTAAAACGAGTTGTAGTAACTGGACTTGGCGCATTAACGCCAATTGGTAATAATATTGAAGAATATTGGAACGCTTTAATTAACGGAGTTAGTGGAGCAGCACCTATCACACACTTTGATGCTGCCAAGTTCAAGACTCGTTTTGCATGTGAGTTAAAGGGTTTCAAAGTCAATGATTTTATTGATAGAAAAGAAGCTCGAAGAATGGATAAATTTACACAGTATGCTGTTGTAGCTGCTGATGAAGCCATTCAAGATGCTAAATTAAATTTAGACGAGATTAACAAATTACGTGTTGGTGTAATTTGGGGAGCAGGTATAGGAGGCTTAGAAACTTTTCAAAACGAAGCTATGAATTTTGGAGCTGGAGATGGCACACCAAGATTTAATCCTTTCTTTATCCCAAAAATGATTGCAGACATTGCCCCTGGTCATATATCTATTAAAAATGGATTTATGGGGCCAAATTATACTACAGTTTCTGCATGTGCATCTTCTGCAAATGCAATGATAGATGCTTTAAATTACATTAGATTAGGACATTGTGATGTTATTGTAACAGGTGGTTCAGAAGCTGCTGTTACTCAGGCTGGTGTTGGTGGATTTAATGCCATGAAAGCATTATCTGAAAGAAATGATGATTATAAAACTGCTTCTAGACCTTTTGATGCAGAACGAGATGGTTTTGTTTTAGGTGAAGGTGCAGGTGCTATTATTTTAGAAGAATATGAACACGCAAAAGCAAGAGGTGCCAAAATTTATGCAGAAGTAATAGGTGGTGGTATGTCTTCTGATGCTTATCATATGACAGCCCCACATCCAGAAGGAATTGGTGTAATTGCAGTAATGAAAAACTGTTTAGAAAATTCTGGAATAAATCCAGAAGATGTAGATCATATTAATACACATGGTACTTCTACTCCTTTAGGAGATGTTGCTGAATTAAAAGCAATTTCTGAGGTTTTTGGAGATCATGCTAAGAACATCAATATAAATTCTACCAAATCTATGACTGGGCATTTATTAGGTGCTGCAGGTGCAATAGAATCTATAGCTTCTATTTTAGCTATGGAAAATGGTATTATTCCTCCTACTATTAACCATGCAACTATTGATGAAAATATTAATCCTGAATTAAATCTTACGCTTAATAAGGCTCAAAAAAGAGATATTAAGGTGGCTATGAGTAATACATTTGGTTTTGGTGGGCATAATGCTTGTGTAGCCTTTAAGAAGTTGGTGGAATAAAAATGAAAATTAATTTAATTCGTAAAATAGTTAGAAGACCTCCTAAAGCTAAAGAAGATAGGGCTTTGTACTACGAATTAAAAGAATTACTAAATTTTACACCAAGAAGTTTAAGTAAATACAAAAAAGCTTTTACACATAGATCTGTACAGTTATCAGACGAAAAAGGAAATCCTATAAACTACGAACGTTTAGAGTTTTTAGGAGATTCTATTTTAGGCTCTGTAATTGCTGCATATCTTTATAAAAAAGTGCCAACAGGTTCAGAGGGTTATCTAACACAAATGCGCTCTAAAATAGTAAGTAGAGAACATTTAAATGAACTGGGTAAAGATTTAGACTTAATTCGTTTCATTAATAGTAATGTAGATGAAGCCAATGTTGGCGAAAATATACATGGAAATATTTTTGAAGCTTTAGTTGGTGCAATTTATTTAGATAAAGGCTATAATTTTTCGCAAAAATTTATTTTTGAAAACGTAATATTACCTTATGTTGATATAGAAAGGTTAGAAGGTAAAATTACAAGCTACAAAGGGCTAATTATAGAATGGTGCCAAAAACAAAAGAAAAAGTATAAGTTTGACACTTATGAAGATACAGGTAATGACCCTGTAAAACACTTTAGTGTTCGAGTTAGTATAGATGGAGAACAAATTGCAAAAGGTAGAGCTACATCTAAAAAAAAGGCAGAAGAACAAGCCTCAAAAAGAGTTTATTACGCTTTCCAAAGCCAAATTTCTGAGGGCTAAATACGATAACGTTTTCGTTAAAATAACATTGAAACTCATAAACTATTAGTAAATTAGCGTTGTAAAAACATATAAACGCCAGTTTCTATTCATGCAAATTCATTCATTAGGTTTAGATATATGCGAAGAAGAATATTCATTAATTGGAATTCATACAGCATTAGAAGACTTCAAGTTAGCCTATCTATTGAATAAAAAGTTAGGAACCAGTTTTTATAAAGCTAAAGAAGATTTAAATTTTGAAGAAAAACAAAATGAAACTTCTTTTTCAATATTTAATTATTCAAATAACAAATATGATTTCGAGTGGTTTTTAATAGCTAATAGCTCTAAAAGAGAAAATCAAAAAGAATCTAACGAACTTTTATTAACATCAGAAACAAAAACATATTTAATACCAGAAAAGAAAAAAGTAGATTTTTTTATTAAAATTTCTGGTAGTTTACAGTATAATTTTGTTGAAGAAATTATAAACAAAATCAAAACAATAGATCAAGTAATTACTTCTTATATAATAGATAAGAATAAATTAAAATCAAAAGACTTTTTAATATTTTAGAAATTATGGCACACAGTAATAAAACAAAAATAGTTGCAACTTTAGGACCTGCAATAGATACTAAAGAGAAAATGAAAGAACTAGCCATAGCTGGTGTAAATGTTTTTCGAATTAATTTTTCTCATGCAAACTATGACATTGTAGAACAAAATGTAAATAGAATTAGAGAAATAAATGAAGAAAACGGATTTAACATTGCCATTCTAGGAGATTTACAAGGACCAAAATTAAGAGTTGGTGTTATGGAAGATGATGTAGAATTAAAAGATGGAGACACTTTTACTTTTACAACAGATGAGTGTATTGGTACCAAAGAAAAAGCTTTTATGACTTACCAACGTTTTCCTAAAGATGTAAAAGCAGGAGAACAAATTTTAGTAGATGATGGTAAATTACTTTTCGAAGTAATATCTACCAACAAAGAAAATGAAGTGGTTGTTAAAGTGTTAGTTGGTGGGCCTTTAAAGTCTAAAAAAGGTGTAAACTTACCAAACACAGATATTTCTTTACCTGCTTTAACAGAAAAAGATATGGAAGATGCTGTTTTTGCAATAGGGTTAGAAGTAGATTGGATTGCTTTATCTTTTGTAAGAAATCCAGAAGATTTAAGAATGTTACGCGATTTAATATCACAACATTCAGAATATAGAATTCCTGTTATTGCAAAAATAGAAAAGCCAGAAGCTGTTAAAAACTTAGACGCATTAATACCTTATTGTGATGGTTTAATGGTTGCTCGTGGAGATTTAGGTGTAGAAATACCAATGCAAGACGTACCATTAATTCAAAAGAAATTAGTTAGAAGAGCAAAAAGAGCAAGAATACCTGTAATTATTGCTACTCAGATGATGGAAACAATGATCGATAATTCTGTACCAACTAGAGCAGAGGTAAATGATGTTGCCAATTCTATTATGGATGGTGCAGATGCTGTTATGCTTTCTGGAGAAACATCTGTAGGTAAACATCCATTAAGAGTTATTCAAAAAATGTCTGAAATTATTAGAGCAACAGAAAACTCTAGAATGATAAAAGTGCCACAAGAAGCACCACATATTAGAACCAATAGATTTATAACAAAATCTATTTGTCATCATGCAGCAATGATGGCTAATGATACAGATGCAGCTGCCATTTCTACTTTAACAAATAGTGGTTATACAGCATTTCAAATTTCTTCATGGAGACCTAGAACACACGTTTTAGCTTTTTCTACAGAAAGAAGAATATTAGGTAAATTAAATTTACTTTGGGGAGTTAAAGCGTATTATTACGATAAAAACTTAACTACAGATGATACTGTAGAAGACATAAATAGAATAGCTAAAGAAAAAGGTTATGTAAAATCTGGTGATTTAATTATCAATTTGGCTTCTATGCCAGCAGAAGCTAGAGGTATGGTAAATACTTTAAGAGTTTCTGAAATTGAGTAATTAATTTCTGATAATTAAAATTAAAAAAAGCGTTTTGAATTTTTCAAAACGCTTTTTTTATGCTTTTATAATTGGCTATAACTTTAATTTTTTACTGATGATAATAGCATCATTAGTAACAAAAGGCATAGGCATCATTTCTTCGGATCTTGGATTTATAGAGAAGTTAGAGTTGGTTAACAAATCATAAGAAATCTCATTTAATATAACATCTAGTTCTTGGTTTACATCAATGGTAAATGATATTGTTAAATCTTCATCAGAATTTGCAAAATGATAAATTAAAAATGTTCCGCTTTTTTTAGTGTAGTTTTTCCCTTTTAGAACCAAAGCATCATTAACTTTAAATTGTTTTAAAGTGATTTTATTTTTGGTGATAAATTCTAATTTATTCACTTTTCTTTTAGGTGATATAACTAGTTCTAAAAAACGATTATTACCAATTATTGTATCTATATCTACGCTAATATCCGAAGGTAAAATATTTCTATAATCTGTTTTTTTATGATACTTAAAACGTGTGTTGTATTTGCTTTTAGTTTCCGCATTTTTAATACTTCCTTTTGTGGCAGTTTTATCAAAAATTTGTTTTGTAAAGTTGTCTAAAATATTGTTGTAAGTGCCAAAATATGCAGTTTTATCATCAGAATTTTGAATGTAAACAATGCTGTTTGGTTTTTTATTATCAACAGAAAAATTACTATTATAAGAAGCTAATCCGAAGAAAATAAAAGTAAGAATTATACTAAATCTCAACATCCATTTAGCTTTTTTATTGTAAAAAACAAGTGACATTAACCCAAAAATTAAGGCGATTAAAATGCCACTTATAAAAAGATTTTTTAAACCTAAACCAACAGGAAACATCTGTATCATAGGCGAAAAAATGTAAATAGTGGGTATAGATAAAATTGTAAATAATATACGATTTGAGCGATCATCAAAATACATAAAAAGAGAAATAGCTAAAATGAATAAAGCTATAAATACAGGAATTATAAAAAAACCAGCACCTTTTAAATAATTACTAATAAAAAGGTTGATAATTAGCCATATAAATATTGGAGCAATGAGTAAATCTCTTGTTTTTTTCTGTTTTTTAAATAATTTGTAAACGATGAGTAAGATGGTTAGGTTTAAAAATACAAAAGCAAAAATATAAGTGTAGCCATTGTAAGTAAAACCATGTAAAATGTCTTTATAATGAGGGTGAATAGTCTCTATAAGTTGCCAGCCATAAAATGAAATTACACCACATATAACAATAGAAATTAAAAAAGGAATAAAGCCCATTAAACTACCTTTTATTGTTATTTTTTTTGATGAAAATCCGTAGATTAAAAGTAGAATAAAAATAACAACTGCAATTATTAACATTGGTGTAACCCATGCAAAAGGATAGGTTAACATTTTTATAAAAGGAAAATTAACATAAACTAAATCTTCATCAGAATTTAGGTTTTCTAAATCAGAATTGGAAAAGTAATTAAGCGATTGCATTAAGTAATCTGCTTGGTGTAAGAGGGTTTCTCTGTCTAGCCTTTCATAAGTGTCTTGTGTTGTATGATAATCGAAATGATCATCAATAAAAGCAAAATTGAATCCATTTATATTGGCATCTTCTCTAAAAACGGTTAAATCTGTATCATTAGGTAATTTCTTATAAATGCTATACATTAAAGAATTTGCTACAGGAAAATTAGGTTTGGCAGCTAAAAATTCAGTTAATAATTTACTGTTTTTTCCATTTGTTTCCATTAACATATAACTAGGACCTCCACTTCCTCTTGCTTCAAAGTTTAAAACTAAACCAACATCTTTTGCCCATTTATGATTATCAATAAAAGCTTGTGCTCCTAACAAACCCAGTTCTTCAGCATCAGAAATTAGAATAATTATATCGTTTTTGTGCGATTTATTATTTGCTAAAAAAGCCCTAATACCTTCTAAAATAGTTACTACTCCAGAACCAGCATCGCTTGCGCCTTTAGAAGAATGGGGGCTAGAATCGTAATGAGTTAAAAGTAGTAAAGCTTTTCCGTTTTCAGTACCTTTTATTTTTGCTATAATGTTTTCTGTTGTTGTTGTTGCCATCCATTTTTTATTAATGGTGGTTTGGGTTTGTATTTCGGTTTCTAAACCCATTTTTTGCAACACGTTTACTATGTAGTTCTGAACATTTTTATGTTCTTTTGTACCTACAAAATGTGTATTCTGACTAATATTTTTTAGATGATGTAGCGCATTATTTTTAGAAAACTTAGTTACTAAACTTATTTTTTCATTATCTAAAGATGGTTTTAAATCATAAAAACTCCAATAAATAACAGCTAAAAGTATGAGTACAGATAAGACTGATGATAATCTTTTCATTTGGTTGTTCAATTTTTATAAAAGTACTAAATAAAAAAAACTTTGTACAAATGTTAAAATAGAACAGAAATTTCTGTAAATTTAAAAACAACTTAAAACTAACTTATTATGGGTATTAAAAGCTTTCAAGGAAAAAGAGATACAAGTCAAGGAAATGAAGAGTCTCAAATTTTAGTTTCTGATTATATGACAAAAAAATTAGTAACTTTTAAAGCAGAAGATTCTTTAGATGTAGTAATAAGTCAATTAATTAAATATAAAATTTCTGGAGGGCCAGTTGTAAATGATAAAAATGAGTTAATTGGTATTATTTCTGAAACAGATTGTATTAAACATATTTCTGAGAGTAAATATTATAACATGCCTTCTGATACTAATAATACTGTAGGTAAATATATGGTTACAGATGTAGATACTATAGACAAAGACATGAATATTTTTGATGCGGCTTTTAAATTTATATCTTCTCACAGAAGAAGATTTCCTGTTATAGATAATGGTAAATTAATTGGTCAATTAAGTCAAAAAGATGTTTTAAAAGCAGCTATTATTGTAAAAGGTAATACTTGGAAGTAGTGTTAAGATTCTTTTTTAATTAACAAAAACAGTTCGTTATCTAGTGCTAAATAACCTTGATCATAAATGTAAAAATAGGTGTTACCTGTTTTTGTTTTATAGATCGATGTAAAGAAATTAAAATCGAAACCATTATTGTAAAGTTTTGTTCTGGTTACTTTGGTTTTACCAGAAACGTTTAATTCTGATAAGATTTTGTGATTTTTTCTAAGTCTATTATTAATATTTCTAATAAGATTTTTACTGTCTTTATTTACTTTATTATTGTAAGAGTTTCTGCAATAATCAGAACAAAATTTTTTGTCTATTCTTCCTTTTACAGGCGTTTGGCATTCTAAACACAGTTTATTTTCCATAATTGTAAATGTACAATAAACTTACTCGATTACAAACGTTTACCATTGGCTTAGTACTACCTACATCTGGATAAACGTTTCCTGTAAATAATTTACTTAAAAGGAGAAGCCTTATTTTGGGGATAATTTTTGGTGTAAGGCTACTTTGTAAGTACTGAAGGATTAGATGAGGTGATATGCGAAACATCTAAAATGTCATGATTTGAAATGAGTTTTATTTTTCTATGTGTCTAATCTGTAATCCATAGCTTACTTTTTTTAACAAAAGTTTTTATTACAAATGGTTTAAGCACAAGTCAAAAAAAAGGAATATTAAAGTAGAATAAAGAATTATTAAACTTTTTTTAAGTTGATAGATGATTCTCTGATATTTAGTCGTCCATTTAAAATAAAGGTTTGTGGTATGTAAAAGCCTTATTTTCTATTTGATCTAGTTGTAGTTTTGTTCTAGATTGTCTAATATCATAGGTTAGTTGTTTTACAGAAGATATTGGTATATATAATTTTTTCTATTCTAGGTTTTGAAAACCCAGTAAAAGTTACATCTGCAGGTATTGAAAAACCAACTTTTTTCTTTTTTTAAAAAAAAGGGTAAAAAAATACCATTATTTTTTATGATAAAACTTGATTGTTAAACCTAATTCCTACTTTATAGTAAATATTTTTTAAGTGCAAAGAATTTAAAAAGTATATCAAAACTAAATTTGGATATACTTTTCTTAAGCCTTTATTTACTAAAAATAGAATTTATACAAGTTTATATAATAACTCGTTTATTTACTTAATTGTATTTAATAATGTAAGGTTAAAAGCAGTTAAAAGAATAAATAATCCCTGTTTTTTAAAGTTAATTAGTTGTGTTTTTGATGCAAAAAACAGGTTAAATGCTTGAAAAAAAGATTGATATGTTTTTTTTGATATTAAATAAATTGAAAATCTAGAAATAGATACAATTACTAAAAACAAAAAAGCCTTATCATTTTTGATAAGGCTTTTTTTAAGCTCCCCCTCTTGGGCTCGAACCAAGGACCCTCTGATTAACAGTCAGATGCTCTAACCAACTGAGCTAAGGAGGAGTTTGCTTCACTTATTTTGTGATTAGCGAGTGCAAATATATATCTTTTTCTAATATTGCCAAATACTTTTGTAAAAAAAATAAAAAAAAACATTTAATTTTTTTATTGCAGAAAAAAACATAGTTTTTAACATTTATTGTATTTTTGTGAGTCATGATAGCTTATTAAAAAAGCATAAACTATAATATGGATAAATTTTCGTTTTTAAACGCAGTACATACAGGCTTTATAGCTGATTTATATGACAAATATTTAATCAATCCAGATTCAGTTGAACCAAGTTGGAGAAGTTTTTTTCAAGGATATGATTTAGCAAATGAAAATTACTCATTAACTGATGAAGAAGAATCTGTAGAAATACCTCAAGAAGTTCGTAAAGAATTTTTAGTTGTAGACTTAATTAATGGGTATAGAACTAGAGGTCATTTATTTACAAAAACTAATCCTGTTAGAGATAGAAGACAATATCAACCTACTTTAGATATCGAAAATTTTGGTTTGTCCGAAAACGATTTAGAGATTGAGTTTTCTGCAGGAGATATTCTTGGTTTGGGTAAAACATCGCTATCTAATATTATAGATAATTTAAAAAGTATTTATTGTGATTCTATTGGTGTAGAATACACTTACATGCGTAATCCAGAAAAATTGAAATGGTGGAATGATCGTTTAAATAAAAATGATAACCATCCAGATTATAGCACAGAAGCTAAAAAATACATTTTAGGTAAATTAAATCAAGCAGTAACTTTTGAAAGCTTTTTGCAAACAAAGTATGTAGGGCAAAAACGTTTTTCTTTAGAAGGTGGAGAAACTTTAATACCAGGTATTGCTGTAATGTTAAGAGATGCAGCAGAAAAATTTGGTGTAAAAGAATGTGTATTAGGTATGGCTCATAGAGGGCGTTTAAACACATTAGTAAATATCTTTAAAAAACCAGTAAGAGAACTTTTTAGCGAATTTGAAGGTAAAGATTTTGAAGATGAAGATATAGATGGAGATGTAAAATATCATTTAGGTTTAACTTTAAGTAAAACTTATAGAGATGGTAATGAGATTAAAATGAACTTAGTGCCAAATCCATCGCACTTAGAAACTGTTGCAGCTGTAGCAGAAGGAATTACAAGAGCTAAAATCGATAGAAAATATGATGGTGATTCAAGTAAGATATTACCAATCATAATACATGGAGATGCTGCAATTGCAGGTCAAGGAATTGCTTATGAAGTGGTTCAAATGGCAAAATTAAATGGTTATAAAACAGGAGGAACTGTACATATTGTTGTAAATAACCAAATAGGTTTTACAACCAATTATTTAGATGCGCGTTCAAGTACATATTGTACAGATGTTGGTAAAGTAACTTTATCGCCAGTTTTACACGTAAATGCAGATGATACTGAAGCTGTTTGTCATGCAATGGAAATGGCTTTAGAATTTAGAATGCGATTTGAAGCCGATGTTTTTATAGATTTATTAGGATATCGTAAATATGGGCATAATGAAGGTGATGAACCTCGTTTTACACAACCAAAATTATACAAAGCAATTTCAAAGCATAAAAATCCGAAAGATATTTATGCTTCGCAATTAATTGAAGAAGGTAGTATAGATAAAAGTTATTTAACTTCTATTACTAATGAGTTTAAAGAAATGCTGAATACTGAGTTCGATAAATCTAAAGAAGATACAACTTCTAAGGTTAAAGAATTTATGGAATCTACTTGGAAAGGTTTTGAGCGTCAAGAAAAAGGTGCTATGCTTACTACTTTAGATACCTCTTATTCAGAAGAAAACTTAAATAATATTGCAAAAATAGTTTCTACTGTGCCAGAAGGAGCTAATTTTGTTAGAAAAGCAGAAAGAATCTTACAAGGTAGAGCAAAAATGGCATTCGAAACCAATGAATTAGATTGGGGAATGGCAGAAAACTTGGCTTACGGTTCTTTAATGGAAGAAGGTTTTAATATTCGTATTTCTGGGCAAGATGTAGAAAGAGGTACTTTTTCTCACAGACATGCTATTTTAAGAGATGAAGTTTCTGAAGAAAGAATAAACCTACTAAATATTAACCCTAATAGTAAAGGTAAAATGACGATTTACAACTCGTTATTATCTGAATATGGGGTTTTAGGTTTCGATTATGGTTATGCAATGGGTAACCCTAATACATTAACAATTTGGGAAGCTCAGTTTGGAGATTTTTCTAATGGAGCACAGATAATGTTCGATCAATATATTTCTGCTGCAGAAGATAAATGGAAAGCTCAAAACGGAATTGTTGTTTTATTACCTCATGGTTATGAAGGGCAAGGTTCTGAGCACTCGTCTGCAAGAATAGAGCGTTATTTACAATTATGTGCAGAAGATAACATGACAGTTGCAAACTGTACAACACCTGCAAATTTCTATCATTTATTACGTCGTCAAATGAAACGTAATTATAGAAAACCTTTAATTGTATTTACACCAAAAAGTTTATTACGTCATCCAAAAGCTGTAAATACAATACAAGAATTAGCAAATGGCGAATTCCAAGAGGTTATAGATGATACTTTAAATACTGATGGAGTTAAAAAAATGGTGTTCTGTATGGGTAAATTCTATTACGATTTATTAGCAGAAAGGGAAGAGTTACAAAGAGATGATGTTGCTTTAATTAGAATAGAGCAATTATTCCCTTTACATGAAGAGAAAATTCAGAAAATAATAGACAGATATCCAAATGTTACAGAATATATTTGGGCACAAGAAGAGCCTAGAAATATGGGTGCTTGGAGTTATATGTTACAACGTTTTGAGTTAAAGAACTTAAGTGTTCGCTCTCGTAAATATTATGCAGTACCAGCTGCAGGTTCTAGTACACGTTTTAAAAAGCGTCATAGAGCAGTAATAGATAGTGTTTTTAGTAATGAATAAATGCGTTAAGGATAGAAACGACATCCTTTTTTACTATCAGTTCAAGTAAAATTTCTTTTTCAGAAATTTTGTGTCGAGAACAAAGTAAAAAAGATATAGTGTAAAGCCTGTTAAAACGCCCAAATAATAAAACGAAAAATTAAATTAAAATAGCTGATTAAATTCAGCATAAAGTAAAACCAGAACTGATGAGTGTCTTAGAAATGAAAGTTCCTTCTCCAGGAGAATCGATTACAGAAGTAGAAATTGCAACTTGGTTAGTTGAAGATGGAGACTACGTAGAAAAAGATCAACCAATTGCAGAAGTAGATTCTGACAAAGCAACTTTAGAATTGCCTGCAGAAGAAAGTGGTATTATCACTTTACAAGCAGAAGAAGGTGATGCTGTTGCTGTAGGTGCTGTGGTTTGTTTAATAGATACATCTGCTGCAAAACCAGAAGGTAGTGAGGCATCTGCACCAAAAGAAGAAGCTCCAAAAGAAGAGAAAAAACCAGAAGTAGCAGCTCCAAAAGCAGCAACTTACGCTACTGGTACAGCTTCTCCTGCAGCTAAAAAAGTATTAGCAGAAAAAGGAATTGCTTCATCTGCAGTAAAAGGTACAGGTAAAGATGGCAGAATTACTAAAGAAGATGCTGTAAAAGCAGTACCTTCTATGGGTACTCAACCAGCAAATGGTTCTAGAGGTACAGAGCGTAAGAAAATGTCTATGTTACGTAGAAAAGTTGCGCAACGTTTAGTAGCTGTAAAAAGCGAAACTGCAATGTTAACTACGTTTAACGAGGTTAATATGCAACCAATTTTCGATTTACGTAATGAGTTTAAAGTAGCTTTTAAAGAAAAACACGGAGTTGGTTTAGGCTTTATGTCTTTCTTTACTTTAGCAGTAGTTAGAGCATTAAAATTATTTCCAGATGTTAATTCTATGATTGATGGGGATTTCCAAATAAAACACGATTTTCAAGATATTTCTATTGCAGTTTCTGGTCCTAAAGGATTAATGGTACCTGTAATTAGAAATGCAGAAAACTTATCTTTTAGAGGTGTAGAAAGTGAAGTAAAACGTTTAGCTTTAAGAGCTAGAGATGGGCAAATTACTATTGATGAAATGACAGGAGGTACATTTACAATCACAAATGGTGGTGTATTTGGTTCTATGTTATCTACACCAATTATCAACCCACCACAAAGTGGAATTTTAGGAATGCACAACATTGTAAACAGACCAATGGCTGTAAATGGAGGAATTGTTATTCAGCCAATTATGTATGTTGCTTTATCTTACGATCACAGGATTGTAGATGGTAGAGAATCTGTTGGTTTCTTAGTAGCTGTAAAAGAAGCTTTAGAAAATCCAGTTGAATTGTTAATGGATGGTAATCCTGCAAGAGCATTAGAAATGTAAGCAGTATTATTGTTAGATAAATATTAAAATCCTGAGCTTTTGCTTGGGATTTTTTCGTTTTATAAAGTTAGGTATTCTATAAAGTTATATTTTTATTCGAAAAATTAAAATTATATGAAAAAAATTGCCCTAATAGTTTTACTGTTGATTCTCTCTTGTAGTAAACCTACAAATAACTCACAAGCTAAAGATGACGTTAAGAAAAAGGATAAACTATTAGAAAAATACAATCCATCTTCAGATAAAGTTGTAATTACAGGAACTACAGATGATATTATAGGTTTTCAATATTTAAATATTAGTACTGAAAATAATATTGAATATTATAAACCTAATGATTTTAAAAAAGAAATAATTGGAGATTCTTTACATTTAGTTTTAAGTTCAATCGATAAACCACTATTTGCAGAAGTTTCTGCAAGTGGAAAAAATAAAAATTTTTATCGTGGTTGGGTGTTTATAATTCCAGGAGATACTGTAAAAATGAGTATCAAAAAAGGGAAAATGAAATTTAAAGGAAGAAATGCGATTTACAATAATTTTTATGGTGAATTAGATAAAAACACACCTCAATATAACAGAAATCCATATAATGGTAGCTTAATGGACTATAAAAAGAAGGCGAAGTCAATTTATAATCAAAGAACAGCTTACTTTCATAAATTTATAGAAAAGCATAAAATTGAATCAGAATATTTTATAAATACAATTACAATAAATTTAAGGCATAGATACTTGCATAATCTAATGAGTCCAGCAAATGTAAAAGCTCAGTTTTTAGAAGGTTGTTATTTTAATGAATCAGATGTGTTGTATTCGTTAATGTATAAAGAACAAGATAAAAACCCTGAAACCATTATAGATTTAAATAATTATTTTGAATCTATTTCACTTAATGAGTTTAAAAATCAAGCAGCTTTTGATAATTCTATGTTTTTTAGAATGAATATCAATGGATATATTAGAGACTATTTCTTGAAACCTAACTTAATTCCTTTTTCAAAAGAAAAGTTTATCGCCGAAAAAGAATTTATAGAAACAAATTTTGAAGGTGATATAAAGATTTTTGCTATTAAAGAATTGATTCGAGAGTTTCATGCAAAAGGATTTGGAAAAAGTAAACTTACTATTTCTTTGCTAAGAAATGTTATAAATGATTATGAAAAAGAATTTACTAAGCCTTCTTATATTGAGCTTATTGAAAAGGTTAAAGAAGATTTAAATAATTATAAATTCGACTTAAGCGAGTATGCACTAAAGAGTAAGTTTATAAATATTAATGGTGATACTTTAAGCTTAAAAGAAGTATTTAATCGTTCAAAAAAAAGAATTAAAGTAGTAGATTTTTGGGCAAGTTGGTGCCCTCCTTGTGTAAAGCAAATTAATGAGGGGAAAGCTTTTAAAGATCGTTTAGTGGTTGAAAATAATGTAGAGTGGATTTATATTTCACCTGAAAAAAATTATGAAAAGTGGTTAAAAGCAAATGAAAAATACAAGCACACTTTAAATTTTTATAATTCATTTTTTCTGATAAAAGGGCGTTCATCTTCACTTTCTAAGTATTTTAAAATTAATCAAATTCCTAGGTATATTATTTTTGATCAGCAAAATACAATCATTTTAAATAATGCACCTTCACCTTTAGAAAATAAAGTTTTTGAAAGTATTATTGATGATATTTATGATAATAGAAATCAGTAATTTTCTTACAAGAGAGCTAAAATAATTAACAAAACCCCAAGCAAAAGCTTGGGGTTTTGTTAATTATTTTTAGATACTAATACTTAGAACCATCGTGTTTGCCAACTTCAAAACCGTGTTTTCCTAAATATTGATTACCACTATCAATGGCTCCTTCTTCCATAGTTGTTCCCATAGAATCATTCCATCTATTTAAATATCCGAATAAAGAAATTACACCTAACATTTCTACAATTTCTCCTTCATCCCAATACTTGTAAAGTTCAGTTTTTATTTCAGCATTTACAGCATTTGGTACCATGGAAGCAGCTAAAGAAAAATCTAAAGCAGCTCTTTCTGCATCTGAAAATGCTGGATGAGTTTTATATTCCCAAATATTATCTAACTGTTCTTGTTCTGCTCCATAACGTTCTGCAGCTCTAATTGCATGTGCTTGGCAATATCTACAACCAGTTGCGTTACTTGAAACCCAAGCAATCATTCTTTTTAAAGCAGAAGTTACACGTCCTTCATTAGCCATAACAGCCATATTTAAGTTGATAAATGCTTTAGAAATTGCAGGTCTTCTTTGCATTGTTAAAACTGAATTTGGACAAAAACCCAATGTTTCATTAAAGAATTCTGCTAATTTTTTTGTTTCTAAATCGTGTTCTGCTGATAAAGGTGTTACTAATGCCATTTTATTATTTTCTTATTAAACTAAAATTTCCTATTTTTTCTATAAATAAACCATTTACATCTGTTAGTCTTACTTTAAACCAATAACTATTAGATGGTAATTTTTTTCCTTGATAATTGCCATCCCAACCTTGACTATTTTCATTAAATTGATAAATGAGGTTTCCATATCTGTTATAAATTAAAACTTCGGATGAAGTATAGAAAGTGGTGTCATAACCTGTTATTTTCCAAAAATCATTAATACCATCTTCATTAGGCGTAAAAAATTTTGGATAAGCCAAAACAGAAAACACAAAGCTTTCAGTTCCACAGCCACTAATATCATTTATATATAAGGTATGAGTCCCTGTGGATAAATTATCGAAAAAACCATCACTCTTATAATTTCCAAATTCATCATCAATAGCAAATTCATATTCTCCACTACCTAAATCTAAATTAATTATTTGAATAGAATTGTTATTAGAATCATCAGAAATTAGTACATCATCTATAGTAATTGTTGCTTTTTCAGAATCTTTTACAAAAATAGTTTGTTCTAAAGATACACAGCCAGCATCAGAAATTGCGCTTACTGTATAAATTCCAGAACTATTAATATTTATAGTTGATAAATTTCCAGATAAATGTTCACCGTCTTTTTTCCAAACATAGCTATAATTTCCAAGTGGATTTGTAGTTTCTAAATCAATAGATCCTATATCTGCACATAAAACATAGGTGGTTTGCAATACATCAAATTCTGGAATTGTATTATCTACAACTGCAGTAATTTCAGTTCTTGCAGAAGAAATACAACCAGAATTATTAGCTTCTAGATAATAACTTGTAGTTGCATTTAAATTAGGAGTTGTAAAATTATCACCAATAAAAATTGGAATTGTACTTGTTGTAGATTCAAACCAATGTACATCACCATCAGAAGCAGATGCATTTAATGTTGCAGTTCCTGAACAAATTAAATCGTTAGTTGTATTTGTAATTGTAGGTTTTTCGAGAACAGTAATAGTAACTGGAATTCTTGGAGAAGTTGTACAGCCATTTACACTTACAGAAGCGTAAAATGTTGTAGTAGTAGAAATATTATTTACCGTAAAATTAGTACCTCTTGCTAATTCTGATGTTGAGTTGATATTCGAATTTTCATACCAAACGATTTCTCCTTCACTTGCTATTGCACTAATGGTAGCGTTTCCAATTTCACAAATTGAAGCATTTGTGGTAGATGTAATTTGAGGAATATAAATACTAGTAGAAGCAACAATATTTAGAGTAGGATCTGAAGGGATACCATATTCTACAATATAACCTTGTGGATAATAATCATTATCAGGTTGCACACCACTAATATTTGGTAAATCATTCCATTTACCAGGAACACCAAGATTTGGGTGTGTAATATGTGCATAATCTTCATTGCCTCCAAAATCGTTAGGTTCATTACCAGCAGTATGCCAATTGGCAAATTCGCCAGCAGGTGAGCTTCCATTTCCAGAACCATTCCAAAAAACAGTTCCAGCTTCTGGTCCTGTAACCCATTTCCAAACCCCTTCAGTTTCTTCGTCAGAACCACCAATCCAACCAGCTCCAGATGCTTGTTCACCTGCAAAATCGGCTTCAATTTGGCTTGTTAAAGTTGCTAAATAACCTTGTCTTCCATAATAAGACCTGTTTTCTGCAGCAGTTTTAGCATCTTTCCAAGTGATTCCAGTTTTAGAAACAAATTCATAAAAATGATCTGTAGAAGGTAGGTAATTAGCATCACCAATACTTAAAGAAAAGAATTTTTCTGGTGTAATACTATTAGAGTTTGTATTAAAAACTACATCTTTTACAGCATTTTCTAATTCTGTTAATAATATTTCTGTTCCAAAATTAGCGGAAGTTAAAGTTAGTTTTCCTTCATTAGAATTCCAGGAAGTTGTTATGTTTGGATGGTTGCCCATCAACTCTAAAATATCAAAACCTAATTGATATCCTGTAGATATTTGAATAAAAAAACTTGCTATAGTAGTATCATCTGGATCAGAAATTGTAAAATCAGTAACAATTTTAATGGAGTTACCAGGGCAAAAACGTTGTCTGCCAGATGCTGTTATAGAAGGTGCTAAATCTGCTTGAGAATACGAAAATGAGGTAATCATCAAAAAAAGAAAAGTGATTAAATTTTGTTTAATTTCTACAGATTTGTGCATTTTTACGAATATCTAATTTGTGTTTTCTTATTTTTGTTGAATAGCACAATTTAAGACTTCAAAATTAATAAAAATATAAAATATGGCTAAAAATGTAGTAACTACAGTTTGGAAAGAAAATATGCAGTTTGAATCTGATAACCCAAGTGGACACAATTTATTTATGGACGCAGGTGAAGAAAGTGGTGGTAAAGGCGAAGGTTTTAGGCCTAAAGCGCTTATGTTGTCTTCTTTAGCAGGCTGTTCTGGTTTAGATGTGGTTTCTTTATTAAAAAAAATGCATGCAGAAGTTGCTGATTTTAAAATTGAAGTATCAGCAGAATTAACAGATGAACATCCTAAATTTTACAATAAAGTAAAAGTAGATTACCATTTTACAGACGCAGAATTACAGCCTAAAAAAATACAGAAAGCAGTAAACTTATCTGTAACAAAATATTGTGGAGTTATGGAGATGTTTCGTCAATTTGCAGAAGTAGAAATAGAAATTCACTTACATAATTTAGAGAATAACTAAGAATTTATTTAAGTAAAATCAACATTAAATTGCTATGAGATGGACCTTAAAATCTAAACCAGAAAAAGAAAAAGTAGATAATCTAGCAAATGCTTTAGGTGTTGATAAAAGCATTGCAACAATTCTTTGTCAGAGAAATATTGAAACTTTCGAAGAAGCAAAAAAGTATTTTAGACCAAGTTTAGATGATATTCATGATCCTTTTTTAATGAAAGATATGGATTTGGCAGTTCAAAGAATTGAAAAAGCCATTTCAGAAAATGAAAACATCTTAATCTATGGTGACTATGATGTAGATGGAACAACTGCAGTTTCTTTAATTTCATCTTATTTAAAAACGATTCACAACAATATTGCAACTTACATTCCAGATAGATATGCAGAGGGTTATGGAGTGTCTTATTTAGGAATCGATTTTGCAGAAGACAATGATTTTTCTCTAATCATAGCCTTAGATTGTGGTATAAAAGCAATTGAAAAAGTTGCTTATGCTAAAGAGAAAAATATAGATTTTATTATTTGCGATCATCATAAACCTGGAGATAAAATTCCAGAAGCAGTTGCAGTTTTAAACGCAAAAAGAGAAGATTGTAATTATCCTTTTGATGAATTGTGTGGCTGTGGAGTAGGGTTTAAGTTAATACAAGCTTTAGGTTCAAAAAGAAATAAAACAATTCAAGATTTTTTACCTTATTTAGATTTAGTGGCTACTGCAATTGCTGCAGATATTGTACCTATGAATGGCGAAAATCGGGTCTTAGCTTTTCATGGCTTACAAGTTATCAATCAAAATCCTAGAAATGGAATCAAAGCAATAATTCATCAAATTAAAAAGAAAGAACTTACTATTACTGATGTTGTTTTTGTTATTGCACCAAGAATTAATGCAGCTGGTAGAATGAAACATGGCAATTATGCTGTTGAATTATTAACTGAAATGGATTTTGATACAGCAGTAGATTTTGCTGCAGAAATTGAAATTTTTAATGCTGATAGAAAAGATTTAGATAAGAAAATTACTAATGAAGCTTTAATTCAAATTATTGATAATGAAGAAGAAAATAAGTTCTCTTCTGTTGTTTTTCAAGATGATTGGCATAAAGGTGTAATTGGTATTGTAGCTTCTAGATTAATAGAAAAATACTACAGACCAACTTTAGTTTTTACAAAAAGTGGTGATAAATTAGCGGCATCAGCAAGATCAGTAAAAGGTTTTGATGTCTATGAAGCTTTACATAAATGCGATGAGTTTATAGAACAATTTGGTGGTCATAAATATGCTGCTGGTTTAACTTTATTGCCCGAAAATTATATCAATTTTAAAAATAAATTTGAAGAAGTTGTATCAAAAACTATCGATAAATCCTTATTAACTCCAGAAATTGTAATTGATTCTGAAATAGAATTATCAGAAATAACACCAAAATTTTTTAGAATTATACAACAAATGGCACCTTTTGGACCTCAAAATATGAAACCCGTTTTTAGATCGAATTGTGTAAGGGATAATGGTTATGGTAAAAAAGTAGGTGCAGACCAAACCCATTTAAAACTGGGTGTTTTTCAAGGTGATAACAAAAAAACAATGAATGCTATTGGTTTTAATTTAGGTGATAAAATGGAATTTGTACAAGATGATTTTGATATCGTTTATACTTTAGATGAAAATGAATGGAATGGTTATAAATCCATTCAATTGATTTTAAAAGATTTAAAGTAAAATCATGAATCTTATTTCCCTAAAGGGATAACAATAAGGCCAGAAAATTTTTCTGAAAAATTGATAATTGCTTTATCTGCCTCAAGTTTTGTTTTATATCTTCCAACTAAAACTTTCCAATCTGGTTTGTTGTAGTCTAATTCAGTATAAACTCCAGGAAATTCTAACCTAAATTTACTTCTTAAACTTCTGGCTTTGGTTTCGTTACCATAATATATTTGAATAATATACCCATAACCATAAGTTTTGTTAAAAGATCTTTTTTTAGTTATTAAACGCTTAATTTCTGGACTACTATTTGTAATGTTTTGAGCTGTAATTCCTTGAGAACAGAATATGAATAATAAAAAGATAAATCCCAAAAAAGCATTGTTTTTCATATAAAATAATTTCTACAAAAATAACGACTACAAATAGAATATATTGACAACTACTGTTATTTAGAATTGTTATAAATTAATATTTAACGCGGCTTTCCTATTTTAATTTTTAGCAATATGTACTACTTTTGTCCAACTGTTCAAAAAGCGTTTTTTGAGCTATTTTATACACGATACTAAAAATAGTTTGTAAATATGAAAAGTGTAGCGTTACACAGTAATCTAACCAAGGTTCTTCTTAAGAGTTTTACAATTATTCTGTTTTTTGCATTTAGCTTGTCTTCTTTTTCACAAGATATAGATGAAGCGCGCCAAAAAGAAGGTAGAAAAATTTTTAAATCTTTATGTGCTTCTTGTCATAAATTAGATAAGAAATTAATTGGTCCTGCTTTAGGTGGGGTTGAATTGCGTAGAGAACATGATTGGTTAAAAAGTTGGATTAAGAATAATGCAGAGTTTAGAGCTTCTGGTGATAGAGATGCTATTGCTATTTTTGAAGAATACAACGGTTCTGTAATGTCTGCTTTTCCTCAGTTGACTGATAAGCAAATAGACGATATCATATATTATACTACTGTTGGTGATCCAGTTAAAAAAGTTGTTGGTGATGTTGCTGTTTCAAATGGTGGTTCTAATCAAGGTAGTGCTCCAAAATGGATTATATACTTTTTAGCAGGGGCAATAGTAGTTGCTTTTTTAATGATTGCTAGTTTACTAAAGCAAGTAAATGAATTAAAAGGTAATACATCTCCAGAATCAACATCAAATCTTAAAAGAGATTTGCATGAAGTTTGGGCTGGCTTAAAAAGAAATACTTTTTTACAGGTTCTGTCTACGATATTTGTCTTATTGATGGGGGCTTATTTCCTTTTTGGAACTTTATTTAAAGTTGGTGTTAATGAGGGATATATGCCTCTACAGCCTATTGCTTTTTCTCATAAAATTCACGCAGGAGATAATAAGATTGAATGTCAGTATTGTCATACTTCAGCAAAACACAGTAGACACTCAGGAATACCATCTGTAAATGTTTGTATGAATTGTCATAAAAATATTTCAGAGGTTGCAGAAGGAACTCAGGTTGAGTGGGATGGAATGACTTATGGTAAGGCTGAGTTAGATAAAGAAATTGCAAAAGTGTATGATGCTGCAGGTTGGGATGCTGATGCCTTAGAGTATACAGGAGAAACTAAGCCTGTGAAATGGGTTAGGATTCATAATTTACCTGACTTTGTTTATTATAATCACTCTCAGCACGTAACTGTTGCAGGTTTAGAATGTCAGAAATGTCATGGTCCTGTAGAAGAATATGATGAGATGCGTCAATTCTCACCTTTAACTATGGGTTGGTGTATTGATTGTCATAAAGAAACTAAAGTGGATTTAAAGGGTAATGAATATTATGCTAAAATTCACGATGAGTTAGCGAAAAAATACAATGTAGATCAGGTTACTATTGCTCAATTAGGGGGTAAGGAATGTGGTAAATGTCACTATTAATTAAAAGATTCAAATATTAAAAGATTCAAAAATTGTTTTTAAATTTTTTAATCGTTAAATAATAAATAAAGAATGGCTTCAAACAAAAAATACTGGAAAAGTGTTGAGGAACTAAAAGATAGTTCTATTGTTGAAACGCTGAGTAAAAATGAATTTGTAGAAGAAATTCCTACGGATCAGTTTTTAGGTGATAAAGAAACATTAGAGAAAACTTCTACTTCACGTAGAGATTTCTTAAAATATGTTGGTTTTACTACTGCAGCAGCTTCTTTAGCGGCTTGTGAGGGTCCTGTTAGAAAGTCTATACCTTACGTTGTAAGGCCAAATGATATTATTGCAGGAGTTGCAGATTGGTATGCTACTTCTATTGCTGATGGTTACGATTTTGCAAATGTTTTAGTAAAAACTAGAGAAGGTCGTCCAATTCAAATAATGCCTAATAAAGATGCAAATGGAACTACTAGTGCAAGAGTACAAGCTTCTGTTTTATCTTTGTATGATGAGAAACTTAGATTAAAAGAGCCAACCAAAGCTGGTGAATCTATTTCTTGGTTAGATGCAGATAAAGAAATTGCTCAAAAATTAAATAACTTAAAAGAAAGTGGTAAATCTGTTGTTTTATTAACAGGAACAATGGCTAGTCCTTCTACAGATAAAATTATTTCAGAATTTATTACTGCAAATCCAAATGCAAAACATGTTGTATATGATGCAGTTTCAGAATCTGGTGCTGCAGATGCTATGTTAGCAATGTATGGAAAACGTGCTTTGCCAAACTATCATTTAGATAAGGCAAAAACAATTGTTTCTTTTGGTGCGGATTTCTTAGGAGATTTTCATGGAGGGTTTGAAAAGCAATTTATTGCAGGTAGAGATCCAAAAACCGGTCACATGTCTTACCATGTGCAGTTTGAAAGTAATATGTCTTTAACTGGTGCAAATTCTGATAAAAGAGTGGTTTTAAAGCCTTCTGATCAAGTATTTGCTTTGTTAAATTTATATAATGCAATTACTGGTAATGCTGTTGCTTCTAAATCAACTCCTGTAGATGCTGAAGTTAAAAGCATGGCTACAGAGTTAAAGAAATCAGGTTCTAAATCTGTTGTTTTAACAGGGTTAAATGATAAAAATGCACAATTAGTTGCTTTTGCAATTAATGAAGCATTAAACAGTGAAATTTTTGATACTACTAATTCTTTAAATGTTCGTCAAGGAAATGATGCAGAAGTAGTAAAATTAGTTTCAGATATAAAATCTGGTAAGGTTGCAGGATTAGTTTCTTATAATGTAGATCCAGTTTATACTTTGTCAAATTCATCAGAATTTTCTGAAGGATTAAAGAAATTAGAATTATCTGTTGCGTTGTCAACAGAAAAGAATGCTACAGTAGATGCTTCTAATTATGCATTGCCAGCTCCACATTTCTTAGAGTCTTGGGGAGATACGCAGTTTGATTCTGTTACTTATGGTTTAATGCAGCCAACTATTCAGCCTTTATTTAATACACGTCAATTTCAAGACACTTTATTAAAATGGTCTGGTAGTTCTGTAAAATATTACGATTATTTAAAAACTTACGCTGCTGAAAATGTTTTAGGAGGTTCTTCTTGGAACACAGCTTTACATAATGGTTTCTTTACAGCTGAGTTAGTTGCAGAAGAAGCTACTTTTGAAAGCACGGTTTCAGTTATAGATGCAGCTAATCAATTAGCAAGCTCAGCAAAAAAAGCAACAGGTTTTGAATTAAACTTATATACTAAAACTGGTTTAGGAGATGGTAAACAAGCAAACAATCCTTGGTTACAAGAATTTCCTGATCCAATCACTAGAGCTTCTTGGGATAACTATTTAACTATTTCTATTGCTGATGCAAAAGAATTAGAGTTTGAAAACCCTGTAAAAGATAATGGAGCTATAGATGGAAATTTTGCTAAAGTAACTGTAAATGGTGTAGAAGTTACTGTTCCAGTAATGATTCAACCTGGTCAAGCTAAAGGTTCTGTAGGTTTAGCGTTAGGTTATGGTAAAACTTTTGGTTTAAAAGAAGAAATGCAAGTAGGTGTTAATGCTTATCCATTATATAATGGAGGTAATAACATTCAATATAATGTTAAAGTTGAAAAAGTATCAGGTAATCATAAATTTGCTTGTACTCAGGTGCAAAAAACAATTGCTGGTCGTCATGATATTTTAAAAGTGGCATCTTTAAAAGAGTACAATACTGTTGCTCCTAAAGATCATCATCATGGATGGAATAAACCATCAATGGTTTCTTATGATCATCAAGAAGTAGAAGCTAATACTATTGATTTATGGGATGAACATAACAGAGAAATTGGTCATCACTTTAATTTATCAATAGACTTAACATCATGTACAGGTTGTGGTGCTTGTGTTGTTGCATGTCATGCAGAAAACAATGTGCCAGTAGTTGGTAAAAATGAAGTTAGAGTTGGTAGAGATATGCACTGGTTGCGTATTGATAGATATTACTCTTCTGAAGTAGAAACAAGAGAAGAGGCTAAAGAGTTAGGTTTAGGAAGAGGTGAAATGTATGAAGCATTAGAAACTGAAGCTGAAAACCCAGAGGTTACTTTTCAACCAATGATGTGTCAGCACTGTAATCATGCTCCTTGTGAGACTGTTTGTCCAGTTGCAGCAACTTCACATGGTCGTCAAGGACAGAATCAAATGGCTTATAACAGATGTGTAGGTACAAGATATTGTGCAAACAACTGTCCATATAGAGTTCGAAGATTTAACTGGTTTAATTATGCAAATAATAGCGAGTTCGATTTTAACATGAACAATGAGTATGGTAAAATGGTTTTAAATCCAGATGTTGTAGTTCGTTCTAGAGGAGTTATGGAAAAATGTTCAATGTGTATACAAATGACACAAGCAACTATTTTAAAAGCTAAAAAAGAAGGAAGGCCAGTAAATACAGATGAGTTTGAAACAGCTTGTTCATCTGCTTGTACAACTGGGGCTATGGTTTTTGGAGATGTTAATAACAAAGAAGATCAGGTAGCTGCTTTAGCAGAAGACAAAAGAGCTTACAATGTGTTAGATTACTTACAGACAAAACCTAATGTAATCTATCAAGTGAAAATAAAGAATACAAACGAAGCGTAATTAAAAATTAAGATATAAAAATATGTCTCATTACGAAGCACCCATAAGGGAACCTTTAGTATTAGGTGATAAAAGTTACCATGATATTACCGAAGACATTGCTAAACCAATAGAAGGTAAAGCAAATAAGAATTGGTATATCGCATTTTATATTTCTTTAGCAGCAATGCTTTGGGGGTTTGGATGTATCTTTTATACAGTTGGAACAGGTATTGGAGTTTGGGGATTAAGCAAGAACATTGGTTGGGCTTGGGATATCACAAACTTTGTATGGTGGGTAGGTATTGGTCATGCAGGAACATTAATTTCTGCGGTACTTTTATTATTCCGTCAAAAATGGAGAATGGCCATAAACCGTTCTGCAGAAGCTATGACAATCTTTGCCGTTTTTCAAGCAGGTTTGTTCCCAATTATTCACATGGGTAGACCATGGAATGGGTATTGGGTATTGCCAATTCCTAATCAATTTGGATCGTTATGGGTTAATTTTAACTCACCATTATTATGGGATGTATTTGCAATTTCTACATATTTATCTGTATCATTAGTTTTTTGGTGGACTGGTTTATTACCTGATTTTGCAACAATAAGAGATAGAGCAGTTAAACCTTTTCAAAAGAAAATATATTCATTATTGAGTTTTGGTTGGTCTGGTAGAGCTAAAGATTGGCAACGTTTTGAAGAAGTTTCTTTAGTGCTTGCAGGTTTAGCAACTCCGTTAGTACTTTCAGTACATACAATTGTATCTATGGATTTTGCTACATCAATTAATCCAGGTTGGCACTCAACTATTTTTCCACCTTATTTTGTAGCAGGAGCAATTTTCTCAGGATTCGCAATGGTACAAACCTTATTAGGTATAATGCGTAAGGTTACTAATATGGAATCTTATATTACACGTATGCACGTAGAGTATATGAATATCGTAATTATTTTAACAGGTGGTATTGTAGCTGTTGCATACGCAACTGAGTTTTTTATAGCTTGGTATACTGGTTCACCTTATGAATATTATACATACTTATCTATTGGTGCTGAAACAGGTCCTTATGGTTGGGCATTTTGGTCATTATTAATATGTAATATTTTTACACCACAATTATTATGGTTCAAAAAAATTAGAAGAAGTTTTATATGGTCTTTTATTATATCAATAGTTATTAATATTGGTATGTGGTTTGAACGTTTTGATATTATTGCAATCGTATTAAGTAAAGGTCATTTACCATCAACTTGGTGGCGTTTTGAGCCAACTTTTGTAGATGTTGGTATATTTATAGGAACTATAGGTTTTTTCTTTGTATTATTCTTATTATACGCAAGAACATTCCCTGTAATTCCGATTGCAGAAATGAAGACAATATTAAAGTCTTCTGGGGAGTCTTATAAAAAAATGAGAGAACAAGGTTTACCAACTAAACCAGCTATTAATGTAGTTGAAACAGAAGGTACATCAGATAAATCAACTAAAGAATAATTATGGAATCATCAAAAGTTATTCACGCGTTTTATAATGATGACGAAATTGTATTAGATGCAGTTAAGGCTGTTAAGGCAGATGGTCATCACATAGAAGAAGTATTTTGTCCTTTTCCAGTTCATGGATTAGATAAGGCAATGGGTTTAGCACCAACTAAATTGGCTATTACTGCTTTCTTTTATGGAATTACAGGTTTGTCTGTTGCTATATGGATGACAAATTACATGATGATTCAAGATTGGCCACAAGATATTGGAGGTAAACCAAGTTTTTCTTGGGCAGAAAATATGCCTGCTTTTGTGCCAATTATGTTTGAATTAACTGTGTTTTTTGCTGCACACTTAATGGTGATTACTTTTTATATGAGAAGTAAAATATGGCCATTTAAAAAAGCAGAAAATCCAGATCCAAGAACTACTGATGATCATTTTTTAATGGAAATACCTGTACATAATAATGTAGATGAATTAACATCTTTATTAGAAAAGACAGGAGCAGTAGAAATTAATTTAGTAGATAAGCACTAATAAATAGATAATGAAGAATTTTAAATTATTTATCGCTTTAATAGTTTTTGCAAGTATTATTTCTTGTAATAACAAAAGAAAACCGCAATTAGAATATATGCCAGATATGTATGAATCTGTTGCTTATGATGCTAATGGTGCTGAAGGAATAAACAATAAGCCAGTTAATAGTAAACCTGTTGCAGGTACTATACCTAGAGGAGGACATCCTGCTTATGATATTCCTGATACAGCAGAAGGTTATGATAAAGCAAAGGCTGAATTAAAAAATCCTTTAGAAGCTTCTGAAGAGAATTTAGAAAAGGGAAAAGCGCTTTATGAAATATATTGTATTTCTTGTCATGGTAAAAAAGGTGATGGAAATGGATATTTATCACAAGCTGAAAAATTTGAAGGAATACCAAGTTATAATGATAGAGACATAAATGCAGGTAGTATTTATCATGTTATTATGTATGGTAAAAACTTAATGGGTTCTCATTCATCTCAATTAACTTATAACGAACGTTGGCAGATAATTCATTACGTAGAAAATTTACGAGCTGAATTATAATATAATTACAAAAAGATAGAATACTAAAGATATGTATCAATTCTCAGGTAAATTAAAAACATTTTCATTAGCCCTAATAGCATTAGGTTTAATAGGAATTGTAATAAGTTTTGCTTCTGCTCCATCTACAATAGATGAGGCTAAGGAAATTATTGCACATCAATCTTCTCATGGAGATGATCATGCTAATACTCATGAAGATGTAAAAGAAACTCATCAAAGTACTGATGCTCATCATTCTCAGGAAGATGCTCATCATTCTGAAGTAAAAAAAGAACATCATGTAGAAACTGCTCATGGAGAACATCATGATGATGCTCATGCAGAACACGTTTTACATCAATTACAAAACAAGCCTTGGTCTGCTTTGTATGTTTCTTTGTTTTTCTTTTTAGGAATTTCATTATTAGTTTTAGCATTTTATGCAGCACAAAGAGTAGCACAGTCTGGTTGGTCTATTGTTTTATTCAGAGTGATGGAAGCAATTACGGCTAATTTAGTGCCAACTTCTATTGTTATGTTAATTGTAGTTATAGCTGCTGCTATGCACATGAACCATATGTTCCCTTGGATGGCTGAAGGTGTTTTTACTGTTGGACATGAAAATTATGATCCTATTGTAGATGGTAAGTCTTGGTGGATTAATTTACCAGGTTGGACTATTAGAAGTATTGTTTATTTAGCTATATGGAATGCTTACAGATGGTTTATACGCAAAAACTCTATTAAGGAAGATACAGCAAATGATAACAACAAAACATTTAAGTTAAATTATAATGTATCTGTAGGATTTATTTTCTTATTTATGTTAACAGAATCTATGATGTCATGGGACTGGATTATGGGGTTAGATCCTCACTGGTTTTCAACGTTATTTGGTTGGTATGTATTAGCAAGTTTGTTAGTAAGTGCATTAACAGTTATTGCCTTTGTAACAATTTATTTACGTTCAAAAGGTGCTTTACCAGCTGTTAATGATAGTCATATTCATGATTTAGCTAAATTTATGTTTGGTTTCTCAGTATTTTGGACCTATTTATGGTTTGCTCAATTTATGTTAATATGGTATGCCGATATTCCAGAAGAAACAACATATTTCGTAGCAAGATTTAATGAGTACAAATTACCATTTTTAGCAATGGTTGTAATGAACTTTGTATTCCCAATTTTATTATTATTAAACAGTGACTTTAAGAGTATGCCTTGGTTTGTTTTAATAGGGGGTGTTGTAATCTTAGCAGGTCATTATGTAGATATTTTTGTAATGGTTATGCCAGCAACTGTTGGTGCTCAATGGTCTTTTGGTATACCTGAATTTAGTGCTTTACTTTTCTTCTTAGGAATTTTTATATATACAGTGTTTAGTGCTTTTGCAAAAGCAAACCCTTTACCAAAAGGTAATCCGTATTTAGAAGAAAGTACACATTTCCACTATTACAATATTGAACATAGAGGAGAAGGATCAGATAATCATTAATAATAAGATTTAAACAAATAAGAAAAGATATATATGCTAGCTCTATTTTATATTTTTATAGGTGTTGCAATAGGTGTAAGTGTTTGGCAAATTACTAGAATTTTAAATTTTAGAGGTGTTATTGCCAACGATGAAGACAATGCGAAACAAGGTAAAAATGCAATTTATTTTATGGTTTTTTTATATGCCATAATGATTTACTGTTTAATTGCTTTAAATGTATTAATGTTACCTGAATCTGCTTCAATTGAAGGAGAACATGATGATAGATTATTCAATATTACTTTTTGGTTAATTGGTATTGTACAGTTTATTATGCAATTTTTAATTTTCTTTTTTACTTTTAAGTATAGAGGAAATAAAAATAACAAAGCAAAATTTTATGCTGATAGTCATAAACTAGAGTTAATCTGGACAGTTACTCCTGCAATTGTTTTAGTGGGTTTAATTGGTTATGGTCTTTGGCAATGGAATAATGTTATGGATTTATCTGATGATGATGCTATTGTTATTGAAGTATACTCTCAGCAATTTAGATGGGATGCACGTTATGCAGGAGAAGACAATGCTTTAGGAAGAGGAAACGTAAATTACATTAAAGGTATTAACACAATGGGTGTTGATATGAATGATAAAAATGCTCTTGATGATAAGCAAGTAACAGAATTATACTTACCTAAAGGAAAGAAAATTCATTTCCAATTTAGATCTCAAGACGTATTACATTCAGCTTATATGCCTCACTTTAGAGCACAAATGAACTGTGTTCCAGGTATGGTTACAGAGTTTGGTTTTACACCAAAATACACTACTGAAGAAATGAGACAGCAATCAGAAGTTATTGCTAAAACAAAAGGTATTAATAAAATTAGAAATGCTAAAGGAGAAGACCCATATGAATTTGATTACTTATTATTATGTAATAAAATTTGTGGTGCATCTCATTATAGTATGCAAATGAAAATTACAGTTGTTGAGCAAGAAGAATATGATAAATGGATTGCACAACAACCTACATTAGCTTCAGTTATTAAATAAATAAAAAATTAAGACACTACAAATAAATAGATTATGTCAGAACATCATCATAAAGAAACATTTGTAACAAAATATATTTTTAGTCAAGATCATAAAATGATTTCTAAACAGTTCTTAGTAACTGGTATGTTTATGGGAATTATTGGTGTATTTATGTCTATGTTATTCCGTATGCAAATTGCATGGCCAGAAGAATCGTTTTCATTGATTGAAGCCTTTTTAGGGCCTCATCAAACAGATGGAGTAATGAACCCAGATATGTATTTAGCATTAGTTACAATACATGGTACAATTATGGTATTCTTTGTACTAACTGCTGGTTTAAGTGGTACTTTTTCTAACTTATTAATCCCATTGCAAATTGGTGCTAGAGATATGGCATCTGGTTTCTTAAACATGGTATCTTACTGGTTATTCTTTATTTCAAGTGTAATTATGGTAATTTCTTTATTTGTTGAAGCTGGTCCAGCATCTGCAGGATGGACAATTTATCCACCTTTAAGTGCATTGCCACAAGCAATTCCAGGTTCTGGTGCAGGTATGACATTATGGTTAGTTGCAATGGCTATATTTATTGCATCTTCTTTAATAGGTTCTTTAAACTATATTGTAACAATATTCAATTTAAGAACAAAAGGAATGAAAATGACTAGATTGCCTTTAACAATGTGGGCTTTCTTTATTACAGCAATTATTGGTGTTGTTTCTTTCCCTGTATTATTATCAGCAGCATTATTATTAATTTTTGATAGAAGCTTTGGTACATCTTTCTACTTATCAGATATTTTTATATCAGGAGAAGTTTTACATTATCAAGGAGGTTCACCAGTGTTATTTGAACACTTATTTTGGTTCTTAGGTCACCCAGAGGTATATATTGTATTATTACCTGCATTAGGTATTACATCAGAAATTATTTCTACACACTCTAGAAAACCAATTTTTGGATATAGAGCAATGATAATGTCAATTATGGCAATTGCATTTTTATCTACAATTGTTTGGGGGCACCACATGTTTATTTCTGGTATGAATCCTTTCTTAGGGTCTGTATTTACATTTACAACCTTATTAATTGCAATTCCTTCTGCTGTAAAGGCATTTAACTATATAACCACATTATGGAAAGGTAATTTGCAGTTAAACCCAGCAATGCTATTTTCTATTGGTTTAGTATCAACTTTTGTAACAGGTGGTTTAACAGGGTTAGTTTTAGGAGACTCTGCTTTAGATATTGCTATTCATGATACTTACTTTGTAGTTGCTCACTTTCACTTAGTAATGGGTGTATCTGCAATATTTGGTATGTATGCTGGTATTTATCATTGGTTCCCAAAAATGTATGGTAGAATGATGAATAAAACTATGGGTTATTGGCACTTCTGGATTTCTATAATATGTGCTTATGGTGTATTTTGGCCAATGCATTTTATAGGTTTAGCAGGTTTACCTAGAAGATATTATTCAAATACAGCTTTTCCAATGTTTGATGATTTAGCAGATGTAAATGTTGTAATTACAATCTTTGCTTTAATTGGTGGAGCAGGACAATTAATATTTTTAGCAAATTTCTTTATCTCTATATACAGAGGTAAAAAAGCAACACAAAACCCTTGGAATTCTAACACTATAGAATGGACAACTCCTGTTGAACATGTTCATGGAAACTGGCCAGGTAAAATTCCTGAGGTACACAGATGGGCTTACGATTATAGTAAAAGAGTAGACCCTAATGATGATGATAGTGATTATTTACATGGACAAGACTTTGTATTACAAACAACGCCTTTATTAGATGGTGAAGAGCCTTCTTAAAATAAATAATTATAATATATTAAAACCTTTCCAAATTTTGGAGAGGTTTTTTGTTTTGTAACAAAAGCTACATTTAATCTGATTCAAATTCTCTTATATTTGTATATATGAATGAAAACTTAAATCCTGAAAACACAAATTTATCAAATGAGGATCTAGATGTAGAAAAAAAATTACGTCCACTTACTTTTGATGATTTTACAGGACAAGATCAAGCATTAGAAAATTTAAAAATATTTGTAGAAGCTGCTAATCAAAGAGATGAAGCTTTAGATCATACTTTGTTTCATGGGCCTCCAGGTTTAGGTAAAACAACCTTGGCTCATATTTTGGCAAATGAATTACAAGTAGGTATTAAAGTTACTTCTGGACCAGTTTTAGACAAACCAGGAGATTTAGCAGGTTTACTCACTAATCTTGATGAAAGAGATGTTTTATTTATTGATGAAATTCATAGATTAAGCCCTATTGTAGAAGAGTATTTATATTCTGCTATGGAAGATTACAAAATTGATATTATGATTGAATCTGGCCCAAATGCTAGAACAGTTCAAATCAATTTAGAACCTTTTACTTTAATTGGTGCAACAACTCGTTCAGGATTGTTGACATCACCAATGAGAGCACGTTTTGGAATTAGTAGTCGCTTGCATTATTATTCAACAGAACTATTAACTACCATTATACAAAGAAGTTCTCATATTTTAGGAGTACCCATTTCTATGGAAGCAGCAATAGAAATTGCTGGTAGAAGTAGAGGAACACCTAGAATCGCAAATGCTTTATTAAGAAGAGTTAGAGATTTTGCACAAATAAAAGGTGATGGTACAATAACCATACACATTGCAAAATATGCTTTAAAAGCATTAAACGTAGATGCTCATGGTTTAGATGAAATGGATAACAAAATTCTAGAAACTATAATTGATAAATTTAAAGGAGGGCCTGTAGGAATTAGTACAATTGCAACAGCAGTATCAGAAAATACAGAAACAATAGAAGAAGTTTATGAGCCTTTTTTGATTCAGCAAGGTTTTATAATGCGTACACCTAGAGGAAGAGAAGTAACAGAATTAGCTTATAAACATTTAGGAAGGACAAAGGGTAGAAATCAAGGTGAATTGTTTTAGATTTTAGAAAAAAGATAGCTTATTCATCAATAAGAAGGTTATAGTTAAACATGAATATAAAAAAAGTAATACCTATTTTAGAATGGTTACCTAATTATAATGCTTCTCATTTTAAAGGTGATTTATTAGCAGGTATAACTGTGGGTATTATTTTAATTCCACAGGGTATTGCATATGCTTTAATTGCAGGTTTGCCACCAATTTATGGTTTATACTGTGCTTTAGTGCCACAAGTTATGTATGTTATTTTTGGCTCTTCTAGACAAGTAGCAATTGGTCCTGTAGCTATGGATTCTTTAATAGTAGCAACAGGTGTTTCTACATTAGCATTAGCAGGTTCAGAAAGTTATATTGCCATAGCAATATTATTGGCTTTAATGGTTGGTGCCATACAATTAATATTAGGAATTTTTAGTTTAGGTTTTATAGTAAACTTCTTATCAAAACCAGTAATAACTGGGTTTACATCTGCAGTAGCTTTAATAATTGGGTTAAATCAATTTAGAAATTTATTAGGTGTAGATTTTTTACAGAGTGACCAAATTCAGTATGTTTTAGAAGATATTTGGTTACAAATTTCTGATTTTAATTATCATACAACAATCATAGGATTAATTTCTGTTATTGTAATAATAACCTTCAGAAAAATCAATAAAAAAATTCCAAACGCATTGATTGTAGTTATCATCGGAATTTTAATTATGAAATATTTTGGTAAGTCTTTTAATGATGTATCTATTGTAAAAGACATTCCATCAGGTTTGCCTGTTTTTGGTTTTCCAGAATACGATTTAGATCAAATTAAAGAATTATTACCAATAGCTTTAACTTTGGTAATGGTAGGTTATTTAGAAACCATTTCAATTGGTAAATCTTTAGAAGCTAAACAAGATGAATATAGAATAAGGCCCAACCAAGAATTAATTGCATTAGGTTTAGCAAATATGGTAGGTTCTTTATTTAAAGCTTACCCTACAACATCTAGTTTTTCTCGTTCTGCTATAAACCAAGAAAGTGGCGCAAAAACAGGAATGGCAGCATTAATTTCTGTACTTATGGTAATATTAACTTTATTGTTTTTAACTCCATTATTTTATCATTTACCAAAAACTGTATTAGCAGCAATTATTATAGTTGCCGTATTTAATTTGATAAATTTTAAAGAAGCTACATTTTTATGGAGAGCAAATAATTTAGATTTCTGGTTAATGATTTCTACTTTTTTAGCAACACTTTTACTGGGCATAGAATTCGGAATTATGGTAGGTGTAGGTTTGTCTTTAATCGTATTAATATATAGAACATCTAGACCTTATACTACAGAGTTAGGCAAAGTACCTGACTCAAACTTTTATCGAAATAAAAACCGTTTTGAAGAAGTAATTATAGAAGATGATATTTTAGTTTTTAGATTCGATGCACAAATATTTTATGCAAATTCAAGTTACTTTAGAGATAATTTAGACATAAGAGCTGCTAAAAAAGGAGATGCATTAAAATTGATTGTACTAGATGCAGAAAGCATTAATAGAGTAGATAGTACTGGAGTAGAAATGCTAAAAGAACGCATTAAATTTTATCAGAAAAAAGGAGTTAAATTTTATTTTGCAGGTGTAAAAGGTCCTGTAAGAGACGATTTATTTAGAAGTGGAATTTTACAAATTATAGATATCAATCATTTTTTTATGAGGTCTAACCAAGCTGTAAAATTTTATAAAACTGGAGATAGGAAACATCAAGAAAAATATGCAAAATATATTCATCAAGCATATAAGTAACTGATAAATATCATTTAAAAAATAGAAACTCAAAAGTAATTTTGAGGATTAATGAAAGTTGAATTTAAGATTATGATAATAGAACAAATTTATACAGGTTGTTTAGCACAAGGCGCTTATTATGTAGAAAGTAATGGAGAAGTTGCTATAATAGACCCTTTAAGAGAAGTCCAAAGTTATATTAAAAGAGCAGATAATAATAACGCAAAAATTAAATATATTTTTGAAACACATTTCCATGCAGATTTTGTGAGTGGTCATGTAACTCTAGCAGAAAAAACAGGAGCTAAAATTGTTTATGGTCCAACTGCTAAAACAAGTTTCGATGCTTTAATAGCAGAAGATAATCAAGTATTTAAATTAGGAGATATTACAATTACAGTTTTGCACACTCCTGGGCATACAATGGAAAGTACTTGCTATTTACTAAAAGATAAAAATGGAAAAGATTATGCGCTTTTTAGTGGTGATACTTTGTTTTTAGGTGATGTTGGTAGACCAGATTTAGCACAAAAAGGAGATATTACAGAAAAGGACTTAGCAGGTTTTTTATACGATAGTCTAAGAACTAAAGTAATGACGTTAGCTGATGATGTTATTGTTTATCCTGCACATGGTGCAGGTTCTGCTTGTGGTAAAAACTTAAGTAAAGAAACTGTAGGTACAATTGGCAATCAAAAAGAAACCAATTATGCATTAAGAGCAAAGATGACCAAAGAGGAATTTATAAAAGAAGTTACAGATGGTTTATTGCCTCCACCAGCTTATTTTCCTTTAAATGTAAAATTGAATAAAGAAGGTTATAAAGATATAGAAGATGTTATAAAAACATCAGCAAAACCTTTATCAGTAAAAGATTTTGAATTAGTAGCTAATACAACAGATGCTATTATTTTAGATGTGCGCCATCAATCAGAATTTATAAAAGGATTTATTCCTCAATCTATTTTTATTGGTGTAGATGGTGGTTTTGCACCTTGGGTTGGTGCATTAATAAAAGATATTAATCAACCAATTTTATTAGTATCTCCACAAGGTAGAGAAGAAGAAGTAATAACTCGTTTGTCTAGAGTAGGGTTTGATAATGTTTTAGGGTATTTAGAAGGTAGTTTTACTTCTTGGCAAGATGCTGCTAATGAAATTGATACTTTATCATCTGTTTCTGCGGATGTTTTAGAAGATAAAATAAATAATAATGCCACTGTTTTTGATGTTAGAAAACCAGGTGAATATGACAGTGAGCATATAGAAAATGTACCAAGTACACCATTAGATTTTTTAAATAATCATATAACCGAGTTTCCAAAAAAAGGAGATTTCTATGTGCATTGTGCAGGTGGTTATCGTTCTGTAATTGCAGCATCCATATTAAAAGCACGTGGTTTTCATAATGTAATTGATGTTACAGGTGGTTATGCAGCAATTAGAAATACAAATATTAAAAGAACAGATAAAGCTGTTTGCCCAACAACTTTAAAATAATAAAATGAGGCCTATTTTTTGTTTAATAATAGTAAGTCTGTTTTTTGTAAATTGTAATGCACAAGTAGCAATAAAAACAATAACTACTAAAGAATTAAAAACTTTATTAGAGCAAGACAACATCCTATTAATGGATGTTAGAAGTCCGAAAGAAATTAAAGAAGGTTTTATACAAACTGCAAAATTTGCCAATTATTTTGATGACAATTTTTATGAAATAGCAACAAAACATTTAGATAAAACCCAACCAGTTTATTTGTATTGCAGATCTGGAAACAGAAGTGGAAAGTCAGCAAAAATTTTACAAGAAAAAGGTTATGAAGTTTACAATGTTTTAGGCGGATATAATCAATGGAAAAAAGAAAATTAGAAATTATGAAAGCAGAAATTAAAATAGAAAACTTAAAATGTGGTGGTTGTGCAGCAACTATTAAAAAAGGAATTTTAAGTATAACAGGTGTAAATGAAATAAATATTGATGTAGAAAAATCACTTGTTTTAGTAACATCAGAAAAAGAAAACTTAGAAGAAATAAAATTAAAATTATCTAAACTAGGTTATCCAGAAGTTGGTGATAAAAATACAGTTTTACACAAAGCCATATCTTATGTAAGTTGTGCAGTAGGTAGAATAGATTCTTAGAAAAAATCAAAAATAAAAAAGAGGGTAAAAACGTTATAAACAAAAGTTTTTATCCTCTTTTTTTATTAATTTAGTTTTATGAAAAAAATAGTATTAGTAGCCCTTTTTATTGTAAGTTTTGTAAACGCCCAAGAAAAAATACCATTTATAGATTACGATGAAATTAGACTTGAAATAGAAGAAAGTAATAAAGAAAACAATCATCAAAAAACTATAGATCTTATTAACAAAATTAATAAGAACGACTCTGTTTATTATCCACTTTTAACCTCTAAATCTTATTATTTATTACAACTGAATAAGTTTGATGAAGTAATTAAAGTTGCAGATCAAGGAATAAAAGCAGACCATAAAACTTCTAAACTGTTTTTTTACACCAATAAAGGTGTGGCACTTACCAATTTAAAAAAGTATGATGAAGCTTTAGAAACCTATAATAAAGGTATTAAAATTTACCCTAAAAACTATTTATTATGGTTTAATAAAGGGGTTGTTTTAGAAACTCAAGGTAAAATTAACGAAGCTTTAGAAGCTTATAAAGAAACTATAATCTTAAACCCATTATTTAAGAAACCACATTTACAAATTGGTAATATTTTTTACAAGCAAAATAGGTTAACACAAGCTTTAATGGCATTTAATCTTTATATTCTTTTAGAACCAGATGCAGAAGGCAATTTTTCTATTTTACAAAATTTAAACAATACTGTTGTTGCAAAAAATGCAAATGTAAAAAATGAAGATTTACAACTTACAGATGCAGATGATGCTTTTGAAGATATAGATTTAATCTTAAATAGTAAAGTAGCTATTAATGCTGATTATGAAACAGGTAACCCGATAAACATTGCGTTAACAAAACAGAATCATGCAATGATTCAACAATTAAAAGATTTTGAAGGTAATGGAGGTTTTTGGGAGAAAAAATATGTGCCATTTTATAATTGGATTTTAAATGATAATCATTTTAACGATTTTACTTACACAATTTCTTTTTCCATAGAAAATGAAGAATTTAAAGAAATTGTTGACAAAAAATCTCAAGACATCATCGACTTTTTTAAACTTTTCAAAAATAAATGGATAGAAATTATAGCTAAAAATACCCTAACTATAAATGGCGAAAAACAAGAGGTTTTTTACGAATATGGAGATGGAGAGGTAAATGCTTTGGGTAAAAGATTAAATAATAAACCAGTTGGAGAGTGGACGTTTTATGATGGTTATGGACAATTATCTACCACTGGTTTTTATGATGATAAAGGTAATAAAACAAGTAAATGGCTGTGGTATAATAGTTCAGGGGAATTAAAAGAAACAGCTACCTACAAAAACGGAGTTTTAGAAGGCCAAAACACAATGTATTATGATAATGGAAAAGTACAAATAGATGCTTCTTTTAAAAATAATGATTTAACTGATAAATATGAGTTTTACAACAGCAGTGGTGCTTTAACACAGAAAAAATATTTTAAAGAAGGTTTGTTAGATGGTATTTATCAATCTTATTTTAACGTAGGTCAAGATTTATTAGAATTTAAAATACCTTATGAAAAAGATTTAATAGAAGGCGAAGCTTTAGAGTATTATGCAGATGGTACTTTATATGCCAAATCAGATTATATTAATGGTGTTTTAAGTGGTAAAAGAACAGTTTATCATTACAATCAAAAGGTTTCTTCTGAGGCAGATTATGTAAATGGTGCTTTAAATGGTAGTTATAAAACCTATCATTCTAATGGACAAATTTTTGAAGATGGGCAAGGAGAAAAAGGTGCGTATTCTGGAACATGGAGAACTTATTACGCAAATGGAACTCTGCAAAGTGAGTTCGATTATAAAAAAGGTAAACTAAATAATGTATATGTTTTTTATGATACTGATGGTAAATTATTCTACGACTATTTATACAATAGAGGAGAGATTATTGCTTATACATATTACAAAAAAGACGGTTCAGTTTTAAGTAAAGGAATAAAAAAAGATGATCAATTTAATTTTGTAGGCTATTCACCAACTGGTAATGTAGTTTCTAGAGGTTTGTATGATATTGAAGGTGGAAAGCTTGGCGAATGGAAATTTTATTCGAATAATGGCGTTTTAAATGCTAAAGGTACTTATGATGAAGACGTAACTGTTGGCGATTATTTTACGTATTACAAAAACGGAAATTTAGAAAGTATTACGCCTTATAATTACGATGTTGTAAATGGTTATTATGCTGCATATTATAAAAACAAACAGTTAAATGTACAAGGTTGGTATAAGAAAGGAAATCAACATGGTGAGTGGAGATATTATTACAAAGATGGTACAGTTCAGTCTATAAATTTTTATAACAGATCTCAATTACATGGGCAGCAAAAATATTATGATCCTAAAGGGAAACTGAATAGTATATTATATTACGAATATGGTAAATTAATAGAGGAACAGTATTTTGATGAAGAAGGTAAAGCAACCCAAAAAATAATATTTGCATCAGAAAACAAAGAAAATGTTTTAACTAATTTCTATGCAAATGGTAAACCACAAACTACCATTACTTATGTAAATGAGGTAAAACACGGAATTTATGCAGGTTATTATTTTAACGGAAAGGTAAAAACAACTGGTAATTATGTAAATGGAGAGCAAAATGGACTTTGGACCTGGTTTTACGAAACTGGAGAAGTAGAAAGTAAAACCACTTATTTAAATGGAAAAATAAACGGAAAATCTCAAAATTTCTACAAAAATGGTCAGTTAGAATCTGATTATACTTACGAAAACGGAAATCAAGTAGGCACAACAATTCATTATTACGAAGATGGTGTTATAGAAACTTCAACAGAATATGAGTTGAATGAATTAAATGGTAGAAAAGAATTTTACGATCCTACAGGTAAATTACAATTAATTAGGTTTTATAATTATGGCACATTAATTGGATACAGTTACAAAGATAAAACTGGTGTAGAATTGCCAATGATTCCATTAAAAAATGAAACTGGTAAAATCAGTGCATTTTATAGCAATGGTAAACCTTCAAAAATAATGGAATATAAAAATGGAGATTTAACAAATAGCTATAAATCATACTTTTTTAATGGTAAAATTGAAGATGAACTTACCTATAAATATGATGATATGGAAGGCATCAGAAAAGAATATTTTATGAATGGTAAGTTAAAAGAAACCATTGTTTATAAAAATGGAGAGAGAAATGGTAAATACACACTTTATTACGAAAACGGATCAAAAAAAGAAGAAAGCAGTTACGTTAATAACATTCAACATGGTACTAGTTTGTATTATAATGAGTCAGGGAAATTAATAATGAAAAAGAAATACGTTAATGGTACAGTACAAAATGTCGAAAATTTATAAGTTACAATTCATTATTTTCTTATTTGCTGTAAGTACAATTTCTGCTCAATTTTCAGAAGAATTTAATACATATAGTAAATTATATCCAGAAAATTCTAGAGTAAGGTTGTTACAAGAAACCGTAATTAAAATAACTCAAGAAGATGATAAATTAATAATTCTTGAACAAAATAAAGAAGAAGATTTATACTTAAATGAATCTGCAACTTACAATTCTAAAAGCAGTGTAAGTTCGTCTTTCTTTTTTGAACTTAACGAAATTAATGCATCCTCTTATACTTTCGAAAACGGAAAATATGTTGAATCTAAAGTAGAAAAATTTACAGAAAAAGATGAGTTAAACGATTCTTTTTACGACGATTCTAAGACTTTAAGTTTTATATATCCGAAGTTAAAGAAAGGTTCAAAATCAGTTTTAGAATATTCTCAGAATATTAAAAATCCGCGTTTTTTAAGTCCTTTTTTCTTTGGTGATTATTTTCCAATCATCAAAAATAAAGTAACCATTATTGCAGATAAAGGCATTGAATTAAGTTTTAAGGAGTTTAATACTACAAACGCAAACATTAAATTCACTAAAGAAGAAAAACGTAAGAAAACCATTTATACTTGGGTACTCGAAAATCAGGATGAATTTGAGTACGAATCTGGTACACCAAGTTACACTACTATTTTGCCACATATTGTGCCAATAATTAATTCTTATAAAGTAAAAAAAGAGACTAAAAAATTATTGGGCGAAGTTTCTGATTTATACAATTGGTATTACTCTTTGGTAGAAAATGTAAATAAAGAAGCCCCAGATCCTGCTTTAGTAAATATTGTAAATACAATAACTAAGGATAAAAATACGGACTTAGAAAAAGTAAAAGCCATTTATTATTGGGCGCAAAAAAACATAAAATACATTGCTTTTGAGTATGCTTTAGGAGGCTTTATTCCAAGAGAATCTAATGAGGTTTTTAGAAAAAAATATGGCGATTGTAAAGACAATTCTAGCATCCTTTTTAAAATGTTAGAAATTGCAGGTGTAAAAGGAAATTTAACTTGGATTGGTACAAGAAGTATACCATACACTTACCAAGAAGTGCCAACTCCTGTTGTAGATAATCATATGATTTTATCTTACGAAGAAAATGGAAAAACGTATTATTTAGATGCTACAGGTAGGTATATAAAATTTGGTTTACCATCATCATTTATACAAGGTAAAGAAGCTTTGGTTTCATTTGGTAACGAGTTTAAAGTTAAAACAGTGCCTGTGGTTGATGCTAAAGAAAATGCAATTATAGACAGCACAACTATCAATATAAAAGAAGATGTTTTAGTTGGTAATTCAATTACGCATATTACTGGTTATCCTAAAATAAATTATTTTAATTCTTTAGAGAACATTAACTCAGAATCTAAATTAAAAGGTTTTTATAATGCCAGATTTATCAAGGGGAATAACAAGTTTTTAATCAATAAATTAGAAGAAATCAATAAGTATGATTATGATGAGGATTTTATCATCAATTACGATTTTGAGATTAAAAATTACTTTAAAAAATTAGGAGACGAAATTTACATCAACCTAAATTTAAACAAAGATATTTCTGCTTTAAAAGCCGATAAAAAAAGAGAGTATGCTATAGAATACGATTTTAAAAGGTACCAAAGTTATGTTACCAAATTCAATATTCCAGAGGGTTATGCTGTAGATTATATGCCAGAAAATGTAAGTTTTTCTAATGATTTAATTACTTGTAAAATATCTTATGAGTTAAAAGAAAACGCGGTTTTTTACAAACAAGATATCGAATTAAATTTTTTAGTTTTAACCAAAGAACAACAAACGGAATTAAATAAACTGATTAAAAAAATAGAAAAACAATATAAAGAAATTATAGTTTTAAAGAAACAATAAAGCACTATGAAAAAATACATATTTACCTTACTTTTAGTCGTTACAACCTTAGTTAATTTTGCGCAAACCATTCCTTTTTATAAAAGTTATGATTGGGAAGAAAATCCTGCACATAATGTAGATAAAAGTAGTAATGAGAATTTAATTGCAATTAAAGAAAAAATAGTAACTGAGTTTCATTTCGAAGAGAAAGCTTTAGTAGAATATTTTTTAGAGCATAAAATATTATGGTTAAATTCTGATGATGCTATTGAGGAGTTCAATAAAATTTATTTACCATTTTCTTCGGATTCTGAATTGCAAATAAACAAAGCCAGAGTTATAGATACAGAAGGTAAAATTATAAACTTAGATGAATCTAAAATACTTACTGCACAAGATGAAGAAACAGGTAGACAATACAAGTATTTTGCTTTTGAAGGAATTACAAAAGGTAGTTTTATAGAGTATTTATATGTGGTAAAAAAAGACCCAGCTTATATGGGTAAAAAGCTAAATATTCAAGATGATTATCCTAAAAACAAAATTGAGTTCGATTTACTTTCGCCATCTAATTTAACTTTTGCATTTAAGAGTTTTAATGGTTTGCCAGAAGTAAAACAAGACACGTTAACAAAGGATAGATTTCATTATAAATTATACCTAAAAGATCTAAAAAAAATAGATAATGAATACCTTTCTGCTTACAAAGCAGCCAAAGGTTATGTAGTTTATAAGATTGATAAAAATATTGCGAATAATACATCAGATATAGTTTCATATAGCAAAGTTTCGCAGAATTTATACTCTTTTTATTATCCAAAATATGAGAATAAAACAACTGATTTAATCAGTAAATTTATCGAAGAATTAGAAATTCCAGAAAATGCTGATGAAGAAACCATTATTAGAAGATTAGAATCTTATATAAAAAGCAACGTTTATTCTAATGATGCTTATAGTGCAGAATTACAAGATTTAGATATGGTTTTAACCAAAAAAGTGGCTAATGAAACAGGTACGTTAAAATTATATATTTCTTTATTAAGAACCTTTAATATTAACCATGAACTGGTTTTAACAAGTAGCAGAGATCAAATTAAGTTTGATAAAACTTTTGAAGCGAATAATTTTTTAACTGATTTTTTAATCTATTTTCCTAAGTATAAAAAATATTTAGAACCATCAGCTCAAGAAAAAAGATATGGTTTTCCAACTCCTTTTTTAATGGATAATTATGGATTGTTTATTAAAGAAGTTAAAATTGGCGATTATAAATCTGCAGTTGGTAAAGTAAAATATATAGAGCCAGTACAAGCAAGTGAAACAGAAGATACAATGGTTGTAGATATTGCTTTTAATCCAGATGATTTAACAGAAAATATCATTCATTTTGATAGATCTTTAGGGGGTTATTATGCAGGTAATATTCAACCTTTTATGCATTTTATTATTGGTGATGATAGAGATGAATTGGTAGATAATATTATAGAAAGTATTACATCAGAATTAACGATAGAAAAACGAGAAATTGTAAACGGAGAATCAGAATTATTTGGTGTTAAGCCTTTGCAATTTATTGTTGATTTTACATCAGAAGCATTTGTAGAAAAAGCGGGTAGAAAGTACTTATTTAAGTTGGGTGATATAATTGGCCCACAAATGCAAATGTATCAAGAGAAAGAGCGAGTATTGCCTTTAGAGCAAGAGTTTCATAGAAGCTATTATAGAACGATAAACATTAAAATTCCTGAAGGATATAAAATTACTAATTTAGAGGATATTAATATTGATAATTCATACTCAGAAGATGGTAAAGAACTATTTTCTTTTAAATCTTTTTACGAATTAAATGGTGATGTTTTAAAAATTACTGCGGATGAACATTATAGAGAAAATATTATAAAAGTAGCTTTATATGAAGAATACAGAACTGTAATAAATTCTGCTGCAGATTTTAATAAAATAGTATTATTATTAGAGCCTAAATAATTAAAGTGGAATAGTTTTTGTTTCAAAACTTGAAATCGAAACTAACTTTATGACTAAAAAAATACTATTCATTGCACTTTTATATGTAGCACAATCTTTTGCGCAAGATAGTTTAAACAGGCCTTTTTTTACTGGCTCATTAAATTTTTCATTGGGTTTAAATGAAAACTATGTTTTATTTGAACCTGATGATGATGAGTACTTAATAGATTTTACTGGTTTTTATTTTAGAACTGGCTTTGGTTACGAATTTCAAAGAAAGTTTGCTGTGAGTATAAATGCGGGTTACGATTATCATAGTAGATATTCAGTGAGTGCAATACCAACTTATGGTAGTTTAAAATACAATATTACAGAAAGAGAAGATGATGCTTTTTTTGTAGAAATGAGTTATGGTAAAATGTGGAGACCATCTAACAGCTATCCAGATGGTAATTATTATGGCTTTGGAATAGGTTCTCAATTTTCTGGAGAAAATAGATGGAATCTAATTTTAAAATTAGATTTTCATAGAAAAGGAATTTTTGGTTTTGAAAACAATAGAATAGATAGTTTATCCTTTGGTGTTGGTTTTTCGTTCTTTTAGATTAAAAATAAAGAATAAACTATCTATTGTTTTTATATTATTAATCAATCCATTTATGTAGTACTCTAAATAATTCTTTTTTTATTACTGGTTTTGTAAGATAATCTTTACAACCAATTTCAAAACATTTTTCTTTTTCATCGTGCATAGCATAAGCACTTTGCATTATTATTATTGCATTTGGGTTAAGTTCTAGAATTTTTTTGGTGGCATCAAAACCGTTCATTTCTGGCATTCTAATATCCATTAAAACAATATCTATATTTTTATTTTTTATATATTGTTCAACAGCCAATTTTCCATTAGGTGCAAATATAGTTTTAGCTTTAGTCCCTTTTAAAAACTTGGTATACATTAGTTTTACAATTTCATCATCTTCTGCAACTAAAATAGTTTTATCCTTTAAAAAAGAGTAATTGTCTTCAGTAAGAATTTTGTTTTCTTTACGCTTAGGTAGACTGTCTTTTTCTATAATTTTTATAGGTATAGTAAATTTAAAAGTTGCGCCTTTATTTAAAGTAGAAGCTACAGTAATTTTACCCCCTAGATTACTAATAATACCCTTGCAAATAGATAAACCAAGACCAGTACCACCATATTTTGCATTATCACTATAATTTATTTGTTTAAAACGATCAAAAATTTCATCTAACTTATCTTTTGGTATTCCAATACCTTCGTCTTTTACAAAAAACTCTAACACTTCATTTTTAATTTCAAATCCAAATGATATTTCTCCTTTTTCAGAAAACTTTAAAGAATTGTTTAAAAGATTCGTAATTACTTGTCTTAGTCTTAAAGGGTCTGTTAAAACAGTTAAGTTTTTAGCTTCTTTTGGTATATAAGATTTTGTTGTAATGTGAGTTTTTTTCTTTGCTGTTTTTATTTGATTAAAGTTAATTTCTATATTTTTAACCAATTCAGTTATGTTACAGTTTTTTGGAGAAATTTTTAATTCATTAGCTTCTATTTTAGCTATATCAATAATATCATCAATTAAGCTTAAAAGTTGTTTAGAGTTTCCGTCTATAATATCTAAATATTGCATCTTTTCTTGAGCTGAAATATTTTCATCTCTCAATAATTCAGAAAAACCAATAACACCACTTATTGGTGTTCTAATTTCATGGCTCATGTTTGCTAAGAAATAGTTTTTATGAATGTTAGCAAATTCTGCTTTTTGCCTAGCTATTAAAAGTTGTTTTTCTATAGATTTATACTCAGTAATATCTTGTGATGCACCTCTAAGACCAATAGTTTCTCCATGTGCATCTTTTACTGTTTCACCTCTTGCCCAAAGCCAACCTTTTATTTTGTTTTCATGTATTACTTCTAATATTACTTCATAGGGAATGCCTGTTTTTTGTGTTTCATTTAGAGCAAAGTTTAATTCTACCCAACTTTTTTTACTAAATAAACGTTCTTGTTCAGAAAAACTTGGTGGTGGTAAATTAGGGTTTAATCTAAATGTCTTATACAATTCTTCTGTCCATGTTACTTTGCCAGTTTTTAAGTCTAGGTACCAACTACCAACATGTGTTAAGTTTTGTATTCTTTTAAGCTCTTTTTCATTATTAGATAATTGTTCTTCTTTTTTCTTTAGATCTGTTACATCTGCAAAAGTTGCAGCAAATTCACCTTTTTTAGGAGAAAAAACTCTTACAATATAATATTTATCTAGTTTAGTTGAGTAGCTTTCTAATTTTTGCTCAATACCTGTTTGTGCAGTATAACCATAGACTTCTAACCAATTTATAGAGTCATTTTTAATATCGGGGTTAATTTTACTAAAAGGTTTGCCAATTATTTCTTTTTCAGATAAATTAATTTGTTTTTCAAAAGATGTGTTAATAGAAATATATTCCCAATCTATAGGTTTATCATTTCTATCTGTAATAATTTTTGCGTGCGAAAAACCTTCATTTAAGTTTTGAAATAAATTTTGATATCTTAATTCTGTGTTGGCAAGTTCTATTTCTGTTTCTTTTAGTTTTGTAATTTCTACAAACGTAATAATTATACCATCAATTTTTTTATCAATAGTAATAAAGGGGCTAATTCTTGATAAATAAAAATTACCATCTTTATCTACAATTTCTTTTTCAATAGGTGTTAATTTTTCTAAAACTTTTTTAGAATTGTTTAAAATAGATAGTCTAATTTTTTCATTAAAATTTGATGCAAAACTACTAATTAACCTACCAATATCTGTTTCCTTTAAGTTAAAGTGTTTTTGAATTGCTGGTGTATATTTTCTAATATATAGCTCTCTGTCTAAGAAAAGAGTTCCTATATCTGTATTATCTAGTAGATTGGTAACATCGTTATTTAAATTAGTTAACTGTTTGTTTTTTTCTTGTAACTCTGCATTAACAGTATATAATTCTTCGTTAACAGACTGTAACTCTTCATTTGTACTTTGTAGTTCTTCGTTAGAAGCCATTAATTCTTCATTAGAAGATTGTAACTCTTCGTTACTTGTTTCTAATTCTTCAACAACATTTTGTAGTTCTGTTTTGGTAGATTTTAATTCGTCTTCTATTTCATCAATTCGCTGCTTAGATATTTTATCAATAGGTATGTTTTCTATGATAACTTGGTCATCTGTTTCTTTATCTTCTCCAAATTGTAAAAGATAAATATCATTTAAGTCATCTTCAGTAGGCTTGTGTAGGTATAAATCAAAAGAGAAGTTTCCGTTTTTCGTTTTACTTAAAACGTCTTTAACAATAACGTCTTTTTTTTCTTCTGCTAGTCTATTTACAGCACTTCTAATGATTGTTGATAGGTCATCATCGACTACTTTTAAAAGGTTGTTTTCAAATAAACCTTCTGTGTGATTTAACCTTATTCCAGCATCTCCCTTAATGTAAATAATATTGTAATCTTTATCAAAAAAGATAGATGAAGGACTGTATTTTTTACTCAAATATTTATGAAAAACATTTTCTGGATTTTCCTTAAATCTATATACAAGTGGATTTGATGCTTGTTGAGGCGGATTATTGTATAAGATTGAAGGAACCCTACCTGATGGGCTATTTTGTATAGGAATATGTTTGGTATCTGATATGTTTTGATAAATTTTCCATTTCGTATCTATTGTTTTATAAAACTTTGAAACTTCACCCAAAGATTCACTATTTCCTAAAAATAAATATCCAAATTTATTTAATGCAAATTGAAAGTTATACATTACTTTCCTCTGCACTTTGCTGTCTAAATAAATAAGTAGATTTCTACAAGATATTAAATCCATTCTAATAAATGGAGGCGATTTTATTAAGTTATGACTAGAAAAAACAATTTTTTCTCTTATTCTTTTTATAATTTGTAATTTATCTCCAATCTTAGTAAAATACTTGTCTAAGTAAATAGTATCTAATTCGTTTATTACATTTACATGAAATGTACCAGCACTTGCAGCTGTAATTGCTCTTGGGTCTATATCTGATGCAAATATCTTAAAATTGATATTTAATTTATAAGACCGTATATGGCTATCTAGAAGCATTGCAATAGAATATACTTCTTCTCCAGAAGAACAACCTGGCACCCAAACACGTATAGTTTCAGAATTTTTTTTGCCAGCACAAATTGAAGGAATAACCTCTTCTTGTAGAGTTTGAAAGGCTTCTGTATCTCTAAAAAAACGCGTTACACCAATTAAAAAATCTTGTTTTAAAGACTCTTTTTCTTTTTCATTATTCTTTAAAAATGTAAGGTAGTTGTATAATTCATCAATGTTATTGATGTTCATACGTTTTTCTAATCTTCTTAAAAGTGTATTTTTTTTATATTCTCTAAAATCAATATCAGAATATTTATGAACTTCTTGTAGTATCTTATTAATTAAAACCTCATTAGATTCTTGTATTGGAAACTCTGAATCTATAATTAAAGGTGGGTTTAATAGGCTATTGAATCTTTTAGCAATATCTTTTGGATTCAAAATAAAATCTACCAAATCTGTTGCAATAGAAGAATTTGGCATACCATCAAACTGAGCAGTTATAGGGTCTTGTACAAAAATAACACCACCATTTTCTTTAATAGTTTTTATACCTCTTGAACCATCAGAGCCTGTTCCAGATAGAATAACACCTATAGATTTTTCATGATATTCTTCTCCTAAAGTGTGGAAAAAAATATCTATTGGCAAATTTAAATTATGTTTAGGACCTTTGTCTAACAAGTATAACTCTCTTCCTTTAATATGTAAATTTTTATTTCGTTGATTTAGGTATATGCAGTTAGGTTGTATGGTTAATTTATCTTCAGCAGTAAAAATTTTCATTTTTGTATGCTTAGCCAACAATTCTGGCATTAAACTTATAAAGTCTGGTGATAGATGTTGAATAACAACAAAAGCCATTCCTGTGTCTTCAGGTATATTATCAAAAACTTGTTGAATTGCGTCTAATCCTCCTGCAGATGCACCAATAGCAACAACATATAATTCTGGCTTTTTCATTAAAATGAAATTTAGGGTTCCTTACAAAAATAGGTAAAAATGAGTTTTAATAAAATTAAAAGCCATCTATATAGTATAGATGGCTTTTTTAAATTATAAAAAGAATAAGTAATTATCCTAAAGTAACTCTTTTAAAAGTAGATACCTCAACATTACCATAAGTAGCAACGTATTGAGCAACATTTTTCTTTTCATCTTTAATAAAAGATTGATCTAAAAGACATTGTTCCATATCTAAAGTAGTGTTATCTGCAACGAATCTTTCCATTTTTCCTGGTAAAATTCTATCCCAGATTTTTTCTGGTTTACCTTCAGCAGCTAATTGCGCTTTTGCATCAGCTTCAGCTTGTGCTAAAACCTCTTCAGATAATTGAGACATAGAAATAAATTGAGGTACATTTTTTAATGTTTTACCTAATCTACCTAACTCAATATTATCTTTTTCAATAACTGCAATTCTAGCTTCTGTTTCAGCAGCTACATAAGCAGGATCAAAATCTTTGTAAGATAAAGTGGTAGCTCCCATAGAAGCAACTTGCATAGCAACATCTTTTGCTAAAACATCAGCATTATCTACAACAGCAGATAAACCAACTAAAGCAGCAATTTTACCAATGTGAGTGTAAGCCCCAACATAAGCAGCTTCTACTTTTTCAAAAGCAGTAATGTCTAACTTTTCACCAATTACACCAGTTTGTTCAACTAATTTATCAGCAACTGTCATACCACCAAAATCTGCAGCTAAGAAATCTTCTTTGCTATCATAATTTAAAGCGATATCAGCAAATTGACCACCTAAGGCAACAAACTTTTCGTTTTTACCAACAAAGTCAGTTTCACAAGCTAAAACAATAGCAACACCTTCTGTTTTTGCTTCGTTAATTCTTGTTACTGCAACACCTTCTGTAGATTCTCTATCAGCTCTTTTTGCAGCAATTTTCTGACCTTTTTTACGTAAAACATCAATTGCTTTATCAAAATCACCACCAGCTTCAACTAATGCCTTTTTACAGTCCATCATTCCAGCCCCAGTAGCTTCTCTTAATTTTTTAACATCAGCAGCACTTACTTTTACTGTTTCCATGTTATTTTTATTTTTAAAGTTAGAATTATTTTGTTTCTTCTGTACTTGTTTCAGCAACTTCTGCTTTAGCTTCTTCTTTTACAGGTGCAGCTTTAGCTTCTTTTACTTTTTCTTTATCTGCTTTTCTATCAGATAAACCTTCAGCAACTGCATCAGTTACAAAAGATAAAACTTTATCTATAGATTTAGAAGCATCATCATTTGCTGGTATAACAAAATCTACCTCTCTTGGGTCAGAATTTGTATCTACCATTGCAAAAATAGGAATGTTTAATTTTTGAGCTTCTGCAACAGCAATGTGCTCTTTTTTAATGTCAATTACAAATAATGCACCTGGTAAACGAGTCATATCAGAAATAGAACCTAAATTCTTTTCTAATTTTTCTCTTTGACGATTAATTTGTAATTTTTCTCTTTTAGATAATGCATCAAAAGAACCATCAGTCTTCATTCTATCAATCTGAGCCATTTTCTTAACAGCTTTTCTAATAGTAACAAAGTTAGTTAACATACCACCTGGCCATCTTTCTGTGATGTAAGGCATGTTTACAGCTTTTGCTTTTTCAGCAACAATGTCTTTTGCTTGTTTTTTTGTAGCTACAAATAAAATTTTACGTCCAGAGTTTGCAATCTTTTTTAAAGCTTCTGAAGTTTCTTCTATTTTAGCTGCAGTTTTATACAAATCAATGATGTGTACACCATTTCTTTCTGTATAAATATAAGGAGCCATATTTGGGTTCCATTTTCTTGTTAAGTGACCAAAGTGTACTCCACTTTCTAATAATTCTTGAATGTTTACGTTTGCCATTTTTAAAATGTGTTTACTTTCTGTTTCTTAAATCAATAATTAAGTAGTCTTTCGAGTCTTAATTATTTAGATACTAAACTGTTTAATATTAAATTTTAGTAATAATAACAGTTCTCTGAGAAAATATATTGCAGAATAAATTCTGCAAAAATATTAACGTTTCGAGAATTGGAATTTTTTACGTGCTTTTTTCTGACCGAATTTCTTACGTTCAACCATTCTTGGATCTCTTGTTAATAAACCTTCTGGTTTTAAGACAGCTTTGTGCTCTTCGTTAATAGAAACTAAAGCTCTAGTAATTGCCAAACGAATTGCTTCTGCTTGTCCTGTAACTCCACCACCATAAACATTAACTTTAATGTCGTAAGACTCTAAGTTTTCTGTTAACATTAAAGGTTGTTGTACTTTATATTGTAAAGTACCAGTTGTAAAGTAACTCTTGTAATCTTTTTTGTTTACAGTAATGTTACCTTTACCTTCTGAAAGATAAATACGAGCAACAGCTGTTTTTCTTCTACCGATTTTGTGTACTATATCCATTATTTGTAATCGTTAAGGTTAATAGCTTTAGGTTCTTGACCTGCATGTTTGTGCTCACCACCTGCATATACATACAAGTTTCTGTATAAAGCGCTACCTAAAGTATTTTTTGGTAACATACCTTTTACTGCTTTTTCAATTAATCTTGTAGGATCTTTCTCAAACATTTCTGTTGCAGTTAACGATCTTTGTCCTCCTGGGTAACCTGTGTGACGAATGTAAGATTTGTCTCTCCACTTGTTTCCAGTTAAATTGATTTTTTCTGCGTTGATAATAACCACGTTATCTCCACAATCTACGTGAGGAGTATAATTTGGTTTGTACTTACCTCTAATTAGCTTTGCTATTTTAGAAGCTAGACGACCCAACGTTTGCCCGTCTGCATCAACTAAAACCCACTCCTTGTTTACGGTAGCTGCGTTTGCTGATACTGTTTTGTAACTTAATGTGTTCATAATTACACTTTTAGTCTTTGTTTATTAATAATTTAATTTTTTCCTTAAAAAAGGAGTGCAAATGTACTTCTTTTTATTGGTTTGACAAATAGTGAGTTAGAATAATTGGGTTGCTTTGTGGTAAATTAAGAATATTCTAGAAAAATCTTTAATTTATTACTAAATAATAAGTGTTTTAATCCATTCTGGATGGATAAATGTATAAGAGAATATAATTGATATTTATGTTCTATTTATAAATAATAATTGTGTTTTAAGGTTTTTTTCAAAATTCATAATTACCTAACTAAATTATTAAGAGATATTTAAAATATACAGCAGGTTACTTTTGCTGTTAAACAAATCTCCATTTTTATGGATGATTATATAGACCAATCAGCTAAATGCAACAAAATCTAAATATATATGTATGCTATTTTTTGTTTTACCCATAAAAGTAGTTTCAAAAGAAACTTCTGCGAATAAAATTCCTAAAAGAATTTATACTACCAAACCTTTTAAAAAAAGTGACAGTAATAAATGGTTAAGTTTATGATGATGTTTTGAATATTGTAGAATGGTCTTCGGATTTTACTCAAAAAGAACTAGATGAAAGTAAACATCCTATCTTGTCAAACTTTATATCATAATTTTAAAGAACAGATGTAGGTTGCATTGCTGTAGATTTTAATAAAATCTTTTTTTATTTGGTTTTGTAGGGCGAATTGAAATGGGTAAAAAAGGTTGTGTAAATTGTAAGTATAATTTAGACTTCACCAGAATTAGAACATCAATGATGTTGAATTTTTAAGAAGAATTGTCGAGTTTAATCTTTTGAATACCCTAAATTTTATTATGTTCAGTTACAGACCAATTTAATGTTAAGGTGGGAGTATATTCCAAGGTAAGAATTGTTTTAGTTTCTGTGTCTAGTGCTGTAATTTCTGAAGATTTCCTAGAAGCTGTTTCAAAACAAGTTTTTAATGCGTTAGTAAATGATATATTTACCTTATCGTTTTATGAAATAAGTTTTATAAAAACATCCTTTAAAACAGTCTTTGATGCAATGTGTTTTGAATCTTCTAAAGAGATGAATTTTTTCAAATTCAATAAATTATCACACTTGTTTTTTAGCTTTTTAGTAGGAACAAAAAAATCATTTTTAGAAGCAATAATGGTAACAGGAGTTTTTATTTTTTTTAATGCTGATTTTTTAAAGTTTGGTGTCAATGAAAAGTCCATTTTAAAATTCGTAAAAACTTCTTTTTGATAATCTAAAGTTAATTTATCTAATTCATCATAAATAGAAGACAAACAATTCTTTAAATAAAAATATTTTTGTGTTTTTTGAAACTTTTTTAATGGAATTAAAAATTTGAAAATAGTTTGCCATAAATTTCCATGAATAAATGCTGCTGGAGAAATTAAAAAAACTTCTTTTATCTTTTTATCATCTATTAAAAGTGATTTTAAAACTGGGAATGCTCCAAAAGAAATTCCACAAAAAGTAATATTTTCAATTTGTAAATTATCAATAATTTCTAGTAGCCATTTTCCATAAGAATCATTTTTTTTATTCAATCTTACAAAATCACTTTTGTTGGGTTGCCCTATAATATCAATAGCGAAAATTTGATACTTTTCTGATAAAAATAAAGTTGTATCCAAAGCAAATGGAGCAGCAGAATTTAATCCGTGTAAAACAACTAAAGGAGGTTTTTCAATGCCATTTGTAATTATAACATTTGTTTTTCCAAAAGAAGTTTCAATAATTTTTTCTTTATATGGAGTTTCAAAAACACTTAATTTTTGCTGATAAATTTTTATGTAAGTTTTTGCCAATTTAAATACATTAAGTTGATATTTTTTACTTTATAAAATTGCATTTTTAGTCTGATTTTGCCAATATAATTAAAATAATTTTTTTCTTACTATTTTTGGAATAAAACAGATATACTTAACAATGTCGGTTTTTTACATAAATAAATTAACAAACTCGAATTATATTTACAGACTTAACTTTCAAAATGCAATTTATAAATAATCCTAAATTTCGACATTCTTTCTACAAAGATGTTACTCGAATTAATTATGAAGAGGATGCAAAACCTCAATTAATTAGTGATTATGGCTATACTTATATTATGATTAGATATGGAAAAATTAAAGCATCTAATTGTAAAAATGAAGAGGTAAACATACCTAAGGTATTTATTAAAGGTACAGGAAATTTTTTTAAAGTAGAAGCTTTTAAAGATAGTTCTTGGCTGTCTTTTGAATTGCCTAATCATATTCTGCATAATGTTACCAAAATTCATTCTACAAAAAATAGAAACACGTTTATTGACTTATCTTTTTATGTAGAAGATGATATTATAGAGAGTCTCTACTATGCATTGCGTGAAATTCATTCTATAAAAGAAATAACAGCAATTGCAGACCAGCATTTAAGAAATTATTATAGAGATTGGAGTGTATTATTACCTTCTGTAGAAATAGTGCAATACATTTTAAATAAAAAAGGAATGCTCCCAGTAAAAGAGTTAACAGAAGTTTTTCCATATTCAGCAAGAACCTTAGAAAGAATGTTTCATAAAGAAGTAGGTGCAACACCTTATCGATTTATTTGTTTAGTACGTTTTAATTATACCATTAGAGAGTTAAAAACAAACAAACACTATTCTTTACTAGAACTCATAGAACAATACAATTACTTTGATCAATCTCATTTTGAGAAAGACTTTAAAAAGTTTTTAGGACAAAGTATTAAAGAGTATAAAAATGATAATAATCCTTTGTTATCAAATGGATTAGCAAGAGCTTACGTAAAAAAATAATTAACCAAATTTTCTATAAAAACTAAATTATGAAACAGATTTCTATACTAGTAGTGGCATTACTTTTTTCAGCAACTATCTTCGCACAAGGAATAGCTGTGCAAGGTGTTGCAAGAGATAACGCCAAAGGTGCTATTGTAAATCAAACATTAAATTTTACTTTCGAAATTATAGATGAAGAAGATTTATCAATTTACTCAGAAACAGAAAATATTCAAACCGATAGTTTTGGAGTATTCTCTCATATTTTAGGACCAGGTAATAGATTACAAAATGTAGATTTTAGTCTACCAAACCTTAAAATTAAGGTCTCTATTAACTTTAATGGTAACCTTATTATTGTATATAATGAAGGGTTTTTATATACACCTTACGCCCATTATGCAAAAAAAGCAACTGAAGCCGAAAATGGAGTGCCCACAGGAAGTATTATGCCTTTTATGGGGGAAGAAGCTCCAGAAGGTTGGTTGCTTTGTGATGGAAATAATATACCAACTGGTTCTGAATTTGAAGCTCTAAAGACACTTTTAGATGATACAAAAACACCAAATTTGCAAGGTCGATTTTTAAAAGGTGCTGGCTACAACTCTAGAGAAAATGCTTTAGACCGTTTTAATTTTGATGAAACTACTATAGGAGAATACCAAAGTCAAGCTATCGAAAAACATTATCATGATAAAGGAACTTTAGCTAATAGTACAGATGGTAACCATACTCATTCTGCAGGGGTTTGGAAATATAATAGTGGAGGTGGAGAAAGAGATGTAGTTGGTTTAAATAGAGAGCCTAATAATGCTTCCCCAAGTTATTATTCAATTACTTCTAGCGATGGTAATCACACACATGCAATTTCAGGAAGAACAGGAGATACGCCTCAAGGTACAACTATCAATGTTAGTACTGAAGAGACAATGCCCAACAACTTCTCTGTAAACTACATTATAAAATTATAGTCTAATTGAATTATTTATTATGAAAAAAAGACTACTAATTTTAGTAGGGTTTCTGTTGTGTTTTAATTATGCAAAAGCCCAAGTACAAGAAAGTGAACATAAACTATTTACAGGTACAAGTGCTGTAGATTATAAGGCGCCAACTAGTGCTTCACCAGAAGAAAATATAAATATACAAATGCAAATTGGTGGAGCAATGCTTCACAAAACAATACAAACCAATAATAATGATGTTATTGGTAGTGCTTCATTTGGTTTTCCATATGGAGTCTTATTTATAGCACCAACTTTTATTAGAGATAAATTTGAGGTTTCTAAAGGATACTACACAAATCAAGTAAATATTACATGGCAAGTAGGCAACAATCAAGATGCTATAAAAAGTTTTGATGTTTATAGAAGGGTGTTGGGTAGTGCAACAGATTATGAACTTATTGCGGTTTTAGGAAGCAATACTTTTGAGTTTAACGATACTCAAGTAGAAGGTGGTGTTTTGTTTGATTATCAAATAAGAGCAAATGGAGTAGCTACAAATGGAGGTATAGGTGAGTTATATACAAATTATGTGCAAGGTATTGGTTTTCGTAACCCAACTGCTACAGTTTCTGGTGGCGTAACATTTGAAGGTGGTAGCCCAGTTAAAGACGTAACTGTTTTTGCAGAAACAATAGGTGCAGAAAATAGTAGTGCAACAAGTTTAAGCTTTAAAAATCAAGAAACTATTGCAGAAATTGAAAACATTAGCAATATAGATTCAGTTAAAACAACACTGCAGTTTTGGGTAAATAAAAATACCGATTTTTTTAGTTTAGAATCTTCTGTTTTAAAATTTACTTCAACTACAGAGAACCTTACAAATACCAATTATTCCATAGAAGCATCAGTAATAGCTAACGTTACTTTTAATATTAATTTTTTAAAAGATGGTATTCCTGGTTCACTTTTAACCTTACCTTCTATTCCTTCTGGAGAGTTAAATGCAGAAGGAGATGATATTTTGTTAAAAGTTAGTGATTTACCTGAAAATAATTTTGTTCATGTTTCTGTAATTTTAGAAAATAATAAAGAAGTTAGGTTTTTTATCAACGGAAGAGAAATAAATGCAGCGTATATAACTTATATGCAATCTCTTGCACCAGAACTTAAAAACGGATTTCTAGGTGTTTTTCCTCAAAATGGTTATGTTTTTCAATCTGAGAATAACGAAGCGATTACCAATCTAAAATTTATAGGAAATAATTTTAAAATTGATGAATTTAGAGCCTGGAACCGAGTTTTAAGTAATGATGAGATACGAAGAGATTACAGACGCTATTTAGCTGGTGGTGAGAATGGTTTGGCTATTTATTTAAGAATGGACGAGGCTCTTGGAGAGTTTTTATACGATTTATCTAAAGTAGGGTTTACACAAAATAAAAACGATGCTATAATTGTTGGAGATTTTGAGTTTTCTAGCATAAGACCCAGTCAAAGTCAATTAGGTGTTTTTGGAGTTACAGATAGAAACGGAAGTTATATTATTTCTGGTATTGGTTATAAAGGTACAGGAGAATCTTTTGTAATTACACCATCATTAGGTGTGCATAAATTTGAACCTGCTAGTCAAACTTTATTTTTAGGTACAGAAGAATCTGTAGTAAATCAGCTAAATTTTAAAGATGTTTCTTCATTTGTGTTTAGAGGAAGGGCAGTATACAATGTACAAGATGTTTTTAATCCAATTGCAACTACAATTCCAACAAATCTTAGAGATTTTGGCTATAATAAATACTTATTAGGAGACGTAGTTATCAATAAAGGCGAATATTATTATGTTGGAGGAAGTGTTAACAGCCAATCTGGTTTTTACGAAGGTGGTGTTTTACAACAATATCCAATAATTCCATTAGAAGGTGCTGCTGTTTTTATTGATGGAAATCCTGTTTTTGATGCAGACAATCAACCTGTTTTATCTGATGATGATGGTAATTTTACAATTAGTGTGCCTATTGGAAATCATAAAGTAGAGGTGCAAAAAGATGGCCATACGTTTGAATTAAATGGTCGTTTTCCTGAAACAGAAACGTTTTCTTTCTTTGAAGATCAAGTAGAAACGCAATACTTTATAGATGATACAAGGGTAACTTTAGTTGGTAGAGTAGTAGGAGGTAAAAATGAATTTGAAAAGCCTATTGGTTTTGGTACAGATGGTTTATTCGAGGTAATAAATAATGAGGGAGAGACTAACGAAAGTATTGAAATTCTATCATCAAAAAATAATATAGGTACAGCAAATATTACGTTTAAAGGAGATATAAACTCTAATGCTTTAGATAAAATTATTGCTACAAATGCGGAAACAGGTGAGTATAAAGTAGAGCTTATCCCTTTTCAATATCATATAGTACAAAATGGAATAAGTATATCAAGTAATCCTTCTTTAAATATCTTGAACAGTACAGAAACTATTGATTTAAGAGAGTCTACTATTCAAAAAACTTCCGAGTTTACATCAGAAGATAATAGAGTATTTACTTCAGAACCATATCATTTCGAAAAAAGTTTTCGCTACAATTCTGATGTTTCCTTACTATTGGTAAGTCAAGAATATGAAACCGAATTTAATATTGGTGGCACTACTTACAATTTTAGTAATCTTGCCATACCTTTTTATAAACAAAAATTTAACTATGAAATTGTTTTTGAGGTCATTCAAAAATATATCAATTTAGATGATGTCAATAATCCAATTGAAACAAAAGAAAATTTTACAGAAGGTGCTTTTAATATCACAAATAACCTTGCAGCTCCAAGATCAGATGCAGAAAATATTAGGTATGTAGATAGTAAATACATTTACACGTTTGCAGCAGGTATACCTAATATTTCAAAAACAGACGGATTTCAAAAATCTATCAATATCCAATATATTATAGAGGGTAATAATCCAGTAACTATTGAAAATATAGAAAACTTTAAGTCTCAAGGAATAATAAAAGGAGGTAAGTCTTCAGATGGTAAAACATTTGTAACTTCTGCACCAGAAACACCAGATTTTATTTTAAGAGATCCACCAGGTTCAAATAGTTTTGCGTCAATAGAAAGAGGTACTACTATAAGTTATGAAGAAAGCAGAATAAATAGTGATATTGAAGGAATTGGGGGAGGTTATTTTATTTCTGTTGGACCAGATGTTAGTTTTGATGCTGGAATTTTTTCAAATACATTAGAAGTTGTAGCAGAAACTTCAGGCACTTTTTCTAAAACTGTAGAGGAATTAGATGAAGGCGTTACAAGAAATACCTACACTTTTAACCAAACTTTTTCAACAAGCGATAGTCCAGAATTTGTGGGTTCTGAAGGAGATTTATATGTAGGGAATTCTAAAAATATTTTTTATGGTCTTTTTGATGATATGTATATTACAGAAAATATACCAAGAGGAAAAAATGGTGTAGAAATTCCAAATATAGTAATCACTGTATTAGATTTAGAAGATAATGAACATAATTTATACGTGTCTTCTTATAAAAACTATTTAATTGCAGAACAACCAACAAATACATTTTTTACATATTCCCAAAAATTTATTTTAGAAACCCTTATACCTCGTTTAAATGATTTAGCTAATAATCCAAATTTAGCAGACCCAGATGAGAGAAGAAGTCCTGAATTTTATACAGCACAAGCAAATTCTTGGAAACACATTATACAAACAAATGAAAAAGCAAAGTATGATGCAAGAGTAAATAGAGAAACAGTAAAAGAAGGTATTTTAAAAGTAATTACAGATAAATTTAGAGACGAAAACAATACCGAAACTCTAAATGATTTATTAGACAAAGAGTTCTATGCTAATCGTTCTTTTGACGCAGGTTTAGGAGAGTTTACCAATTCTGTTAGTTCTGTTTCAATTGTAACACATAATTACCAAACTGTTATCGATTTAGAAGACGAATTTCAAACAGCAGCAGGTTTCTTTTTAAATGACCAAGGAGCATCATTAAATATGACAAATACATTTAATGATATTGAAGATGATACAGACACAGATGTTAGAGAAACAACAACAACAATTTCTTACACCTTAAAAGATAATGATAGTGATAATGAATTAAGTGTAGATGTTGTAAATCTATTTGATGGTAATGGACCAGTATTTATTACAAGAGGAGGTTCCACATCCTGTCCTCACGAAGATGCTGAAATTTCTAACTTTTACAATTTAAATATTTTTGGGAGCGATGGTTTTACTCTTGGAAATGGAGGTTTACCACTTTCTGATGGTACAAATAATGTTTATGATTCTGAAATAAGTGTAGAAAATAAATTAATTTCAAATGTTCCAGAAGATGAAAGTGCTATTTTTAAATTGCTACTAAATAACAATAGTCAAACACAATCTGATTTACAATTTATTATTGAAGTAGATAATACTTCTTTAAATGGATTATCAACCAATATCGCTGCTAATGGACAAAATGTATTTTTACCATTTAACGAAACAATAGAATTTCCTCTAGAACTAAAAAAAATATCTGGTTCTAGTGATTATGAATATGAAAATATTAGAATTTATTTATACAGCCCATGTGCAACATCTGCAGAGCAAAAGGAAAACTTTATTGATGTTTCAGTAGAATTTAAAAAATCGTGTTCTAATGTAAATCTTTCTTCTCCCGAAGAAAATTGGATTTTTAATACTAATGAAGCCTTTTCAGTAGATATTGATGGTAATACAACATCAAATACATTACCCGTAATTTTTACTGATTTTAATCTAGATTTTAACGGTTTTGAAAAAATAGAATTGCAATACAGAAGTACAAGTTCATCAAATTGGAATAAACTAGCAAGCTACTATGGTTCTGAAGCCTTAAAAAATGAAGCAGGAGATGCTGAAGGAATAGTAATCAATATTTCTGATAGCGATTTTACTTATAATTGGGATATTGTAGGTAATAATATTGCAGATGGAGAATATGAAATAAGAGCAGTTTCATTTTGTGCTGATGATATTACGAACTTATCAGAAATAATTACAGGAACTATTAATTTAAATGCACCTGTAGTATTTGGTACACCACAACCTACTGATGGTATTTTAGATGTTGGTGAAGATGTTTCTTTACGCTTTAATGAAGCTGTTTTTGAGAGAACAACCACAAGTATTACAGTTACAGGTTTACAAAATCAACAAGAAATAGATCATAATGTATCCGTTTTTTTAGATGGATCTACAAACCAAATAGAATTACCAAACCAAAGATTAGCTAAAGAATCATTTACGTTGCAGTTTTGGTATAAAAATGCAACAACAGGTTCAGGGCTTTTAGTAGCTCAAGAAAATGGAATCAATGTTAAAGTTGATGGAAATCATTTAGAATTTAGTGTGGGTGGAGAATTGATTTCTACAGTTGATGTTAATAAACCAATAGACAGTTCACAATATAATTTCTATTCTTTTGTATATCAAAATGGAACATTTCCTCAATTGTTACTATTTGAAAATGGTGAAATTTTAGAAGAACGAACACTTACTCAAGAATTAGATATCAATACAAGTAGTTCTATGTTTATAGGAGGCGAAAATGTAGAGGGAAATATTCACGATATCCGTTTATGGTCTAAACCATTTACACCTGCACAAGCTACCTTAGCAAAAGATATTACACTAACAGGAAGAGAAGTAAACCTGCTAGGATATTGGAAGTTAGACGAAGGTTTTGGACAAACTGGTTTAGACAAAGCAAAACGTAAAAATGCTATTGTAAATTTAGATTGGGCAATTTTCCCAAAAGGCACAGGCTACGAATTTAAAGACAATGAATATTTAACCCTAGATAATGTTGGATTTATCCAGCCATCTAATTTTGAAGATAAAACGATTTCCTTTTGGATAAAACCAAACGAAACAAGTGCTGGGACCATTTTTTCTAATGGAAAAGGAGATGAGAGTGAACCTCTCTTAACCAACGGTTTTAGAAACAAATGGTCCATCAATCTAAAAACTGATGGTAATTTAGAATTGGTTACAGAAAATATAAGTTACAGCTTAACCACAAAAAGCTTATCTGCAAACAATTGGACGCACATTGCTCTTGTTCATAAAGTGGGTGGTTCTTTAAATTCATATATTGATGGTGAAGAACAACTTTCTATACCAGCAACTAAAGTGGGTGGTTTTACAGGAAATAAAATTTTAATTGGTGCACGTTTATTTGAAGATGCTTCAAATGAAAAAACTATAGATAATCATTTTACAGGTTTGTTAGATGAAGTCCGATTTTGGAATACAGCTAGAAGTTTAGAACAAATAAATAGAGATCGTTATTTTGAAATCGATAATAACGAAGAAGGCTTATTATTGAAGTTAGATTTTAATGAAGATGATAATAACACAACTGCTGGTCCTGCTTACAATCATTTAGCAGCAAATTTAGTAAAAGGAACAACTTTTGCGATTTTGAGTGATGGCTCATTACAATCGTATTCGCAAGATTCACCCCCATTAAAACCACAATTAAAGTTTACAAACATTCCTTTTTCAACAGTTATTAATGGTGATGAGATGATCATTACCCCAAATTTAACTGATGAAGAATGGAGTTTGTTTGAAGGTGAAATTATCAATTTTACAGTAGCAAGATTGTCTGATACACACTTTAATTCACAAGCATCACCAGTAACTTGGTCTGCTTTTGTAAATAGACAAGAATTGGAATGGTTTACCAAAGATCAAACCAAAGAAATTGTTGCCCAAAAAACAGTAGGTGAAACTTTTAGTTTTACGATGGATGTTATAAATATTGGAGGTAGCAATCAACCTTTTACTATTTCTGGATTACCAATTTGGATGCAAGCAGAGGTTACTTCTGGTTCTATAAATCCAGATTCAAGCAAAGAAATTACGTTTACTGTAGATGCAGATTTGGCAATGGGTACTTATGATGCAGATTTATTTTTAGAAACAGCTTCTGGTTTTAATGATCGTTTACAATTTAATTTACGTGTATTAACAGAAGCTCCAGATTGGTCTGTAAATCCAGTAGATTATGCTAATAGTATGAATGCGATTGGTAGAATACAAATCAATCAGAATTTTTCTAGAGATTCATTTACAAAAGTTGGTGCTTTTATAAATGATGAACCAAGAGGAGAAGCGTACTTAACTTATGATGCTGCTTACGATAGTTATTTTGCATTCTTAACAGTCTATGAAAATCAAAATGACAATGAAGTAACCTTTAAAATTTGGGATGCCATTAATGGTAAAATTATAAATGCTTTTATTGATGGGAAAGAAAGTGAAACTTTTGAAACGAATAAAATTATTGGCTCAAAATCTTCGCCTACTATATTTTCATCAACAGTAATTACTCAGCAAAATTTATCTTTAAATAAAGGTTGGACCTGGGCTTCTTTCTTTGTCGAAGACACTAGTTTTAATAATCTTAAAAATGTTTTTGAAGGCTCAATTTTAGAAAATCAGGATATTATAAAAAATATAGGACAGCAAGCATTTTACGAAGATGGAGATTGGTTTGGAGATTTTAATGAATTAACTGCCGAAAAAATGTATAAAATTCGTTTAGAAAATGCGAATAACTTGGAGCTTTTTGGCTCAGAATTAGATATTACTAATTTTAACATCAATATTTTTGGAATTGATGAAACCTCAATTAACCCAGCACCAAAATGGAATTGGTTGCCATATCCAATCCATAGAAATATAAGTTTACAAGAAGCACTTGCTTTTTATGAGCCAACTGATGGAGATGTTATTAAAGACCAATTTACTTTTGCTATTTATGATGCAACTTCAGGTTGGAGTGGAACCTTAAATTATCTGCAATCTGGAAGAGGTTATATGTTAAAATCATCACAATCACAAGTGTTTAATTACCCAGATGCAGATGTTTTATCGAAAACGCAAACCAAAATAACTAAAAATGCTGCAAAAGTTGATGTAAGTCAGTTTACAAAATACAGCAGTACAATGAGTATAGTTGCAGAGGTAATTGCAGATGAAAACTTTACAAAAGTTTTGGTGTATGATGATAAAAATACATTGAGAGGTAGTTCTGAAATTATCACATTAAATGATAAAAAAATAAGCTTTATAACTGCTTTTAGTTCATCAACAGAAAATTTAAGATTTGTATTAGCAAATGATTTAGGAGAGTTAGATGTCAACAAAAAATTTACATTTATTGATAACGAGGTATTAGGAGATTTAAAAAATCCTATTCAGCTTTCTGCAAAAGCACTTTCTTTAAATGAGTTGATTTTTGATAATACAATTTTATACCCAAATCCGTTTACAAAATCTATAATTATCGATTTTTCTAACGAAAGTATTACCATTTCTAAAGTAGAAATTTATAATACTATTGGTGTTAAATTGTTAAACAAAAATGTAAATAACAATCAGAAAATTGAAGTGAATACAGCTGATTTGTCAATTGGAGTGTATCTCATAAAAATTACTGATAATAGTGGGAAATTTGTGATGAAGAAAATTATAAAAAAGTAATAAATGAAAAATTTTGCATTGATTGCTTTTTTAGTGTTCATTGTTGATAGTTTTTTTGCACAAGAACCCAATTGGAGTGTAAATCCTAACAACTATCAACACACTATGACGTTTACCAATTTTTTAAATGTTGATGGTAAAACTTTAACATCTAAAAATGATAAAGTTGCTGCTTTTATTGATGGTGAAGTAAGAGGAGTAGCTAATGTTATTTATGTAGAAAGTAGAGATAAATTCGTTGCTTTTTTAACTGTTTTTGGTAATTTAAGTGGTAAAGAAATTAGTTTTAAAGTGTATGATAGTGAAAATGAAGCAATAATTAATATCGATAAAAAGGTTATGTTTTCTATTGATGGTAATTTAGGAAGTATTTTTCAATCTTTTTCTATTGCAAATCCTGCTTTGAATAATGAGGTAGAAATAATCAGTTTTTCTTTTAAAGATGTTGTAGAAAAATCAATAAATATTTCAGAAGATAAGATTGATATTGTTTTGCCAGCAAACACAGATAGTAGCAATTTAATTGCAGAATTTACCTTAAGTACTGGTGCAAAATTATATGTAAATAGAGTGCTTCAAGAACCTGGAGTTACAATTCAAAATTATTCAGATACTTTTGTTTTAAGTGTACTTTCTGAAGATGAAAGTGTTTTAAAAGAATATCAAATAAATGTTGTTTTAGAAAATGCAATATCAAATGTAATTGTAAATTTATCTACAACAGCGAGTACTTTAATCAATAAAAATTTAACAGAAATTACGCTTACCATAAGCGAAAGTATAGCAAGTATAAATTCAAATAATTTTGAGGTAACAAATGCTATAATACAATCTATTATTAAAGTTGATGAAAATACTTACTCACTTAATTTAGTAGCATTAAGTCAAGGAGAATTTTCTATAAAAGTTTTAGAAAACACTTTTTTAGAAAGTGATGCTAAAGAAAATATAGCATCTAATAAACTAGACTTTGTATTAGATACAAAGAATCCTTTTTTAGTTACTATCCAAAGAAATTTACCACAAAAAACTATTACAAATGCCAATAATTTGGAGTTTAAAGTGGTGTTTAGTGAGGCAGTTAATAATGTATTGAATGATAGTTTTATTAGTGTTACAGATGCAGAAATAACCATTAACAAAGTAACAGACAGTAGTTATGTTCTAACAGTTTCTAATATAGAAAATTTTAATGGTCAAGTTGGAGTGAGTCTAAATATAAATAATTCAATTACAGATATTGCAGGAAATTCTTTGCGAACATCATCCTTAAAAAACTATCGATTATGAAAAGAAATTTCTTGAATGTCATCCTGTTTTTTTTGACAAGTTTTGTAGTTAATACTTTGCATGCACAAGAACCAAATTGGTCTGTAAACCCAATAGATTTTCAACATAGCATGACGTTTACAACCTTTTTAAATGTGAATGGAAATCTACTAACTTCCGAAAATGATAAAGTTGCAGCTTTTATTGAAGGAGAGGTTAGGGGTGTAGCTAATGTTAAGTATATAGAAAGTAGAAACAAATATGTTGCTTTTTTAACGGTTTTTTCAAATTCTAATAACAAAGAAATTTTATTTAAAATTTATGACAGCCAAAATGAAGCGATAGTTGAGGTTGATAAAAAAGAAACTTTTGTAATTGATGGCAATTTAGGAGGTGTTTTTCAATCTTATAGTTTGGCAAATCCAGTGTTAAACAATCAAGCAGAATTGTTAGATTTTTCTTTTGAGAATATTACTGAAATTACCAAAACAACAGTTGACAATACAATTAATTTTGTCTTATCCCAAACTACAGATATTAGTAATTTAATACCAGTATTTAATGTTTCTGAAGGCGCAAAAATCTTTATTGATATACAACAACAAATTTCAGGTAATTCAGCTATAGATTATACAGTTTCAAAAACATATACAGTAGTTTCTCAAGATGAAGCAGTATCAAAAGAATATATTATAAATGTTACTAAAGAAACTAATACAATAAATATTATTACAATTTTATCTTCAAATGCTGATAAAAAAATAAATACAAATAGCATTCAAATTGATGTAAATTTTTCAAAAGGAATTATAGATTTTTCTACAGCAGGATTTGAACTCACAAACGCAGTAATTTCTGAATTTATTAAACTAGATAATCAAAATTATAAACTTACATTAATTGCTGTAGAAGAAGGTGTTTTCTCAATAATGATGAAAGAAAATCAAGTACAAGATGCAATAAGAAGTCAAAATTTAGCATCAAATATTTTAGAATTTTCTTTTGATGAAACTGCTCCAATAATTACTAATTTAGAGCTGCAAGAAGAACTTAATCAACAATTTTTTACAATTATATTTAATGAACCTGTAGAAAATGTAAATACGACAGATTTTGAGTTTGTAGGAACACAATCAAAAAATTATACAAAACAAGAACTGATACAGATTAACGATAAAGAATATCGCTTAACTATCACAAAAACAAATGACGATTTAGGAAGTGTTTATCTCAAAATTAAAGCTGATAGTGATATTAAAGATGATGCAAATAACACTATTCTTCTTCAAGAAACGCAGTCTTTTTATTTAGATAATTTAGGACCAATTATAAATACAATTCCAGATGCTACAGGAGAATGTGAGATTATAGTTATAGCAATTCCAAAAGCAATTGATGCAGTAAGTGGAGAAGTTTTAGGAACTACACAAGATGCTTTAACTTATGCTGAACAAGGAGAATATGCCATTACATGGAGTTTTGATGATGGCAATGGAAATATTTCTACTACAAATCAAAACGTATTTGTAAAAGATGAAACAAACCCAGAAGTCAAAACAAAAGATTTTGAGTTGAAATTAAATGCTACAGGAAATGGAACTTTAAAGGTTTCTGATATAGATGATGGTTCTTTTGATAATTGTGGAATTGAGTCTTACAACTTATCAAAAACTAATTTTACTACAGATAATTTAGGAGAAAACACAATTGTTTTTACAGTAGAAGATGTCAATGGAAATTCAACTTCAGTAAATGTAACAGTAACAGTGAGTCAAGAGTCACTATCAACAGACAATTTTCAGTTGAAAAATTACATCAATATCTATCCAAATCCAGTAAAAGAAAAAATATTTTTAGATATAAAGAATAGTTTAAATGTTCATAAAATTGAAGTGTTTTCAATTGACGGAAAAAAACTAATTTCTAAAAAAGAAAAAACTAATTTTATAAATGTAAAAAACTTAAAAACAGGGTTTTATTTTATGAAGATCAATTCTGAAAAAGGAATTTTGGTACATAAGTTTTTAAGGGAATAATTTATATATATCGTTTCTTTTTAAAAACCGAGCAATCGTAATAGTTTCGTCAGTATAGAAAATGCCTAATCTATAATCGCCAACTCTAACCCTGTAAGCATCAGGATGACCAGAAAGTTTTTTAACATTAGAAATATCAAAAATATATTTAGCTTCTTCAAGATTGACAAAAATATTCTTTAGAGATTTGAGCAACTTTTTATCTTTAATTTTTTTTAAATCTTTCTCTAAACTTTTTAGGTAGATTACCTCCATTTTATTCCAGTAATTTGAAGATGTTTTCTCTACTTACTGTGTCAGTTCTATCTGCTTGTTGCATTAATAATAAAAGTCCTAAATCTTCTTTTTGTTCTTGGGTTAAACTATCTAATTGTTCTTTTTCTTTAGATTTTACAAACAATTCAATAGCTTTTTCCATTAAGGCTTTTACGCTTAATCCTTCAAAAGCAGATAACACTTTTAGTTTCGTAAGAACAGTGTCATCTATTTCTATTAATTTTTTCATTTTAGCCTATGGAAGTTGTTATTGTGTAAATATACAATATATATATCATATATACAAAGATATTTATATATTATAAAATCAAAAGAATTAACTTTTGGATTAAAAATTAAATTTTATCGGTGAATTTGTGTCAAAAATCTAATCAGCAACATCAATAGAAGAAGCTAAAAACCTATCACCCTCAATTGTACCAGAAACTTTTCCAGTACGTATCACATTGCAAAAGCCAGTATTTATATTGTGAGCATCACCAAAATCATCAATACCAAAACCGTCTACAAAATACGCTTTGTCATTAACTCTTACAGCTAAACTACATCCACTTTCAGAATCTAATTCAAATTGACATTGACCACAAGAAATTTCGGCTACCTGTTTTATTTCTTTCTTATTTCCACAAGAAGCGAATATAAACAAACTTAAAACGATTATTTTTTTCATTTTATATAAATTAAAAAGTCCTCAAAATTATAAAAAATGAGGACCTATTATTGTTTACTATTTATGTACTATTTTATTTTTTTGCCCAAGAATCTCGCAACCCAACAGTTTTGTTAAAAACTAAGTTTTCTTTTGTAGAATCATCATCTACATTAAAATAACCCAAACGTTGAAACTGAAAACGTTCTCCAATTTCCGCGTTTTGTAAACTAGGTTCTAAATGAGCTTCAATAATTTCTAAAGAATTTGGGTTTATAAACTCCATATAATCTTTGTCTTTATGAGCATCTGGTGCTTCATCTAAAAACAATCTGTCATAAGCCCTTACTTCTGCTTTTACAGCGTGTTTTACAGAAACCCAATGCAAAGTACCTTTTACTTTACGCATGCTTTCTGGTGTGCCACTACCAGATTTTGTTAACGGATCATAAGTACATTGTATTTCAGTTATATTTCCATTTTCATCTTTAGTGCAACTATTTGCAGTAATAAAATAAGCGTTTTTTAAACGAACTTCTTTTCCTAATTTTAAACGGAAAAATTTCTTGTTTGCTTCTTCTCTAAAATCTTCTCTTTCTATATAGATTTCTCTAGAAAAAGGTACAGCTCTACTTCCAAATCCTTCTTCATAATCGTTGTAACTTGCATCTAAAAGTTCTTCTTCACCTTCAGGATAATTGGTGATTACAACTTTAACAGGGTCTAAAACAGCCATTACTCTTTTGGCAGTTTTGTTTAAATCTTCACGAATTTTAAACTCTAAAAGGGCAACATCAATTACATTCTCACGTTTAGAAACTCCAACAGTTTCTACAAAACTTCTGATAGCAGCAGGTGTATAACCACGTCTTCTTAGACCAGAAATTGTTGGCATTCTTGGATCATCCCAACCAGAAACAATATCTTCTTCTACCAGTTTAAGTAACTTACGTTTACTCATTATAGTATAACTTAAGTTTAAACGAGAAAATTCACGTTGTTTTGGTGGATGTGGATAATCAGTCTTACTAAAATCGTAGACATTATCTCTGAACCAATTGTATAATTTTCTATGAGGTTTAAACTCTAAAGAACATAAAGAATGTGATATTTGTTCAATATAATCACTCTCACCATGTGTCCAATCGTACATTGGATAAATGCACCAATTGTTACCAGTTCTGTGATGAGATTTGTACATAATTCTATACATTAAAGGATCACGCATCAACATATTATCATCAGCCATATCAATTTTGGCACGCAAAGTATGTTCACCTTCTTTAAATTTACCATCTTTCATCCCTTGAAATAATTCCAAGTTTTCTTCAACAGATCTATTTCTATAAGGACTATTAGTTCCTGGTTCAGTTGGTGTACCTTTTTGAATTCGCATTTCTTCTGATGTTTGCGAATCTACATAGGCTTTACCATCTTTTATCAACAAAATTGCCCAGTCATATAATTGCTGAAAATAATCTGAAGAATAACATTCGTTTGCCCAATTGTACCCTAACCAAGAAATATCTTCTTTAATAGCATCTACATATTCTTGCTCTTCTTTTGCCGGATTTGTATCGTCAAAACGTAAGTTTACAGGCGCATTGTATTTTTCACCCAAACCAAAACTAATTCCTATAGCTTTAGTGTGCCCAATGTGTAAATATCCATTAGGTTCTGGTGGAAAACGAAAACGTAAATCTTCTTTTGGCATTCCATTAGCCAAATCTTCTTCTATAATATGCTCTAAAAAATTGAGCGATTTATTTTCTTCAGACATCTATTTTTCTAAATAAATTAAGCAACAAAATTAAGCAAAATATTGTATTGCAATTAACTATCTTGTAACAAAAATGGAGTTTAAACAACTAATAAATAAAGACCAAACACTATGAGCGATAAAATAAGAAATTATACTTGCCCAAAATGCAATTCTAAAACCTATAAATTAGGACAAATGCGAGCAACTGGAGGAACTTTGTCTAAAATTTTTGATATTCAGAATCAGAAATTTACGAGTGTAACTTGCGAAAGATGTACTTACACCGAATTTTATAAAACCAAAACAAGTGCAATTAGCAACGTTTTTGATTTTTTCACAAGTTAGAACATTTAAGTTTTGTGTTTTTTTATCGTAATTTTGTTATTCTATAAACTAGGATGAAATATGCAGACTTTTACATTCAATCATATCGCTCTTTCTGTAAAAAATGTTGATGAGTCTATCGCATTTTATCAAAAAGTATTTAACCTTAAAGAAATAGAAAATACTGCTTCTAACTCTAAAACACGTTGGTTGGCATTAGATAATGGAAAACAGTTGCACTTAATTCCACGTCCTAATTTAGAAGTTAAAACCAATAAAGCAGTTCATTTTGCTTTGGCTACAACAAATATAGAATCGTTTGTAAATCACTTAAATGATTTAAAAATTGATTATTCTGATTGGACAGGTACACCAAATAAAGATTATGTTCGTAAAGATGGTATACAGCAATTTTACTTTCAAGACTCAGATGGATATTGGATTGAAGTTAACGAAGCCGTTTAATAAGTGATAGATTTCGGATTATGAGTAAGAAGGATAAAAAACCAGATTTAGTAGTTTTTAATGAAGAAAGTCAGCAATATGATGCCGCTTTAAAACCTTATGGAACATCAGCAAGTTCGCCTGTAATTAAACCTTTAAATACAGCAAGCTGGAAAAATGATGGAATTCAAAGAGTAAATAAACAATTCAAATCTAAGTTTGATGAAGTTAAAGCTCAATATGAAGAATTGATGCAAAAATTTCAATACAATGATTTGGTGTATAACGCAAAATTTAGTTTCGAGCCTATTTTTGGTGAAAATTATCACTTGTATAATAACAAAAACAACGAACCATTTTTATCGATCATAGCTCCAGAACAATGTAGTTTTGAGTATTTAGGATCCTTCAGATTAAATACAGATAAAATGTGGGAAAAAATAGAATCAGCTTCTAATCAAGAAGAATAAAATAATAATGGGAATAATTAAAGTAAATAATATAAAACTATACGCTTTTCACGGTTGTTTAGAAGAAGAAGCAAAAATTGGTTCTTGGTATAGAGTTGATGTAGAGGTAAAAGCAGATTTAAAAAAATCAGCAAAGACAGATAATTTAGCAGATACTGTAGATTATGTGCATTTAAATCATATTGTAAAAGAAGAAATGGCAATTCGTTCTGAATTGTTAGAACAAGTTGCGCAACGAATTTTAGATCGATTTTTTAGAGAAATACAAATGATAAAAAAAGCGAAAGTAGCTGTTGCAAAAATAAATCCGCCAATTGGTGGTAATGTAGAAGAAGTTGTTATCATTTTAACGAAAAAAAGATAATGCTTTTATGAATCTAAATCAAGTTACTGTTCCTTCTTTACATGTTGATAAAGCTATTGGTTTTTATCAAAAATTAGGGTTAGAATTGATTGTGAAATCATTGCCAAATTATGCAAGATTTGTTTGTCCTGATGGTAATGCTACTTTTTCAATTCATCAAGTAGATGAGCTTCCAAAAGGAGTAGGGGTTTATGTTTATTTTGAGTGTGAAGATTTAGATGATAAAGTAAATGAATTTATCAAAAAAGGAATTCATTTTGATGAATTACCAAATGATAAAACTTGGTTATGGAAAGAAGCAAGGTTAAAAGATTTAGATAATAACCAAATTGTTCTTTTTTTTGGTGGAGAAAATAGAATAAATCCACCTTGGAGAATCAAAAAGTAAAAAATACTTGCAGTAAAAGTAATTTTGCGTAAATTTGCAATCCTAAATACAAAAGGTGTCTTGGCCGAGTGGCTAGGCAATGGTTTGCAAAACCATGTACAGCGGTTCGAATCCGCTAGACACCTCGAAATAATTCCATCTAACTATCAATATGTTAGATGGGATTTATTTTTTTATTGTCTTCAGTTGCCTACAATATCTCTTTCTGCTTTGTTTTATCACTTATAATAATGATAATTTTTAAAACTTATCAAATCTTAATATCAAAGAATTCCATCAATGGTACTCTCATTACGTTACCTAATATAACAATAGCAGATATATTTGAAGTTACTAAACTTTTTTCAATTTTATAAAGATAAGTCACCTCTTCACCAAAAAAATCATTTCTATAATAAGGGTTTTATATTTATTAATTTGGTAATGAGGTTATAAGAATATAAAAAGTGAGAAAATTTAAATAAATTCTCTCACTTTTAAATATGTTTTAATTCTTTGTTTTTTTCTTACCAGAATAAACAATAAAGAACTAAAAGTAAAATACAAATTACTATAGAACCAATATTGAATAATGGAGTTGTTTTAAATAAATTCTTAGTAATTTCAATTCCTTTAGAGTCATCTTTACCTTTGTTTTGTATGTGGCTTAATGACATAATAATCAGCATGGTTAAAAGAGTGGTTATTCCCATTTGATGCATCCAAGGTTCTAAACCTGCAATAGGTATAAACTTTAAAGCTAATGCGATTGGGAAAGATAAAACAGCACCCCAAATAGCAGCGTTGTTTGTTGTTTTTTTCCAAAATAAACCTAATAAAAAGATGGCTAAAATACCAGGACTTAACATACCTGTAAACTCTTGTATGTATTGAAAAACTTGATCTAATCCGTTTAATAATGGTGCAATAATAACAGCAATTAACAAAGCAATAGCTCCAGAAATTCTTCCAACATTTACAGTTGTTTTATCATCTGCATTTTTGTTAATGTATTGTTTATAAATATCCATAGTAAAAATGGTAGAAGTAGAATTCAACATAGAAGCTAAAGAAGAAACAATTGCAGCCGCTAAAGCAGCAAAAGCTACACCTTTTAGACCAGTAGGCAAAAATTGTAATAACCAAGGATACGCTTTATCAGCTTGCTCTGTAGAAGGAATGTTTAATAGACCTACATCTCCTAAGTTTGCCATAATTGAAGGGTCATTTACTATTACATAAGCAGCAATACCAGGAACAACAACAATAAGTGGAATAATTAATTTTAAAAATGCCGCTAATAAAATACCTTTTTGAGATTCTTTTAAAGATTTAGCTGCTAAAGTTCTTTGAATAATATATTGGTTGAAACCCCAATAATATAAATTTGCAACCCATAAACCACCCACTAAAACCCAAATTCCAGGTAAATTGATATAGTTATCATTAGATTCTTCAAGAATCATATGAAATTTTTCTGGTGCAGCTTCCCAAATTTTAGAAAAACCAGCTAACATTCCTTCTCCTCCAGAAACTGTATTTAGCGCCAAATAAGTAGTTATTAAACCACCTAATACTAAGAATACAACTTGTATAACATCTGTCCAAGCTACTGCAGATAAACCTCCATATAATGAGTACGCAGCTGCAAAAAGTGCTAGACCAACAATTGCATATACCATATCTACACCCATAATGGTTTCGATAGCTAATCCACCTAAAAACAATACAGAAGTAAGGTTTACAAAAATATAAAGTGATAACCAAAATATGGCTAAAATTGTTTTAAGGTTAGTAGAAAAACGTTTTTCTACAAATTCAGGAATTGTATATAACCCCTTTTCTATAAAAATGGGTAAAAAGTATTTACCTACTATTATTAATGTTAATGCAGCCATCCATTCGTAAGAAGCAATTGCAATACCCAATGCAAACCCAGAACCAGACATCCCTATAAACTGTTCTGCAGAAATATTTGCTGCAATTAAGGAAGTACCAATAGCCCACCAAGGTAAAGATTTACTTGCTAAAAAGTAATCTTCTGCATTTTTTTGGTGTCCCTTTTTATCACGAGAAACCCATAAACCTACACCTAAAATTAAAATGGCATAAGCAATGAAGACTAAATAGTCCCACATTTCAAATCCTGCTTTCATAATTATTGTTTTTGATAATTTTGTTTACAAACCTATATAAAAAATGTAGCAAGGATAGCTACATTTTGTTTCAAAAAAGGAGCTAAAATGTCTCGAAAAGACGGTTTTGTCTTTATTGTTAGGCTTTCTCTTTTGTTGATGTTAAATATATAACTCTTGTTGTAAATACATTTAAAATGTGTTTTTTATATTCTTTTAGTCTGTGTTGTTATTTTTAATAGTTTCTTTGTGTTGTTTTATGTATTCTGTTGGGCTTATACCATATTCTTTATTAAAGCATTTGCTAAAATATTTTTGATTATTAAAACCAGTCATATATGCTATTTCAGAAATATACATGCTATTTTTTTTAAGAAGTTGTTCTGCTCTTTTTAACCTTATTTTTTTAATAAAATTAACAGGTGTTTCGTTTAGAATAACTTTTAGTTTTCTATATAAATTTGCTCTACTCATACCCACTTCAGAGGCAAGATATTCTACGCTAAATAGATGATCTCCCATAGATTCTTCTACAATACTAACCAGTTTTTTTATAAATTTTTCATCATTAGATTCAATTTCAATCTCAGATGGAGCAGCTGTAATTACTTTACTGTATTCCGTTTTAAGTTGTTTTCTAGAAACTAAAGTGTTTTTTACTTTCCATTTTACAAATTCCATACTAAAAGGTTTTTCAATATAATCATCTGCCCCTATTGATAGGCATTCAATTTTTGTCTCTGGAGAATTTTTTGCTGTTAGCATAAAAATTGGAATGTTTTTAATTTGTGGGTTCTTTTTTAATCTTTTTAACATAGATATTCCATCTTCTACAGGCATCATAATGTCACTAATTATTAGTTTTGGGTTTTCATTTATTATTTTTTCATATCCTTCTTTTCCATCAGAAGCTTCTAAAATGTTAAATTCTTCGACTAATTCTTCTTTTAACATCAATCTTAATTCAGAATTATCATCAACAATTAATACTTTAGGTTTTATGTTGTTTTTAGAGTTTAATTTTTCTTCAAATTCTGATGATACTTCTTCTATTACTTGAAATTCTGAATTTTTAATAAAGTTTTTTAATAACGGAGTACTTGTTTTTAAAACTTCTTTTTTATCGTATCTTTTTTTACTAATAGGTAAGTAAAAAGTAAATTCTGTAAATTTATTTTCTTCACTTTTTGCAATAATAGTTCCATGGTGTCTTTCTAACAATTTTTGCACCAATTCCATACCAATGCCTGTACCAGGAATTTGATTGCTATAAGGTTTTGTTGCTTGGTAATATCTATCAAAAATATGTTTTAAATCTTTTGCAGGTATACCAACACCATTATCTCTAACAATACATTTTATGTAATTACTTTTAGGAAGATTTAAACTTATAATTTCTTGTTCTTGCTCTTGTTCTTCTTCTTTTACTAATTTTGTGTAAATATTTATTTTCCCTCCTTCTTGGGTATATTTAAAAGCATTAGATAATAGGTTAAATAAAATTTTTTCTAATATATCTACATCATACCAAGCTTTTATAGTTTCTTCTTCAGAGGTAAGATTGTACTCAATATTGTAGATTCTAGCAAAATCATTAAAAGCATTTTTAATAATGCTAATATCTTTTACAATGTCATTTTTAGAGATGTTTAGCTTAAATTTACCCTGATCAAATTTTCTAATATCCATTATTTGGTTTATAAGCCTATGCATTCTTAAGCTATTGTTATAAATTCGTTGGGATGTAAGTGGACTTAATGTAAATTGTTTTTCTTTTACTACTTTTTCAATAGTTCCTAGGATTAATGATAATGGAGTTCTTAGCTCGTGAGAAATATCCGTGAAAAACGTCATTTTCATTTTATTTAATTCGTTATCTTTTTCTCTACTAATTGTTTCTTTAACAAGGTTGTTTTTTAATCTAAACCACCTTCTAATTAAAAGAACACTTACTAAAAATAGAATAAGACTAATAAGGATATAGGTTATTATAGCCCATGTAGATTTCCATATTGGAGGCATTATTTTAAAAGATAATTCTGTAGGTATTTCGTTCCATACACCATCACTATTAGAGCTTTTAACCTTAAACGTATAAGAGCCATAAGAAAGATCATTGTAGTTGGCGTTTCTGTTAGATGCGTTAGTATAAACCCAGTAATTATTTAGGCCTTCTAACATGTAAGCAAATTCATTTTTATTTGGAGTGGTAAGGTCTAATGAAGAAAAATTTACAACAATGTTATTTGTATCATAAGGTAATATAATTGGGTTTTCTAAATTAACATTTGTAAGGTTTGATGTATTTAGATCTAAATTAGTAGTATTACTTTTTGTAGGACCCAAAGTGGTAAAACTGGTAATTACGGTTGCAGGTAACAGGCTTTTTTGAGAAAATTTATTTGCTTGTACAGTGTAAAAGCCATCTGGACAGCCAAAGTATAAGGTATTGTTTAGTTTGTTGGCTGAACTTGAATTAAAAAGAAACTGACTTTCTTTGATACCATCTTCTACTTTAAATGGTATAAATTTTTCGTTTTTTAAATCGAAGCGAACCAATCCGTCTTGTGTACTAAGCCAAATATTGCCTTCATGATCTTCTTCTATTGATGAAATAGTGTTTGATGTAAGACCGTTTAATTTACTAAAGCTTTTAAAACTATTTGTTTCTTTAATATATTGATTAATACCTCCACTCCTTGTTCCAATCCAAATGTTGTTGCTTTTATCTTCATGTAAACTTAAAATAGCGTTAGATGTTAATCCGTTTTCTTTAGATGGAATAAATTCTTCAATAGTCTCATTATTTAAATCTACTTTAAAAAGTCCTTCTCCTCTAGTACCTATCCATAAAACTTGATCTTTTGTTAAAAGAAATACAGATGTATGGTTTTTAGAGAGTTTGGCAATAACTTCTTCTTTAAATTTAGAGATTTCATTTTCTGTATTAATTACCTCTACACCATTGTTCCAAAGACCTATCCAGATTTCATTTTTATTGATAACCGCAATGTCAGTTATGTTATTTTTAAAAGATTTTATTTTTGTTAATTGAAGGTGTGTTTTTTTAGGATTATAAGTTTCAGACTGATACAGTTCGTTGTCAGAAACTATTAAAAGTTTGTCTTTTTTATAATTTTTAGATATGTGATTAACATTTTTAATTTGTGTATTTAATTTAAACGATTCTTTAGTTTTTGGGTTATATCTGTATATACCACTATTCATTCCTACTAAAATATTAGTAGAAGAATAAAATAATATACTATTAGATAAATCATTGCCAATTTTAGAAGGAGTTTCAATTTTATTATATTCAAAAATAGAAGTTCTTACACGGTATTTGTTAATTCCTTTTAAAGATCCAATCCAAAGGTTGCCATATGTATCAAAAACAATTGAAGTAATAAAATTATTTTTTAAGTTCCCATTTTCAGATTCTTTAGAAAATTTCACAAAATTATAGCTATTGTTAAGTCTAATTGCTTTTACTAATCCGTTTTGGGTTCCAATCCACAAATCTTCATCATTAGGACTAATTGCTAAAGATGTTAACTGAGTATTCTGTATTTTTAAAGAGTTAGAAATATTTGGATAAGATTCTAATATTTCTAGGTTATAATCAGTTTTATTATAGTTTAAAATAAAGAGGCCATGAGTAGTAGCCACAACAAATCTATTATTACCAAAATCTTTAATAGCTATTATTTCTTTTTCTAAAGAAGTTTTTACAAAAATACCTTCACTATTAATTGCAAAGAGCCCTTTTGATGTTCCAATCCAATATCTGCCAAAATCATCTTCTATAAAGGAATTTATTTGGTATTGGGGTTTTAATGCTTTGCCAACTTGTTTATTTAGTTTCTTGAAATTTTTATTAGATTCTATTTTTACTAAATCTATACCTTTTAAATTAGCAAAAACATTTCCTTTAGAATCCTTATGTAAAATTTCTGTTGTTATGTTTTTATTATAACCTTTAAATTTATTTTCTTTTCTGTTAAAATGGATTAAATAACTTTCGCTACCAATCCAAAGGTCTTGGTTGTCATCTTCTATAATTGAGTTAATACTATTATTTGGTATTGAATTTTGGTTAAAAACATCTTGTTGATACGTTACTAAATTGTAACCATCATATCTATACAAACCATTATTACTTCCAATCCATAAATACCCAATACTATCTTCAAACAAAACATTTACTTTTTTATTAAAAGGAGCACCTTGAATAATTAAATCATTAAAATAAGTTTCATTAGTTTGAGAAGTGCTAAATGTTGCATAGAAAAAGATAAATAAGCCAAATACTTTTTTTAGTATAGATATTTCTTTAAAAAGAAAAAAAGAAGTTTTTTTTATTAAATCGATGTTCATAAGGTTAAATATAAAAGGATCATTTAAAAAGTCTTATAATGTTATCTATTTTAACTCAAATATATGCAATAATAACGGAGTCATTATGTTGCGTTGTGAAGGGGGTAATGTTGCATAAGTGTTATTTTTTCAATTAAAGGTGTGAGTTCTATAATCAAAGAGTTTTTGGTTATATTTTTTTGATGTAAAAAATGTAAATAAAGCAATGGTTTTTTAAAGTGTTTTATGTAAACTTAAAAAGTTTGGTTTTTACCCTTGTAAAAAAATGGGTGTTATTTAAAGTTTATTCATTTTTAAGATTTAAATAATGGTGTCTTTATGTTTATTTTATAGTGTTTTATTGTTAATTTGGGTGTTTTTTTATCCAAATTCGCTAATTCTGCAACATTAGTAGGGTGTTTTTTATATTTATATTTTTTCTTTTAATAATACATTTGAGCTTAGCAAGCTTGTAGCGTTTTGCTAATTAGTATATTAATGTAAAAAAATAGTAAGTAAATGAAAAGAAATTTTAGAATCTTCACTTTAGCTATAATAGTCTCTGTCATATTTTCATGTAGTAATAACAAAATAAAAGATCAAGTAACCAATAAGAAACCAAACATCATTTATATTTTGGCAGATGATCTTGGCTATGGAGATTTAAGTAGTTATGGTCAAGAAAATTTTAAGACACCAAACATAGATAAACTAGTTTCTCAAGGTTTAATGTTTACACAACATTATTCAGGTAATACTGTTTGTGCACCTTCAAGATCGGCTTTATTAACAGGTATGCATACTGGTCACACACCAATTAGAGGAAATAAAGAAATCCATCCAGAGGGTCAGCATCCAATTCCAGCAAATACATATACAATGGCAGAAGCATTAAAAAAAGGTGGTTATGTAACTGGTGCTTTTGGTAAATGGGGTTTAGGTTATCCTGGTTCAGAAGGAGATCCTACTAAACAAGGTTTTGACGTTTTTTATGGATACAATTGCCAACGTTTAGGTCATAATTATTACCCAGACCATTTGTGGTCTAATAATGATTCTATTGTTTTAAATGGTAATAAAAATCATCAAAAAAATCAGTATGCGCCAAATTTAATTCAGTCAGAAGCTATTAAATTTTTAGAAAAAAATAAAGACACAACTTTCTTTTTGTATGTACCAACTATAATTCCACATGCAGAATTGGTGGCTCCTGAAGCTATTATGGATAAGTATAGGAGTAAATATATGCCAGAAAAAGAATTTAAAGGGACAGATGATGGGCCTCAATATAGATTAGGTAAATATGAGTCTCAAAAAGAGCCTCATGCAGCTTTTGTTGCTATGATAGAGGTGATGGATAATCAAGTTGGTGAAATAATGGATAAAGTTAAAGAGCTTGGTTTAGAAGATAATACAATTATTGTTTTTACTTCTGATAATGGTCCTCATACAGAAGGTGGAGCAGATCCTAAATATTTTAATAGTAATGGTAAATTAAGAGGTGTAAAAAGAGATTTATATGAAGGTGGAATTAGGGTGCCAATGACAATAAAATGGCCAGGTAAAATTAAACCAGGCACAAAAACGGATTTAGTTTCTGCCTTTTGGGATGTTTTTCCAACATTCTCTGAAGTTGCAGGAGTTGAAACTCCTGATAATATAGATGGAATCTCTTTTTTACCAACTTTATTAGACAAACCAGAAGAACAAAAACAACATGATTATTTGTATTGGGAGTTTCATGAAAGAGGTGGTAGACAAGCCATAAGAAAAGGAAATTGGAAAGCTGTAAAATATAATGTGTTAAGGAAGCCTAATGCACCAATGCAGTTATTTGATTTGTCTACAGATATTGGAGAAACTAATAATATAGCTAAGGAGCATCCACAAATAGTTGAAGAAATGAAACAATTATTTAATGAAGCAAGGACACCTTCTGATGTATTTAAATTTAATCAAGTATCATTTTAGAATAAAAAAGAATAGAAATGCATGCTTATAATTAGAAACCTAAAACTTACTAATTATAAGTATTCTTTTTAAATATAAAAGTTAATAATCCATGTTGTTTAAATTTTTAAAAAAGACATATTTTATTTTATTGCTCTGTCTTCTTCAGATTGATACGGTTTCATCTCAGAAATTAAATACTATCAATATAAATACAAAACAAGGGCATAAAATAAATAAAGGAACAAGTGGGTTTAACGTTCGTATTGCAGATAAGGTTTGGAGTTATACGCATCCAGATTTTATAAAATCTGTAAAAGAATTAAAACCTGGTTGGTTACGTTATTTTTCAGGAACAATGGGCGATGCTTTTAGCAGTGCTACTGGTCAATACGATTTAGATTACATTTCTAAGTTCGATCATCCAAAACCATTTTTAAAAGGACATAGATACTTAAAAGTAAAAGGGCCACACAGAATTATAGATTTATACAAATTACTTAGAGAAGTAAATGGTAAATTAATTGTAACAGTAAATGCTTTTGCAGAATCACCAGAAATGATTTTAGAGTTGGCTAGATTTTGTAAAAACAATAATATAAAAGTTGAGGTTTGGCAATTTTGTAACGAGCCTTATTTTTATGTACCAAACAGAAATAGATATTGGTGGAATGATGGTTATGATTATGCAGCCAAAATGAAACCTTATGCAGATGCAATTCAACAAATTTTTCCTGATGCACAACTAACTCTTAACTATACTTGGGATGGCGTTTGGACTTTTATGAAAGAAATTAATAAGTATCAAGAAGAAAAAGGTGCTTATTGGAATGTGTTTTCTAAACATTCTTACGCACCACATACAGGCAAAAAAGAAACAAGAGAACAAGCTTATAAACGAGCAAATACTAAATTATTAGAAGCAACTTCTAAAGCAGCTATGACGCAAATAGAAGCTTACACTTGGCAAGATGTGCCAATGGTAATTACAGAGTTTGGTGTTTGGAATAGCCCTTTAAACGGAATTTATTCTGGTATTTATAATATCGAATATGTAATGCGTCAATTAGAACATAAAAACACACAATATATAGGAGCTCATGAAGTAAGTAACAAGTATTATCCCTTACATAAAAACAGCCAAGTAATAGAAGATGCCTTTAAAAATAATGTTGCTATAGATACAGATACTATTTCAACAGGAATTAGAAGAGATATTGAAGGTAAGGCGTATAAAATTTATAATGAAGCCGTTAATAATTCTGAGTTTGTTTTTAAAACAGATTTAGAAAAAATGGTTTTGGTTGATGGTTTAAAAAAGACCAAAGTTGATGGAATGTTTGCGCAATCATACAAAGGAAATAATGGTTTTAATTATTTAATAATTAGTAACAGAGGCAACCAAGCTAATAAATTTCAATTAAAAATTGATGATAAAATATTTAAAGGTGATTTATTTGCTTCCTATATTTCAGCAAATTCCATTGCAGTTAGAAATCCAGATATTACAACAACGGAGTTTAAAAATGGATTGATTTCTGTAAAACCTTTTAGCTTATCAGTGATTAAATGGAAAACGAATAATTATACTTTAGAGCAACCAATTATTTATAATGCTTCTGTTGAAAAAGATGGAATTCTATTAAATTGGGGGGAAATTGCAAAGGCAACTTCTTATAAGATTTATTACGGAACAGATGCTTTAAACTTATCAAAAACAATTAAAGTTTCTGGTCAAAATAGTTTTTTAGTAAAAGAAGTAAGTCAAAATAAAAAGTACTTTTTTAAAATAGAAGCTTTAAATAGTGATAAAAATAGTGCATTATCTAACAGTGTTTTTGCAACTTATAAAAAGCCGGAAACTCCAACTATTTTTAAGGTATCTAGAAGAGATCATACAGTTACGCTTTTTTGGCAAAGTGTTTCAGATGTAAAAAATTATATAATTAACTACAAAGACGAAAACAATAAAGATATTGAAATTGATGCGGATAATGTTTTTGGCTATCGAATAGAAAATTTAAAAGACAATACAAAGTACAATTTTACTGTAACAGCTTGTAATGGTTTGGGTAAAAGTAAACCATCAAAAAAAGAAACAGTTTTAGTTTCGTATAGAGTGCCATATAGTCCTAGAAATGTATCTGCAATTAAAAAAACAGAAACTTCCATAGCTGTTAAATGGATTCCGCAAAAAAAGGTGTTAAGCAATACTAGTTATAATGTTTATAGAGGCACAAAATTGCATGATTTTACAAAAATTGCAAGTAAGGTAAAAGACACATTTTTTATTGACAATTCAATAAAAGATAAAATACAATATTATTACACAGTTAAAGCAGAAACAGAAGTTGGTGAAAGTAATTTTTATCCAAATACAGCTACTGCATTATCATTAGAAAGCAACTCAGAAATTAATATTCAGATTGTTAGAAAACAAAAAGACGGTTATTTAGTTGAAGTGAATTTGCATAAAATCACTTTAAATCCTAAAAATTCTTACGGAGTAATTCTTAACAATGTATCTTATTTAAATGTAGAACATGTTAAAATATTTGGAGAAAAAATTACCGAAAAAACTAACAAGTTTAAAGTATTGATCCCTTTATCAAAATTAAAAGAAAAGTCTAAATATGCTATAAAAGCCTTTGTGTTAAAAGGGAAAAGACAGATAGAGAGCACAGTTGTAAATCAAATTGTAGATTAAAAAGAAATATATAAAACCAACTAATTTTTTTAAAATGAAAAAAGCTTTATTAATCATTATTATCTCATTGGCATCTTTAGCTTCTTGTGATAAAGCAGACACAAAACCAATTTATGTTGCAGACAAATGGGAAAATCCAGAATGGGAAAACCCAGAAATATTCCAAATCAATAGAGAAGAACCAACAGCGTCTTTTTATAGATATACTGATGAGAAATCAGCTTTAAAAAATGATAGTTGGAAAAACTCTTCTTTATATCAATCTTTAAACGGAACTTGGAAATTTTATTATGCAGATAGTGTACAAGCAAGACCTACAGGTTTTTATAAAGCAGATTTTGATATTTCTAATTGGGATAACATAGAAGTGCCATCTAATTGGGAATTAAAAGGACATGGAATTCCTGTTTATACAAACAGAACGTATATGTTTCCTGCAAATCCGCCTTATATTCCTCATAACATCAATAGTAATGGGAGTTATAAAAAAGAATTTGAAATTGCTGAAGATTGGGATGGAAAAGATATGTATTTGCATTTTGAAGGTGTAAGTGGAGCAATGTATGTTTGGTTAAATGGTAAAATGTTGGGTTATAATGAAGGTAGTAAAACTGCTGCAGAATATAAAATAACAGATTTTGTTAAAAAAGGAAAAAACAATTTAGCTGTACAAGTATTACGTTGGTCTGATGCTAGTTATATGGAAGATCAAGATTTTTGGAGATTGAGTGGTATAGAAAGAGATGTGTATGTGTATGCTACTGATAAAGTAACTTTAAGAGATTTTAGAGTAACATCAGACTTACAAAACAATTATAAAGATGGTGTTTTTAAAGTTGATGTAAAGGTTGATAATAACTCTAATACAGCAACAGAAAAAGAAGTAAAAGTACAATTGTTAGATGGTGATAAAGAAATTTATACTACTTCAAAAAAAGTACAATTATCTACAGGTAGAAATACGGTTAGTTTTGATAAGATTATTAAAAATGTAAAAACGTGGAATGCAGAAATACCAAATTTATATACGCTTCTGTTAAGTGTAAATGGAGAATCTACTTCTATAAAAGTTGGTTTTAGAAACATTGCTATTAAAAACAATCAGTTTTTAGTAAACGGAATGCCAGTTTTAATTAAAGGAGCAAATTTACACGATCATAGTGAAACCGAAGGTCATGTAATTTCAGAAGAATTAACGTTATTAGATTTAAAGGTGATGAAAGAAAATAACTTAAATGCCATTCGTTGTAGTCATTATCCTAAAAATCCACATTTTTATAGATTGGCAGATAAATATGGTTTTTATGTAATTGATGAGGTGAATATAGAAACACACGGAATGGGAACAACAAACCAAGGTTTAAATAATAATAAAAAAGACCAAGCAGTGCATCCAGCATATTTACCTCAATGGAAAGAAATGCACATGGATAGAACTGTTAGAATGTTTGAGCGTGATAAAAATTATCCATCAATTGTAACTTGGTCTTTAGGTAATGAAGCAGGAAATGGAGAAAACTTTTTTGCAACTTATAAGTGGTTAAAAGAGCAAGATGCAACAAGACCTACACAATATGAAGGTGCAACACAATACGCAAATACAGATATACAAGCACCAATGTATTGGCCAATTGAAAGAATGATAAAGTATGCAGAAAATAATCCTAATCGTCCTTTAATTCAATGCGAATATGCGCATGCAATGGGTAATAGTGTAGGTAATTTACAAGATTATTGGGACGTTATCGAAAAGTACGATATTATGCAAGGTGGTTTCATTTGGGATTGGGTAGATCAAGGAATCTTAACTAAAAACGAAGAAGGAGAAGCTTTTTGGGCTTATGGAGGAGACTTGGGTGCTGGTCATTTACAAAATGATAATAATTTTTGTTTAAACGGAATTGTAAACCCAGATAGAACAGCACATCCTGCTTTATACGAAGTTAAAAAAGTATATCAGTATGTTAAATTTAAAGCAGTAAATATTAAAGCAGGAACAATAGAAATCAAAAATATTTATGATTTTACAAATTTAAATACACTAGATTTTTCTTGGACATTACTTAAAAATGGAGAAGAAGTTGCTAACGGAACTTTACCAGTTTTAAATGTAGCGCCTTATACATCGAAAAAAGTAAATATTAAGCTGCCTAAATTAACAGATGCAAAGGCAGAATATCATTTAAATGTGTATGCAAAGACTAAAACAGCTACAGATTTAGTTGCTGCGGGTCATACAGCTGCTTACGAACAATTTGAAGTTTATAATCCTAAAACTAAAACTATTTTTTCTAAAAATGATGGTTCTTTAAAAGCAGATGTAACAGATGCAACTATAGATGTTTCAGGAAATGGATTTAATTTATCTTTTAGTAAAGAAAACGGAGAATTAACTTCGTTAGATTACGGAAATGGAAATATTTTATTAAACGGAATTAAGGCTAATTTTTGGAGACCAACAACAGATAATGACTTTGGTTACAATATGTCTAAGAAATTAAATGTTTGGAAAAAAGCAACCGATAATCAAGAGTTAAAATCAATAGAAAGTAAAAATATTGATGCAAACACAACTTTAGTTAGTGCAACTTATCATTTAAGTGGTGTAGAAGGAACTTTGGTAATCGATTATACAATTGATGCAAAAGGAAAGATTTTAGTAAATACAAATGTTTCTGATATTAAAGATAAAACACCAGTTTTACCAAGATTCGGAAATAATTTTGTGGTGAAAAATGATTACAACAATGTAGAATGGTTTGGTAGAGGTCCTTTTGAAAATTACCAAGATCGTAAAAGTGCTGCATTAGTTGGTTTGTATAAAGCTCCTGTAGAAGATTTGTACTTCGAGTATATTCGTCCGCAAGAAAATGGATATAAAACAGATACACGTTGGGTGACATTTACAAATAATGCAGGAAACGGAATAAAAATAACAGCTTCAGATTTAATCTCTTTTAGTGCACATCATCAATATAATGATGATTTTGATGCTGGTGCAAAAAAACAACAACGTCATACAACAGATATTAAAAAACGTGATTTGGTAAATATTAATATCGATTACGGACAAATGGGTGTTGGTGGAGATAATAGTTGGGGTAAAATGCCTCATAAAGAATATCAAATAAAAGCGAAAAAACTAAATTATAGTTATACAATAGAACCTTTAAATAGCGGAAAGTAATTTATATTTAGCGCTTATTTTATTAAAAGTAAGCGCTATTTTTTTATTATAGAATTGTTCTTATTCACATTAAAAGTTTAAATAATATGCGTGTTAAAAATTTAATATTTCTTTTTGTATTTAATATTATCTTTTCGGGTTTTGCAAATAATGAAAATCCTAAAAATGATATAAAACGAATTAGTTTTGATGCAAACTGGAAGTTTATTCAACAAGATATTACTGGTGCAGAAAAGGTTTTTTTTGATGATAATTCTTGGAGAGTTTTAAATTTACCTCACGATTGGAGTATTGAAGGTGAGTACAATAAAAACAACCCAATGGGTGCAGGTGCAGGTTATTTGCCAGCAGGTTTTGGTTGGTACAGAAAAACGATTACAGTTCCAGAAAATTGGAAAGGAAAACACATAGAAATAGCTTTTGATGGTGTTTTTATGAATAGTACAGTTTGGGCAAATGGGCAAAAATTAGGAACAAGACCTTATGGTTGGGTTTCTTTTGCTTATGACGTTAGTAAAATTGCTAAAACATCAAAAACAATCACCTTTGCAGTTCGTGTTGATAATGATAAACAGCCTTCTGCACGTTGGTATACTGGTAGTGGAATTTATGCTCATACTTGGATTGATATTAAAAATAATACACATGTTAAAAGAGATGGAATTTTTATCAAAACCAAAGGGAATAAAGTCTTTGTAGAAGCTGAGTTGTTTACAAAAGAAGAAAATCGTAAAAAAGTAAAATTAATTACTTCTATTATTGATGAAAATGGAGTTGTAGTTGCTTGTAATAAGGACAAAATAAAATTAGAAAAAGAAGGATTAGTAACTTTAGATTTAGAGATTAAAAACCCAGAATTATGGTCTATAGAAAATCCTTATTTATACACTTTAAAATCCGAGGTTTTTATAGGTAGTAAAGTTGTTGATGTTGTAAAGACCAAATTTGGTGTTAGAGATATTGAATGGATTGCAGAATCTGGAATGTGGATTAATGGTAAAAATGTAAAACTACAAGGAGTTTGTAATCATCAAGATGCTGGTGCTCTAGGGGCAGCAGTTCCGTACAAAATTTTAAAGTTTAGAGTTCAACAATTAAAAGATATGGGTGTAAATGCAATAAGAACTGCACACAACCCACAAACACCAGGGTTTTATGACATTTGTGATGAATTAGGAATGTTGGTGATGGATGAAATTTTTGATGGTTGGAAGAGAAAAGCAAAAAATGATTATGGAGCGCATCATTTTAATAAATGGTGGAAACAAGATTTAACAGATTGGATTAAACGAGATAGAAATCATCCATCAATTGTAATTTATAGTGTTGGTAACGAAACTAAAGGAGCAATTGCAAAAGATTTGGTAGCAACATGTAATCTTTTAGATCCTACACGTCCTGTAACTTCTGGTCACTCAAGTTCGGAATATATGAATGTTTTAGGAGTAAATGGAGGTAGTGAAAGAAATGGATATATGGAAAACCTATCAGAACAGCAAAAAGGAAAGGTTTTTATAGGTACAGAAAACACACATACTTGGCAAGTTAGAGGTTATTACAGAACTAAAACTTGGTATAGAGATGGATTGAAAAAAAATGTTTATCCTATTCAAGATTTGACAGAGAAAGAAGTTTTTACTCATGATTGGACAGCTTTAGAAAATAAAACAAACAGAAAACAAGTTTTTAATTCTAGTTACGACAATGCTACTGTAAGAGTTTCATCAAGATTAAATATAGCACAATTAAGAGATATCCCTGCTTATGCAGGTTCTTTTAGATGGACAGGTTATGATTATATAGGAGAAGCTGGTTACGTTCATGGTGGTTGGCCTTTTAAAGCATTTATGGGAGGTGCAATTGATTTAGCAAACTTTGAAAAAGACCTATTTTATTTATATCAAAGTCAATGGACAGAAAAGCCAATGGTACATATTTTACCACATTGGACGCATCCAAAAGTGGCTTTAGATACAGAAATTCCGGTTTGGGTTTATTCAAACACAGATGAGGTAGAATTGTTTTTTAATAACGTTTCTTTGGGTAGGCAAAAACCAGGGCAAGCATGGGATAAAATGCAATGTCAATGGCTGGTAAAATGGCAACCAGGAACTTTAAAAGCGGTAGGTTATAAAGAAGGAAAAGTAGTTTCTGAAGAAATTATAAGAACAGCTAATCAACCATCAAAAATTAAATTATCTGTTGATGGAGCTGCTTTAGGTGATATTGAAGATGACATAGTGCAAGTACGCGTAACCACTACAGATGATAAAGGTGAATTTTATCCTTATGGAGAAAATAGAACTTATTTTAATGTTTTTGGAGCAGGTAAAATAAAAGCTTTAGATAATGGAAGTCCAGTAGATGTAGAACAACATGTTGGACCAAATAATAGAATCGCTTTTTACGGATTAACACGTGCTTATATTGCAGCAACAAGTAATAAAGGAGCTGTTAATTTATTAGCTAGTTCTATTTTAGGAGAAAAAAAATTAATCACATCTAATAAAGTTAGTATAGATACTAAGATTATCAATTTAAGAGGAAATATAATCAATCCAAAAATTGAAGTTTATTATACTACAAACGGTGATATACCAACAATAAAATCAACTAAATATAAAGGAAGTTTTACTGTTGATTTAGAAACTACAGTAAAAGCTTTAATAGTTGTTGATGGAAAAACTATTCAAATTTTAGAAGAAAAATTCGGAAAAAATGAAGGCTTTACTTGGAATGAGACTATTGTAAATAATGCTAATATTGGAGAACAAGCAGAAGAAGCAACACTAAAAAATGCTTCTATTTCATCTAAAGGAAAAAACTTTAACGGTAAAGGTTTTGTACGTTTTGATAAAAAAGAAGCGTCAATTTCTTGGTATCAAGAAAATGACGGAGGTGCAAGAAATGCAGATTTAATTATTCGTTATAGTACAAACAACAAAAATAAGATTGGTGCTTTTGTTAAAGTAACAGTAAACGGAAAAGTGATTAATAATAAGCAACTTCTATCAAATACTAAAAATGTAGCAAATAATTGGAAAAAAGTAAAAATTCCAATTATGATAGATCGTGGAGCTAATACTATTAAAATAGAATCTTTAGAAGATAGGGTAGTTTTAATTGATGAAATTCTTGTTAATTAAGTTAAAAGATTTCTTTGTCTAAAATGTGTTCATTTTAGATAAAATAATTTCAAAAATCGTCTAAATCATTTATTATTAGACGATTTTTTTATGCTTGCAACATTTGTTACCCATAGTTGATATTTGTATCGATTCTATATTTCCTTGTTATTTATACATTTGTATGAGTACCAAAAGATTAATCATTCAATCAAACAAAAAAATGACGTTACAAAAGAAGGCTGTAAATGGTTTTACAAATCGATTATTTTTATTTACGGTATTATTTTCTTCACTTTCATTGTTTTCTAATGATTTAAAATTAGGATCTCTTTTTCAAGAGCATATGGTTTTGCAAAGGAATATGCCAATTAATATCTGGGGTAAATCTTTACCAAGTAAACAAGTAAACGTAGCTTTAAATAATAAAATGATTACAGTTGTTTCTGATGCTAAAGGAAATTGGAAAGCTGTTTTACCAAAATTTAAAGCAGGAGGTCCGTTTAAATTTAGTGTAACTTCAGAAAACGAATCTATAATCTTTAAAGATGTTATGATTGGTGAAGTTTGGATTTGCGCTGGGCAATCTAATATGGTATGGCCTCATAAAAAAATTAAAGAAATTCACAAATTAGATGCACTATCAAAAAATATTAGAACTTTTGAAATGCCTCAAACTGTAGCGTTTCAAAAACAAGATAATATTCAAAACGGAGTTTGGGCTTTAAAAAATCCTTCTAGTGCTGTTGCTTTTTCTTTTTCATATTTCTTACAAAAAAACATAGGCGTTCCTGTTGGTGTTATTCTAACAGCTTGGGGTAGTTCTTCTATAGAAGGTTGGTTGCCAAGAGAGGCAACAAAACAATTACCTCACTTCAATGAAATAATGGAAACTTTTGATGCAGACCAAGAAAAAAATCAACAAATAAAATCAATATTAAACACCAAAGGGAAAAGAAAAAGGGAAGATGATATTTTTTTAAGAAGGCAACCAAATATTCTTTACAATGCTATGATGAACCCTATTATACCATACACCTCTAGAGGTCTTGTTTGGTATCAGGGAGAGTCAAACACAAAAACAAAAGAAACAATGCTTCAATATAAAGAAACATTTACTTTTTGGGCAGATTATCTAAGAAATCAATGGCAACAATCTCCTTTAGAAATTATTGTAGTAGCATTACCTGGTTATATTGGTAAAACAAACAAAAAACCACGTTTTGATGCAGAAAATCCAACAGAAAAATCTTGGGCTTGGATGAGAGCATCTCAATTTGAATTAGATAAAATAAAAAATGTATCTGTAGTTACAACAATAGATTTAGGGAAAGCTTTTAATATTCATCCAAGTGATAAGTTGCCTGTAGGTAAAAGAATAGCTCTTTTAGCAGAAAAAGTAACTTTTAATAAAAAAGGTTTGTTTAATGGACCTATTTTCAAAAATTATAAAATAAGAAAGAATAAAATTATTATAAAGTTTTTTGATGCAAAAGGCTTAACAACTAATGATGCAAAAGTTCCTAGAGGCTTTTGGATTTCTGATAAAAATAAAAAATGGCATAAAGCAACAGCAGTTATCAAAGGTAAAAAAGTAATCATAAAAGCAGAAGGTGTAGAAAAACCATTACATGTGCGTTATGCATTTTCTGCAAAACCAGATGTTAACTTGGTTAATAAAATAGGTTTACCAGCAAGACCTTTTAGAACAGATACATTTCAAAATTAAATCATCAAAAAAAAACATGAAAAACATAATAATTAGAACGTTAATTCTTATCAGTATACTTAGTTTAAGTAGTTGTGCAACAAATCAAAATAAACAGAAAGAGGATAAAAAGAAACCTAATATTTTATTCATTTTTACTGATGATCAAAGAGCAGATGCTATAGGGGCAAGTGGAAATCCATATATAAGTACACCAAATATAGATAAACTTGGAGAAGGAGGAACACGTTTTGAAAACGCTTATGTAATGGGTGGAAACCATGGGGCAGTTTGTGCAGCAAGTAGAGCAATGTTAATGAGTGGAAAAAGTCTTTTTCATGTGTATGATAAATTAAAAGGCGTAAAAACAATGCCAGAATATTTTGGCGAGTTTGGTTACGAGTCTTTTGGTACAGGTAAATGGCATAACGAACCTTCTAGCTTTGTTAGAAGTTTTGATAAGGGCAAAAATATTATGACAATGGGGATGGCAGATCATTACAATGCTCCAGTTAGAAATTTAACTTCTGATGGTAGCTTAACAAAACCAGTTAAAAAAGGTTTTTCTACAGATTTAATTGCAGATGCAACTCTAGAATATTTAAATAATTATGCAAAAGGAAAAACAGAAAAACCATTTTTTTGTTATGTTGCATTTAATGCACCTCATGACCCAAGATCACCAAGAGAAGATTATATAGGCATGTATAAAGAAGATGCAATTCCTATTCCAGGTAATTTTAAAGGTTGGCACCCTTTTAAGTTTGATAATATGAATATTAGAGACGAAACACTTGGTCCTTGGCCAAGAACACCAAAACTAATAAGTCAATCTTTAGCAGATTATTATGCATTAATTAGTCATATGGATGATAGAATTGGAGATATTATTAAAACCTTAAAAGCTCAAAATTTATACGATAATACCATTATTGTTTTTGCTTCAGATAATGGTTTGGCAATAGGAAGCCATGGTCTATTAGGAAAACAAAATTTATACGAGCATAGTGTAAAAGTGCCTTTAATAATTAGTGGTCCAGGTATTGACAAAAATCAAAAAAAGAACGCTTTGGTTTATTTATACGATCTTTTTCCAACATTAGCAGATTTATGTGAATTGCCACTACCAATAAATATTGATGGAGAAAATTTAGCGCCTTTACTAAAAGGGAAAAATATAGAAACACGTAAGTCTTTATATACTGCCTATAGAAATACGGTAAGAGCCGTAAGAACAGAAGATTGGAAATTAATTACATACCCAAATCAAAATTATCAACAACTATTTAATTTAGAAAAAGATCCTTTAGAGTTAAATAATCTAGCAGAAAATATAGAGAATAAAACAAAAGTAGAAGAATTGTCAAATTTAATGGCAAATTGGTATCAAAGTTCAGATGATACTGCAAACATGTCTCCAAAAAAGATTCTTCCAATGGAGTACGATTATAAAAAACTAAAGCAAAGACCAGATGATAAACAACCTAAATACACTTTAGATAAATATTTTAAAGGGGTAGATTTATCAAAAATAAAAAAAACGAAACACTAAACTAATTAATAAAACAATCACTTTTCTTATGATAGATAGAAGAAAATTTATACAACTTTCTGCACTAGGAACAGCAGGAGCTCTTTTAATGACAAATTGCAAAAGCATAATGAGTACCAGTAATGTGCCTAATTATTTAAATGATTATAAGAGTACTTTTTCAAATGATCCTCGTAAAGCATCTATAGATTGGTTTAAAGATGCTAAATATGGGATGTTTATTCACTATGGATTGTATTCTATTTTAGGAAGACATGAGTGGGTAATGTATAACGAAAAAATTCATGTAGCAGAATATGCTAAACTAAAAGACAAATTTACCGCAGAAAAGTTTGATGCAGATTTTATAACAGATTTAGCATTAGAAGCAGGTATGAAATACATCAACTTAACTACGCGTCATCATGATAGTTTTTGTTTGTGGGATACAAAATATAGCGATTTTAAAAGCACAAATTCTCCTGCAAAAAGAGATTTAGTGGCAGAGCTTTCTGAGCAGTGTAATAAAAAAGGATTAGCTTTTTTCTTGTATTATTCTCATGGTAGAGATTGGCAACATCCGCATGCACCAAATAATGATAAATGGGGAGGTGCAGCAAGACCTAAATACAAAACTAAAGAACCTTTCTATAAATATGGAGATGAACATCATTTAGAAAAGTATTTAGAGTTTATGACCAATCAAGTAGATGAGTTATTAACTAATTACTCTCAAATAGCAGGTATTTGGTTAGATGGTTTTTCTACGCCAGCTTCTGGAGACAGAAATAAATTTAAACTTCAAGAATTGTACGATTTAATTCACTCTAAACAACCACAAACATTGGTTTCTTATAAACAAGGAATGATTGGTACAGAAGATTTTTTAGCACCAGAACGTAAATTTAAAAAAGGTAGTACAGAAACACCTTTAGAAATTTGTGACCATTTGCAACGTAAAGGTTGGGGATACACAAAAACTCAAGACGGAAAACACAAAAATAAAGAAGAGGTAATAGCTATGTTAAAAAAAGCAGCAAGTTACCCAGCAAATTTATTATTAAATACAGGGCCTTTACCTTCAGGAGAAATGCATCCAGAAGATGTAAAAGTTTTAAGAGAGGTTGGTAAAGAAATTAAAAACAGAGGTTGGGAAGGTATTTTGAACTCTTAAAATTCTTTCAATATGAAATATATGATAAAGTTAGTCATATTCTCATAAAATAATTAGAAGTATTGTCTAAAAGGCTTATTTATAGTGGGGTGTATTGTTTAAAAGCAACATTTTTAACCCTATTCTGAGAAATTTCATTCTTAATATAGTGTTAATATTGCACACATATCTATCAATTTAATATAGATATATAGATAGGAAGAAAAGTCTTCTAATGAAATAATTAATCAAAAAACTTAATTTAAACTTTTAATTATTATGACTGTAAAATTTCAAGATTCTATTAATTCAGAAAATTTAAATTTATGAAAAAACTCAACTTATTATTACTATTATTATCCATTTCTTGGGGGTCTTTTTCTCAAGAAATAATTAAAGGTGTTGTAAAAGATTTTGGAGGAATCCCATTACTTGGTGTAAGTATTATTGAAAAAGGAACAAAAAATGGAACAATTACAGATTTTGATGGTGTTTATCAAATAGAAGTAGCTCCAAATTCTACTTTAGTTTTTTCTTATTTAGGGTTTAAGACTCAAGAGATAAAAATAAATGGAAAAACGAGTATCAATATTACAATGGAAGAAGATGCAGAAAATCTTGATGAAATTGTGATTGTTGGTTATGGAAAACAAAAAAAAGAAAGTGTTTTAAGTGCAATTAGCCAAATAAAAGGAGAAGATCTTGTAAAAGCAGGTTCTCCTAATGTAGTAAATTCTTTAAGTGGTATAACACCTGGTCTTAACATAGTGCAATCTTCTGGAAAACCAGGATTTGATGAAGGTGAGATATATATTCGTGGAAATGCAAATCCGTTAATACTTGTTGATGGTGTTGAAATTGTTGGTGGTATTGCCAATATAGATCCAAGAGATATTGAGAATGTAAGTGTTCTAAAAGATGGGGCAGCAACTGCGGTATATGGAGTTAGAGGAGCAAATGGGGTTATAATTTTTACAACAAAACGTGGTAAAATAGGACCACCTAAGTTTAGTTCTTCTAGTCAATTTGCTGTAAAAACATTAAATAATAGGCCAAATATGTTAAATGCTTATTCAGGATTAAGCGCATTGAATGATGCTGTTTTAAATGACCAAGCTTATACGTCTGGGTATACAGATCCAGAAGATTTGATAAATTGGCAAAATGGAGGTTCTCCATATCTTTATCCAGATACTAATTGGCAAGATGTAGTGCTTAAAGATTATGCTACTAGTTTAAATCAAACCCTTAGTATGCGAGGAGGAACAGATTTGGTAAAATACTATGCTTCTGTAGGATATTTGCAGGAAGGTGATATTACCAAAACAGAAAAACTTTTTAATTTTGACCCAGCATTTGATTTTAAGAGATATTCTTTTAGAGGAAATTTAGATTTTACATTAAGTAAAACTACTCGTTTAAAAACAAGTGTTAGTACTCGTTTTGAAAACACAAATCAACCAGGTAGTGGTAGTATTAGTTTCTTAAACTTATATCGTGCTTCTCCACTAACTACACCTATTTATCCAGCAGAAGTAATGGAGTTATTTGCAGACCCTTTGTATCCAGGGATATCTGAATGGAGGCTAGGAACAGGAGCTGGTAGTGATGATTATAATATGTATGCAGATTTAAATGCTAATTATACTGGTTCTCAGCAAAATACAAAGACAGTTTTTTCTATGGATTTTGAATTAGAACAAGATTTAGATTTTATTACTAAAGGACTCTCTTTTACAGGAAAATACAATTATGTAAGTAATTATAATACTGTAAGAAAATATATATATGATGGGCCAAGATTAGATCGTTATTATTTAAATACTGATGGTACTTGGATTTCCACAGAAGGTAGAAACTATGAACGTAGAACATATACAGAAGGTAATGAGTCAATAAGTTACAGCCAACAAATAAGCTATTACAGAGCACAACTTAACTACAAAAGATCTTTTGGTAAGCACAATGTAACAGGTATGGGGCTTTTTAGCAGAAACGAAAGAATTATTAATACTACATTTCCTTATTATAACGAAGATTGGGTAAGTAGGTTTACTTATAACTATGCGTCAAAATACTTTTTTCAGGTTAGTGGAACTTACAATGGAGATGAAACTTTTGCAGAAGGGTATCGTTTTAAGTTTTTTAAATCTATTGAAGCTGGGATTAACTTAGCGAAAGAAGATTTCGTTAAAAAGAATATTCCTGCACTTAATAACTTTAAAATCAGATATTCTTATGGAGAAACCGGTTCTAAAGCAGGCTTAGGAGGTAGTAGATGGGAGTATTTAAGTTATTATGAAAATATAACTAGTACAACATTAAGAAGTCGTTATTTCTTTGGAGAAGATATAAATCCATTACTTACAATTATTGGAGAAACACAAATAGGAAACCCAGAATTAACTTGGGCAACAGTATCTAAACAAAATTTAGGTGTTGATTTTGGACTCTTTAATAATAAATTATCAGGTACTGTAGACTTCTTTAATGAAAAAAGAGATGGGTTAATAGGCGTACCTAGTAGTGCAATTGTTCCTTTGTTTTATGGTTCTACAGCAACCCTAGCTTTTGAAAACTATGGAGCTTCAAAAAGACAAGGATATGAAGTTGCCTTAACATATAAAGGGAATATAAAAGGAGATTTTAAATATTCTGTTACAGGTTTTTATGGATTTAATGAAAATAGAATCTTAAAAAGTGTTGCTGATGGAGCTGGAACTCCAGAATATAGCCAATTATCAGGAAAACCAGCAGGAACTACTGCTTTGTTACAAGATGATGGATATTTTCAAAACATAGATGAAGTAGTAAATTACCCAGATTTTGCAGGTGGTCCAGGTTTAGGAGACTATAGATATGTAGATTATAATGCTGATGGAAGTGTGGTAGCAAGTGATACCGATGATTTTGTTAAATACGATTTACCAGCTTCTCCTGAACATAGTTTTAGTTTAAATTTCAATTTTAATTATAAATCTTGGAATTTAAGTGCATTGTTAAATGGAATTTCTGGGCATAAAGGACTAGTTAATACAAATATAGCATATGCATTGCCTGGAGGTAACCCTACAGGACGATATAGTCAGTTAGATTATTGGACACCAACAAATACAGATGCAGCTTACCCAGCTGTTCATGTTCTAAATACTAACAACTTAACCAACTCTACAGCTCGTATTGTTAATTTAGATTACATCAAACTAAGAAGTTTACAATTAGGTTATAATTTTGATGTAAGTAACGTTAAGAATATTAGTAAGTTAAATGTTTATGTGAGTGGTAATAATATTTTCACGATATCTAACATAGATTATGGTGATCCAGAAGGTAATAATCCAGGGTCGTACCCAGTTTTATCAAGGTTTAATCTAGGACTTAATGTGAGTTTATAAAAAAATTAATAATCATGAAAAAAAATAAATATATAATAATACTATTAACGGCAGTTTTTTTTATTAGTTGTGAGGATTATTTAGATAAAGTAGAAGGAGCTGATGGATTAGACCAAGAAGCTGTGTTTACAGACGTACGTTTGGCTACAAATTTTTTAGATGGTGCTTATGGGTACCTAACTACAGAAGTGAGTAATCAAATAGGTAATTTTACAGATAGGTTGCCTGCTATGACTATGGGAGGAGAAGGTTATCCAGGAAGAATTAATCAGCAGCATCCAGAAAATTATGGCTTGTATGCTCAAGGAGATTATTCAAGTTTAATGAATAAAGGCTTAGATGCTCAAGCTACTCCTGTTTTTGCAAGAAGATATAAGACTAGTTGGAGAGGAATAAGAATAACGAGTACTTTTCTAGAAAATGCAGATTTTATACAAAATAGTAATCAAGAGGAAATTGATGGCTTAAAAGGTCAAGCCTATTTTTTAAGAGCTTTTTACTATCATATTTTAACAAAGAGACATGGAGGTTTACTTTATTTAAAAAACACTATAGAAGTAAACGAAACTATTACAGCAGAAAGAGAAAGTTACGAAAGTAATTATGCAGATATGTTAGAAGATTTAAATTTTGCAATAGAATTATTACCAAAAGAATGGGAAGGAGCAAATCTTGGTAGAGTAACAAAAGGAACTGCTATGGCCTTAAAATCTAGATTAACTTTATTTGCAGCAAGCCCATTAGTTAATACAAGTAGTAGTTCTGAATCTTGGAGCAATGCAGCAATAGCAGCTTCAGATTTAATTGAATTTGCCAATAGTAATGGCCTGTATACTTTAGCAGATGCTAGTACAGCAGCTAATTTAGAGGTAGATCATGATGGAGCAGATTTGTTTGTTTCAGAACCAGAAAAATTACAACCCTATAGAAGTTTGTTTGTAGGTCCAGGAGCTAGTAAAGCTATTCCTAGTGAAGTTATACATATGGAAGCAAATCTAAATACGGTTCTTACAGGAAGCCGTACGATTCCTATCCCTAGATTGGCATTAACAACTGGTTTTGATATTTTAAAAGGAAATGGACAACCTGCAGGTATTGGTGCTTTGGCAAATTTTGTAGATAAATTTGAAACTAAAAATGGATTACCAATAGACGAAGACCCTAGTTACAATCCACAAGAACCTTTTATCAATAGAGATCCAAGGTTTTACAATGCTATTTTATTTGATGGTGTTCCATGGACACATGTACAAAGTGGTCCTATTAATGCAACAGGAATTATTGATTTAGCAGTGGTAAACGAACAAGGTAATAGAGGTTTAGATTTAAGCAGTTCATCTCTTGCTCTTTGGAAAGTTAAAAATTTAACAGGTTATCGTATTAGAAAATGGGTTCCTAATGGTTATTGGTATCGTTCTACAGCTTCGTTAGATTTTTATGTTAATAATATTGTGTTTAGAATGGCAGAAGTTTATTTGAATTATGCAGAGGCTGCTAATGAGGCTTATGGGCCAAATGGAAGAGCTCCTGGAGCAAGTTTAACTGCACTTGAAGCTGTAAATAAGATTAGAAATAGAGTAGGTATGCCGAATATAGACTCAAGATATAGTGGGTCTAAAGAATTACTAAGAGAAAGAATTAGAAATGAGCGCGCAATTGAACTTTGTTTTGAAGGACATAGATACGATGATTTAAGAAGATGGAAAGTAGCGCATTTAGAAGAAAACTTAAAAGTAGAATATTTAGAAATGCGTTGGCAAGGAGTATCAGCTACTTATCCTTCAGGATTTAGTTATGAGAATGTTGAGCAAGATAACTTAAAGAAAACTTTTAACGAAAAAAATTATTGGTGGCCAATACCAAATTCAGAATTAGAAGCAGTACCATCATTTGGGCAAACTCCTGGATGGTAAAATTATCTTTTTCTTAAGAAAATATAAACTGAACTAATGAAGAACTTAAAAAACAAATGTAATAGATGAAACGAATCATATCAGAATTAAAAATTTTTATTTTTGGCTTTCTTTATGTACTAACAATTCAGTTAGGAGTTGCGCAAAACAATTCTCCTAGCAGCCTAGTTCAAAAGGATTCATTAAAAATAGAAAACGATAGAATTTTAAAAACCCCTTTTGGTGTTTTTAATTTAAGTAAAACCACAGGTGCAGTTTTTAGCATTTCTGGTGAAGAACTTAGGCAAACTGCAGGAGATAATTTATCAGAAGCCTTAAGAGGTAGAGTACCTGGTTTAAGAATAATAAAATCTAGTAGTATTTCTGGTTCAGAAGCCTATACTTATGTGTTAAATGGCGGAACACCTTATATTTTAATAGATGGGCAACCAAGAGGTTTGCAAGTAGATTTAAGAGAGGTAGAAGAAGTATTAGTGTTAAGTGATGGTACATTTAATTCTCTGATGGGAAATTTAGGAGATAATGGACTAATCTATGTAATTACAAAGGGAGGTAAACCTACCAAGTTTAATATTGAGGTAAATTACCAAGGAGCTGTTAATATGCCTACAAAAATGCCAGATTTACTTTCTGCAGCAGAGTATGCTAAAGTTATAAATCAAGCATCAACAAATGATGGTTTTGGAACTGTTTACAGCCAAGAAGCTATTAATGCTTATGAAAATGGAAGCGATCCTATTAAATACCCTAACGTAGATTATCAAGATGAATTTGTATCTGATCTTGCAGTTTCTCAATATGGTTCTATTGGAATTTATGGAGGAAATGAAAAAACTTCTTATAGTGCTTTTTTAGGGTTTACAGGCTATGAAGGGTTAGAATCTGTTGGAACCACTAAAGGTAAAGATATTAACTTTAGAACTAAAATTAATACAAAAGTAAACGATTTACTAAATGTTCGCGCAAGTGTTTATGGTAAATTTACAGAAAACGAAAGAGCAGTTTTAGGCCCTAACACAGTTTTTTCATGGATTTCAAACGTACCTGCAAATGCTTTTCCATTACAAGTAGGTGACTCTGCTTATGTAGTAAATAATCAATATAGCAACAATTTGTTGGCTGAATTAGAAGCAGGAGGTATAAGAACTGATTATACAGCGAATTTAGTTTTTGATTTAGGGTTAGATTTTGACTTAGAAGACTATGTTCCAGGTTTAAAATATAGCACTTATTTAATGATGAGAACATTCGATGCTCAATCGTTAATCTCTAATAATACTCCAGGGTTATATACTTTAGAATATTTACAAGATCAACAAGGGTTAGATTCCTTATCAGTAAGGTCTCATACAAGTAATAGTGTACAGATTGGTGTGAGCAGGTCTAACACAAATTTTTTAACTACTATAAGTTATGGTGGAAATTTAAGTTATGCTAAGAATATTAATGAAACAGATGTTTTAAATTTAAATTTAAGCCATTTACTTTATTATCAACCTAATAATGCAGCTTCAGCTCCAGATAATAGAAATATTACAGTTAACTTAAATGGTTCTTATTCTTTAAAAGACAAATACATCATGTTTGCAAATGCTAATATGAGTAGCAGTTCTAAGTTTATAAATAGTAACAGAACTAGCTTTTATCCTACTGTTGGTTTAGCATGGGTTGCCTCTAATGAAAATTTTTTAAAGGATAATGATATTTTCGATTTCGTAAAATTGAGAGCTTCTTATGGTCAAATAGGAACAGAATATACAGCTTCTACTTTTTATTATTTAGATACTTGGGGAGGTGGTAGTAACAATGGAACTATCTATTTAGGAACAAGTAATACACCACAAGGTAAGTATGGTTTTAGATTAGCAAATGTTGCTAATGAAGATATAGATTGGGTAGTTTATAATCAGTTTTATTCTGGTATTGAATTAAAAATGTTGAAAAAATTAGATATTTCGTTTAATTATTTTAATATTTTAATTGATGGTCAATTAACAAAAGCAAGTGCCTTATATGCAGATGCTTTAGGTAATGATACTTATTTACCGATGTTAAACTTTAAAAAAAGAAGAAATAAAGGTTTTAATGCAAACTTAACTTTTAGCGAAACAGAAAAACCTTTTAAATATCGTGTAGGTTTTAATGCAGGATATAATAAAATTATTGGTGAAAAAATTGACGAAGTACCTTATCCAGATCAATATAGGCTAGCAGAAGGGCAGCCAGAAGATAGAATTATGGGATATGTAAGTGATGGTTTATTTACTGCAGAAAATATTGGAGATGCATTACCACAGTTTGGAGAAGTACAAGTTGGAGATATTAGGTATGTAGATCAAAATAATGATAACGTAATTGATGCTAGAGATCAAAGAGCTATTGGAAACAATACACCAAGATTCAATTACGGAATTAATGTAGGTTTTAAATATAAAGGCTTAAACTTAGATGTAGTTGGTATGGGTGTTGCAGATTATGATATTAACCTAAATAGTTATTCATATTATAAACATTACGGATTAGCTACTTATCATGGTAGTGTAAATAGCGATTTACCTAATGGAAATCAAAATCCAAGATTAAGTACGCTGCAAAGTGTTAATAATTACAGAAATTCAGATTATTGGATTGTAGATGGAAGTTTTTTTAGAATTTCTAATTTAGAGTTAGGTTATACTTTACCTAAATCAGTAATGTCTAAAACACCAATTAAAGATGTTAAGTTGTTTTTAAGAGGTAGCAATTTGGCGGTATTTAGTAAACTTAAAGACTTAGATCCAGAAGATCCAGCAGCAGGATTGTCTGAGTATCCAATGATGAGAAGTTTTGTAATTGGAGCTACAATGAATTTTTAATCAACCAATGGTAAAAAAATATAATAAGATGAAATTTAAAAGCAAAATAGTAATAGTTTTTACCTTAACGCTTGGTATGTTTGGATGTAGTGATTTTTTAGAAGATCAAATACAATACAATACAGAAGAGATGATTACAGAAACTATAGGTAAATCTAGAGGAATTATAGATGATCTTTATTCAGATTATTCATTTAATTATTTTAATGATTTTTCTATTGAATATTTAACAGATAATGCTGTAAAAAATTCTTCACAAACAAATTTAGTAACAGGTAATTGGAATTCAGTAGACAATCCTTATGGATATGTGTGGCAGCAATCTTACCATAATATGAGACAAATATTTCAGTATATTGAGTTGGTGCATAATGAAGGGCAAATTTTTAACCCAGATCCAGCTCAAGCTGATTTAAATGAAAGAACAATTGCAAGGTATTATGGAGAAGCTCACTTTTTAAAAGCATGGGCAGAGTGGGAGTTGTTAAAAGTTTTTGGTGGTCCTTCAGGTAGTGGAACAATGTTAGGTTTTCCTATTGTAAATAGTACATTAGAAAATGAAGAGTACGCAGAATTAACTCGTAATACTTATGATGAGTGTGTGGCTCAAATTATAGCAGATTTAGAGGTGGCAATAGAAAATTTACCTCTTGTATATACAGGTACAGCAGCTAACAATCCTGCTTTTGATGTTACACAAACTGGTAGAGCAAGTGGTTTAGCAGCTTATGCTTTAAAAGCAAAAGTAGCTTTGTATGCTGCTAGTCCAGCATTTAATCCAACAAATGATGCAACAAAATGGGAAACTGCAGCACAATATGCACATGATTTAATTGAACAAAATGGAGGTCTAAAATCTTTACAAGCATTTAATTTTAGTAGACAGAATAATCCAGATCATATATGGAGAATGCGTAATGGTTTTAATAATAATAGTTTAGAAAAAGGATTATACCCACCATCATTATATGGAAGTGGTCAAGTAAATCCATCACAAAACTTAATTGATGCTTTTCCTGATGCTAGAGGATATCCTATAGATAATACATCAAGTACTTATGATGCTAACACGCCTTATGCTTCAAGAGACGATAGGTTTTATAAATTTGTTTTTTATAATCAAGATCAGTGTTTTACATCAGAATCGTGTAGTGAATTCTCTCCTTTAGAAATTTATGAAGGAGGTCAAGATTACTATGGAGGGTTTAACCAAAGTGGTGGAACAAGAACAGGGTATTATTTAAAGAAATTTTTAAGCAATTTAGATTTCGATCCTGCAACAGTTAGTGCTACAACAACATTACCTAAAGTATATGTACAATTGGGTTTAACAGATATTTACTTAATATATGCAGAAGCATTAAACGAAGCTTATGGAGATCCAAATTTAATTCCTGCTGGTTTAAACTATTCTGCTAAAGAAGTTTTGGCAAGAGTAAGACAAAGAGGGGGTATTATTGTAGATCCTTTTTTAGATGCAGCTGCATCTACACAATCTGATTTTAGAGCTTTAGTTAAAAATGAAAGACGTATTGAATTATGTTTTACAGGTGATAGATTCCATGATTTAAGAAGATGGAAAGATATAGTTAATACAGAAGATATAGAAGGGGTAAAAGTTGTAAAAAATGCAGATGATACTTTTACTTATCAAAATATTGATGTAGAAAGTAGAATATATGGAGAAAAAAATTATTATTTACCATTACCTTATAACGAGTTATTGATTAATACTAATTTAGAGCAAAATACAGGGTGGTAAACAAACAAAGATTAAAGATTATGAAAAACAATAAATTAACAATAATTCAATATTTAACGCTGTTATTATTAATAACATTTAGTTTTGGTTCTTGTGCTTATGAAGATTTTTTAGAGAATGAGTTTGAATTTACTTCAGTTTATTTACCAAAAGAACAAATAGACAGAACTTTTATTATGGATGAAGGCATGATAATTGGTGTAGGTGCTGTTTTAGGAGGCAGACTAGAAAATACAGAAAATGTAGAAATAACTTTTTCTTTAAATGATGATTTAGTAACTGATGCAGGGTATACAGTATTACCTGATAGTTATTATGAATTGGTTGATAGTGAAGGGAATGCAGTTGTAGACAATAAAATTACTATTTCTGCGGGTAAATTACAAGGTTTTGTTTATGTAAAGGCAGACTCTATAAACTATCTAAACGATGCTATGTCTTTAGGTAATAATTATGCTTTAGGGTTTCAGTTAGACAATGTTGTAAAAGCAGATTCTATTTTAGCTAATCTTAAAACTACTGTAATAAGCTTTTCTTATATAAATCAGTTGTATGGAAATTATTTTCAGAATGGACAATATGTAAAAAATGACGGAACTACTTCAGAAACAATTGAATATTCTGGTGATGTTTTAGAGGGTGTATCAATAACTATGATAAACCCTACAACAGTTCAATGTGATGGTATTGCTAATTTAAGAGGAAATAATGATAAAATGAATCTTGTAATTGCAGATGATAATACAATTACTATAGAAAGTGTAACAGGAGCTATAGCAATAACAGATGATGGTGGGTCTTTTTATGATCCTGCAACTCGTACAATAACACTAAACTATTCTTTTGAATCTCTAGGAGTTAATTATACTGCAAATGATGTATTAGGATTTAGAAATAGAGTTGTAGACGGTGTAAATCAAACAGGTATATAATTAAGTTGTAATATTAAACTTATTAATAAGACTTTATGTGAAATTATTGTTTTGATTAGTATTAGGTAAATAAGGCTGGTATTTTATATTGGCCTTATTTTTTTGGAATATAGTTTTGAAAAAAAATATGAAAATGAAAAAAATCCACTTAACTTTTATCGCATTATTAACTTTTATAAGTGCTATTGCGCAAACTACTATTTACACCAACAATATGGATTATGTTATTGGTGACGTTAAACAAGCTTTTATTCAAAATAAAATAACTACAGAAGCACAAGCAGATTATTTACTTATAGGTTTTAAAAACTTAGGGGTAAATGGTATTCGTATACCAATTTTTGCAGAAGGGCATACTCCTAATAAAACCATGTTCGACTATTTTTATAACAAAGCAGTAGCAGCAGGTTATCCTATTTTTGCAAATCCTGCTCAACATGCAGGTGGTCAAAGAGTTGCTTGTGGTATTTTAGATATAGCAGACATCTGTACAGTAAAGGATGATGATAGTAAAACAAATGCTTTGATAGACAGAATCATTCAATTTTCTTACGAATATAAATGTGCATGGATCAACCCTTTTAACGAAGATGGTGCTCCTGGAGGAGCTTGGAGTGCTAGTCAAATAAGTACTATTTATAGCAGTTTAAAAGGAAATTTAAACGGAGCAGAATTAGTGGGATCTTGTGCATGGGGAATTCCAGCAAGTATAAATGTAATGAAGCAAACAACTATAGCAGATAACATTACAGTAGCTACTACACATAATTTGGGTTTTAATCACGAAAGTTGGAAAGAGTTTACGAGCTTGGCAAAAGCAGAAAATTTGCCAGTGTGGGATTCTGAAGTTACTCACAATGACAAAAATAAAACAGGTAGTCGTTTAGAAACAGCTATTGCTTCTAAAGTTGATGGTTTAGTCATGTATGATATTTGGAGAACCATCAACCAAAGTAATGGTTCCATTAATGGTGGTGGTAGAAATCAAATGGCTTTGTATTTAAAAAAAATGCCAACATTAACAGGCAATTATCAAATTAATTCTGGGGTTTTAAACGAAGGTACATCTGTAATTACTTCAGCTGGTAGTAATGTAAAACTAGCTCCATTACCTGCTGATGGGGTTTGGTCTTGGACAGGCCCTAATAATTTTAAGGCAAATACTAGAGAAATTGATTTAACAAATATTACAGATCTAAATGCTGGAGATTACGTGGCTTCGTATATCAGCCCACAAGGAGATGTAAATCATATTGTAATCACTATAGGATTAGATTGTAACAATGGTGCAAATATTACACCATATTACAGAATAAACGATGTGTCTTGGCTAGTAAATACTAGCATTACGTTAAATGAAGGAGATAAATTACAAATAGGTCCACAACCTACTTCTGGAAATTGGACTTGGACAGGCCCTAATAATTTTGTATCAAACTTAAGGGAAATAACATTTGGAGATATTACAGAAGATAATTCAGGGGAATATACTGCAACATTTCTTAATGGTACTAGTCAATGTGGAATGTCTGTTACCTTTCATGTAACTGTTGAGAGTGTAAATGTACCTTTTCCAGACCCTAATGCAAGATATTATATAGATGCTCCTGGTTTTAATGTTAGATTAGGTGCCAATGGCGAAGATGCTTTTACTACTTCAACATCAACTACTGGTTCTCAAGTTGAGTGGACAATTACAGAAAGCACATCAGAAGGGTATTACTATATAAACTGTATTGGTAGTGTAGCAAACCCTAGAATAAGAACTCAAAGAACTACAGTACCACAAATGACAGGAAGTGGCTCTACAGGAGGGCAAACAAAATGGCTATTAACACCAAGTACAAATAGTACATTTTATTTAGACACAGCTTTAGATAACACATCTTATCCACGTTTACAAATCGATAATAACAAACAACCTGCAATGACTGTAAATTATATAACAAACGAATCTGTTAAGTTTACTTTTACAGATATTAGAAAAGGTTTTGTAGGAGATGAAAGTGATAATATATTGTCTGTAGATAAAAACCTATTATCTAGATTAGAGTTATTGTTTCCAAGTTATTTAAACTCCTCAAAAGATGTTCTAAAACCTTATAATGGTATTAATCAGATAAAAAAATATCAGATAGAAGTATATAACATAAGAGGACAAAAAATATTTAGTTCAGGTTCAATTGAAAAAGGTTGGTTGCCTAATAAAAACAGCAGAGGTATTTTTGTATATGTTGTTAAGTATTACAATTTAGAGAATCAATCTATTATTAAAAGAGGGAAAGTTTTAGTTCAGTAGTTCAAAAAACAATTTACATCTAGAGTTATAATAAGTGATGATTTTCTAATAATACTTGTGTTATTCATCATTTATAGTTAAAATAAAGCTATATGTAACATTTTTACTCCTAATATTAGAAAATAGATTCTATAAGAATATTTAATATTGTATGGAAAGTAGTAAGGAAATTTTTAGTGTAGTATAAATACTCATTGTGAGAACTTTTTTTTTATTGACCTCAAATATTATGAGGGACAAAAAAATATTATCTGATAATAATTATAACAAGGTTGCCTTTTGTAAAATCAAGTATAGCTATTCTAGTGATAAAAGAAGTGATTTTGAGTTATATAAAGTAATGTTTTAAAAAAATAAATTTGTTGATTTTTTTGTGATTAATTCAGCATCTGGTAATTCAGGTGCTGTTTTTTTATGCAAAATTTTTTAGTAATGCATTTAATAATAAATAATCAGTCTTTATAAGGTTTAAATGAAACTAAAGACTCCTTTTTTTTAACTGATAGTATTGAAAGAAAAACCTTTATAGAAGCGTTAAACAACGTCTTTATTAAGCGGATTTTACCATAATAGTAAAATGATTAATATCACAAAAAAAGCAGCTGTAGGTAGATGGAAAGTTAAAATTTGATATAATAAAGATGGTATTTAGGTCTAGTACCCTGTAGAGTTTTATATCAATTATTTTTCATTTAATCTAGGAGTAGAAAGACACATAGTTTTTATAGAAGAACCTAGTTTTTTGTGATTTTTAACTTTCTTAGTTAATCAGTAAATATTAATTTTGATAAAAGTTATAATAAATACTCTTCTTTTTTTAGTTTAAAAAAGATAAAAAAAAGAGTGCTAATAAAATAAAAGCACTCCTTTTTAGTAATTATAGTTTTTAATAGAATAGTTATTCTTTCACTATTTTTCGAGTAGCTATTTTACCATCTGCTACTATTTTTACAATGTAGATACCACTATTTAAGTTTGAAACATTTAATACTATTGATTTATCAGTAGGGTTAATTTTATTGTATTGTTGTACTACTTTACCAACTATAGAGGTAATACTGATATCAACTTTATTTACGGCTGTTTTTAATATAACATTTATTTTATCTTTAGAATATGAAGGATATAATAAATAGTCATTAAAAGTAACATTGTCATTAGATGCAGTTGCACCTAAATTTGTATATGTAATATCATCAAAAAAACATTCGCCAACTGGGCTTTGAAAACCTTGATGTAACAATGTTCCTCCAGAAATATCTTCATAAACATCATCTGTAGCAGTAACAACTGTTATCCAAGTTGGGGTTGCTGCATCCCCATCATCTGAGTATTCAGCCGTTAATGTAGATCCATCAATACTAACTCTATACCAACGAGGTACACCAGAAGTTTGTGCAGCTAAATTTGCCTTTTTTAATGTTGGAGCAGCAGGGCTAGTTCCACTTGGTTCATATCTTTTAATTTCTATATTTTGCCAATCAGATCTTATATGGTTAGCTACAATAAATAAATATCCTTGTTTTATTACATCAGGGTATTGAGATGTACCATGTGCTTTTAATAGAATACCTGTTTTTCTTCCATTTCCAGACATTGTTTGTTTCCAAGTCACAGAATAATCTTTACTATCAGGAAACTCATCTAAAGTAAAGGTACCTATGTTTCCGTCCACATAGTCTGTTACTTCTAAAGTATTACTACCACCATAAGCAACTACGGTTGCACCTCCTACATACGAAGATATATTTGAAGCAGCTTCACCAGCAGTATCATTTTCAAAATTGTATTCTTGGGCATGTAAAGTAACACATAAACATAAAAAAGTTAGAGTAAAAATGTAATGTAATTTTCTCATCATAAAGGTTTTAAATTATTAATTATAGTTACCTGCAAATTAGATCAAAATAGAGAAATCAATAACCTGTTTTTGTTTCAAAAGAGTACAAAAAAGTTAATCTTAAGTAAGATACTGCTGTTTTTTGTAGAATGTTTATAGAGTAAAAGATCAATTAAAGAATCTCAATTAGATAAGTATGATATTAAACTAGCAACATAATCATTTAGCTAATTATCTAGTTTTTTGAGTCAAACCCTAATGTAGAGTTTAATTTATAAGAGAAGATAAAATAGGTTCTAACTTCAAGATGTAATTTGACTTAATTGTATATAATAATGTTCTTTTAATCTTAAAAACGTTTTTACATAATAAAAAGAAATGTTTTTAAAAGTATTTGTTATTTAAAAGCAGAAACAAAAATTATAAATCAGATGTAGGTTTAAAATTGTCTCTACAGTTAATATAGGTACTCTCTAAACAACTACTATTGCTGCAATTCATTAAATCTGCAACATTTATAGTCGATAGCTGCAACAATAGTTTCTCCAAAAAGGATTTGATATTTTTATATTTGAATTTGCTTCTAGTGTTGGTTATTTTAGAATAATTGATGAAGAAAATTAAATACTAAATTTATAAAATGAAATTACAATTTATGAGGAAATTATTGCTTCTATTTATTTTGATGAGTGTAATTTCATGTAAAAAAATAAACCAAAACTATACAATCTTTCAACTGAAATAGAATTACAAATTAATTTAACAAAATAACAACCTAAAAAGCTAAAATAAATGCTTCCAATTTTAAGAAATCTGAGAAGATAAAATACAGAATTTAGAAAAAAGAGCATTAGAAAAAAAAACAATTTTTTATAAATCAAAAAAAACAATGGCAAAATTTCGTTACCAATTACTAATTATAGCGATACTTATTTTATCAGCATGTAGTACTTCTAAAATAAAAAAAGAAGGCAAAAGTGTAGTTGCTAAAAAACCAAATATCATTTACATTTTAGCAGATGATTTAGGGTATGGAGATGTAACATCTTTTAATCCTAATAGTAAAATACCAACAGTTAATTTAGATAAAATGGCTGAAAATGGTATAAAATTTACAGATGCACATACCTCTTCAGCTGTTTGTACACCAACTAGATATGGTATTTTAACAGGACGTTATAATTGGAGGAGTCGCTTAAAAAGTAGTGTGTTAGGTGGTTATTCAAAATCACTAATTACACCAAATCGTATAACAGTTGCAGATATTTTAAAAAACCAAGGATATTCAACTGCTTTTATAGGTAAATGGCATATGGGTTGGGATTGGAGTTTTGAAAACGAATCTGAAGTTAAAAAAATTAATAGTTTAAATATAATTCAGAAAGTAAATTACAAAGAACCTATTAAAAATGGGCCTTCTACCCACGGATTTGATTATACATTTGGCTTTTGTGGTTCTTTAGATATGCCTCCTTATGTTTTTGTAGAAAACGACATGCCAACAATGGTGCCAACAAGAAATACGGTTAATAAAGACGCAAAAGGACATTGGAGAAATGGACCAACATCTGATGATTTTGTACATGAAACCGTTTTACAAGATTTAACAGATAGAGCAATTACTTATATAGATGAGAAAGCAAAAGAAGAGAAGCCTTTCTTTTTATACTTTCCATTACCAGCACCTCATACACCTATTTTACCTACAAAAGAATTTTTAGGAAAAAGTAACACCAATAAGTATGGAGATTTTGTAATGCAGGTAGATGATGTTGTTGGTCAAATTAGAGAAAAATTAAAAGATTTAGGCATTTCAGAAAATACATTATTAGTTTTTACAAGTGATAATGGATGCTCTCCAAGAGCAAATTTTGAAGAGTTAGAAAAATTTAATCATGATCCAAGTTATGTGTTTAGAGGTATGAAATCTGATATTTATGAAGGAGGACATAGGGTGCCTTTTATTGTAGAATGGCCCAACAAAGCATTAAAAAAAACAAGTTCTAATCAAACTATTTGTACAACAGATTTTTTTGCAACCTGTGCAGATATTACAAACTATCAAATTAAAGAAACAGAAGGAGAAGATAGTTTTAGCATGTTGCCATTATTGTTAAAAAACGAGAATCAAAAAATTAGAGAATATACAGTTCATCATTCTATAGACGGGTCGTTTGCAATAAGACAAGGAGATTGGAAATTGTGCGTTGCAAAAGGTTCCGCAGGTTGGAGTTATCCAAAATTAAGTGAAATTAGAAAACAAAAATTAGATTTACCAGCAATGCAATTATTCAATATTAAAAAAGATGTTGGAGAAACTAAAAATCTAATAACAAAAATGCCTCAAAAAGCAGCAGAGCTAAAAGCAGCGCTTAAGAAAATTATTTTAGAAGGTAGAAGTACAGAAGGAGAAATACAAACCAATGAAGGAATGGAAGGCTGGAAACAGATAAAAGAAATTGTAAAATAAGAGGATAATTATAGAAAATAATGATCATTCAAAAATATCAACTTTTAATAATATCAATATTAATTTTTACTGCTTGTAGTAGCTCTAAAGTAAAAAATGAGGTTGGTTACAGTGTTATTAAAAAACCAAATATCATCTACATTTTAGCAGATGATTTAGGTTATGGAGATATACAAGCCTTTAATTCAGAAGGAAAAATACCAACAGCTAATTTAGATAAAATGGTTTCTAATGGAGCCATGTTTACAGATGCACATACTTCTTCTGCAGTTTGTACACCTACTAGATATGGTATTCTAACAGGGCGTTATAATTGGCGTACGAAGTTAAAAAGAGGTGTTTTAAGTGGATATTCAAAATCATTAATTAAACCCAATAGAACAACAGTTGCAGATGTATTAAAATCGAAAGGTTATACAACAGGTTTTATTGGTAAATGGCATTTAGGTTGGGATTGGGAATTTGAAAATGAGGTTTCAGAAGAAAGCTTAACAAATAAGAAAACAATTCAAAAAGTAAATTATAAAGCTCCAATTAAAAACGGACCTTCAACTCATGGTTTTGATTATTCTTTTGGATTACCTGGATCTTTAGATATGCCTCCTTATGTATTTGTAGAAAATGATTACGCTACACAAGTACCAACAAAAAAAACAGTTGGTAAAGATGCAAAAGGATATTGGAGAAATGGACCAACTTCTAATGATTTTGTTCATAAAACCTTACTACAAGATTTAACAGATAAAGCTATTAGTTATATAGATAAAAAATCTAAAGAAGATGCACCTTTCTTTTTATATTTTCCTTTACCAGCACCACACACACCTATTTTACCATCAAAAGGGTTTTTAGGAAAAAGTAATACAAATGAATACGGAGATTTTGTAATGCAAGTAGATGATGTTGTTGGTCAAATTAGAAAAAAATTAAAAAACCTAGGTATTTCAGAAAATACATTATTGGTGTTTACTAGTGATAATGGTACATCTCCAAGAGCAAATTTTAAAGAATTAGCAAAATTTAATCATAACCCAAGTTATGTGTTTAGGGGTATGAAAGCAGATATTTATGAAGGTGGGCATCATGTGCCACTTATTGTTGAGTGGCCAAATAATGTAGAAAAAAATAAAAATATAAATCAAACAATTAGTACAACAGATTTTTTTGCAACCTGTGCAGAAATTACGGGTTATAATATTAAAGAAACAGAAGCTGAAGATAGTTTTAGTATATTACAATTACTAACTAGTAATAGCAAAAAAGAAGTTAGAGAGTATATTGTTTATCATTCTATAGAAGGTGCTTTTGCGATAAAGCAAGGAGATTGGAAATTGTGTTTTACACAAGGTTCTGGTGGTTGGAGTTATCCTAAACCAGGTCAAATTAAAAAACAAAAATTAGATTTACCAGCAATGCAATTATTCAATATTAAAAACGATGTTGGAGAAAGTAAAAATTTAATAGCAAAAATGCCTCAAAAAGCAGCAGAACTAAAAGCAGCGCTTAAGAAAATTATTTTAGAAGGTAGAAGTACAAAAGGAGCTACTCAACAGAATGAAGGGATGAAAGGTTGGAAACAAATAGAATCAATAATTAATTAGGTTTTATAAAAAATAGATGTTTTTAGTGCTTTAATGGTTTTTATTACAAATTATTTAACATCATTAGAGTCTTTAAATAAAGTATAAGTTATGAGAAAAATAAGTTTAGTATTTTTTTTAATAGTAATAGTTAGTAATTTCTCTAATGCACAAAATCCAATTTTAAAGAAATCAGATGCCGGATTTATATATGCAGCAGATCCAGCAGCAGAGGTTTTTAATGATACCGTTTATGTATATACTTCTAGAGATGTAAAAAATGCTGTAGGTTATAGTACAATGCAAGATTACGCTGTTTTAGAGTCTACAGATTTAAAAAAATGGATAAACCATGGTGTTGTACTTAAACCAAGAGAGTACAGTTGGGCACAAGGACAAATGAATGCGCCTGATGTAGCCTATAAAAATGGATGGTATTATTTTTATTTTCCTTACGATAAAACACGTATAGGTGTTGCAAAAAGTAAAACACCAATAGGTCCATGGCAAGAAGCAGTTTCAGATAAAATTACAACTATTTTCGATCCTACAGTTTTTGTAGATGATGATGGTCAGGCTTATATTTATGGTAATGACCATAAAGTAAATATTGGCGAACCGGGGTCTCATATTATGGGTGCAAAGTTAAAAGATAATATGATTGAATTAGATGGCCCATGGGTTCAGTTAAGTAAAGAAAAAGTTAATGAAGCAGTGCACGTTTTTAAAAGAAACAATATCTATTATTTTCATGCTAGGGTAGGTAAAGTTACTAAGTATTGGATGGCAGATACTCCATTGCCACAATATGCAACTTTAAAGGGAGAATTAGCTCCTGATGCACCAAATGCACCAAATCATGCATCTGTTATAGAATTTAAGAATAATTGGTATTTCTTTTACCATAGAGGAGACATTAATGATGGTTCGTTTCATAAAAGATCTACTTGTTTCGAAAAAATGACGTTTAGAGAAGATAATACAATTATGCCCATTATATACACTTTAGAAAAAAAGTAAATTTTGATAACTAATTAATATCAATAAAACAAAAAGTGTAGAGAAATTTAATAAAAAAAAGAAACCATTATCAAAATGAAAAAAATAATTTACTTTCTAAGTTTATTCTTGTTACAATATAGTTGTGCTAAACAACCTCACCTAGAGTTAGTATCACCAGACGGAAAACTTACAGTAAAGTTAGAAAATTCAGAAAATAAGTTAACATATAATTTGTACAAAAATGATACAGAAATTATTCTAAATTCTAAGATTTCAATTTTACAAAATTCAAAAGTAGAAATTGTAAACACTAAACAAAAACAAGTAAATAAAAGTTGGAATCCTGTTTGGGGTCAGTTTAGTGAAATTAACAATCATTATAATGAATTAGAAGTTACTTTAAATTATGAAGGAGTTCCTGCAACTCTTTTTATAAGATCCTATAATAGTGGATTGGCTTTTCGTTTTAAAGTATCAGAATTGCCAAAAAACAGTACATCTTCGTTTTTTATTGAATATGGATTGTCTAATAAAACGCAATTATATTCTCCAGCAGATTCAGGAAAACTTTTAGAACCTGTTTCTGTAGAAAATTTGTCGCAATTAGATGCAAAAAAACACCACTTAAAAATACCATTAGTGGCAGAAGTTTCTCAAGATAAATATGTTTCAATTTTAGAGTCAGATTTAATCAGTGCTTCTGGTTTTGATGTAATGAGTATACAGGTTGATAAACAAAGCAAACAGTTATTTTCTAAAAACGATTTTACGTCTAAAGAAGACAATTTTATAACGCCTTGGAGAGTCATTCTGGTAGAAGATACTATAGGTGATTTATTAATCAATACAGTGCCGTTAAACGTTGCAGCCGAAAATAAAATAAAAGACCCATCATGGATTAAGCCAGGTAAAACTTTATGGGATTGGAGAGTGCATGGATATACAGCAAAAGATGGATTTACTTATGGAATTGATAATGAAAGCTATTACAGATTTATAGATTTTGCTGCAGAAAACGACATCGAGTATTTTATGATAGATGATGCTTGGTATACACATGTAGAGCCAGGTAAAATGACTCTGTCTGAAAAATTAGATTTAGAAAAAGTGATTGAGTATGCTAAAGAAAAAGAAGTAGAACTGTTGCTTTATTATGATAGAAGACATGGGAATTATGGAGATGAAAAATTATTTCCATACTACAAATCTTTAAATATGAAAGGGATTAAGTACGGTTTTATGGGGCCAAAAGTACCTTTTACTAGAGATGCTATACGCATGAGTGCAGAGAGTAATTTATTGATAGATTTTCATGATGGACCTGTTCCTTTTACAGGTGTATCCAGAACCTATCCTAATGCTATTACAAGAGAATTTTGTCATGCACAACAAGACTATAGAAAAGCTTTTACACCTAAAACTTTTATAAGAATGGCACTGATTAATGCGTTACAAGGTCCTTTAGATATGAACAATGGAATTTTTGATGTGACAAGTGTTAATGCAGGAAAAAGACAAAAAGGACCTAAAAAAAGAAATTCTCTACAAACTACATCTGTAGCAGAAACAGCAAGAACCTTAATTATTTTTAGTGGTTTGGTATGTATACCAGATGCACCAGAAGCCTATGCAGAAAAACTTGATTTATTTGAATTTATAAAAGAAATGCCTGTAGGTAAATGGGATGAAACTAAAATTTTACATGCTAAAATGGATGCATACATTTCTACAGCAAGAAGACATGGAGATGAATGGTTTATAGGATCAGTTCATAGTAAAGGTGGTACGTTAGATTTTTTATTAGACTTTCTTAAAGAAAACAAAACATATACTGTTACTTATTACGAAGATACTATAGAAACAAATAGTAAAACAAACCCAGAAGCTTACCAAGTAAGAACAGCAACAGTTAAAAAGGGAGATGTAGTTAAAGCCAATATAGTGGCAGGTAGTGGACATTGTATGTGGATTAGACCTGAATAAATTAAAATATTTGATAGCCTAGAAGGATGAAAAAGAGTAAAAGAAAGATGTTTTTTCTAATATTGCTGATGTTTTGTTTTACAACAAATGCACAGAATAAGCAACCCAATATTATTTTAATTTATGCAGATGATTTAGGAAAAGGAATCTTAAGTCATTATGGGCAAAAAATAATTAGTACACCACATATAGATCAGTTAGCAAAAGAGGGCGTTACTTTTGAAAACGCTTATTCAGGTATGGTATGTGCACCTTCTAGGGCCTCGTTAATTTCTGGATTAAGAGATACTAATCCAAATAATTTTGAAATTACCAAAGGAGGTATTTATAAGAAAATTAGTAATGGTAAATATACCAATCAACAAATTCAGAGCAAAATAGATAATACGCTAACACCTACCGATAAAAACGCCATTTTTTTAGGGGAAGTCGCTCAAAAACAAGGATATATAACAGGTCAGTTTGGAAAGTTAGAATGGGGTTTTGCAACGTCTCACAAACAAATGGTAAGGCATGGTTGGGATGAGTATTATGGATATTTAGATCATGTTAGAGCACATGGTTTTTATCCTCCTTTTTTATTCAGAAATGGAGAGGTAGAATATATTGAAGGAAATACACATGCTGATGCTGGTAAGACCAAAGAAAATGAAACACCAGAAAAATACAAAGAACGTTGGAATATGAACGGTAAAACCGTGTATTCTCAGCACTTGTTTATGAGTAATGTTTTAAACTTTATTAGTAAAAATAAAGAGAAACCATTCTTTTTGTATTTCCCTACACAATTACCACATGGTCCAGTTTCAGTACCAGCTGTACATCCAGATTTAGCCAACAATAAGCAATTAACTCCCATAGAAAAGGAGTATGCGTCTATGGTAAAAATGTTAGATGATAATGTGGGTCAAATAATGGCACATTTAAAAAATTTAGAGATTGATGAAAACACTTTAGTGATTTTTACATCAGACAATGGACACGAGATTTATTATACTCAAGAAGGGCGCGTGTACAAGCCTTATAAAAATGTAAAAACAGGAGTGCGTTTTGATGATTTAAAAGACAAATTTTATAGCAATTTTGGAGGTGATGTTTTTGATGGTAATGGAGGTAGAGCAGGTTTAAAACGAAGCAATTTACAAGGAGGTATTCAAACACCATTAATTGCTAGATGGCCTAAAAAAATTGCCAAAGGCAAAACAAGTGATTTGTTAGTGGCTAATTATGATTTTGTAGCCACCATTGCTGACATTACAGGGTACAAAGGAAAAGTAAAAACAGATGGGCTATCGTTTTATAAAGAATTAATAGGAAAAGGAAATAATAAAGAACATGATTTTGTGGTATATGCTTCGTTTATTGGGCCAACCATTATTACCAAAGATGGATGGAAACTAAGAACGCATTTACCTAAAAATGCTTTTGAGTTGTTCTATTTACCAGAGGATTATAAAGAGGAGAATGATTTGTCTCAAAAATATCCTGAAAAAGTAAAAGCACTTAAAAAAGAAATGTTAAAAGCTTGTGCAGGTAATTTAGAGAACGGAGTTTTTACGTTTGGTAAAAATTCTATAGATGTAGAAAAAAAATCAAAAAAACATAAATAAAAAAGTCAATAGCCATAATAGTATGATAAAAAGAAGTACATCATTTTTAAGAAACCTAGTTTTACTAGCAAGCATTGTTTTTTTATTAGCATCATGTGTCAAAAAAATAGAAAAGGATACAGCAAATTTAAAATTATGGTATCAAAAACCAGCTAAAGCAACTCCTATAATACTTTTAGGAAAGCCAAATAAGGATAATCCAGAGTGGTTAAAAGCGTTGCCTTTGGGTAATGGGTCTTTTGGAGCTATGGTTTTTGGAGATGTAAACAAAGAACGTATTCAGTTAAATGAAGAAACCATGTGGTCTGGAAGCGTAGATGATAATGACAATCCAGCAGCATTAGAAGCACAAGCCGAAATTAGAAAATTACTTTTTGAAGGAAAATACAAAGAAGCAACAGAACTAACAAGACAAACCCAAGTGTGTATAGGTGCAGGTACTGGACATGGTAAAGGAGCGAATGTAACTTTTGGATGTTTCCAAACATTAGGAGACCTTTGGTTAGATTTTGAAAAAGAGAACGATTATCAAAATTATCAAAGAGAGTTAGATTTAGAGGATGCAGTGGTTAGAGTTCAGTATAGTCAAGATAAAGTTACTTATAAAAGAGAATATTTTGTAAGCCATCCAGATCAATTAATGGTGGTAAAACTAACAGCTGATGTACCAGGAAGTATTTCTTTTAAAAGTACTTTAACCAGACCTGAATTGTATCAAACAAAAGCAGCACAAGATCAACTAGTAATGCAAGGAGCTCTTTCTGATGGAAAAGGAGGAAAAGGCTTAGAATATATAACTCGTTTGTCTGCTAAAAATAAAAACGGAACTGTAATTTATAAAGATAATTATATTGAAGTAAAGAATGCTGATGAGGTAATCCTTTATTTAACGGCATCTACCAATTATGTATTAGATTATCCTAATTATAAAGGTAGAGATCATAAAACCATTACAACAGAAAATCTAAAAAAAGGAAAAGAAAAATCTTACGATGAAGTTTTAAAAGAACATACTCAAGATTATCAAAAGTACTTTAACAGAGTAAGCTTGCAATTAACAACCAGTTTAGATACCATTCCTACGGATGTGAGGTTAAAAAACTTTAAAAAATCAACAGAAAAATCAGATTTACATTTGGTTGAATTACTCTATCAATATGGTCGATATTTATTGATTTCATCTTCAAGACCAGGAACTATGCCTGCGAATTTACAAGGAATTTGGGCAAATCAATTGCAAACACCTTGGAATGGAGATTATCACACAGATGTAAATGTACAAATGAATTATTGGTTGGCAGAGGTTGCCAATTTAGGAGAAATGCATTTGCCTTTGTTTGATTTAATGGCTTCTCTTCAAGAGCCAGGAGCAAAAACAGCTAAAGTGCATTACAATGCCAAAGGTTGGGTAGTTCACCCAGTAACCAATGTTTGGGGATTTACATCACCTGGAGAAAAGTCAGATTGGGGAATGCATGTAGGAGCAGGAGCATGGTTAACAACGCATATTATGGAACACTATTATTTTACTTTAGATAAAGAATTTCTAAAGAAAGAATTTCCGGTTTTAAAGGGAGCTACTGAATTTTATATGGATTGGTTAATTCCAGATCCTAAAACAGGTAAGTTAATATCTGGACCAACAGTGTCTCCAGAAAATAAATTTAAAGCTCCTGATGGTAGTGTTAGTAAAATATGTATGGCACCTGCTCACGATCAGCAAGTTATCTGGCAGTTGTTTCAGAATTATATAGACGCTGCAACTACATTAAACATAACAGATGAATTTTTAGAACATGTAAAACAAGCTCAACAACAACTACAAGGGCCTAAAATTGGAACCGATGGTAGGTTATTAGAATGGAATGAGGAGTTTGAAGAGATTGAAAAAGGACACAGACATATTTCTCATTTATATGCATTACATCCTGGTTTCCAGATAGATGTTGATAAAACACCAGAATGGGCTACAGCAGCCAAAAAATCTTTAGATTATAGAATTCAGCATGGTGGAGGTGCAACAGGTTGGAGTTCTGCATGGTTGATTAATCAGTATGCACGTTTGGGTGATGGAGACAATGCAGAAAACAGTTTAAAGACTCTTTTATCTAAAAGAATTAGCTACAATTTGTTTGGTCAGCATCCGCCTTTTCAAATAGATGCCAATTTTGGTGCAACAGCAGGGATTTCTGAAATGTTATTGCAAAGTCATACTGGTGAAATTAGATTGCTTCCTGCTTTGCCAAGTGATTGGAAAAACGGAGCAGTAAAAGGTTTGTGTGCTAAAGGAGGGTTTGTAATAAATATTAAATGGAAAGATGGAAAATTAACCAAAGCACAAATTTATTCTAAGAATGGTGGTGTTGCAAATATAAAATACAAAAGTAAAATCATAAATGTTAACACATTAGTTGGTCAGAATATAGATATTCAATTATAGTAAAAGTGTAGAGAATTTAATCATTAAGTAAAAATTTAAAAATGAATTATTATCATGTATAAAATATATTCTTTTATTTTTTGTGCGTTTTTTTTGATGTCATGTTCAGTTAAAAGCATCAATGAGAACCAAAGTTTTCAGTTTAAAAATATTCCAAATAGTATAGATATAAATCAGTTGAAAACAAAAGGTGTTTTGCAGTTAAATAAACAAGTACTTACGCCTGATTCAAAAGGAATTATAGCAGAAATAACACTAGAACTCCCACAGTTTAAAAAAGGAATTTACTATCGTCCATTTTCAGAGAAATTAGCAGCAGGAAATAGGGTAGAACCGCTTTGGTTTGATCATATTTCAGAGTTAAGCAATTATAAACATCAAGCACCAAGAATGGATAGCCATGTTAATTTGGGTGCATTTATGATGTTGCAAAAAGAGAATGGAGAATATTTAGCTTTGTTACCATTAGTTTCCAATCGTATAGGAAATACTTTTAGTGTGCATGATAACAATATGTACATCACCATGGCTACTTATGGTATAGATACAGAAAACGTGCAAGTCCCTTTTATGAGTTATGCACAATCTAAAAACCCGTATGAAGCAGCTAGAATGGTTTGGGAACAAGCTATGGAAATGAATGGTGTTAAAGAAAATATCAATTGGAGGTCTGATAAAACATATCCAGAAGCCTATAATTATTTAGGATGGTGTTCTTGGGAATATTACAAGCATAAAATTAACGAAGAAATTATTTTAAATGCAGCCAAAGACATCAAAAAAAGTTCCATTCCTTTTAGATGGATGTTGATTGATGATGGTTACTTAGATCATAAAGGAGGACAATTACTGTCTTTTGGAGTTGATAAAAAGAAGTTTCCTAATGGTTGGGAGCCTATTATTGCTCAGAAAGATGAGAAAATAAAATGGATGGGAATTTGGAGAAACTTTAATGGTTATTTTGGAGGACTTTCATTAAACCATCACATACCTGAGTTGCAAGATCACTTGGTAAAGAGAAATCCAGAAGGCAAAAAAGCAATGTATATGCCTAAAATTTCAGAAGAAGGAGCCAATGCTTTTTATCATGAAATGACTCAAGCAACCAAAGAAAGTGGTTTTGATATCATTAAGGTTGATTTTCAATCGGATAATTTTAGAAACAATACAGGAGCTAGTAATGCTATTTTAGGAGTACACTATAACAATATTGCTTTAGAAGAAAATTGTGTAGACAAAGATTTAATGTTATTAAACTGTATTGCCCAACAAAATTTTAATGTCTTTAATCATAGAAATAGCGCTTTAATTAGAGGAAGTGTAGATTATAAAACCACTAAAGATCGTTTAGATATTACCTTGGTACAAAACTTTGCCAATGCCTTTTGGTTGGGGCATACACATTGGTTAGATCAGGATATGTTTTTTGCCAATTTTAAAGAAACTGCAAGATTAATGGCAGTGGCTAGAGCTTTGTCTGGAGGTCCTGTTTATTTGTCTGATGAACCAGAAAATATTGAAGATACTGTTTTAAAGCCTTTAACTTATGCTGATGGACGTATTTTAGGAACTTTAGCTCCTGCAGTTCCTTTGCCAGAAAGTTTAATGCAAGATCCTTATGCTGATGGAAAATCATTCAATGTAATTGCTCCGTTAAAAAATAAAACAGCCGCAATTATGGCTGTTAATTTAAGTCAAGATGATAAAGATGTAAACGCTAAAATTTCTTTAAAAGATTATGCTTTTGCTGGGGGAATGATACAACCATACAATGGATTATGGGAAACTCCTAAAGAAGGAATTTTGTTGTATGATTATTACAAAGAAACAGCACAAGTGTTAAAAGATGATTATCAATTTACATTGGCATCAAGAAAGGAACGTCTTCTTTTGTTAAATCCTATCAAAGAAGGGTGGGCTGTAATTGGTAGACCTGACAAATATTTATCTGCAGCTACTTATGAGTTAGAAGCTATAAGTCAAGAAAGTTTAAAGATTAGAATGATAGAGGATGGAACTTTATTGTTGTGGTCTCATGGAAAAACTCCTGTTTCAGAAAATTTTGAATTCACAGATGTAGGAAATGGTTTATGGAAAGGTAACTTGATAAAACCAGCCGAAAATAGCATATATATTATTCATAAAAAAGAATTGTAATTATGAAAACTATCATCACTTTATTATTGTTGATTTTTGCAAGTATACCATCACATGCCCAATTTTTATTGAGTTATGATAAGCCTGCGAGTGAATTTACAGAAACTCAAAGAAAAGACTACAAAAAAAATGGCTATATGCAAGAAGCTTTGCCTTTGGGAAACGGAAGACTTGGAGCAATGTTTTCTGGAGGAATTGCCGAAGAACATATCATGCTAAATGACATTACTTTGTGGATGAATAGTAAGCGTGGATTAGATTCAGTAGCACAATCTGGAACTAGAATAGGAGCTTATAAAAATTTTGAGAAAGTTAGAGATGCTTATAGAAATGGACGTTACGGAACTTCAGAAAACAGTATGGAGGGTATGTCTACCAAATATTTAAGTAGTCATCAACCTTTAGGAAATTACGCTCCTTTTACAGATGTATATATCAATACAGGACATCAAAAAAAGGATGTGACTAATTACCAACGTTCTTTAGATATTAAATCTGGTGTAGGAACTGTTAGTTATACTATTGGAAAAAGTCATTTTACTAGAGAGTTTTTTTGCAGTTACCCAAATGACGTAATGGTAATTCGTTATACAGCTCAACTAGCTGATTTAGATTTAACGGTTGAGACGAATACCTTGCATAAAATTACGGGATTAAATGCGGAAGGAAATCAAATTGTATTGAACGCAGAAGCTGCTATGGAAAAAGATCCTATTCAATTTCAGCAAAGAGTTTGGATAGATGCAGGTGATGCTATTTTAAAAGCAAATAAAGATGGTTCTATCCATATAAAAAACGCAAATGATGTTAAGATTTACATTATTGCTTATACAGATTACTTACCAAAATATCCATCATTTAAAGGTCGTGATTTTGTAGCTGATGCTGAAAATAAAATGAAAGAGGCTACTTATTTAGGGTATGATGAATTAAAGAAAAATCATCAAAAAGATGTAGCTGCATTGATGAATCGTTGTCAGTTTAATTTAGATTATAAATCTTCAGGTTTAACAACAGATAAATTGATAGCACAAGGTTCTAGCCTTGAATTAGAAAATCTATATTTTAATTATGCACGTTATTTACAGTTAAGTTCTTCTAGATCTGCACCTGTTCCATCAAATTTACAAGGTTTGTGGAACGGACATTTAAAACCAGCTTGGAATGCCGATTATCATACAGATATTAATGTAGCTATGAATTATTGGATGGTAGAAACAGCTAATTTACCCGATTCTTTTTTACCTTATGCAGAGTGGTTAAAAGTGTTAGCACAATCAGGAAAACATGTAGCAAAACAAAGCTTTGGTATAGATAAAGGTTGGAGTGCAGGCTTAAATAGTAATGTCTTTGGATTTGCTGCTCCAAACGTTCACGGAAGACGTATGCAACAATCAGGAGCATGGTTGTGCCAGAATTTATTTGAACATTATGCTTTTAATCAAGACAAAAAATATTTAGAAGAAATTTATCCTGTTTTAAAAGGAGCAGCTGAGTTTTATTTAGCCTTTTTAGACCCATGGAAAGATGGTACTTTGGTTGCATATCCAACTTGGTCTCCAGAAAATGCCTATTTACTAAAAGAACATGGTAAATTAAATAAACAAGCCTATGGTGCTTCTTATGAGCAACAGTTAATATTGAATTTGTTTACAGATTGTATAGAAGCTGCTACAATTTTAAACAGAGATGCAGAATTAAGAAAAAATTTGCAACAAACAATACCTAAACTATGTCCTCAAAAAATAGGGCAATATGGACAGGTACAAGAATGGCCAGAAGATTGGGATAGACCAGATGATTATCACAGGCATATTTCACATTTAATAGCCCTACATCCAGGAAGAGATTTTTCACCTTTAACCACTCCAGAATTATCAGAAGCTGCTTTGGTTACTATGAAACATCGAGGTGATATTTCTACAGGTTGGAGTACTGCATGGAAAACTAATTTTTGGGCAAGGTTACAAAATGGAGATAAAGCGTATCAGTTTTATCAATTTTTAACAGCCAAAAGAACGTATACTAATTTGTTTGATTTTCATCCGCCTTTCCAAATTGATGGAAATTTTGGTGGAACTGCTGGAGTATGCGAAATGTTGTTGCAAAGTCACTTAAGAAGTGTAAATAACAAAGCAGAAAATATAGAAGAAGCTGCTTTTGTTGCTTATCAAAAAAAATCAGAAAACAACAAGCAATTTATTCCTGTTACTCCAAAAGAAACTATTGCCAATGCACCATATATTTTACACTTATTACCTGCATTACCATCGGCATGGAAAAATGGAAATATAAAAGGTTTGAGAGCTCGTGGAGGTTTTGAAGTTGATATAGAATGGAAGAATGGTGAATTGGTTAATGCAACAATTCATGCCAAAACAACTGGGAAGTATAGAGTTTATTATAAAGGAAAATTAAGTCAAGTGTTTTCATTAAAAAAAGGAGACTCAATAATTTGGAATACAAATCATAAAAATAAATAGCATGAAAAATTTATTTACCAAAGTTATCTGTTTAATTATAGTAAGCGTTTTAAATGCTCAAGAAAGTAAAGATTGGCCTGTATTAAAAACCTACGATCAAGAGCATATTCAAAAAATAAAAATGCCTGTGGGTGGATTAGGTACAGGAACCGTTTCTCTAACAGGTAGAGGTTCTTTAGAAGATTGGGAGATTATGAATCGTCCAGCTAAAGGTTTTAATCCTACTTTAGAAAATTGGGGGCCTGTAAAGAAAAAAGGGCCATTTTTCGCTATTTATATTGAGGATGGAAATGGAAATAAACAAACACGTTTGTTAGAAGGGATGCAAACAGAAACTTCATACGAAGGTGCATTAGGTGCTGTCTCTAATAATCATGGATTACCACGTTTTAGCAATGCATCTTTTAAAACAGCCTATCCTTTTGGTCAAGTTTTTTTGAGTGATGATGCGTTGCCTGTAGATGTTGTGGTAGGAGCATACAATCCATTAGTCCCAGGAAATATAGATGACAGTAGTATTCCTATGGCGGTTTTGAACTATAAAGTTAAAAACACAAGTGATAAGAATATTACAGTATCACTGTCAGGAACCATTCAAAATTTTATTGGTTTTGATGGGAATAGAGGAAAAGCCATAAAGAACCTAAATACTATTAGAGAAGAAGATGGCGTAAAAGGAATCCATTACACAAGTAATGGTGTAGATCCTAAAAGTGAGCAATGGGGTACAATGAGTTTTGTGTCCTTAAACGAAGGACAAACAACTTACAGAACTGCATGGCAAAAAAAGACAAGTAGATGGGATAAGAAAAGATTAGATTTTTGGGATGATTTCAGCGAAGATGGTGTATTAGGAAAAAGAGAAAATAATCAAGCAAATGCGCCTATGGGATCTATTGCTGTAAAAAACACCTTAAAATCAGGAGAAGAAAAAACATTTCGTTTTTTAATTACTTGGCATTTCCCTAACAGACAAACTTGGGATAAACCAGGTTTTCAAAAGTACATAAAAGCGACTGTTGGAAATTATTATACAACACAATACAAAAATTCTTGGGATGTGATTTCTAAAACCATTCCTCGTTTAAATGAATTAGAAAACAATACCAAAACTTTTGTGAATTCACTTATTAATAGTGATTTACCTAAGGAAGTAAAAGAATCTTCATTGTTTAATTTGGCACATTTAAGAACTCAGTTGGCTTTTAGAATTAAAAGTGGACACTTTCTAGGTTGGGAAGGAACTTTTGAAGATAGAGGATCTTGTTTTGGTTCTTGTACACATGTTTGGAATTACGAGCAAACAACTGCTTTTTTGTTTGGAGAATTAGCTAAAACCATGCGTGATGTAGAATATCAATACGCTACTGATGATAAGGGGATGATGAGTTTTAGAGTGTATTTACCTTTAGAAAAAGGACAGTTGTGGGGAAAAGCTGCTGCTGATGGACAAATGGGAGCTATCATGAAGTTTTATAGAGATTGGCAATTGTCTGGAGATGATACTTTTCTAGAAAAACATTGGCCTATGGTTAAAAAATCTTTAGAGTTTTGTTGGATTCCTGGAGGATGGGATGCTAATAAAGATGGAGTAATGGAAGGTTCTCAACACAATACCATGGATGTAGAATATTTTGGTCCTAATCCGCAAATGGGTTTTTGGTATTTAGGAGCGTTGAGAGCTTCAGAAGAAATGGCTAATTATTTAGGAGAAAAGAAATTTGCTAAAACTTGTAAAAATTTATACAAGAAAGGATCACAATGGATGGATGAAAATTTATTCAATGGAGAATATTACGAACAACATATAGAGCCTCCAATGTCTGAAGATAATGTAGCTAAATCTTTAATGCATGTTACTTCTAACAAAGGAATTGATTTGACCTCACCAGATTTTCAGTTAGGAAATGGAGTTTTGGTAGATCAGTTGGTAGGACAAGTATTTGCTCATTTGGTAGGTTTAGGATATTTAGGAAAAGAAGAAAATGTCAAAAAAACTTTGGAATCTGTTATGAAATACAATTACGTAGAGAATATGACTTCTCATGCTAATTTCCATCGTTCTTATGCTTTGGGTGATGAATCTGCGTTGCTAATGGCTGCTTATCCTAATGGAAGACCAGACAAACCATTTCCATATTATACAGAAGTAATGACAGGTTTTGAATATACAGCTGCTGTTGGAATGTTACAAGAAGGTTTAACAGAAGATGGATTAAAAACGATACGTAATATTAGAGATCGTTATGATGGAAAAAAAAGAAGTCCTTTTGATGAAGCAGAAGCAGGACATCATTACGCACGTAGTATGATGGCTTGGGCAGGTATTTTAGCAATGACTAAATTTCAATACTCTGCTGTAGAGAAATCGATGGGTTTTACCTCTAAACCCGGAACTTATTTCTGGAGTAATGGTTATAGTTATGGAACTTGTATGGTAAAAGATAAAGAAGCTGAGCTAACAGTACTTTCAGGGAATTTAACTTTAAATCAATTTTCTTTAGACAAAATCGGAACTAAAAACCTGAAAAATAAGACTATAAATTCTGGAAATACAATTAAAATTAAACTATAAAATAATGAAAAATCATATAAAAATAGCATTTACTTATTTAACAATAATGGTAGCTACCATATTAGTAAGTGCATGTGGAAGCAGCCAATCAAAAAAAACAGAAGATTATCAAGAAGTTCAGAGTACAAAAGAAGTAAGTTTTTCATATTCAGAAATAGAAGGAATAGGAAAAACATCAAAATATAATAGAAGAGACCCCAGTGATGTTATTAAAGTAGGGAACAAATATTATATCTGGTATACTCGCATGGATAAGCCTGTAAGATCTGGTTATTGGGGAACCATTTGGTATGCTACTTCCGAAGACGAAGGTCATACTTGGCAAGAGCAAGGAATGGCACTTGGTTTAGGAGAAGAGGGAACTTTTGATAGTCATTCTGTTTTTACTCCAAACATATTAGCTTATGAAGGTAAGTACTATATGTATTATACAGGTGTACAACCTACTCCAGGAAATCCTAATAAGAAGTTTGAAGGTAACCATACAACAGATTTTACAGCCATTGGAGTTGCGGTTGCTGATAGCCCTGATGGACCTTTTAAAAGACCTGAAAATAATATTGTAATAGCTCATAGTGAGGTGTCGTCTGATTTTGATAGTTATAGAGTAGATGATGCAAGCATGCTGGTTAAAGATGGAAAAATATGGTTGTATTACAAAGGAAGGTGTATAGAGCATGGAAAAGAAGGGCCTAAACGTACTCAAATGGGAGTAGCTATGGCAGAAAATCCAATAGGACCATTTAAAAAATATACACATTCATTGGTAGAAAAAGGGCATGAAGTGATGATTTGGAACCAAAATGGAGGGATAGCTTCATTAACTTCTTTGAGCAAGTCCATTCACTGGGCAAAAGATGGTTTAGATTTTTCTCCTCTAGCAGAAAACTTAACTAAAATTCCAATGGCTCCAGGTTTATACAGACCACATTTAGAAAATGGAAATACTTCAAATCAAGTACCTGGTTGGGGAATTTGCATGAGACAAAGTAAAGGAGAAGCACATTTATTTAGATATGAAATTAAAAATATGGGTTTATAAAAAATAGAAAGAAATAATAAATGAATTAACTGATATCAGTTTAACATAAAGATTAAAACTGAATAATCAATAAAACTTTAATTATGTTTAAAAGTATTCGAATAGAAGTTCTTAGTTGTTTGAAAAAGAGTAAAATTACATTACTTTTTTTACTCACAGTCATGTTTGTAAATTTTACCTATAGTCAGTCTATATCTATAGATGCTAACGATACAAGACAATATATATCTATGATGGGAGCAGATATGGAAAGAAGTGCAGGAAATTTGCACAATGTGGCTACAAATAGAGATTCTATTATTAAATGGGTAGTTAATTTATACCCTAACCCTGCTACAGAAGGGCAAGTAACTATAAATTTTGGTAGTAATAACACAGCAAAACAGCTAAAATTCAAATTTTAAATTTAACAGGAAAAACTATTCTTAATGATGAAATAAATATTTATAACAATAAAATAGATTTAAAATTAAATTCACTAATAACAGAAGGTCTTTATTTAGTAAGGGTTTTGGTGTCAGATGAGTATCGAACTTTTAAATTAATTGTTCAATAGAGAAAATATTTATAACAATAAAATTAAATTAATTTAAAACTATATATAATGCTTAGCTTTTATTCTAATAAAAAACCAGTATCATCAAAATTATCAATAAGTATAAAAAAAATATATTGCTTATTGTTTGTTTTGTCTTTTAGTTGCACATCTACAGATGCTCAATCAATAACAATAAATACTTCTGATTACAAACAAACGATTGATATAATTGGTGGTGATATGGAACGAAGTTCCAAAGTTGTACAATTTACAGTTAACAACAAAGAAGATGTAATTCAATGGGGGTTTGGAGATATAAAATATAATTATTGCAGGGTACAATTCGATAAAAATCAAGAAGCTGTAGAGGGTACTAAAAACTGGGCGTTTTATGACAGGCAAATAGCTACAATGCAAGAAGTAAAAGCGGTAAATCCAAACATTAAGTTTTGGGCAACCTTAAAATCTGATTATGATGGCTATGGAAGTAATAATAATATGCCAGATTGGATTGTTAAAAACTTTAACGCAAGTAATCCTAGTCAAGCAATAGTAGATACAGATAAATGGGCTGTTTTTTTAGCAGATTATTTAGAATATATGGAAGCTAACAATGTACCTATTCACACACTTTCTACAGTAAAAGAATGGAATGGTTATATTAATGCAGAGAAATCTAGAGATATTATTCTTAAATTAAAAGATGAATGTACTGCTAGAAATATTACAATGCCATTGATGAATGATTCTGCTTCTTGGAGTATGGCTGCAGGTAGAGGGTTTATGAATGGTGTTAATAATTTAGGAACTAAAGATCTTTATGGAGGTTTTTCTAATCATGAATACGCTTCTAATGATACTCCAGAAGTAGAATGGCCACAAAACGTAGCGATAGCCAATGCTATGGGAAAAAAATTATATCAAGATGAAACCATTACAGGAGCAGGAACGTTAGATGGAGAAGAACCACCTATTTTTAGATATGCTCAAAGAGCAGTACTTTATCAATCTGGTGTAAGTGGAGAAATAATGTTCGAAATTTGGTCAAGAGGTACAAATAGTGAAATCCGTTCTATTTATTGGAAATGGGGTGGAACTGCCCAAAGGCTTATGGGGTATTATATTGCAAAACATTTTACAAACAATGTTTTAGATAGTAAGTATATAACTTCTACTTCAGAAAACGTAATTGGTGGAGAATATTCAGCTACTCAATATGGAGGTGTTACAAAAATGGCTTTTCGTAAAGATAATAAGGTAATTCTTTGGGTGATGAATTTTACGTCTCCAAGTTTAACTACAGTAGATTATCCGTCTTTTAAAATTAATTTATTAAATAGTTTTATAGATGGTAGTGTTGAACATAAGTATTGGAATTCTGGTTCTGTTTCAGCAGGAACTGTGAATATAGAAGGAACTGATGCTACTTTTACACCAACATCTTCTACTTCATTTGATGCAGAGCTTAAAGAAAATAGTATCAATGTTTTTACTTTTAATGTATCTGAAGATGCTTTGTCAACAACAGATTTAGAGTTAATTGATTTAACAATTTTAAAGAATCCTGTTCAAAACGAATTAATGTTAAGCAAAACGATTAAAGACTATAAAATAATCAGATTAACAGGTAGTGTTCTAAAAAAGGGGTCAGATAAAATTAAAAAAATAGATGTTTCTAATCTTTCATCAGGCATGTATATTTTACAAGTAATTACTGATGAAGATAAACAAGTTGCGTATAAATTTATTAAAGATTAGACTTTGTTAAAATAAAAAATAGAAAGTGATGTTTAATAAATTTCTCACATTAATAATTTTTAGCTTATTAATTATAAGTACTAGTTGTTCTGTTTCTAAAAAGACAGAAAAACAAGGAACATTTATCAATATAGATGATAAAACAATTCCTTTAACCATAGGAACTTATACAAAAGAAACTAGTGAAGGAATTTATCAAGCGGATTTTAACTCTAAAACAGGGGCTATAACAAACTTAGATTTTATAGTTAATGCAGAACAAGCTTCGTTTATAAGTGTAACAAAGGATAGAGAAAAAATTTATGCCGTAAGTGAAATTGATACTGGTAAATTAAGTGTTTTTAATAAAGATAACAATGGTCGTTATCAATTACAACAAGAAGTTGAAACAGGAGGATCTACTACTTGCCATGTCACTTTAAATAATGATGAAACATTGGTTTCAGTTGCCAATTATAGGCAGGGAAGTATTGTAGTTTATAAAGTAGAGAATGATCGTTTGATAAAGTTATCATCATTCAAACATCAAGGTTCTAGTGTGCATTTTAGACAAAAAGTGCCACATCCACACAGTACTTATTTTTCAAAAGATGAAAAATATATTTATGTGCCAGATTTAGGAACAGATGAAATTATTTCATATCCAATAAAAGAAGGATTGCCAACTGCTGGTAAGATAGCCTTAAAAATGAATCCTGGAGATGGACCAAGACATATGGCAAAACATCCTACCAAGGAATTATGGTATGTAGTGGGAGAAATCAGTAGTGTTGTTTGGGTTTTGAAGCCTAAAGAGGATGGAACTTTTAGTGTAGTAGACAAACAAAATTTATTACCTGAAGGAATAGAAGGAAGAAGTACAGCTGCGGATATTCATGTATCTCCAGATGGAAAATACTTATATACTTCTAATAGAGGACATCAAAATGGGTATCATTGTATTTCTGTGTTTAAGGTTTTACCCTCTGGAAAATTGGAACTCAAAGGACACGTAACTGAAGGCATCAATCAACCTAGAAATTTCACTTTGTCCCCTAATGGTCAATTTTTATTAGTTGCCAATCAATATGGGAATGATATTATTGTTTTTAAAGTAGGTAAGGATGGTATGTTATCATTAACAGAGCATCGAGTAGAAATAAGTATGCCTGCTTGTTTAAAGTTTTAAGAAAAAATAAATTTTATAGAGAATTAAATAATGAAACCTAAAAAAAACATTCACCTTTTACTTTTATATATATGTTGTGTACAAAACTTTAGTGCCCAGCATAAAATAAAGGTGCTTAATTTTCAGGCAGATAATGGGTTTCAACACAAGTCTAAAGAAGTAGGCCTACAAATGATTGAGGATATGGGAAAAATCAATCATTGGCAAGTAGTAACATCTAAAGATACTGCGTACATCACAACTAAAAATTTAGAGTCTTTTGATGTCATTGTTTTTAATAATAATTGTGGAAATAAAGGAGCTATTTTTTCAAAAGTGCAATACGAAGCGCTTCAAAATTATATAAGAAGTGGAGGAGGTTTTGTAGGGATTCATTGCGCAGGAGCTATTTGGAAAGAAGATAAAGAATTTCAAGATTGGTATGAAAACTTGATAGGAACACGATTAGAAAAACATCCTAAAGTACAAAAGGCCAAATTATTTGTAGAAAACCAGAATCACGTAGCTACGAGTCATTTACCTAAGGAGTGGTTAATTACAGATGAGTGGCATACATTTTCTTACAATCCTAGGGAAAAAGTGAATGTGTTGTTGTCTTTAGATGAGAATTCTTATGAAGGAACTCCAAAAATGGGTGGAGATCACCCTTTTACTTGGTATCAATATTATGATGGAGGTCGTTCGTTTTTTACATCTTTAGGTCATACAGTTGAGATTTATAGAAATCCAAACTATCAAAAGTTAGTAGAGGGTGGAATTATTTGGGCATCAGGAAAAAGAGAAAAGGAGTTAGTGCTTCCTGTTCAAAATGGACTGATGGTTGATTTAAATCCAGATGAAGGGATTACTCTAGAAAAAGGAAATAGAGTGAGTTCATGGAAAAATAGTGTTAAAAACAATGTTGTTCAATCTTTTGACAAACAGAATAAAGGAAGAAAAATACCAGGTTCTGGTATGCCAAGATTAAAAATGAATGTTGCTGAACTAAATGGGCACAATAGTGTTGTGTTTCATCGTCAGGAATTGATAAATCATCAAGAAGATGCTTTTGATCATTTAACGACCGGAAGTGGTTATACATGGTTTGCGGTAATATCGGTTTATGAACAAGTACTAGGAAAACCTGGAGTTAACTCCTTTTTCGGAAACCTACGAAACACCAATATTGATAAGCAAGGAAATTATGAAGGTTTTTGGGCAGGATTGAGCGATACGAATCAAATTTGGATGGGAGCTAGAAATGCTTTGGGTAAAGGTTTGTGGAATCAAAATAGTCCGCATGTATTAAATCCAGAAAAATTAGAAACATCGAGGTATTATTTGGTTATGGGAAGAATGGAAGCTGGCACTGACAAATCAAAAATGGAATTGTTTATAAATTCAGTAACTCCCATAGCAGAAGATGTTTTTCCGATAAATACAAAAGCAAATCCATCTAAAATGGCCATTGGTCAAGAGAGAAATGCGACCAACCATCCAGGACATGAATCTTTTGATGGAGAAATTGCAAGGTTTTTAATTTATAAAAAGCCATTGTTAAACGATGAGTTTAAAAGCGTAAAAAAATATTTAATGAATACATATAATATAAAAAAATGAAAAAGATACATCTTTTAGTCGTATTACTTTTTGTGTTAGTTCAATCAAATGCTCAGGAAAATACATGGCCTGTTTTAAAGTCTTATGATCAAAATCATACAGATAGAATAGCCATGCCAGTAGGGGGAATTGGAACTGGAACTATTTCATTAACAGGGAGAGGAGCGCTAGAAGATTTGGAAATTATGAGTCGCCCAGCCAAGGGATTTACCCCAAAATACGCAGGCGTAGCTGTGATTAATAGAGCACCATTTTTTTCTATTTATTATAAAGAAGAAAATAAAGAAGCTCAAGCATTGCTTTTAGAAGGGCCTTCACCTGTTAAATATGATGAAGGATATTATGGTTCTAGAGCTCCAAACCACGGATTGCCAAGATTTTCAAATGCTACTTTTCAAACAGCATATCCTTTTGGTGAAGTTTTATTAACAGACAAGGAAGTTCCTTTAGAAGTAACAGTTGGAGCATTCAATCCATTAGTTCCTGGAAATACAGAAGATAGTAGTTTACCAATGGCTGTGTTAAGTTATAAGGTAAAAAATACAAGTAACAAATCTATTACTATTTCGTTGGCAGGAAACATTCCTAACTTTATAGGTTTTGATGGTAAAGAAGGAAAATCCTATCAAAATATTAATACTTACAAAGAAGAAAATGAATTCAAAGGAATTCATTACACCGCTAATAAAGAAATTGATAAAGAAAGTATGCAATGGGGTACTTTTAGTATGGTAACCAATAGCCAAGAAGAAATTTCTTATCGTACCGCATGGAAACCTGGAGAATGGGGAAATAGTACTTTAGAATTTTGGGATGATTATACAGATGATGGACTTTTGGAAGAAAGAACATCAGATCAAAAAAACAATATGGGATCTTTAGCCGTAAAAACTACATTAGCTCCTAATGAAGAAAAAGACATCCGTTTTTTCATTACGTGGAATTTTCCTAATCGTTCTGCATGGGGAGATGAAAAAGTAAATGTTGGTAATTTTTATGCTACTCAATACAAAGATTCTTGGGAAGTAGCTCAGAAACATATTCAAAGAATTCCAAAGTTAGAGCAAGAGACTAAAACATTTGTCAATGCTTTTATTCAGAGTGATGCTCCAGCAATTATTAAAGAAGCAGCACTTTTTAATTTGGCACATTTTAGAACACAATTGGCTTTTAAAACCAAATCTGGCCACTACTTAGGTTGGGAAGGAATTAAAGATAATGATGGAAGTGGAACAGGTACTTGTACACATGTTTGGAATTATGAGCAAACCATTCCCTTTTTATTTGGAGATGTGGCAAAAAATATGCGTAATGTAGAGTTTGGTTATGCCATTGATAAAAGAGGAATGATGAATTATCGTATTAATCTACCATTAAAAACTAAAGGAACTAGTTTTGGTTTGGCTGCTGCTGATGGGCAAATGGGAAGTATTATGAAATATTACCGTGAATGGCAATTGTCTGGTGATGATGAATTTTTAAAAGAAAACTGGACAAATGTTAAAAAGGCTTTAGAATTTTGTTGGATACCTAATGGATGGGATCCTAATAAAGACGGTGTTATGGAAGGGAGTCAGCACAATACCATGGATGTAGAATATTATGGACCTAATCCTCAAATGGGATTATGGTATTTGGGTGCTTTGCGTGCCACAGAAGAAATGGCCAATTATTTGGGAGAAAAATCTTTTGCTAAAACCTGTAAATCCTTATATGAAAACGGTTCTAAATATTTGGATGAAAACCTTTTTAATGGAGAATATTATGTGCAAGAAATTGTACCACCAATGCATTTAGACAGTATTGCAAAAGGGTTAATTCGTGTAAAAAGACGCTTGGTTGCTGATGATCCTCAGTATCAATTAGGAGAAGGAGTGTTGGTAGATCAGTTGGTAGGACAAGTGATGGCACATATTTTAGATTTGGGATACTTGGTAGATAAGGGGAATGTGAAAAAGACAAATGAATCGATTTTAAAATACAACTATCGTGAAAGCTTATTAAAGCATCCTAATTTTATGAGGTCGTATGCATATGGAGATGAATCTGCTTTGTTAATGGCCGCTTATCCTAATAAAAGACCCAAACAACCTTTTCCTTATTTTACGGAGGTAATGACCGGTTTTGAACACACGGCTGCAGTAGCTATGCTTTACGAAGGTCAAGAAAAAGAAGGTTTAAAAACCATTCAAGACATTAGAAATCGTTATGATGGTAAAAAAAGAAATCCTTTTAATGAAGCAGAATACGGACACCATTATGCACGTAGTATGATGGCTTGGGCAGGTGTTTTAGCAACCTCAGGTTTTCATTATTCAGGAGTAGAAAAATCAATAGAATTTACTTCTAAACCAGGAACTTATTTTTGGAGTAACGGTTATAGCTGGGGAACTTGTGAGGTGAAAGATAAAGAAGCAGTGTTAAAAGTTCTATCGGGAGCAATAACCTTAAAACGTTTTACTTTAAAAGGAATTGGAACTAAGAAATTAAGAAAAAAAGTAATAGGTGCTAGCCAAAGTTACACGATAAAATTATAAGAAATATGAAAAAAATAACAAGCATACTCTTAGTAACTTTCTTTGTCATCATCGCTATTGCGTTTAACAAGAAACAGCAAAAAGTATTAATTGTTGGAGATTCTATTTCTATAGGATATACACCTTTTGTGCAAGAAAATTTAAAAGATATTGCCTTAGTAAAACACAATCCGGGAAATGCTCAACATACAGGAAAAGGATTAAAAAATATAGAAAAGTGGATAGGCGATGAAGATTGGGATGTGATTCAGTTCAATTGGGGATTGTGGGACTTGTGTTACAGACATCCAGAGGCTAAAACTCAAGGGAAAAGGGATAAAAAAAATGGGATGATTACATTCTCTTTGGCAGATTATGAAAGTAATTTAAGAGCGATTGTAAAAAAAATCAAACAAAAAACAGATGCCAAACTAATATTTGTAACCACTTCTTATGTGCCGACTCAAGAAGCAGGAAGGTATACAGAAGATCCTACCAAGTATAACAAAGTTGCTCATCGTGTGATGGAAGAAAATAGTATTGAGGTGAATGATATGTATGAAGTTTCAAAAAAAATCCATCAAAAACATGGAAAAGGAGAGGATGATGTGCATTATCATGAAAAAGGGTATCAAGAATTAGGAACACACATTTCATCATTTTTTAAAAAAGTCATATATGGAAATAAATAGTAAAATATGGTTGATTTTAGCATTGTTCGCATGTAATGCTTTTAGTCAAGAAAACAAGAGTAACAAACCTAATTTTGTCATCATATATACGGATGATCAAGGTTATGCAGATTTGGGTTGTTTTGGAGGTGCTCATGTTCAAACACCCAACATTGATCAAATGGCCAAAGAAGGAGTGAAGCTTACTAGCTTTTATGTAGCAGCACCTTTGTGCACTCCATCAAGAGCAGCATTAATGACAGGAAGTTATCCTAAAAGAGTTGGATTGGCAACAGGGAATAATTTTCCTGTACTTTTAGCATCAGATTCAAAAGGGTTAAATCCAGAAGAGATTACCATTGCAGAGGTATTAAAACAAGCTGGTTATAAAACAGGAATGTTTGGAAAGTGGCATTTAGGAGATCAGCCAGAATTTATGCCAAATAAGCAAGGTTTTGATGAGTTTTTTGGACTGCCTTACAGTCATGATATTTTTCCACTCCATCAAAATCAAAAAAAATTTAATTTTCCATCCTTACCAGTATTAGATAACGAAAAGGTTGTTGAATTAGATCCAGATCCGGATTATTTAAATAAAAGAATTACAGAAAGAGCTGTAAAATTTATTGAACAAAATAAGGAGAATCCTTTCTTTGTTTATGTACCACATACAAGCCCACATCGTCCTTTGTTGGCATCACCAAAATTTATGGAAAGCGCTCCTAAAGAAATAAGGGAAGCGTTAAAAAATGAAAAAGGAATTGACTATAAAATTAGGGATAAAATATATCCACAAACCATAGCAGAAATTGATTGGTCTGTAGGTCAAATATTAGATGCATTGAAAAAAAAATGGACTTGAAGAAAATACCTTTGTCATTTTTACATCAGACAATGGTCCAACCATAGGAAGTGCAAAACCATTAAAAGGAAAAAAAGGAAGTACTTATGAAGGAGGTATGAGAATGCCAACAGTGGTTAAATGGCCAGCTAAAATTAAGAGAGGAACTGTAAATAATGAATTGATGTCTGCCATGGATTTATTACCTACGTTTGCTCATTTAGCAGGAGTAGAATTGCCTAAAGATCGTGTTATTGATGGTAAAAATATAACGCTTACATTACAAGAAAAAAGTAAAAGTCCACACAAATCCTTTTTTTACTATAGCAAAGAAAAGTTAGAAGCAGTTAGAGTTGGACAATGGAAATTACGAGTGTCTAAAAAAAGATTGCCAGAACTTTACAATTTAGAAAAAGATATTGGAGAAACAAAAAATGTAGCAACAGAACATCCAGAAATAGTAGAAAAGCTTAAGATACAAATGCAAGTGTTTGAGCAGGAGTTAAATAAAAATAGCAGACCCGCAGCTTTTGTGAAAAATCCTAAGCCATTAACAAAATAAAAACTTAAAAGAATGAAGCAATTAATTTTATGGAGTTTAGTATTGTTATGCTTTAATTCGTGTAGTGCTCAGAAAAATAAAAAACCTAACTTTATCATCATTTTTACAGATGATCAAGGCTATGGTGATTTAAGTTGTTTTGGAGGTGAGCATGTGTATACGCCAAATATTGATCAAATGGCAGAAGAAGGAGCTAGGTTGACTAGTTTTTATATGGCCTCTCCTTTGTGTACGCCTTCAAGAGCCGCCTTAATGACAGGGGCTTATCCTAGAAGAGTTGGTATGGAACCACCTTCTAGTTTGGCGGTAGATTTACCTAACATTCCTAAAGGGAAAAAGTTTCCTGTGTGTTTAGCTGCGGATGGAAATGGCTTGAATCCTAACGAAATTACTTTGGCAGAGGTTGCTCAGTCTGTAGGGTATAAAACAGGAATTTTTGGAAAATGGCATTTGGGAGATCAACCAGAATTTTTACCTACCAAACAAGGTTTTGAAGATTTTTTTGGCTTGCCTTATAGTCACGATATTTCACCAAAACATCCAAGACAACAATTTTTTAATTTCCCAGATCTTCCGCTTTTAGAAGGAGAAGAAGTAATAGAATTAAATCCTAACAAAGATAATTTAACAAAAAGAGTTACGCAGAGAGCTATTCAATTTATCAAAGAACACAAAGATGAAAATTTCTTTTTATATGTTCCGCACCCAATTCCACATGGGCCTGTGGCAGCTTCTAAAGAAATTAAAAAGGAGTATGCTAAAGTGTTAGAGAGTGGCGTAAAATCGTCTTCAAATATATACTCAACAGCTATTTATGAAATTGATTGGTCTGTTGGTCAAATTCTAAAAACTTTAAAAGACCAAGGGATTGATGACAATACTATTGTGTTATTTACAAGTGATAATGGTGCTACTAGAAAAGGCTCTACAAAACCTTTAAGAGGGTATAAAGGGCAAACTTTAGAAGGAGGAATGCGTGTACCAACTGTCATTCGTTGGCCCGCAAAAATTAAAGCCGGAATTGAAATTGATGAATTGTTAACCAGTATGGATGTGTTGCCAACTTTTGCAAAATTGGTGGGAGCAAAAATGCCAAAAAATACCATTGATGGAAAAGATATATTGCCTGTACTTTTAAATCAAGAAAAAACGCCACATGAATATTTCTTCTATTCACACTGGGGAACTTTAGAAGCTGTAAGGTGGAAAAATTGGAAATTGAGAATTATAGAAGGAAAAGAAGCACTTTATAATTTAAAAACCGATATAGCTGAAACAAACAACCTTAAAGATGAGTATCCTGATATGGTAACTCAGTTAAAAAAAGCAATGCTAGATTTTGAAAAAGATATGAAAGAAAATGCACGTCCTGTAGGACATGTAGAAAATCCAAAAACTTTAACAATAAAATGATGAAAATATTCAAAAACATAGCCTTATGGAGTTTAGTATTGTTATGCTTTAATTCGTGTAGTGCTCAGAAAAATAAAAAACCTAACTTCATCATCATTTTTACAGATGATCAAGGGTATCAAGATTTGGGATGTTTTGGTTCTCCAAACATAAAAACACCGAACATAGACCAAATGGCATCCGAAGGGATGAAATTTACTAATTTCTACGCTCAAACCGTTTGTGGCCCATCAAGAGCTGCTTTATTGACGGGTTCTTACCCCATGCGAAATGCTCGTAATGATAAAGGAGATACACCTCATCCTAAACTTGCTTTGAGTGAAGTAACCATAGCTGAAGTATTAAAACCTGTGGGCTATAAAACAGGAATGATTGGTAAATGGGATTTGGCAGGACATAACCCTGAAAAATTCAATCCAGATTTACTGCCAATGCATCAAGGTTTTGACGAATCTTTTTTTACGCCAGGAAGTAATGATGCCAGAGTTCATTTGATAAGAGGTAATCATTTGGTAGAAAGAAATGCTGATATGTCAACACTTACCAAACGTTATACAGATGAAGCTATTCGTTTTATAGAAAAAAACAAAAAAGAACCTTTTTTCTTATATTTAGCGCACACTATGCCACATACTAAATTAGCGGTTTCTGATGCTTATAGAGGAAAATCAGAAGGTGGTTTGTATGGAGATGTTATTGAGGAAATTGATGATAATGTAGGACGAATTTTAGAGCATTTAAAACAAAAAGGATTAGATGAAAACACTTATGTAATTTTTACTAGTGATAATGGTCCTTGGTGGATTAAAAAAGATCATGGTGGACATGCAGAACCATTAAGAGGTGCAAAAACTTCAGCTTGGGAAGGTGGTTTTAGAGTTCCTGCTATTATTAGAGCTCCTGGAAAAGTACCTGCTGGAATAACATCAGAAAATATTGTAGCAACCATAGATTTATTGCCAACCATTGCAAAAATTGCTAGAGCAGAAGTGCCAAAAGATAGAGTGATTGATGGTTTGGATATTTCAAACATTATTCACGGAAAATCAACAGCATTAGATCGACCATTTTTCTATTATCAACACCATATTTTACGTGCGGTTAGAAAAGGAAAATGGAAATTACATTTGGCACATGAGCCAGATCCAACTTCTATAGTTTATAAAAAATGGCCTGTTCATAGTGCACCAAAAGATCGTGTATTATTCTTTAAACCAATGTTGTATAATTTAGAAAAGGACATTGCCGAAACTACTGATGTTGCCAACGAAAACCCAGAAGTTGTATCAGAATTGATGGAGTTATTAGCTTGGGCAAAGGAAGATATTGGAATCTATAAAAACAGAGGGGAAAACGCAAGACCATTAGGTAACGAGCCTTATTTTACACCTAATAATATTGTGCCATTAAAAGAGAAAAAATAAAATAATAATGAATAAAAACTTATATATAATTAGAACTTTAGTAGTACTTTTTTTAAGTATTACCAGCTTTACTGTCAATGCACAATCTTTAAAGTTAGCTAATGTTTTTGGAGATCATATGGTATTGCAAAGAGAAAAAAAGGTACCTGTTTGGGGAACTAGTAATCCAAAGGAAAACATTACGGTAAAGTTCAGTGGACAAACAAAAACAACCAAATCAGACCGTCATGGAAAATGGATGATCTATTTAGATCCTTTAAAAACTTCATTTGAAGGAAAAGATATGATAGTTGAAGGAGATAAAAACCTTGTGATTAAAGATATTCTGGTAGGAGAAGTTTGGATTTGTGCAGGGCAGTCTAACATGGTAATGAGTTATAATTCTTCAGCAGAAGTTAGAGGATTGGTTCCTTTGGCTAAAAACATTCGTAGTTTTTTTGTTGAAAATAATGTAGCGCTTAAAGAACAACATGAAGCTTCAGGTAAATGGAAAGTAACACATCCTAAAAGCGCTGTTGCTTTTTCTTTTGCTTACTTTTTAAACAATTTAGGAAATGTTCCTGTAGGAATTATTCAAGCCTCTTGGGGAAGTTCTTCTATAGAAGCTTGGATGCCGAGATCTATGACAAAAGAGGTGCCTCATTTTAAGACTATTATGCAAGAGTTTGATGCTGATAAAGAAAGAGTGGCTAGAATTCAAAAACTCATCCATAAAGAAAACTGGACAAGAGATGAGAATATATTTTTAAGACGTAATTCTAATATTATTTACAATGCCATGATGCATCCATTAATTCCTTTTGCTAACAGAGGATTGGTATGGTACCAAGGAGAAAGAAATACGCGTTATATTGAAGGTTTGCCAGAGGCTGAAGGAGCCAATTGGTTCCATAGAGTTTGTGGTATGAAAGATTATGATGAAGTTTTAAAAAAATGGATTCAAACATATCGTAAAAATTGGAACGATGATGAAATGCATTTTATGGTAGTGATGCTTCCAGGTTATGGAAAAGGAACACAAGCAAAACAACAAATTGATGTTGAAAGTCCTACAGAAGAATCTTGGGCTTGGATGCGAGAATCTCAATTATCTGCTACAGAAATTTCAAATGTATCTGTTGTAAATACCATTGATTTAGGTGATGTTAAAAATATTCATCCTACAGACAAATTGCCAATTGGACAAAGAACAGCATTGCTAGCTGCTAAAAAAACGTTAAACGTAAAGGGAGAATCTCAAGGACCTATATTTAAAAAAGTTGAGGTTTTACAAGGAAAATTAATGGTCCATTTTAACCATGCAGTGGGCTTAAAAACTACGAATGGAAAAGCACCATCTGGATTTTGGATTACGGATGATTCTCAAAAATGGGTAAAAGCTACTGCCAAATTAGAAGGAGAAACAGTTCTTTTAAGTTCTCCAGAAGTTAAAAATCCAAAATATATTCGTTATGCTTTTTCCGGGAAACCAACGGTTAATTTAGTTAACAAAAGTGAGCTTCCAGCATATCCTTTTAGAACGGATATTTGGGAGGAGTAATAAAAAATAAAACATGAAAAAAATTGAATTGTCAAATCGAAATGTGTCGAAAATGTTAAGAATAAGTTTATTTACAATACTGCTTTGTTTGGTGAATAATACAAAAATGCTTGCTCAAGATAAACCCAACATCATTATTTTATTTGCAGATGATTTAGGTTATGGTGATTTAAGTTGTTATGGAGCACAAGATGTGCAAACACCTAATATTGATGCTTTGGCTAATGAAGGATTAAGATTTACAGACTTTCAGGTAGCTTCTTCTGTTTGTAGCCCATCAAGAGCAGCTTTGTTAACAGGACGTTATCCTATACGAAATGGATTTCCTGTAGCTCAACAGACAGGTGAAAAACACAAAAACTATGGTTTAGATAAAGAAGAAATTACCATTGCAGATTTACTTGTAAAAAAAGATTATGCAACACTTGCCATAGGAAAATGGCATTTAGGATTTCATAAAGGAGCTCAACCAATTGATCATGGTTTTCAACATTTTTATGGATTACAATCTAATTGGCATAAAAGTCACCCATACTTAGATGATATCTATTTCGATAATAAAGTAGTAAAAGAAAATATAGCTTTTGAAACATTAATTGGAGACTATACCAACAAGGCCATTGAATATGTAGAAGAAAATAAAGAGAATCCATTTTTTCTGTATTTAGCTTACCACTCAGTACATTCCCCAATAAAACCCAGTAAAGAATTTATAGGAACTTCAAAAGGGAGTTTGTATGGCGATTATGTTCAGGAGTTAGATCATCATGTAGGGAGATTAACCAAAGCACTTTCTGAAAAAGGTTTAGATGAAAATACTATTGTGGTTTTCTTATCGGATAATGGACCCGCTATCTGTCATTTTGGAGGATCAGCAGGAGCGTTAAATGGAGGGAAATATACAACTATGGAGGGTGGTTTTAGAATTCCTGCCGTCATTAAATGGAAAGATCATTTTGCTACAGGAGTGAATGATACATTTTTATCTTCTATGGATTTATTACCAACTTTAGCTTCTTTAGCAGGTGCAGAAATGCCACAAGACAGAGTGATTGATGGAAAAAACATCACCAAGATTTTAAAAACAGGTAAGGGAAATACGCCTCATGACTATGTGTATTATTACAATGGTATCAATTTACAAGCCATCAGAAAAGGAAAGTGGAAATTACATTTACCAAGAACTTCCGAAGATCAGCCTTTTTGGTCTAAAAACAAGAATGAAAAAGCATTTGGAGGAAAGAATTTAAAAAATATTGGATGTAGAGGTTTAATTGCTTTAAAACGTCCGCTATTATTTAATTTAGATAATGATATGGGAGAGTTGACAGATATTGCTCACAAACATCCAGAAGTTGTACAAGAATTGTTAAAAGAAGCTGAAAGAGCAAGAAAAGAACTAGGAGATATTGATGTAGTTGGAACAGACCAAAGACTGCCTCCTTTTAAGAATATTCAAGAAAAATTTTAAATATATATTTATGAAACTATTATTAAATAGAATTTTATGTTGTTTTTTACTTTTAGTAGGATGTAAAACATTAACAGCTCAAACAAAATTACCTTCAATTTTGTCTGATAATATGTTATTGCAACAATCATCAGAAGTAAAAATATGGGGATGGGATAATCCTGGACAAAATATAATTGTTAATCCATCTTGGTCTAAATCAATAAAAACAATAACAGATGAATCAGGTAAATGGGAATTATTTGTTAGTACACCTAAAGCAGGAAAAATAGGGAAGATGAAAATAAGTGGCTCTACAAAGCTCTCTATTTCTAATATTTTATTTGGAGAGGTTTGGTTGTGTTCTGGGCAGTCCAATATGGAAAGAGAGTTAGGTTTTAGAAATGGTCAAAAACCAATTGTAAATTTCTGGGAAGAATCGCAAAAAGCTACTTCTTCGTCAATTCGAATGTTTGTAGTACAAAGAAAAAAATCAGAAACCCCTTTAGAAGATTGTGTTGGAAAATGGGTAGAATGCACACCAGAAACAGTATTAAAATTTTCAGCAGTAGGTTATTTCTTCGGAAAACAATTATCAGATAAATTAAATACACCCATAGGTTTAATTCAATCAGCTTGGGGAGGAACTAAGGTAGAACCTTGGACACCTATAGAAGGTATTGAAAAAACAATGTTAAAAAAAGGGAAGCAGAATAAGTTTTCTAATTTATATAATGGTATGATTGCTCCTTTAACAAATTATAAGATAAAAGGCGCAATTTGGTATCAAGGAGAATCAAATGTTTTAAACTGGAAACAATACAAAACACTTTTTCCTAATATGATAACTAGTTGGAGAAATCAATGGAATATTGGCAGCTTTCCTTTTTATTTTGTACAAATAGCACCTTATAATTATCCAGATAAATTTGGTGTTCCAAGGATTGTAGAAGCACAGTTAGAAGCGTTAAAATTGCCAAATACAGGAGTTGCAGCTACACAAGATATTGGGGCTTTTTATGATATTCATCCTCCGCAAAAAAAAGAAGTAGGACGTAGGTTAAGTTTAATCGCATTAAATAACATTTACGGAAAAAAAGAGGTTGTGTACACTGGTCCTTTCTTAAAATCTTATAAAATAGAATCTGGAAAATTAATTATTCAATTCGAAACACCTGGTTCTCAATTACACTCTGTTGGTGCTGCAATGGGTAAAATTCCTGCATTTTATATTGCAGGAGAAAATAAAACTTTCCATAAGGCACAGGTAAAACAAGATGGAAATAAAATTATAGTAAGTTCTTCTAAAGTTAAAAACCCGGTAGCAATAAGATACAATTGGAAAAACAATGCAAACGGAACTATATACAATAAACATGGTTTGCCTGCACTTCCTTTTAGAACAGATAATTGGGATCAAGTACTTTATGCAGAGTAAAGTATTTTGATTTTATAATTATATAAAATAGTAGTTAAGGGTGTTGTCTTATAAGTTTAAAATAGAATAATATGAAAAAAAGAGTTTTAGTATTAATAATAAATAGTGTGTTTTTGTTTTTTTTGGGTTTGGTAAAAATACAAGCTCAAGAAACTCCAAATGTGGTTTTTATTTTTGTGGATGACTTAGGTTATGGTGATGTAGGATGTTATGGAGCTACCAAAGTACATACACCCAATATAGATAAATTAGCTACGGAAGGGAGAATGTTTACAGATGCACATACAGCATCAGCAGTTTGTACACCTTCTAGATATGCGTTAATGACTGGAGAATATCCTATCAAAGTAGATAGTTGGGGGCCTTTACCTACACTTTCTAAGTTGATTATTGACCCTTCTACATTAACATTGGGTAAAGTATTTCAACATAAGGGATATAAAACAGCCTGTCTTGGAAAATGGCATTTAGGGTTTGGAGATGATAATAACGATTGGCAAGTTCCTTTAGGAACAGGACCTAACGAAGTAGGTTTTGATTATTACTGGGGAGTTCCTTTTGTGAATAGTGGAAGTCCTTACGTGTATGTAGAAAATAAAACCATTGTGGGGTATAATGAAGACGATCCTTTGGTGTATTTGGGTAGAAATTATAAAGGCGATTTAAAACCTTCACCAACTCCAACATTTCCTAAAAAAGCTTCTAAAAAAAGTGATAACCTTTTTGCAGGAGCATTAAAAGCACATCAAATTTATGATGATGAAAAAACAGGAACGTATTTAACAGAAAAAGCTACGGAATGGATTTCTAAAAATAAAGAGAATCCGTTCTTCCTTTATTTTGCTACAACCAATATCCATCACCCATTTACACCAGCACCAAGATTTAAAGGAACAAGTCAAGCTGGTCTTTATGGAGATTATATTCACGAGTTAGATTGGATGGTAGGAGAAATTGTAAAAAGCCTGGAAGAAAATGGATTAACAGAAAATACCATGATTGTATTTACCAGTGATAATGGAGCAATGTTAAATTTGGGAGGTCGTATTGCAGTAGAAAAAGGACATAAAATCAATGGAGATTTACTAGGTTTTAAATTTGGTGTTTGGGAAGGTGGACATCGTGTACCTTTTATTGTAAAATGGCCAGGAAAGGTTCCAGAAAACTCCACATCAGATCAATTAATTTCTACCATAGATATGTTGGCTACGTTTACAGCACTTACAAAGCAAGAAAAAACAATCGACTTAGCAGATAAAAATAGTATAAATGTACTACCTGCTTTTATGGGACAAGAAGGAGAGTTTCGTAAAGAATTGTTATTGGCTCCAAGAAAAGAAAAGAACTTGTCTTTAAGAAAAGGAAAATGGATGTACATTCCTGCTAAAGGTAGTGGAGGCTTTGGAGGCTCTAAACCACATCATCATGCTTGGGGTGGACCAGCAGGTGTAAATTTGTTAGGTGGAAAAAATAGTGACATGGAAAATGGAAAGTTAAAGCCAGAAGCACAACCAGCACAGTTATACAATTTAGAAATAGATAAAAATCAAACCACTAATGTATACAATCAGTATCCAGAGATTGTAAAGGAAATGGAAGCTATTTTAGATACTTATAGACCAAAAGCTGAATAGGAATCAAAACTAAATAACTAAAGAATGAAAAACACACTTTTTAAATACGTTCAAAACATTGCAATTTTATTATTGTTAAGCCTAACAATCACATCTTGTAATATTGAGAAGAAGAAGACTGAATCAGAAAAGCAGACAACAGAAGAAGAACAAGAAATTAATGTAGATGGAAATAGTTATGGTGATGATGTCTCTTTTATGAAAAATTATATCGAATTAATTGAACTTTCAGACGAATCTAACAATTCTAAAGTAGCAGTTTCAGTAGCATTACAAGGTAGAGTGATGACCAGTAGTGCATATGGAGAAAAGGGAAGAAGTTATGGATGGATTAACAAAGAGTTATTCAAATCTAAAGATACTTTAGAGCATATCAACGTATTTGGAGGAGAAGAACGTTTTTGGTTAGGACCAGAAGGAGGACAATATTCTATCTTTTTTAAAAAAGGAGACGAGTTTACTCTAGATGATTGGTATACACCTAAATTAATAGATTTAGAACATTTTGATGTGAAAAGTGTTTCATCAAACAAAGCAGTTTTCACCAAAAAGGCAACTTTAAAAAATTATTCAGGATTTGAATTTGATTTAGGTATTGAACGTGAAGTTGCTGTTTTATCAAAAGACGAAATTCAACAAGAATTAGGTTTAAAGACTCTTTCAGAAGAGTTAAAAACGGTTGCATATAAAACGACCAATACACTTACAAATTTAGGAAAAGCTAATTGGGAAAAAGAAACCGGTTTGCTTTCTATTTGGTTATTAGGGATGTTTAATCATTCGCCAAATACTACCATAATAATTCCTTATGTTCAGGGAGATGATAGCGATCTTGGAACTATTGTAAATGATACTTATTTTGGAAAAGTACCTGCTGACAGATTAGTGCTTAAGGAAAATGCTATTTTCTTTAAAGGAGACGGAGAATACAGAAGTAAAATAGGTTTAACGCCTATGAGAGCAAAAAATATAGCAGGTTCTTACGATTCTAAAAATGGTATTTTAACCATTGTAAAATACAATAAACCTAAAAATGTTACAGATTATGTAAATTCTATGTGGGAAATTCAAGAAGAGCCATTTAAAGGAGATGTAATTAATGCTTATAATGATGGTGCACCAGAGCCTGGAGCAAAGCCACTTGGACCATTTTATGAGTTAGAAACTTCATCAAAAGCATTGGCATTAAAAGCTGGTGAAAGCGGAACACATGTATCGTTAACTTGCCATATTGAAGCAGATGAAGATACCTTAAACCCTATCGTGAAAGAACTTTTTGGAGTTAGTATTAACGATATTAAAACAGTATTTAACTAAAAAATGTTTAAAATGATACGTTTTTTTAATGTATTTGTTTTTTGTCTTTTGGGAATAACAGCTTGTAAAGCTCAACAGATTAAAGAAAAAAAAACAAATATCATTTTTATTATGGCAGATGATTTGGGTTGGCAAGATGTTGGTTTTATGGGTAGTAAATGGTTTGAAACGCCAAATTTAGATGCTCTAGCTAAAGAAAGTTTAGTGTTTACAGATGCTTACATGTATCCAACATGTTCGCCATCTAGAGCAGCTTTGTTAACTGGAAAACAATCTTTTAGAACAGGGGTGTACAATGTTCCTGTATTAGAAAGGGGGGATAGTGAACACAATATTTTTTCACGTTGGACAGTAGATTTAAAACACACCATGTATGCACAACCGCTTAAAGGAGCAGGTTATAAATCAATTCATATAGGAAAATGGCATGTGGTAGGTCCCAATCCAAAAGAAGAAAAAAACTATCCTTTTGATAAGCATTTAACTCAGCCTAAAAATGGAACTTTAGATTGGTTACAAGAACATCAATCAGCAGAAATTCAACTATATTATCCAATAGGAAAAGGATTTGATGAAAATATTGGAGGTACTTGGTGGGGAGACCCTGCAAGAGGTTATGAAAAAGGATACAAATCTGAAAGTGGAGGTTATCAAGCTCCGTTTAAAAATCCATTTATAGAAGATAAAAAAGAGGACGAATGGTTAACAGATCGATTGACAAATGAAGCGATTTCTTTTATCAAAAAAAATAAAGAAGCACCTTTTTTTATCAATCTTCATTATTATGCACCACATAGGCCTATTGTGCCAAGGAATGAAGCGTGGCTTGAGAAGTTTGTGGAAAAACAAGCAGATACAATTACTGGGCAAGGAATTAGAAATAAAGTGCAAGCAGCAGGTTACGCAAGTATGATTGCCTCTGTTGATGAGAATGTAAAACGTATTTTTGATTATTTAGATAAAGAAGGTTTGCGAGAAAATACCATTGTAATTTTCACGTCAGATAATGGGTTTAATGGAATAACAAGTAACACAAACACATTGCGTGGTGCAAAAGGTCAGGTTTACGAAGGTGGAATAAGAGTACCTGCTTTTGTCAATTGGAAAGGAAAAGTGGATGTAGGAATTTCTAAAACACCTATAAGTGGAATGGATTATTTTCCAACATTTTTAGAGTTGGGGCAAGTAAAAAATTATAAAGGTATTTTGGATGGAACTTCTATAGTGCCTTTGTTGAAAAATGAAAAATTGAAAGAACGTCCTCTCTTTTGGCATCTTGCTAGTACCTATAAAAATCCCCCATGTTCTGTTATCAGAAAGGGAGATTGGAAACTCATTCAGTTTTTAAATAGTGGAAAAGTAGAGTTGTACAACTTGAAAGAAGATTTAAAAGAAGCAGAAAATATTGCAGATAAAAATAGTAATAAAGCTACTGAATTATTAAAAGAACTTACAGAATGGAGAAAGGTAAATAATGTGCCATTACCATCAGCTTCTGTATTGAGTTATTAAGAAAGTAAAGAATAAAGAATCAAAACCAATTATATATAAAACTGTTTTTGCTTTTAAATAACAAAAAAATAACTAGACAATCTATTTATTATAATGTTACAGGTATACAAAAATAGTTTTTATAAAAGAGAAATTTAATATTGATTAAACATAAAATATAATGAAAAAAAAGATTAAATCTATACAAAAAATGTCTTTTACATTTTTACTGGTTTTTAGTTTATTAGGATGTAAAACTAATTCAGAAAAGGTAAAAGAGTTAGCTATTAAAACACCAACAAAACCAAATGTTCTATTTATTTTGGTTGATGATTTAGGCTACTCAGATTTAAGCGTAATGGGTAGTAAATATTACGAAACCCCAAACATAGATAAAATTGCAAATTCAGGAGCCGTTTTTACTAATGGATATGCAGCTTGCACAGTTTGTAGTCCTTCAAGAGCAAGTTTATTAACAGGTCAATCGCCTGCGAGACATGGAATTACTCAGTTTGAAGGGAAGAATTTAAGTGGGCAAGCCTGGAAAACCAAAAAAAGATATACTAAATTATTACCACCAAATTTTAATGAACATTTAGATCCTAATGCTTTAACGTTAGCAGAAGCTTTTAAAGAAGAAGGATATGCTACTTTTTTTGCAGGTAAATGGCATTTAGGGAGCAAACAGCAAAAATCGTTGCCTACAGATCATGGGTTTGATATAAATATTGGCGGGTTTCAATCAGGAAGCCCAAGTGGAGGTTATTTTTCGCCATATAAAAACCCAAATTTGCCAAATTTACCAGAAGAAAAAGGACAAAACTTATCAATTAAATTGGCTAAAGAAACCAGTAATTTTATTACTAAAAACAAAGATCAACATTTTTTAGCTTACCTTTCTTTTTATGCGGTTCACGGACCTATACAGACTACAAAAGAAAAATGGAAAAAGTATAGAAACAAAGCAGAAAAAATGGGAATTCATGAAAATGGATTTGAAATGGAGCGCGTTTTACCCGCCAGAAAATACCAAGACAACCCTGTTTATGCTGGTTTAATAGAACAAGTAGATGATGCTATTGGTATAGTAATGAAAACCTTAAAAGACTTAGGTTTAGATAAAAATACAATTGTAGTTTTTACTTCAGATAATGGAGGTGTTACTTCTGGAGATAATTTTTCTACAAACCAATTGAGTTTAAGAGGAGGAAAAGGATATCAATGGGAAGGTGGTATAAGAATACCATATTTTATTGATGTGCCTTGGTTACAACAAAATGGTAGTAATATTAATGTTCCTGTTTCTGGTACAGATTTATTTCCAACATTGTTAGATTTATCTGGCTTGCCTCTTAAACCAGAAAATCATAAAGACGGAGTAAGTTTAAAACCTCTTTTAGTTGGAGAAAAAATTGATGAGAGACCACTTTATTGGCATTATCCTCATTATGGAAACCAAGGAGGAGAACCAAGCTCTATCATTAGAAAAGGAAAATGGAAATTGATTTATTATTGGGAAGATTTACATATTGAATTGTACAACTTAGAAACCGATTTAAAGGAGGCTCATAATATTGCAGAAAGTCAGCCAGAAATTGCAAATCAAATGAAAACACAGCTGTTAACTTGGTTAAAATCTATGGGTACACATTATGCTACAGAAGATCCTTTATGGAATAAAGAAGCACGTAAAAAATGGTTAGAAAATCAGAAAACAAAAAGATTACCAAGTTTAGAAAAACAACGTAAAGAAATGCTTTCTCCAGATTGGCAACCAAATAAAGATTGGTGGGGAAGTGAAGTAGAAACTAAATAAATTATAAAATGAAATCAAAAAAGGAGGTAATTGTTTTCTTGCTATTTATATGCTCAATTTTTACAATGAGAGCACAAAATATACAACCAGATAAAGAATTATTGTACAAAGTAATTGATGGGGATAGTTTGTATTTACATATCTTTCAACCTAAAGTGTCTAAAAAACCAACTGCTGCAATTGTGTTCTTTTTTGGTGGAGGTTGGGTTAGTGGAAATCCGAAACAATTTTATCAACAAAGTAAATATTTTGCATCAAGAGGAATGTTAGCAATTTCTGCAGAATATAGAATAAAAAATACACATGGAACAACTCCTTTTGAATGTGTAAAGGATGGTAAATCTGCCATACGTTGGGTTAGAGAACACGCAAAAGAATTAAATATTGATCCTAATAAAATAGTTGCAGGAGGTGGTTCTGCAGGTGGGCATGTGGCTTTGTCTACATCAGTAATTGAAGGTTTTGAAAATAAGAACGAAAATTTATCAATAAGTGCTATACCTAATGCAATTGTTGCTTACAACCCTGTTTTCAGATACTACAAAAAAAGGGTATGGAGCTAATAAACTTGTAGGTAGAGAAAAAGAAATATCACCAGTTCATCAACTTAAAAAAGGCTTACCACCTATGTTATTATTTCATGGAACAAAAGACAAAACAGTTCCTTTTGAAAACGCATCTCGATTTACTAAAATAGCAAATGAGTTAGGAAATGATTGTAAATTAGTTTCAGTAGAAAATGTTGGTCATGGATTCTTTAATGGCGATTTTTTTAGAAAAGGAGGAGGAAATAAATATTATAATTTAACTATTTATGATACAGACTTTTTCTTAAGAAATTTAGGATATGTAAAAGGTAAGCCAACACTTTTTAGAGAGCTAATACAAGTAGCATGTGTAGGTAATAGTAATACAAAAGCGCAATATTCACAGTTTTTTAGGCAAAGAATACCAAATGAAAAACTTTGGTAAAGGAGGTGAAACTTTAATTGATGGCTCAAATTTTCCTTATTCTAAAACAGAAGAATATAAAAAATCATTAAAATTTACATCAGATATTGTTTTAATTATGTTTGGTACAAATGATGCAAATCCAAAATGTTTTTTAGACCCTAAACGTCCAACAAAATTTAATGGTTCTGCAAAAGAAGAGTTTAAAAGTGAATATATAAAATTGATAAAAGACTATAAAGAAAAGAATAAAAATACTCAAATTTATGTATTAACACCTATGCTTATTTGGGTAGAGAAAAATCCAAAAAAGGAATTTATAAAAGAACGTAAAGAAGCACTTAATAGTTGGGTAATTCCTATTGTTAAAGAAATTGCCTTAGAACAAGATGTAACGTTAATAGATGTTTATCAGTTAATTAAAAAGAGCCTTAAATTTTCTAAAGATGGTGTACACCTTACCAAAGATGGATATAAAGTTTTGGCTAAAAAAATAGGTAAAGAAATAAAGTAAAATCTATCTTTTATGTTTAACAATGTAAATTTAAAGAATATTTCATTAGATTAATTTCAATTACATAATATAATTCCTTTTTTTATAAAGGCTAATGGCAATTAACAATATTTGAATTGTTATCTGTTTTTTTATATTTGCTAACCTAATTGAGACAAAATCAATTTAGCACTTCTAAATAATAGTTTTATAGAAGTTGTTGTTCACACCTAAAAAATGTTAAATGCAACATTCCCCAACCTATATTGAAACAATATAGCCCATTGATTACTAATGTAATTAACTAGTTTTGGTTAATAATTTAACTAAAACTATTTTAAAATGAAAAAAAAATACTTATTCTTAGGGTTGATGCTTGTAGGAACTCTTGGGTTCTCACAAACTGCTTATTTAGATTTTGAAGGTACAGATCCATTAAATAATTTACCTACTGGTATTACTAATGTTGAACCTACAGGTACCATAACCATATATAGGGCTCCAAATCTATACTATTATGATGGAACAACCACATTAGCATTAGAAACCAATACTGAAGAACAAACTGGACTTAGCCAATCTCCTAATATAATTATTACAGATTCTGAATTAGGAAGTAAGGTAATACAGTTAGATTACACAGGTCATTTAATGATTGATGAAAATGTTATAGGCGAAGGAGATTTTTCTATTTCTATGAAATATTCAGCTTTTGGTCATCGTATGGGGTCAGCAGCATCAATATTAACCATAGTTGGACAAGATTCATCTGACGGAAATACATGGAAAGAAGATAGACTTTTACAAAAATCAGGGGGTTGGGTATATGGTCTTGACATTCACATTGGTGATGGATCTGGAGGTGATGGTACTCCTGGAGGGTCTATAAAATTTGCAAATACGAACGCTCTTCCTCTTTATGACTATGTTACATTAACATACACATCTTCTGATCAAAAATATAAATTGTATAAAGATGGTGTGTTATTATCAACTTCACAAACTGCACAAGAAAGTGGGGAGTGGGATAATAGAAAAATATTTTTAGGATATATGGGATCTAGCTTAAACCAAACAACTGGTTTATTTGATGAAAATTCAGTTAGTAATAATGGAAGAACTCAAGATATTCAGAAAAGATATGACAATATTGCAATTTTTAACACAGCATTGTCTGATGCTGAAGTTTTAACTCTAAGTAACAATGGAGGGGTATTATCTACAAAATCAATAACTACAGAAAAATATTTTGAAGCATATCCAAATCCAGTTAAAAATCAATTAAATTTTACTTCAGAAAAAGTAAGTTCTGTTGAGATTTATAATGTATTAGGATCTAAAATACAAGTTTCTAAAGTTGTTAACGGTCAAGTGAATACTAGTCAATTATCTATTGGTGGTATTTATTTTGTAAAATGTATTAATGATATAGAAAATGTTGTCAAGACAATTAGAATTATAAAAAAATAGCAAGTTATTTTAATTTAGTATGTAAAATGAGAGATAATATCTCTCATTTTTTTATAAAACAAATCAGTTAAAATATTCTAATTATACCAAATAACAATAAGTCATTCTATGGTTAAATTGGTATTATAACTGATTTTATTAAATATAGCGAAAAATACCCTTAATGTGAAACATTAATAGGCCATGTATATTTATCAAGTTCTATAGATTGTCATCTCTTAACTAAATACACTAATTATGAAAAAAAAATACTCTAAAAAAATCATACATAACAACGTTGTTTTTGTAAATATCATTATGGTATTTACTTTATTCTTGTTTACCTTAAAAGGGTACGCTCAATCAATATTTATAAATGCAAATGATAAAGAACAATTCATTTCATTAATGGGGGGAGATATGGAAAGAAGTGGACCAAATTTTTTAAAATCTAGAAATCAAAAAGAAATTATTGATTGGGTAACAAAAGACATTCCTTTTAATGCTTTTCGTGTAAGGTATGATAAATTACAAGAGATGACTGAAGGGCAAAAGGATTTTTCAACTTATGATGGAGATGTCACTGCAATGAAAATGATGAAGGAAGTGAATCCTAATATTCAATTTTTTGCAACGATGAAATCAGATTATCATGGTTACAGTCAGGGTGATAGAAATAATTTACCAACATTTATTTACGATTATGCATATGTTAATGGTAGTGCTACAGGTACCAAAACTTTTAATGCAGAAAAATATGCTCTTTTTTTAGCAGATTATCTAGAGTTTATGAAAAATTCAGGAGTACCAATTACTTATTTATCTACTTCTAAAGAATGGGTACAAGTTTTAACAGTAAGTAGAGCTAAGGCAACTATAGAAGCCTTAATAATTATTTTACAACAAAGAAATATAGACATGCCTCTTATTGTAGATTCTGGTACTTGGTCTATTTCTCAAGGTATAAATGTGGTAAATAATTATGTAAACAATGATGTTGCCCAATATGTGTATGGTTTTAGTTCTCATAATTTATGGTCTGGAGAAAACAAAACTTGGCAACAATTTATTACTGCTGCTCAAAATGCAGGTAAGTATGCTTTTGCTGATGAAACAGGGCATGCTGGTGGTGGTTTTATAACTTCTGATGTAAGTATAGATTATCCATTAAGCATCTACACAGAAAAAAGTGAAATGTATAAAGGTGGGTTACAAGGAGAATTAATTTTTGAAATCTGGCCAAGAGGTTATCAAGAAGTTCAAAAGAATGGATTTTATGGGAAACCTATATTTTTTAACAATGGATCTAAGGCTGTTAGAATGAGATCCTATTATATAATGCAAAAGTTTGCAGCAGAGGCTGTCAATAAAAACTACATCAATTCGTCAATTACTAACATGGCAGATGTTAGTACTATGTCTTTTGGAGATGATAATCAAATAGCTTTATGGGTTATTAATAAAAGTGACTCTGAATATAATAATTTGTTAATGGATATCAACAACTTAGGGCTTAAAGAAGGTATGATTGTTGAAACAACTTATTGGGATGAATCTTCAGAAATTGAAGGTGTAAAAAATACTTTTGAAGCAACAAATAATAATCAATTTTTAGCAAATGTAAAAGCTAAAAGTCTTACTTGTTTTGTTATTAAAATAGATTATAAATTAAATCCTTTTCATCGTATCAATGCAAACTCTTGGGTTGGAGATAATATTACTTCAATTACTGTAAACGAAGGAGACAATATAGATTTTGGGCCTCAATCTAGAATTAATGGTAGTTGGACTTGGGATGGTCCAAATGGATTTACTGCTACCTCAAGAGATATATCTATTTCAAGTGTAAATTCAAGTATGGCAGGAGATTATGTGGCAACGTACACAGGTTCAAGTGGAGAAACAAGCACTTTAACAATGTCTGTTAATGTAATTTGTAATTCAACTCCTGCAACAACGCCTTATTATCAAATAGGAAGTAATTCATTAACAACAGGTAATAATATTTCAATTGATGTAGCAGAGTATTTAAAATTATCACCAGAACCTGCTACAGAAGGCACATGGACATGGAAAGGACCAAATAATTATAGTGCTTCTACAAGAGAAATTGAATTTGAAAACTTTTATGCAGATATGGAGGGTAGTTATGTAGCTACATATACTAGTTCAGGAGGATGTAGTACAGATATAGTGTATAATGTTACTGCGGTTTGTAGTTCTTTACCTAGTATTAACCCTTATTCAAGAATAAATACTGAAGCTTGGACCAATAAAAAAAGTGAATTATATGTTGCATCTGGAGACAAAGTTACATTTGGACCTAACTCAAGTGGAGATGGTATTTGGTATTGGTCTGGTCCTAATGGTTATGAAGCACTATTTACAAGAGAAATTATTATTGATAACATAACATCAGCACAAGCAGGAATTTATACTGTTACTAGAATAAATAACAACGGTTGTGAATCTAGTTATAGTTTTACTGTGTATGTTGATGGTGCTCTTAGTATCCAAAAGAATGAGTTCTCCAAAATAATTGCGTACCCTAATCCTGTTATTAATAAACTTACCATAAGTTCAGAGGATTATAGTTTATATCAAATAGTTACTGTTTTTAGTTATACAGGAAAAAAGATCTTAGAAAACAAAATCAGCCAAAGTAACTCTAAATTAGAAATAGATTTTAGTAATTTAAACAGTGGCTTATATTTTGTTGAACTTAAAGGTAAAACTAATAATAAAATATTTAAAATAATTAAAAATTAAGTTCATTAAAAAGTTGAGGCTATCTAAAAATAGCCTCTTTTTTTTAATGAAAAGTTTATTTTTTACTAAAGATTTCTCATTATAATAGAATTATAAATTTTTAATATGAAAAATTTTTTTATCACTATATTTTGTGCTTTTTTTCTATCAGGAAATAGACAGTACATTACCAAAAAAGAAAATAAACCCAATGTAATTGTCATCTTAATTGATGATGCTGGTTATGCAGATTTTGGTTTTATGGGGTCTAAAGATTTAGAAACCCCTAACATAGATAAATTAGCAAAAAGTGGAGTTATTTTTACAGATGCACATGTAAGTGCAACCGTTTGCGCACCAAGTAGAGCAGGCTTAATTACAGGTAAATATCAGCAGCGTTTTGGTTTTGAAGCTAATGGAACAGGTTATGGCGATTCTGGAGAAATAGGACTTTCTGACGATGTAACTACAATGGCAGATGTGTTTAAAAACAATGGTTATAAAACAATGGCATTGGGTAAATGGCATTTAGGAAAAGACGAATCTGATCACCCAAATCAAAGGGGTTTTGATGAGTTTTATGGTTTTGAAACTGGAAGTAGATCATATTTTCCAATACAAAATCCTAGAAAAGGAAAAATGCTACAAAATAACGGAAAAAGAGTGGTGTTTGATGGTTATCTAACAGATGTTTTAGGAGATCAATCTGTAAAATATATTGAAGATAACAAAGAAAATCCATTTTTTATGTACTTAGCATATAATGCAGTACACACACCTATGGAGGCTAAAAAAGAGGATTTAGAAAAATTTAAAGACCATCCAAGACAATATTTAGCAGCCATGACTTGGTCTTTAGACCAAAATATTGGTAAACTACAACAGAAGTTAGAAGAATTAGGAATTGCCGATAATACTTTAATTTATTTTTTAAGTGATAATGGTGGAGCCGCAAATAATGATTCTAGTGGAGGTCCTTTAAAAGGATGGAAAGGTAATAAGTTTGAAGGGGGCCATAGAGTACCATTTGTAGTAAGTTGGCCAGCACAAATTAAAGGAGGGCAAACTTTTAAAGGATTGTCTTCTTCTCTAGATATTTTTACTACTTCTATAGCCGCTGCAAATATTAAAAATGATGATAGTCTAATTTTAGATGGTGTAAATCTATTACCTTTTTTAAAGGGCGATAAAACAGGAAACCCTCATGATAAATTATTTTGGAGAAAATTAGAGGAAGCAGGTGCAAGAATAGGAGATTATAAAATGATTCGTTTAAAAAATTATGGATCTGTTTTATACAATTTAAAAGAAGATTTAGGAGAAACTATAAATTTAGAAAAACAAGACCCTGATCAATATCAATTATTACAAAAAGAGCTTACAAATTGGGAAGCTAAAATGAAAGCTCCACTTTGGCAAGAAGAACAAGATTGGATGCAGGTTACGCATCATATTCATCAAAGATTAATGGAGAATAAAGAAATATTGTATACTAACCCCAATAAAATGAAAAGAGTTTTAAGAGGCGATACAAATAAAAAACAAAGATTAAAACGATTTAACAGAAATAATTAGAAATTAAAATGATGTGTAAAATAAAGTGTTTTTATATCTTTTTTTTAATTGGATACTTGTCTGTTAACGCTCAGAGTTTTGTAGATTCAAAAAAAAAACCCAATATTATTTATATAAATGTAGATGATTTAGGTTGGATGGATACTGAAACTTATGGAAGTACATTTTTCGAAACTCCTAACATTAATAAACTGGCAGAAAGTGGTTTAAAGTTTACAAATGGATATGCATCTGCTGCAAATTGTGCACCAAGTAGAGCATGTTTAATTAGTGGGCAAAATACGCCTAGACATGGTATTTATACAGTTAGTAATTCTGATAGAGGAAACACAAAAACTAGAAAAATAATTCCGATTAAAAATACAGTAGTTTTAGCTGATAAAAATGTAACACTTGCAGAAATGTTAAAAAGAGCAGGTTATACAACAGGTACTTTTGGTAAATGGCATTTAGGGGAAGATGCTAAAACACAGGGTTTTGATGTAAATGTTGGCGGAAGTCATAATGGAAATCCAGGAAAGAATGGATATTTTAGCCCATATAATATCAAGAATATTATTGATCATAAAAAAGGTGAAAATTTAACAGATAGATTAACGCAAGAAGCCATTTCGTTTATAAAAGATAATAAAGAGAAGCCGTTTTTTGTGTATTTGCCTTTTTATGCGGTTCATACACCTTTGTCAACTACTTCTGCATTAGAAAAAAAATATTCAGAAAAGGAAGGTAATTCATCTAAAAAGAAGGCAATTTATGCAGGTATGATAGAAACTGTTGATAGAAATATCGGTTTAATTTTAGATGAAATTAAAGCTTTAAATTTAAAGAACACATTAATTGTTTTTACTTCTGATAATGGTGGAATAAGAGCTATTTCTAATCAAGATCCTTTAAGAGCAGGTAAAGGTTCTTACTACGAAGGTGGTATTAGAGTGCCATATATTATTTCTTGGGATGGAGTTGTAAAACCAAATACAGTTTCTAAGACTTCTATTACCAATTTAGATTTTTATCCAACTTTTATGGATGTTTTAAATGTAAAAATGCCCAAAAAAGTATTAGATGGAATATCTATTTTGCCAATTTTAAAAGGCGGAAAAATTAAAAAGAGAAGTTTATTTTATCATTTTCCTATTTATTTACAAGCTTATAATGCTAAAACAGATCAAGCAAGAGATCCTTTTTTTAGAACAAGACCAGGTTCTGTTATTATTGATGGAGATTGGAAATTACATCAATATTTTGAAAATAACGAAATTGAATTGTATAATTTAAAAGAAGATTTAGGTGAGAAAAACAATATAGTTGAGGTTTATCCTAAAAAAGCATCAGAATTATTAGAGAAATTAAATGCTTGGAGAACAGAATTGAATGCGCCAATCCCAACTGAATTAAATCCTAAATATGATGCTGATTTTGTGCCAAATAAGTTTAATAAAAATCACTAAAAATGAAGAATATATTAATTCTTATATTTCTGTTCTTAAGCTCAATTTCACTTTCACAAAACAAGGTTGAAGAGATAAATATCAATGTTTTTCCAGATGTGGAGTTTCAAACGATTCATAATTTTGGAGCATCTGATGCTTGGTCTGCGCAGTTTGTAGGGAAATGGCCTTTACAGAAAAAAGAAGCAATAGCCGATTTATTATTTAGTACAGAAAAAAATAATGACGGAACTTTTAAAGGAATTGGTCTTACTACTTGGAGATTTAACATTGGTGCAGGAAGTGCAGAACAAAAAGAGAATAGTAAAATTAAAGATGAATGGAGAAGGGCAGAAGGCTTTCTAAATAATGATGGTTCTTATAATTGGAATCGACAATCGGGTCAACAATGGTTTTTAAAAGCAGCAAAAGAAAGAGGTGTTTCCTCTTTTATTGGATTTGTAAATAGTCCACCAGTACAATTTACAAAGAACCATAAAGCATTTTCTGATGATGGATTATCAACAAATTTAAAAAGAGATAATTATGCAAATTATGCGCTATTTTTAAAAGATGTAGTAACACATTTTAAGGATAGCCTAGATTTAAAGTTTAGTTATATCAGTCCATTTAATGAACCACAATGGGATTGGAAAAACGGAAAACAAGAAGGTTCTCCCTGGAATAATGATGAGTTATCAAAAGCAACAAAAATAATTGATTCTGTTTTTACAATGCATCAATTAGATGCTAAATTAGAAGTTTCTGAAGCTGGACAAATTGATTATTTAACGTCAATAAAAAAGGACAAAGAAAATAGAAGTAATCAAATAGAAGTATTTTTTAATCCAAAAAACGAACTTTATATAGGAAATTTACAATCTGTGGCACCAAAGTTTGCAGGTCATAGTTATTTTACTACTTGGAATATCTCAAAATTAAAAAGAAATAGAGAAGAAATAAGTAACAAGTTAACCAAATATCCGAATTTAGAATATTGGATGACAGAGTATTGTATTCTAGAAAATAATGCAGAAATAAGAGGGAAGGGCAAGGGCTTAACAATGAAAACGGCTTTATATGTAGCACGATTAATTCATGCAGATTTAACGATTGCAAATGCAAGTGCATGGCATTGGTGGTTGGCAATGTCTCCATACAATTATAAAGATGGGTTGATTTATCATGATAAAAATAAACAAGATGGTGTTTTTAAAACTTCCAAATTATTATGGGGATTAGGTAATTATTCAAGATTTATAAGACCAGAAGCAAAACGAATTAAACTAGATTATAAAGATCAAAATTCTCTTGAAAATTTAGAAAAAGGAGTTTTAATTTCAGGATATAAAAATTTAGATAACTCTATAGTTATTGTATTGGTTAATCAAAAATCAGCAGCAATTAATCTAAGTTTTAATAGTAACATAAAAGAAATATATGTAACTAATAAAGATTCCGATTTAAAACCTTTAAAAGAAAATATTACTCAAAAAAGTGTCAAAATATCGGGTAAATCAATTAATACTTTAATTTTAGAGTAGACCGATTAAAAATTTTTAAAGAAGTTAATATTTGAAAACTATGTGTTTAAAAATTTGTAAAATAGAAATAAGAGACATTTGTTTACCTTTTTTGTATGATTATTACCCCAATGTATTAAAGCCGTATTCTTACTTTTGATTTTAAAATCAATCAATACTTAATTTATTCTGATGTATTTAAATAAAATCATTTTTAAAATTTCTCTTTTGTCTTTTTTTGCAATGTTAAGTTGCAAATCAGAAAAAAAAGAAACAAAAACAATTACGGAAAATAGAAAACCAAATATAGTTGTTATTTATTTAGATGATTTAGGTTATGGTGATTTAAGTGCCTATGGTGCAACAGAATTACAAACGCCAAATATTGATGCTTTAGCCAATGGAGGAATTAAATTTACAAACGGTTATGCATCTTCTGCAACTTGTACACCAAGTAGATATGCGTTGTTAACAGGTGTGTATCCTTGGCGAAATAAAAAGGCAAAAATTTTATCGGGTTCTGCTCCTTTAATTATTAATAAAGAGCAAAAAACTTTACCAAAAATGCTTAAAACGCAAGGCTATCAAACAGCAATTGTTGGTAAATGGCATTTAGGTTTAGGAAGTGGTAATGTAAATTGGAATGAGAAAATTACTCCAGGTCCAAACGAAGTAGGTTTTGATGAATCGTATATTTTAGCTGCTACACAAGATAGGGTTCCAACAGTTTATATAGATAATGGTTATGTAGTTGGTTTAGATAAAAACGATCCTATTGAAGTAAATTATAAAAAGAATTTTGAAGGAGAACCAACAGCTAAATCTAATCCAGAAATGACAACAATGAAGTGGCATCATGGTCATAATAATAGTATTGTAAACGGAATTCCGAGAATTGGTTATATGAAAGGTGGAGATGCTGCAAAATGGTCTGATATTGATATGGCAGATCATTTTTTAGATAAAGCACAAAACTATGTAAAAACTCATAAAGAAAAACCTTTCTTTTTATATTATGCTATGCAACAACCACATGTGCCAAGAACTCCTCATCCAAGATTTGTGGGTAAATCTGGAATGGGACCAAGAGGCGATGTTATTTTAGAAGCAGATTGGATGATTGGAGAGTTTATAAAAACTTTAGACAAAGAAGGTGTTTTAGAAAATACTTTAATTGTTTTTTCTAGTGATAATGGACCCGTTTTAAATGATGGATATTATGATGATGCTGTAGAAAAATTGGGAAAACACGACCCTAAAAGAGGTTTAAGAGGTGGTAAATACAGTTTATTAGAAGGGGGTACAAGAGTACCTTTTATAACATATTGGAAAGGAACAATTAAACCATCAATTTCAAATGCTATTGTTTGCCAGATGGATTTACTAGCTTCTTTAGCAAACTTAACAGGAACTACAGAAAATTCTACAGATAGTAAAGAATTAATAAATACATTTTTAGGAAAAACAGATAAGGGAAGAAATCATTTAATAATTGAAGCAAATTCTAGAACAGCTTTAAGAAGTGGAGATTGGCTAATGATTCCACCATACAAAGGTTGGAGGTTTAATAAAAAAGTAAATATTGATGTAGGTGTTCGTCCAGAATTTCAATTGTATAATTTAAAGGATGATGTTGGTCAAAAACAAAATTTAGCAGAAAAAAAATCTGAGAAGTTATTAGAAATGATTGAAGTTTTTGAAACGATGAGAGGTCAAAAAATAAATGAAGTAGAACACGATTAAAGTTAAAATAATTTTTAAACTATCAGATTTTTTTAAAATATAGATGCATGCAATATTAAAGAAAAAGTAAAATTAATTACCAAAAAAGAAGAAGTTGTATTAAACGTTTTTTTATAATTAAATGTAAAATAGTTTCATCATCTGATTTTATAAAAATTTCTATGACAGTTTCTATATCAGAATAGACAAATAATTTTAATGTTTGTCAGAGCATTTTTAATTGTCAAAGAAACTTTAATAGATAGCTAAGACTAGTTTTATTTTACTAAGTATTTAAATAAAGTAAAAACTTAAAGCAAACAATTGTTGATAAAACTATTTTACATTTTGTTTGAACATCCTTATTCCTTTATATTATTTGTTTTACGTAAACCTATTTTAGAAAAATCAATAGGTTTAATTCCCATTTTTAATGCTGGTGAATCTGGTTTAAATCTAAAATCGCCATTTTCGGCATCTACAAATAGTGGATCTACTGCTTTACTGTTTTTGTCAATTCCGTTTTTTTGATTCTTTGCAATCAATTCTTTCCCTTTTTCAGGATTTGTTTTACAGAAATAAATGTTGTTATCTGTATCTGCATCCATGGCTCTAGCCAATGCTCTACCTCTTCTGTCTTCCGAACTTCCTGCTTTTCCTGGAGGTAATTCATCAATAAATCTAGATTCGTTTGTAAATGCATAAAAGATATTATTTTTAATAGTTGCCCCAGTTAAAGGACCTTCTCTTACAGACAAATAGTATCCTCTTGGTGGAGCAATAATATTTACAACAATATTGTTTTCTACTTTATTATCTAACTTGGTAAGGATACCTTGAGATGTAGCATTGAAAATAATATTCTCGGTAATTAACGTTCCTGTTTGCCCACCATCTGTTCTAATTGCAGCTTGCATAATCATATCTGCTACCATATCATGAATATAATTTCTACGAATGATATTTCCTTTACCAGAACCACGAATGTAAATTGCATTACCATCTCCAAGTCTTTGCATTCCATGGTGAATTTCATTGTTTTCTACAATATTATCATGTGTATGTAAATAAGGCAATACTTCATCTAAAGTTACATCTTTTGTAAACGCTGGCATTTCGTCCTTTCTAAATGTTCTTAAAAGCTCTCTTCCATTTCCTTTTTTAGCAAGAAATTGAGTCATACAACCAGATAAAATAATTGCTGTATAATCTAAATGATTAATTAAGTTGTTTGCCACGTAATTTTCTCCACTTTGCCACACAAAAATTCCTGGTGAGTGCCAATAAATTTCTCCTACATGATGAATATTGTTATTGTAAACTGTATTCTTCTTATTTACATCTTTAGTTCCTGGTCCATATCCTGCAAGGAGAATTCCACCTCCACCCATATGTTCTATATGGTTGTTAGAAATTTTATTACCAATACCATGTAAGTCTACTCTAATTGCACCACTTCCACTATGTAAAAAATGAGAATTTTCGATACTACAATTTTCTGTTCCTCTAAAACGAACCAAAGCATTGTCTTTATCCATCATATCCCAATCGTGTTGTAAACCTTTATCATCTGAAGTTAAAGTATATCTTTCTCCATGTTTAAATGTTAAACCATTAAAATGTAAATTACGAACAGGTATGTCTTCTTGTTTAGATTCTCTAATATTTCCTTCTACACGAATTAGTTCTAATAATGTTGGTGCAAATACTGGAGAATCGTTTCTTGGCCAAAGATATACTTTGCCTTCTTTTGTATTTAAAGCCCATTCTCCTTCTTTATCTAAAACATCTATTACATTTTCTATCCAACAGTTCTCTGTTTTTTTTAGAAAATGAAGTACATTCATAGCATAAGTTGCATCAATAGAAGTATTAGCTGTATTTGTTTTTTCATTTACAGAAACTACTGGTAGCATATTTGTTATCCAAGCATGATGAGGTCTTACTTTTATTTCAACATCCTTTATATTGTCCCAATTTTTTAAAAATCCGTCAGGAAATTTAAGACGATTTCTTCCATTTTGTTTTTCGCCAGTGATAATTCCTTTAGATTGTGCTCTAGGTAACATTCCTTCATCATCATACAACGTTAAAAATTTATCAGACACATTTGCCACCCAAACTTTTCCTTCTGCTTCTTTTGGAAGTCCTGGAAGTTTTGTTGTTACTTTTTTCCAACCTTTTATCTCTTGTCCTGAACTGAATACAGGTTTTTCTCCTGGATATGCAGCATAAGTAATTGTGTAATTATCTTCAGCAGAATCTTTTAAATCGAAAACGATGGTTTTATTTAATTGATATACACCACCTTTTATGTACACTAAAATATCTTTTGATTTACCTTTTTTAAAATCTCTAACGGCATTTTTAGCTTTTTCTAAAGTAGCAAAAGGACCATCTGTTTTAGTTGCATTTGGTTCTGCCAATGTTCCTGACCAATTATCTGAACCTTGTGTAGATACAAAAAAGTCTGCTTTAGGAGATGTATTTACTTGTGCAGAACTACATCCAAAACCAATAATTAAGGTTAGTATTAGAATCCATTTATTTTTAATCTTATGTATAATTTTCATCTTTATCAATTTATATTTTAATAGAATCTAATGGTATTATTTATTAATTTGTAAACCAATTTTTGTAACATCAATAGGTAAAATACCCATTTTTAAAGCAGGTGAATCTGGTTTAAATCTAAAGTCCCCATTTTCAGGATCCATAAACATTGGATCTATTGCTTTGCTATTTTTATCAACTCCATCTTTTTGTGATTTAGCTAACCTCTTTTCTGCAATAGTATTATCTGCTTTACTATAAAAAATATTATAATCAGAGTCAACATCTCTTATTCTTGCTGGCACTCTACCTCTGCTATCTTCACCTACCAAACCTTTTCCTGCTTTTGGTTCAGAAAGAAAAATACACATATCTGTAGTTGAGTAAAAAATATTTCGTTTCAAAGTTGCTCCTGTTGATGGACCTTCTACCAATTTTAAATAAAGACCACCTCTAGGTGGACCAACATCTGCAATAATGTTATTTTCAAAACGATTATTGAGTTTTAAGGTCATGCCTTGTGAATTACATTTGTAAATCAGGTTTTCAGAAATTAGCACGTCCATTTGTCCACCATCTGTTCTAATAGCACTTTGCTTTCCTGTTTTTGCCACTAAATCATGTATGTAATTCCTACGAATTATATTTCCAGCTCCAGCTGCACGTATGTAAATACCATTTCCATCACCTAACTTTTTCATTACATGGTGAATTTCATTATTTTCTATGATATTATTTTTACTATGCCAATATGGACGAACATCATTTGGTGTTAATTTTTTAGGTAATTTCCCTATTTCATGCCAACGAATGGCTCTATGTTGTTCTCTTCTGTTAGAGGGTTTAAAAAATCGAATCACACAACCTGAAACTATTAAACCACAATAATTTGTATTATGAATTAAATTGTTAGCGACTCTATTATCTCCACTATTCCAAAGAAAAATACCTGGAGATTGCCAATAAATTTCACCTATATGATGAATATTATTATTGTAAACTGTATTGTTTTTATTTACATCTTTAGTACCTGGACCATAACCACAAAGTAGAATTCCACCTCCACCCATTTGTTCTATATGGTTGTTAGAAATGTTATTATTCTTACCATATAAATCAACTCTGATTGCGCCACTTCCACTATGTAAAAAATGAGAATTTTCTATAGAACAATTTTCAGCACCTCTAAAACGTACCATTGCATTATCCTTGTCTAACATATCCCAATCGTGTTGTAAACCAGCATCATCTTTGGTTAACGTATAACGCTCTCCATGTTTAAAAGTAAGTCCACGAAAATGAAGGTTTTTCACAGGAACATCTGTTGCACCTTTAAAATCTATTTTACCTTCTACTTTAATCAATTCTAATAAAGTAGGAGCAACAATAGAAAAATTATTATTTCTAGGCCAGAGATATACTTTTTTCTCCTTTGTATTCAATACCCATTCTCCTTGTTTGTCTAATTCTTCTAACACATTTTCTACCCAAAAACCTTTTTTTGTAATTGCATAAGTAGCATCAACAGAGGTAAGTGCAACTCCCTTTTTTTCATCAACAGATTTTAGTGGTAACATATTTACAATCCAATCTCTTGTTGGGCGCACCAAAATTTCTACATCTTCTACATTCGACCAATTTTTTAAAGTTCCTTTCGGAAAAAGGAGTTTGTTCTTTTTACTTCCTTTCAATGGCATAAAACGTTCTGATTGTGCACGTGGCAACATACCCTCATCATCATATAGTGTTAAAAATTTATCAGAAACATTGGCTACCCAAATATTACCAACTGCTTCTTTTGGTAAGTTTGGCAGTGTATTAGTTACTTTTTTCCAACCCGTAATTTCTTTTCCAGAACTAAACACTGGTTTTTCATTTGGATATGCTTGATAAATGATATTCTGATTATCATTTCCAGAATCTTTTAAATCGAAAACTACTGTTTTTTTAAGTTGATAATTTCCTTCTCTGATTAGAACAGTAATGTCTGTTGATTTCTTGTTTTTGAGTTTTCGAACCGTATTTTTAGCCTGTTCTAAAGTTGCAAAAGGACCATCTGTTTTAGTTGCATTAGGTGTAGCTAAGGTACCAGACCATTTGTCTGAGCCTTGAGTGGATACAAAAAAATCTGCTGTTGTTTTTTCTGTATTTGTTTGTGATATGGCACTAAAACATCCTATGATTAGTGTTAACGCTAAAAATATTATTTTTCTCATAATTTTCTACTGCTTCTTAAACTCAAACAAATTAATATTACTTGAGTTGATACAATTGGTTATTACAAATATCTATCCAAATTAAAAAAAGGGGTTGCTCTTTTCGTGCTTTTTATTACCCAATTCACCCATACTGGTTTTAATAACGCGTAAAAAACAGCAAGATCATTACAAAGGTTTAGTTTATAATGGCTTCAATTTGAGGCCAATTATCCATTCCTTCATTCGTTTGTGTAGTTCCTAGTGTACTTCTGCCGTCTAAAATTATCTTTTTTAGTGCTGCTTTTAACTCCTCTGCTTTTTTAGGATATACTGCAATTAAGTTTTTTGTTTCTCCAATATCATCTTTCAAATTGTACAATTGCATCTTAGGTAAATCCAATTTTTGCTTTCTTATATCTTTAGGACTAGGGTAGCTCCAACCACCAGAACCTGGACAAGTAATTAATTTCCAGTCTCCTTTTCTGATTGCAAAATCTCCACTAATTGAATGACTAACAATATACTCTCTAATATCAATATCTTTTGCTTTTGTAATTAGTGGTAACATACTATTGCTATCTACACCTTCATCATCTTTTATTCTATGACCCGTCAATTCAGCACAAGTTGCAAAAAAATCAGTTGTGCAAATTGTTTTATCTGTACTCTTGTTTTTTTGTGCTTTAGCTGGCCATTCTATAATAAAAGGCACTCTATGTCCACCCTCAAAAATGTCAGCTTTATGACCTCTGTATACCCCACTTGGGTTATGGTTAAATTTCGCCAATGTTTCAAAATCTGCTTTGGGAGAACACCCATTATCACTTGTAAAGACCAAAAGTGTATTCTCTGAAATTCCTTGACGTTTCAACTCTTTTCTTATTTGACCAACAACATCATCTACTTGCATTACAAAATCTCCATACATATTTGTATTGCTTTTTCCTAAAAACGCTTCCGAAGGTAAAATGGGAGTATGAGGGGCAGGTAAAGGGAAATACAAAAAGAAAGGCTTGTTATCTTTAGCTTTTGAGTCTATATATTGAACTGCTTTATCTGTTAAATCTTGTAATACTGTTTGATGTACAAAGTCTTCAGAAGTAAGTCCTTTTCTCCAAAATTTTTGCCCTTTTGAAGCTGTATATGTTGTGGGTACCATAGTAGGCATATCATTTTCTATGTATACATAAGGTGCCATATCTAAGGAACCGCAAAAACCAAAAGTATATTCAAAACCGTGAGTAGTAGGTCCATTTGTAACTGGTTTCTTAAAATCTATCTTAGGTTCTACCTTTATTTTTTTTAGATTAATAGATGTTTGACCATCTTGAAGTGCCCAATCCCATCCTAAATGCCATTTTCCAATGTATGCTGTATTATAACCTTGTGTTTTTAGCATTTCTGCAACCGTAACACGTTCTTGTTTTATTAATGATTTAGAATAGCCCCCTATTACACTACTTTTTAACTTTGATCTCCAATTATATCTGCCTGTTAAAATTCCATAACGAGTTGGTGTACAAACTGCTGATGAAGTATGCGCATCTGTAAATTTCACTCCATTTATAGCCATTTGATCTAAATTGGGCGTTGCAATTTTTCCATTTGGATTGTAATTTTGGACATCACCATAACCTAAATCATCTGCCAAAATATAAATAATATTTGGTTGTTGTTTTATGGACGATGTTTGATTTGAGGTAGTTTTGCAAGCAACTGCAATGACTACTAATACTAGTAAGCTAATTTTTAATTTCATTTTATTTTTTAAAATTTAAATTATTTTTTAAAATGGTAATACAGATGCCAGTGGAAGTGGTACTTTATTATTTTTCCTCCAACTAACAAGTTCTGCCAATAATTCTGAACCTTTTTCAGGATTTTTATCAATTAAATTTTGACTTTCCTTTAAATCCTCTTCTAAATTGTATAATTCAACTTTTCCATCATTTAAAAACTGAATCAATTTCCATTTCCCTTTTCTGATGACAGAACAAGGCGGATTTTTATATCTACTAGCCAAATGCCAAAAAAGTGGTCGTTCTTTAAAAAGTTTGTTTTTTAATAGAGGAACTATACTTTTGCCATCTAAAACACCATTGTAGTTTTTAACTTTAGCCAAGTCTAAAAAAGTTGGAAAATAATCCATACCAGAAATAGGTGTTTTGGAAATTCCAGCATTAATTTGCCCTTTCCAATTTACAAAAGCAGGTACTCTAATTCCGCCTTCATATACCATTCCTTTTGCACCCCTTAAAGCATTTGACTTACTTGTTAATCCATTAAAACCATTGTCTGATGTAAATATTACAATGGTATTTTCGCGCAAACCTTCTTTATCTAGATAATCAAAAATTCGTTTTACATTCTCATCAATAGAAGCTATCATACTTGCGTAACCTGCAGCTTCGCTTTTATTTTTAATACCTTGACCTGTAATGGTATCAGCTTGTTTGTTCATAAATTTTTGATACGCTTCATCTGTCCTTGCTACAATTGGACGATGAGGCGCATAATAATGAAGATTTACAAAAAATGGTTGTTTTTTATTTTGTTTGATAAAATCAATTGCATCAGAAGTTAATCTATCCGTTAGCCATTCATCATCTTTTTTATCTTCAATAAACGGATTTTTAAAAGGTGCTTTATAACCTCCACTTTCAGATTTATAACCTTTTTCATAACCTCTGGCAGGATCTCCCCACCAAGTGCCACCAACATTTTTATCAAATCCTTTTCCTATTGGATAATATTGTTGAATTTCTGCTGATTGATGATTTGCTAACCAATCTAAAGTTCCGTTTGCAGGTTGTTTTAAATGCTTTTGAAAAGGATATTTTTTTTCTTCCTGAGGATTTGGTCCAACAACATGCCATTTTCCTAAATGAATGGATGTGTAACCTGCCTTTTTTAACGGTTCTGCATACATTTTATGTTCTAAACCGACTGTCCAACGTGAAAATATATTGTCTTGATTATTTCCTCTTTCTAACACAGGTACATTATAAATGCCTGTTCTAAAAGACTGTTTACCTGTTAACAAAGCTGCTCTTGATGGTAAACACGTTGGATACATATAGGCATCGCTAAAAACCAAACTTTCCTTAGCTAGTGCATCTAAATTTGGTGTTTCAAACCATTGACTTCCCATAAAACCAACATCTTGCCAACCTAAATCGTCTGCCAGAATAAAAATAATATTGGGTTTGGTTTGTTCTTTTTCTTGACTACTACAAGCCAAAACTATCAAAAGAACCATTGCAATACATACTGTTTTAGAAAGTTTTATCATATTATTTTAAAGCAGATTTAATTTCAATAATTCTTTGTTAATCCAACCGTAACTTCTTCCATTATCACCATAAGCACTACTTATCATAATTCTTCCTTGTAACGCTGCTGAAATTGCTACTTTAGAGTTGTTTGATGCGTCTGTAAGTTGAATTATTTTGATATAATCCTTCATAAAACTTACATCATCTGCATAGGTATTTATGCTATCATTTTTATGAGTGTCAGTTGTTACGTTCTTTACTTTATTTTGATTCTCCATTTTTGAGTTTTTTTTTGAATTACACGAAAGCAATAACAAAAAAAGTGTATGCAATGATAATAAAGGTAGATGATTTGTTTTGTCTCATATATTCAAATTATTTGCTGTAATAGACCATTCTTTTAATTATTCTGAATCTGTTCTAAATGGATATGCAGGTAAATTAGCCTCATTTACCAAATTTACATCTGGTTTTCCTGAAAAAGCATATCTGACATATTGTGGATTTTTAATTGCTTTAGAGGTTAAAATGACTGTATTTCCTTCAATTTTTGCATTTGCCATTTGCCAATTCATAGTTTTGTCGGCGATCCAAAATGCAGTTGGTGGTTTTCCATTTAATGTTTTTAAACCTTCAGCATTATCGAAAGACACCATCAATTGTCTTTTTTTAATCGCTACAGATTTCATTTTTGGTCCTTCCGAAATTATATTTTTCTTAAAATTTTCTTTAGTTGCTGCTAACGCTAAACGTTTCCCAATTGGGAGTTTATCTTTTGGATGAATATTTTTTAAAGCTCCCAAATCAATAGTATTGATAACATTTGTATGTGGAATTTTTAAAACTTTAAGTTGTGATTCTCGAATCCAAGCCCAAGATTCTTCAGTTGGATCTTGAGGATCTATGATTTGTTTTTTTTCTGTTCCTTTGCCATAACCTGGCAACATAACCACCATAAAATGCATATTTTCTTTATCCCATTCTTTTCTATAACGTTTTATCCAAGCACTCAAGATATCTCCATATTCTTTCATACCAGAAACCTTATGGAACCAATTGGCTTCAGTAACTTCTGGAACACCAGAAAGATATCTTGCATTTCGCTCACCTTGATACCAAACTAGACCTCTTACAGCAAAAGGTGCTAAAGGTTTCATCATTGCATTGTATAAAACATTTGGTTGCCTGCGTAGAAAAACATCTTCTTTTTTAGTTCGATTTTCTTTTTTTACAATGATGCTTTTAATGTTATTTTGAGTTTCTGTATCCGCATCAAAATCTTGCATTATTGTTTTAAAATAATCAAAATCTTGTGCCATATCTCTAGGCATCCAAGCTTCTAATGAAGAACTTCCCCAAGAAGTATGAATTATGCCAATAGGTACATCTGCAGCTTTCTCTAAATAATAAGCAAAAGCAAGTGAAACCGCACTTGTTGGCGTTTGTGTTGACCATATACCTACAACCTCATCTTCTTCCTGTAATGAAACTGTTCTATTAACTTCAAAGCTTCGAATATTTTTTGCTTTGGATACCAATGCTTGAACTTCGGGGACTGCCCTTACTTTCATTTGCATATTCGATTGACCAGAACAAATCCAAACTTCACCTACCAAAACATCGGAAATAACAATTTCGTTTTTTCCTTTTACTATTAAATTTTTTCCTTTTTTAGAAGTTTTTAAGGTATCTAATTCAATTTTCCATTTTCCAGATTCATCTGCAGTTGTACTTTTTTGTTGCCCTGCAAACTCAACTAAAACTTTTTGACCTGGTGTTGCAGTTCCCCAAACAGGAACTTTCATACCACGTTGTAATATCATATGGTTGCTAAAAATATTAGATAGTTTTAATTCAGAATTATTAAATCGAGCTTTTACAAAGGCATAGCTTTTTTCCATTAATTCATCATAAATTACTTTATCAGCCTTTTTTTTGCGAAAAAAAGGACTGTTAAAAAAACCATGGTCTTTTCCTACATAAGATTCTAATTGACAAACATTTCCAGCTTCATTCATTAACACATTGAAACGTTCTGCATTTTCAAAAGGTACTGTTTTGTCTGCTTTTCCATGAAACACTAAAGTGGGTACAATTCCTTTTTTTATTTGATGATTTGGTGAAATATCTGTTTTTCGTTCTTCACCTACTTTCGCCATTCCATACCCTTTTTCGGTAGTATCTAATACAGGATTGTACAGTATCATAAGATTAGGTTTAGAACTGACAGACAAATCCTCGTTGTCATCTTCATAACCTTCAATAACACCTGTACATGCTGCTACATGACCACCAGCAGAACCTCCTGAAGCCACTATTTTATCAGGATTAATTCCCAGCTTTTTTGCGTTTTTACGAACCCATCTAATTGCCGATTTTGCATCACTTACAGCATCGAATGGTGTTGTATTATGCTTATTCTTAACTCTATACTCTGCTGAAATGGCAACAAACCCTTTTTTTGCAAAATAGCTTGATTGTTCATAAAACTGTTTAGGGTTACCACTAGTCCAACCACCACCAAAGAAAAACACAATGACAGGAACTTTATCCGTTATTTTATGTCCTTTAGGATTAAAAATATGGAGAGACAACTTGGTGTTATTTATGGTTTTGTAAACAACTGTTGAATCTGGTTCAATTGAACCTATAGTAGCAACTGATTCTGCATTAGCAACTAAACTTGTTACTAATAATAATGTCAATAGAAATCTCTTCATGTTATATGTTATGTATTATTGTTAATAAGTCTTAAGTTAAAATTTTAAGACTTGTCTATTCTTTTCAATTTTATGCAAACACCACCACCTGGTGCTATATTTAGTTTTAATATGTCATTAGCCTTAACAACTCTTTTTTCTTTTTTATATACTTCTCGATTTTTTTCCCAAGTAGTATCATTTCCATCTAAAAAAAGAGTTGCATTATAATTTCCTTCTCCTAAAAATTTAAGCGGAATTTCAATCGCTCCTCCATCTTCATTGGCAACACCACCAAGCCACCAAGTAGTTCCTTTTCTTCTGGCAATTAAAAAGGTTTTTTCTATTTCGCCGATAATCACTTTAGATTCATCATAACTTAAAGGCAAACCTTTTATAAAATTAAATAAATCAGATTTTCTTTGGTAAGCTTCTGCAATATCTGGCAAACATAAAATTGGTGAAAAGTAAGTAACACACATTGCTGCTTGAGCAACAATAGTTGATTTTAATTCGCTTTTGACATAAGTTCGTTCCATCATTTTATCGATATCAAAAAAACCTGGAGTAACATCAATAGGGCCAGCAACATTATTTAGAAATGGTGTAATCGTATGGTCTATAGAAGATGCAACGTAACCTCCGTCCATCAAAGAATGATTATATTCTCTCGTTAAAAAATGTGGCCAAGTGCGTTCTATACCAGATGGAATTACAGCTTCGTGACAATTAAATATTAACTCATAAGTTGCACATTTTTCTAAAATTCGTTGTAAAAATTCGACGCTAGTTTTGTGTTGTTTTCTTAAAAAACCTAGTTTTATACCTACTACTCCTATTTCTTTATATTTCGATAATAATTCATCAATATCATATTCCTCAAAAGCAACACGATTTACATAAAGCCAAATACCAACATTTTTTTCTTTTGCGTTTTGCATTATTTTTGATAAATCGATTTCAGGAATAGTTGTAAATGGATTTGTAGTTTTTTTATGTTCTGGCCCATACCAACCTGCATCTATCATAAAATATGGTAAACCTAAATCCTCAGTTTTATCAATAAAACGAATCATACTTTCGGTATTCAATTTGTATTCAAAACCGTTTTCTATGGCACCTCTTGCTCTCCAATCCCAAGTAGTGATCCCTGGTTTAATCCACTTAGTATTTTTAATTTTTGATGGCGGATTTAAATTTTGAACTATATAATTATGTTCTACAAAATAAGCTGGTGAATCTGCTACCATTATTACTCGCCAAGGAGTTTCAAATCTTGGTTTTAGGTTTACATCTCCAACAATAGCAGCAGTTAGTATATCATTTTTTTTTGTAGAAAGATGCAAACTTCCATAATTATATAAACCAGCTTCTGTTATAAAAATATAGTTTTCTGTCTCTGATTTTGAAAGTAAAGGTAAACTAGCATTTTTTATTTTAGATATTGGCATATCCTTTTTATACTTTTTTCCCCAAGGATGAGCTAAAACCCAAGATTTTGAGTGATTCGAAATATTAAATTCGGTTTGTTCTTTTTTTAAAGTAAGTCTTGTAATTCCTTCAGCCTCAATTTTATATTTAAAAGCCAAACCTTCATCATACATTCTTAATACAATTGTATAATTATTAGAGTTTTCATCTTTCAGTATGATTGTTAATCCATTATAATTCTCTGGATACATTTCTTGTGTTCCCCATAAAGGTTTCCAATTAGAACGTAATGAATCTTTTTTTACCTCGTTTATCGATAAACCTTTCCAGCTGATTTCATTTAACTCAACACCCAATAATGATTTTTGAATTACTGGAATTCCATCTTTGAAAAAAGAATACCTAACAGCATCATTTTCTAATTCTACACGAACATATTTCGTTTTATCTGGTGAAAATAATTGGTGTTTTTGGGCAAAAGAATTTCCTAAACCAAGGTAAAAAAACAAAAACATTATAGTTATTAAATTTACTCTTTTAAGTGATTTCTTATACATATTAGAATCTATTTCTTATCAATTTGTTGGTCTAATCCACATACAATGTCCTCCACCAGCCACCATTTTTGCTTTTACAATAGTACCTTTTTTAACAGTTTCGGTTCTTACTTGGTACGCTTCAGGATTTGTTTGACTATTTGTTTTTAAAGTATCTTCGTAATAGGTAATTGTATAATTAATATCTTCTTCTAAAAAGTCTAAAGGAATTTCTAAAACGCCACCATTTACATGTACTGAACCTATAAACCATTCTTTTCCAGATCTTCTTGCAGTTGATAAATAGCCATCTATTTTTGCGTGTAATACTTTGCTCTCATCCCATTTATCAACTGGCATTTTTTTGATAAATTCAAACAAGTCTTGTTTTGTTTCATAGGCTTCAGGAGCATCTGGAAGCACAACTAATCCACTAAAAATTATTAAAGTTCTTGCAGCTTCAGCAGTAACTGTGGTATGTAATGAGTTTGGTTTTCTTGGTCCTTTTTCTCGTTCGCCTGCATTGACACCAGAAATATCAAAAATTCCATTATTCATATCTAAAGGACCTTGTATAGCATTAATTAATGCCATTCTTACAAATGCTTTAGGCGTAAAAGCTTTTTTAGAATCTTGTTGTGCATGGCAATATTCTCTTGTAATAGCATTTGGAAACGTTCTTGTTATTCCTGCTAAAGGAACTGGACCATCATGGAAATCTATTAATAAGTTACTTTCTGCACTTAATTGAATTGCATCTCTAGTAAAATCAGTTTTATTGCCCATAAAACCATATTTAATTCCTTTAACGCCTAATGATTTATAATATTCAAATAATTTTTCATCACCATAATCTCCTTTTCTTCTATCGTAATACAAAAATATAGCAACCTCTTTCTTTTTTGCATATGCTATCACTTTTGACAAATCTAATTTTTCTGACATTTCAATATTTCCTGGTTCTACATCTGTATACCAAGCATCATCAATCAAAAAATATTCAATATTATTTTCTGCTGCAAAATCTATAAATCGATAGTAACTTTCGTTATTTATACCATAAGTAAATCCGTCTTTTGCTGTGTACCCGTGCACTCTCCAATCCCAAAGTGATTTTCCCGGTTTTACCCAATCTGAATTTTCTAACTTATTGGGTGTTGCAAGATTTATGGCAACATTATTTACAATTAAATCTCCCATTGTTTTGCCTAATATAATAACACGCCAAGGAGATGTAAGTCCAGCTAATGTTCCTACAGCACTATTTTTTGATATAATAGCATTTGTTTTTATATCAGCTTCTATCTTCATTGTTTGAAAACCTTTTGCTTCATACAAATCAGATTCAAAAATTGCCATAAACATATTATCGGGAGTCTCTACAACTAAAGGAATACGTAAGTGTGTTTTTTTGCCTCTTTTTCCCGGTTTTAACTGTACTGCATATAACTCTTCTATCGTTAAAGGCCCTAAAGGCTCTTTTTCACCATTTGGCAAATAGAATTTACTTTTCTTTTGAGGAGAATAAGTACACTGCCATAAAATATCTTTAGGATTTGTTGCCTTGTTCAAAATAAAACGAAATGCAACTCCATCATTATAAACTCTTGCTAAAAACTTAGATTTTGTATTATTTGAAGAAATAGAAAGTTCTAATTCTTGGTAATGATCTCTCATTTTTTTTTGCTGACCCCAAACTGCTTCCCAATGTTTATCTTCATTAGAAATTTTGTGGTTCTCTATAGTTACTTCTTCTCCATTAAAGTATTCTAAAGTAGATGTTTCGATCATTTTTTTACCAGACCAAACTATTTCATAATTGAGCTTATTATTTTTCAAAAAAACTTTTAAAGCTACATTTCCATCTGGTGATTTAACTTGGTAATCGGTTAAAGCTCCTTGCATTACAAATGACGAAATAAAAAGGGCTAAAAAGGATATAAGTGATTTGATTTTCATTGATTTATGCTATAATGTTATTATTAATCTTTGGTTATCATACTTCCCCACCAATTCTTATTTGGTTGAAAATTATTAGACAACATTTTTATTCTTTGCTTCTCTAAAGAAGGCATTTTTTTGTGTTCCACATTGTATAGATAATCCTTTGCTTTAGTTTCTGAATAATTTGGATCATTCATAGGGTATTTTGCTTTTACCTCTTTTAAATAATCAAACAACTCTTTGTTTAATTGTGTAACTTTATCTGGGTAAGTGGTTGCTACATCATTGGTTTCACTAATGTCTTTTGCAATATTGTATAGTTCTTTTCTACCATCTTCGTAATAGTGAATCAATTTCCAATCTCCTTTACGTATGATTGAAGAAGGCTCTCCTCCTTGATTTCCATAATGAGGAAAATGCCAAATAAGTGCACGTTCTTTTAAACTTTTTCCATTCATTAATGGAAGCAAACTAACACCATCATTATGTTCATTAGGCAATTGTTTTGCTCCTGCCAAATCCAAAAAAGTTGGATAAAAATCTGCTCCAGATACTGGGTAATCAATTTTATCACCTTTTTTAGAAATCCCAGGAATTTTAATAATATAAGGTTCTCTAATTCCGCCTTCAAACTGGTATCCTTTTCCTGCTTTTAAAGGTTTGTTACTTGTAGAAAAATTATCACCTGCTGCTACACCTCCATTATCAGATGTAAAAACTACAATAGTATTTTCGTCTAATCCTAAAGCTTCTAAACCAGCAAGCACTTCTCCAACAGCATCGTCCATTTGCTCTACTAAACCAGCATAAATAGGGTTATCTTGCACTTGACGAATAGGTAAATATTTCCCCATTTTATAACCTTTTTTTGCAATTCCTTGGGATACAGCTTTATCTTGATACTTTTTCCATCTATCCTTAGAGGTTTGAATAGGAGAATGAACAGCATAAAAAGAGAGATACGCAAAAAATGGTTTTCCTGTTTTTTTAGGATCATTATCTTTCATAAATTTCACAGTTTCTTTTGCTAAACGATGAGATAAATTTTCCCCATCTTCTAAGTTTTTTAATTTTGGATTTTTATATGGTGAAAAGTAACCACCACTAGGTCCACCTTTTGTCCAACCACCAACATTAATATCGAAACCATGATCTTCTGGCCACGAACCTTTTGGTCCTAAATGCCATTTTCCTGTAAAAAATGTTTTATAGCCTGCTGCTTTTAAAGCCTCTGGCATCGTAACAAAATTGGCAGGTAATTTATGCGTGTATTCTGCGGGAAGCATTTTGGTGAATTTATTTCTTGTTCTCCAAGCTTCTCCTGAAGGAGATCCTATATGCACTGTAATATCGTGTCTTGCAGTAAATTTTCCAGTCATAATACTTGCTCTTGATGGACTACAAACACGACTATTTGCATACCCATTTGTAAATACGATTCCTTCGTTTGCAATTTTATCAATATTAGGAGTTTCATAAAATGTACTACCACTAGAACTCAAATCTGCATACCCTAAATCATCCGCTAAAATGAAAAGAATATTAGGCTTTGTTTCTTTTTTTTGAGCGATGATTGTGATTGTAAAAATCAAAAATATCCCTGTTAATAATGTATGTGATTTTTTCATATCTAATTTTGATTGCTTTCAGTTATTTTAAAAATGGCACTTTGTAATGGTTTTCTTAAATTAATCCAAATTCCTCTGTTCATTAATACTTCTCCAGATATCAATTGATTCCTAAAACTAATATGAGGTTTCTTACTATCTATATTTATTTCCTCTACCTTATACACTAAAGTGGGATCTAAACCTTGTATTTTAACAAAGTTTCGTTCGTATCTTCTATGGTGTGTATGACTATATACCATTAATAATGCCGATTTTTTATTTTTAGCTACATAGTTAATGGCAGCAAAACCATCATCATCATAAGGAGATAATATTCGATATAAATCTCCAAATTGAATAATTGGACGAATATCTTTGTACAAGGCAATTGCTTTTTTTGCAAATTCCAACTCTTTTTTATCCAAAGCATCTGGACTCAATTCTATTCCTAAACGACCTGCCATTGCAACATCGAATCGAAACTTTAACGATGTTTCTCTTTTTGTTTGATGGTTAGGAGATTTGGTAACGTGAGCAGCTGTTGCTATTGGTGGATAAATATGATTGGTTCCCCATTGAATAAATAAACGCTCATAAGGATCTGTATCATCACTTGCCCAAAATTCGTGCGTGTGTTTCATAGAACCAAAATCTACACGTCCACCACCAGAAGCACAAGCTTGGAAAATAGTAGAAGGATATTTTATCGTTAAACGTTCTAAAACTTTTTCCAATCCACGAGTATAATCAATAAAAAGATGAGATTGTTTTTTTGCTGATAAATATGTAGAACCAAAATTCTGTAAATGTCTGTTTGCATCCCATTTTACATAGGCTATTTTTGGGTGTTTTTTTAGAAGATTATCGACCACATTAAATACAAAATCTTGAACTTTTGGGTTTGATAAATCTAACAACAATTGATTGCGCTCTAACAATTTCTGTCTATCATTTTGTCTTTGGATAATCCAATCTGGATGTTTTTCTGCCAACTCACTTCTCGGGTTTACCATTTCTGGTTCAACCCAAATTCCGAAACGCATTCCTTTGGACTCTGTGTATTCAATTAAATCATCTAAACCTTTTGGTAATTTTTTTTGATTCACTTGCCAATCACCCAAACCTGCATTTGCTCTGTTTCTTGGATATTTGTTGCCAAACCACCCATCATCCAACACAAAAACCTCCACACCCATTTCTGCAGCTCCATCCATCATACTTTTTAACTTGTCTGCATCAAACTTAAAATACGCGCCTTCCCAACTATTTAAAACAATAGGCCTTAATTCATTTCCTGCTCTTAAATTGTACTTTTTAGCCCAATTGTGCAAGTTTATAGAAGCCCTATTTTTACCTTCATCACTATAGGTTAAAACCATTCTTGGTGTTTCAAATTGTTCTCCTGAAGCAAGATAGTAAGTAGATGCAAAAGGATTGATTCCAGCAGTCATTTGGCATCTTGCTTTGTCATCAACCTGAAATGCTAACCTAAAATTACCAGACCAAGCCAAAGCTCCTGCAATTACTTCACCTGAATTTTCTTGAGCAGAACCATCAAGTGATAACATAAATGACGGGTTTTCATATTCTGTAGTTCTTACACCACGTTTTGTTTCTATGCTCTTAATTCCGTTTGTTAAACGCTCTTCTGAAAGCATCATTTCTTTAGAATGACTTCCGTAAAAATGTGATAAATAATAATTGGTTGCTTTAAATCCGATAGTAGAAGAAGCATATTGAGATAAACTTATTTCCTTCTTTTCTTTGTTGTGAATAGTCGTAAACTGTTCTATTACATTTTCATTTGCATAGGCTTTAAAATGCAAATCGACATACAATTCTTTTTTTTCATCCTTTAAATAAATAACTGTTGTCTGTATATTTTCTTCTTCTTTTTGTTTATGAGAATGATAAAATAAATCGGTAGCCATCGTTCCATCATCATACGTAACCATTAAGGCAACTTCATCATTTGTTCCGTTTCCAAAACTAGGATATATCTCGTTAAAAATAACAGACATATTTTCTAATCCCTGAGTATTTTTTATAGATTTCCCATAATGAGATTGCACTACTTTATTTTTTTTAGTTACTTGAAATATGAGCGAGTTTTTTTGTGTTTTTATATGTATAAGTTGCGCAAACAGATTACTCTGAATAAAAATAAAACCAAGAAAAAGAATGGCTATTTTTTTCATAAATCTAGTTTTTATTATCAATTAAGGTTACTTCAAGCACATATCCATTGTTTCCAATATTAATTCCTGCTAAATCAACTTTCAAATAGTCTTCTGTTTGTTTCCAAACTACCTTTTCTTTATACCCTAAAACTTTTACACTCTCAACCTGTGCATTACCCTTTTTTAATGATTTTATTGTGGCAGAATTTTCTGGAGTTGCCAGAGAAATTGCATACACTTTGTTTTCTTTAGCTGTAAACCAAAAATCGTTGGCAGAAAAAGAACTTGTAAAGCCTTTTTTTGCACGATGTTCTGTGCCTCTTAATAAAGTTTCATCTTCTCCTTCTTTTATTATCTTCCAGCTAGAAGTACCATAAATAGCATCACCATTTATTTTTAACCATTTCCCTATTTCTCGAAGACCGTTTGCACTTTGTTCTGGCACATGACCTTTACCATCTGGCCCAATATTTAACAAATAATTTCCTCCTTTTGATGCAATATCAACTAAGTAATACAACATTTCTTGAACGCTTTTAAAATCTTTATCATACGATTTATAAGCCCAAGAATTATTGGTTGTTCCACAAGTTTCCCAATGCTTTGTTAACTTGGTATCAGCAGATGGAATTACATTATCTCCAGCATCTAAATAATCACCAAAATCGTAACCTACTCTTCTATTCACAATCACATTTGGATTGATATCAAAAACTGTTTTATAAAACTGAAAAGATTGATCTTCGGTAATATATCCATCACCATCAAACCAAATTAAACGTAATTCTGGCATTGCATGTAAAAGTTCTTTTACTTGAGATATCGCTTTGTTTTCTAAATATTCTGCATGTGTGTTTGGGCTTGGATCCCATTGATTTTTCCCTATTGAATGAGAAAGAACCCCAAGAGAATCATTCACTTTTTTTACGTTAGAGAAATTACCATCTGTACCATTAAACCAATCATTTCCATGAGAATAATATACACCAAAACCTATGCCTTCTTCTAAACAGGCATTATATAATTCTTTAATAGCATCTGCTTTATATGGTGTTGCATCTACCATATCAAATTCTGAAGATTTGGAGTCGAATAACGCAAAACCATCATGATGTTTTGACGTGATGACCATATATTTCATACCAGCATCTTTGGCAAGTTTTGCAATATTTTTTGCAAAAGATTTATCAGGATTGAATGTTTTAGCAAGTGCTGCATATTCATTTCTTGGAATTTTAAATTTAAACATTAACCATTCTGAAACCTTTGGCCCGATATTTTTAGACTCTTCCATACGTTCGTCTTCCCAAATACCTCCAGCTTGTGAATATAATCCCCAATGAATAAACATCCCATATTTTGCATCTTTAAACCAAGAAAGTGCTGCTTGCTTTTCTGAAGAATTGTGCATTTCTTCCCATTCTGTTTTATATGTATCCGTGCCAAAACCTAATTTGCCTCGATAATTAGGTAGTATGCGAATTTGATCTATAGACTTTGGATTATTAATTTTTAAGGATTTTAATCCTGGTTTTTTAAAGAGTAAGGTCTTATTAAATTGATAAACCGTTTGCTTTAGACCTTTAGCATCATTTATGACAAAAATTTTATTTGGTATTTCGTTGATTTTTATGCCATCTGATTCAAGTTCTATTTTAGGCAAAGCATCAGTTTGTTCTCCTTTTTTAATGATTTGCACATCGTATTTACCAGCTCTATGTAACTCAAAATCCCAAGTTAAATTATTTTCATTTGCTTGGGCTTTACTATTTTCAAATAACACCCAAAAATTAGCATCTTGAATATTTTTTTGTAGAACTTGTTCTGAACAACCTATACAAAAAAGTAAAACAACAGCTGCTAGTACAATTTTTATATTATTAAGCTTGATTACTTTCATTTATCCATAGTGCTTTTTAAATCGTTAATAACATATCTATTCCAGAATGAATCTAAATCATCAGCTTTATTACCTAGTAGAAATATTTCCCAATTCTCTACACAGTCAGAAAAATCTATACCGCCTGCAGCTATCCATCTATTGGTCCAAGTAGATTCCCATCCATCACAAACTTCGTCCGCTAGCATCCATATTTTTTGGGCTTCTTTATTTGGATTTTTGTCTGATTTTGCAAGTTCTAACCATTTTGCATCCTTAGTTCGATATCCTGGTGTTGTGTTATCACTAGTATTTCCATCTTCAATTTTTTTATAAATTGTATTTTCCTTTAACCAAGTTAATTTTGATGGTGTTGTCTGTTTTTCATTGTACTTGCTGTGTTGTACAATAATTACATTTGATTGTATTGTAGCTAATGCTATTCCTTCTTTAAGAACAGCTTGTAATACATCAAAAGTAAAATTTGACTGACCAGCTTCTTGTACAAAAACTTTTCCACCTGATTTTAAAATGAGTAATACTTTATTTTTGGTTCTAACAACAGATTCATTCCAATAGTTATGCGCATTTGTCCAAAACTTATTCTCAGTACCAAACAATTCAGTATAATAATCTGGGATTCCATCTGTAATAAAAATGTGTTTTTGGTCTCCATAAGCACCAATTACTACATAATAATTTACGCCTGCTAAATCTGGATGTTTTAACATGCAAGCCAAAGCTGCAGAGGCCATTACATCATCTTCATCAGGTTTCAAATCAAAATTAGCCAACAACAAATCTGCACTTTTATTAAACGTTTGTGAAAAAGTTTCTGAGTAACTTATTAATGCAATAAGAATAGCTACAACAACAAATTTTGATTTCATAATTATTTAATATTAGTTTGTGAAAATGATTTATTCTATAGTTTTTAGAGATACATTATCCCAATACCCAACACCATTAAAACCGTCAGAAGTGATACATCTCAATTGTAAATTAGTTATATCACCACTATTAAAAGTACCTTTATAGGTAATCCATTCATCTGTTTTGTTTGTTGCTTCTAATTCAAACTTACACGTTTTATCAAAATTTACATTGGTATCAAAAATGACTTTTCCTTTTGTACCTGATTTTATTTTCAATTGAACACTTAATTCATAATTCGTATTTGGCTTTAACGTTACTTTTTGAATTAAAGGTTTCATTTTTCCACTTCCTTGGTATTGCAGCGCAAAATATCCTTTTGCTGTGTGGTCTTTAAAAGGAGAAAAACCTTTAACATTTCTGTTGTACCAGTTTTTTACTTGACCTTGTGTAATCAATTCGAAAGAAGGATTTTCTACCAAATTTTCAATAACGGATTTTGATACTTTTATCGATGCAATTTTGTTGTTGGCTTCAATAACATTTAAATCGATTCTATTTTCTTCTAAAATCCAAGAATTTCCATTGAAATTGTCTTTTTCAAAACCTTCAACAATATATCCTTTTGGAATTTCAATTGATGAAATTTCATTGGATTGAATGCCTTGTTTTGCTAATTCTTTCTGATTGTAATTCCCTTCTGATAATGTCCCCATCATTTCATTAAAATTGATGTCTTTATGAAAAGTTGGCAATTTTACTCCCAAGGTTTGTTTTACCATATTTATGGTGCCATCTTCATTAAAATAAATAGGATCAAAACACATAGAACGATTGGTTGCTATTCCTCCAGACAAATTTCCATTATGATAAAACACATACCATTGGTCTTTAAATTCTACCACAGAACCATGCATTGTAATAATATCTGTACTATCTACAAATACACCTTTGCATTCATAAGGACCATAAATATTATCACTGATGGCATATCGCATTTTATTTCGTTTTGGAAAATCATCAGGATAAATAATGTAATATTTGCCCTTACGTTTAAACATCCACAAACCTTCTCTAAAACCATCTAAACCTTTAATGGAATGAGGTTTGCCTTCAATCTCCATCATGTTTTCTTTTAGCTTATATCCTGTAGGATCTCCTTCACCACCAATAAACAAATAAGACTGACCATCATCATCTGTAAAAACACATGGGTCTATTAGTGATTTTAGCCCCTTTATATAACCTTGTTCTTTAAAACCTGAAGTAGGAATTTTACTGGTGGCGACACCAATTTTCCAAGTATCTCTACCTTGCCCTGATCTATGAGGAAAATAATAGTAATACGTTCCGTCTTTGTACGCAGCATCTGGAGCCCACATAAAACCACCTTCTTTTCTTCCCCATGGAACTTGACTAGAATGCAGTATTTGTCCATGGTCTTTCCATGTAATCATATCATCCGTAGAAAAAACGTGGTAACCATCCATTGTTTTATATCCTTTTGGAGGAGCTACATCTGTTGAAGGATATACATACAAGCGTCCATCTTGCCAAACGTGTGCAGATGGGTCTGCAGTAAACATATGACTCACGATAGGATTTGAACGCCGATCTTGAGCTTCAATCTTTACGAAAGAAACCAACAATAAAGCGACTAAAAATATCTTTGTTTTCATATTAGAAATTATTCTTTAATTTTTATGAGTGATACATTATCCCAATAACCAACACCATCAAAATCTTTAGAAATGATAGAACGTAATTGTAATTTGGTTGTTTTTCCGCTATTGAATTCTGCTTTGAAAGTTACCCATTCTTCGGATTTGTTTTTAGCATCTAACTCAAACTTGCAAGTTTTATCAAAAGCTCCATTAGTATCAAAAATGACCTTCCCTTTTGTACCCGATTTTACTTTTAACTGAACACTTAATTCATATTTAGTATTAGGTTCAATCTCTAATTTTTGAACTAAAGGTTTTGGAGTTCCTTTACCTTCGTATTTTAATGAATAATATCCTTTTGCTGTTTCATCTCTATATCTTTCATAAGGTTTTGGTCTTTTATTGAACCAATGCTTTACCAAACCTTGTGTAGCTATCTCAAAAGAAGGATTTTTTACGAAGTTCTCTATTTTTGGTTTTGTTATTTTTATGGAAGAAATCTGATTATTAGCATCAATTGCGTTTAAATCTATTCTATCTTCTTGAAACGTCCATGATTTTCCTTCAAAATGGTCTTTTTCAAAACAGGTAACTTCAAATCCTTTAGGAATTTGAATAGATGAAATTGCGTTGATTTGAATTCCTTTTTTCTCCAAATCTAATTTTGTGTATTCACCAAAATCTAATGTTCCAAACATTTCATTAAAGTTGATGTCTTGATGAAAAGTTGGTAATGTAACACCTAAACTTTGCTTTACCATTTGAATAGTACCATCCTCATTAAAATAAACAGGATCAAAACATATAGACCTATTAGTACCTATACTTCCTGATAAATTTCCATTATGATAAAACACATACCATTGACCTTTAAACTCAACCAAAGAACCGTGCATTGTAATTACATCTGTGTTGTCTAAAAACACTCCTTTAAATTCCCAAGGGCCTAATGGACTTTTGCTCATTGCATAGCCCATTTTATTCGTTTTTGGGAAATGATCTGGATAAATTAAGTAGTATATCCCTTTTCTTTTAATGACGAAAGGACCTTCTCTATGACCTGTAGCACCAATTTGCTCTGTCATTTCTCCTTCAATCTCCATCATATTTTCTTTTAGTTTCGCTGCAAAAGGTTTTGCATCTACTACTGCATAAATATAGGCTTGCCCATCATCATCTATAAAAACACCTGGATCACAGAACCTATTCATCCCTTTTACATATCCTTGCAATTTAAAATCTGAGGCTGGTTTTTTACTAGTTGCTACACCAATTTCCCAAACTCCTTTTTTGTTTTTATGTGGAAAATAATAATAGTAAATACCGTTTTTAAAAACACAATCTGGTGCCCACATAAATCCTCCGCTTTCAATACCCCAATCTACATCTCTAGAATGAAGAATTTCTCCATGATCTTTCCAAGTAATCATATCATCTGTAGAAAATACGTGATAACCATCCATAGTTTTATATCCTTTGGAAGGCGCAACATCTGTTGATGGATACACATACAAACGACCATCATTCCAAACATGAGCAGATGCATCTGCAGTAAACATATGGCTTACAATTGGGTTTGAACGACGTTTTTGAGCATTCATTTGTAACCCAAGTAATAAAAAGAAGATTACTATTTTTATTTTCATCATTATATGTTTTTTAAGTTGAAGCGTTTTTTATAAAGAAATATTGATTTCAATTTCTTTCTGTTCTCTAACAACTTTTAAAGCAATTTCTGAAGTTCTAACTTTTTTTATCAATCGAAAAAATTGTTTCAAATTAGCCACTTTTTTTCCTTTTATAGTTAAAATTAAATCACCTTCTAATAATCCAGATTTTGCTGCTTTAGATTTTTTGGGCACTTTAATTAAGGCAATACCTCCATCTTCTTTAGCAACTCCATAAGCAGAAAACTCCATACCTGATAACCCACTAACAGCAGCTCCTAACCAAGTAGGTTTTCTTCCTTTTTTTGCTGCTCTTTTATTCTTAAGTTCTTCTGAGACTCCTAAGACAGGTATTATTGGAGTTCTTGCAATTGCTTTTAAACTTGGCTTTTTAACACCAAATTGATCCATAGGGAAATTTTTAAACCCAATTTTAAAGGCTGGAGAACCTTCTTTTACTCTAAAATCTCCATTTGCTGGGTCTATAAATTGAGGATCAGCTACGATTGAGTTTTGATCCCATCCAAACTTTTGTGTAAGTTCTGAGTTAAAAATAAGGTTACTATCAACTCGCTTGCCTGGATTCTTTGCTGTTGGTACTTTTACACCTTGATATACAAACATAAAAATATTAGAAAACACCTCATCTCCGCTATTTTCAAACCACACATGTGGATGAAAAGTATTATTTACAGTAATATTATTCCAAGCACGTCTTCTGTATCCTTCTCTAAGTTTTAAACCACCAGACAACATCAAATTATTATAAATATCGTAATTGGTAGAACCATCATCTAAATCAATATCCCAACCATGATCACATCTCCAGCGACTATTACGAATTACAGTAGTTTTTATGGCATCTGCAAATGGTAATTCTGGATATTTACTCATATCTGCATTTTTAAGACGCCAAAAACGGTCTCTTCCCCAAGAATTAAACGAACCATGATCGTGGGTTTCTAATACAGTGTTGAAGACATCACAACGTTCAATTAAATGACCACCAAAAGCGCCATCTCCAACATTAATTCCTGAACGAGCACAATCGTAAATGGAACAATCTCTGACGGTTATTTCCATCGCCATTTCAATCTGCACTCCTGCAGGTTGACGTTCTACAGTGCCAATATTATGAATTAGACAATCTTCAACAGTACCTAATGATGGATAATTTTCTGTTTTAGGACCAGGAGTTTTATCAACAGTATTCATATCATTTTTCTGTCCATATTCAAACAACGGATCACGTAAAGCTTTTGGATCACCAACAAAACAAACTCCACTTGCTCCTGTATGATGAATGTAATTTCCTTTTATTAAAGTCTTTCTATTGTAGTTATTTACAAAAATGGCATTTCCGCCAACTTGATCAAATTCACAATCTAAAATCTGAATATTTTCTGTACCTGTTAACATAAATGCACCTCCTCTAAAAATGGTCCAATCTGAACGCACCATAGGTTCTTTGGTTTGCATAAAAGTTCTGGCAGCGTGTTTTATGACAAAACCTTGTAAGCTAATATGTTTTATAGGATTTTTTATAGACCCTTGAAAATTGATCAATTGCTCTAATTGCACCACCTCAACTTTAGCCTTTTTTAAATCTGCAGTGGCTTCTGGTTTGTAATACAAAGTTTGTGTTGTTTCATTATGAAACCATTCTCCAGCAGCATCTAGTTCTTCGAAAATATTTTCAACCATTCTATATTCTGGATGCATCCCCATTTGTCGGTTATTTTGCCAACCTCCTTCATAGGTAACTTCTCCTTCTTTATTTTTACCAGTGATGATATAATGATAGCCTCCCCATTCTTTAACATGCATTGCGTGAATATAACCTCCTTTAGGATTTTTCCATCCTGCAGCTCTTTCCTTTGAAAAAGCATCAGCAGCAAAACCTTGATAAGGAGCTGTTTTCTTACTAGCATCATAATTAGGATAACGTGCCATACGTTGATTTAATCCATCAATAAAAACCTGATCAATTTTTATTCCTTTTGGTGTTTTTGCTTGATAAATTCCGTTTTGAAAGGGTTTCCAATTCAGTTCTAATTTTATCCCTCCACTTAATACTGTTTTTCCTTCATTTTTAGCACGATATAGAATTGGGAATTGTTTTGAACCTGAATCTTTTGGATTAAAAACGATAGTTTCTGGCAAATAATAAACACCATCAGCAAAATAAATAGTAACACTTTCTTTACCTGCAAACGCTCTTGCTTTTTGTTGTGCTGCTCCGAATGTTGCTAAAGGATTATTTGCGTCACCATTGTTTTTATCTGAACCATTTGGACTCACATAAATATCTAAAGCATAGGTTGATGTTATAAAAAAAACTATTAAAATGTAAACAAAGTTCAATATATATTTTCTCATAATTAATTTTGTTGAATTCTTTGATGTGTGTTTTTTGTTTCTTTTCTGAGCTTGATTATTACTTTAGCGAACTTTTTATCATTTGCTAAATTATTCATCTCATAAGGATCATTTTCTAAATCATATAGTTCTTCAATTACAGGAGTATGCTCGTAATAAATGATGTATTTATATTTATCATTCCTAACACCTCTTGATCTATATGATTTATTGGCTTTAATGATCTCTTGATTTGCTATTTCAAAATCTGGGTATTTTCTTTTAGAATGTAAGCTCGAAATAAAAAGACTTTCTGAATAGACCGATTTCTGCCAATTCTCCATATTTTGAGTTTTATCTAAGATGCCCGTAAAACTTTTTCCTTGCATTTTATCTGGTGTTTCTATACCTGCAAAAGACAATATAGTAGGTGCTATGTCTACAGAAGACACAAATGCAGCTTCTCTATAACCTCTTTTTTCTTTGGTTTTACGACCATCAAAAACTATTAATGGTGCTTTTATAGATTCTTCATAAAGAATTGCCTTATCATATAAACCTTGAGAACCATGAAAACGTCCATTATCACTGGTATAAATAATTATGGTATTATTAAGAATACCCATTTCTTTTAATTTTTTAACTAACCTTCCTACTTGCTGATCTACGGTATATCCTTGTGTTGCAAATCTTCTTACTAATTTTTGATATAATTCAGGAGTTGATGTTCTTTTTTTATGAAGAGGAACACCTCTCCAATTGTCAAGTAACTTCGGTAGTTTTGTGTTTTTGCCTTCAACCCAATTTTCTGGTACACTAAAATTCTGGTTCTCAAACAACTTTACATGAGGAGGGTACATGTCTCTATCTTTGTCGTTTTTTACTGCATAAAAACTAACTGACAAACAAAAAGGTTCATCTTTTGGTTGCGTATCTAAAAAATGAATCATTGCATCTCCAGTTTTTAAAGTCCTTTCATTGACAGGTCTATCTTCAGCATAAATTTTCTTTAAAGTTGCATCTTCTGGCCACATTTTAAAAGTTCCTCTAAAATGTACTCCTCTTCCTGTAAAAAAATCAAAATACTCTCCTAAATGTTCTTGTAAATCATAACCAGAAACACCACCTTTTGCATGATAAGCTTTATCTGTGACAGGAAAACCAAACTTACCTACAAATCCTGTTCTGTATCCAGATTTTTTCAATCTAGCTGGGTATGTATCCTTAAAATCTGTCTTTGAAAAAGTAAGGTTATTTGGATAGGAAAAGCCTACTCTATGATTAGACAAATAACGCCCAGACATCATAGTAGCTCTACTAGGCATACAAATTGCGACAGGGTAATAGGCTTTGTCAAAAACAACTCCTTCTTCTGCTAATTTATCTATGTTTAACGTTTTAAACTCTGGTCTTCCATAACATCCAAAATTATCCCAACGTTGGTCATCTGTCATCAAAAAAACAATATTTGGCTGTTGAGCAAAACCGATCTTAGCTAGCATTAAACAAAATACGAATACAAACTGTTTCATTTTATAAGTTTTATTCAACTTTTTCTGGCGCCCAATCTGGTATACCAGATTCCTTTAGTTGTTTCATGTAACGTTTTGCAAAAGGTTGATCTTCGGGCGCTACTTTTGGCAAACCTTCATTAACCATTAATGGTTTTACATTCTCCCACCATTGATCGAAAGATTTTTGCAACCCAGCAATTACCTCAGGATTTTCTGCTGCTACATTATTCTTTTCGAAAGGATCTACAGAAATATCAAAAAGCTCTTTGTTGTTGCTAAAACGCCATTGTTGTGTTCTAACCGCAGATTTTTTAAATTTAAATTCTTCTCTTTGACCGTCTTTCCAACGACCACAATGTATAAATAGTTCTCTATCTGACCATTCTGCATTTGGATTTTTAATAAGGGGTAATAAAGAACGACCGCTTAATTTCTGCATTTTTTTAGGTAGCTGAACTCCTGCTATTTCTGTAAACGTTTTATATAAATCGATATGAGAAACCAGTTTATCGATATCTACTCCTTTGCCTAATCTACCTTTCCAATACCAAAACGCAGGTACGTGTGTACCACCTTCAAAAGGTGAATTTTTTCCTCCTCTTAAATTAGCATTAAAATGCCTTAATTTTGTTCCGTTTAATTTACCACTTAAATGTGTAGCTCCATTATCTGTCATAAAAATAACGAGTGTATTTTCTAAGGCATTCCAAGATTCTAATTTTTGCATCATAGCACCAAAATTATCATCAATGTTTTCAATCATTCCATAACGCCCAGCAGTTCCTTTATCATACCCTAAATCTAAAAAGCGTTTTTTATATTTTTCTGGTGCCACCAATGGTGCATGTGGTGCATTTAAAGAAACGTAGGCAAAGTAAGGCTCGTTTGTTTCATTTTGTTTTTTAACCCAAGCCATAGCTGCATCAAAAAACACATCTGTACAAAAACCTTTTGTTTTTACTATTGTACTATTATGCAACAACACATTATCAAAATACAAATTTTCTTCATTTGCAGGAAAATCACCATATCTGGTTTGTCCAATTCCTCCACCTCCGTGCATCAACACTTCGTCAAAGCCTCTGTTTGTTGGTAAATATGCTTCTTCATCACCTAAATGCCATTTACCAAAAAGACCTGTTTTATAGCCTGCTGATTGTAAAGCTTGTGGCATTGTAAACACCTCTTGAGACATTCTTTCTCGTTGTAAAATAGTATGTGTTACTCCAACTTCAAAAGGACGATTTCCACTCATAATTGCAGCTCTTGTTGGGGCACAAGTTGGACTTACTTGAAAATCTGTAAAGCGCGTTGATTTGGCATAAAAAGCATCAATATTTGGGGTTTTTAAAACTTGATTTCCCATACACGCCAAATCTCCCATTCCTTGGTCGTCTGTCATCACCAAAATAATATTAGGTCTGGTATTTTTAAGCGATTTATTTTGACTGATTACTGTGCAATTCGCCAACAAGATCAATAATCCTATTTGAATAAATTTAAGTGATTTCATTTTATATTTTTTTAGTTTTATTATTTTTTATAGTAATTTTAATTGGCAGACAATACTGCTTTTGGATCTGGAACTCTATTTGACGTTGTTGCAGCATCTCCATACCAATACACACCTACACCATAAGCCATATCACAATCTGTCCAACTCCAAACTTCCATATCTAGTTGAAGTGAACTTCCAAAAGGCATCACATCTAATGAACGTGTACGCGTTTCTGTACTATACCCTTTTGTGTTTCGTTCTCCTATATTCGTTTTTCTATTTAATTTATTATACTTGTAACTAAAAGGTTGTGCGTGAAATGGATGTTCGTAAAAATCGGTGCTCATACCTCCCCAAGAATATCCATAATAATCTTCTGTACCAGTGCCGAAAATAGATGGGAAATCCTCTCCATCTACCCAAATTTTTTCATCTCCTTCTCCCCACCATTTTTCAACTGGATTTTTTATAGTTAAAGCATCACCTACATAAACTCCTCGTCCTTTAAGAGTTACATAATTCCAATCTGAAAAAGGACGTGTAGGAACAGGGTTTTGCCCTCTCCAAGCAGCATTAAAATACATACTGTTTTTATCCCATTTCCAATCTCCAATTATTGTATTCAATTCGATATCAATTGGTTGACTGCTTAAATTAAGTACAGAGATTTTAGCTGATTTCTGATAAGGCATTACCCAACGACTGGACATTGTTCCATCTTCTGAAACAGTTCTATACCAACCTTGAAAAGGGTTTAAACCAATTCCTGAACCAAAAAAATCGCCTATTGGACACCAAACTGTTTGTTGTCCATCAAACTCCATTTTTAGAATAACAGAACGTGTTATTAAAGAATCTTTATAACTTCCAAGCTTCAATGAAAGAACACGAAGTGCTGCATTACCTTTTTGCAACGCAATAGATTTTTCTTCATTAGGCTTCAATGTTTCTTTTAATCTTACCGTTTTTCCTTCTGCTGTATTCTCTGGAGCCATTAAAGTTTTACAAACCTGTTTTATTTGATCTTCTGCTTTATTGAAATCCTCCAATGTAAATGTTTTTATCTTTGTTTTTTTTGAGTACTCTCTATAGGTAAATTGATAGAAAAAAGGACGTTCTGTAACCGTGATTTTGCAACTTTTTGCATAAGGAATTGGAAAAAAAGACACTGCAGATCGTAAAGATTTATGTGCCAAAGGAAAAGGAATTAAACCTGTTCCGTTTAAAAGATTGAGCATATTTCCTTGTAGTGTTGGTTCTGTAGCTCCATCCAAATAAATCTTAATAATACTATTTGTGTTTACTCTTTTTGTAGATCTAAAAGGCATCCAAGTACGTACAATTGCCCCAGGATTTTTATGATCCATTAAAACCCATTCTTTTTGTCCATTATTTTCTTCAATTCTAATAAAGTTTCGGTCTTTATCATTATTGTTTAAATCTTTGTTCGTAAACCAACCTACTGAATCTTTTGGACTCACAGATGCCCGGTTATAACTGCTCTCTTGCTTTAAACGAAAATCTTTTTGTGGAAAACTTGCCACCATATCGCGATCAATCATTTCGTGAAGAAGTGTCTCTATACTGATATTCTTTTTTGATTGGGAGTAAGAAAATGAGACCGTTGTTATTGATAAGAGCAGGCTTAAGATTAATATTTTAGTTATTTTCAGGTTTTTCATTGTATACTTTTTAAAATAATTTTTAATTGGCTAGACTAATTTAATTAGTTCCTTTACTTTTTACCTTGATAAGAATTCAGTAATGCTTTCATCTCTTTTACTTTTTCAGGATATAGGCTATACAAATTTTTTGTTTGATACAAATCCGTTTTCAAATTGTACAGCTGTGCAGGTGGTGCATCTGCTTTTATTTTACCATCCTTAATATCACTATTAATTTCTCCTGCAAAAGATATGGCAGCAGGTCCTCCAAAGGCATGATGTCCCTGTTTTCTAGATCCAAAACCTCCTCCGCCTTGAGCTCCTATATATAACCAATTTCCTTTACGAATAACCAAATGAGAATTTCTTTTAGGTGCTAGAAGCACTTCGTTTCTTATCTGTTTATTAGTTTTTCCAGTAATTGCTCCTAATATGTTTTTACTATCCTGTCCTTGTCCTTGCTCCAATTTCTGTTCTGTAAGTGCTGCGAATGTTGCTAGCATATCCACATTACAAATCAATTGATCAGACACCTCTCCAGGTTTTATTTTATTAGGCCAATGAGCGATAAATGGAATACGATGACCGCCTTCCCAAGCATCAAACTTAAAACCTAATAAATCACCATTTAATTTGTGGCCATCTTTCCATGCTTTTTGTCCAGTGGCATTAAACATCCCTCCGTTATCACTTGTAAATATGACCAATGTATTATCTGCCTCTCCCATTTCTTCAAGCGTTTGCATAACTTCACCAACAATCCAGTCTAATTCATGAACAAAATCGCCATACAAGCCAGATTCACTGGTTCCTTTAAATTGTGGTGCAGGTGTAAAAGGGTGGTGAATATTTGTGGTGGCAAAATACAGAAAGAAAGGCTTTTCTTTTTGTGCTTTCATCCAACCAATTGCTTTCTCTTTTAAATGAGTTCCTACTTGTTCATCAACATATAATGCATGTGCTTTATCAGCTCCTCCAATATCATCCAAATTCATTTTTTCAAAAACTTCTTTTGTTTTGGCTTTTTCTCCATACACAAATGGATCATCTTCCGTTAGTCCAACCACATTATGGTTCTCTACATATACAAAAGGAGGGTGACTATTTACCACTGGTACGCCATAGTAATAATCAAAACCCAATTCATTAGGACCTGGAGTTAATGGTTTGTTCCAATCAACAGGTTTTGTTGTTCCAAAACCTAAATGCCATTTTCCAACACAAGCTGTTGCATATCCTGCTTTTTTTAACACTGATGCTATGGTTTCTTTTTGGGTATCAATTACTAATTTGTCTTTAAGAAAAATAGGTCTGTTTAAATTTCCGTATCTAATAGGATACTCTCCAGTAAGCAGCGCATATCGTGATGGGGTACAAACTGCAGAAGCTGAATGCGCATCCGTAAACATTCGTCCTTCTTTAGCTAATTTATCGATATTCGGTGTTTGAAGCTTTGTTGCTCCATAACAACTCAAATCGCCATAACCTAAATCATCTGCATTAATTAAAACAATGTTTGGAAGTTTCTGCTTATTTTGTAAGGCAAAAGATGACTGAGTCAAAATTAAGACGGCGAAAAGTCTAACAATATTTTTCATTTAGTATATGTTTTTTTATATTTTCAGGATATGTTATTCTAACTTTAAAAGTTTCCCAAACTACTTTTTATGCTACTAGATTTAACAATATTTTTTTATAAAACATCTCTTCTATTAATGCTATTTCATTAATGTAATAATCTCAACAACAGGATTTTTTCCTGTAGTACATACAACTTTATATTTGTTATCTTTTATCAATTTGAAATCTGGAACTATTTGGATATTACCATGATCATTAATACGATATTGTATTTGTTCATTTAAACTGAATGAATGCTGTTTTTTATTATCATTTAGCATAAAATTTACTCCATCAGATTCAACTAATATTCCTGAAGTTTCTTTGCGTTTTGTATGATGTATACTTGGAGGAATCCATGTTGGTCCTTTAGCTAAATCTATTTCTAAGTCACCATTCAACTCTAAAACAACCACAGGTAATGTTTGATTAAATGTATCTTTTGGAATAGTTGCTGTTATTGTTGCCTTGTCTGTATTTTGAGTAAAAAGCACAGGTGTATTATTGCCTAAAATATAGGCCTTATTTACTTTGCTTTTAATCCCGTTTATATTGATGGTTTTATTTTCATCACCAAAAAGATGTAAATAAACTTTTTTCTCCTTTGTTGTTATAGAACCCCATTTATACTCTCCCTTAAAAGGAGAACCTTTTGTTTCATAAATAGATTTTCCATTTACTTTTGTCCATTTTGCGATATCTTTTAAACGCGCTGTTTCTTCAGGGGTAAAACAACCATCAGGTCCTGGGCCAATGTTTAATAGAAAATTTGAGTTTCTACAAGCACACTTTGACAACATTGAAATTACCTCTTCTGAAGGTTTCCAGTTTGAATCATTTTTGTCATAGCCCCAATTATGTCTTAAAGTCATTATAGATTCAAGGTATCCTTCAGCACCAGGAGATGCTAACTCACGATCGCCTAAGTTTTCATAATCTCCAAGATTATTTCCAATTCGACTACTTACAACACAATTAGGTTGATATTTACGAACCAAATCATAACACATTTGATTTAAATCTGCATGTCTTTTTACGCCCATATCAAACCAAATTAAATCGATTTGACCATAATTAGTTAATAATTCTTCTAAATGAGTTTTTACTATTTTTTTATAATCTTCTGGAACTACAGCAGCATTTCTTCTTACTTTTTTATAATGATACCAATCTTTTTCATGTGAATAATAAATTCCAACACGCATACCTTGTTTATGGCATTCATCTATATATTCTTTCAACAAATCTTTTTTATAAGCTGACGACTTTACAACATTCCAGTCAGATGCTTTTGTATCAAACATGGCAAATCCATCATGATGCTTTGTGGTTAACACCATATATTTCATGCCTGCATCCTTGGCCATTTTTACCCATTCTGCTGGTTTGTAATTTACAGGATTAAATTGTTGTGCTTTTTTTTCATAAGCTTCCTTAGGGATATCAGCTAAAAGATAGATCCATTCTGCACTTCCAGCTCCCATTTCTTTTCCATAATCAATGCCATTCCATTCTCCTCCAAAAGCAGAATAAACACCCCAATGTAAAAACATACCAAACTTGGCATTGGACCACCAAGCCATTCTTTCTTGTTTTTCCAACTCAGTTTCACTCCACACTTTTTCTTGTGAAAAACTACCTTGAATTACTGAAAGATGAACGAGCAATGCAATAAATACCTTTTTCATAAACATATATTGTTGTTTAAATTTTGTTTATTTTCTTGAAAACCTATTTCCGTAAAAAACTCCTAATTTATTTTATAGCAAAAGCTGCCTGTACCCAAGGAAAATCTATCTCATCATTCTTTTGTGGTTTTCCTGATGTACTTCTTCCATCATTAATTTGTTTGATTAATAATTGCTTCAGTTCCTTTACTTTTTCAGGATGTTTTTCTGCTAAATTCACATGCTCTCCAACATCAATTTTTAAGTTATACAATATAATTTCTGGCAAGTCTTTTAACTTTTTTAAAGGTCTTCCCATAGCATTTAACCCTTTGTTTGCAGATACAATTAATTTCCAATCTCCTTTTCTTATAGCAAAAACACCTTCTTTGCTATGGTGAATAGTTGCTTCTCTTTCATATCCTTTTTGTTGTAACAACAAAGGCAACATACTATAACTGTCTTCTGCTTCATTATCTTTTAAATTATAATTTACAATATCGGCAGTGGTTGCCATAAAATCTGTGGTACAAATGGTTGCATCAGAAATAGTATTAGGCTTGATTTTTTCTGGCCATTTTACGATAAAAGGAACTCGATGACCTCCTTCTAAATAGCTTCCTTTGTTTCCACTATAAATATAACTTGGGTTGTGTCCTTTAGATTTTAACACTCCATAATTGGCATTTGCCGCACATCCATTATCACTTGTAAAAATGATAATAGTATTGTCTTCTTCTCCACTTTCTTTAACTGCTTTAAATATTTGCCCCATTAAATCATCAATCATTAAAACAAAATCTGCGTAAGGATTTATTTTACTTTTTCCTTTCCAAGGTGCCGTTGGTAAAATTGGATTGTGTGGTGCTGGTAATGGTAAGTAGATAAAGTAAGGTTTATCGTCTTTTGCGTTTTCTTTGATATAAGAAACTGTTTTATCAACAAAAACAGGTAACACTTCTTCATGTTTAAAGTCATTAGAAATTGGTCCCTTTATCCAATACGCATATTTATTTGATTTTCTTTTTTGTTCAGAAATACCTGTTGGCTGCATCACCACTTTATCATTCTCTACATACACAAAAGGAGGCATGTTTAGTGATGCTGCTAATAAATAGGAATAATCGAAACCTAAATCTAAAGCTCCTTTTTTTAAGGGTTTTGTATAATCTAATTGTTCCATTGGATACTTATCTTTAACACTAGAGTAATGTTCTAATTCTTTGCTAGTGTCTTTTAGATCCCAATTTAACCCCAAATGCCATTTACCAATATTTGCAGTTTTATAACCATTTTGTTGTAACAAATCGGCTACAGTGAAACGATCATCTTTTATCAACATTGGTGAAGTACCCCAAGTAACAAATTGTTTTAATGGTGTTCTCCAATTGTATCTTCCTGTTATGATACCATATCTGGTTGGTGTACAAACTGAAGATGAAGTATGGGCATCTGTAAATCGCATTCCATCATCAGCTAACTGGTCTAAATGTGGGGTATGTATTTTACTGTTTTCATTATAAACACTTAAATCTCCTATTCCTAAATCATCTGCTAATATGTAAATGATATTGGGTTTTTTGTTCTGAGATTTATTTTGACCACTAACTGTGTAAATTAAAAATAACGTGAAGACAACTAATAGTTTTTGTTTCATTTTGTAAGTACATTTAAGGAGTAATGCAATACTATATTTTGAATACTTATAGCTTTTTTTACTCCTGATTAAGAATTTCTATTTATTACAAATTTGCTCTTAAATATCTTAACATACTTGCTCTTAACAACTATTAATTTGCTAAAAACTATCATATTGGAATTCTTATGCCCTCAATTGTACTATCTTACAGTTTAATCAAGAAAAACCAGAAAAAATTTAATTTAGTTTTTAATCATTCCCATCTTGCTTACATCTAATGGTTCTATACCTAGTTTTAAAGCTGGACTATCTGCTTTAAATCCAAAATTTGCATTTTCTACATCAATAAACATCGGGTCTCCAAATTGACTCATTTTCTCTTTTCCTAATAAACGCATTCTTTTAAAATGTGCATTCATCCAATTCGGATTTTTAGGATGATAATACAGATTTTCATCCATATCTGTTTGGTTTAAATTTGGAAGGTTTTTTACCTGATCTTTACGAGGTCTTTCTGCATAAGCATTTCCTCCATCAGGATGAGAAATAATAATATTTTTATGTGCTTTTGATCCGGTTACAGGAACCCATTCAAAACTGATATATCCAAATCGTGGTGCTACTCTTGGCGCTACAATAATATTGTTGATGATATCATTGACTCCTTTTGATGCAATTCCTGCACTAAAAGCGTAATTATTATAAAGAACATTACCAAAGATCAATGTTTCATGCTGATCATCATCACAACGAATTGGTGCTGGCATTGAATGTTCTAAATTATCATGTAAATAATTATAGCGAACGATATTTCCTGTACCTGCTCCAGAAACATAAATACAGTTACCATCAGACAATAATTGTACTGCATGTGTAATTTCATTATACTCTACAATATTATGTCTTGAGTGATTAAATTTTTCACGAACCTTCCAATTTTCATAGTTCTCTTTTGTGTTTTTAATAACCTCATCAGGAATTTCATGATGTCTGACTGTTCTTCCTCCCTCACCATTTAATCTTCTATCTGGCTCAATACGATTGGTAATTAAAATTCCAGCATATCCACTGTGATGAATATAATTGTGGGCAATTTGGTTGTAACCACTTTGCCAGGCCCAAATACCTGGAGAGTGCCATGTTATTTCACTAAAGTGATGAATATGATTATTGATAATTTTATTATGATGATTGACATCTTTAGTCCCTGGGCCATAACCTGCCAATAAAATTCCTGCTTCTCCTAGATAAGAAAACTCGCAATTTTCAACCTTATTCTTCTGAGCATGTAAATCAAAACGAACACCAGATCCACCAGAATTTACAAACTTACAATTGATAACTTCACAATTCTCTGCTCCTCTAAAACGTAATGCTGCTGTAGGTCTATCAAACATATCCCAATCATGTTGCATACCCCAACCCAATTGATCTTTATCATCTACCCAAGCTCTTCTATCTGCATGAGAAAATGTAATCCCTGAGAATGAAATACCTTTTACAGGTTGGTCTTTAGTGCCTTTATAATCGATATTTCCTTCTACGCGAATTAGTTCAGTTATTGTTGGTGCCAAAATTCCTTTTGGAGAACCATTATCTGTTGTATTGACTGGCCATAGGTAAATTTTTCGTGTTTCAGTATTTACTACCCATTCTCCTGGTGTATCTAGGAATTCAAGTGAATTTTCAATCCAAGCAGAATAACCATCTTTTTTATGTACCCAATGTGCTAATTCTCCCATCGCATACGTTGATGATACTTTTGTTTTTGCTACTAATTTTTCCTCATCTACAGATTCTAATGGTAACATATTAATCATCCAAGCACGACTGGGTCTTATATTTAGTTCAACATCTTTAAGATTTTCCCAATTCTTTATTTTTCCTTTTGGAAAGTGAACTGTTCTTTTATCACCCATTTTAGTGGGTATAAAACCTTCTGCTCTTGCACGATTTAGGCGTCCTTTCCCATCATAGAGTGTATAAAATTTATCAATTCCATCTGGAATATCTGCTACCCAAACTTTTCCTTTTGCTACTTGTGGTAATTCAGGATGCGATTGTAATAATTCCCAATCATTTACGGAAACTCCTGCACTCACAATAGGTTTTTCTTTAGGATACGCAGCAAAAGTTAACTGTGTTGATACTGAATTTGATTTCTGATTTCCGTCTTCTATACCTAAAAAAAGTGTTTTATTTAATTGATGACGTCCACCACTTAAATAGATAAAAGCTGGTTTTGAATTTCCTTTATCACGAAATTCTCTAACGATTTCAAGAGCCTTTGGAATACTTGCTAAAGGAGCAACAGTGGTTCCAGATGCTTTATCATCACCTGAAATGGAGACGTATAACTCTATCTTTTCACTCAAATTGTTACATCCTGTTAAAAGGATTATACAAAGTGAAAAAAGCATCCACTTAAATTGGATTAAAATCGTTTTCATCGTTTATTTCTTTAAGCGTTTTCCAACTTCTTTTAACGTTTTAATGTCATCTGGAAAAACAGTTCCATCTGGTAATGGCCCAATATTTAATAATAAATTAGCTTTCATTTTTTTTGTGTGTGCTAACATTTCCATCACTTCATCAGTAGTTTTGTGTCCTACATCATTATCTCTATCATATCCCCAAGCATAAGGTTGCATTGTGTTGCAAATTTCTAAAGGAACATCTGACTCTCCTTTAAAATGACGTTCTGGAGCTTTAAAATCTTCAGTACCTAAAACGCCTTGTTTATAAGAAACCAAAACTTGAGGTTGAAGCGAATGTATGTGATCGTATAACTCTTGAATTTTCAATTCGGCTATTTTTTCTGGTGTAGAATTAGGCACAGCTCTACCATCTAACCAAATTCCTGCAATAGGCCCATATTTGGTTAACAACTCTGTTATTTGATTTTTCATAAAATCTACATATAACTGCAAGTCTTGTTCTTCACCATATTTATATGACTCTTCTTTAGGATTGTAATCTGGCTTTGGATTTCCACCCCAATCTTCTCTATTAGGCGAATGTGGATGTTTCCAATCACGTCCATGAGAATAATAGAAAAATAATCCTAAGCCTTTTTTATGACATTGTTCTGCTAATTCTGCTACCAAATCGCGTTTTGCAGCACTATTTGTACTTTTAAAATCGCTAAATTCTGTATCGAACAAACTAAAACCATCATGATGTCTGGTAGTAATATTGATGTATTTCATGCCAGCATCTACAGCCAAATCTGTGATTAAATCTGCATCAAAATTTTCAGCGGTAAATTTATCTGCTAATTTTGCATATTCATCAGGTCTAACTTTTGCACGCAATTGTACCCATTCTGCTGGTTTTGAATGTATTTCTCCCCAATATCCTTCAGTTAAACTAAATAATCCATAGTGAATGAACATGCCAAACTTTGCTTCTTCAAACCATTGCAAAGCAGCAACTCTTGGATTTTTTGCATAGGCATCTTCATACCCTTTTAAATAGGAGGGTACCTCAACTTGTTTTTTGCAACTAGTAATACTCAAAAAAATAATGAATACTCCAATAAACAGCCAGCTAATATTTTTTAATATTTTCATTTGCTAAAATTTAAATTTTAAGGTAATAGCAAAATTGTTGTTGCACCTTTATTACTTTCACGTCCATCGTTTCTTACTGATGTAACTTTGAATATCATCTGACTGATTTTTTTAAGATCAGAAAGTTTATAAACAAAATCAGTATTAGTAATTTTAGAAGCGACCAACTCATAAGTTGGTGAGTTGCCTACAGCTCTATAAATGTTGTACGAAACAGCATCCTTACTTTTATTCCAAGAAAGTTTAACTTTATTATCTTTATTATCAATCTTCAATTTCGAAGGTGCATCCACAGAAGTAAATTCTGGAATCGCATTTATAACATAAGTTTTACCTACTTCTGTTTTAATAGTAATTAAATCATTATCCTTAACAACAAATTTTACAGTTTTACCTTTTGATGTTTTAATAGTTGCTTTGGCAACATTTGGATATCTAAACTCTAAGATTCCTCCTGATTTAGACAATACTTCAAACTTCTTAGCTTGACCTTTTGACCAAGCTGCAGAAACTTCAAAATTACCACGAGCTAATAAACCATTATAACTCCCTTCTGACCAGTTTTTTGGCAAAGCAGTTAAAGGTGCAATTACATAATCTTGACTTTGCAAAAGCATTTCTGCAACTCCAGCTGTAGCACCATAATTCGCATCTGCTTGAAACAATGGGTCTCCACGATGATCGTTAAATAAATTGTGTAAATAGTTTTCGCTTAGTAATTCTTTATAATAAGAATAAGCTTCTTCTTCATTATGTACTCTTGCCCACATTGCTATTCTTTCTGCACGTGCCCAACCAATGTTGGTTTTATGACCTCGTTTTAAGAGGCTAACTTCAGCAGCATCTAACCAAGCTGGAGTTTTGTCGTTAATCAATTGCCCTGGATATAAACCTAACAACATTGAAGTATGTCTATGATTAGGATCTCCTATATCATCGAAAAATTCTTCTTGACGAAATTCTTTAATCTGACCTGATTTTCCTATCTGGATTGGATCTAATAGAGGAAGTTGTGACTTGAATATTGGTAGTCTGACATCAGATTTTCCTAAAATTTCAGCACCTTTTAGGGTGTTGTGGTGGTTCTCGAAAAACATTTGTTGATCGAAAGTTGTACCTACTGTATTTCTTAACTTTTGTTCTGGACTAGATGATGGATTGGCTAATAAAAAACCATCAGTATTAGTAACGAATCTAGATACAAAGTTAGCCTGTTCATAAATTACTGGATATACTTTATTTGCTAACAAGGTTTTATTACGTGTATAATCGAAATAATCCCAAAACAGTAAACCAATCCATGAACCTGTTCCAAAACCTGCTACTTTAGATTTGGCAGGAATATCATAAGGATTACTCCAAAATGGCCCAGACCAACCATTATCTCCATTAGCATCAAGCTCTGCACTATTAAACTCTTTAATATATTGTGTTGCATATAAACGTTGACGTGCTTCAAAAACTTTAAAATAATCTGCATAAGATTCAAACAACTCAGTTAAATTAGTTGAAAAAACAGGTGCATACGCCATTTGTAAGTTTGTATCGTGTAAATATTGAGATGACCAAGGAGGTCTTTCATAAACATTCCAAATTCCTTGTAAATGGGGTGGAAGTGTCCCCTTTCTAGAAGAACATATTAACATATAACGTCCATATTGAAATGCTAATTCCTCTAGGTATTTGCTAGAATTTCCATTTGGATATGCATCAATCAACTCGTTTGTTGGAATTTTAGGTTCATCAGCGCCCAAATTAAAATTCACTCTATTATAAAGATTGGTATAATCTGCTAAATGATTTTTCAATAATTCGTTATAAGATTTTGCTGACGCATCTTCTAAATATGCAGTTACTTTTTTATGAGGATCTGGAAAACCTTCCAATTTTTTAGTTGGTTCATCCGTTAGAAATATTTGAGAATCTAGTTTATAATTGGTTCCGATTGCAATCAGAATTAAAGCACTATCAGCATCAGAAACCCTAATTGTACCTTTTTTGGTTGCGTTCATTTTACCTCCTACAGGAATCACTTTGAACTGCCCTTCAAACTTGATTTTGTAGTAATTCATTATCCCAGAAAGGGTAATTATATTGTCTTTAGCAGAAACAGTACCTGATTTTGCTTCTCCTAAAAAAGGGATTGTTGGACGCAATGTAAATGATAATTTACCTTTTTCGGAGGCATTTAAACGAATTGCCATTACCTTGTCTGGATAACTTGTAAAGTATTCTCTTGAATATTTTACTCCATTTTGTTCATATTCTACAAAAGAAATACCTTTATTTAAGTTTAATTCTTGCTTGTAGTTTTTAGTGTTCTGATGATCAAAATCAATATAAACTTCGGCAAAATTATTCAACCCTTTACGTCGAAGACCACGATTTTTTTCTGCCCAGTCATATAAACTATTTTCAGTAATTTGGATTCGTTCTGTGGCAATACCACCAAAAACATTAACGCCCATGTAACCATTTCCCATTGGAATTGAACGATTTATCCAACCTTTATTATCATTAGTCGCTGGCTGATTATACCAAAGACGTAATGTTTTGTTGGGTTTATCAACTTTATTGGTAACTGTGTTGTTTTTTTTAAGAGGATTAGTTGACGAAGATTTATTTACTGCGCAAGCAAAAATTGACGCATTAAAAACCATCAACATTAACAAATTACACGTATATAAAATAGATTTATTTTTAATTTTCATTTTTTAAATATTTTACTTAATTACTTTATTTCCAAGATATTTTTGCTTCTCTACTTTCTGTATTTACCCAAACACTGGCGTGTTCAAATTCACGAGTAAATTCCCAACCATTTGGTGTTATTCTCTTGTAAGCCTCTTTAGGAGCACCAAGAGGTTTTTGTAGTTCAGGATAATTTACCAAAGGTCCTGTTCTTAATTTCCATCCCCAACTGTACATAAAGTAGGAGTAGGGTTGAGCTCCTATTAAATAACAAGCAAGAGAAAACTCCAATTTTTCTTTAGATAATTCTGGCATATTAGGCTGAATATTTCCTCTTCCAAACCCATCAACTCCAAGTCGAAAAACGGATATTTTTCCTTCTTTGGCATTTTTTAGCATATCTCCCCATTCACTTAGTAAACTTTCTTTTTTAAATCTAGCTTTTGAATAGTTTTCGAACATTACTGCATCACAAACAGGATATACATCACTTGCATCTTTATTATTGGCATTGTTACCTAACAATATTTTATCAGGCCCCAACTTCTTTTTTAGTGCAGCCATCATTTCTCCCATTGCTTTTTGAAGCTCAGGTTTCTCTTCCTTACGAAATCTACTGTTTCCGTGCATTTGATCGATAAAAACACCATCACAATTAGATTCTCTAACTCCTTTTGCTACAGTTTCTACCCACCATTCACGGAATTCAGGATTTAATAAATCATAACAATATGCCCCAAAATGTTCTGCTAGCTCTCCCGTTTTTGGATTATTAATTAAAAACTCTTTTAATTTTGGATTTTTCTTGACACCTTTCTTGGTAAAATCTTTGGTATAAGAAGTATAAGTCCAAGCATAGGCAGAATTAAAATAAAACAACACTTTGATGTTAGGGTTTACTTTTCTAAATGCTTTTGCTTCTTTTTTAGCTCCAAGCTCAGCAGATCCTAATTGTTTTTTTCCGTGCGATTTTTCAATGCAAATAAAATCTGTACGCGCTGCTATAAATTTCACTTCCTCAGAAGTTAATAAGCGGTTCTTATCTTGAAACATAAAATACTGAGGAGTAGTTTCCCAACTAAATTTTGGATAAAAACCTTTGGGTACAAATGTACTTCCATCGCTATTTATATATGTTTTTTTTTGTGCACTTAATTCAAAACCAGTGGCAACTACATAGGTTAATAGTAGTACTAAAATTTTTGCTTTTATCATTTTTGATTCCTTTTAATGATGTTTTTTATTGATTAATATCCTTTTACTGCTTTACGTACCTTTTTCATAATTTCAATACTTTCTGGATTAAAAATAGGGTGATCTTTTGTTACATCTGGTGTCATTGCCAAATTGATTGTAATCGGCATATTTGCCTGATCTGCTTTTTTAAAAATCTCAATATATTTTTCTGCTGAAAATTTAGGTTTTTGCGTAAACTTTCCGTTTTTTACTCTGCTTGACCAACCATCCATATAAAACCAACTAGCCGGATATTGACCTTCTAACTGCCCACCTTCTTTGAACAAGAAATCTGATTGAATTTCTGGTACTCTACCTGATCCATCAGAAACTACTAGATCACTAAAAGGAGTTAAATTTGCAAACAGATTTTGGCTAAATCCTACAGGAGCATTTGGGTTTCCTGCTTTAATTGCTTTCGCAAATTTTTCCCAAGGTGGATCTAGTTGATATACTTTCCAACCTCCATCATCAATATAACCTCCTGTGGTTGCTAAATCTTCACCATATCGTAAGCTTACTTCACGAAAATGGTTTTCTAAGAATTGAAAATATCCTGATGAATCTGGAGTTTTACCATTTCCATAGGTATTACCATACAAATCTTCCATTCCACTATTAGGGTTGTAGTACAACATTAAACGAATATTGTGTTTTCCTAATCCATCAATCAATTCTCTGATTAAATCTCTTTCACAAGTAAAACCTGATTTTATGCTATCTATAGTTTTACTAGGTCCTGGCCAATGTTGAGTTCCGTGAGCACAGGTAAACGTAACCCAAGAAGCACCTATTTCTACTACTTTTTCTACAAAAGCATCCACATCAAATTCATTTACCAATTTTTGATACTGTTCGCCTAATTTTGGACCTCCATTATATGGTCTTGATCCTGATGAAAAATGTACAAACAATCCATATTTTCCATCTACCATCCATTGTACATCTGCTTTCATTGCCTTTGCTCTGGCTTTAATTGCTGTAAGTGCTTTTGGACGCACCAATTCTATAGACCAAAAAGCAAAAGGATTTGGTTTTTTGTTTGTATTGGCTTTTATTTCTTTATTTACTTCCACTTCAATTTCTTTGCCAAAAGTCACTAAACGAAAACTGATTTTATTGATTCCTTTTTTGAGTTTTAAATTTTGTTTTAAATAATGTCTTTGTACAATAGGCCTTGTTTCCCAATTTTTGATATTAGCTTTTTCAATAATTGTTGTATTTCTTGAAGTAACTTCAAATGTTGATTTTGAAAGAATATTATTACTACCCGTATACAAAAGCGCAATGCTATATTCAGCTTCATAAGGTGCTTCTACTTCCCAAGTCATTACATCATCTTTAGTAAAAAAACCTCGGATAAAAGCATTGTTCACAACTTCTGGTGTTGGTCTTTCTAGGTGATTCAAATTCCCAGTCAATTGAGCTCTAAAACCCATAATTGTAGTGATATCATCTGCTCTGAGCTGCCAGGTTTTTGGTGCCCAATATGGATGTGTAAGGTTTTTCTGAGAAAAACTTACGACTGAAATAAAAGATAAAACAATCGCTAATAGAATGTTTTTATTTTTCATTTTGATATACATTTTAAAGTTGTCCTTATTAATTAACTTTTTATTTCCAATTTTCAATTTTTAAGAAATATCCTGCTGTTGGATCTTCATCGTGACAAGCCAAAAACAAATAGGCTGGTTTGCCATTTTCCCATAAAATGTTAGGCCTTTCGCTTCTTGCCAATTCGTGATTGAAATAATGACTGTTTGTATTGTATCCTATTTCTGGTCTATCCCAATGTATTCCATCTTTAGATTGATATATTAAACCTGGTCGTTTTCCTCCTAATTGTTTTTTACCCAAGATTTTTGGATTTCCTTCCAACGCACTTTTTACATCCATACGATCTTCAACAATTAGATAATACCTCCCTTTGTAATAAAAAGCATAAGGATCTTCTATATCTAAGCCCATATCTGCATAAGAAATTAATGGATTTTCTTTATAATTTTCATAAGGCCCTTCTAAATTATCACCAATCGCTAAAGAAATTTCTCTAAAATCTTTGTGATTATCTGTAATTGACTTGTAATAAATTCGATATTTACCATTTTCATCCACCAAAAAAGTAGGGTTGGAAGCGTGAATAATATTTGCTCCATCCATTTTTCCTGATGCTTTTATAATTGGATTGTGTGGACTTTCTACCCAAGGTTCATCCAAAGATTTTGTAGTTGCAATACCTATTTGTTGTGCCAATCTTGGCGTTGTTCTTTCTTTTACCAAATACACCATAACATAAGTATCACCAACTTTAGATACTTGTGGATTGTGATAAGTTGCTGATTTACTCGAAAATGTGGTGTCAATAAATTGATAAGGCCCTTCTGGTGTATCTGCTGTAAAATGAACAATTTTACTGTCTTTTATCCAACGTCCTTTATTTGGAATTGTAGACATAAAAACGTGTAGTTTTCCTTTTTCGTCATAAATAGGAGACATTCCCCAATTCCACCAACCTTCTTCTGCTGGCAGAATAAATTTTCCAGAAACAAGTGATTTACTAAAAGAAGATTCTTTAATAGTTAAGTTTGGTTTACACGAAAATAGAATCAGTAATGCAACTGAACAAATTAATATTTCTAAAAAAGGTCTTATTTGTTTACTATCCATATTTATTCTAATAATTATTCATAAAATTGATTACTCTAAATCCTTTTAAAAAACCCTTCGCTTTTTTAAGGGAATAAATTTGCTTTCATTTCGGCTATTCTTTAAGAATATGTTATTAAACCTTCCTATCCTATAGTGCTTCTACTTCAGTAAAATAAGCTCCTCCCATTTTCCCTTCACTTGTATAGAGATAGGTAATAAGTTCCGTTTTCCCAGCAGGGATTTCCAACTCAAAAACAACCTCTTTGCTACCTTGTTTCACTTTCATTTCCTCATCTTTTCCAGCTATCTGAATTTTAGCTCTCACAGCCTTAATTACTTTATCTGCTTCTTCAGGGAATTGACGAAGTGTAAATCGATATAAACCTGCTTTTTTAACGTTTACCATCCAGGGTCCAGTAACTGATGGAAGTCTTTTGATTGAACCAAAATTCCAAGGAGGATTTCCACTAGGCAAGTACCAATCTTGTGAACATAAAAACGTAGGGTTTTCTTTGGTGTTACCAATATCAATAGAAACAGGAGTCATACGTGGTGAAACAGATTTCCAAAACGGTGTGTAAAGTGTTCGCAACGCTGCTACCTTTTCTGAATTGGCAGATGAAATATCTCTTTTTTGACTAGGATCATTTTGAATATCATAAAGTTCTGTTCCGTTAATTAGTCGCCAGTTATCTTTTATGACACATGTAAATTCCCACTCTTTTGGTGAACCTTTAAAAAATGGCCCTCCCTGAAATTGTACAACAAGATGGTCTCGTTTTTTTGCATTTTTAGAATTTTCCAAGATAGGTTTAAAAGATATTCCATCAGGATTGTGGGAATCTGAGATTGGTATTCCAGATAAATCAGCTAGTGTTGGCAATACATCAATATGAGCAGTAAGTGCATCAACATCTCTTCCTCCTTGCAGACCTCCATCAGGCCAATGAATGAAAAAAGGCACGCGATGACCTCCTTCATAAATCGAAGATTTTTTTCCTCGCATACCAGCATTATATCCCTTCAATGCTTCTGAATTCAGTCCTTTAAAACTCGCCCCTTTTGCTGTACCATTATCAGACATAAATACTAATATGGTGTTATCAGTTATTCCTAGATCTTCAAGTTTATTTCTAAGAATCCCCAAGTTGTAGTCAAAATTGGCAATCATACCATAAAATTCAGGGCCGAATTTCCATTTAGCCTTGTCTCTGTATGGTTCGCTCCATTCTTTACCAACAATATAAGGTCCATGTGGTGCATTGGTTGCTAAATAAAGTAGAAATGGCTCTTCCTTGTTTTTCTCTATAAAGTTGATAGCCTCATTAAACCATACATCAGTGCAATAGCCTTCAAATTTTTCATTTTTACCATTTCGCTCATAAGTATCATCAAAATAGTCATTGCCCCAGTAGTCTGATGCTTGACCAACTCCTCCAGATTTATGCCAAATTACATCTTGAAATCCTCTGTCTTGTGGTCTATGTGGGGCATTATCTCCTAGATGCCATTTCCCAACCATTCCTGTAGTATATCCGTTTTCTGAAAACACATTAGCCATTGTTCTTTCATCTATATGAAGCAAGGTGCGCCCACTACTGGTGCGATATGCTCCAGTTCTACCTGGGTAACGTCCTGTCATAAGGGCTGCTCTTGATGGAGTGCAAAATGGACTTACATGAAAGTTGGTAAGCCTTACAGACTCGCTATGCAACTTATCTAGATTAGGCGTTTTTAAAATCGGATTTCCAAGACAAGCCAAATCTCCATAACCCTGATCATCAGTCATAATTAGAATTATATTTGGTTTTTGAGACTTTAACTCACTAACTTTCTTTTTTTCTTTTACTGAACTGCATGCTACAATAGTCATTAAAACTATGAGTCTTATATTTTTATATATCTTGAATTGATGTATTTTATTTAATATCATGCTATATTAGTGCTTCTTATTTTCTCTTTTCGATGGTGTCCATTCAAACCAATTTAGATTGAATATACCTTCATCATCACCTTCTGAACATAAGTAAATTGTTTGTGCTCCTCTAACTCTATTTAGTGTTGTTGCAATGGTTTTGTAATTGTTTATTCCTGTTGATGGTATTGGAATGGTTTTTAAAATTGCTCCTGTAGGACTGTTAATTCGCACTACAATTTTAGCTCCTTCTTTTGGTGCAGAAACATTTACGCGAAAAGAAAATGGTGCAGCACTTTTGCCGAATTCAATTTCAGTATAACCCAACCAAGAATTCTTTGAAAGCTGAATTACGCTTTCACTATTTTTATCCGTTTTAATTTTTTCTACTTTTAAATTACCTGACATAGAACTAAAATATTCGGCTTCATAACGAATACTTTCAGCTGCTTCAAAAACCACTTGTTTTCCTTTAGGATTGTTCTTTTTCTGTTCTCTTCTTTTTCGTTTTGCATAAACTGGTTTCGTTATTTCCACATTTTTATCCAATGTATATACAATTGGTTCTATGGTTCCGTCTTTTCGAAATGTGATCTTATCAAAACAAACTGATCTCTTATAACGATTACCATTATTCACATCTCCTCTATGATAAAAAAGATACCATTGGTCGTTAAATTCGATTACAGAAGTATGATTTGGAGATTCAGGAGAATTGGGAGCAAGTTCTCCTTTAAATGTCGCATAGTTTTTTGGTAATGGCGAATCTGCCATCCAATATTTAGTAATTGGCCCAACTCTGGCGCTGAAATAAAAAATTCCATTTCTTTTAAAAACGTGTACTGCTTCATTAACCGTTTCTTTTGTTAAACGAACCCAAGGTCCATCTAATTCAACCATATTATCTTTTAATTTGGCACCCATTATGTGTGAACCTTTTTCGCCAATATCCACCCAATGATCGTTACCAAAAATGTATGCTTGACCATCATCATCAACAATAACTGTTGGATCAAAAATTGTGGTCATCTCATTGGTGACAGCAGATTGCCAAGGACCTGTTGGAGATTTGCTTTTGGCTACACCTACGTGCGTAATATCACTTGGAAAATACCAATAATACCAACCGTTTTTATAAGCAGCATCTGGAGCATTCATATTAGATTGCGCATATTCAAAACCTTTGTCTAATTGAGGGTCTAAAGAAACTCCGTGATTAATCCAATTTTTTAAATCTGATGATTCTAAAATCACATAATCTTTCATACCCTCATAATTAATAGCATCAGGTTGATCGTGTGAACAATAGAGATACACTTTCCCGTTAAAAACCTCTGCAGCTGGATCAGCTGTGTATAAGAAATTCGGATTGCCTTCTCTAAGAATCGGGTTTTGTTGTGCAAAACTAAATTGCCCAATTACGAAAAGAAGAAATGTTATTTTTTTAATCATTTTGATTATTAATTATTATGAAATTTAATATCTCTAAACTATGTTATTCTGTTAATGGAATTAGCTCTATTCCCTTAAACTTATACCTCTGTTTTGTTTTTTTGCTGGTTTTTACCTTTGGATAAACTCTAATTTCATGTATTCCTTTGCTTAAAGTTACACTTCCATCTTGTTCTTTTTTTGTCAAACCTCCAATGGTTCCTTTGGCATTTAGTTCAATCGTTTTTTTAGGTGTTATTAAATTGTAGGTAAAATTATCATCACCTGTATCTTCACTTACGATTTTAAAAATTCCAGGTTGCGTTACATTAATCGTCCAAATTAAACCTTGTTTGGTATTTTCGCCCCAGCGATGTGTTACTTTTTTATCGTAATCATAACTTATTCTTCTAATGGCAAATTCACATTTTGAAACTGGTAAATTTATGGTTCCATCATTTTGCTGTTGAATAGTTTCGTCGATTATTTTGGCTTCTTTATCTTCTATTTCCATAACAACCACAGTTACTCTCGGTTGTTTTAAGTGATTAGGAACTGTAACACTAATTTGTTCACCTTCTTGTTTAAAAGTTAAAGATTGTTTAGCTGTATCTGCCAAAACGTATGCTTTGTTTACTTTGGATAAAATGCCAGAAACTTCCACTTGATCTTCTTCTAAATCCTTAAAGTGTAAATACACTTTTCCAGGTTTACTAGTAATGGCATAAGGTGGGAATTTTAACGGACTTGGATCTGCTCCGTAAATTGCTTCGCCATTTATTTTTAGCCAATCTCCAATAGCATTAATGCTGTTGACTTGCGATTCTGGAATAGTTCCATCTGGTCTAGGCGCTACATTTAAAAGATAAACACCTCCATTTCCAACAATTCTACACAAACTGTAAATGAAATCTGAATAATCTTCAGAACGATCCAATTCTGCTCCACGTGATGTATAACCCCATCCATTTTTTGTAACAGATTCGTGTGTTTGCCATGGCACTTTTAAATCTGAAAGCCATGTTGCTTTACTTACACTTGGTGTAGTACCATTATCAATCGAAACATCAAAATGTCCATATCCATTTCCTAGTCGTGCGTTTACTAATGCTCCTGGTTGATTTTTTTTCACAGCATCCATCATCAATTGGCTTTGTTCATCTGTAATTTGAAAAGGTGTATCAAACCAAACCATAAAAATATCGCCATAATTGGTGGTTAACTCATTTATCTGTGCAACCGCTTTTTCTCTAAAATAGGTATCAAATTCATCAGCTGGTTTTATAACACTACCAAAATCCCAATCATTACCAGCACCACCTTTTTCATGCCAATCTTGATCTTGTGAATAATAAAAGCCCAACTTCATGTCTCTTTCTTTACATTCTTCTGCCAGTTCTTTTAAAATATCACGATTAAATCCTGAAAAGTCATATAAGTTATAAGGATGTTTTGATTTATACATAGCAAAGCCATCATGATGTTTTGCAGTAAGCACGATGAATTTCATTCCTGCATTTTCGGCAATGTCTACCCATTCTTTCGCATTGAATTTTTCAGGTTTAAACTTTCCAGCAGCTTCTTTTTCATACGCTGCTACAGGTATAAAACTTCTTCTCATAATCCATTCTGCAGCACCTTCTTTACCTTGCCATTCACCTTCAAGTTGCGCATATGGTCCGTAATGAACAAATAACCCGAATTTATCTTCATACAATTTCTTCATGTTCTCCCTAATTTCAGGAGTATAGTCAGACATTTTTGTTTTTCCAAAATCAACATCTCCTATTGTTTCTGTAACAAAATCAATTGAAGTTATATCATCTTTTTTATTGTTTTTACAGCCCATTATAATTAGGGTTAAAAAAATAATAGCTATTAACTTTTTCATAGTTTCTTTTTTTATATTTTTTCTATGTAAACATAGTAAGCTGGGTAAACTTTCCCTGATTTATCTATCAATTGTGCTTCCATATCGTATTTACCTGCAGGAATATTTCCGGTAAATTTTATTTCTGATTGTCCTGTATTAATTCTTATCTCTTTGTTGATATTGGCAACATATAAATACGCTTTTTCAAAATCTGATTTTGTACTACCAGCCATTGTTTTTTGTAACTCGATTCTTTTTTCTTGACCAGGAAAAGTTGCATTAATTGCCAATCCACTTTCTCTTGGAAATCGTCTTAAGTAAATAGCATATTCACCATCTTCAACAAATTCAATTTTCCATCTACCAGTAGCTTGTACTGCTTTTGAGGCTCCATCTTGATGCCAAGCTCCATTATGTTTCCCTGTAAACATATCGTGTGCAGAAATTCTACTTGGATTTTCTTTTGGAGAACCCACTTTGATATAACCATATCTTTCATTTGGTTTTTCTGACATGATGGATTGCCACCATTTTTCATAACCTTCTGTCAAACGATTAGCAACTTCTGGATGCTGTTTAATAATGTTATTCTTTTGCCCTTTATCAGTATTTATATTGTACAATTCTTTTCCATTTACCAAACGCCAATTATTATCCATAACTGAGTAAGTTCTATATTTTATTAGGTTTTGTAATCTTTGCGTATCAACATACAGAATACGATTTTCCCAAGTTGATTTTTTATCATCAAGTAATGGTTTTAGACTTTTTCCATCTAAAGTTTTCATCGGGTTAAAATCAAAATCAAATAAATCTACAAAGGTTGGTAGTAAATCGTAATGCGCAACCAATTCATCAATATCTTTACCTCCAGTTACTTTTCCATTTGGCCATCTTACAAATAAAGGCACTCTGTGACCACCTTCGTAAACACTTCCTTTTCCTCCTCGTAAACCTGCATCAAATATTCTTTGTCCACCAGCACTTCCATTATCCGTAGTAAAAATAACGACTGTATTTTCTTTTAAATTAAGTGCTTCTAATTTTTGCTCTAACAATTTAAAATTGTCATCTACATTGGTTATCATTCCATAAAAACGCTTATAAGTTTCTCCTACATTTTTTGAGTTTTTATAAATATCTAAATACTCTTTAGGAAGGTTCCATGGTTTATGTGGTGCATTTGTTGAAATGTAACAAAAAAAAGGATTGTCTTTATTTTCTTCGATGAAATCTAAAGCTTCAGAGAAAAACACATCTGTACAATACCCATTGTATTTTTGTAATTCTCCATTGTGCCAATAAGTATCATCAAAACCATCATTCCACCAAAAATCTGGTCCTTGAGTTATTCCACCTCCTCCAATTCTTACTACTTCATGAAAGCCTCTATCTTCTGGACGATAAGGATAATTATCACCTAAATGCCATTTGCCAAACATTCCATTCGTATATCCATTTTGTGCAAAAACTTTCGGAAGGAGCAACTCATCTTCAAATAAAATTGAACGACCAGTAATAGTATGAAATGTATTTACTCTGTTGGTATGCCTACCAGACATTAATGCGCCTCTTGAAGGTGCACAAGTAGAAGAAACATGATAGTTAGTAAATCTTACAGATTCTTGATAAAACTTATCGATGTTTGGGGTTTTTATATAGGGATTTCCCATACAAGATAAATCTCCTGTTCCTTGATCATCTGTGATGACAATAATGACATTGGGTTTATCTTTTCTATGTGATTCAGTTTGAGAAAAAACTGAATACATAAAAGCTAAATTTACTATAAAGAAGAACCAATATCTATTATTCATTTGTTGTTTACGCTTTTCGTTTAAGTGAAAAATTGATTCATATTTCTTTTTCTAAATATGATTCTAGATGTACACTATGAGCTAAACAAACATAAAGTTAACAACACAAAACACCACTCTCTTTTCGGTCTTTGTATTGCTGAATTCTCCCATTTATGAAAGATAAGTAATACAAACAGCAATAATTACAATAGATGCTATTTAATAATTACCTTTTTGGTGATTATTGTGCTTTTCGTTTTAATTTTAAGTAAGTAAATACCTGATGGAATATTGTTCACCAAAAGCTTTATGATTTGGTTTGAACTAGCATTTTTTTTTTGAGCAAGATGCTTTCCATCTAAAGTATATAAATCAATCTGAACATCTTTAGTTAACGATTTAGAAAATGAAATATTTAGCTCGTTATTGGTAATCGGGTTTGGATAAATGAAGATATCATCAGTAATCATATCTGGTGATGAAATACCCAAAACATCTAAGGTTGATGTTAAATTTAAACCAACTTTTCGAAACGCTCCATTACTGTCTGTAACTTTAAAAGCAACATTTTGATATTTAAAATCAGTAGTAGCTGTGCCAGAAATTATACCATTTTCAGAGAGTGACAAACCAGTTGGAAGTGCTGAACTTGAAATAAGTTTCCAAGTATAGTTACCTGAACCACCTTGTGCCATTAACTGATGATTAAAAGCTTGATTTACGCTAACTTTAGGAATAGATTTTGTTTGAATTGAAAGATTACTATCTGGAACATAATCAAAAGTTTCTGACATATATGCCAATTCTTTTATCAAATCGTGCCCCATTTTAATAGCTGTTTCTAGCTGTGTTTGTGTCCAACTTCCTCTTCTTGTTGGTAAATTTGCTGGTATTGGTAATTCTGTACCCATTGAAGATGCAATCATCATAGCTGCATTCATATACACAAGAGGATCTGAAACGTGTAAACCATCATCTGCTGCAATAAAATTAGAAAACGTTTCATTCAATCTACCCATACCTACTGTAAGCGGAATGGTTTTCCATCCTCTAAAATGATAATTGTACCATAAAGCAGCACAATCGTCGTTATTTAAAGCATTTGTTGTTGAAGTTACACCACTAGCGCTTTCAAAACCTTTAATCCAATCGAAAACTAGAGGAATCATATTGGTTTGATTTGAGTCGATTATGTCTTGAGCATTTGCACCAGGATCTGTTCCGCCAACGTATAAAAATACACCTTGGTCTGCACTTTCTTGAAAAACGGTTGCTCTTAAAGGAGTGTCTTCTGCAGTCCAATCTCTTGTGCCAAAAACTTGTTGGCTTAATTTTCTTTCAGTGGCCGTTAATGAGTTACTAATAATGGTATTTAATCTATCTTTTGTAAAATCGTGAGTACTTGTGCCTTTATAAAAATATTTTACTTCACTATTAAAAGGTGCGTTTGTAATGTCTAAATTACGATAAACCACAGCTCCATCTTTTTCGTAACTCGTATTGTAATGTTCTATAGTTTGATGCGTATCTACAGCAGTTGTGGCATAGTTGACAAGTTCAGTAATTTTAGCATTTGATAAAACATATTGAGCTGCTGGATTTATATCTGTATCTGCATAAGTAGGTATATAATTAGCATCAGCTGCATTAAAACCTGTTATTTTTCTATAGAGTGCACTAGCACTTATCATTGCTTGTTCAGCTCTTTCAACACCCACTTTTCTGCCTTGTAAACCTGCTGAATCTATGGCATAACCTGCAGGAATTACTTCTATCCCATTTCCGTTTGCTGCTCGATAAATAAACTCTCCTAATTGATTTACATCAGCAACATAAGATGAATAATTCATCATTAACATTGGTGTTGCTCCAGCTTCTAAAATGGGTTGTGAAAACTGTTTACAGGCTTCGTATATAATTTCTGGATAGGTGTAGGCTTGTTCAGAATCAAAAAAAATCACGTATTTATAATCTCCATTGATTATATTAGATTTTGTAGTGGCAAACTGTGGGTCGTAGAAAATATCTGCGATTGAATTGGCATCTCCAATACTATTAAAATCTACTTTTATATCTGCAAAATCATTAGTTAAAGCTAAGAGACCTTGTAAATATTCTGCTACATATTCTAAAGTATTATCAGATTGACTCATTTGAGTGCTTTCAGCATACCAACTTTCATCTCCAGTAGAAGGAAATTTACCATTTTGAGAATCACGTTGAGCAGCGTGAATTAGTAAAATATTTTTTTTCTCTTCTTGTGAAAAAATAGTGCAACTAAAAAACAGTAGAATAATTAATAAAAAGGATTTCATATTTGTTTTTTTTATCAATAAATTTAAGATAAGTACTAGCTCTTTAATATAAGTTTGTCAAGGAAAAGCAGAGAAGTAACCATACATATAATATTGTTTATCTAAGTTTTCTTGAATTTAATCCTTAGCAACTATTCTAATGCGCCATAATGTATTTCTTGATTTTTCATTACCTACTTGAAAACTAAAATTTAAATCTATTATTTTAATATTATATTTTGTTAATCTAACTTTAGCAGTAAAACATTCGTACCCTTTATGCTTTACATATTTTTGATGTGGTTGCGTCTTAATTTCTATTGTATAGCCTTGTTTTCTAAAAAGTTCAATCCATTCGTTATAAGATAATGAGAAATTGTATCCCATCTCTTTTAATGATTGAGGCATACTTTTATATTTAGTTATGCTGATGGATTCTAATATGCCATTACAATTATGATCCCAAAAAGTTTGACCATCCCATTTAGCTATCGTTTTACAACCATCTTCATAATTTTCAAGAGTATATCCTAATTTTTTAGCATCATTAATATTGGATTTTCCCAGATGAATACCATTAATTACAAATTGATTAATAGATGTTGGGTTTAATTTAGTATTTCTATTATCTAATGTTTTTGTTGAAGAACAACCAAATATCAGAATTAAAATAAATGTAAGTTGATAAAAGTGTTTCATTAGTTCAAATTATAATTAAGTTATGAAATGTAGCTAGCATTGTTTGAATAAAAGCTAACCTCATATTAAGTTTTCTGTAAATTATAATAAAGTCTATTTTACACTGCTAGCGTCTTTCAAATAATGATTCATATTTTGCATATCCATTATATTTAACACCTTCATTTTTCCAATGTTCTAATTGTTGATCATACAATGCTCTCATTTCTTCAAGTTGACTTTGATACTTTGATTGATTTGCAATATTTTGCATTTCGTAAGGATCATTTACTATATCAAATAATTCTTCTGTTGGATGAATTCCTTTTTCTTTATCTTCATAATACCAATACACATATTTATACTGATTGTCCATAACTGTTAAACAGTGTGTAGCTTTTGGTCCCCAAACTTGAATTATTGGTAAAGTATTTCTTACTTGTTTATTAGGATTTTCTAATACTTCTGCTAAACTTTTACCATCGTAAACTTCAGGAATTTTTACACCTGCATAATCAAGAATTGTTGCAGAAATATCTACATTTCCAGATAATGACGTTGTTTTAATTGCTTTATTTTTTTGATTTGGATCTACAATAATAAGTGGCGTTCTTGCACCTTCTTCATAAGGCAATACTTTTGAGCCTAAACCATGTGAACCATTGAAATATCCATTATCAGAAGAAAAAATAATAATTGTATTTTCTTCTAAACCTGATTTTTTCAATTCTTCTAACACCATTCCTATAGAATAGTCTACCCCATAAATTAGTTGATTGTATTTTCGTAAAGCTTCTTGATATGTTTCATCCTTATCATAACCCCATCCTTCAAATCTTGGATATTGTCTACCCATTTTAGATTGTTTTGAAAGATGTTCTCCTGCTTCTCTTCCATAATTAGGTAATTTTCTAAAAGTAGTATTTGCATAAATAGAATCAAATATTGGATCTGGTTCAACTGGTCTGTGAGGTGCTTTAAAAAATACGCTCATACAAAAAGGTTTATCCTCTTCTACAGATTTTCTAATAAAATCTATACTTGCTGCTCCATAAGCACGTGTACTATGTGGATATTCTTCTGCATACTTAGCTAAAGATTTATTTTCTATTGTTTTGTATGATGTTTGATGTGGACTACCTGCCCAAAAATCGAAATCTTTTTTGGCAACTTCTCCTTCTTTTTTCCATCCTCCATTGGTATCAGAAACTGAAAAACCAAACTTACCAGCAAAACCAACATTATAACCTGCTTCTCTTAATAAAACAGGGTAGGAGGTAGACCATTGTTTTGTTTTTAAAGAACCATGATCGAAATTACAACCTGTTTTATACTCGAATTGCCCTGTCATAACGTTTGCTCTACTTGCCATGCAAATTGCAGTAGTATTGTAATGTCTTTTAAAAGCAACTCCTTTACTTGCCAAAATATCTAGGTTGGGTGTTTTTACATCTGGATTACCAAAATCTTTCTGAGTATCATAAGATTGATCATCAGTAAAAAAGAAAATAATATTTGGTTTTTTTTCTTTTTGAACTTGAGAATTACAAGATTGTAGGCTTAAAAAGCCAAATAACATCATTATAAAAAAAACACTTTTATACTTCATTTTTAATTCTTCTTTTTAGATTCGTATGCTTTAAATTGAGCATTAATAATATCTGTTGATGGGCATTCAATAGGTTTTATACTTATTGCGTCTGCAATTTTTTTTGAAACTTGAATACCTTGTAATCGAGAACCTTCTGCTTTATAATGTACGTCTCCTTTTTTTACACCATGCTCTTTTAAAACAGGAACTGAAAACGTAAATAAATCGTTAACAAGAACCTCAGGATATTGTTTCATTACATTTAAGGCCACTTTGTTATATTTTATAGAATCACCTGCAAACCTTCCTTCTGCACCTTCTGGTACTGGAGTTGTGGTAGCAAATATTAATTTTGCTTTTGGGTAATTTGCTTTAAGATACTTTATAATTTTATGTAAGTTATCTTCATAGACTTTTAAAGTAGATACTTGCTTTCCATTTTCTTTATCTAATTTTTTACCTGCTAAATATTTTAAATCGTGTAAACCAACATTAAAATGAATTGCATCCCATTCAAAATTCCATCCTCCTTTTAGGTAAGGTTGAAACATTTTTTTTCTCATTGCTTCCATTCTAGCAATAAAATGGTTACTAGATTGTCCATTTGTATGTAATCGATAAACACATGCCTTATCTTTTAAAGACGCTCTAACATATTCAGTATATCCAATAGATACAGAATCTCCATAAATAAAGACTTTTGGTAAATTAGTATAAGGTTTTATATATCTAAATTGATAACGTCTTCTAGTAAATTTCCCTAAACTTTCCCAAGCATTTTTACATATATCACAAGTGTTATTTACCACCTGACTTGAAAGCTTAGTTGGCACACAAGATGCTAAACCAAATAATCCTATTAACTTGATAGCCTTTCGTCTCTCCATGTTTTTTAGTTTTTAAATCCTTACTTAATATAAGATATTACTTAAAGTAAGGATTTCTAAATGTATGTTTATAAGGGTGTTAATTTTAGTTTTGTATATAAATAGTATAGGTTAGAATCCAAAACAACCTAATTTAGGTAATTGATCTTCTGTTAATGCTGAGTTAAGATCAAAATTGGTACAAGTACTAACAAGACTCGTGTCCCAACCTGATAAATCTTGACTGAAAATTGTTGCACCACTAAACATAGTAGCCATATCTGAAGCAGAAGAAACTGTCCAATCTGAAATATCTTGATTAAATGATGTTGCTTGAAGAAAACATGAGGTAAAACCAACAACATTAGAAACATCCCAATTGCTTATGTCACCATTAAAAGCAGCTGCCTGTCTAAACATTTGCCCCATACTAGTTGCACCAGAAACATCCCAATTGCTTATGTCACCATTAAAAGCGTTTGATCTTCTAAACATTTGTCCGAATTCAGTAACATTGGAAACATCCCAATTATTTAGGTCTTGATTAAAAGCTGGACTATTAAAAAACATTCGATACATAGTAGTAACTGAAGAAACATCCCAAGTGCTAATATCACCATTAAAAGCAAAACAATTTCTAAAAGTTGAATGCATAGAGGTAACTTGAGAAACATTCCAACCACTTAAATCACCATTAAAAACACGTGCGTTAAAAAACATTAGTTGCATATTGGTTGTACTTCCTATTAAAGGATTATCTGTTGCTGTAAATTCCACTAAATTATCGCACCATTGAAACACGCTAGGTTGACTACCAAAATACATATAACCCCATTTTTTTACATCAACAAAATTAGATGAACTAGCTCCATTTTGACCAAAATTAAACCCCTTAATCAAACCTTTAATGGTAATGGTTTTTAAACCCGCATCAGCAAAAGTATGTTGTGCATCTGGATCATCAAAAGAGGTTACGGCTACATCATCTGCTGGATCACCAGTATTCTCCCAATTTACAGTAAAATTATAGTCTGTGTCGTCTCCAGCATATAAAGGCAGTACAATGGTACCTCCTGCTTCAACATTCCATTCCGTTATAAATTCAGAATTTGTAGTATCAATAATAATATCAATAAAAAAAGTACCTTCTTTAGATTTATCCTCAAGAAATGCTACATAATTTACAGTGATACGATCATATCTGGTAGGATCAAAAGCATTAATATCATTTATTGTAATAACACCTGTGCTACTTAACTCAATTGCATTCTCTACAGATTGGTCTATAAGTTGAAAGGTAAAACCGTCTAGACTTGCTTCTTCTATGGTTGGGTCTACTAGGGTTTCTTCTGCAAGTAAATCAAAAACTCCTTCTTCTAGTGTAAGGCTAGCCACTCTTCTTATTACACCTATATGACCTCCTGGCACAGCTGTATGACCAAGTTGTGTGTAAGTTGCATCACTATCAATAATAATTAAATTTGACTTAGGTATTTCTAGCTCGCAAGCCATTATAGCTAAGCAAAAAAGCGATAATATTATTTTTTTTAGCATTTCTATATATTTTTAAATTGTTAATAAATTTATATTTAATTTTTTATAATCTATATAATACACCAAGTGTATATACGGGTTGTAAGGCAGTAAAATTTAAAAAATTATTTACATCGTTATCTAAATATTTTTGATTATCCGCACCCGTTAAATTAGAAACACTCATATTTATATTTATCTGTTTACCAAGGTTATATTGAGCATTTAATCCAAATACCGCGTTTCCAATCGTATACTGAGTTATATCTTGACCTATATTACCAAAACTTCCAAGACGGCTTAAATAATTACTTCTGTAAGACCCCGTAGCTCTAAAGGTAAAATCATACTTTTGGTAATATAAAATTGCTTTTCCACTATATTTTGAAGTTCCTGGTAAGCCTAGTGGTGAATCAATTCCTTGGTTTGTTACAAATTCACTTTCGGTATAGGTAAAGTTAGCAGAAAAACCGAAACCACTAAGAAAACCTGGTAAAAAAGTAAAATGTTGATTAAACCCTGCTTCAAACCCGTACACCTGAGCATTGGATGCATTATTTACAGGTTGTCTGATATCAACCAAGGTATCCTCAAATCCTTCAGGAGCTACGATACCTATTTCATCTACACTAGGAAATGGTTGATCCAACAGTCGTAATATACTAGAGTTATTTCTAATATCTCTATAAAAGCCACCTACTGTAAAAATACCTCCATTATTAGTATAATAACTTAAAGCAGTATTAAAAGACCAAGCTGTTCTAGGTACTAAAGCAGCATTTCCTGCTGTAATTGTGTTACGAAAATTAGGATCATTAGGACTATAGTTTTCAGAATTAGGGTCTAATAGTTCTGATTCTGGATCTATCAATCTAATTGTATTGTTAGGTAGTAAACTTCTAACTCTAGGTCTTGATAATCTTTTACTAGCAGCTAATCGAAATTTTAACTTTTTAGTTAAATCAACCGTCCCATTAAAACTAGGTAAGAAATTTATGGTGGTATTATCTGTTACAAGGTATTGAGAAAAACCAGTATCCGCAGTCTCTGTATCATCTAAAGGATCATAAAATGTAATCGATGAAAATCCTGATGAAGCATTATCATATTTAACAACTGATGAAGAAAACCTAAAAACTGATTTACGACCAAAAATTTTAGTAATCCACCTTACATCCAAATATGCTTTAAGATTACTTTCTATAATCTGATACGATCTACTTGGAGTAAATCCAACGTTATCTTCTTCTCCTGGAATTTCTGAAAGATGTTTGTCAAAATTAAAAACTTCTCCTCCATTATAAGAGGCAAATTCAGGATCTGCATTAAAAAGTGCAAAACCAGAACTAGCTAACCAATTATCTAAACCAGTACCTCCTTCTAAGAAAACTCCATCTGTTCTATCACCTTGATCAACAAAATCTATATAAGTCTGTAACTGCTCAGCAGTAAGCCCAATAGTACCATTTTCTTTTACAAAAGTATTTGAGTTTACTATAAATCGTCTAGATTGAGTATCGCTATAATCATAAGTTACACCAGCATTTAATCTAAAGTTTTTATTTAGTCTGTAATCTGCAGTTAATTTAGCCTGATATTTAATTCCTATATTTTTTGTTTTGGCATTTCCTACATTTGGAACGCCACCATCAAAGATATTAGGATCATATATATTAGGATATCCAAAAGAAGGTTTATCTCCTCTTACATCTAACGATAAATCTTGAGGATTAAATTCATCAAAAGCCTGGTTATATATTATAGTTCCAGCATTTACTGTCTGACCCACAAAATTAATAGTAGAATAAGATAGATCTGCAGCTAAGTTTAATTTTTTATTAGCGTTGTATCTAACGTTTAACCCACCTAAACCACTTTTTGTTGTATTCTTAGTTTGAGTTGTTCTACTTCTTATAAAATACCCAGCATCTACAGCACCATCTATGTCAAAATATGTTAAATGAGATCCATTAAACTCAAGGGCATCTGGTGACCACAATGTATTATCTCCATAAAAACCATTAAAAAACGTTTGCAAAACATCTCTTTGAGAATCAATCTCTAAACTAGTGTATGTATAATCCAGCATAATATCTAATTTCTTATTTGGTTTGTATTGAATACCAAATGACGATGCTGCTCTTTTATTTATTCTTTTATTTATAGTAGCACCACCATTAGCAGGTCCAAAATGCGTACTATCAATAGCAGCATAAAAAGTATCAACTCCTTCATCATATACTCCGTTACCATTTATATCAATTCTATAATCTCTAGGTGTTTGAATTCCTAGACCATATGAATTTTGAACGGTTACCTCATTTGATTGTAGGTAAGTTACAAATGCACCAAGTTTATCGGTAATTTTACCTCCAAATGCCATTGAATTTCTGCTTCCCAATTCTGGTTTGTCACTATTGGCTGTAGTCCTGGAAGAAACCACACCAAAATATTTTTTACCTCCTTTATAACGCATATTTAAAGGTCTCATAGTATTAAAGTTTACATTTCCTCCAATACCACCAGAACTTCCTGCTCCCCCAGTTTTATTAATCGTAGCACCACTAATAATTTCTGTTGGTAGAACATCTAAGTTAAACTGTCTTAAACCACTATACCCATCATCTCCTGCTGAAAGTGGAGTCCTCCCATTAATGGTTACTTCTACAAATTCTGGTCCTAAACCTTGTATAGAAATTCTATCTCCCCCAGTTCCATCTATATTTCTTTCTACTTGAACACCCGCAACGCGCTCTAAAGCATCAGCAGTATTATTATCTGAAAAGCTACCTATATCTTCTGAGGTAATAGATTCTATAATATCATCCGAGTTTCTTTTATCTTTAATAGCTTGTAATTGAGCTGCTCTTAAACCCACTGTAACAGTAATTTCATCTAATGAGAGTGCACTTTCTTCTAATTGCACGTTTACAACTGCTTTATCTGCAATTACGGTTATTGTTTTATAGCCTAAAAAACTAAATTCTAATTTATTTCCCTTTCCTTTTAATGTTATAGAATATTCGCCATCAAAATTTGAATTAGTTCCGTTTTTAGTTCCTTTTTGAATAACATTTACACCTAAAAGTGGTACCCCTTTTTTATCAACAATTTTACCTTTTATGGTTTTTTGTTGGGCAAATGCAAAAAAAGAAACCATTAGAAGGCATGTGGTTATAATATTTCTCATAATTTAGTTTTAGTTAATTATTTAGTATGTAAGGTGTTAATTGTCAGTTTTTTATTTGTTACATTAATTAGTTTTTCAAAAATACCACGGATGTGTTTTTTATCATTGCTGAATTAGACCATTCAGTTGCTTAAATCTACTTTTTAATAAAAAATAACGGCTGATTTTATTAAACTGATAAAAACATAGAGGCTTTTAAAAATATTTGATAGATTATCTTTGCCACATAAAACCTTAAATACTTCTCAAAAATTTCTAAGATATTGATTCGGAACTTTAACTATTATTTTTTTAAATCTTCAATAAAAATGAAAGGTAATTATACCAATACACAACTACTAAATCTACTTTAATTTGTCCAAGAATTCTTGCATACATCACAGCTATCATTTATAACTTGACTCAAAAGAACTTTGTTGGGAAATATGAAAGAGTTTACAATGAAAGTATCATTTTTATAGAATATTTTCTAAGTATTTTAGTTTTTATTGTTCGAAAATAAAATATTAATATTCAATTTTTAAAGCATACCCATTCGGATTCAATTCTTTCTGATTTAATTCTATCTCCAAACCATCATTGGTTTGTTTCCAAGATACTTCTGAATCATCACCTAATAAGGTTACACTTTTTATTTCTGCTAAGTTTTCTTGAGTTAAGCTTTCAATAATCACCTTTTCGTTTTCTTGTGGATATGCAAGTGCTATCGCATACACCGTATTTTCTTTTTGAGTAAACCAAAAATCTTGTGGAGTAAACTCAAATTTTAAATCTGCTTTTTTTGCTCTGTCGTGTGTACCATTCATTTCAATATTAGTAGGTCCTTCTTTGGTAACTTTCCATTTTCTTGTATTGTAAATAGCCTCACCATTTACTGCTAAAAATTTCCCTACTTCTAATAAATTATTGACAGATTCTATTGGAACCTCACCTGATGCTTTTGGCCCAATATTCAACATATAATTACCTCCTTTACTCACTATTTCTGTTAACCAAAACAACAACTCTTTAACAGATTTCCAATCCTTATCATAAGATTTATATCCCCATGAATTATTGGTTGTGCCAACAGTTTGCCAAGGTTTTGTAATTGCTAAATGGTCTTTAGGAATTTTATTATCACCAGGAATATCAAAATCGCCTAAATCGTTACCCACTCTAGAATTTACTAACATATTAGGTTGTAAATCATAGGCTATTTTGTAAAACTCATGACTTTGTTCTGGAGTAACATAGTGTGGATAATCATACCACAAACTAGTCATATCAGGAAATTTTGTAAGAATTTCTTTAACTTGAGGATATGCTTTATCCTCTAAATATTCTGAAAATGTATTCGGACTTGGGTCCCAAGTATTAACACCTGCTTTACGTTTTACTCTGGCATGCATTTCGCCTCCAGATGCTATATATTCAGACAAACCACAATCATTGGCGTCCATCCAATCTATATTATGAGAATAGTACAATCCAAAATCTACCCCATATTTTTTACAAGCATCATACAATTCTTGTACAATATCTTTTGGATAAGGGCTTGAATCAGTAATGTCATATTCACTTACTTTAGAGTCATACATTGCAAAACCATCATGATGTTTAGACGTTATCACCAAATATTTCATTCCTGCATCTTTGGCTAATTTTGCAATGGCATCCGCATCAAATTTTTCTGGATTAAACTGAGGTGCTAATTCAGCATATTCTGCTCTTGGTATTTGTGCACCAAATTGAATCCATTCTGCTACCCTAGGCCCTTTTAATTCCTCCATTTTTTTTCCTTTCCAAATTCCCCCAGGTATTGAGTACAAACCCCAATGTATGAACATACCGTATTTGGCATCATTAAAAGCTTCTTTAGATTTTTCTTTTGATGAACTCATTTGTTCATAAGTAAGTTCAGGCTCTTTTTTACAACCTAAATTTATTGCGAAAAATAATAATAAAAATATTTTAGCAGTATGTTTCATATTAAGTAAATAGTAAATTTTGATTATTGATACAATTAATCTTTTTTTATTCTTTCTTTTTCTTTTTCTTGTTTCCTTTAGCTTTTGTTTTATTTCTTACAGAAGATAATGCATTAGCTCTTGGTTCTGTTGGTAAAGTTGTTTTCCAGTTGTTTACCATAGTTAGCAATTCTTTAGCTTTTTTAGGATTTTCTTCTGCAAGGTTATTCTCTTCTTTCCAGTCTTCTTTTTCGTTGAATAACTCATATTTTTCTCCAGTTTTATCAACAACTAACTTCCAATCTCCATCTCTGACACCTAATGAAGGCCAAGTATAATCTTGATTTGAGCCACCTCTCCATTCCCAAAAAATAGGTTTACTTCTTTCCAATCCATTCCCTTTAAAAGCTGACATCATACTTTCTCCATCAGGTTTGTAATCTTTTGGCATTGCAATACCAGCTGCCTCGAAAAATGTAGGTAATAAATCTACTGCAGTTACTACAGAATTTTTATCCTCTACACCTGCAGGAATAACTTTTGGCCATTTAGCCACAAATGGTACACGAATACCACCTGCAAATAAAGATCTTTTTTGTCCTTTTAAACCTCCTGTTTCACCAACAGAATAATATTTACCAAGACCTGCTACACCATTTTCTTCATTGCCTTTATGTAGTTTTTCTTTTTCTGAACCTTCCCATTCTGGACCATTATCCGTAGAAAAAACCACTAATGTATTTTCATCTAAGTTTAATTCTTTTAACAATTTCGTGATTCTACCAACAGCTTCATCACCTTCTGCAATAATGGAAGCATATACTTGTTTTTGTTCATCTAGGTTACCAAACTTATCCATAAAACGTTCTTGTGGATAATGTGCTGTGTGTGCTTCATGTAACCAAAGATTTATAAAAAATGGTTTGTCTTTATTTTTTTTGATGAAGTTTTCTGCATAATCTACACCTACAGATTTAGATTTAGGAATACTTATTGTTCCAGAACCGTTAAACGTTGCATATTCATCATAACCATAATCGCTTTCTTTAGGACCATCTTTTGCTTTCCAACCTAAATGCCATTTTCCAAAATGAGCAGTTGTATAACCTGCTTTTTGAAAATGTTTTGGAAACGACATATCTGTAGCGTCCATCCAATCTGGCATTCCTCTTTTTTTATGTGCTTTCCATCCTTGGAAATGTTGATGAATAGATTGCCTTGCAGGAAACTGACCTGTCATCACTGCAACTCTACTTGGTGAACATACAGGGCTGTTTACTGTAAAATTCGCAAAATCCATACCTTCTTTAATCATTTTATCAATATGAGGTGTTTCTATCCAAGTACTGCCATGTGCACTTATATCTCCATAACCCCAGTCATCTGCAAAAATGAAAATGATGTTTGGTTTTTTTTCTACCTTTTGTTGTGCTTTTGATGATACACAACTTAAAGAAATTACTACGCAAAAAAATGCTACTATTTTTATTTTCATATAGTTATAATTTGATAAATTTTTTAGAATATGTATTGCCTTTATTTGTTTTTGCTTTTATTATATAAATCCCCTTATTTAAGTTAGATATATTTAAAATTTTATTATTGATTTTATAGTTTTTTACTTTTTTTCCTAACACGTTATAAATTTCAATATCATCAAAATCATAGGAAATGGTAAGTGTATCTTTTGCAGGATTAGGAAAAATAACAAAAGATTCTTGTATCTTTTTTATAGTGTTATTGACTCCTAAAGTTATGTTTGATACATCAACATCAACCAAAACAGAAATGTTTTCTACGGCCCATTTGTTGTTAGTTTCTGTTGATCCGTTTTTGATGGTAAAAGACTCTATCTTAGTATCTGATGCTTCTGTTACTAAGTCTACAATTTTGACGGCTTCTCCATTAAATCTTCCTAGTTCAATATCTGCTGAATTATCTGCTGAAAAAGTAAATCGATCACCTGTATTATGACCATTTACAATCGTAATTGATTTAAATGTGTCTATTGTAATATCATTTGCTGTTAAACCGCTTGCACCTGAAATTGTACCCAATTTAGCATCACTAATTGTGGCTGTTAATTGTTGATCTCCTTGAAAAATTCTATCTCCATTTGCGGCATTTGCTCCATCATCACTAATTCCCCAACTTTTGGTCGTTGAAGTTCCGTTATTATCACTTGTTCCAGAAACAATTACTGCATTTGGATAGGTTGTAAAATCACCATTTGGTGTAACTGTTATCTCTATCTCAAAAGTTGCATCAGATTCTGGCACAGTTCCAATACCTATCATAGTTAGTGCACCAGAAGTGTATGTCGTATTTTCTGTTGCTTTTATAGAAACCTCAACAGTGGTTTTTGATGTGTCAATTACTTCTTTCATTACACTGCTATAGATAAAATCGTTATCTGTAGTTACATTGATGTAATAATATTTTGTGTTTTCTGGTATCTCAGCTGTAATTTTATTTGTAGTTTGATTAATTGTAGCAGGTACATTCAACCAATCGTAAGTGTCTTGTGCCCAGTTAGCAACGTCTGTTGTATAATGTAAAACAGCACTTTCTATATCTCCAATATACGAAGCAGTTACACTATTATTTTGTACATTATCAATTGATACTGTAATAGGTGCTTTACCATTTTTAGTGATAAAATCGGCAAAACTATAGATTTCTTCAGGAGCATATCCAGCTACTGTGCTATGTTTCATAAGATGTTCTATGCGAAGATATTTTTCACTAGGTATAAGATTATAACTGGGTGTAGCAATATTCATCGCAAATTGCTTGTCATTATTTCCATTTACATAAAAAATGGGTAAAGTTTGTAAAGGAATATATAATGATGGTTCCCAATTGTTATAATAAAACTCTTTTTCTGCTTCACTCATCACTAATAAATCTTGACTATAATGTGGGCTATCATACAAATAACCACAACCGTAAACAGGTACTGAAAATTTAAAACGTTGATCAATTCCAGTAATAACATTTGTTAATATGCCTCCCCAAGAAATACCGTTTATACCGATATTATTTTCATCAACTTCTGGAAAACTTTTCAAAAGACTATTGGCTAAAATTGCATCTGCTACTGCATGATAAAACCATTGTTGATCTAGCGTTTCATCTGCATCTCTAAAAAAACCAGCACGTCTTGGGCCTGAAAATTCCCAAGTTGGATACCAAGGATCTTTTGCTCCAGGTAATTGCCCTTCATGCGCAATGGCAATAGCGATATAACCATGATCAGTCCATTGTTTTACCCAATTAGGAAAAGCTGTACCACCTCCACCATGTACTAAAACAACTGCTGGTGCTTTTTCTCCAGATGCCAAATTTTCTGGAACACCATACCAAGAAAATACTTTTGTTGGTTGTCCATTACTATCAAGTGCATCAATAAATAAGCCTTTAATATTATCGTGTTCACGATATTCATCATAATCCGTTGTAAAAGTATAACTTGGGGTATTAAAAACACCAGCTTCTGTTAATGTGTTTTTGATATATTCAGGGCCAATAATCTGAGACCTAACAACAGTTACAGTAGTTAGATAACAAATTATAAAAACTACTTTAAGTTTTATCTTTATAGTATAATTATATGAAATACGGTTTATATTCATTTATTCTTTTAATAGTTTTTTTAAGTAGATAGTTCCTTCTTCACTTTGTACTTTAACAATATATAGTCCTCTTTTTAAAGTTGAAATATCAATTGTGTTTTTTCTATTATTATCAACTTTTACCAGTTTTCCTGTTACATCAAAAATTTGAGTTTTTACAGAATTGATATTAAATGAAATTTGAGTTTTTGCAGGATTTGGAAATAGCCTCAACTCTTCTCTTTGTTCTTGATTTATATCAGATATAGATAAGGTGTTATCTTTAAATTGAACAGCTACATTAATGCCTTCTACTGACCATTTATTGGTAGGCTCTGTGTTTCCAGCACCTATTCCGAATTCCTGTATAGTATCTGTATTTAAAACAGTTGCTAAATCTATTTCTTTAGTTTGATTATCTAATCTTCCTGCATCAGTATTAGTGTCATTAAATTTTAATGAAACAAAATCATTTACAGATTGTGCATTTACAATAGTAACAGATTTAAAATTAGCAATTATATTATCTGAAGTTAACGAACCTCCATTAGCATTGAAATCTACAATTTGAATATTATTGATACTATCTACCCACTCGTTATGACTCCCTCTAAAAATAACATTTTGTGTGTTATCTGTTCCATCACCTAAACCCCAAGAATTTTCTGTTGCTGACCCTCCTGAATTACCCGAAATTACTGCTTTATCACTTGGAGGCGTAATATCTATAGAAACTCTATAAGTTGCCAATTCATCTGGTGCAGTTTGAATATCAGAATACATTACAGCCTTTGTACCTATTCCATAATTAGTATTTGCAGTTGCTTTTATCAAAACATCTTTTAAAGTGTAATTTGAAATAACTTTTAAGTCTACTTTTCTATTAGTTCCTCCTGAAGCATCGTTAACTTGTAGGTTAAATTCATAATCTGTTTCTACAATTTCAGTTGGTGTTCCACTTAAAGTCCATACACCAGATGCTGTTTCTGTAATGGTTAACCAAGAAGGATAACTACCTGATGCTACAAGTGATGTAATGGTATCTCCTTCAGGGTCCCAAAAATCAACATCTTCTGTTAATGTATGAGCATAAGGTATTCCTGCGTAAGCTTCTGGTAAAATAGTATGGGCTCTAGCCCAGTTTGGTGCCCCTGGATTTTCATACTGTGCTAAATAATCATCCAACCCTTCTAAAAGCACATATACCCAATCATAAATTGTTGTTTCAGATCTATTAAAAGACCCTCCCCAAGTCATAGAACCACCTGCTTGCATAGTCTCTAGATTCCATTGATTAAAATCGTCTTGCTCCCATGCTTGGTTAGGTCCATATTTCCATGCTGTTGTTGATAATTTTGAATGAAAATTACCTACAATTTTATCATCCCAATCCCAATCTCCATCTGCATGCACGTAACCATTAGTTTCTGTCATACGTGTTATATGTTGATAATTCAAATTGAATTGATTTCCATCTATTTTTTCAGCATGATTATTATTTCCTCCAAAAGCATGTCCAAAAGTAAAATCTTCAAATCTTATAGTATGTGCAAAAGGGTAAGAGTTGTAATTTAGTGTGCTCCTACCGTTATTAAAAGCAATTGGAATATCAGGATTCCCTGCATGAATAGCATTTGCATAAGCTTGATATATCCTTTGTTCTTCTACAAGACCACTTGTAGCATTATCTCCATTTTGTTCCATAGTGCTACCATCATCAAAAATCCAAGAACCAAAATGTTTTCCATAACGTAACGCATAGTCTTTTAGAAAATATTCTGCATAACAAAACATATATTTTCGCATAGGATAAGTATCTCTTGCATCTTCATAGGTTTCAGTAGTCCTATTCCAAATACCTGTATGATAAGGTTTACTATTAATAAAAGCCTGAACATCTGGGTCTGTGTCACAATATGCTATCCAACTATCTACAAATGGTTGAAGATAATCTGCATTTGGGCCAACAAAATTTTCTGAATTTGTGTAGGCTTTTACATTAAACCCTGCAGCTTTTATTTTTAAAATATCTGCTAGCATCTTATCATCTTCTGGTGAATCTGAATTTAAATCTCCCCAAGAAGGAGCAGCAGCATCTCCACCTGATAATATATCAAACAATTTATGAGGCACCTTATGTTCTGCCGATAATACAGCACCGTTGGTAAAACTCACTGCTAAACGATCCAGTGTTTTTAAGTTTTTTATTCTATCATCCAATAAATCTACAAGAATTTCAGAACTCCAAGTACCTCTTAAATGTTCAGCTCTTTCTCCTGCTGCGTATCTTTTTTCTAATGTAATAGATTGAATAGACTTTTCATTATCACTCTGCCCATAAACAGCAACATGGTAATTTTTACTTAAATCAAAACCATTTAATAAAACTCCAGATGCTTCATAAACATCATTAATACGATAAGACCAATATCCACCAATACCAATTTCTATAGTAACTTTTGTGGTTTCTCCTGCAACAAATTGTATTCTGGTTCCAGATTCATCCAAAGTAACTCTTTCTATAGTATTCGTAAAATTTAACCCTCTAGCTGTAGCATCTTCATTAGTTGTTAAATTAGCACCAATACTGTAAACTGATTCAGTTGCTCTAAAAGGATTAAATCCTGCATAAGTTGACAAATCAGTTTCATCACTAATCAAACCAAAAGAAAAATTATGACTTGCAATGTCTGCAATTGATCCTGTAGCATATTCAATTGTTAACTTAAACCCATCTTCAGATTGGAAACCAGATGTGGAATATAATAATGATCTATTTTGAACACTTGTGCCATTATTATCATATTCAAAACCTCCATTTGATGAATTATTCCAAACAGCCGCACCTTCTATAGACACTATTTCGTTTGACGATGTTTCATTATAAAAAACTTGAGACTGTGTATTAAATACTCCAAATAGCAAACAAAAAAGTATGAATAAGAAATTACTCTTACCCACATTCATCAATATTTTCTCTTTGCTATTCATTGTTTGAATTAGTTGAAATTGAATTATTTTGAAGTATGTTTTATAAATTTATTTATGATAGTTTTTCCCTCAGTACTAATCCCTTTTAGTACGTATATACCCGATATAAAATCTGAGATATCTATATTTTGTGTTTCTTTCGAAAAAGTTTTCAATTCCTTTCCGGTTACATCTATAATTTTAACAGCATGCAATGGCATGTTAAATGAAATTCGATTATTTGCTGGATTAGGATAAAGATTAAAAACTTTTTCTTTATCAACATTTATATCTGTATTTGATAAAGTTTCATTAAAATCTACTAATACTGAGATACTATCAACAGACCATTTATTTGATGATACAGAAGTACCACCAGTTCCAACAGCAAAATCGGTAATTTTACTTGATGATGTTACTGCCTCTATATCTATAGTTTCTGTTTTGTTTTCTGCTTTACCAAAATCTGATACTACATCATCTACTTTAAAGGCTACAAAATCGTTTGGAGATTGAGAATTTACTATGGTAATAGCTTTAAAGTACATTGTAATATTTTCGGTAGTTAAATCACCTCCATTTGAGTTAAAATCTACAATTTGAATATTATTGATACTTTCTGTCCATTCATTTTCTAAACCTCTAAAAACATCATCTTGATTATCATCTGTTCCATCACCAATTCCCCAAGAATTTGCTGTTGCATCTCCTCCAGAAATTCCTGAAATTATTGCTTGTCCTGTTGGTGGTGTTACATCTATAGAAATTCTAAATGTTGCTAAACCATCTGGAGCAGTTTGTACAGCTGAATACATTTTAGCGACAGTATTTATTCCGTAATTAGTACTAGCTTCAGCTATTATTTTAACATTCTCATCACTAATTACTACACGACTAACTGTAATAAGAATTTCTGCAGTTGATGAGTTAGTACCATCACTAAGCATAAAAGTGAACGAATTTTCACCTTCATCTGATTCTGCTGGAGTACCACTTAATTGCCAATATCCAGTTGCAATTTCTTCAATTTGAAGCCAATCTGCTCCTGCTGTTTTTGTAATTGTTAAGTCATCACCTTCAAAATCATAAAAATGGGTTCCTAATTTTAAATTATCATTATAAGACAATGCTATTTTTCCTTCTGATAAATTATATGAGGCAGCTGACCAAACAGGGGAGCCATTTCCAAGATCTGTAAAACCAGAATGATGTGTAAGCACTTTTAGCATTAACTCTCTATCAGATGCTCCATCTGCATCTTGAGCCCTAAAAACTAATTTATACTCTGTATTTATTGTTTCTGTAGGTGTACCACTTAAGGTCCAAGTTCCTGATGTTGTTTGTGCTATAGTTAACCAAGAAGGTAAATTACTAGACACTATAGAAAGCCCTGTAACTCCAACTTCTTCTGGATCCCAAAAATCTGTTCCATCCACTAAAATGTGATTATAAGATTCTCCTATTATAGCTGTTGACAAAACAGTTTCTTGCCTTGCCCAATTAGGAGCTCCTGGAGATTCTAGCTTCATTAAATGAGCATCCATTCCATTTAATTGCTCTAAAGCCCAAGTATTAGCTATGTATTTATTATTATCACCTGAAGATTTACCTTGCAATGGTAATCCCCAAGAGATTGCACCTCCATATTGTACAGCTTCTAAATTCCAAAGATTAAATTCATCATCTCTTAATGCAGGAGTATTACCTCCATTCCAAGAAGTAGTACTCATAGGAGGATCGTAATGACCAACTACTTTGTCATCCCAAGTCCAAGTTTGTGGATCTATACCAGAATGTACATTTCCATTGGTTTCCTTAATTTTTTCGATATGTGCGTAATTTCGGCTATAAAGTGAAGGATCACCAATTGTATGACTCCCACCATCTTTACCTCCATTATAAGGATGTCCAAACATAAAATCATCTGCATGTACAGCTTCTGAAAACGGATTTAACTCTTCAGTTTGTCTCTCAGGACTATTTTGAAAAGAAAGTGCTGCATTAGGATTTCCTGCATGACAAGCGGCTTTAAATGCATTAAAAATCATTTGATCTTCATAAACACCATTTGTTTGAGTGTCTCCATTTAATGCCATATAACTTCCTGAATCAAAACACCATGAATCAATTAAGTTTCCATAACGTTCAGCATAAACTTCAAGTACAAATTCTGCGTAACAGAACATATATTTACGATTAGGATAGGTTGATGTAGCATCTACATACGTTCCTGTGGCTGCATTCCAAATACCTGTATGATAAGACTGACTAGCTATAAAGGCTTGAGCTTCTACATTTGTATCACACCAAGCTTTCCAGCGTTCTGTAATGTTTGGGATATAATCTGGATTTGTTGATCCTGAACGATTAAGCATATTAGAACTATTTACATAGACCATGACTTTCATTCCAGCTGCTCTTACGTCTTTTATAACCTCCAAAAATGGATCTTCTCCAAAAGAAGCACGAGGTACAACTAAGTTAATTGGATCTCCATTTCCATCTGTATCTCCTTCCCAAAAACTTTCTAATAATGGGTGTGGCCCCATATGTACAGAAGATTTTATGGATGACTCTCCTAAGTGAACTTGAATATAATCAATGGTCTTTAAGTGACTTATTTGATTTAAAAAAGGTTTGATTGATAAACCTTCATGTCCTCCATTATATAAATCTACAGGTTTCCAATTTAAACCCCAAGTACCTCTAAGCCAATTAGCACGTAATCCTTGTTGTGGGTCTTCTGCTTGAGCTTTTGTATTGTATGCTCCAAATAATAAGCAAATAATCAGAACTAAAATACTGCTTTTAGCAGTATTCATTGATGTATTTTCTTTACTTTTCATTATAAATTAGCATTTATTAAATTTAGTTTGGAGTTTGTTTTATAATTTTTTTTGTAATTATTTGGCCTTTAGCATCAATCCCTTTTAATGTGTAAACACCTGATCTTAAATAAGAAGTATCAATATTATTAGTTTCATTAATAAAGTTTATTAGTGTCTTTCCAGTAACATCAATTATTTTAACTTTATGTAATTGTCTATTGAATGAAATATTATCTTTTGCTGGATTAGGGTATAATTTAAAGGCTTTAGATTCATTTTTAAAATCTTGAACACTTAATGAAGAAGTATTTATAGTAACCTGTACTGTAATTTTATCAACCGACCACTTGTCATTGGTTGCTGTAGAACCGTTTTTAATAGTAAAGCTTTCAATTTGATTATCTGATGACTCACTCACTAAATCTACAACTTTTACGATTTCATTTTCAAACTGATCAAGATTAAAATCAGCTGAACCGTCTGCTGAAAAAGTAAATCTATCTCCAATACTTTGACCATTCACAATGGTAATAGATTTAAAGGTATCAATAATTATATTGTCTGAAGTTAACCCTAATGAACCAGTAATATTAGTTATTCTTGCATTACTTATAGTAGCAGAAAATTGCTCATTTCCTGCAAAAATTCTATCATTAGAAGCATCATTTGTACCATCATTACTAATTCCCCAACTTTTTGATGTTGAATTTCCTTTGGTATCACTTGTTCCAGAGACTATAACTGCATTTGGGTTTGTTGTAAAATCACCAATTGGTGTTACAGTAATTTCTATGTTAAAAACATCCTCATAACTAGGTATTTTACCTACACCAATCATTGTTACAGCACCAGAATTATATGTTGTATTTTCAGTAGCTTGTATATCTACTTCAAAAACTTTTGGTTCAATAATTAATTCTTTAATAACTTTTAAATTAACAGTTCTATTTCTTCCACCAGAAGTATCACTCGCTCTTAAATCAAACTCATAGTTAGTATCTTCTGTTTCTGCTGGCATTCCACTTAATGTCCAAACACCTGTTGAAGTTTCTGCAATTGTTAACCAAGATGGAAAATTATTTTGAGCTATAAGTGATGTTATTACATCCCCTTCTGGATCCCAAAAATCAACTCCTTCTGTTAATGTATGGTTATATTTTATACCATTATAAGCAGTAGGTAAAATTGTGTATTGTCTTGCCCAATTAGGTTCCCCTGGAAATTGATTTACACTAAGATCTGCATCTACCAATTCAAATTGTGTAAGTGCATATGGTTGAAGTGTTAAATCTGGAGAATTATTTAAATTTGTTCTCACTAGAGGTGTACCCCAAGTAATACCCCCTCCATTAATTAATCCTACATTGTTCCATTCTACAAATTCTTCATCTGTTAAACAAGGAGCTCCACCATCATTCCAAGAAGTTTTGCTTTGTTTTGGAAAAAAATGTGCAACTACATTGTCATTCCAATCTATATTATCACCTGTATATGGAAGTCCGTTATTATCTCTCATATATTCGCAAACTCCAAAGTTTACTGTATATAAAGGATCTCTTGGCTCAACCATGTTTCCTGCACCTCCAAAAGGATGTCCAAATTTATAATCCTCAAAAATTGAAGGACTTTTGTATGGTAAAAAAGGATCACTATCTCTATCTCCAATTCCATTATTAAATGTTACAGCTGCATTTGGATTTCCTGCATGAACTGCATCTGCAAAGGCTTGATAAATTCTTTGATCTTTTATATCTCCAGTACTAAAATCATCTCCTGCTGCTCCCATATTAACATGAGCAGCATCAAAACACCAAGCATCAATTAAATCTCCATAACGTGTAGCATACTCTTTTAAAATAAACTCAGCATAGCAGAACATATATGGTCTACGATCATCATTTACACCATCTGTATGATAATCTTTACTATCGATAAAATCTTGAAGATTTTCATCACAATATGCTTTCCAACGATTAGAAAAATCAGGGAATGCATCTGGTGCATCTCCAAAAGCTTCCCATTGTAATAGGTTACAAGAGTTTACATAAACTTCAGTTTTTAGACCTGCAGCCCTAATTGCTTTTAGCCAACTTAAAAAAGGATCATCTACTTCTGCACGTGGAACAACTAAATTTATAAGATCTCCATTATCAGTATCACCTTGCCATAAACTTTCTAAAATAGTATGTGGAGCTGTATGGACAGGAGAATAAATATAAGGACTTGCCAAACCAACTTGAATAAAATCAATAGTTTTTAGATGACTAATTTGATTTAGAAAGTCGTCAATTCTTTTTCCTTCAATATTACCACCATAATTATTTTCTGGAAGCCACAACATACCTAATGAACCTCTCATCCAATCAGCTCTCAGACCCAAATCTGGGTCTGGAACCTGTGATTGAAATCTTATGTTTGTTGAAAACAAACAAATAAGAAGCATAAATATGATAATTTTATTTTTTATCATTTAAAATGATATTTATAAAAATTTATATTAAAATATTAAGCAATATTTATGCATCTAATATGCATACAAAGCAGTTTTTTAAACTACTTAACAATCATTTTACTCGTAGATATTCCACCTGTAGCAGATTGTATTTTTACGATATACAAACCTTTATTAAGACCTGACACTTCTAAAATATCTGAAGAATTAAATGTTTTTACTGTTTTACCAGTAAGATCAAATAGTTGTAATGTTTCAAATGCTTTATTTACAGAAAAGGTATCATCTACAAGTGTAGGGTAAATTGATAAAGCATCATTTTTAACTTCTTCTAAAGAAGCAGTAGCACTTGTTGTAAAAGTATAAGTAGCAATAATATTTACCACAGACCAAGCGTTTCTAAAAGATGTAGACTCTGTTCCTGAGTTTACTGTTATACTAGTTACATCACCAGCACTACCTACAGTAATTCCTGTACCTGGAGTAGAACCCGCTTCAGTAGACGCTGCATTAAAATATTCAGTACCAAATGTAATTGTTGTATCAGAAACTGCAGTTTTCCCCGTTTCAAAACTACCTGCATTTGCTCCATCAACAACAATTCCAACGTTATCTCTAGCATGACCCTGAGCCCCACTAAAACTAATTCCACTAAAGTGTAAGTTTGAAATTGCGCTATCAGAATAATCAGTTCCATTAGCATTAAAATCTACAATACTTATAGAATTTATTACTGCAGACTCTGCTAATTGACCATTAAATTGAGCATTATTAACACCCCAAACACTAGTGGCATTACTCTCAATAAAAGGATCAACTGCTGTTGAAGCAGGAGTTATAGTCGCTTGAATTTTAAAGGTTGTTCCTTCTAATGCGATTTCATCAGATACCACAGTTATTGCTCCAGTAGCATAAACGGTACTTACTATAGGTTTTAAATCTGTCGGATATGCAGTTGCTGTTTGGGCATTCACTTGTGAAAATCCTAGTAAAATAGCAAAAATTGCTATACTCGTTTTAATTGTTTTTAACATGTAATTTTTTTTCATGATGTATTAATTTTTATTGTTAATATTAAATTTTTATTGTTTGTATTTTAAAAAGAAGTCAACTGTTTTTTGAGTGATTACTTCTAGTGTTGGATCTATTTTGCCACCTGCTTTTCGCCAATTATGACCTGCATTTTTTACGATAAATAAACCTACAGTAGCATTTATTTCATCTGCTTTCTTTTTTATGTGATAGGCATGCCCAACAGGTATTGTTGTGTCGTTATCTGCTGCCATTATAAATAAAGGAGGGCTATATTTTGTTAGATAAAAAATAGGACTCATTTCCTTATACATTTTATCTATTTTAGATTTATTCTTTTCTGTTTTTGTAATTCTTGAACTAAATCTATCTGGGTTTTTTGTTTTGTCTGTAGTTTCAAATAATTTTTTGATGGTAAAATCTGATGGACCATACCAGGAAATACCAGCAACAATTTTATAAGAATTTCCTTGAAGTTTTTTATCTCCTTTAAAGTTTTCTGGATTTGCCAATGTTATCATCTGAGCAATATGACCTCCTGCAGAATCACCAATAGGATATACTTTATTCATATCTAGAGCATATTCATCACTATTTTTTGATAGAAAACGTAAAGCATCCATTGCATCAATTACACAATCACGCATCAATACCGTTTTTCTTCTAGTTAATCTATAATTTACAGATACCACAGCAAAACCATGCTCCAAAAGTTTGTAAAAAGGTAATGCTACAGGATTTCTTACAATGTTTTCTTTACTACCATTAAACCAGCCTCCTCCATGTGTATAAAAAACAACTGGAAATTTTTTGCCATTTAAAGCATTTTGTGATGGATAATAAATATCTAAATACAAATCTTCTGCCTCAGTAGTTTTGTATTTAATATTTAAATTTTTCTTTCCATTGGTTTTTAAATGTGGAATTTCAAATTTTGAAAATTCTTCGAAATCTATCTTTTTATTTTTATTGGCATCAAACTTTCTTAACTGTTTCCAAATCTGGAATATTTCTGTAACATCTAGTTCTCCATTAGAATTTCCATCTAGTTTTTGAAATTCTGTTTTGGGATCTACTTTTGTATAACTTACTATTTCTTGCGCAACAGAAGTTGCAAGAAATAGTAAGTTTAAAACTAGTATTGTAAAAACTTGATAGATTTTTATATTAAAAAATATAATTTTCATTTTTTAACAATGGTATTTAGAGTTGTTTTTGAATGTTATTCTTGTTTCTTTTTTTTCTTTTTCTTTTTACATTTACTTCCAACTTCTTTAACAAAAGTCATCACCTCTTTTTTAGACTTCCCTGTTAATTTAGCTAAATCACTAAAATATTTACGATTAACTCCTCTAGTTTTTCCTTTAACCTGATCTTTTGTAATTTCTCCTGCCTTAACGCCTTTTTTAATTGCAGCACGATCTTTTGAAGCTTGTACTAAAAGTTCATTTAATTCACTTTTTTTGTCCTCTGACAAATCAAATGTAGTTGTGGCTTCTGTTAAATAACAGTCGTTATTTGCAGGTTTCTTTTTTTTCTTTTGAGCTGTTGCTGATAATGTTAAACACATTACAAATACTATTGCTAAAATTTTTTTCATTTTTTACGTTTTTTAATTGCTATTATTTTTGTTATTACTATTTGTTACTATTTTCTACATTCACATAAAATGCATTACTTAATGTTCCATCTTCCATTTCAAACCAAGCTAATAACTCAGTTTTTCCTTTTTCTTTAACTTTAAATTCAAGATCTGCAGATTTAGCGGTATTATCTACATTTACAGAAACAGCTTTATCGCCTATTTTTAGGAAAGCTTTTTTAAATTTCATTGCCTTTCCTTTAATACGAGGATCTGAAGTTGATGTTTCTTGTATTGCATCATTTATTTCAGCGCCTAAAGCCACGCCACTTTCCATTGGCCAACGTCTTAGTTTAAATATATAATTACCTGGTTTTACAAAATTCACAAAGAATGGTGCTGGCTTCATTGGTTTGCCTTCTCTTATTTTTCTTTGATTCCAAGGAGGGAAATAATCAATTGTTCTTGCATCATGACAAGTGATTACTTCTATTTCTTCTTCGCCTAAATCTATCGTAGAATATTTTGTTTCTGCAATAACACTATCCCACCAAGTATTGTAAAAAGTATTCATACTTGTTACTTTTTCTGGATACTGAGCTGCCAAGTTTTTTGTTTGTCCTGGATCTTTTGATAAATCATATAATTCATCACCATTTACCAGTCTCCAGTTTCCATCCATAACACAACTTTGTTTACCTTTTACAGGCCAAGAAATACGTTGTGTGTCTGTTACTAAGTAACGATCTGCAATTTCTGATTTTCCTAATAGGTAAGAATCAATATTTGTTCCGTCCATAACTTTATCAGAAGTAAAATCAATACCTGCTAAAGAAGTTAAGGTGGGTAAAACGTCTACATGAGCAGTTAAATCTGATAATGATTTTCCTGCTTCTAATTTTCCATTTGGCCATCTAATAATAAAAGGAACTCTATGGCCACCTTCGTATTCGCTAGCTTTTGTACCACGCATTTTTGCATTGTAACCATAGATTTTTCCTTCTTTATCTGTTTTATAACCATTAGATGTTCCATTATCTGTAGTAAAAATTACGATGGTATTATCTGCTATTTCTAGATCATCTAATTTCTTTAATAGTTTCGAAAAATTATCATCAATATTGGTAATCATTCCATAAAAACGTTTTTGAGTTTCTAATAAACCTTCTTCGTCTTTATATAAATCATAATATTCTTGAGGAACATTAAAAGGAGAATGAGGCGCATTCAAGCTTAAATAACATAAAAACTGATCGTCTTTTTTGCTTTCTATAAATTGAATGGCCTCATTAAACCAAACGTCTGTGCAATAGCCTTCTACTTTTTCTGGCACCCCATTTCTAAAATACGTATCATCAAAATAATCGTTGTTCCAGTAATCTGGAGTTTGCCCAACACCACCACCTCCGTGATAAAATGCGTTGTCAAATCCGCGATCTTCTGGTAAAAATGGATGATTATCACCTAAATGCCATTTACCAAACATACCTGTTTCGTAACCATTTTCTTTAAAAACATCTGCCATTGTTACTTCTTCTCTATTTAATAAAGAAGCGCCCATAATCGTATGCCAAACTCCATTTCTATTAGAATTTCTACCCGTTAAAATTCCGGCACGCGTTGGCGCGCAAGTTGTACCTACGTGATAATTGGTTAAACTAACAGATTGGGCAGCAAACTTATCTATAGTAGGGGTTTTAATAATCTTGTTACCTGTATGCCCTAAATCTCCATAACCTTGATCGTCTGTAATTACAATAATTACGTTTGGTTTTTTAGTTACTGCTTCAGGTTTTTCTGTTTTACAAGAAACACCTAAAATTAGGGTGGCTACTAAAACTATACAGTTGTTAAATTTTATCATTTATTTTATTTTTTATCAGTATTTCAACTTTCTAATAGTGGTTTAATTCTTGTTTTTGGGTTTATTTACAACAACATTCCGATGCATAAAATGATCAATTTTAATCAGGGACGTTACTTTGTAAAATATTCAACCACCATACAACTAAATTTACTCCCATAAAGGATTTTGAACTAGTGCACCACCCACAGCTTGACTTTGTAAAATGTCATCTATTGGCACAGGATATTGTGTATATCTATTAGCTGGAGCATTTGCAATAATATCTGCTTCAGCCTGCGCACGTGCAATTAATTCTGCTGTAGCACCTGCAGCTGTTTCTGCTGCTGGTAACCCTTTTACAGTATCATCTAAAATTCCCCAGCGAATTAAATCTCTTTTTCTGCCCCAATAACCTTCTCCTACTAATTCCCATGCACGTTCATTTCTAATATCTTGAATTGTTATTGAATTATAGTCTGGTAAAGCAGTTCTACCTCTTACTTGATTAATTGCATCAAGTGCAACTTGACTTGTACCTCCATTTATCATAAAATCTGCCTCTGCAAGCAATAAATAAGCGTCTGCCAATAAAAATATACGAGCTGGTGCACTTGAGTTGTTTCTAGCTTCTTCTTCTAAAAACAATGGGTCGCTGGTTGGCACAGGTCCTCTCATTAACTTTGGCACATGGATATAAGCAAAATCGATTGTAGTTCCATTAGAAGCTAGTGTATGACTACTCCACACATTATATTGCTTTCTTTCATCATTATCATCATAAGAATCTGCAAAACTCTTTCTTAAACTAAAAGCAGCTGAACCATTTGTAATACCAACTTCGTTAAACGCTGCTCTTGCTGTTCTATCTGCAGCTAAGTTTGGTCTTGCTGTTGTATTATTAGTAGACAATACATTTGTTAGGTATTGTTTACCAAAAATAATTTCTGAATGAACTTCATTTCCTTCCCTGTACTTGTCTGCATAATCATTATTCATTTGATGTGGAGAATTAGCAGTTACTTCAAGCAATTCTGTACGTGCTTCAGCCCATTGTTTTAACCAAATATGTGCATGAGCTTTTAACATACGTGCAGCCCAAACTGTTGGTCTACCATCATTATTACCCCAAGTGTCTGTAGATAAAGTACCAGATTTAATAGCATTATCTAAATCTGTAATCATGTCTTGAAGAATTAGAGTACCATCCGTTTGCCCAATTAATGAAAGTTCTTCAAGATTAGTTAATTCATCTCTCCAGTAAGGAACATCTCCATAAGTGGTAACAAGATTTACATATTGAAATGCTCTAAAAAAAAGTGCTTGTGCAGTTACATTTCCTTTAACAGCATCTGACAAAGGAGATTTTTCTATACTTGACAAGACTAAATTAGCATCTTTAATATTTGTATACTGGGTAAGCCATTTTAATCTATTATCAGTAACATCAAAATCGTAAGCACCAAAACGATGTGCAGCTGCTAGCGTTATTCTACCAGAAACAACTAGATCTGTTCCTAAAGAAAAAAGAAATCCTGCACTAGCTACACCTTCATTTAGCTTGTTTAAGGCTAAGGTTGCTTCAGCTTCATTCTGAAAGAATGTTTCAGGAGTTAATAAACCTTTTGGGTCTTCATCCAAAAAATCATTACAACTAGTAAATATGCCCAAAAAGGCAATTATTAAAACTTTGATTATTTTTATATTTTTCATTTTAAGTGTTTTAGTGATTATAATTTGTATTAGAAACTAACATTAAGTCCTAAAAGTACAGACCTGTTTTGTGGATAGGCTATCGCATCAAAGCCTCTTTCTAGTTGACCAGCGTTTCCTGAGCTTACATCAGGATCAAAACCTATATAATCATTAGATTTTAATATGAAAAGGTTATTTCCTGTAGCATAAATTCTAAGTTTATCTAAACCTTTAATTAAATCAGAAGGTAAATTATAACCTAATTGCAAAGTACTTAATCTTAAATAACTGGCATCTTGAACATACAAACTACTTGAAAGATCATAATTTTGACTTCCAAAGGCTGGATATAGTGCATTTTCTGTATTATTAACAGAATACATATTATTACGGATTGATGCAAAACTGTTCACCGTAATTTCATTTACTCTAAAAAACTCTTCACTATAACCGTCATTACCAACACTAAAAGCAAAGAATGCTGCTAAATCGAAATTTTTATATCTAAAGTTAGTTTGAAGTCCTCCAAAAAAATCAGGGTTTGCATTTCCTATTATTTGATCATCATATTCTGGTTCATAAATACCATCAGGAACTCCATCAGGACCATTAATATCTTCGAAAATAGCATCACCTGTATCAGGATCAATGCCTAAATAATTAGCTCCCCAAAATATCCCAACAGGTTGACCAACTATTAACCTACTACTTTCATCATTTGCAGGAGCTCCTAATCTATTTCCAGCTAGAAATTCACTTTGTCCAAGATCTAATACTTTATTTTTAAAAGTAGAAATATTTAGAGTAGCATCCCATTGAAAGTTTTCTGTTTCAATTATTTTTCCACTTAAAGTTACATCAACACCCTTGTTTTCAACAGCACCAACATTGGTTAATAAGGTTGCCTCTCCAGTAAATTCTGGTACTTTTTCTGCTAATAATAAATCTTTTGTTTTTTTGTAATAAACATCTACTTCTGCAGTAAGTCTTCTATTAAATAAAGAAATTTCTAAACCTGCATCAAATTGATCTGTAATTTCCCATCCTAAATCTGGCTTTGCAATTTGGCCTTGAGTTACACCAGGAACTGTTGCTCCGTTTACAAGAATCGTTGAACCATCTATTCCATAATTTGCAATGGTAACAAAAGCAGCTACTCCAGAATTTCCTGTTCTACCATAATTTACTCTTAACTTAAGATCATCTATAGCCTCTACATCTTGCATAAAAGATTCTTCTTTTACTTTCCAAGCAAAAGATGCTGATGGAAAGTTTGTATACTTTTCATTGATTCCTAAACTTGATTTACCATCTCTTCTAAGAGATGCATTAAAGATATATTTATCTTTATATATGTAATTAATTCTACCAAATACACCTAAGTTATGTACCTCTCCATAACCAGAAGAAATTGAAACACCCTCAGATGATGCTAACTGAATGGCATTTACACCTACACCATCACTTGGTATATCGTTTGCTGTTATATTAACATTTTCACTATTTGCTGTTTGAAACGAAGCACCTGCTAAAATATTAATAGAATGGTCTCCAAATGTTTCAGTAAAGTTTAATGTATTTTCATTTAAAAATTCTTCGTTATTAGATCTTGTAATCCTTGCTTGAGCCAATCTATTAGCATTCATGATGAAACTAGGATTGGTTGAAGGTGTAAAACGATGACGTTTGTTATTCACAAAGTCTCCTCCAAATGTAGATTTCCATATTAATTTGTTATCAAAGAAGTTACCTTGAACATAAGTATTGATAAAAATTTTATCTAAAGTAGTAGTATCTTCATCTAATAAAGCATCTGCTAACAAGTGTCCTGTTTGGCTTCCTAACAAAGGATTATCACCAATAAAATAGTTGCCTTCATCATCATAAATAGGTTTAGAAGGATCTTCTCTAATTAATTGTGTAAAACCAACAGTATTATTTTCTCTAACAGTTCTAGAAAGAGACAAATTAATACCTGCTTTAAACTTTTGCGATAATTTAAAATCTACATTAGATCGTAAACTAAACCTATCAAAACCAGATCCTTTTACAATACCTTCTTGAGTTAAAATGCCTCCTGAAACATAGTATTTTACAAAATCACTACCACCACTTACGGATAGTTGGTAATCAGATAAAACAGCTGGTCTTGTTAGCTCTTTTTGCCAATTTGTTGATGTTTCAGGTATATCTGTACTTAAATCAAAAGGTAAATTATTTTGATCTGGAGCAATATTATTCATCCATGTAGCAAATTCTATTGGTGATTGCACATTTAATTCATTAGGCAATGTTTGTATACCTGAAGAAATACTTAAGTTTACTACAGGTTTACCCAATTTACCTTTCTTAGTTGTAATAAGGATTACACCATTTGTACCTCTAGCACCATAAATTGCAGTTTGAGATGCGTCTTTTAATATTTGCATAGATTCTATATCATTAGGGTTTATTGATGATATATTATCTGCGCCAACAAAGCCATCTACTACATATAAAGGATTATTACCTCCTGTAATTGAGTTTCCTCCACGAATTACAATTACTGGAGCACTACCAGGAGCTCCACTAGAAGAAGTAACTTGAACACCTGCTGCTCTTCCTTGAAGTCCATTATCTAAATTTGCAGTTGGTGCTAAATACGCTTTTTCTGCATCTACTGTAGATACAGAACCTACCAAGTTTTTCTTCTTAACAGAACCATAACCTATAATTACTATTTCATCTAAACTTGCAGCATCTTCTTCTAACTGAATGCTTAGTTTAGTTTGGTTGCTAACGCGAATTTCTTTTTTTGCATAGCCTATGTATGAAATTTCTAATACAGAATTTTCATTTGCAACTTTAATAGAAAAATTTCCATCAAAATCTGATTGTACACCATTTGATGTACCTTTTTCAAGTATGCTTGCTCCTGGGAGTGGGTTACCTGTATTATCTGTTACATTACCCGTAATTGTTTTTTGAGAAAAAACAGCTAAAGATAAAGTAGCCATAAATGCAAATAAAAGTTTTTTCATAATTTAATTATTGTTGATTGTTAATTATTGATTTAAATACTACTTACTGTGATTGTTTTACGTTAATTTATTGGTTTTATAATTATTGATTTTAAGCTTGATGTATCAGGATCTCCTTCCACCAAAGAAACTGACACAGTATGTTTTCCTGTAGTTTTAAATTCTAGTATACCCATTGAATAGGCATTATATTTTTCTGTTGCTGCTTGTTGGTTTTGCACTACAACACCTTCATCTGTAGTTGTTTTCCAAACTAATCTACCTTCGCCTTTATAATTTAAGTCTAAATAATAATACCCTGATTCTAGTACATTTACAGTAAAAGAGGCTGTACTACTTTTACCCCAATTACTTACTTGATTTACTTTTTTCCACTCCCCAAATTTTTCCATCCATCTAATGTGTTTTTTGGTTGCATTATTTACTTCTGCAAACTCTACTAAACACTCGGTTTCTATATTTGGATAAATGCCCAAAGCTTTTTCAACTTTTAAATCTTTTGCATTATCTTTTAAAACAACTTCAATGACAGAAACAGGATTATCTGGAATTTTATAAGGAACATCAAAAACGAACCAACCTTTTTTCTTGGTAAATTTTAAATTTTCAGTTTTATCTGTGCCTAAAATTTTTGCTGATATAATTTCGTTTTCTAAACCTGGTAGGTATAATTTACCATCTTGTGGCCAGTTAAATACAGATAAAAACATTGATTTATCTCTGGTAGTAACATCTCCCCAAGGAAATGCATGCCCCCAAGGTGAACTTCCTGCACCATAAACAACCTGAGGATATTTCTTGATCCATTTACCAGCTTCTTCTAAAAATTGTACTCCAATTTTTGGCACTGCTCCTGAAGCATTAGGTCCTATGTTAAACAAATACGTCCCTCCACGTCCAACAGTAGAAATTAATCTATGTAATATTTCTCTAGGACTTTTAAAATTATTATCATACCAAGCATAAGACCAAGAATCGTTATTGGTATCGCAACTTTCCCATAAAACATCTAAATTTTTTGCGGGCACTTCCATATCACCATGAGTTAAATAATCTCCTAAACCATAGCCTACTCTGCTAGACATCATAGCATTTGGTTGTAATTCTCTTACCATTTCTGCTAATTCTACTACATATTCTTTTTTCATTCCACCTGGTGTATCGAACCAAACGAAATCGATTTCCCCATAGTTTGTGCAAATTTCTTTTACTTGAGGTTTACACTTCTTATAAAAATATTCTTTAAAAGAAGCTTCAGAACCATCATCATAGGTTTGTGGACCATTGGTTCCTCCTGGTGCTGTCCAATCTTGGTTATGAGAGTAGTAAAAACCAAAACCAAGACCTAAATCATGACAAGCTTTAGATAACTCTTTCATTGGATCTCTAGCAAATGGCGTAGCATCAACAATATTAAAATCACTTACTTTAGAATCGAACATTGCAAAACCTTCATGATGTTTACTGGTGATGATGATATATTTCATACCAGCATCTTTTGCCAATTGCGCAATTGCTTTGGCATCGAAATTAGTTGGATTAAAATCTTTTGCAACCTCCATATATTCTTTTGGAGGAATATTTGCAACTCTTGGATTCATTAACCACTCACCAATTCCATAGTAGGTTTTACCTTTCCATTTTCCTCCTAAATTTGAGAATAACCCCCAATGAATAAACATTCCAAAATTACTTTCATCAAAAAATTTTCCTCTACCTTCTCTTATATTTCCATCAACAACAGAAGTTTCTCCCCACATTTTATCCATACTTTCTTGCTTTTCTTTACCATCTTGTAAGAATACACTTTGAGTAAAAAAGAGGAAAATGAATAGAAAATGTAAATGATGATTTTTATTGAGCATATTTTTAAATATTTATGGTGCTTTAATAATTTGTTAAATCAAAATTAAGTAAGAACCATTTTTTACCATTGCTTATTTAACCCATATGTTTGCTTAATTCTACTTTTTGGATTAAAAATTAGCGTTTTTTGAGTTTTTAAGTGATTCTCCAACAGGTTACACCACAAGCGAGTTTTTAAATAATGATAGGAGCTATGAGATAGCTGCTACACTTATGGAGCTCATAGAAATTCTATAGTCGTCATATTTTACAGATTAACTAAAACGAATAAAATAAAACTCGCCATTAAATATAATAGGAGTTCTTTTCATCATACAACAGTATTAAAATTAAGGACATATTGCACCGAAATTTAATAGATATTCACTCTAATTTTATGTAGACCAAAAATGAAGCAATACAAGCAAAAGACAACTATCTAAAACCAAAAAAGGTAGTGATTTTTAATCACTACCTTTAATATAACTATTCTGCAACGCTATTAAGTACGTTACAATATTTATTTCATTTTATTAGAACCCAGTTCCAGGATCTGCAGGAACTGATGCAGCTTGCGCCTTTTGTGGATTTAAAATCATATATGTACCAAGTGCTGTTAATGCTGCATATTTACCGTAATTTCCTATTTTTTTTATAGCATCTTTACGTGAAATTTCTTGTTCTTTATTGTTTGTGTTGTCTATATTTTTATTCATAATGTTTTATTTTTTGAGTTCGCTAATATGTTTTTATCTTATTATTCCATAATAATTTTCTTGCTCAAACTTCCTGATGCTGTTTGAAGCTGAACGATATAAACACCAGTTGCTAATTGTGGTAAAGCAATATCTTTTACTCCATTTGCTTCAAAAGAGCTATTTAACACTTGTTTACCAAGAATATTATACAATTTAACTGAAGCATCACCTTGTTGTAAACCAGCAATTCTTAAAGTAGAAGCAGTTGTTTTATATATGCTAATACTATTTAACGTTGCATTATCATCTACACTTAAAGCATTAGATTTTGTATGTAAGTAAAAACGACCTACATCATTAAGCGCTTCATCTAATACAACTTTATAAACTGAAGAATCTGTTAATTCGTTAAATGTATTTGTAACTTTATCTTCTAAATACACTTTTACTCCTTCAGGTATGTTAAGTGCTTCTGATGTAAATGAAAGTTCTTTGCCTGCATCTGCTTTAATACCTAAAGAAATCACCATATTATCGTAATCTGAATTAGGTAACAATTGTTTCATAAAAGCAACCCCTTCATTGTTAGTTACTAAATGAGAATAAATACCAAAAGAAGAAGGAACTCCAGTAAAACTACCAACATCTATACCTTTATCTAAAGATGTTGTTGCGTTTGCACTATATTCTATTTCTGTAATTTTAGTTAACGTTCCGTCAGAAACTAATACATTTATTTTGGTTGGACTATTCTTATAGAATGTAACCCCTGTTTGATGTGTTTGTAAAGATTTTGGAATTGTAAAATTACTACCATTCGAGTTAGCCGCGTTTACAAAAAATCCTTGTCCTGGTGCTATATAATCTGTACCTGCTAAAGGAGAATATCCTGCACCACCTACTTTATCATTGTCAAAAACATAGATAAACTCATGTGTATCTGTTAAATTTACTGTGTTTGCAGCTATAACATCACTTGCTAATACATAAGATGAATAAGGGTTAGCTAATAAATTCCAATTACTTTCATCTTGGTTTATGCTTGTTGTAAATTCTGTAGCATTATATGTTCCTGTAAAAGCGTAATTTGTACCTGCTGTTCTAAGTAAACTATACCCAGTACCACTCATAAAAGTTGCATCTGAAGCACCAGCTTGCATGTATACCCATGGACCAGTAGCAGTATCTGTACCACCATCATCTGTATCTGTATCTAATGCGCCATTTTGGTACATTGCAATTCCTCTGTTATTAGCTTGTCCAGAAGCAATAGAATTAGCAGTAACCCAAGCATCATTATAAATCTCACCACTTACAGGAGCACCAACTAAGTGCCAATTAGTATCTGAAACACCAACATTATAAGTAATGTCTCCTGATGAGTTACCATCTACAATTAAAGAACCTCCACTTTCTACTGTTAAAGATCCATCTATTGTTAAATCTTTAGCTTCTGCACCTGTTGTAGAGGAAACTACTACAGTTTGAGATGCTGGAATACTGGTATTTATTGCTGCATTTGGCACAACAGAATTCCAGTTATCTATATCAGCCCAATCATTACTATTAGTACCATTAAATACCGTAGTTCCTTGTGGTCCTTGAAAAGAATCTATAAAGTATTCTAATGAAGGAGAAGGGTTCCCAATATCATTATTAAAAAGCATTAAAATATCATCATACAAATTATCTCCTATGGGTGTTCCTGTTAAATCTGTATTAGTAATTTCAATTTCATTCCACTTATTTCTATGTAAATAAATTTCGTCTGTTTCTAATTGGTTTGTATTATCTGCAGCATTAGATTTTCTGAATCTAAGTAACACAAAAGGAATAATTTCACTATCAGTACAAACAGGATATATTCTAAGCTTTATAGTTGCTGAGGTATAATCAAAATCACCCACAGAAAAACGTAAATTATGATTAGCTTGCGCAGACCTTGTTACTTTTGTAACAGTTGCATTTGTATTACCTATTATTGTTGGTGTTGTTTGCTCTTGAGCATAAGCTATTCTAAAGGTATTAAAAGTTGCATTTGATTTACCTTCTTCTGCATACCAAGTATTACCTGTTTCTAAATCTGCTGTTGGGTCTGCTAAATAAGGTGCAATATCAAAAGCACTTCCAGAACCATCATCCACACCTGTAAATTTTAAATCATCAAAATAAATACCATCTAAAGCCGCTACTGGATCTTTAGCTGGGGCACTTTGTGCAGGCAATATTTGAAAAGCGTCAAATGAATCTACTTGTGTACCTGCATTAGTCTGCCTATTAGTTGGAAAAGGAACCGTATTTGTAATTTCTTGCCATCCAGCTACCTTGTTAAAACGTTGTCTTAAATAACTGGAAGCTCCACTAATCCCAATTTCAGAATTAAAAAAACGAATTTCAAACCTTCCAGATCCACTACTATTTGAACCAGCACTAGGAGAATATATTTTAATAGAATAAGTAAAATCTTTACCTTCAGCTATTGAGAAAGGCAATTTGAATGAGACATTACCTGAATTATTAGTACCCAGTGAAATTTGAGAAACTTTAGCGTTTGTATGATCTACAGTATTACCAGAGCTTGTATCTGGATTGTCTACAACATAAGTAAAACCAGCACCATTGTTGGCTAATGTTTGTATGACATTTTCACAACCATCTATATTATGGACTGTATAAGTTTGAGAAAAAGCATTTACAACTGCAAAAAGTGTAAATAGAATTAGTAATTTTAATTTCATAATTATATTGTTTTAGTTAATAGTGCCTCAAAATTAAATTAGAAGCACTTTTAACTATTGCTCAATTGACCCATATAATTGCTGAAATCTACTTTTTAAGCGATAACCTAGGGGTTTCGATGTTTTTTAAGATATTCTGATGGTGAAACACCATGTAACTTTTTAAAAGATGAAGAGAAATAAGAGCTAGATTCTATACCTATTTGATACATTACTTGAGCAACATTATACCCTTTATTACTGCTTAAAAGTTTTGCAGCACGTTGTAATCTAAAGTTTCTTATATATACATTTGGTACTTGTCCTGTAAGTTGCTTTAGTCTTCTATAAAAATGAGAGGTACTTAAACCAATTTCTTTAGATAGTTCTTCTACACCAAAACTAGAATTGGAAAGGTTTTTTTCTATAATTTCTATAATTTTCTCTAAAAACTCTTCGTCTTTAGCAGAAATTTCTATTACATTTTTTTCTTTAGGTAAATCACTATTTTTCGCAAAATATTCTTTTAAGCGTATACTATTTTCTATAAGCTTACTAACTCTAAGCTCTAAATGTTTAATTGAGAAAGGCTTGCTAAGATACTCGTCTGCGCCAAATTCTAATCCTTTTACAATATCTTCATTTGCCCCTAATGCAGTTAAGAGTAATACAGGAATGTGACATGTTTTAGAATCTGACTTTATTTTGTTACACAATTCGAAACCATCCATTTCTGGCATCATTACGTCACTAATAACCAAATCTGGGTTTTTTAATTTAATTTTTTCAAGACCTTCTAATCCATTGCTAGCTATTGTAACTTCGTATTGATTGCCTAAAGTACTTAATAAGAAATGCTGTACATCTAATTCGTTTTCTACAACAAGAATAGAATGTTCTTTCTTTTTATTAGTGTTAGAAAGTTGATCTTCTTCATTAATGACATCACTTGTTAATGGTACCCAGTTCTTTATAAAAGATTTTTTTGACTCCTGACTTGTTTTAATATCGAAATCTTTGAGTTCTTTTGATGGTATTTTCACTGTAAACCGCGTTTCTACACCAGGTTTACTTGTTGCTGATATATCGCCTTCAAGAATATTTACTAAAGATTTACAAAATGCTAAACCAATACCACCACCACTAACATCGCTTTCTGAATTTCCTAATTGATAAAAACGCTCAAAAATATTGTTTAACTTTTCTTCTGGGATTCCTTTACCAGAATCAACTACATTTATTTCTATTATTTTCTCATTTCCTTTAAAATGTATTCCAGCTTCTATACTAATAGTTCCTTGTGAAGGTGTGTTTTTAAAAGCATTAGACAATAAGTTAAAAATGATACGTTCTACTTTTTCTACATCAATAATAATCTCTTCATTTGGTTGATTAACTTTGTAGAAAAAATTAATATTTTTTTCTAAAGCATAATTTTCAAAAGCTTCTGTTGTTGGGTATATAAAATCGCCTAAGGTATATTTTACCAATTTTAAATCTATATAACCTTGTTCTGCTTGACGAAAGGTAATTAGTTGATCTACCAAGCTTAACAACCTTTTTGTGTTTTTTTGGATAATGGCTAAATACTTGTTGTTTGAAGAATCTGAGTTTTGCTCCATAACACGTTCTAATGGACCAGCTATTAATGTTAACGGAGTTCTAAACTCATGAGATAAATTAGTGAAATATCTAAATTTCCCTTGGTTTACAATTTCGATTCTTTGCTTGTCTAGTTCCTCATATTTTAATCGTTCTTTTAATTTTTGATGTTTTAAGAAATAAAACATTACATAAGTAATTGTTGAAATAATTATTATAAAAAACAAAACAAAACTCCAAATATTCTTATACCAAGGAGGTAATACATGCAACTGTAACGTTTTGCTTTTACCCCAAATTCCATCTCCATTACTTGCTTTTATTTCAAATTTGTAACTTCCTGCAGAAAGATTTGTGTAGGTTATTACTTCTTTGCCTTCTTCAGTTTCATTCCAAGTATCATTAAAACCCTCTAGTTTATATGCCAGTTTGTTTTTAGATGGTGTAGAGGTATGTTTTGCAACTACATTAAAAGATATAATTTGTGCTTTTTCACTTATTGAAAATTCATCGGTTTCTGAAATCGATTTTTCAAAAACAACTTTATCTTCGAATTTTTCTCCAATTTTAATAGGGTTATTGTTTACAGATAAACCAGATATTAAAATCTCTGGAGGTTGTTTGTTCTCCAAAATTTCTTCTGGTTTAAAAATGGTTAAACCATTTAAACCACCAAAATAAAAATAACCCGATTTTCCCTTAAAATAGGCACCTTGTCTAAAGTTGTTTTGAGATATACCATCTCTAACATCATATACATTTACTTCTTCGTTTAACATGTTAAACTTTACTAACCCCATATCTGTGCTTAACCAAAGCACAGAATCTTTAGATTTTAGAATACCATAAATGGCATCATCTGGCAAAACATTATTCTTTCTAAAATATTTTATGTTGTTGGGTTCATTCTTTTTATTAAAAGAAATCTTATTTAAACCACCACCAAATGTTCCTACCCAAAGTGTAGAATCATTTTTATATAAAGAAAATATATTATCGTAACTTAATTTATACTCATCTGAGTTTTTTGTAAGATAATTGATAACCGTAAATTTATCATCAGTATAAGAGGTTTTTAATAACCCATAATTTGTACCAAACCAAAAAATATTATTATCCTGTTTTAAAATGGTTTTTGTTCGATTTAAGCCTAAATCATAAATTGATTCTACATTTAAATTAATTTTAGATTTGCTTAATTCTTTCCAAGGATTTTTTACAGCCAAAATTTTGTTTCCAGAAAAAATGATTTCATTGGTATCTGTTTCTGAAATTGCCCGAATTGAAATTTCTGAGTAAGGTGCGTTATTATGAATAAAATTTACTTTTTTAACCTTATTTGTTTTCGGGTTATAAACCAATACTGAAAAATCGGAACCTACCCATATAAATCCGTTTTTGTCTTCAAACAAACATCTTACAAAATCTTTCTCTTGCAATAAATTTTCTACGCCTAAGTTTTTGAAATTTAGGTTATTTACAGTCTTTTCATTTACTGATACTGTGCTTCTAAACAAAGGTGTATTGTAGGCAGATAGCCATAAAACGCCTCTTTTATCTTCTAAAATTGCTGTAATTAAATTTCCTGATAAAGAATTAGGGTCATAAGGATTATCACTATAATTTATAAATTTCTTTTGATGTATATCTAATTTGTTAATTCCTCCTTGAGCTGTACCAATCCATAAAACATCAAAATCATCTTTATATAATGCATTGATTTGGTTACTGCTAATTCCTAATTTGTTTTTAGAGCTATATTTAAAATGTTGTAAAACATCTTTCTCTTCATTATATTTATATAAACCATTATTTTTTGTGCCAATCCAAATAACGCCTAAATTATCATTTAGAATATCGGTTACATTTGCTGCCTTATTTAAGTATGGTTTAGTAGTTAGTTGATTAAAATCTTTTATGATGTGTAAATCATTATCATCAATAGCTATTTTAAAAACTCCTTTTTCTGTGCCAACCAAAAAGAAATCGTTAACCTTACAAATCGTATTTATAGGTGTATTTAGAAATGAATTAAAACCAAGTGTTGAATTTATTTTCTGATTTACGGTATCTAAAACAACTTTTGTTAAACCTTCTTCTGTAGCAAGAATTAAAGTTTCTTTATTTTTAAAAGTAAAGTCTAATATATTATTTTTAAAATTTGGAGGTAAAAGATTTTTAGATACCTCAATTACATTTTTTTCTATATCTATAACCTTACATTTATACAATTGATTTTTACCAGAAAACCAAATATTGCCTGTACTATCTTGGGTTATTTTTGTGATTAAAAACTTCTCTGTTAAAGGAATTTTAATAAATTTTTCTAAAGAAGAAATGTATAAATCTACTCCTTGATTGGTACCTATCCATAAAATTCCATTTTTATCATTGTAAAGTGTAGCTATAAAATTACTACTTAAGGCTTGGTTAGATTTAGATTGTGTAGTATAGGTTTTAAATTGATAACCATCGTACTTTATTAAGCCATTTGGGGTACCATACCACAAAAAGCCGTATTCATCTTGCTCAATATCACTAATGGTGTTTTGATTAAAACCTTCTTTATTAGAAATTCTTTCAAAGGTTTGACCAAACGTTATAAAAACATTTAAAAGAAGAAAGTATAAAATGTATAGAGATTTGATGTATTTTATCATATTATCAAAATTAAATTATTTTTTTGTTATATTTAACAAAAAAAACAGTATTTATTTGTCAATAAGTTCATATTCTTTTTTTGTAATAATTCTGTTTTAATAATAAATATTATATTTCTATTAAAATCACTAGAGATATAAATGTATTTTAATTGCGAGTTTTTATCTGATATTAAATTAATACCATTAATAACTTTTATGCAGGTTTCTAATATTAATTGATAATAGGTAGTATTATTAGAGCCAAAATATTTGAGTAATTTTTTATTTACTTCAAATTCAGTACCTATATTTTCTACAAAATCTCTTAAATAACAACCTGTATCTGTTATGTAAAATACAAACTCAGTAGCTCCTTTTGGAAAAGTGAAAAGGTACTTCTATACCAATTTCTTTTAAATCTTCTATGTTGAAGAAAGAAGTTAAGTTCATAGAAATATTACCTGCATTTCTTTCTATCTATTCACATAGCTATAAATAACCTGTAACTTCAGATATTTTTTCTATTTCTAGATCTTATGAAAGTGTAACTTTTTCATAATTATTATTATTTAATTCAACAAAAATAAAACCAACAATTGCTTTATCAAAAATTTAAAATCTGTAATTTTGTATCTAATTTAAACA
>NZ_JAHKQL010000023.1 GCF_018861005.1 Polaribacter vadi
AATTTAAACTTTTTTTAATATTTATTTTTTTAAATTAAAAATTAAAACAGTTAAACTTCATCTAACAAAAACAATCTCTCAATGAACTCTGATAAACTAATAAACTAACATAAAAATGTATTTCGTTTTTCGCTTAGCGGGTGCAAATATACAACCCATTCTTAACCTCACAAGTGTTTTTATGAAAAAAATTTAAATTTATTCTTAACCTTTCTATAACTGCATTAAAACAAGACTATTAAGTCCTTAATTATTTTTAAAAATTTAATCCTTTTTTTTAACATAGTGTTTTTCTTTAACACAAGCATAGCTCAAACGACTAACCTTGTGTTAAGGATTGTAGCAGTTGTCTGAGCTCTTTTTTTGTTATCTAAGGAAATTTTAGTTCGTTTTATGTAAATTAATCTATAATAAGATAACTCAATACTCCAAAAAGAAACAAAAAAAAGCGAGCGCGCAAAGCCTGACCCGACTAAAAGAAGGGGAACACCATAAAAAAATGTCTATTATTCCTTTTTCTTTTTAATAGATTTTTTCTTTTTTCTCATTTTAGCGAACATCTGTTTGTAAATTTCAACGTCTATTTCTGCTTTTCTTTCAAAAATTATTTTTGAAAAATCGAAATTAAGTTTAGAATCTTGCTTTTTCAGCTTATCATTTTGAAAAGCACGCTGTAAAACATCTTCTATTAAGAAGTCTTCGTTCTCGAATTCTGGATGATATTCTGTTTTAAGCGACAGTTTAAAAACATTTGCAGTTGTGTTGTACCAAAATGCTTTCCAGCCACTTCTTAAATTTTGAATGTTTTGAAATGCTGTTTTGCCTGTTTGACGATGAATTAACTTTATAAGTATACGACCTTCTGTTCTAGTCATCTTTTTTATTTGATCTGTAAATTCGCCTTCAATGTATTTTTGAACAAGCTTTGTGTATTTCTTTCTTTTTCTTTTAGAATCAATTTTATTTAGACGCACATTTAATGAGTCTAATCTTTCTGATGCTAATTTTGCATAAGGATAGGCTTTAAAAACTTTTTTTCTAAACCATATATAATAACGTATGTCTTTTCTGGATTTGAATTTGTGTTTTGGAAATAAAGTGATTTCGTTTAACTTTATAGTTATACTATCTCCTGGTTTTACGAATATATAATCATCGTAATTATTAGGTAGAGAGTCTAATTCTTCTTTTTTCTGCGAAAAAGTAGTTAGGGAAAATAGTATTATATATATGTATAGGAAGTTTTTCAATCTCTTATTTATTTAACACTTAAAAATAACAGAAAATATAGACTTTATATATGTTCTAAAAAGTATTATTAACTGTTTATCTTATCTATAAAATCTTGTTCTGATATAATAGATATACCTAAAGTTTCTGCTTTTGCTAGTTTTGAAGGCCCCATATTATCGCCAGCAACTATAAAGTTTGTCTTTTTAGATATTGAAGAACTTACTTTACCTCCATTATCTTCTATTGCTTTTTTTAATTCGTTTCTACTCATTTGATGAAAAACTCCAGAAACCACAAATATTTGTCCTTGTAATTTATCTGTTTGATTTTCTAAACTTTCTGCTGATATTTCTAATTGGACACCTACTAATTTTAATTTCTCAATTAATTGAATATTATTTAAATCATTTGAAAAATTAATGATGCTTTGTGCAATTCTATCTCCTATTTCATCAACAGCAATTAAAGTTTCGAAATCGGCTGTCATTAAATTATCTATTGACTTAAAATGTTTCGCTAATTTTTTGGCAACAGTTTCACCAACAAAACGAATTCCGAGTGCAAATAATACTTTTTCAAACGGAATTTCTTTTGATTTGTCAATTCCATTAATCAAATTCTGTGCAGATTTTGCTGCCATTCTTTCTAAAGGAACAACTTGCTCAACTTTTAAATCGTATAAATCTGCATAATTTTGAATTAAACCTTCTTTACGTAATAAATCTACAGTTTCGCCTCCAAGACCATCAATATCCATTGCTTTTCTTGAAATGAAATGCTGAACTCTACCTGTTATTTGAGGTGCGCAACCAAATTCATTTGGGCAATAGTGTTTTGCATCGCCTTCTGTTCTTATTAAAGGTGTATTGCATTCAGGGCAATTTGTAGCATAAATTGTAGGTTCTGAATTTTCTGGACGTTTTGTAAAATCTACAGCAATAATTTTTGGAATAATTTCTCCTCCTTTTTCTACAAAAACAGTATCATTTTCTCTAATGTCTAATTTTTCTATTTGATCTGCATTATGCAAAGAAGCTCTTTTTACAGTTGTCCCTGCCAATTGCACTGGTTCTAAATTCGCAACTGGAGTTATTGCGCCTGTTCTACCAACTTGATATGTAATTTCGTTTAAAATAGTTGATACTTGTTCTGCTTTAAATTTATAAGCAATAGCCCATCTTGGCGCTTTTGATGTATATCCTAATTCTTCTTGTTGTTGTAAATTGTTTACTTTTATAACAACACCATCAGTTTCATAAGGTAAATCGTGTCGTTTTACATCCCAATAATTCACAAATTGAAAAACTTGATCTATTGATTTTGCTAAAGTGATTGTTTCTGGAACTTTAAAACCTACTTTTCTTGCGTTTTCTAAACTCTCGAAATGTGTTTTATATTTTCTTTCGGATGTTACTACTTGATATAATAAACAGTCTAAAGGTCTTTTTGCAACTTCTGTACTGTCTTGTAATTTTAAACTCCCGCTTGCGGTGTTTCTTGGGTTTCTATATTCTTCTTCTCCATTTGCAACACGTTCTGCATTCATTTTACTAAAACCTTCTATTGGCAAAATGATTTCGCCACGCATTTCAAAGTTTTTTACAAAGTCTTTTTTTATGGATAATGGAATAGAACGAATTGTTTTTATGTTATTGGTAACTTCATCTCCTTGAAAACCATCTCCTCTTGTTACTGCTTTTACAAACTGGCCATTTTCGTAAGTTAAATTGATAGATGCTCCATCATATTTTAGCTCGCAAGTATATTCTGTTTCTGTTGTTCCTAAAACTTTTTGTACTCTTTTTTCCCAATCTAACAAATCTTCTTTTGAGTAAGAATTGTCTAAAGAATACATTCTGTTTTTATGAGTAACTGTATTAAAGTTTTTGGTTATTGTACCTCCTACTCTTTGTGTTGGTGAGTTTGCATCGAAAAATTCTGGATTTTCCTTTTCTAGTTTTTCTAATTCTTTGAGTTTGATGTCGAATTCAAAATCTGATATTGTAGCATTATCTAACACATAATAATTGTAATTATGTGTGTTTAACTCATCACGAAGTGATTCTATTTTTTGTTGAATGGTCATTCTTTTGATAAAAAAATTAATCTTGCTTTGTTCCTGTTAAAACACTTACTCCCTCTGGAAAAGGGTTGCCTGAAGATCTCCTAAAGGAAACTATTTGACCTACATGCCAAATTGCATCTGCTATTGGTCCATTAATTACACACCAAAAAGAAAATTCTTTTTCTGGAAACAGTATTTTAAATTGAGAAACATCTTTACTTTCTCTAAATATTGTACTTGCTTGTAAAAAGTTTTCTAGTGTTTTTTTTCTTTTTTCTGCAAAAGTCATTTTATATTGCTCACCATCATTTACTTTTATTAATGTAGCATATAAAATTCTTATTGATAAATTAAAAATATGATCTATAGTTTCTTCTGTTGTTCTTGCTGATGCATTTGGTTTAAAATCTAAATCTTTTTCTGTTAAACCTTCTGTTGCCCAGTAATATCTAAATCCTAAACCATCTACCATTCTGCTTGCACTTGTACCTGCTGTAAATTCTTTAGGTGCTTCTGGAATTTGATAATAAGGTAATTTATTTTGAACACTCATTTACTAAAGTCTTATTGAATAATTAATTTCTAATTTTTTGATAAAAATAAGTAAAAGAATAATGAATTTAAAGTTGATTTAAAATTACTTTACTTGATTTTTAAAAAGTAGAATTTAATAGAATTCTAAAAGTTAGCAAACAAGTTCAGCCCAGATTGAAATGGCATCCTTTTTTTGTTTTTCACAAAAAAAGATATAATGGAAAGCTGGAAATAGCTACAAAAAAATAAACCCAAAACAAATGCTTTGGGTTTGATGATTAAATTGAATGCGTTTTTTATTAATAATATGTATATCGTCTTACTTTTGCAATGTATTTTGCCAAACGAATTACTTGATGTGAATAGCCATATTCATTATCGTACCAAACATACACAACAATGGTTTCTTTATCTGCTATGGTTGATTTGCTATCGAAAATTGATGGTGCAGTACAACCTATAATATCTGAAGAAACTAATTCATTATCTAAAGAATATTTTATTTGCTCTACTAAATCACCTTCTAAAGCTGCTTGTTTTACTAGTGCATTTATAGCTTCTGTAGTTACTGGTCTTCTTAATTGTAAATTTAAGATTGCCAAAGATCCATTTGGTACAGGAACCCTAATTGCGTTTGAGGTTAACTTACCTTCTAAAACCGGAATTGCTTTTGAAACGGCTTTTCCTGCACCTGTTTCTGTAATTACCATATTTAGAGCTGCAGCCCTACCTCTTCTGTATTTTGAATGAATGTTATCTACTAAATTCTGATCGTTTGTATATGCGTGTATGGTTTCTAGATGACCTTTTTTAATACCGAAATTGTCTTCTAAAACTTTTAAAACGGGTGTAATTGCATTGGTTGTACAAGATGCTGCTGAAAAAATATCTACTTTATCTGGGTTGTAGTCTTTATGATTTACACCATGTACAATATTTGGCACTCCTTTTCCTGGGGCAGTTAATAAAACTTTCCTTGCTCCTTTTGCTTTTAAATGTCTTGCCAAAGCAACATCGTCTCTAAAAGCTCCTGTGTTATCTATAATTAAAGCATCATTAATTCCGAATTTTGTATAATCTATATCTTCTGGATTATTTGCAGAAATCATAGCAACAGTTGTTCCGTTAATAATTAAAGCTTCGTTTTCTATATCTGTTTTTACAGTTCCTAAAAAATCTCCATGAACAGAATCTACATTTAATAAAGAAGCTCTTTTTTCTAAAATTGATTGCGAAATTTCGCCACGAGTTACAATAGCTCTTAATCTTAATTGAGATCCTTTACCCATTTTAGTCATTAATTCTCTTGCTAATAAACGACCAATTCTACCAAAACCATATAAAACAACATCTTTTGGCGTAATGTTTTTAGCTTCTTTAGCATTTTTTAATTGTTTTTTTACAAAAGCAACTTTATCTGCACAGCTTTTAGGATTTAAATAACATTCATAAGCCAATTTACCAATATCTAATTTTGATGCTGGTAAATCTATCTGCTCTATTGCTTGTGCAATACCTAATACATCTTCAATTGTAATTTTTTTGTTTACGAACTCTTTAGCATAATTGATTAAATTTAAAATTTCACTGGCTCTTTTATCTTGTAGTTGATTTCTAAAAAGCACTAATTCTATGGATTTTTCGTACCAAAGATTATTTAGGATGTTAATAAACTCTACAGTCGCTTTTCTTGTTTTTGCTTGAGAAACAACTTCGTTTTCGTAATTGAGGGTTAATGACATAGCTTAATTATTGTTTTTAATTTCTACAAAAGTATTTCTTTTTTTGAGAATACGAAATCGATTTCGTATAAATTTTTTGCACAAAAAAATCCTGATATAAAATATCAGGATTTTTAATACTAATTACGCTAATAATTTATCTTATTGCATATCTCTCTGTTTCTCCATTTAAATTGATAACTTCTAAATATAGAGGGTTACCATTACCTATTTTACTGTTGTCTATAACCTTTTTTGCTTCGGATGCACTTAAAACAGGTTTCTTGTTTACTTTAGTAATTATAAAACCTCTTTTAACTCCATAATAAGATAAAGTTCTGTTTGCATTTTCAATGATTTTAGCACCACCTTTTAAATCGTATTTTTTTAATTCTTTACTTGATAAATCTTTTAAAGAAATACCTAAACTACTTGCTATGAATGTACTTTTCTTATTTAAAACTACAGTTTTGGTTAATAATTCTCCATCTCTATCAATTAAAACATTTACATTATCTCCAGGTCTTTTAGATGTTAATTGCCCTTTAAGCTCAGAAAACTTAGAAATTTTTACATTATTAATTTTCTTAATTACATCTCCTTTTTTTAATTCTGAGTTGTTAGCACCTTCTTCATAAAAAACATCACCTACTTTAACACCTTCATTATTAAAATTAGGATCTATTGCAATACCTAAAATAGCTTCTTGTACTGTACCAAATTCTAACAAATCATCTACAATTTTCTTTGCAATATTAGAAGGTACTGCAAAAGAATACCCTACAAACGAACCAGTTTTAGATGAAATTGCAGTATTTACACCTACTAATTCTCCTCTAATATTAACTAAAGCTCCACCACTATTTCCTGGATTTACAGCTGCATCTGTTTGTATAAAAGATTCAATATTTCTATTACCTTCTAAATCTCTACCTTTTGCACTAACAATACCTGCTGTTACTGTTGATGTTAAGTTATAAGGATTACCAACTGCTAAAACCCATTCACCAACTTTAATATTGTCTGAATTTGCAAAAGGTGTATAAGGCAAGTCAATATCTGCTTCAATTTTTAACAAAGCAATATCATTACTTGCATCTGCACCAATTAATTCTGCTTTGTATTTCTTTTGATTATTTAATGTAATCTGAATATCACTTGCATTATCAATTACGTGATTATTTGTTACAATATAACCATCAGATGAAATAATAACTCCACTTCCTGTACCTACTTGCTCAAATTGTCTTTGTCCATTACCATTACCAAAGAAAATATCTAAAGGATTAGATTGTGTTCTTAAAGTTGTGTTTTTAACATGAACAACAGAATTCACTGTTTTTTCTGCAGCCAAAGTAAAATCTATAGTAGCTGCATTTAGTGTTGGTGAACTAGATTCATAAGCATTATTAAAATTTGTTTGCACTGTTTGTGCATTGTTTGGTAGTGTTCTTTCAACAACTACAGCATCATTAAAAAGCAATTTGTAACCTCCTAAAGTTAAGGTTCCTCCCAAAATTGCCATTCCTAGTAAACTAAAAAATTTCTTCATAATTCTAAATTTTTATTATTCAAATATACAATTTTAACATTTTCAAAAATTCTGTTTAACTCGTTTTTAACGGATTTTAACCACGTTTTAACAGCCAATTTTTGTTAACGAAATCATTACCTTTGCCATATGAATTTGACATTTTATAAATATCAAGGAACAGGAAACGATTTTGTTATGATAGATAACAGAACAAAAATCTTTCCAAAAACCAATACTGACAAGATTTCACAAATTTGTGACAGACATTTTGGTATTGGTGCAGATGGCATTATTTTAATAGAAAATGATAATGATTTCGATTTTAAAATGATTTATTTTAATGCTGATGGTAGTCAGACTTTTTGTGGTAATGGAGGTAGATGTGCAGTTGCATTTGCAAAATATTTAAACATTATTAAAGACAAAACAACTTTTTTAGCTTATGATGGCCAACATTTTGCAGAAATAAATGAAGGTATTGTTAGCCTTCATATGATTGATGTTGATGAAATTGTTGAAAAAGAAAATTCTATTTTTACTTATACAGGAACTCAGCATCATGTAGAAATGGTTGACGAATTAGATAATTACCCAGTTTTTGATAATGGTAAAAAAATTAGGTATTCTTATGCAGATCCTGGTAGTAATGTAAATTTTGCGCAACAAATTAATGAAAACACTTTTAGAGTTAGAACTTATGAAAAAGGTGTGGAAGATGAAACTTTGGCTTGCGGAACAGGTGTAACTGCTGTTGCAATTGCAATGCACAAAACAAACAAAACAAAAAGTAATTCGATTTCTTTGCCTGTAGAAGGTGGTATTTTACAAGTTTCTTTTAACGAAAATAATGGTATTTATACTAATGTATTTTTAAAAGGACCTGCTAAATTTGTTTTTGAAGGAATAATTACTGTTTAATAAATAATGCATCTTTTAGACTGAATAGATTTAAATTTATGTCTATAATAAATATAGATTACTTCTATGAAATCATAATAAAATAAATGAAAACGTTAAAAGGTAAACATCTTAATTTAAGAGCAATAGAACCCCAAGATTTAAATTTTCTACATACCATAGAAAACAATGAATTATTTTGGGAAGTTAGCCATACTCAAGCTCCTTTTTCTAGGTATGTTTTAAAGCAATATTTAGAAAATGCGCATTTAGATATTTATGAAACCAAACAACTACGTTTGGTAATAGAAGAAACATCAAAAAAAGAACAAGTGGGTATGATTGATTTGTTCGATTTTAATCCACAACATAAAAGAGCAGGAATTGGAATTTTAATTCATCCTTTTTATCAAAATAAAGGTTATGCCTCAGAAGCTTTATCCTTATTAATTAATTATTCTTTTTCTTATTTAAACTTGCATCAATTATATGCGAATATTACTTCTGATAATGAGAAGAGTTTAGCTTTATTTAAAAAGCATAATTTTGCAGAAGTTGGTCTTAAAAAAGATTGGATTTTATCAAACAGAAAGTTTAAAGATGAAATTTTATTTCAATTGATAAAAGAGTAGTTTTGCAACCATAAAAAAATATAAGTAAATTGGGTAAAAAAATTTTATACGCAGTAGGTTTTGTTTTATTGTTAGGAGCCATTTTAGGTTATAATTATTATCAAAAAATATTTGGTGAAGCCATTACTAAAGATTACGTATTATTTATAAATAGTACAGATAGTTTGGTTGATGTAAAAGAAAAAATAGCAGATTATTCTAAAAACCCAAATACATTTCTTTGGGTTGCAGCTAAGAAAAACTTTTCAACACCTAAAACTGGTCGTTATTTAATAAAGCAAGGGATGTCTAATAACGATTTGGTAAATATGCTAAGAAGTGGAAATCAAACTGCTTTAAAAGTTTCATTCAACAACCAAGATACTTTAGAAAAATTTGCAGGTAGAATTGCTGAACAATTAGAACTAGATTCTATTGCTATTATCAATTCTTTTACAAACAAAGATTTTTTAGCCAAAAACAAACTGAATGAAAAATCTGTTTTGCAAATATGTATACCTAATAGTTATGAGTTTTATTGGACAGTTTCTGCAGATAAATTTAGGAACAAATTACTAAGAGAATACAATCGTTTCTGGAATGCTTCTAGGCTTGCAAAAGCAAAAAATCTAAAGCTATCTAAAGATGATGTAATAACTTTAGCCTCTATTGTACAAAAAGAAACTGCGCAAAAAGTAGAACGCCCAATTGTTGCTGGTTTGTATTTAAATCGATTAAAAAACGGATGGCCTTTACAAGCAGACCCAACTATTATATATTGTATTAAAGAAGTTAAGGGTCAAGATTACGTTGTAAAACGTGTTTTAAATGTAGATTTAGAAATAAACTCTCCATATAACACCTACAAAAATAGAGGCTTACCTCCTGCCTTAATTTCTATGCCAGATATTTCTTCTATAGACGGAGTTTTAAACGCTCAAAAACACAATTATTTTTATATGTGTGTAAATATAGATAAGTTTGGTTACCATTCTTTTGCTAAAACTTTAGCACAACATAACAGAAATGCAGCTAAATATCAAAGTTGGTTAAACAAAAAAGGGGTAAATAGATAAATTACTCAATAATTAATTTCATAAAATATCAAGAAAAAATATTTTATTCATAATGAAAAACGTAATAGTTTTCCAATTTTCTTAATAAAAAGACCTTTCACCTATCTAATTTACAATTTCGACGAAATTAATACACTGATATTCAGTAGATTCAAATTATGTCATACATTTGCAGCCGAAATAAAAGGATTATTTTATGATCAAAAAGTTTATATTTTTAGTATTGGTGTTTACATTATTTGTAAACGCAACTTCAGTAAATATTTCTTCTGATAAAAAAACTACTGTTTATACAACTTTTGTTACAAAAGAAACAAAGATATTACCTGTTAATATGGATTATAATATTCCTTATTTACAGAATAATTATGTTGCCTTTAAAGAAGCTGTTGCTTTTAAAGAATCTCAAGGTAAATATTACGTAGTAAACACATTAGGTTATCTAGGTAAATATCAGTTTGGTAGAACTACTTTACAGCGTTTTAAAATATACGATACTGAAGCTTTTTTAAAAAACCCAGAACAACAAGAAAAAGCATTCTTAGCTTTATGTAAAGTTAATAAATGGATTTTGAGAAAAGATATCAAGAGTTCTGTAGGTAAAACTATTAATGGTATTAAAATTACTGAATCTGGTATTTTAGCAGCTGCCCATTTAAGTGGTGCTGGTAATGTTAAGAAGTTTTTAAGAAGTAATGGTAATATACGTTTTGCTGATGCTTATGGTGCAACAATACAGTCTTACCTAAAGAAATTCTCTAATTACGATGTTTCTAATATAGAAGCAGATAGATTGGCTAAGGTTTAAAATACTTTTATAATTACACCAACAATTTCATCTTTTTCTATAAAACCAATATTTCTAGAATCAAAAGTTGCGTCTCTATTATCACCTAAAATAAAAACTTTATTTTTAGGTACAATTAAAGGCCCAAAATTATCTTTATTCCAAGGCTTATTATAAATTGATTGAATTTCTGCATCAACAAAATTCTTGCTTTCAATTAGCCTATCTACTTTAAATTTTAATTTCGATATTTCAGAATCTTTTATTAACGTTTTTAAACTGATAGAATCTACTTTAGTAATAAAAGAAAAAGCATAATCTGGTGTAGTTTCATATATTTTTTCTAGGTTATTTTTAGAAAACTTATAATAATGAACAAGACTTAAATTTTTATCAAAATTTACATCATTAACAAACACAAGCCCATTTCTAATTTCAATTTTATCACCTTCAAGACCAATTAATCTATGAACTCTTTTATGCTTTCCAGAATATTGATCACTAAAGTTATAAGAAACAAAATCGCCTCTTTTGGGAGTAGCAAAATTAGTTACCAAACTTTTAGAACCTTGTGGAATATTAGGTTCATTTGAAGGAGTTGGATTATTATATAAAACTAATATTCCAGATAAATTTAAGAGGTAATAAACAACAATTAAAAAAGTAACAAAATATAAAATGTAGTTTATTTTTCTCTTATTCATAATTACTTCTGAATTATAAAAATTGCAGGTCTTTTGTGTAAATTAGGCTGTTGATGTTTCCAATCTTTAATAGCCATAGTTTTTATATATTCTGATGATAATGTTATATCTGCAGCTATACATAAATTAGTTTGTGGAGATAAATTTGCTTTTAAATCTGCAAACATTTTTTCGTTTCTATATGGAGTTTCAATAAAAATTTGAGATTGATTTTTATCGATAGAAATTCTTTCTAAATCTTTAATAGCCCTTTTTCTTTCACCTTTGTCTATAGGCAAATAACCATTAAACGCAAAGTTTTGCCCATTAAAACCAGAACTCATCATTGCCATTAAAATAGAACTTGGTCCAACTAAAGGCACAACCTGTATATTTTTTTGATGCGCTAATTTTACAATACTTGCTCCTGGATCTGCTATTGCTGGCACACCTGCTTCTGAGAGTAAACCAACATTAAAACCTTGTGCACAAACATCTAAATAAGTTTGCGTTTCTTCTTCAACTGCATATTTATCTATTAATTTAATAGTTAAATTGGGCTGTGGTTTTTTAGGAGCTATTTTTTTAATAAACCTTCTTGCAGACTTCTCATTTTCTACAATGTAATAATTGATTTCTTCTATTATTTTTTTAACTGATATTGGCATTACCTCTAAAGGTTCAGTTTCTTCTCCTAAAGTTGTTGGAATTAAATAGAGTTTACCAGTCATTTTGTAATTTTAAGATACTAATTTAAGCAAATATATTAAGACAATTTATTTGCAATAATTTCACAAGCTTCATCTAACATTTTATAAACGTTCTCAAAACCCTGTTTTCCTCCATAATATGGATCAGGAACTGAAGCATTTTCATTAGGATAAACTTCGTTCAAAATCATTTGCACTTTATTTTCATCCTCTTTATTTCTTGATAAAGCTAAAATATTTTGATAATTACTTTCATCCATAGGATAAATAAGATCGAAATTATCAAAATCTGATACTGTAAATTTTCTTGCTCTTTGGTTGGTAATATTAATACCATATTTTCTAGCTACTTCTATAGAACGTTCATCTGGTAAATTACCAACATGATATGCTCCTGTACCTGCAGAATCTACAAAAAAATTATCTGTATTTATTTTAGATTGTAAAATACCTTCTGCCAATGGCGAACGACAAATATTCCCCAAGCAAACCATTAGTACTTTTATCATTTAAAATGTAAGTTTTAGAAGGTTAACTTCTTTGTTAAATCATCAACGTATTTTCTGAATTGTTTATCAGTTTCTGTAAGGTTATCTACAGTTTTACAAGCGTGTAATACAGTTGCATGATCTCTTTGCCCAATTTGATTACCAATACTTGCTAAAGAAGTTTTAGTTAATCTTTTAGCAAAATACATTGCTAATTGACGTGCTTGTACAATATGACGTTTACGCGTTTTAGATTGTAAAGTAGCCACATCCATATCAAAATACTTAGAAACTTCTTTCTGAATATAATCTATAGAAACCTCTTTTTTAGTGTTTTTAACAAATTTATCTACAATCTGTTTTGCCAATTGTAAAGAAAATTCTTTTCTGTTAAAAGAAGCTTGAGCAATCATAGAAATTAAAACACCTTCTAATTCTCTAACATTAGATTTTATGTTTTTTGCTACATACTCAACAATATCTTCTGGCATTTCTACACCATCTCTATACAATTTGTTTTGTAAAATAGATATTCTTGTTTCGTAATCTGGCGATTGCAATTCTGCTGATAAACCCCATTTAAAACGAGACAACAAACGTTGTTCAATATCTTGCATATCTACAGGAGCTTTATCCGAAGTTAAAATTACCTGTTTTCCATTTTGATGCAAATGGTTAAAAATATGAAAGAATACATCTTGTGTACCTGCTTTACCTGATAAAAACTGAACATCGTCAATAATTAAAACATCTATCATTTGATAGAAGTGAATAAAATCATTTCTAGTGTTCGATTTTACAGAATCTATAAACTGTTGTGTAAATTTTTCTGATGAAATATATAAAACAGTTTTATCTGAATATTTATCTTTAATATCTACACCTATAGCATGTGCTAAATGTGTTTTTCCTAAACCTACACCTCCATAAATTAATAATGGATTAAAAGAGGTGCCACCAGGTTTATTGGCAACAGCCATACCTGCAGAACGTGCTAATCTATTAGAATCACCTTCTATAAAGTTTGCAAAACTATAATTAGGATTTAATTGAGACTCAATTTTTACTTTTTGTAAACCTGGAATAATAAAAGGATTTCTTAATTCTCTTTTATTAGATTCTAAAGGAACTGTAACTTTTTGAGGTTTTAAAGGATCTCTGTTAGAACTCGGAATTTTAACAATTTGTGGTCTATTACTACTGTAATTATTTTCCATTTTCACATCGTAAATCAATTTGGCATCATTACCCAATTGTCTTACTAATGCAACTCTTAAAAGTTTAATATAGTGCTCTTCTAACCATTCATAAAAAAATTTACTAGGCACTTGAATAGTTAATGCTTCTCCAGAAAGTTTTACCGGTTTTATAGGTTCAAACCAAGTTTTATAAGCTTGTGGCTTTATGTTGTCCTTTATAAAGGTCAGACAGTCAGTCCAAACGGATTCAGCAGTGTTACTCATTTAATTTACTGTGTAATTTTTTTTAAACTCTTAATTTTGGTTCATCTGTAGAACCTTTTGAACCTTTTTCTTAAGCACTACAAAAGTGTGAATAAATTTCATCATAAAAAAATGAAATTACTATTGATTATTAATTATTTTTTACGTAGAATGCAGCTAAAATTTAACACATAGTTTGAAAAAATATTCAACAACGACTAGAGTTCGATATTCAGAAACTGACCAAATGGGTGTAGTTTATCATGGAAACTACGCACAATTTTTTGAATTAGGCAGAACTGAATGGTTACGTAAGTTGGGGGTCACTTACAAAGGTATGGAAATTAGTGGGATAATGCTTCCGGTTATTTCTTTAAATTGTAATTTTATAAAATCTGCTTTATATGATGATCTTTTAACAATTGAAACTTTTTTGGTAAAAAAACCCATGGTAAAAATTGAGTTTGATTATAAAATAACAAACCAAAATAATGAATTAATCTGTACAGGAAATACTGTATTGGCTTTTATGAATATGAAAACTAAAAGACCAACAAGATGCCCTGATTATTTATTAGAAAGTTTGGGATATTAAAGCTAAGAATTATTAATTACTAGCTTTAATCATTCTATCATTTTTAAACAAATCTTTTTTCAATACGATATTTTTAAAAGTTTTTTCTTTTAAAATACTTACAGTTTCTAATCCTAAATATTGATTGATTTCAAAGAATAAAATTCCATTTTTAGTAAGGTGAGTTTTTGCCAATTGAGCAATTTTATTATAAAAAACAAGAGGATCATCATCTGAAACAAACAACGCTAAATGTGGTTCATTTTCTAAAACATTATTTAGTATTTCTGCTTTTTCGAGTTCTCTTACATAAGGCGGATTGGATACAATAATATCATAACTTTCTGATAAATTATCAGCAGTTAAAATATCCTTTTCAATAAAATTTATGTTTACTTTATTTAATTCTGCATTTTTTTTAGCCATTTTTAAAGCTTTAGAAGAAACATCAATAGCAGAAATTGTAGCATTTTTTAAATTTTTAGCCAATGCAATTGGTATGCAACCAGAACCTGTACCAATATCTAAAATGTTTAGTTTTTTATTTTTTGCTAAATCTAAATTATCAACTTCATTTAAAATCCATTCTACTAATTCTTCTGTTTCTGGTCTTGGAATTAAAGTATTTTCATCAACCAAAAAAGGATAACCATAAAACTCGGTTTTACCAATAATGTATTGTAAAGGTTCTTGTTTTTTTAATCTTTTTAAAACTTTATTTAAAGTTGATAATTTAACTTCATCAATTTTAAAATCAGGTTTTAAAACAGTATCAATTCTTTGTAAACCTAAATATTCATCTATCAACAAAAAGAAAAAAGAATCGATTTCTGTTGTGGGATAAATTTCTGAAAGTTCATTTTTAAAATGAGTTCTGAATTGTTTTAATATCATATAAATTATAATAATGGACTAAAAAAACGACAAAGGCGCTCTAATGTTTTTTGTTTAATAGATCTTTTTCTAAAGGTTGCATAGTCTAATTTATTGGCTTTATTTTTTCGCTCTTCGAATTCTTCTTTTACTTCTAGAGTAATTTTTTTATCAAAAAGAATTGCATTTAGTTCATAATTATGCTCAAAACTTCTGCAATCGAAATTTGTAGAACCAATTGAAATAATTTCATCATCAATAAAAATAACTTTACTATGAGAAAAATCTTTTCTTAGGTAAATATGTACTCCTGCTTTTAATAAATCTTCAAAGTAAGAATACATACTGTATTTGGCTACTTTAGAATCGCTTTTTTCTGGCAACAATAACGTTACTTTTACGCCACTTAAAGCCGCCATTTTAAAGGCTTCTAAAATTGAAAAAGTAGGAATAAAATAAGGATTTAGAACACAAATACTTTTTTCTGCCAAGTTTATAAAACTTAAATATTGTTGCATAACCACAGATTGCTCATAATCTGGCCCACTAGAAACTAATTGTAATTTTGTATTACCTTTAGCATTGCAAGGTGTAATATAGTTTTTGTGTTGTGTTAAATCTTTATTGGTTGCATAGTAATAATCTTTTAAAAATGTTTTATGAATTCTGTTTACTGCACAACCTTTTACTTGTATATGTGTATCTTGCCAAATGCCTAAAAAATCATCATCTGTAATATATTCATCAGAAATATTAACACCACCAACAAAACCAATTTCATTATCTATTACAGCAATTTTTCGATGATTTCTATAATTTAAAGAGAATAAAAAAGTACCAAATTTAAAAGGCGTTTCTGGATATAATATTACTCCAATATCTTTTAATTTTCTTTTAGAACTATTACTTAAATTATAACTACCAAAAGTGTCATAAATAATTCTAACCTCAATATTATCTTTAATTTTTTGTTCTAAAACATTAATAATTTCTGATAAAATTTCACCATCTTCAATCATATAATATTGAAGGTGAATAAACTTTTTTGCATTTTTAAACGCCTCATTTAATGCTTTAAAAGTTTCCTTTCCATTTTTAAGTAAAACCACTTCATTTTTATCTTCTACATTACTTTTTGTAGAAGAATAAATAAGTTGAGAAATTTTCTTTTGTTTGGTGTTTTCTAAAATTTGTAGATTGGCATCACCATCATCTTCTAAAGATTTCTTAATATGTTTTTTTCTTTTCTTGGTTTCTTTAAGTTCAAAAAACTTAATTTTTCTTCTATTAATACCAAATAAAACAAAGACAAAAACACCTAAAAATGGAAGAAAAAAGGTAATTAAAATCCAACTTAAAGATTTAGAAGGTTTTACACCAAAATACAATACATTGTAAAATGCCCAACTGAATAAAATAAAATGTAAAATTCCTAAAACATAAAAAATCATATTATTTAATTTCTTTTAGCATCCAAACATTACAAGAATAATGGCGAGTATTGCCCATAGGTTTATCTAAATTTTTAAACCCGTATTTTTTATACAATTTTACTGCAGCTTCCATGTAAGGTAAGGTTTCTAAGTAACAGTTTTCGAAACCAAATTCTTTGGCTTTTTCTAAACAAACCGAAATTAGTTTTGTTCCCAAACCTTTACCTCTAGCAATTGGCAAAAAATACATTTTTTGTAGCTCGCAAGTATTTCCATCAAAATTATCTAATTGAGCAACCCCTGCTCCACCAACAACTTCGTTATTATATTCTACAACAAAATAAGCCACTTTTTCTTTTTGATAAGTTTCAAACATGGCATCTGTAGCTTTATCCTCATAAGCAGTACCCACTTTTGGTGCGCCCATTTCTAGAATAACATTTCTTACTACACTTGCCATTTGCAAATTATCTTTTGATTCTATTTCTCTAATGATAAAATCTGTACTTGTCATTTATTACTGTATTTTTGCAAGAGCAAGTTACCTATTTTTTTTATATATATTTGATGAAAAAGGCATTCTATTTTTTAGCTTTATTTTTAATATTTTACAGTTGTTCTGTAAAAAAACAACCCATTTTTATAAAAGTTGATGATGTAAAAATAGTAAGTTTTGCAGCTGATACTCTTAAACTGCGTGCAAATGCTTTTTTTGAAAACCCAAATGATGTTGGTGGTAAAATTTCTACTGATGACATTGCAATATTTGTAAATGATATTGAAATTGCTCAAGTTTTTTCTGATGAATTTAAAGTGCCTGCAAGAGATAAATTTACGATTCCGTTAACTGCAAATGTGCCTACTAAAAAACTTTTAAATTCTGATAAGAATGGGGTTTTAGGTGGTTTAATAAATTCTTTTATCACTAAAAAAGTAAATGTTAGAATAAAAGGGAATTTAGAGTATGTTGTTTTTGGTTTCAAAAAAGAATTTATTGTTGATAAAACCGAAGAAATAAAAATTAAGTTTTAAATTTTATCTTTTTTATCTCACCTAAAATAAAATAATTATCAATCACGAAATTTACATAAAACGCTGTTTACAAATTGCCAAAAATGGTATTGGAACTACCAGACCAAATCCAAGTGTTGGTGCTGTAATTGTTTTAAATAATAAAATTATTGCAGAAGGTTTTACTTCTAAGTATAGTAAAAGTCATGCAGAAGTAAATGCTGTGAATGCTGTAAACGATAAATCCGTTTTAAGAGATGCAACAATTTATGTAACCTTAGAGCCTTGTTCTCATTTTGGTAAAACTCCACCTTGTGCAGATTTATTAGCCAAATATAAATTTAAAAATGTTGTTATTGGTTGCAAAGACACAAACGATTTAGTTGCAGGAAAAGGAATTGAACGTATACAAAAAGCAGGAATTAACGTTATTATTGGTGTTTTAGAAGATGAATGCAGAGAACACCATAAAAGATTTTTTACGGTTCAAGATAAAAAAAGACCTTATATTATTTTAAAATGGGCAGAAACCAAAGATGGTTTTGTTGCTCCTTTAGAAAAAAACACGCAAGCACCAGTTTGGATTTCTAACAAATATTCGCAACAAATTGTACACAAACTAAGAGCAAAAGAACATGCTATTTTAGTAGGTACAAATACTGTTATTGCAGATAATCCTAAATTAAATGTTAGAACTTGGTCTGGCAACAACCCAATTAGAATTGTTTTAGATAAAAATTTACGCATACCAAAAGAAGCGAATATTTATGACAAAAGCGTAAAAACCATCATTTTATGCGATGCTAAAAGTTTGGCGCTTAAAAAAAGTGATTTTATAAATGATGTTTCTTTAATAGATGAAACGAAAGAACATCAACTGGTTTTTGAAAACATTGACTTTAATCAAAATTTAGCCCAAGAAATTTGTGATGTTTTACAAAAACATAAAATTCAATCTGTAATTATAGAAGGTGGCACACAAACTTTACAAACTTTTATTGATGCCAATCTTTGGGATGAAGCTAAAGTTTTTATTGGTGACAACACTTTTAAAACAGGAATAAAAGCACCAATTTTATCAGCAAAAATTACATCAGAAAGAAAAATAAAAAAAGATATTTTAAAAATTTACAACAATGATTAAGAACATAATTTTCGATTTTGGAGACATATTTATCAACTTAGATAAAGAAGGAACTTACAAAGCGATGGCTGCTTTAGGCGTAACTGAAATTACTCCAGAAATGATAGAAGTTTACCATCAATATGAAAAAGGATTGATGACAACAGAAGATTTTATCAACTTCTACTACAATAAATTTAAAATCAATAAAACAGATTTAGTAGCTGCTTGGAATGCTGTTTTGTTAGATTTTCCTCAAAGGCGTTTAGACTTTTTAAAAGAATTGGCTGCTAGTAAAAAATACAGATTATTTTTATTAAGTAATACTAATGAGTTGCACATACAATCAGTTATAGATACAGTTGGCGAAACTTTTTTTAACGAGTTTAAAGATTGTTTTGAGCAATTTTACTTATCACATGAAATTCATTTTAGAAAACCAGATTCAGAAATTTATGAGTTTGTTTTAAACGAAAATAACTTAATTGCAGAAGAAACTTTGTTTGTAGACGATTTAAAAGAAAATACAGATTCTGCTAACACACTAGGCATCCAAACTTGGAATTTAACTCCAAAACAAGAAGATGTAACTGAATTATTCTCTAAAACCAATATTTAATTGATTTACCTTTTATTAAGCATCCTTTTTTCTACAGGGTTATTTGTTATTTTTAAATATTTTGGCATTTTTAAGGTTGATGTTTTAAAAGCAATTTTTATAAATTATATTGTTGCTTTTATTATGGGTTTTGCTTTAACTGAAAGTAGTTTTACTTTTTCTGAACTCCCTAATAAACCTTGGTTTATTGGTGCTACATGTTTAGGTGCATTATTTGTTTCTATTTTTTTTGTAATGGCAATGACTGCTCAAAGAAATGGGGTTTCTGTAACTTCTGTTGCAGGTAAAATGTCGGTTGTTATTCCTGTATTTTTTGGAGTATTTTTATACAATGAATCTGTAACCGTCTTAAAAATAGCAGGAATTATTATTGCTTTAATTGCTGTTTATTTAGCTTCTGTAAAAGAAAAATCTACAGCTTCTAAAAATGCAGGTTTACTTTTTCCTGTGCTTTTATTTTTAGGTTCTGGTGCTATTGATACTATTTTAAAATTTATAGAATCTAATTACGTAACAAATGATGATGTTTCTATTTTTTCTGGTAGTTTATTTGGTATTGCAGCTACTTTTGCTGCAATCGTTTTAATTATAAAAAGCATTAAAAAAAGAGAAGCCTTTGGTTTAAAAAATGTGATAGCAGGTATTGTTTTAGGAATCCCAAATTATTTTTCGATTGTATTTTTAATTAAAGCTTTGCAAACTGAAGGTTTTGAAAGTTCCACTTTATTTACCATTAATAATGTTGCTATTGTTATTGTATCTACTATAGTTGGTATTTTAGTTTTTAAAGAACAGTTTAGCATCAAAAATAAAATTGGAGTTGCTTTGGCTATTTTAGGAATTGTAATTGTAGCTTTGGCTTAATGGAAAATGATAGTTATAAAACAATTCTAAAATCATCTACAGAAACACTTTTTAAAGAAAAAGGAAGTAAGTTTTTTGGCTATGCTTTTCCTGTTTTAAATGAAGATGATGTTAAAGACTGTTTAGAAAATTTAAGAAAAACACATCATTCTGCACGTCATTTTTGTTATGCTTATCAACTAGGAACAGAAACTATAAAATACAGAGCTAATGATGATGGAGAACCTAATAATTCTGCAGGACTCCCAATTTACGGACAAATTCAGTCTTTTGAGGTTACCAATATTTTAATTGTTTCTGTTCGTTATTTTGGAGGCACAAAACTTGGTGTTGGTGGTTTAATTAGTGCTTACAAAACATCTGCTCAAATTACTTTAGAAGCATCCGAAATTGTAGAAAAAACAATTGATGTTTTTTATAAATTGAATTTTGGTTATGATTTAATGAATAAAGTAATGCGCATTATTAAAGAGAAAAACATCAACCTTGTAGCTCAAAAAATGGAACTTTCTTGTGAATACACAATATCCATCAGAAAAAAAGAAGCACAAACAATTTTTGATATTTTTGATAATTTATACAAGGTTGAAGTAAAAACTTTAGAGTAAATTATATTTATTTAAATTGTTTACTCAACTTCCCTAAACTCTTTATCTTCTACAAAATATTTTATGATTGTTTTTGGTGGAGATATCGTTTGCCAAGAAGTATAATCGAACCAAAATAATTCTCTAGTTATTGTTGTACATAATTCTTTTTTATCATTATAAAAATGTATGCAAACATTCATTTTTTGATTTGAAAAAGCAATGCTCTTAAACTCTAAATCTACAGAAAAAGACTGTGTAAATAATAAAGGTTTATATTGTATAATTTTATCATTTTTCTTTTGCAAACCTACCTTTAAAGCATTCATTTTTAACCTTGTAAATCCTTTTACAAATAAAAAAGTTTCTAACAATTTTGAAGAATAACTTAAATAAGCTGCATTTTGCATCACCATAAAATCGTTTACATCTTTACCATTAACTTTATAATTTCTTTGAAACATAGTTTTAGTTTTGATTTAAAATGTTCTTGAAATGTTAAAACCAAAATGAATATCACCACCAAAGAAATTACCAGTATTTTCTGCTATAAAACTCTTTTCTATCATAGTAATTGCATTCGACAAAATTAATTGAAATACATGCCCACCAGTTTCTATATCTACACCAAAAGCCAATGAATTTCTAGCATTTATAGATTCTGATTCATCAAAAGCATAATAGTATTCACTGTTTAAAGAAACTCTTTTACTTAATTTTAATCTACCTCCAAAACCAAGCGCAAAAATATCGTGAGGATCTGCTTCAATTTTAACCGTATTTCTATGGATGTAAGTTGGAGTTACTTGAAACGAAAAAGACTCGCTAAACTTTCTGGCAATTAATACTTGAGAAACATAAGATAAACTTTCTGCAAAAGTTCTTTTATCTGCAGGATCATAATCTTTAATGGTTTTTACAGCAATACTACTAAAAAGTGAAACTGCAAAAGGAAAAGGTTTTTCGCCATTTTGTTGTTTTATTAAACTATATTTTAAGAAAGAATCATAGGTTTTCTCAAAACTACTTCTACCAAAACCCGCAGTTAAATTATCTGTTACTCCATATTCTAGAGCAAAACGTATATTAGATTGATCTAAGCCAAAAAGTTCATCAAAACCTAGATTTATAGCACCAAATCTGTGAGAAATTATAAATTCTAATTCACTGTCTTTTCTATTTTCTATAGAATGCCCATTTAAAATTCTTGTTCCTTTAAAAGTTGCTGTAACAATATCTTTTGTTTTATTTTCTGGTGTTTCGTTATCTAAAATATCTAACAAATCATCTTGTGAAAAGGTAGAAACATTAATAGAAACAAGAAAAATGGCTAGTAGTATTTTTTTCATTTTTTAGGTATTATTTTTTATAAAATTGGTGATTTAAATTAAAAGTTACTTTTATTTTTTTAGCAATGTTTTTTGCAACTACAGCTGGTATTTTTACATTAAAATCTTCTAAACTAATCATAAAATCTCCAGTAACTAAAATGCTGTTTTCTTTTTTAGTCATATTAGCATCAATAGTAATTTCTTTAGAAACTCCGTGAATTGTTAAAAAACCTTTTACTTGTTTTTTACTTACCATATCATTTACAGTATCAAAATTTAAAATTTCGCCTTTAAATGTAGCTTTTGGGTATTTGTCTGACTCTACATAGTTTTCATTAAAATGTTCTTGCATTAAAGCTTTTTCAAACAAAAATGATTTCATTAAAATTGAAATTGCCATTTTGCTATTATCAGTATCTATAATACTTAACACCTGATTATTATCTGCAGAAATATCTTCCATTGTTGCTTTAGAATAAAAGCTAATAGCACCACTTTTTGTTAAATATTTTCCTTGACTGTAAGTTATTGCAACAAATAAAAAGCAAGTAACTATTGTTATTATTAATTTCATATTTGGTTTGGTTTTTATATTAGAATTCTGATTTCACTAAAATAACATCCATTAAATACCCAGTACAGATACCTTTTATGGTAATGCTTTCTCCAACTTTTAAATCACTCATTTTATTTGTAGCTTCTTCTGATAAATGGCACAGAATACTTGCAAAATCGTCATTTGTTTTTAAGGTTATAATTCCTTTTTCTTTTTCAATTTTTATATCAGAAATAATTCCTTTTATAGCAATAATTTTTTCTAAATACTTAGAATTTGCAGTAGTTTCATCCGTAGAAAAATCTTCAATAATTTTGTTTGCAGAAACATTAAAATCAGCCTTAGTAGCAACAATGTTTAAATGGGGTTTATTGTATGTTTTATAGCCTATAATAGCACCAACAATTCCTAAAATAAGAATAACTAAAATAATTTTCTTAACCTTCATACTCAATTATTTTAATTATTTAATGCTCCATTATCTACCCAGCAAGTAATAGCCTCTATTTCTGTAGTTGTTAAAGAACCACCTTGTGGCATTCTTCTACTAACAACCTCTGCTTTTACACTTGTAGCATTTGCACTTATGCCATTGTAAGTAGTAAGATTAGGAAAATTACCTCCTGAACCATGACATTGAATACAATTATTATCAATAATCGGCTTTACGTTAATTGTGTAAGTAATAGTTGTACAAGGATCTGTTTCTGGTTCATCTTCAATAATAGTTTCTTCTACATTTGTTAAACAAGAAGCTAAAAAAAATGAAAAAGAAAACAGTAAAAATGTTTTTCTAAATTGTGAGTTGACTTTCATTTATAGTTGGTTTTAGAATTACCGTAAAATAAATGATTTACAACTGTTTATAAACTATTAAGTTCTTTGAAAGAGAAATAAAAAAGGTTAAAAGGGAAAAAAATAAGTTAAAAGAAAAGTATTTTTAATTGAAAAACTAAATACTAAGCCATTGTTTAAACTCTGCAGCTTTGTTTTTACTGATAATTATTTCTTCGGATGTTTTAGACTGTAATAAAATTTTTAACTGACTATTTCCGTATTTAATAATTTTATCAATAGCAGTAATACTTATAATAAATTGTCTGTTTGCTCTAAAGAATAAAGTGGAGTTTAAATTGGTATACATGTCATCTAAACTCAAATTTGTTGTAGATCTTTTACCATCAAAACAAACAACATAAGTTATTGTATTTTCTGTATAAATATAGGCAATATCTTTGGTTGCAATTGGCACTAATTCATTTCTAACATACGTAAGAATTCTCTCTTTTTCTTTTTCTGTAGTTTCTTCTTTAATAGTTTCTAATGGTGTTTCTGCCACTTTTTCTTTATAAGAAACTAAATCTGTATTCAGCTTAGAAAGGTTTACAACTTCTGATGTTAAATTAGAATTTCTTAATTCTAATTGTTTTTCGTAGGCACTACCAATAATTCTTACTGCAACAAAAGAAAGTACAATAACAAGAATACCCATTATTAAAAAAATAAGATGAAAATTACTTTTTAAAGTATTCATTTGAGTAGAAATACTCTTAATATTTACATTGGCAGCAACAATTAAATCAGCATTTTTAATGGGTGATATGTGAATAATTTCTGATTGAGAATCAGCATTACTATTCACTAATAAATCATATAAATCATCAGAATTATTCTTTTCTTTTAAAGAGGTTAATAAAGTTTGATTAGAATTAACCAACTGCCCAACTTTTGTTTTATCAGGGTTTGCAATTTCTTTACCACTCCAATTAAATACACTAATAAACCAACTATTGGCATTAGAACTTTCTATAATTTCTTGAATATTTGTTACAATAGCTTCTTTTTTTATACCAGAAGATAATTGAAAATCAATAAGTTTTGCGACTTCATTTGCTTCTCTTTTGCTAGATTCTACTTGAACTTCTATTAATTGGTTTGCACTTACTTTTATAAAGTATTTAGATGCAAATAAGGCAACCATTAAAAAAATAGCTGCTATAGATAAAAAGGTTAAAAAATAAAGTTTGTCTTTTTTCATTTTACATAAAGAAAGCCGAAATATACTACTATTCTTAATTTGTAGTCAAGATTTTATTCCTCTTTAAGTGATTTTTTTCGCTTTCATATCATTTTTTTTTCTAAAAACAATAGTTTTTATTTTCTTTGATGATATATGAAAACTAAAAATAAGTTTTTACTGATAATGTTATTTTTGTTGATTTTAATAGGTGTTGTTTACTTTTCTAACCCTTTTTTAAACTCATCAAATAAAAACCTAGAAAACGAACTAGCAGAGCTTAGCTTAAATGCTGGTGAATTGGTAAACTCCTATTCAAATAATGAGGATAAATCTAATTATTTATATACAGGTAAAATTTTAGAAGTTACTGGTACTATTAAAGAAATTACATTTTTAAATGATAGAATTACTATTATATTAAATAGTAACTTTGAAACATTTGGAGTAATTTGCGACATCAACCCAAATCAAAAAAGAAAAATAGATCAACTAAAAGAACATCAAAAAATTAAAGTAAAAGGTATTTGCAAAGGTTTTTTAAAAGATGTTATATTACTAAATTGCACAATCGATTTACCAACCAATGAATAAATTATTACCGCTTTTTTTTCTTGCGATTTCTTTTGCAGATTTTAATGAAAAACAAAATCAATTTATTGCAAGGCAAGGCCAAATTTCTTTTTTTTCTTATACTAATGTAGAAAATATTGAAGCTAAAAACAATCAAGTTCTTAGTATATTAGATATAGAAAAACAAGAAATTGCAATAAGTATGTTAATGCGTGCTTTTGTTTTTAAAAAGGATTTAATGTATGAACATTTTAATGAAAGCTATATTGAATCTGACATTTATCCAAAGGCAAATTTTGAAGGAAAAATTATTGATTTTGATGTAAACACTAAAGAACCTCAAACTAAAATTATACGTGGAAAAATTACAATTCATGGAATTACTAAAGAAATAGACATTAAAACAACTATCAAAAATAATAATGGAAATTATAATTTAACAGGAGAATTTAACCTAATTGTTAATGATTTTGAAATTAAAATTCCGCCAATACTCTCTAGCAACATTGCCAAAACAATTGCCATACAATTCAACTTTAAATACGAACCTTATGAAGAATAAAAACATATTTAAACTGTTCTTGTTGTGTATGCTATTAGTGCATTCTTCTCTAAACGCACAGGGTTTATTAGACAAATTAGAAAACGAATTTCCAGACAAACCTGTTTACGAAATTGCTACGTTTAAAACTACTAGAATTGGTTTAGGGCATTCTATTGAAACACGTAAAAAAGGAGCTTTAGAAATTTCTTTATATAATAGATACTGGAACATTCCAGACTTTAAAGGACAACGTTTTTTAGCTGATGTGGTTAGTATACGTTATGGTTTAGATTATGCTTTTTCTGATAATTTTACTTTAGGTTTAGGTTACACAAATCACGATAAAATTTCTGACGGTTTTTTTAAATATAAACTTTTAAAACAACGTCAAAACTCCAACAAAGGATTGTTTAGTATTACCTTGATTCAAGGTATTTCTCACAGAAAAGTAGAAGGCATTTATAATGATAATTACGAACAAAATAATGCTTCAAGTTCGAGTAGATATGCTTTTACCAGTCAAGTTTTAATTGCAAGAAAAATAAATACAGAACTTTCTTTACAAGTTGCACCTACTTTTATACAAAGAGCAGAAAATCCTTTAATTGATGATACTAAAAATCAATTTGCAATTGCTTTTGGAGGTAGGCATAAAATAGGTGGCCATGCATCTATTGTATCAGAATATTTTTATGTAACAAATCCTTTAAAATCTATTGAAACCTATAATGCTTTTATGATTGGTCTTAATTGGGAGTTGAGTCATTTATTACTACAATTTCAAATGACAAATGCTAGAAATTTTGCAGAAGATACTTTTATTACTCAAACTCGAAATAATTTTAACGCTAAAGATGGTAATTTCCATTTTGGATTTAATGCTACTTGGGTTTTACAGACTAAAAAGAAAAAACTTTAGCAAATAAAAATTCAAATTGCTTTTTAATAAAAACTAAAAAACTCTTATTCTTTAGTTAGAATAAGAGTTTTCTTTAAATTTATCTGTATTAAAATACACTAAACTAATTTCTTAGCATTTTTAACTTTTTGCTTTGTTAAGGCAATATCAATTACTTGTTTCATATCAGAGACATAATGAAAAGTTAATCCTTTTAAGTAACTTTCTTTAATTTCTAGAATATCTTTTCTGTTCTCTTCACAAAGAATAATTTCTTTAATATTTGCCCTTTTTGCAGCCAATATTTTTTCTTTAATTCCGCCAACAGGCAACACTTTTCCACGTAAAGTAATTTCGCCAGTCATTGCTAATTTATTCTTAACCTTTCTTTGTGTATAAGAAGAAATTAAAGAAGTTAACATGGTAATACCTGCACTTGGCCCATCTTTAGGAGTTGCTCCTTCAGGTACATGAATATGTACATTGTATTTTTCTAAAACTTCTGGTTTAATACCAAACTCTTCTGCATTAGATTTTATGTATTGCAACGCAATTGTTGCAGATTCTTTCATTACAGTACCTAAATTACCAGTAATAGAAAGATTTCCTTTTCCTTTAGATAAAATAGATTCTATAAATAAAATATCTCCACCAACAGAAGTCCAAGCTAAGCCTGTAACAACACCAGCAACATCATTTGTTTCGTATTTATCTCTGTTTCTTGGTGTACCTAAAATTGCTTCAACTTTTTCTGATGATAAGTTAACCTCATATTCTTCTTCTAAAGCAATAGATTTAGCAGCAAAACGTACTACTTTAGCTACTTGCTTTTCTAAACCACGTACACCAGATTCGCGAGTATAACCTTCTACAATTTGTTCAATTTGTTTTTTACCTAATTTTAAGTCTTTAGAAGACAAACCGTGTTCTTTTAATTGTTTAGGCAATAAATGTCTTTTGGCTATTTCTATTTTTTCTTCAATAGTATATCCTGTAACATTTATAATTTCCATTCTATCTCGCAAAGCCCAAGGAATTTGTCCTAAGTTATTGGCTGTTGCAATAAAAAGTACTTTCGATAAATCGTAACCAACTTCTAAATAATTATCGTAAAAAGCTTCATTTTGTTCAGGATCTAATACTTCTAACATTGCAGAAGATGGATCTCCTTGATGACTTTGCCCTAACTTATCAATCTCATCCAAAACAAAAACTGGGTTTGATGTTCCTGCTTTTTTAAGATTCTGAATTAAACGTCCAGGCATTGCACCAATGTATGTTTTTCTGTGACCCCGAATTTCAGCTTCATCTCGTAAACCACCTAAAGACATACGTACATATTTACGTCCTAAAGATTCTGCTACAGATTTCCCTAATGAGGTTTTACCAACTCCTGGAGGTCCATATAAACAGATAATTGGCGACTTCATATCGTTTCTTAACTTTAAAACGGCCAAATGTTCTATAATTCTTTCTTTTACTTTTTCTAAGCCAAAATGATCTCTATCTAAAACTTTAGTAGCACGTTTTAAATCGAATTTATCTTCAGAGAAAATTCCCCAAGGCAATTCTAACATCAACTCTAAATAACTTCTTTGCACACCATATTCAGCAGCTTGTGGATTCATTCTCTTTAAACGCGCCAATTCTTTATCAAAAGTATCACCAACTTCTTTGGTCCACTTTTTAGTTTTGGCTTGCTTACGCATTTCTTCTAATTCTTGATCGTTAGAAACGCCTCCTAATTCTTCTTGAATAGTTTTTAATTGCTGATTTAAATAATACTCACGTTGTTGTTGATCTAAATCTTCTCGAGTTTTAGACTGAATATCATTACGCAATTGTAGTTTTTGAAGCTCTTTATTTAAGTTTTTTAACGTTAATAATGCACGTTCTTTTAGATTATCCTTTTCTAAAATCACTTGTTTTTGCATTACTGATAAATCCATATTTGAGGCAATGAAATTTACCAAAAACGAATTAGATTGAATGTTTTTTATGGCAAAAGAAGCTTCACTTGGCAACATTGGGTTTTCTTTAATTACCTCTAATGCTTGCTCTTTAATAGAATCGATAATTGCATCAAATTCTTTAATATTTTCTATTTCCTTATTTTCTACAGCTTCTTTTACAGTTGCTTTTAAATAAGGCTCTGTTTGAATTAATTCGTCAATTTCAAAACGTTTTTTACCTTGAATTATAACAGTTATGTTACCATCAGGCATTTTTAAAACACGTAAAATTTGCGCAACAACTCCTGTTGTATGAATATCTTTTAAAGTAGGTAATTCTTCTTCTTCATTACGTTGTGCAACAACTCCAATTATTTTATCGCCTTTATTAGCATCTTTTATTAATTGAATCGATTTATCTCTACCTGCTGTAATTGGTATTACAACTCCAGGAAATAAAACAGTATTTCTTAAAGGCAATATTGGTAAAGTTTCTGGTACACTTTCTTTATTGATAATCTCCTCATCTTCAGCTGTCATTAAAGGGATTAACTCAGAATCTTCACTCATAATATCTTGAAAAGACAAACTGTCTAACTTTATAATTTTTGATTTGCTCATATGCTATATATCTGTCATTCTGACATTGATTAAAATATAAATCGAAAATCAACATCTTTCTTGTAAAATTAAAATACTGATAATCAAAAATATAAAATAATATTATTGATTACCATAATTACTAAAAACAATTGTTGTGCCAATTAATATAAATTTAAATTACTTCATTAATTTTCATCATTTTTGTAAAAAAAATAAATGTCTAATATTACAATAAAGACTATTAAGTATAAAGGCTGGAAAAATGCAATTGAAATAACAAATTTAACAATAAAGCTAATTGTAGTGCCAGAAGTTGGTAGAATATTACATTTTAGTTTTATAAATTCTGATAATATTTTTTATGAAAATAAAAAGTTAGAAGGTTTAGAATTTATAAAAGGTAACTATTATATAAAAAAAGGTATAAAACAAGCTCCTAATATTGGTGGCAATAGAGTTTTACCCTGTTCTGAAGATTATTTTCATTTAATTACAGGTTCTAGGCATATACCAGATCCGTTTATAAATGCAAGTGAATATAAAGTTACCTTTTTAAAAAATGGTATTCTTCTTAAAAGTCCTGTTAGTAATTTACTTGGCATACAAATCAAAAGAAAAATTACTATTAATGATTTAGGTACTAACGTAAATATAGTACAGGAATTAATTAAAATAAAACCCGCAAAAAATATTGAATTAGAAAAAATACCGCTTACAATTTGGAGTTTATCAAAAATTAAAACTTCAAATATTAGTTATGCAAAATTAGCAGAAAACAGTATTTTTAAAAATGGATATACAATTTCTAAATGGCCAGATGCCAAGAATTATGCAGAAGAAAATGCATCCGTAAAAAACAATCTTTTAGCATTAAAATCTTCTGATGAGTTTCCTCAAAAAATTGGTACGGATTCAAGAAATTGGGTAGCAGGTTATTCAAACAATACTTTGTTTGTAGAAAAATTTATCTATGATAAACAAGAAACATATCCTGATAATGGAACTTCAGTAACCATTTTTGGTAATCATTTATTTACAGAATTAGAATGTTTAAGCCCTGAAAAGAAATTAAAAATTAATGAAACAATACGTTATGATTTAAGTTGGCAATTAGTTAATCTAAGCAACCACCAAGAAGCAGAACAACTCCTTAACAAATTGTAAATCAAAAAAGTATAATATATATTTAAAAAAAAAAATTTTATTTTCACAAAACTGTCACAACTCAAAAATAGTTTTGTCTTTAGTATAGAAGTTTTTAATTGGAAGCTAATCAACCACATATAACCAACCTTTTAGAACGCTGTAAATCGTCTGATAAAAACGCGCAACTGAAAATTTACAATGCTTATTACAAAGCAATGTATAACTCAGCCCACCGAATTTTAAAAGACAGTTACGAAGCTGAAGATATTATGCAAGAAGCATTTTTAACAGCGTTTACAAAGCTAAATTCCTACAAAGGGGAAGTTGCTTTTGGTGCTTGGTTAAAACGAATTGTTATCAATAAAAGTTTAACACAACTTAAGAAAAACAATCGTTATGAAGAAGTAAAACTAGAGGTTGTACCTAATGATGAAATTGAAGATGAAGTAATAAATTACACAGGTTTAAATCCTAAATTGGTTTTAAACACTTTACAAGGATTAAAAGATAATTATAGAGTTGTGCTCACTCTTAATTTAATAGAAGGTTTTGATTATGAGGAAATTGCACAAATATTAAATTACACAAATGAAAATGTGAGAACCACAGTTTCTAGAGCAAAGAAAAAATTAAAGCAAGTTATACTTGCCCAAAATATACAAGCACAAGCTTATGGAAGATAAATTACATAACTTTTTTTCTGAAAATGGTTTCGATTTTCAAGAACCACACTCAGGCCATTTAGAGCGTTTTGAACGTAAACTAAATTCACCTAAGAAAGTAAACCGTACTTCTTGGAAATGGCTTTCTGTAGCAGCATCTGTAGTTTTAGTTCTTGGCTTTTGGTTAGGTAGCACTCATCAAAAAAGAATGATAGATTTAGCAGACGTTTCTCCTAAATTAGAAGAAGTACAAGACTATTTTGTAACGACTATTAATCAAGAATTAAAAACGGTAGAAAAAAACAGAAGTTTAGAAACAGAATCTATAATAGAAGAAGCTTTAGATCATTTAGAAGAATTAGAAGATAATTACAGACTTTTTATTTTAGAACTAAATGCTGATGTTAATAAAACAACAATCATCAATTCTATGATTAGAAACTATCAACAACGTTTAGAAATTTTAGAAAATGTATTGCAACAAATTGAACAGATTAAGAATCCAAACCTTTTAAATGATGAAATCTATATATAAAATTACATTCCTATTTTTACTTTTTCCACTCATAGCATTCGCAAATAGTGATGGTAAAAAACAAGAAAAAAGTAAAGTTATTACTAAAGAATACAAAGTAAATGCTAATGCTAAAGTAGCTATTAACAACAGGTATGGAAATTTAGACATAACCACTTGGGATAAAAACCAGGTAGAAATTGAAGTTACCATTACTGTAAAAGGTGATAACTTAGAAAGTTTAGAGGATAAGCTAGCTAGTATTGATGTAGAATTTGAAACGTCTTCTAATTTTATATCAGCAAAAACAATTTTTGAAAAACAGCAAAAAAATGGTTGGTCTTTCTGGAAAAAAAGTAATAATGTTAGCTATAAAATAAATTACAAAGTAAAAATGCCAAAAACTAATACTGTTGATTTAGACAATGATTATGGTAGTATTTTTTTAGGTGATTTGTCTGGTAAAGCAAATATAAATTGCGATTATGGTAAAATTATTGTTGGTGAACTATCTGCAAGTAATAACAATATTAATCTAGACTACTGCTCTTCATCTACCATAAGTTACATGAAAAGTGGAAATGTAAATGTTGATTATTCTAAAATTACTATTGATGAAGCTGAAGATTTAAAAGTAAATGAAGATTACTCTACTATTAAATTTGGTAAAGTTAAAGACATCAATTTTAACGCAGATTATGGTTCTGTAACTATTGATGAAGCTGTAAATGTAGATGGTAACTCAGATTATGCAAGTATGCGAATTGGTACTATTTATAAAAATTTAACCATAGAAACTGATTATGGAAGTGTTTCTGTAAAAAGATTGGCAAAAGGTTTTGAAAGTGTAGAAATTGACGGACAATATGCAGGTATTAAAATTGGTGTAGATGAAGATGCTGTTTTCGATTTTGTACTAGACTTACAATATGCTGGTTTTAAATATGATGATGACCAAATTGAGTTTTACAAGAAAATATCTAAATCAACAAAAAAATATTACGAAGGTAAATTTGGTAAAGGAAATTCTGATGCTAGAATAAAAATAAGATCTCAATATGGTGGTGTATCCATCAAAGAAAACTATTAATCAAATCAATTTAAAAAATAAAATTATGCTTAAAAAAATTACTTTATTACTATTTACAATTACTTTAAGTTTATCTACCAATGCACAAAGTTGGTGGGGGAGTAATAAAAAAATAAAAGGAAATGGAAATGTTGTTACTGTAAATAGAACAACTTCAGATTACGATGGAATTTCAGTTGGCGGTTCTTTTGATGTTATTCTTGTAGAAGGTAAAGAAGGAAACATAAAAATTGAAGGTGAAGAAAATATTATCCCTTATGTAGAAACAGAAGTAAGTGGAAATACACTTAAAATTAAATATGAAAAAAACATTAATATTAATACTACAAAAAGACTTACTGTAACCGTAACTTATAGAGATATAGATAAAGTTTCTTTAGGTGGTTCTGGTAATATTTCTAACGAAGGCACTATAAAAGCTAGCGATTTAAAAACTTCTTTAGGTGGATCAGGAAACATTACTTTAAAAATAGATGCTGATGAAGTTAGTGCAAACATTGGTGGTTCTGGAAACATTAAATTAGAAGGAATTTCTAATGAATTAAGTTGCTCAATTGCAGGTTCTGGAAGTATAAAGGCTTATGAATTAAGTACAGATACTTTAAATGCAACAATTGCAGGTTCTGGTTCTATAAGAACTACAGTAAAAACCAAAATTAAAGCAAAAGTAGTAGGTTCTGGAAGCATTTATTACAAAGGAAATCCTAAATATGTAGATTCTAAATCTGTAGGTTCTGGTGATGTAATTGATAGAAATTAAAGAGAAATATCATTTTAATAATAAAAAAGACCTAAAAATGAAAATTCATTTTTGGGTCTTTTTTATTTTATAACTTTAAAAATCAGTTACTAATTTTTAATAGTTTCTGTATTGTTGCGTTTCTTCAAAAACATGTTGTAAAATTCGTTTTTCTACATCATCAAAAACTAAATTTCTACGTTGCATAACTACAGTAGCTACTTCGTAAACTTTATTAGTTTTATATTCTGTAAATCCAGATGCACCTCCCCAACTAAAAGATGGTACAAAATTTCTTGGAAAACCACTTCCATAAATATTAGCAGAAACACCAACTACAGTTCCTGTATTAAACATTGTATTTATACCACATTTAGAATGATCTCCCATCATTAAACCACAAAATTGCAATCCGGTTTTTGCAAATCTACCAGTTTCATAATCCCATAATTTCACCTCAGCATAATTATTCTTAAGGTTAGAGTTGTTAGTATCTGCACCTAAATTACACCATTCTCCTAAAACTGAGTTTCCTAAAAAGCCATCATGTGCTTTACTAGAATAGCCCATTAAAACTGAGTTATTAACCTCACCTCCTACTTTACAATATGGTCCTAATGTGGTAGCTCCGTAAATTTTAGCACCCAATTTTAAAACGGAATGGTCACACATTGCCAAAGCACCTCTCACAACACAACCTTCCATTATTTCTGCATCTTTACCAATATAAATTGGTCCATTAGAAGCATTTAAAATAGCAAAAGATATTTTAGCTCCTTCTTCTATAAAAATATTTTCTTTGTTTACACATTGTACAGTATCAGGAATTGGTTGAGACGTTCTGCCTTCTGTAATCAAATCGAAATCTTCTTGAATGGCTTTGTTGTTTAATGAAAAAATATCCCAAGTATTTTTTATTTGAATAATATCTTCATCAAATTCAATTGCAGTGTATTCTTCGAAATTTACTTCTTCTTGTGTATCCGAAGTAAAAAAAGCAATTACATCATCACCTTTAAAAATAGCTTCATTTTCTGATAAATTTTTAACTTTTTCTACCAAACTATTTGTTGGGCAAAAAGAGGCATTTATTAAAATATTCTCTGCCATTTCTACCATAGGATATTTCTCTTCTAAATACTCTTCTGTAACTGTAGTTGTAGTTAAGCTTAAATATTTTTCCCATTTTTCTCTAATGGATAAAATTCCTACTCTTAAGTCTGCAACTGGTTTTGTGTATGTAAATGGTAAAAGGGATTTTCTAACATCTCCATCAAATAAAATATAATTCATTTCTTGGGTTTTATAGATAAACGAATTTAGTTTTTTTAAAGCACAAAAAAAAACCGATTGCAATAAATACAACCGGTTTTCATCATTTGAACTGAAAAGATTTTACTTTTTTATAAATTTCTGACTTCCAATTTTATCATCAGAAACCACTTTTAAGATATAAACACCTTTTGATAAATCACTTACGTTAATTTTACTATTTAATTCAGTAACATTATGTGTTAAAACTAATTTACCTATATAATTATAAAATTGAACAGATGCTTTACTTGAACCAGAAGGTAATTGAATCGTTACATTTTCTACAGCAGGGTTTGGATATAAATCAAAGTTTAAACGTTGTGCTTCTTTTATACTTAATGAAGGCGAAGATGTACTTGCTGTTACTACTTGATCTCCCCCATCAAAAGCACTTCCATTTCCATTAGCTGCATTTACAGCAGTGTAAAATGTTACATTACCTAAATCTGTAGAAGGTGATCTCCAGGTAAAAGACCAATCTCCAGAATTTGATGGAAAAGTGTGTGTTACTGCTTTATTACTATTTACAGTTCTACTGCCAGAACCTGCAGTAAAAGTACCAATTTTTGCATTCGAATTACTTTCAGCTGTAAGTTGAAAACCATGAGCAGAAGAATTAGAAGTTGTGTTTACATTTATTGTATAATCTGTATCTAACAAATAACCAGTAACAGGAATATTAGACGTTATTATAGCAGATGCATTAAAATTACCTCCACTATGACATGCAGCACAAGTTGCACCTCCATCTCCTGGAGAGCCAGATCTAGCATCTGTTCTACCTCCAGAACTAGACATTAATAAAAAAGCTGAAACTGGTATTAGTAATAAAAAAAGTTTAAAAATGTAGTGTTTTTTCATTTGTTTTGAATTTAGTTGATTATACTTTTATCGTTAATTTTAAAACATTTACTAGAAAACAGATTATTGTTAAATAATTAATTCTATTTTCTAAATAACACTGTAAATAAAGCAATTAGACAAATAAAAACAAACAAATAGTAGTTAAGAGGGAAAAAACAACCTCTAAAAAGGAATATTATTACTTAAAAATATCCTCTTTTTAGAGATATCTAAAAAATACCAAAAAAAAAGAATTGTATTTTTGAAACATAACTTTTAGCAATATGAAATATAAACACATAAGTGAATCTCAATTAACAATCAATGAGTTAATGCTTCCTTCTCATTCTAATTTTAGTGGTAAAATACATGGTGGACATATTTTAAATCTAATGGATCAGATTGCATTTGCTTGTGCATCTAAACATTCTGGCTATTATTGTGTTACAGCTTCTGTAAACAAAGTAGATTTTTTAAACCCAATAGAAGTTGGTGAATTATTAACCTTAAAAGCTTCTGTAAACTATACAGGAAGAACATCTATGGTAGTTGGCTTAAGAGTTACATCAGAAAACATTAGAACTGGCGAAATTAAACACTGTAACTCTTCTTATTTTACAATGGTTGCTAAAGATGAAAATGGTAAAAGCGTTGCTGTACCTGGTATTATTTTAACAACAAAAGATAGTATTAGACGTTTTGCAAGAAGTATTGTTAGGCAACAACAAGGTAAAAAAAGAATTTCTAGATTTTACGAAGATGCTTTTAAAATAGAAGAATACATACACCTTTTTGAAGGTAGTAATTCTAAAATTGAACTTACTTAAACTTTTTTCTTTGGATGAATTAATAGACATTTTAACTCCTGATGGAAAACCTACAGGAAAAACCGCTTTAAAATCGGAAGCTCATAAAAATGGATGGTTTCATGCAACTGTACATATTTGGTTATTTACTTCGGATGAAAAAATATTGCTTCAAAAAAGAGCATTGACTAAAAAAGTATTTCCGGGTTTGTGGGATATTTCTGTTGCAGGACATATTGGTGCTGGTGAGTCTATTTTATCATCAGCAAAAAGAGAAGTTTTTGAAGAAATTGGACTAGAACTAGATTCAAAAGAGCTTATAAAAATTGGTACACGAATTCATGAAATTTCGCATCCAAATGGAATTCAAGATAACGAACATCATCATGTTTTTGTTGCAGAATTAAAAGTTCCTGTTTCTGATTTAACCATTCAAGAAGAAGAAGTTGACGCTATAAAATTGTTTGATTTATCAATATTAAAAGACACAAAAAACCTCGAAAACGTATTACTTTCTCGTTTTCATGATTATTATTGTTCGGTTTACGATAAAATTAATAAACAAATACAAAATACTTTATCTTGATTTTGTTGTTGTACTCTTAAAAATACACAAAAAAAAGACCCTAAAAACATTGGTTTCTAAGGTCTATTTTTTTTAAAACTGATTGATTTACTCAGTTGGTTTTGTATAAAATGAATCTGCTAATTTTGCCTGACTTATTAAAGGTAATTTAAAATCAACAATTTTTGTTGTTGGTACAAATTTATTTTCTTTATCCTTTTTATACCAAGTAATTTGATTTGGTAAAATAAATCCGCTTACGTTTTCCCAAGAATTGTATCTAATATACTTGTAATTATCTGTTGGTGATTTAGACCTAAAAGTTACTGTATAAGCCAACCATTCCATTTTATAGGTTTCTGGGTTGTAATACACAATATAATTATCATCTGGAGATGTGCCTACGTTTGCTTTGTAAGAAATTTTATAACCAGGATAACTTGTTTCTTCAAACAGAAAATCGTCTACTTTTTCGTAAATAATTCCATCATCTGCCAAGACAAAAGGCATAGCATAAAAGTAAAAATACAAGTTATAATAAAAAGCAGGATCTCTTTTTAAGCTTCCTTTCACCTCTTCTAAAGACCATATTTCTTTACCATCAAAACCCAAAGAATACTTAGGTGTATTTACAACTATTTTACGAGAATGTAAATCTGATGTATGTACCTCATCTTCTTTATTAAAAGAAAGTGTTTGTACTTTTCTCCAAGCTTCAATTCCTCCATGAGCTTCAAAAACTTTCCCTAATTCTGTTGGGAAATTTTCTTTTTTATCCTCAACTTTTTTAACAACTTGTTTAGCATCTTTTTTAGGCTCATTTTTACATGAAACCACAAAAACAATCATCAATAATAAAAGTATTCTTTTCATAATTTATATTAAGATTTTAGTTGCAAATATATTTATTTTACTGGCTTTGAAAAAAACGATTCTGTTAAATCATTTTTTCTGAATGTTGCATCTGTAAATACTGTTGCTGGTCTAGCAGGTTCTGTTGGCACACCATTTTCATCTTTTTTATACCAAGTGATTTCTGATGGTAAAATCAATCCATTTACATCATTCCATTTACCATATTTAATAATATTAAATTTATCGCTTGGTTTTTTAGACATAAATGTGGCTGTGTAAGCTAACCATTCCATTTGATGTGTTTCTGGGTTAAAATACAACTTATAGTTATCATCAGGAGAGCTACCAATATTTGCCTTAAAAGACATTTTATAACCAGGATATGCTACACCATCAAAAGTTAATGGATCAATTTTTTCATAAGAAATTCCATCATCAGCTAACACAAAAGGCATAGCATAAAAGTAGAAGAAAAGATTGTGATAAAAAGCAGGATTACCTTTAAAAGTTCCTTTTTCTGTTTCATCTAACCACACTTCTTTTCCGTCAAAACCAACAGCGTAGTTTGGCGCATTAATTACATTAATACGAGATTGTAAATCTACAGTATGCACTTCTTCTCCTTTTTTAAATGATAAAATTTCTGCATTTCTCCAAGCATCAATTCCTCCATGAGCTTTAAAAACTTGTCCTAATTCTTCAGGGAAACTTTCTTTTTTAACCTCAACTTTTTTAACAACTGCTTTCACTTCATTTTTAGGCTCATTCTTACAAGAAATAGCGATTACAATAATTAACAATAAAAGTACTTTTTTCATAATTTGATTATATATTTAAATTCAATAGTACAAAAGGTCGTTTTTATTGTAAGTCTTTACAAAAAAAGTAAAATTTAAATGTTAAATTTTTGCTTGATAAGTATACAAGTCATAATATCTACCTTTTTTAGCAATCAATTCATCATGGTTACCTCTTTCTGCAATTTTACCAGCTTCAATTACCAAAATTTGATCTGCTTTTTTAATGGTACTCAATCTGTGAGCAATAACAATTGTAGTTCTATCCTTTATTAATTCTGATAAACTTTTCTGAATTAAAGCTTCACTTTCTGTATCTAAACTAGAAGTAGCTTCATCTAAAATAAGAATTCTAGGATCAGCTAAAATTGCTCTTGCAATTGCTAATCTTTGTCTTTGTCCTCCTGATAATTTTACACCTCTTTCACCAATTAATGTGTCTAAACCATTGTCAAATCTATCTGTAAACTCGTTTACATAAGCTGCTTTTACAGCATTTTGCAATTCTTCTTCAGTTGCATTTGGTCTTGGAAATAGAATATTTTCTCTGATTGTACCTTCAAACAAAAACTCATCTTGTAAAACAACACCTAAATTTTTACGATAACTAGATAATTTTACTTTAGACATATCTTGATTATCAATAGTAATTACACCTGATTTCGGATTTAAAAACGTGGCTGACAAACCAGCAATGGTAGATTTACCAGAACCAGAACTACCCACTAAAGCTGTTACAGAACCTGCAGGAACTTTAAAATTGATATTATGCAATACCTGTTTTCCTGCTTCATAAGCAAATGAAACATCATCAAAATTAATTTCTCCTTTTACATTTTTTAAAGCAATTGTCCTGTTTTCATTGTCTTCTTCTGCAGTCATATTCATTAACTCTTCTGTTCTGTCTAAACCAGCTAAAGCTTCTGTTAATTGACTACCAATATTACTCATTTGCACAATTGGAGCTACCATAAATGCCAAAAGAGTTGTAAACTTAAATAAATCACCAAAGGTCATTGTACCTTGAATCATATAATAACCTCCAATGCCCATAACTCCTGTAGTGGCTACACCTATTAAAAAAGTAGATGAACTTGTCATAATAGCAGTAGCTGTCATACTTTTTTTAACATTGGTAAAAATATCTGCAACTCCTTTTTCAAATATCTTGCTTTCTTGCTCTTCTGCATTAAAAGCTTTTATTACTCGAATTCCGCCTAAAGTTTCTGTTAAACGCCCTTTAACTTCTGCATTAATTTTACCTCTAGCTCTAAAAATAGGGCGAATGTATTTGAAAGATTTTAATGCAATAAAACCAAAAATAGACAAAGGCACGAATGTAAAAAGTGTCATCCAAACATTCATTTTTATTAGAATTACTAATGTAATTATTGCTGTAAAAGAACCACCTATTAATTGTACTAAACCAGTACCTATTAAATTTCTTACCCCTTCTACATCACTCATAATTCTAGAAACCAATGCTCCAGATTTTGTGTTATCAAAAAAACTAATTGGCAGTGTTAATACTTTCTTTTGCACTTCTGCTCTTAATTCTGATATTAAATATTGTGCTTGAATACTTAATACTTTTGTCAACAAAAAAGAAGTAACTGCTTGTATTAAAATTGCCCCAAGTACAATGGCTACTAATGTATACAATTGATTAAAGTCTTTATTTGGCACTACTTCATCAAACAAAACTTTACTTTGTAAGGGCAATACAAAACCAGATAAACTTCTAATGATAATTAAAATTAACCCTAAAAAAACAAGATTTCTTCTGGGCCAAATAATGGTTTTAAAAGCTTGTTTTAAAGTAACTTTTGGTTTCTTTTTTTCTTTTGATGATTCTTTATAATGCTGCATAAACTTTTAATTGTCAATTTATATGCCATTAGAAATTATTATGACAGATGTGCAAACTTACCAAAAAAGACCTGTCAGGTTTTAAAAATCTGACAAGTCTTTTTTTTGATGATTCAATTCGTTAGCAAACTAGCCTGCGTGAGCGATAGAAACGACATCCTTTTTGCTTTTTCAGCAAAAAGATATAGTGGATAGCGCAGTTTTTGTTTTTCACAAAAACACGCCCTAAAATAGAATTGACCTTTAATTACCAAAACTCTACAAGGTTTTAAAAACCTTGCAGGTAACCATTACAAACGATTGTCTATAATACTTTGCACAACTTCAGGATTTAACAATGTACTTGTGTCTCCTAAATTATTCATATCATCAGAAGCTATTTTACGCAAAATACGACGCATAATTTTTCCTGAACGTGTTTTTGGCAATCCTTCTGAAAACTGAATTTTATCTAGTTTGGCAATTGGACCAATTTTTTCTGAAATGGCTTGATTGATTTCTTTGCGCAAATTATCGTGATTTCTGCTTTCGCCTGTATCTTTTAGAATTACATAACCATATAATGCACTTCCTTTAATATCGTGTGGAAAACCGACAATGGCAGATTCTGCAACTGCTGGATGCTCATTAATAGCATCTTCTATTGGTGCTGTACCTAAATTATGACCAGAAACTATAATTACATCGTCTACTCTACCTGTAATTCTGTAATAGCCAACCTCGTCTCGTAAAGCGCCATCTCCTGTAAAATATTTATTCTCGAAAGCTGAAAAATAGGTTTCTTTATAACGTTGATGATTGCCCCAAATGGTTCTAGCAATACTTGGCCAAGGATGTTTGATACACAATCTACCTTCTACTTGATTTCCTTTTAATTCTTGTCCATTTTCATCCATTAAAGCTGGTTGTATTCCTATAAAAGGTAAGGTTGCATACGTTGGTTTTGTAGGAGTTACATAAGGAATTGGAGTAATCATCATTCCACCAGTTTCTGTTTGCCACCAAGTATCTATAATTGGGCTATTCTTTTTACCAACATTATCATTATACCAATGCCAAGCTTCTTCATTAATAGGTTCACCTACAGAACCTAATACTTTTAAGGATGATAAATCGTATTTATCAACCAATTCTGTTCCGTGTTTTGCTAATGCTCTAATGGCTGTTGGTGCTGTATAAAATTGATTGACTTTATGTTTTTCTACAATTTGCCAAAATCTACCAAAATCTGGATAACTTGGTACACCTTCAAACATTACTGTTGTGGCTCCATTTGCTAAAGGACCATATACAATGTAAGAATGACCAGTAATCCAACCAATATCTGCTGTACACCAGTACACATCATTTTCTTTGTATTGAAACGCATTTTTAAAAGTATAAGCAGCGTAAACCATATAACCTGCAGTTGTATGTACCATTCCTTTTGGCATTCCTGTAGAACCAGAAGTATATAAAATAAATAAAGGATCTTCTGCATTCATAGTTTCTGCTTCACACTCTATAGAAGCATTATCTAATAAAGGTTGTAACCATTGGTCTCTACCTTCTTTCATTACAATATCTGAATTAATTCTTTTTGCAACCAAAACATTTTCTACACAAGTACAGTTTTCTAAAGCATCATCTACAATTCCTTTTAAATCGATTGTTTTAGAACCTCTGAAAGAACCATCTGCTGTAATTACCATTTTACAATCTGCATCATTAATTCTTGTTGCTAAAGCTGATGCTGAAAACCCTGCAAAAACCACTGAATGTATGGCTCCAATTCTTGCACAAGCTAAAGTTGCAATTGCCAATTCAGGAATCATTGGTACATAAATACACACTCGATCGCCTTTTTGAATTCCGTTTTCTTTTAAAACATTCGCAAACTGATTTACTCTTTGATGTAATTGTTTATAAGTAATATGTTGCGCTTTTTCATCAGGATTATTAGGCTCGAATAAAATAGCTGTTTTATTGGCTCTTGTTGCCAAATGCCTATCAATACAGTTTTCTGTAATGTTTAATTGTGCTCCTTCAAACCATTTTACTTCAGGTTTTGTAAAATCCCATTCTAGAACTTTATCCCATTTTTTACGCCATAAAAAATGTTCTTCTGCTATTTCTTCCCAAAAATTTTCAGGTTCTCTAACAGATTTTCTATATACTTGATAATATTCTTCTAAATGTTTTATGTGATAATTACTCATTACTTAGTTTATAGTTTTAGTGATTATGTGCTTCTCCTGCTCCACTTGGTATTCTAATATTTTCTACAATCTCTTGTACTTCTTTTGGAGGTGCTACTGTAAATCTAGAAACAATAATCGAAATTATAAAATTAATTGCCATTGCAACTGTTCCAAATCCTTCAGGTGATACTCCAAACCACCAATCTTCTTTTGTTCCTCCTCCAAACCAATCGAATTTAAATTTTAGCATATAGAAAAGCATCAGTAAAATTCCTATTATCATTCCTAAAATTGCGCCTTCCTTATTCATTCTTTTATCAAAAATACCCAAAATTATTGCTGGAAAAAAAGAAGCAGCTGCCAAACCAAAAGCCAAAGCCACTGTTGCTGCCACAAAATCTGGTGGATTGATTCCAAAATACCCTGCAACACAAACAGCAACTACTGCAGATAATCTTGCTGCAATTAACTCACCCTTTTCTGTAATGTTTGGGTTAATCATTTTCTTAATTAAATCATGAGAAACTGATGCAGAAATCACCAATAACAAACCTGCTGCTGTAGATAATGCAGCTGCTAAAGCTCCTGCTGCAACTAAAGCTATTACCCAGTTTGGTAAACCTGCAATTTCTGGATTTGCTAAAACCATAATGTCTTTATCAACAATTAATTCATTTTTTTTAGCATCTGCCAGATACTGAACTAAACCATCATTATTTTTATCTTCAAATTGTATTAATCCTGTTTTTTCCCAGTTCCCAAACCATTCTGGCATTTTTTCATATTCTTTATTACTTACAGTTTCAATTAAATTTGTTCTAGAAAACACAGAAATTGCTGGTGCTGTTGTATATAGAATTGCAATTAATAACAATGCCCAACCTGCTGATTTACGAGCGTCAGCCACTTTTTTAACTGTGAAAAAACGAACAATTACGTGTGGCAAACCTGCTGTGCCAAACATTAAAGCTCCTGTAATTAAGAAAACATCTAAAGTAGATTTACTTCCTGAAGTATATTCTTCAAAGCCTAATTCTCTATGCAAACCATCTAATTTATCTAACAAATAAACTCCATTTTCATCTGCACCACCAAAACCTAACTGCGGAATTGGATTACCAGTCATTTGAATTGATATAAAAATTGCTGGCACCATAAATGCAAAAATCAACACACAATATTGTGCAACTTGCGTGTATGTAATTCCTTTCATACCCCCTAAAACTGCATAGAACAAAACGATTATCATCCCAATAATTACACCTGTATTGATATCAACCTCTAAAAAACGAGAAAAAACCAGGCCTACTCCTCTCATTTGACCAGCTACATATGTAAATGAAACTAAAAGCGCACAAAAAACAGCTACACTTCTTGCTACATTAGAATAATATCTGTCTCCAATAAAATCTGGCACTGTAAATTTGCCAAACTTTCTTAAATAAGGTGCTAGTAAAAGTGCTAATAAAACATAACCTCCTGTCCAACCCATTAAATAAACAGAGCCATCATAACCATTAAAGGATATTAAACCTGCCATAGAAATAAAGGAAGCTGCAGACATCCAGTCTGCTGCTGTAGCTAAACCGTTTGCTAATGGAGAAACACCACCACCAGCAACATAAAATTCTTTTGTAGATCCTGCTCTTGTCCAAATTGCAATACCTATATATAGTGTAAAAGTGATTCCTACTAAAATCCATGTCCAAACTTGAATACTCATAATTTTAAATTTTATTTTTCGTTAAACCCAAATTCTTTATCCAACTTATTCATCAATTTTATATAAACAAAAATGAGTATTACAAACACATAAATTGATCCCTGTTGTGCAAACCAAAAACCCAATTTAAAGCCACCCATTCTTAAATTATTTAATTGATCAACCAATAAAATTCCGAATACGAATGAAACAAAAAACCAAATGCTTAAAAGTATCGTTAAATATTTTAAATTCTTTTTCCAATATTTTTTCTCTTTTAGTTTATTCATTACTTCTAATTAAGGTTAAATTATTAATTTATTTTTAAATATCTACTTTTTTTATTTTATATTGAAGATTATAAATATAATTAGTTTTTTATTGATTTTTGATGTCTTTGTACAATACTGGTATATTATTGTACTTTTTTTTTTAGTTGCACTGCTCTATTCTTCAGTCGGTTTTGGTGGTGGATCTAGTTATTTAGCTATTTTAGCCTTAACAAGCATCGTTTTTACACAAATTAGAGCAACTGCTCTTTTATGTAATATTGTTGTGGTATCTAGCAATGTTTTGTTATTCCATCAACAAAGAAAAATTAATTGGAAAAAAATAATACCGCTTGTTTTATTAAGTATTCCGCTTGCTTTTTTAGGTGGAAAATTAAAAATCAATCAAAATTTATTTTTTATTCTTTTAGGATTCACCTTGCTCTTTGCTGCAATTACCATGTGGATTTCTAAAAAAATTCTTACTTCGGATAAACAAAAATCAACATCAAACTCAATTAAAAATGCGAGTTTTGGTGGAATTATTGGTTTTATTTCTGGAATGGTTGGTATTGGAGGTGGAATTTTTTTAGCTCCTCTTTTACATTTAACAAATTGGGATACTCCTAAAAAAATTGCAGCAACTGCTAGTATTTTTATTTTAGTGAACTCAATAGCTGGTTTATTGGGCCAATATTCAAACCCAGATTTTATAATTGATTGGCACTTAACTTCTGTTTTATTAATTACCGTTTTTATTGGCGGTCAAATTGGTAGCAGAATGAGCAATAATTATTTTACACCTATTCAACTAAAAAAAGCAACCGCTATTTTGATAGCCTTTGTAAGTCTTAGAATTTTATTTAAATATCTTTCACTTTAAAATTCATTTATAGAGGTTTTTAAATATATTTGAAATCTCAATTTAACGCATCAAAAAAAAATAAAATGTTAGGAATTATTTTTACCTTATTAATGCTAGTGCTTTTACAAGCCGTTTTAGGATTCGACAATTTATTGTACATTTCTTTAGAATCTAAAAAAGCACCAGAAGCAGATCAAAAAAAAGTTAGAAAAACAGGAATTTTAATTGCCATTGTTCTTAGAATTGTTTTGTTATTTGTACTTGTTTCTATTATCGACTTTTTTCAAGAACCTTTTTCTTTTTTATCAGGTGAAATTGAAGATATTATCCATTTTGCATTTAATGGTCACAGTATTATTGTTCTTTTAGGTGGTGGTTTTATTATTTATACAGCCATTAAAGAAATTTGGCATATGATTTCTACCAAAGGTTTAGAGGTTGATGATATGGCTACTGAAAAAAAATCTAAATCTGCAAATGCAGTAATTACTAGTATTGTAATTATGAATTTAGTTTTCTCTTTCGACTCAATTTTAGCTGCAATTGGTTTAACCAGCGAAATTGAAAATCCTACAACCGCTTTTATAGTGATGGCTATTGCTATTGTAATAAGTGGTTTATTAATGCTTATTATGGCTGATAGAATTTCTACTTTTTTATCTAAAAATAGAATGTATGAGGTTTTAGGTTTGTTTATATTATTTATTGTTGGAATTATGCTAGTTACAGAAGGTGGCCATTTAGCACATTTAAAACTTTTCGGAAACGAAATTGTACCAATGAGTAAAACAACGTTCTATTTTGTGTTGGCTATTTTAATTATTGTAGATGTTGTACAAGGTAGATATCAAAAGAAATTACTTTCTGAAAAAAAATAATAATTAATAAAAAACCGTTACTTACTTAGTAACGGTTTTTTTATTGTATTTCATCAATAGAATCTTGTAGTCTTTTTATGATGATTTGTTTAATTCTTCTATTAAATTCGGATGAATTGTTTTGATAAATTTCATATTCATCCATAGAAAAATGACCTAAAATTGTACCTAAAATTTGATTTTTAAATTGTAAATCTTTTTCTAAAACAGATTTTATTTTTCCTCTTTTCTTTTGTTCTGATAATATTGAAAAATCAACTTTTCTTTTTATTAAATACGTTTTAAAAAAAGCAATTAACAATGTGTGTTGCATTTTAATAATTGGTCTTAAAACCGTGTTTTGAAAAGTTTCTGTTTCTGTAGTACTTTCACTAACTAAATCCGATAAAATTGGTCTTTCTTTTTTCATCTATCTAACAATTCATCTAATTCCAATTGATAATCATATTGCAAATCTTCGTGTAATTTTTCAATCGCTTTTTTTATCATTCTTACTTGAGCGTCAAACACATTTTGCAAACGCTGACTTCTGTTTATAGAAGGTTTCATTTCTTTTAATTTCTTGCAGAAATACAAAAGCAATTCAGTTTCTGTTTCTTTCTTTTTAGAATATCTGATAAACTTTTTGGTAAGCGATAAAATTTTACGCACACTTTTTCTGATGTAAAAATAACTCTTGGTATTTATATCAGAAAACTGCTCATCCATTTGATCTTTAATAGATTGAATATAACCTTCTTCATTATGAGATTCGAATAATAAATAAGTTAATAACTCTTTATTTTCTTTCTTAAATCTTGATAAATGCAAGCACAACTCTTTTAACTCATCTGCAGATTTATGAGATAATTCGTCTTTGAGTTGTTTTATAGTTACTGCTTTCAAATATAATTTTGTTTAACTTATGATAATAAGTTTAAGATGAAAAAAGGAAAAACCTACAAGGTTTTGAAAACCTTGCAGGAAAATATTTTTACTGTTCGCTAGGTATTTTTACAACCTCGTTAACATCAGCATTATAATCTACACCATCAACTTTAAAACCAAATAGGTTAAAAAATTCATTACTGTAACCTTCTAAATCTCCTAATTCTGATAAATTTTCTGTAGTTGCTTTTTTCCAAAGTTCAGCAATTTCTGCTTGTACATCTTCGCGCATTTCCCAATCATCAATTCTAATTCTACCTTTATCATCTAAAGATAAGTCACCACCAAATAAACGCTCACTATACAAACGTTCTATTTGCTCAATACAACCTTCGTGAATTCCTTTTTCTTTCATCACTTTAAACAATAACGAAATATATAAAGGAATTACAGGAATTGCAGAACTAGCTTGAGTTACCAAAGCTTTATTTACAGAAACATAAGCATTTCCGTTAATCGATTTTAAATCATTAGTAATTTCAAAAGCTGTTTTTTCTAAATCGTCTTTTGCTGCACCAATTGTCCCATTTCTGTAAACTGGTTTTGTAACTTCTGGGCCAATATAAGAATAAGCCACAGTTGTTGCGCCTTCAGAAAGTAGGTTTTCTGCTTGTAAAGCATCCATCCACATTTTCCAATCTTCACCACCCATTACTGTAACTGTATTTGCAATATCATCTCCTTCAGCAGGATTTATTGATATTTCTGATACATTACCTGTATGAAAATCTACTGTTTTATTAGTAAAAACTTCGCCAATTGGTTTTAAAACTGATTTAAATCTTTTGCCTGTATTTGGGTGTTTTCTTACTGGTGATGCTAAACTGTAAATTACCAAATCTACCTGACCTAAATCTTCTTTTATTAGATTTACAACTTGCTCTTTTATTTCATTAGAAAAAGCATCTCCGTTTATACTTTTTGCATACAAACCTGCTTTGTGAGCGTGTTTTTCAAAAGCTGCAGTATTGTAATAACCAGGAGAACCTGGTCTACCTTCTGTTGGTGGTTTATCAAAGAAAACACCTATTGTTGCTGCATCTGAACCAAATGCACTTGTAATTCTAGATGCTAATCCAAAACCTGTTGATGCCCCTAAAACTAACACTTTTTTTGCGCCTTCTATTTTACCTTTAGATTTAACATATTCTATTTGATTGATTACGTTTTGCTCACAACCAGTTGGATGTGAAGTTAAACAAATAAATCCTCTTGTTCTTGGTTCTATAATCATTTTTTTAATTTATGAAGACCTTTCAGGTTTTAAAAACCTGTAAGGTCTATGTAATTCTACTTATTTTGATAAAAAAGAATTTACATTCTCTTCAATTCTTTGTAACACATTTTCTGTAGCTGCTTTTACAAAGGTTTCTCCAGTAATTTGTTCGTACAATTCTATGTATCTGTTCGAAATTTCGATGATTTTTTCATCAGACATTTCTGGTATTTCTTGATTTTCTTTTCCTTGAAAACCATTTTCTATCAACCATTGACGCACAAATTCTTTAGATAATTGTTTTTGAGCTTCGTTATTGTCTTGTCTTTCTTGATAACCATCAGCATAAAAATAACGAGAAGAATCTGGAGTATGAATTTCATCAATCAAAACAATTTTACCATCTTTTGTTTTACCAAATTCGTATTTAGTATCAACCAAAATTAAGCCTCTTTTTACAGCGATTTCTGTTCCTCTTTTAAATAAAGCTTTTGTATAATTTTCTAAAATGATGTAATCTTCTTCAGAAACAATACCTTTTGCTAAAATGTCCTCTCTAGAAATATCTTCATCATGTTCGCCATTATCTGCTTTGGTTGATGGTGTAATTAAAGGTTCTGGAAATTTATCATTTTCTTTTAAACCTTCTGCCATTACTACTCCACACAATTCTCTTTTACCCAATTTATATTCACGAGCTGCATGACCAGAAAGGTAACCTCTAATGACCATTTCTACTTTAAAAGGTTCGCACAAATGACCAACTGCCACATTTTCATCTGGATTTGCTATTAACCAATTAGGAACAATGTCTGCTGTCTCGTTCATCATTTTGGTTGCAATCTGATTTAAAATTTGCCCTTTAAAAGGAATTTGACGTGGTAAAATTACATCGAAAGCAGAAAGCCTATCAGAAGCAATCATTACTAAAAGTTCATCATTTATATTATAAACTTCTCTTACTTTGCCTTTGTAAACAGACTTTTGTTTTGGAAACTTAAAATTGGTTTCGTTTATGGTATTCATTATTTTAGTTATGTTGTTGTTGCTGCAAAAATAAGCTTTTCTTAACTTATTCTTTTTTCTTTTGTAATACTTTTATTTGCTTTAAATTATCTGTAATTGGTGTTGCTGTAATTACTTTTTCGCCAGGAATAAAATAGAAAAAATAAGCAGAATTTTGGCCTATTTTACGAACATCTAATCTAGTGTTATCTTTAAAAATTAAAGTGTAATTAGGTATAATTTCTTTATTGGTATATTTATGTTTCATTCCTATTCCCATACCAGTTCTCATGGAAATAAATAATAAAAAGAAAATAAACATCATACCAGGAATTATATTTTTCTTCTCTTTTAATAACGCGTACTTTTTATCCCATTTTTCTATGTTGTACATTTTTCTGTACCACTTTTTTTCTCTTAAATAAGCGTAAAAACTAAACATCCATTTTGTAAAGTACAAATACATTAACCAAAACATAAAACCTAAAAAGAGTGATATTTTCCAATTATTGGTTAACAAACTGATAGGAGAAATTAAAGCATCTAAAATTGTGGTATAGTTTAAATAAGAAACTCCGAAAATTCCATAAAAAATGGCATCGCTTACAATACCTAAAATAATTAGATATAAATATCCAATGTAAAAGTAGTCTTGTAAGCCTAATTTCTCTTTTTCTATCTTAATCATTCAGTTTCTATACTTTTATATGCTGTAATTATTTTCTTAACCAGTCTGTGTCTTACAACATCTTTATCATCAAGAAAAACTTGACCTATTCCTTCAATATTTTTTAACGCTAAAAGAGATTCTTTTAAACCAGAAACTTGTTTTCTTGGTAAATCTATTTGTCCTGGATCTCCTGTAATAATAAATTTAGCACTTTTACCCATTCTTGTTAAAAACATTTTCATTTGATTATGGGTTGTGTTCTGAGCTTCATCTAAAATAACAAATGCACTATCTAAAGTTCTACCTCTCATAAATGCCAAAGGTGCAATTTGAATAACTCCTTTTTCTAAATGCGATTCTAATTTTTCATGCGGAATCATATCTCGTAAAGCATCATATAAAGGCTGCATATAAGGATCAAGTTTGTCTTTTAAATCTCCAGGTAAAAAACCAAGATTTTCTCCAGATTCTACAGCAGGTCTAGTTAAAATTATTCGTCTAACATCTTTTTCTTTTAACGCTTTAACAGCCAATGCAACAGCAGTATACGTTTTACCTGTACCTGCAGGACCAACAGCAAAAAGCATATCATTTTTTTCCATTAATGATACCATTTTTCGCTGATTTTCTGTTTGTGGTTTAATTAATTTACCACTAACACCATGCACTAAAATATCTTTTGCGTTTCTTGCTGCAGTTGTTTTTTCTTCGTTACCTGTAGATGTTAAAATACGCTCAATGCTATTTTCATCTAACTTGTTGTAGCGATTAAAATATTTAATTAAACGTTCTAATCGTGTTTCGAATTCATCTAAAATATCTGCTTCTCCATAAATTTTAAGTTTAGATCCGCGAGCAACAATTTTAATTTTCGGGAAGTATCTTTTTAATTGCTCTATTGTACTATTCTGTGTACCAAAGAAATCTTTTGGGTTAATTTCCGTTAACTCTATAATGCGTTCGTTCAAATGATTATATTTTATAGTTTGTTACAATTTTATTTCAACTAAAAGTAGTAATTAAAACTACTAAAATGATTAGATTTGCTTAAAATAGTTAACAACTTTTACACAATTAATTAACAGTAGGTAGCAATGTCTTTAATTACTTTAACAACAGATTTTGGAACTAAAGATCACTTTGTAGGTGCTGTAAAAGGGGCTATTTACTCAGAATTAGCAGATGCTAGAATTGTAGATATTACACATGAAATATCTCCATTTAACATTACAGAAACTGCGTATATTTTAAAAAATTCTTACAAAAGTTTTCCTAAAGGCACTATACATATTATTGGTGTAGATTCTGAGTTGAGTAAAGATAACAAGCATATTGCTATGTCTTTAGACGATCATTTTTTTGTGTGCCCAGATAATGGGTTAATCTCAATGATTGCATCAGAAATTAATCCTACAAAAATTGTAGAAATTAATATTCACGATAGAATTGAAAGCAGTTTTCCTGTTTTAGATGTATTTGTAAAAGTAGCCTGTTTTATTGCCAGAGGTGGAAATTTAACGGTTATTGGTAGAGAAATTTTTGATTTTAAAAAGTTAGTTGAAATTCAGCCAAAAGTAAATCAAGCAAAAAATCAAATTATTGGTGGAGTTTTATATATTGATAATTATGGAAATTTAATAACCAACATCAGTAAAAAAATGTTTAGCGATATTGGTAAAGGACGAGATTTTAAAATTAATGCATCTCGTTATTCATTTACCAAAATCTATAATAAATACAACGAAATTACTGGCGATAATTCTAAAGACTCAAGACAGTTTGATGGCAATAAACTTGCCCTTTTTAACTCTGCAGATTTTCTAGAAATTGCCATTTATAGAAGTAATTTAAAAACAGTTGGTGGTGCTTCTACTCTATTAGGTTTAGAATATAGAGATCCAATTATTATTGATTTTTTCACAGAATCTAAACCAGAATACTCGTCTTTATCTTAATTATTTATGTTTGTTAGAATTGTAAAAATGAGTTTACACTCTAAATATATTGCTGAATTTCAGGAAATGTTTGATGAAAAAAAAGCTACAATAAGAAATTCTGATGGATGTAAGTTGCTAGAACTATATCAAGATAAAAACAATCCTGAAATATTTTTTACATACTCTTATTGGGAAAATGAAAGTGATTTAGAAAATTATAGAAATTCTGATTTTTTTAAAGCCACTTGGAAACAAACTAAAGGTTATTTTAATGCCAAACCTGAAGCTTGGAGTGTAGATAAAAGAGTAAGTATTCATTAAGCAGAAAGCAAATTTAAAAATGAATTTCAACTTTAAGAATTTTCCTGAATTTAAAACCAAAAGATTACTTTTAAGAGAAGCTACTTTTAAGGATATAAATTCAGTTTTTGAATTACGTTCTTCTAAAGAAATTAATAAATTTGTTGGCACAAAAAGAGTACAAAATCTAGAAGAAGCTAAAGCTTTTATTGAAGTTTGTAAAAGTTTATATCAAAAAGAAAAAAGAATATTTTGGTTAATAGAATATCAAAATCAAGTGATTGGTAGTGTTGTTTTACATCAAATTGATATTGATAAAAATTACTCAGAAATTGGTTATAAATTAAAACCTGAATTTCATAAAAAAGGAATAATGACAGAAGCAATGCAATCAGTTTTAACTTTTGGAAAATCTAAAATGAAATTAAAAACCATAGAAGCTTTTACGCATAAAAATAATTTAGCTTCAATTGCTTTGTTAGAGAAATTAGATTTTGTTTTTCAGCCTAACAGAAAATGTAATACTTATGATTTTAATAGAATCTATAAATTAGAAATAAACTAAATGTATCCTATTCTAAAAAAAGAATTCAACTCATTTTTTGCAAGCCCAATTGCCTATTTGGTTATAGGAGTTTTCTTGCTGATTAATGGTTTGTTTCTATTTATATTTAACGACGATTTTAACATCTTAAATGCTGGTTTTGCAGATGTAACTCCGTTTTTTTATTTAGCACCTTGGGTGTTTTTATTTCTGATTCCAGCAATAACAATGAAAAGTTTTGCTGATGAATTTAATACAGGTACCATAGAACTTTTAAAAACAAAACCAATTTCTGATTGGCAAATTGTTCTAGGTAAATTTTGGGCTTCTCTCCTATTGGTTTGCATTGCTATTGTTCCTACTTTTATTTATGTGTATACAGTTTATCAACTAGGCAATCCAGTTGGAAATATAGATTTTGGCAGTACAATTGGTTCTTATATTGGTTTGTTATTTTTAGCAGCAACTTACACTTCTGTGGGTTTATTTACATCAACTTTATCTAAAAATCAGATTGTTGCGTTTATTTTAGGTGTTTTTATTACGTTTTTTTTGTTCTACGGATTTGACGCAATTGCAACTTCTTTTGGAAACAGTAGTTTAACCATTCAACAATTAGGTATTAACGAACATTTTAAAAGTATTTCTAGAGGTGTAATTGATACCAGAGATATTATTTACTTTTTAAGTGTTACGTTTTTCTTTTTATTCATCACTAAAACACGTTTAGACAATGAATAAAAAAATCAAAAATATAAGTTTATTAATCGTTGGTTTAATTGTTTTAAACATTGCAAATCAATCTTTTTACAAACGTTTCGATTTAACTGCAGATAAACGTTATACATTATCAGAAACTACGAATTCGATTTTATCAAAAGTTAAAAAACCACTTTTTATAACGGTTTATTTAGAAGGCGATTTTCCATCAGAATTTAAAAGATTACAAGTTGAAACGCGTCAATATTTAGAAGAATTATCAGCAGAAAATAATCAAATTAAAATCCATTTCGAAAACCCAGATGATCAAAGAGAAGATTTGATTAAAAAAGGAATGATGCCTAGCCAATTAACAGTAGAAGAAGATGGTAAATTATCTGAAGCTATTATTTTTCCTTGGGCAGAAATCATTTTTGGAGAAAAATCAGAAATCGTTTCTTTATTACCAACAGGAATTGTTGCTAGCCAAGAAGAACAATTGCAAAAAGCAATAGAAAATTTAGAATACAGTTTTTCTAATGCCATAAATAGTATCAATCAAAAAAAGCAAAAAAGTGTTGCTGTACTTACAGGAAATGGGGAATTACAAGACATTTATCAATATAGTTTTTTAAGTGAAGTTGCTAAGAAATACAAATTGGCAAAATTTACTTTAGATTCTGTTGCTACAAATCCGCAGCAAACTTTACAAGATTTAAGCTCATTAGATTTGGCAATTATTGCAAAACCAACTCAAAAATTTACAGAAAAAGAAAAGCTAGTTATAGATCAATACATTACAAATGGAGGTAAAACTTTGTGGATGTTAGACAATGTACAAGCAGATCAAGACAGTTTATTTAATGGAGGTAAAATGTTGGCTTACCCAAGAGATTTAAACTTAACAGACTTGCTATTTTCTTACGGAATTAGAATAAACACAAGCTTAATTAAAGATTTATATGCTGCTCAAATTCCTTTAGCAACTGGTAATATTGGCAATCAGCCTCAATTTCAAAATTTCGATTGGTTTTTTCATCCTTTGGTTGGTGCTAATCCAAATCATCCAATTACCAAAAATGTAGCTCCTGTTCGTTTGCAATTTGCAAATCAGATAGATACTTTAAAAAATAATATTAAAAAAACACCTTTATTGATGAGTTCTACTTTAACGCAAAAAGTAGGAACACCAACAATAATCGAGTTACAATCTATTGCTGATGAACCACAGGAAAAAGATTATATTTCTGGAAATCAATTATTTGGTGTTTTGTTAGAAGGTAATTTTAAATCGGCATATAAAAACAGAGTAAAACCTTTTAAAAGCCCACTTTTTAAAGACAATGCAACTAACAATAAAATGATTGTTATTGCTGATGGTGATGTTGGAAAAAATCAACTTTTAAAAGGGCAACCAACAGATTTATCTACAGACAAATGGACCAATCAACAATTTGGAAACAAAGATTTTTTAATTAATGCTGTAGATTATTTATTAGACGATTCAGGCTTAATCAACCTTAGAAATAAAACTTTACAAATTAGAATGTTAGACAAGCAAAAAGCATTTAAAGAACGTACTTTTTGGCAATTTTTAAATGTTGTTTTTCCTTTGATTGTATTGTTTGTATTTGGTTTTGGTTTTAATTATTTACGAAAAAGGAAGTATAGTTAGCTGTTAGCTGTTAGCTGTTAGCAAAAATGAAAAATTACTCGAACTTAAAAACTTAAAAACTTTGAAACTTTGAAACTTTGAAACTTAAAATGAAAGTAAATCATCGTGAATAAATTCATAATTTAAAACTTTTTGAATTTTATCCGAAGAAATTATTTTCCATTCATAAACATCATTAAATTCAAATTCTGGTAACTCAAAACCAGCACTCAGTTTTGCTAAAGTGTAAAATTCTCTTCTTGTTGGGTGATGGTTAGAACAAGCATTAAAAGTCTCATTCCAAGAATTTTGATTTATAATTTCGTGAATGATTTCTATACAATCTTCTCTATGAATCATATTTACAAAACCCTTTGGCTGTGGAATTTTTCTACCATTTTTAAACCAATTAAATGGTTGTCTGTTACCACCAAACAAACCTGCAAAACGAATAATTGTAGTTTCAAAAAATGTATTTTCTCTAAATAAATTTTCTATTTCTACTAAAGGATGATTTTTTAGCACTTCGTCTTCTTCAGTCATCACTTTATTAATTCGTCCATACACAGAAGTAGAACTTATAAAAATCACTTTTTGAATTGATGATTCTTGTATTTGAGCAATTAAGTTTTCAAAACCATCTATATCTTTAGACGTAATTGCAATAATTAAAATATCTGAATCTAAAAAAGCATCAAATTCTTCATTCTCAGAAACATCAACCAAATAAGTATCAATATCTAAACTCTCTAAAACATCTATTTTTTCTTCGGATGTAGTTGAACCTTTAACAGAAAAACCATCCTCTAAAAAAGAAACAGCCAAAGGTTTACCCAACCAACCACAACCTAAAATGCTAATATTTTTCATTTAATTATATCATTAATTATACAAATATACAATCCCTTTTTAAGGTTTTGTTAACATTAGTCACTTTTTGAAATTGTAATTTTGAAAGTAGTTAAAAACTAAATCACTTATTTATGAAAAAAATTATATTATCATTATTTGTAGTTACAATGGCATTTTCTGTAAATGCACAAATTAAAACTCCAGCACCAAGTCCGTTTCAAAAAATTGAACAAATTGTAGGTTTAACAGATGTAACTGTTGCATATTCAAGACCAGGTGTAAAAGGAAGAAAAATATTTGGATCTTTAGAAGATTATGGAAAAGTATGGAGAACTGGTGCTAATGAAAACACTAAAGTAACCTTTAGTACAGATGTAACTGTTTCTGGTACAAAAGTAAAAAAAGGTACTTATGCTTTATACACAATTCCAGGAGAAAAAACTTGGGATATTATGTTATATTCTGATGCTACAAACTGGGGAAATCCTAGAAAATGGGATGATTCTAAAGTTGTTGTAAAAGTAAATGTACCTGTTATAGAAATACCTATGATAATTGAAACGTTAACCATTTCTTTTGATGATTTAACAAACAATTCTGCTGTTTTAGGTATTATGTGGGAAAACACTTATGTAGGTTTAGAATTTGAAACGCCTACAGATGCTATGGTTTCTGCTGGTATAGAAAAAATTATGCAAGGACCTTCTGCTGATGATTATTATGCTGCTGCTGCTTATAATTTAAGTGCAGATAAAGATATTGAGAAAGCAAAAACTTGGATTGACAAAGCTGTAGAAATGACTGCTGATGCTCCTAAATTTTGGTTTTTACGTAGACAAGCTTTAATTTATGCTAAAGCAGGAGATAAACAAGGTGCTATTAAAGCTGCAAAAGAATCTTTAAAATATGCAGAAAAAGCAAATAACGCAGGTTATATTAAAATGAATACAGCTTCATTAAAAGAATGGGGAGCAATGTAAAATGCTTTTTATTTTTTATAAATTTTAAAAACTCAAGCATTGGCTTGAGTTTTTTTATGGGGTAATTTTAATGTTATTTAAATGTCAATAAATTAAAAATGTTTTTTTCAATTTAAATATTAATCGTAATATTGCAATATAATAATTGATGAAGGAAAAATTATATCAATAGTTATAAAATAAGAATTGATTAAAAAAACCAGAAACATTAATCGAAAAATTGCAATTAACAAATTAATATAAAAATGACAACTACAGCAACCACACTATTTACAGAAATTGAGACTTTTATTTCTAAGTTAGATACAAAAACAATCTCTGAAGAACGTAAAGAAGTTTTACAGACTTTAACAGACTATATTCAAGAGAAAATTAATAAAAAAGAAGCAATTAAAATCAATTTTATTTGTACTCATAATTCTAGAAGAAGTCATTTATCTCAAGTTTGGGCACAAGCAATTGCCAATTATTTTAATATTGCTAATGTTACTTGTTATTCTGGAGGAACAGAAGCTACTGCATTATTTCCTGTAGCTACAAAAACATTGTCAAATTCTGGATTTCAAATTAAAACAATTTCTGAAGGTAAAAACCCTGTTTACAGCATTAAATACTCAGAAAATGAGCATCCAATTATTGGGTTTTCTAAAAAACTAACAGATGATTTTAATCCTAAATCAGGTTTTGCTGCAATAATGACTTGTTCGCAAGCAGATGGAGGTTGCCCGTTTATTGCTGGTGCAGAAAAGCGTATTCCTATTACTTTTGATGATCCCAAAGCGTTTGACAATACACCTCAACAAGCAGAAAAATACAACGAAAGAAGCATACAAATTGCTACTGAAATGTTTTACATTTTTTCACAAATAAAAGCGTAACAAATGGCAAATAAAAAATTAAGTTTTTTAGATAGAAACCTAACTTTATGGATTTTTGTTGCAATGGCTTTAGGCGTAAGTTTAGGGTACTTTATTCCAACTTTTCCAGATTTTATAAACTCATTTAGCAAAGGTTCTACAAACATACCTATTGCCATTGGTTTAATTTTAATGATGTATCCTCCTTTAGCAAAAGTTAATTATGCATTGTTACCAAAAGTGTTTAAAAACACCAAAATCTTATCTATCTCATTAATTTTAAATTGGATTATTGGTCCTGTTTTAATGTTTGTTTTGGCAATTATTTTCTTGAGCAATTATCCAGAATATATGGTAGGTTTAATTTTAATAGGCTTAGCACGTTGTATAGCAATGGTTTTAGTTTGGAACGATTTGGCTGAAGGTAGTAGCGAATATGGAGCAGGTTTAGTTGCTTTAAATAGTATTTTTCAAGTATTTGCTTACAGTTTTTATGCTTGGTTATTTATTACTGTTTTGCCTCCATATTTTGGTTTTGAAGGTGCAATTGTAGATATTTCTATTGCTACTATTGCAGAAAGTGTTGCCATATATTTAGGTATTCCGTTTTTCTTAGGCATTGTAAGTAGAGTTGTTTTAGTAAAATTAAAAGGTGAAGAATGGTATACTACAAAGTTTATCCCAACAATTTCTCCTTTAACTTTAATTGCACTTTTATTTACAATTGTAGTTATGTTTTCTTTAAAAGGAGAATTAATTGTACAGATACCTATGGATGTTTTAATTATTGCTGTTCCATTATTGATATATTTTACATTGATGTTTATCATTGGTTTTTTCTTTACCAAAGCAACTGGCGCAGATTATGACAAAACTACTGCAGTTGCTTTTACAGCAGCAGGTAATAATTTTGAACTAGCAATTGCTGTTGCTATTGCCGTTTTTGGATTAAATTCAGGTCAAGCATTTACTGGTGTAATTGGCCCTTTAGTAGAAGTACCTGCGTTAATTTTATTGGTAAAAGTTTCTTTTTGGTTGCGAAAAAAATATTTTACAAAAGCAAAAACAGCTTAATATAAATTCTTTTTTAAAAACGTGAAACGGTTTGATTGTAGAATCAAACCGTTTTTTTATCTCTTTTTAAGTTGATAATAAACATCAACCTAAATACTATTTATTAGAAATAAGATAATCTCGTTAATATACTAAGCCAATAATAGTTCTAACTTTATCTAAAGTTGATATTAAGGTTTTAGAGAATTCAAAAGTCATCATATTACTTTCGGTTTTAGCATCTCTTAACAATTGATTAAAGTGTTCGATTTCAAAATCGAAACCTCCTGCTTTAGTTGGGAATTCAATTGTGTTTACTGTATCATTTTCAGTAATTGTAACAGATGTTTGTTCAAAAAAACGAGTGTTTAATTTTACAGTTCCATTATCAAAAATAATAGTAGCTTCTGTAGGTGTTTTTTCTTTTATGGTACTTTTTAAATTGGCTTTTACATCATTATAATTAAACACCATATTGCATTCTTCATCTGCTCCAGTATCTATAAAAGTAGCATTTGCTTCTATAGAATTTGGAATTCCTAAAGTTGATAAAGCTAAAAAAATAGGATAAATACCAATATCTAATAAAGAACCAGCTCCTAATGCTTTATTCATTAATCTACTATCAGCATTATAAACAGGTTTAAAACCAAAATCTGCTTCTAAATGTGTAATGTTTCCTAATTTCTTACTTTGTACAAGTTCTAGAACATACTGAAAACTTGGTAAAAAACGTGTCCATAAAGCTTCCATTAATAATACATTATTTTCTTTGGCAACTGCAATCATTTCTTTTACTTCTTGTAAATTCATTGCTAAAGGTTTTTCGCATAAAACTGGTTTTTTATGGTTTAAACACATTATTGCATGCGCTGCATGAAAAGGGTGTGGAGTGGCTATATAAATTGCATCTACTTGACTGTCTTTTGCCAAATCTTCGTAAGAATTATAAGCTTTATCTGCATTATGCTTTAAAGCAAAAGCATCAGATTTATCTTGACTTCTAGAAGCTACAGCATACAATTCTGCATTTTCTACAACAGTTAAATCAGCAGCAAATTTGTTAGCAATTTTACCAAGACCAATTATCCCCCATTTAATAGTTTTCTTTTCCATTTTTAAACTTCACTTAATTTTAAATTTGTTTTTTTTGGTAGAATTGTCTGAATAATAATTGCAATTGACATTACCAAAACACAGCCTAATAAATTGAGCCATAAATAAGGCAACCAATCTAAAATATAGACCCCTATAATTATGGTTTGTGTGATTAAAGCTGCTATAAAAACAGCATTTCCTTTTACAAACTTTATAAAAAATGCGAGTAAGAAAATTCCTAAAACGTTACCATAAAATATAGATCCAATAATATTAACTAACTGAATTAAATTATCAAATAAATTGGCTATACAAGCCACAGAAATGGCTATAATTCCCCAAGCTAACGTAAACCACTTAGAAGCTTTTACAAAATGTTCTTCGCTTTTATTTCCTTTTACATTTCGTTTGTATAAATCCATTGCAGTTGTGCTAGCAAGCGCATTTAATTCTGATGCTGTAGAAGACATTGCTGCAGATAAAATTACCGCCAATAAAAGTCCAATTAATCCTCTTGGTAAATTGTTTAAAATAAAATGAATAAACACATAATCTTTATCATTCGATTCTATTTTATCTAAGGTATTTTCTTCATCAATTTTATCAATAATTGCTTTCGATTTTTCTTTTAATGCTAAATCAGCCTTGTTTAATTCCTGAATTTTTTCTTTTTCACTTACCTGAAAACCATCAGCAAAAATTGCTTTCTTGGTATTTTCAATATCAATATGTTTGGCTTCTAAATCTTTATATTCTTGTGCATATTTTGTTTTTACAACCTCTTCATTTGCTGTAGGATTAAAATTTAAAGGAGCAGGATTAAATTGATAAAAAACAAAAACCATAACACCAATTAACAAAATAAAAAATTGCATTGGCACTTTTAATAAACCATTAAAAATTAAACCTAATTGACTTTCACGTACCGATTTTCCAGACAAATAACGTTGTACTTGACTTTGGTCTGTACCAAAATAAGATAGCATTAAAAATGTTCCTCCCAAAATACCTGTCCAAACTGTGTATCTATTGCTTAAATCAAAAGAAAAATCTAGCACTTCCATTTTATTGCTTGCACCAGCAATTTCTAAAGCATTTGTAAATGTGATGTTTGCTGGCAGTTGACTCATAATCATAAAAAATGCAATTAACATTCCTATAAAAATGATTATCATTTGTTGTTTTTGTGTAACGTTAACCGCTTTTGTACCTCCAGAAACTGTATAAATAATTACTAAAAAACCGATAATAATATTAAGCGTTAGCAAATCCCAACCTAAAACTGCCGATAAAATTATAGCAGGTGCAAAAATGGTAATTCCAGCAGCCAAACCTCTTTGTACTAAAAACAAAATTGCTGCTAAACTTCGTGTTTTTAAATCGAATCTACCTTCTAAAAATTCGTAGGCTGTATAGACTTTTAACTTATGATAAATAGGGATAAAAACCACGCAAATAATAACCATTGCAATTGGCAAACCAAAATAAAATTGCACAAAGCCCATACCACTATGAAAAGCTTGACCTGGTGTAGATAAAAACGTGATAGCACTAGCTTGTGTAGCCATAACAGACAAACCAATGGTCCACCATTTTGTATCATTACCACCTTTTATATAATCAGTTACATTTGCATTTTTACTTGTAACATAAGTTCCGTAAGCAACAATAAAAATTAAAGTAACAGACAAAATAACCCAATCTACAATATGTAATTTACTAGCTATTTCCATAAGTTAAACCGTAAAATAATTTGTGATAAAATAAAACGCAATCAAATAAATAATATTAGCTACCAAAACCAAGGTATATTCTTTTTTCCATGTGTATTTTTTATTCATTTTATGTTTTTTGTAGCTATTTCCTGCTTTCCACACTCGCTTTTTTAGTTCAGAAAAAGAACTAAAAAGAGCTCAAACAAATGTTTCTATCAGGGCTAAACTAGTTTGTGAACTTTATTACTTTTTTCCTACAGAAAGCATATTTGCAAACAATTTATAAGCACCAGAAACACCTGCAGGTAATTCTCTAAAAAAGCTTATACCTGTATAAATATAATTTCCTTTGCCATATTTTGCAATTAGCAAACTACCTTCTTTTGCAGTTTCTCCTTTGTCGTTCATAGATAAAATAGGTGTATATTCTTCGCTCCAAGAATTAGGAAAATATAAACCTCTTTCTTGCACCCATCCTTTAAAATCGTCTTGAGTAATTTTATTTGGGTAGTTTAAAATAGGGTGTTTTTCATCTAAAATTCTAACCTTAGCAAATTCATCTGTAACTCTATCTCTAGATAAGCTTAAAGAATAAGGAGCACCAACATTTACACCTCTATTAGTGTTGTACTGTACAATTAAATTACCACCTTTTTCCACATAATCTAACAAGAATTTTTGTTTAAATTTTAATTCTTTAACCACGTTATAAGCTCTAATTCCTAAAACAATAGCATCGTATTTATGCAAATTTTCTTCATTAATTTCTGCTGGATTAATTTCATCAACTGTATAACCAATCTGACGTAAATTTTCTGGCACAACATCTCCTGCACCTTTAATATAACCAATATTATCGCCTACTTTTTTAATATTTAAACGAACAACTTTAGCTTCTGAATTTAATAAAACAGATTGCTTTGGTATATGGTTGTAATTAATTTCTACCAATTCTTTGGTAAACTCTTTTCCATTAGCTGTAGCTTTTACTTTAATTTTACCAACAGATTCATTTTTTGGTGGAAAAACAGCAAAATCAAAAGTTTCTTGATCGTTTTTCTTTTCGATATTAAAGATATGTTGTTTTGGCGATATTTGCCATCCTTCAGGTAATTCTAAAGCCAATTTACCAGAAATAAAATTTGCGCCAGCTTTTACTGTTACACTAACTTGCTTGTGATTTTCATCATCAAAAATTAAAACCTTGTCTTTTAATTTGGTAGTTACTAATGGTAAAATTTCGAAAGGTTGATAAATTTCTCCTTTATCTCTTTCAGAAAATCTTCTTACTACATTTTTGGTAAACGTAATTGGTATGCCATCTATAATTAAATTAAAATCAATCTGTACAGGTCTTTTGGTTTCTGGATTACCAATTAAAACTTGCTCATCTACATTGTACATGCCTAAAGAAGCTTCCTGTTTTAACCAATATGGATCTGAATATGCTAAATCTTTAAGATTAATTATTTCTCTAAAGTTAAACTTTTTATTGTTGCCTATTGGCAATTGTTTTGCGTATGTTTTATCATCTATTGTAGAAGTTATTGAAGACAAAATCATAAAAGATTCACTTCTATTTAATATTTCCATATCTACATTAATCTTAGAATTTGGTGTAGCATAAGAACTTTCTGCAGAAGCTTCTAAATATAAACCTGTACTTGCCTCAATAATTTCTTTAATTTGCTTTTCTTTAATCGTTTTCCAATGATTATCTTCTAACTGAATAATTAATGTGTAAGCTTCTAATAATTTTACAACATGTTTTTCTGGATGTACAAAATCGAAATTCTTTTCAATTTCATATAAAATATCGCCAATTTCTCCTCCACCTTTAACACGATTCCAAGTAGTGTTAATACCAGAAAAAATATCGTTTTTATCTTTTAAAGGTTCTCCTTTTAAAAACTCAGCATATTCTGTTTGCTCTCCTCTAGTGGTTAATCTACCAAAACCTTGGCACAAATGCTGACTACTTGCAATTGATGCTAACTCATTATTAGACAATCCTTTTAAAGGATAATAAACACCAATATCGAATTTTGTATAATCTTTAGCTATTTCTTCAAACTTAGCTTTATCTCTATAAAACCATGAGGAAGTATTATGAAATAAACGTTTTGGCTGCCAACTTTGCGTATATTTCAGTTGGTCTTTAAAAGCTAAACTATCACCAGCAATATCAAAAGCCTCAACACTTAACATTGCAGAACTTGTATGATGTCCGTGAGTTGTACCTGGAGTTCTATGATCGAATCTATTGATAATTACATCTGGTTTAAAAGTTCTAATTGCCCATACAACATCACTTAAAACCTCTTCTTTATTCCAAATTTCTAAAGTTTCATCTGGATGTTTTGAATAACCAAAATCGTTAGCTCTCGAAAAAAGTTGCTCTCCTCCATCTACATTTCTAGCCGCCAATAATTCTTGTGTTCTAATAACACCTAACAATTCTCTAATTTCTGGACCAATTAAATTCTGACCTCCATCTCCTCTTGTTAAAGACAAATAGCCAGTTCTTGCTTTAACTTTATTTGCTAAATAGGCAATTAACCTGGTATTTTCATCATCAGGATGTGCTGCGATATAAAGTGCTGTTCCTAAAAAATTCAGTTTTTGAATTTTCTCGTAAATCTGATTTGAGTTTAATTTTTGAGGTTTTTGTGCAAAAACCGATATTGATATCAGTAAAACAACTGAAATTGATAGTATTTTTTTCTTCATTTTTCTTTGTTGACAACGAACAAATGTAGTTTTTTAATCAGTAATAATGGGGACTCTTAACATAATTATAACGTTTTAAAATCCGAAGAAAAAGTAAAAAATTACCTTAAATTTACATTTAGAATATTCATCAACAAATTGCTCATAACCTGTTAATAAATTAATTTTTAAAACAACATATTAAGGTTATATTTGTAAGAATAATTAAGAAAATAAAATCAATGAAATTTATTGTATCAAGTTCGCAACTACTAAAGCAATTACAAGTTTTGGGCGGCGTTATAAATAGCAACAACACTTTACCTATTTTAGATAACTTTTTATTTGAACTATCTGAAAACGAATTAAAAGTTTCTGCATCAGATTTAGAAACCACTATGAGTTCTGTGGTAGAAGTTGAAAGCGAAAGTACTGGTGCTATTGCTGTTTCTGCACGTTTATTGTTAGATACTTTAAAAACCTTTCCTAATCAGCCTTTAACTTTTAAAACTGAAGGTGATAATACTATAGAAATTAGTTCTGATCAAGGAAAATACGATATGGCTTATTTTGGTGGTGATGAATTTCCAAAAGCGGTTTCTTTACCTAGCCCAAGTGTTACTGTTGTACCTGCAAGTATTTTAGGAACTGCAATTTCTAAAACTATTTTTGCTGCTGGTAATGACGATTTAAGACCAGTAATGAGTGGTGTATTTTTTCAGTTTAGCTCACAAAGTTTAACTTTTGTTGCTACAGATGCTCATAAATTGGTGAAATATTCTAGAACTGATGTTACTGCAGATCAAACAGCAGAATTTATAATGCCAAAGAAACCTTTAAATTTATTAAAAGGTATCTTAGGTGGTTCTGAAAGTGATGTTACTATTGAATATAATGATGCAAATGCAAAATTTACGTTTGATAATGTAGTTTTAGTTTGTAGATTAATTGATGGTAAATACCCAAATTACGAAGCTGTAATTCCTAAGGAAAATCCGAATAAATTAACTGTTGACAGAGCTTCTTTTTTAAATTCTGTAAGACGTGTTTCTATTTTCTCTAGCAAAACCACACATCAAATTCGTTTAAAAATGGCAGGAACTGAACTAAACATTTCTGCAGAAGATTTAGATTTCTCTAATAAAGCTGACGAACGTTTAAGTTGCGATTATCAAGGTGATGATATGCAAATTGGTTTTAACTCACGTTTTTTAAGTGAAATGTTAAACAACTTAAGTTCTAGCGAAGTTTTAATTGAAATGTCTTTACCAAATAGAGCAGGAATTTTAACTCCTATTGATGGTACTGATGAAGGTGAGCAAGTAACAATGTTAGTAATGCCTGTGATGTTGAATAACTAATACATTTAGATTTGTCATTCCTGTAAAAACAGGAATCCATAATATTTAGAAAACCACAACTAAAAATTTGTGGTTTTTTGATTTCTTCTTGTTTATTAGAAGATTTCTTATCTTTACTAAAATATCAGTTATGAGTACTTTAGAGATTAGAAACGAAATATTAGAAATTGTTAAAAATGAAGATGAGTCTTCATTAAAGAAACTATATCAAATTATAAAGAACTACAAGCACCAAAAGCAATTAGACAACATGATTGAAGAAGGTGAAGAAGATATTAAAAATGGCGATTTACACAGTACTGCAGAAGTAGAGAAAATGCTAAACAGCTGGGTTAATAATGAGTAATATTATTAATTGGACTAATAGAGCAATTAAAGATTTAGAAAAAATAACAAGGTTTAACCTTAAATTATATGGTGTAAAGAAAACAATTGAAATTTCTCAAAACATCCTTAATACTCCAAAAATTCTTCAGAACTCTAGTATAAATATTAAAGAATTGGGGCAAATTGATGAATCTTTTAATCATTTAAAAAGAAAGTATCGCAAAATTATAACAAGTCATTATAAAATAACTTATAGAATTGGTAAAGGAAAAATCTATATTGTAAGAGTTTTTGATACTCGCCAAAACCCTAATAAAAATAGATAACATTTTTAATGAATTTCCTAGCACACCTCTACTTATCGCAAAACAACACGAATATTATGATTGGTAATTTTATTGCAGATCATATTAGAGGCAATAACTACGAAGGTTTTTCTGAAGAAATTAAGCAAGGTATTTTCTTACACAGAGAAATTGACACTTTTACAGATGCACATCCTATTGTTAGAAAAAGCAAAAGACGTTTGCACGAACGTTACAAACATTATGATGGTGTTATTATCGATATTTTTTACGATTACTTTTTAGCCAAAAATTGGGCAAACTATTCAGCCATTCCTTTATCTATTTATGCAAATGCTATCTACAATTATTTTAATGAAATTTCTTCGTCATTACCCATAAAGTCTCAGAATTTTATCAAGTATATGACTGAATACAACATTTTGTACAACTATCAATTTAAAGATGGAATTCAAAAAGTTTTAAACGGAGTTAATCATAGAACAAAAGGAAAATCTCAAATGAATTTGGCTATCGAAGATTTAACTCTTTTAGAAAAAGAATTAGAAGAAGATTTTACTACTTTTTTTTTAGATTTGATAAATTTTAGCAACAAAAAATTAAAGGAAATCTTGGCATTATAAATACTTATTAATTTGATTGATAAAATTGAGAAATCCAGAACAATCTTATCCCTCTAATTAAAAAACGCAACCTTAAAATAACAATGAAAAAACTTAAACCTTTTATACTACTTACCTTTTTATCAATATTAATTTCTTGTAAAAAAGAAAAAATAACTGAAAAAGAAGTGGGTTTAATTACCCAAAAAGCAATGGTAGTTTCTGCCAGAGTTGAAGCTTCTAAAATAGGAACAGCAATCTTAAAAAAAGGTGGTAATGCTTTTGATGCCATGTTTGCAACAGAAATGGCTTTGGCTGTTGCATATCCTTTTGCTGGTAATCTTGGTGGAGGTGGTTTTATGGTGTATCGTAAAAATAATGGAGAAATTGGTGCTTTAGATTATAGAGAAAAAGCACCTTTAGCTGCTTCTAAAGACATGTATTTAGATGATGAAGGAAACATCATAAAAGGCAAAAGTACAGTTGGAGCAATGGCTATAGGAATTCCTGGAACTGTTGCTGGAGTTTTTGAAGCACATAGAAAATTTGGGAGTTTAAGCGTACAAGAAATACTAGAACCTGTTATTGCTCTAGCAAAACGTGGTGTTGTTGTAACTGCTAAACAAGAAAAAAGGTTGAATAATTATCGCCCTTTGTTTGATAAAGTAAACAAAGATTCTATCACTTTTACACACAAATGGAAAGAAAATGATACTATAAAATATCCTGCTTTAGCAGAAACATTAATCCGAATTCAAAAAAATGGAAAAAATGAATTCTATAAAGGTGAAACTGCTAAAACCTTAGTGAAATTTATTCAGGATAATGGAGGAATTATGACACTTGAAGATTTAGATAAATACGAAGCAAAATGGAGAACTCCTGTTACTTTTAATTATGACGATTTACGAATAATCTCTATGTCTCCACCTTCTAGTGGAGGAGTTTGTTTGGCGCAAATAATGAATGCAATTGAGCCTTTTGAGTTAGATAAATTTGGTCATAATAGTACAAAAGCCATTCAAGTAATTACAGAAGCAGAAAGACGTGCGTATGCAGATAGAAGTCATTTTTTAGGTGATCCTGATTTTGTTGCAATTCCGCAAAAAGAATTAATCAGCAAATCTTATAGCAATAAAAGAATGTCTGATTTTAGTTTTGATAAAGCAACTTCTTCTGCTGATGTTTCTTATGGAAATATCGAAATTATTGAAAGTGATGAAACCACACATTATTCAATAATTGATCAATTTGGAAATGCAGTTTCTGTAACCACAACTTTAAACGGAGCTTATGGTTCTAAACTATATTCTTCTGAATTAGGTTTCTTTTTAAATAATGAAATGGACGATTTTAGTAGCAAACCTGGTGAGCCTAATATGTTTGGTTTAATTGGTGCAAAAGCCAATGAAATTGCTCCAGAAAAAAGAATGTTAAGTTCTATGACACCTACAATTGTAGAAAAAGATGGAAAGCTTTTTATGGTAGTTGGTACTCCTGGAGGTTCTACAATTATAACTTCTGTGTTACAAACAATTTTAAATGTGCACGAGTTTAAAATGAATATCCAAACAGCTGTAAATGCGCCTAGATTTCATCATCAATGGTTACCAGATGTTGTAAAAATGGAGCCAAATAGTTTTGATAAAAAAACCATTAAAGATTTAACAAATCTTGGTTATACTATTGATGAAACTACCTCAAGAATTATTGGTAAAGTTTCTGCTATTCTAGTTTTACCTAATGGAAAATTAGAAGGTGGTGCAGATAAAAGAGGTGATGATACTGCTGATGGGTTTTAAGTTGTAAAAAAAAATTATAACTTTGAAAATTTTAAACTAATAAAAATGAAAGCACAACCATTTCACTTAGCAATTCCAGTACAAAATTTAGAAAAATGCAGAACATTTTACAGAGATGTTTTACAATGCGAAGAAGGTAGAAGTACAGATATTTGGGTCGATTTTAATTTCTTTGGACATCAATTGGTTATTCATCAAAAAGATGGATTTAATCCTGAACGTATTTCTAATTCTGTTGATGGTAAAGATGTTCCTGTTCCACATTTTGGTGTCGTTTTAACTTGGGAAGATTGGCAGAATTTAGCAGAACAATTAAAAGCTACAAACATCAATTTTGTAATTGAACCTTGTATTCGATTTGAAGGAAAAGTTGGAGAACAAGCTACCATGTTTTTTAAAGACCCTGAAAACAATGCTTTAGAGTTTAAAGCTTTTAAAGATATTGGTCAGTTGTTTGCTAAATAATGCAACTTTTAGAAACTCATATTGCCAAAAAAGTAAAATACCCAATCCGTTTTCAAGAATATGGAGTGGGTATTTTTAATACAATACCCACAAAATCTGGAATAAAAAAAGCAATTAAAAAAGGAATCGTTTTTATTGATGATGAATTGGCAACAACTTCTAGATTTATTCTTGGAGGCGAAAAAATTGAACTTTATCAATCAGAAAATTCATCAACTTTTAAAAGACTAAAACTCGATTTAGAAGTTTTATTCGAAGATGATTATTTAGCAATTATCTACAAACCTGCAGGAATTTTAGTAAATGGGAATAAATTTGTGACTATTGCAAATGCATTATCTCAAAACTTACAAAAAAGTAGTCTTCAAGATGCTGTAAAACCACAACCAATCCACAGATTAGATTACCCAACATCAGGAGTTTTGTTAGTGGGTAAAACAAGTTCATCTATCCAAAAATTAAGTGATTTATTCAAAAACAAAGTAATTCAAAAAACTTATTTTGCAGTAACAATTAGTGAAATGTGTATTGGAGGTACAATCAATTTTAAGGTTGATAATAAAAAAGCATCCACAGAATTTAAAGTTTTATCTTCTGTAAAATCAGAACGGTTTGCCTTTTTAAACTTGGTTAAACTATCACCAAAAACAGGGAGGAAACATCAGTTAAGAAAACATTTATCAGCAATTGGTCATCAGATTTTAGGGGATAAAGATTATGGAAACACTAACTTAGTGTTAAAAGGAAAAGGATTGTATTTACACGCATTTTCTTTAGAATTTCTACATCCGTTCACGAAAGAAACAATTTTTATTTCTAAAGAATTACCTAAGAAATTTAAGAAGATTTTTCCAAGTTTTTAAGTTGCTGTATTGTTTTAAAAAGTCGATTTATCAACTCATATATTTCCTCTTCATTATAAGTTGCAAAACCTAACCTAATGGCATTGTGCCCAGATTTTGCATTGTCATAACGTTGCCACTCACCTATTTCTAATTTGTTTTTTCTACCAATTTCCGCAATTGTTTTCCAAGAGTATTTTTTATATAAAGTAAGCCATACAGCCATTCCTCCTTTTGGTTTATCAAAAGAAAAAATATCAGAAAAATTTTCTTTTAACAGTTTACAAAATAAATCTCTTCTTGTTTTATAAACTTTCATCACTTTTTTTATATGCCTATCTAAATCACCAGATTTTATAAAATCTTCGAAAGTTAATTCCAATAAAGCATCACCTTGTCTGTCTATAAATCGTCTGTGATTTGCAGCTTCATTTACAAAAGAACTTGGTGCAATAATATACCCAATTCTGTATACAGGAGCTACAGTTTTACACACAGAACCAATATAAATAACATTACCATTTGTATCATGACTTGCTAAAGGTAAAATGGGAGAATGATTATAATTAAAATCATAATCGTAATCATCTTCTATAATTGCAAAATTGTATTTTTTAGCTAAATTCAATAAATGAATCCTTCTTTCTGCGGATAAAGTTACAGTTGTTGGATGATGATGATGAGAAGTAACATAAACTGCTTTTATTGATTTTTTTTCACAAATTCCCTCAATTTCATCAGTAGAAAGTCCATTTTCATCAACAGTAACTCGAATTAAATTTGCTTTTCTTTGTAAAAAATTAGTATCAGCAGATGTATAATTTGTTTGTCCAACAATAATATTATCATCTTTTTGTAATAGTAATTTTGCTGATAAAAAAATTCCCATTTGACTACCTCTTGTAATCAAAATATTTTCCTTTTTAATGTTTAAACCACGAGTTTTATTTAGATAATCAGCTAAAGTAATTCTCAGTTTTTCATTTCCAAAAAGAGATCCATAAGACATTTCTTTATAAATATCTTTTCTACTACAAATTCTTCTGTAAGTTCTTGCTAAATCTTCAGTTGGTGTTAATCTTGCATCAGAAATACCATCATTCAAATACATAAAACCTTCTTTAGGATTAAAAAAGTTACGTTCTAAAGATGTATCAGTATAAAAATTAAATCCAATTTTATTTTCTGAAGATAAAATATCTTTTTTAATAAATTTTTGCTGATGTAATTCTGGCAAATTAGCATTGACAAATGTTCCTTTTTTAGGAACACTTTCTACCCAACCTTGCAACAATAATTCTTCATAACAAGCTACTATGGTTTTTCTATGCACTTTTAGCAGATCTGCTAAAATTCTACTTCCAGGAAGCTTAGTTTCTGGAACTAATTTTCTTTCTTTTATTAATTGAATAAACTGATTTGCCAACTGTAAATACAAGGCCTGTTTACTATTTCTATCTAAATGAAAAATTGTTTTATATGGAAACATTATCTGGACTACTTTATATTTTTATTCTGGATGATTAAAATAGACCATAAATATAGTAGTTTTGAAATATCAAACTACAAAAAGATGAAAAAACAAGATTTAAAATTAGAAGAATTTGACATCTATTATAAAAGATATTTAGATAAATTAAACAATGAAACTGCCTTATTACAAGGTTTTATTGATGGTAAATCTAATACCATAGCATTTTTAAAATCGATTTCTGAAAATAAATTAGATTTTAAATATCAACCTAAAAAATGGTCTATAAAAGAAATATTACAACATCTTATTGATACTGAAAGAATCTTTATGTACAGATGTTTTAGAATTGCAAGAAGAGATACAGTTGCTTTGGCTGGTTATGATCAAGAAATTTACAATACCCCATCTAAAGCAAATAATAAATCTTTAGATGATTTATTGAATGAATTTAAAATTAACAGAAACAATTCTATAGCTCTATTACAAAGTTTAAGCAATGATGATTTATGTTTTATAGGTAATGCAAATGGAGATAAAATGTCTGCAAGAGCAGCAGCTTTTATAATTATTGGTCATGATATTTGGCATACAGATGTCATTAAAAATAAATATTTGAATGTTAGAAATTAGACCTAATTGCGAACATTGCAATAAAGATTTACCCAACACTTCTACAGATGCAATGATTTGCTCTTTTGAGTGTACGTATTGCAAAACTTGCGCTATTGAGATTTTTAAAAATGTTTGTCCAAGTTGTGCAGGTAATTTTGTTGAACGTCCAATTCGTCCATCAAAAATGATAGAAAAATATCCAACATCAAAAGAGAAAATTTTTAAACCTAAAGATCTAAAGGCTACAAAATTAAATTCTAATAAATATTTTAACATAAATCCAAAAGACAGATAAAATGATTGAAATAAGAAGAGCTACTGAAAATGATGCAACTTATATAGCCTTATTAGGCAGAATTACTTACACTGAATCTCATGGAGATTATATAGAAAACAAGAAAAACTTACTTGATTTTTACAATACATATTATGCTGTTTCGCAAATAAAAAAAGAATTAAATGACATAAACAATCTGTTTTGGATTGTTTTTTCTGATGAATTACCAATAGGTTTTGCTAAACTCTGTTTAAATGTAAACACCTCTAATTTAGAGGATAAAAATTACTGCAAATTACAAAGACTCTATATTTTAAATGATTTTATTGGTTTTAAAATAGGCACCCAATTACAAGACATTATACTAAAAAAAGCAGTTGAATTAAATTACAAAAAAATATGGTTAACAGCCTATTACAAAAACACAAAAGGCATAAAATTTTATAAAAGATATGATTTTAAAAAAGTGGGTAGTATCGATTTTTATGTTGGTGAAACTAATTATGAGAACTTAATTTTTGAAAAAAAACTATAATTATGGAAGAATATCAGCAATCTAAAACAAACAGGATTAAAAGAGGTGCAAACAGAGGTACTTACAATGTAGAAAAAATTAATGCAATTTTAGATGCAGGTTTTTTATGTTATGTAGGTTATATTTATGATGGTAAACCAATTACAATTCCTATGGCTTATGCCAGAAAAGACAATAAAATTTACATTCATGGTTCTACAGGCAATAGAATGCTTTTATCAATTTTAGAAAGTAAATCAACCTCGATTACTGTTATGCATTTAGACGGATTGGTTTTAGCACGTTCTGGTTTGCATCATTCTGTAAATTATAGATCTGTTACCCTTTTTGGAGATTTAAAAAAAACAGAAAACGATGCTGATAAAACTGATATTTTAAAAAGAATCGTAAATCAAATGGTACCCAATCAATGGAATTCTTTAAGACCTATGTACAAAAAAGAATTAGACAGAACATTGGTAGTAGAATTTACCATAGAAACTGCATCTGCTAAAATAAGAGATGTTGGTGTTGCTGATGAACCAGAAGATTACGATTTAAATATTTGGGCAGGTATTGTACCTATAAAACAAATTGCAGAATATCCAATAGCTGATGAAGGAAAACCAAAATCAATGGAAATACCTCAACATATTTTAGATTATTATGAGAAAAACAAATAATGACTGACTAAAAATTGATAAATTCGCTTTTTAATTTATCATTTTTTTTATGAAGAAATTTTTAAAGATTATAATTGCTGTAATCCTTCTAATTATTGGTTTTGGTTTTATCTACTATTTTGTAAACAACGAAGAATTACCAGAAGGTAAAAAAGGAAAAGAGGCTGATGCTTTAGCCATAAAAATGTACAATGCTATAAATCATGAAGCTTTTGAAAATACCGAAATTTTAAAATGGAGTTTTAGAAACGAACATTTTTACACTTGGCATAGACAAGAAAATATAGTTCATGTTTCTTGGGCAGAAAAAAAAGTAACTTTAAACACAAAACAACCCGAAAAATCTGTTCTTTATATTGATGGAAAAATCACCAAAAACAAAGAATTGATAAAAAAAGCACAAGACTTTTTTAATAACGATTCTTTTTGGTTGATTGCACCTTACAAAATTTTTGATAATGGAACAGAAAGAAGTATTGTAAAACACGAAGGTAAAGATGCATTAATGGTAACGTATACTTCTGGTGGTTCTACTCCTGGAGATTCTTATCTTTGGCTTTTAGACGATAACTACTACCCTACTTCTTTTAAAATGTGGACCTCTGTAATACCAATTGGTGGTGTTTCTGGTACTTGGTCTAATTGGAAAAAAACAGAAGCTGGTATAAAACTACCAACAAAACATACATTATCACTTTTTGGTTTAGAAATAAACATGGGTAATGTAAAAGCTTATAATGAAAAAGCAAACCAACTTGCTGATAAAATATTAAAAGCCATTAAACATAAAGCCTATAAAGAAACTAATTTTTTAGAATGGAGTTTTGCTGGTAAAAGAAGTTTTAATTGGGACAAAAAAAATCATATTGTTGATGTTTCTTGGGATGATTTTAAAGTTAAACTACACCCAGAAAATTTAGAAAAAAGTACTGTATTCTTTAAAAATGAAAAACAAGAGGATACAGACGAAAAAGTTGTAAAAAGAGCTTGGGACATTTTTAATAACGATTCTTTTTGGTTAGTTGCACCTCATAAATTATATGATAATGGTGTTATAAGAAACATAGAAAATATAGAAAACGAAACAGCTTTAAGAATAACTTATACTTCTGGTGGTACAACTCCTGGAGATGCTTACGTTTGGATTTTAGATGAAAATTATGTGCCAAAAAGTTATAAAATGTATTTAAAAAACAGAGGTAAACAAGGTACTCTTGTAACTTGGGATGATTGGATTACAACAGAAAGTGGTACCTTATTACCAACAAATCATACTTTTTTAAACGGAGGAAGATTAAGTATGGGAGAAGTAAAAGCATATAACTAATGACAGCCAAAACAATAGCAAACGGAATTTTAAGAGCCTTAGGAATTCTACTCGGAATTTTTATTCTAGTGTATTTCTTATACGCAATACAGTCTGTAATTATCTATTTAATTATTGCTGCAATTTTATCTTTAATTGCAAGACCAATCATTCGTTTTTTAAAACGTAAATTAAAATTTCCGAACACATTAGCTGTTGTATCTACCATGTTTTTAATGCTTGGCTTACTTACAGGTTTAATTTTAATGTTTATACCTTTAATACTAGAACAAGGCAGAAGTTTATCTCTTTTAGAAGTAGACAAATTAGAAAATAATTTACAGAGAATTTTTAATCAAATAACTACTTATTTTTCATCTAAAGGAATAGATGTATTAAGCGAATTAAAAAACGTAGATTTTTTATCTCAATTTCAAGAAATACCCAATTTTCTAAATTCAGTTTTAGGGGCTTTAGGCTCTTTAAGTGTTGGTTTATTTTCAGTATTATTTATCTCTTTCTTTTTTATGAAAGACAGCCAATTACTAAAAAAAGGAATTATGACTTTAATACCAAATGGTACTGAAGGCAGGTTTTCTAAATCATTAGAAACCATTAATAATCTATTATCTAGATATTTTATTGGTTTAATAGTTCAGATAACTATTTTGTTTGTTTTTTACACCATTATTCTTTTAATTTTTGGAATCCATAATGCTATTGTTATTGCTTTTTTATGTGCACTTTTAAATTTAATACCTTATGTAGGGCCATTAATAGGTGCTGTTTTAATGTGTATTCTATCTATGACAAGTAATATTGAATTAGATTTTCAAACAGAAATTTTGCCAACAACAAGTTATATTATGGTTGGTTATTTAATAGCACAATTAATAGATAATTTTGCAAGTCAGCCAATAATTTTTTCAAAAACCACCAAGTCTCATCCTTTAGAAATTTTCTTAATTATTATAATTGGTGGTTTACTTTTAGGTGTTATTGGTATGATAACTGCTGTACCACTTTACACAGCATTAAAAGTAATTTTAAAAGAGTTTTTATCAGAAAACAAAATTGTAAAATCCATTACAAAAGACTTATAATTAAAATTTGAATCCGAAAATCTTACATAAAGATGTTCAGCAATTTATACAAGAACATTTAAAAACAGACATTACAAAACTGATTTTAAAAGGAAGTCCTTTTAATGGAATTACTGTTCAAGAATTAGCAAATCAAGTCGTCGCTAAACAAAAATCAGAAAGTAAATTACCAACTTGGTTTCAAACAGAAAACATTTATTATCCACCAAAAATTAGTATTGAGCAAACTTCGTCAGAAATAACTGCAGATTATAAATCTAATTTAATTTCTGGTGATAATATTATTGATATTACAGGTGGCTTTGGTATTGATTGTTATTACTTTTCTAAACAATTTAAGGCAGTAACCCATTGTGAAATAAATGAAGAGTTATCAACAATTGTAAAGCACAATTATCAACAATTAAAATCAGATAATATTACTTGTATTTCTGCAAATGGAATTGATTATTTAAAAAATACTACTAAAAATTTCGACTGTATTTACATAGATCCATCCAGAAGAAATGATGTAAAAGGTAAAGTTTTTTTATTTAAAGATTGTTTGCCTTATGTACCACCACAAATCGATTTCTTTTTCACAAAATCTAATTATATTTTAATTAAAGTTTCTCCTATTTTAGATATTACAAATACAATTAAAGATTTAAAAAATGTAAAAGAAGTTCATATTGTTGCCATAAATAATGAGGTTAAAGAATTACTTTTTATCTTAGAAAAAGATTATGTAAAAGAAATTAAAATTAAAACGATTAACTTTCAAAAAAAGAACAAGCAAGAGTTTGAGTTTAATTTTAATGACAAAGTAGCATCTACATATTCAGAACCTCTTACCTTTTTATATGAACCAAATTCAGCAATTTTAAAATCTGGCGGATTTCACCAAATATCAAACCAATTAGAAGTTTTTAAATTACATCAACACTCGCACTTATATACATCAAAAGAATTCATAAATTTTCCTGGAAGAACTTTTAAAATTGAACATATTATTTCTTATGATAAAAAGAAATTAAGGAAAATTTTACCCGATAATAAAGCAAACATTACCACTCGAAATTTCCCGAAAACAGTAGCACAAATTAGAAAAGAAACAAAAATAAAAGATGGTGGAAATGTTTTTATTTTTTTTACTACCACTATAAATGGCAATATTAAATTAGTTATCTGTAAAAAAGCGAACAATAACTTATCATATTTATAATATTTCACAACTTTTATTCTTTGAAATGGAAAATATTTTTTTATATTTGCAACACTTTATGTGTTTTATTTTTAGGGGTATAAGACACTAAAGCCCAAGTCTCGATTTCTATATCGAGACTTTTTTTATTACTAATAGTTTTTCATTAAGTTTGTATAGAAGGAATAACTTTCTACAGATATGCAAACAGCTAATTATCAGGGTTTAAAAATAACAACTAATCATCATTTAAAAATTGATGACTACTTAGTTGTAGAAGCTCCATTACAAATAAATATTAATAACGAGCCTTATACTGTTGTTATGCGAACTCCTAATGATGATTTTGAGCTAATTAGAGGCTTATTATATGCTGAAGATATTTACAAAAAAAAGGAACCTTTAGAGTTTAAAATTGAAGAAGAATCTTCTACAATACCTACAATCATAAATGTAAATATTCAGAAAGAATTCTTAGGTAAAGGATATTTAAATAAACGAACATTATTGTCTGTTTCTTCTTGTGGAATTTGTGGTAAAAAAGAATTAAAAGATATAAATATTACTGGAGAGCCATTAACTAAAAGTGTCTTTATTTCTTCGGATGAATTGCATAAAATGTATGCTAATATGAATAATTTTCAAGAGATTTTTAAAAAATCTGGAGGCAGTCATGCATCAGCAATTTTTAATAAAAATCAAGAAATTTTATCGGTAAAAGAAGATATTGGTAGGCATAATACAGTAGATAAAACTGTGGGTGATTTATTAGAAAAACAAACTTTAAAAAACGCACATTATTTATTAGTAAGTGGTAGAGTTTCTTACGAAATTGTAACCAAAGCCTTTATTGCAAAAATACCAATTATTGTGGCTGTTTCTGCTTGTTCTTCTTTGGCTGTAGATTTTGCAAAAGAATTCGGAATTTGCTTAATTGGTTTTACCAGAAACCAAAAAATGACTATTTACGCTAACCCAAACTATATTAATAAACTAGAGAATGTCTAAAAAAACAAACGCACAACCACCAGAAAAATTAACAGGGATTGAGTTAATAGACGTTCCTAAATCTGCTGTTGGTGCAAAAGCAATAGCCTCTGCACTAGGTCATATTAAAAATGAAGTTGGTGTTTTAAAAGGTATTAGTTTATTAAAAAATTTAAATCAGAAATATGGTTTTGATTGCCCAGGTTGTGCTTGGCCAGATCCAGATGAAAAACGTGCTTTTTTAGCAGAATATTGTGAAAATGGCGCAAAAGCTGTTGCAGAAGAAGCTACTAAAAATAAAGTTTCTCCATTATTTTTCTCTACCTTTTCTGTAAGTAATTTAGCTCAATTATCGGATTATGAAATTGGTAAAAAAGGACGAATTACACATCCTGTATATTTACCTGAAGGATCAGATTATTATAAAGAAATTTCTTGGCAAGATGCTTTTAAATTAATTGCTGATGAGTTAAATATCTTAGACTCTCCTGATGAGGCCATTTTTTACACTTCTGGTAGAACCAGTAATGAAGCTGCTTACTTGTATCAATTATTTGTGCGTCAGTTTGGTACAAACAATTTACCAGATTGTTCTAATATGTGTCATGAATCTAGTGGAGCTGCACTTACAGAAACATTAGGTATTGGTAAAGGTTCTGTTACTTTAGACGATTTTAATCATACAGATTTAATTATTGTAATTGGTCAAAACCCAGGTACAAATCATCCAAGAATGTTAACTGCCTTAAGTGAAGCTAAGAAAAAAGGGAGTAAAATAATTACTATTAACCCTTTACCAGAGGTTGGTTTAATAAATTTTAAAGAGCCACAAAACCCTTTAAAATGGGCTGGTTCTGGTCAAGATTTAACAGATTTATTTTTACAAGTAAAAATAAATGGAGATGTTGCTTTATTAAAAATAATTTTAAAGTTGATGTTAGAACAAGAAGAAAACGTTCCTTATTCTGTTTTTGATTATCAATTTATAAAAGACAAAACTTACGGAATTGAAGATTTATTAGATGATTTAGAAACCTATTCTATAGATTATTTATTGCCACAAACTGGTTTAACTTTAGATGAAATCAAGAAAGCTGCTGACTTAATTATCAACAATAAAAAAATGATAATTTGCTGGGCAATGGGTGTAACTCAGCATAAAAATGCTGTTGATAACATTAGAGAAATTGTAAACATTTTATTACTTAAAGGTAGTATTGGTAAAAAAGGTGCAGGTACTTGCCCAGTTCGTGGTCACTCTAATGTTCAAGGAGATAGAACTATGGGGGTTTGGGAAAAAATGCCAGATTCTTTTTTAGATAGTTTAGAAGAAGAATTCAAATTTAAAGCACCAAGAAAACATGGTTATGATGTTGTAGAGGCTATAGAAGCTATGCACAAAAAGAAAGCTAAAGTATTTTTTGGTATGGGTGGTAATTTTATATCAGCAACACCAGATACCGAATTCACTGCAGAAGCTTTACGTAATTGTAATTTAACAGTTCATGTTTCTACCAAACTAAATAGAAGTCATTTAGTTCATGGTAAAAAAGCATTAATTTTACCTTGTTTAGGTCGTTCTGAAAAAGACATTCAGAGTTCTGGAGAGCAATTTGTATCCGTAGAAAATTCTATGGGAGTTGTTCATAAATCTAAAGGCCATTTAAAACCTTGTTCTGAAGATTTATTAAGTGAAGCTGCTATAGTTGCTGGTTTAGCTAATGTAACTTTTAAAAAATCAACAATAAATTGGATTAATTTAGTATCTAATTACGATTTTATTCGCGATAAAATAGAAGCTACAATTCCTGGTTTTAAAGACTTTAATAAAAAAGTTAGAGTTGATGGTGGTTTTTATTTACCAAACAATGCAAGAGAAAATAATTTTAAACCAACACATACAGGTAAAGCTAATTTTAGTATAAACTCACCTTCAGATATTGTATTAAAAGACAATCAATTTATGATGATGACAATTAGAACTCACGATCAATATAATACTACTATTTATGGTTTAAATGATAGATATAGAGGTGTTTTAAATGAACGTAGAGTTATATTTATGAATCCTGATAACATGAAATCTTTAGGTTTAGAAAAACTCGATTTAGTAGATTTAACAAGCTATTTTAATGATGAGGAAAGAGAAGCTAAAGGCTTTTTAGCAATACCTTATAATATTCCTAAACAATGCACAGCAACTTATTTTCCTGAAGCAAATGTATTAGTACCTATAAAAAGTACTGCTAATATTAGCAATACACCAACATCAAAAACAGTAATTATTTCTATAAAAAAAAGATAATTTCAAATTATGAAAAAACTTTTAATTTTATTTGTAATCTCATTTTCTAGTCAATTTATATCATCTCAAACAGATAATGTTCCTAATAAAAAAACTCAAAACGCATTTGCAAAACTAGATTTTCTATCTATAAATATGCCTGAAACTTCTATACCTAATGAAGCAAATATGGGGTTTACTGGTATTCATTACAACTTAATGTTGAATGATTGGGCTTATGCAGGTACTGGTATTTATGGAGCAGTTTCAGGAGAAAGAGGTGGCTTTTTTACTTTAGGCGTAAATGCAGGAATTAAAAAATATTTTGGCGATGATTTTTATTTAGATACTGGTTTTCATTTTGGTGGTGGAGGTGGTGCTGCAGCTCCAGATGGTGGAGGCGCTTTTATTTTACCTCATTTTAATTTGGGTTACGATTTTAAAAGTTTCTCATTAAATTCAGGTTGGTCTTATGTTAACTTTTTTGATGATGGTCTAATTAAAGGACATCAATTTAATGTTGGTTTAGAATTTCCTTTAAACTTTGTATATGCTGATTATAATTTATCTGAAAACGAAGTTGATTTTACAGATTTAGCAAAGTCAGATTGGAACATCAATTCTAAAAAAACTTCTATGATGTTGCACCTAAACACACTAAAAATAAAAGGTGATACTCAAGGTATTAATAATGGAAAAACTATAAAATTAGCAGGTTTCGAGTTCGATTCTTATATCACCGAAAACTGGTTTGCATTTTTAAAAGTAGATGGTGCTTTCGATGGAATTAAAGCTGGTTTTATGGATGTATTTTTAGGTGGTGGTTATCACTTTAACATCAACAACAACAGTACAAATATTTTAGCTAAATTTGGAGTTGGTGCAGCTGGTGGTGGTGGAATAGACACACAAGGTGGTTTTTTACTTTATCCAGATTTGTCTATTGAACAAAGAATTTATAATTATTTATTTATAGCACTAAACAAAGGTTTTGTGCTATCTCCTAACTCACATTTTAATACTTCTTCTTTAGGTGTTGGAATAAAATATTATATTGATAGAAATGGAATTATAGCAGACAAATCTTTTTCTTCTGGAAAATTTAAAGGTTTTGAAGTAATTGTAAAACAGGATCTTTATTTAGATGCTGAAAGAGATGATCAACCTACAGAGGATTTACATCAAATCTCACTTCAAATAAACTTAGATTTAAACAAAAATGTTTATGTTGCTGGGCAAACTGCATTTGCTAATTTTGGTAATGCTGGTGCTTATGCAGAAGGAATTGTTGGTTTAGGTGCAAAAACAAATCCTATTGCAAACGATAAAATCACCATTTTCGGACAAGTTTTAACGGGTGCTGCTGGTGGTGGAGATATTAGTACTGGTGAGGGCTTAATTTTAAAACCAAGTGCTGGTTTAAGCTATAAACTAAACAATACTTTAAGTCTTAGAGCTGCTGGTGGTTATGTAAAAGCTAAAGGAGGTCAATTAAGTAGTACTTTCTTTAACTTCGGATTAAAATATCACTTGTCATTTTTAAAAATGAACGAATAAAAGCTTATTTTTAAGGAATAATCACATCCCCAAAAAATGAAAATTAAATTTATACTTTTTTTCAGTTTGTTTCTTTTGTTAAACACTCAAATTATTACATCACAAGAAATACATATTACACCTCGTCCTCAAAAAATAATTACAGGAAACAAGTCAATAAAAATAAATTCAGAAACACAAATTGTTTTTGATAATGACAGTAAAATTCTTGCAGATAATTTACAGCAATATTTTAAAGAGGAATTTAATTTAAACTTAAAAACTACTGCTTTTCAAAACCTTAAAATAAATTTTATCGAATTTAAGATTGATAAAAGTTTTGCTGATGAAAGTTACGAACTTACAGTAAATACTGATAAAATTTCAATTATCGCCAAAAATGAAACGGGTTTATTTTATGGAGTACAAACTTTAAAACAATTGTGTTCTTACAATGCCCATTTTTCTAAATATGAAAAACATTTAGAGGTAAAAGTGGTTAAAATAGAAGATTGTCCAAGATTTAAATGGCGCTCTTTTATGTTAGATGAAGCACGTTATTTTAAAGGGATGAAACAGGTAAAGTTGCTTTTAGATGAAATGGCTTTTTTAAAAATGAATGTTTTTCATTGGCATTTGGTAGATGACCAAGGTTGGCGAATTGAAATAAAAAAATATCCAAAACTAACCGAAATTGGGTCTAAAAGAAAAAGTACTCAAATTGGTCCTTTACAATGGGAAAGTCCGATTCAATCTGCAGAACCACATGAAGGTTTTTATACACAAGAAGAAATTAAAGAAATTATACAATATGCAAAAGAAAGGCATATAACTGTTGTTCCAGAAATAGAAATGCCTGGGCATTCTACTGCTGCAATTGCAGCATATCCTTGGTTAGGAACTTCTGGTAAAGAAATTGAAGTACCTATAAAATTCGGAGTTGGCAAAGATGTTTACAATGTTGCAAACCAAAGAGTAACTGACTTTTTAAAAGATGTTTTAGATGAAGTTATGGAGTTGTTTCCTTCCGAAGTTATTCATATTGGTGGTGATGAAGTAAAATACAATCATTGGAAATCTTCTCCTTATGTTCAGAAATATATGAAAGAAAATAACTTGGCAACTCCTGCAGATTTACAAGTTTATTTTACAAACAGTATTTCTAAATATTTACAAAGTAAAGGTAGAAGAATGATGGGTTGGAACGAAATTATGGGACACAATTTACATTTTTATCAAGATAAAAACGATACAAAAACGACTCAAAAATTAGCACAAGAAAGCATTATTCATTTTTGGAAAGGTGATGTAGAATTGGCAACAACAGCTGCAAGTAATGGTTATGAAATTGTAAATTCATTACATACTTTTACGTATTTAGATTACAGATATAAAAATTTACCTTTATCAAAAGCCTATGCTTTTGATCCTGTTCCAGAAAAATTAGAACCAAAATATCATCATAAAGTAATTGGTTTGGGTTGCCAAATGTGGGGAGAATGGATACCTACAGATGGTGAAATGCATTACAAAGTTTTTCCAAGAATTGCTGCTTATGCAGAAGTTGGTTGGACAGATAAAAAACAAAAGAATTTTGGTGTTTTTAAAAAATCACTAAAGAATTTACAAAAAAGATGGACTGCTAAAGAAATTTATTTTGCTCCTGATGATTTTGTAGAAAAAAAGTAATTCGTTTGAAAGAAATTATATCCATAGCACCAGGAAGAACTTGTTTGTTTGGTGATCATCAGGATTATTTAGGGTTACCCATTATTGCTTGTGCTATTAATAGACATATTACTATAAAAGCAACAAAAAACAATTCTGAATCTTTTAATATTGATATGCCAGACATCAATAAAAAAAGAACAATTCCGATTTTTGAAGAGATTGAAAAACTAGAAAAAGAAGATTTTTTACAATCATCTTTACAAGTTTTAAAAAGATACAATTGTATACCAGATTCAGGTTATGATATTTTGATTACTGGTACAATTCCAATAAATTCTGGTACTTCTAGTTCATCAGCATTAACAGTAGCTTGGGTTCAGTTTTTATTAAAAGCCTTTGGTCCAGAAAAACTATTAACTCCAGAAAATATATCTCAATTGGCTTTTGAAGCTGAAGTTTTAGAGTTTAATAATCCAGGAGGAAAAATGGATCAATACAGTATTGGTTTAGGAAATATTATTTATTTAGAAACCGGTGATGATTTTTCTTATAATGTTTTAAAAGCACCCTTAACTGGATTAATAATGGCAGATTCTGGTGTTCCTAAAGAAACTACTGCTCTGCTAAAAAGATTAAAAACAAATTCTTGGTTGGCTATTGAAGAAGTTAAAAAAAAGATACCCAATTTTAAAGTTGAAACAGCAAATTTTGATGATTTACAAAAATATTTAGATTGTATTTCATCTGATTTAAAACCTTATTTAGAAGCTGCAATTGGGAATTTCAACGTTACAAAAAAAGCGCTAACTGAATTTAAAAAAGATAAAATCGATTTAGTAAAAATTGGTAAATTGATGACTCAACATCATCATTATTTAAAAAATCTTTTAAAAATAACAGTTCCTAAAATTGATGCTATGATAGATGCAGCTGTAAATTCTGGTGCTTTAGGAGCAAAAATTGTGGGTTCTGGAGGTGGAGGAAGTATTGCTGTTTTATCACCTAAAAATAAAGAAATCGCTATTAAAAAAGCACTTTTTAATGCAGGTGCAAAAGATGTTTATATTGCTGCAATAGATCAAGGAGCAAGAATCGAATAAAATAATATGATGCACTATAATTTAATAATTTTAGCTGGAGGAATGTCATCAAGAATGAAAAGACCTGCTGCTTCTAAATCTGTAAACGAACAAGAAATTAATCAAGCAAATAATAGAAGTAAAAGCTTAATTAGTGTTGGTAATTCTGGTAGACCTTTAATGGATTATCTTTTATTTAATGCAAAAAAAGCAGGTTATAAAAACATCTATATTGTTATCAATGAAAAAGGTCGTTTGTTTAAAGAGTTTTATGGTGATAAAAGTAAAAATAATAATTTTAACGGATTAAACATCTCCTTTCCTATTCAATATATCCCAAAAGAAAGAGTAAAACCTTTTGGAACTGCAGATGCAGTTTTTCAGGCTGTAGAGCAATTTCCAGAACTACAATCACAACAATTTACAGTTTGTAATAGCGATAATTTATATTCAGAAAAGTCTTTAAAAATATTAAGAGAAACTACAAATTCTAACGTTTTAGTTTCTTTTGATAGAGATGCATTAGAATTTTCTTTAGAAAAAATTTATTCTTTTGCTATTATGAATTTAGATGAAAACAATTATCTAAAAAATATAATTGAAAAACCAACATTAGAAGAAGCTGAAGCGTATAAAGACGAAAAAGGTAAAATTAGAGTAAGTATGAATATTTTTAAAATGGATGGAAAAATGATATATCCTTATTTAAAAAACTGTCCTATTCATCCAAAGCGAAATGAAAAAGAATTGCCAACAGTAGTTTTAAATTTTGTTGCAGATTATCCTCAGGCTTTTTTAGCAATTCCACTTTCTGAACACGTGCCAGATTTAACTGCTAAAGACGATATTATCATCATAAAACAATATTTAAAACAGCATTACCCAGAAAGATTAAATTGGTAATTATTAAATATTTATATTGCAACTATCCTAACAATCAATAAAAACTTTATGATCAATTTAAGTACATTAGATTATGTATTAATCATTTCATTTTTTTTAATCACTTTATTTATTGGAATTTACGTTTCTAAAAAATCAGGCAAAGACTCAACCGAGTTTTTTCTTTCTGGTAGAAATATGCCTTGGTGGTTATTAGGTGTTTCAATGGTTGCCACTACTTTTTCTACAGATACTCCTAATTTTGTTACAGATATTGTTAGAAAAGACGGAGTTTCATCTAATTGGATGTGGTGGGCCTTTTTAATAACTGGTTTATTAACTGTTTTTGTTTATGCAAAATTATGGCGAAAATCTAATGTAAAAACAGATATAGAATTTTATGAATTACGTTATGGAGGCAAACCTGCAAAGTTTTTAAGAGGCTTTAGAGCTTTATATTTAGGGTTTCTGTTCAATATTTTTGCAATGGCAGGTGTAACTCTAGCTGCTATAAAAATTGGAAGTATAATGTTAGGTTTACAACCTTGGGAAACCATTGTTTATGCAGGAACTGTAACTGTAATTTTTAGTGCTTTAGGCGGATTTAAAGGTGTAGTTTACACCGATTTTATACTATTTTTTACAGCTATGGCTGGTGCAATTGGTGCAGCTTATTATCTAGTTAACTTGCCAGAAATTGGCGGAATTGAAGCTTTGATTACCCACGAAAATGTAGTAGATAAATTATCGATTTTACCAGATTTTAATAATACAGAAGCAATTATTACACTTTTAGTTATTCCTTTAGCTGTACAATGGTGGAGTTCTTGGTACCCAGGTTCTGAACCTGGAGGTGGTGGTTATATTGCACAAAGAATGTTAGCTGCTAAAGATGAAAACCACGCAATGGGTGCCACTTTTTTCTTTAACATTATGCATTATGCTCTGCGTCCTTGGCCTTGGATTTTAGTAGCTTTAGCTTCTTTAATCATATATCCTGATATAGCAAGTATTCAAGAAGCTTTTCCTAATATTTCTGAGAGTAAATTAGGTGATGATTTAGCGTATTCTGCAATGTTAACAAAATTGCCAAGTGGTTTATTAGGCTTGGTTTTAGCCTCTTTAATTGCTGCATATATGTCAACCATTTCTACGCATTTAAACTGGGGATCATCTTATATTGTGAATGATTTTTATAAACAGCACATAAAGAAAGATGCTTCAGAAAAACATTTGGTTGCTGTAGGTAGAATTTCTACAATTTTATTAATGGTTTTTAGTGCACTTTTTGCTTTATACTTACAAAATGCAAAACAACTTTTCGATATAATAATTATGTTTGGTGCTGGTACTGGATTAATCTTTATTTTAAGATGGTTTTGGTGGCGAATTAATGCTTGGAGTGAAATTTCTGCAATGATTGTTTCTGGTGTTATTTCATTAATTTTTTCATCAGAAAGTATTGGTATTCTATTTTTTGGTGATGAAGGCTTTTTGCCTATTTGGGCTAAACTACCAGTAGTTGTTTTTATTACAACTGCAATTTGGATTTTATTTACCTTTATCACTAAACCAGAAAAACAAGAAGTTTTAATTAAATTCTACAATAAAACGCAACCTGGTGGTCCAGGATGGATTCCTGTTTTGGAAAAAGTTGAAAACAATAAAATTATATTAGAAGAAAACAAAAACTGGAATGTACCCTCAGGGATTTTAGCAATGTTATTGGGTTGTATATTAATTTACAGTTGTCTCTTTACAACTGGTTATTGGATTTATGGAGAATATTCTATAGCTATAATTACATCTGTAATAGCAATTATCTCTGCCTTTTTATTAATTAAAACTTGGAAAAAAATAAAAACAGGTATTTTATAAATCTTAAAATTTTCTTAAAATTATTAAAATAATTAAAAAAACAACTTATATTGCAGCATATTTAACCCCTTAAAATTCCCTAACATTATGGACAAAGATACCATAAGGCAAGTTTTTTTACTTGCAATATCTTCTATAGCTTTATATTTCTCAGGTTTACATTTAATGTCTATTGGTAAAATAAAATCATTAGAAGACGGACTTATTGTAATGATTTTCTTTTTTTCAGTTTTCCCTTTTTTAAGTCTTTTAACTATGTTGACCATTAAATTACTTAAATCGTTTTTAGGAGCAAAAAACTACTAAAAACAAATAATATACTGAACAAAAAAATAGCTGATATAAAAATATAATCAGCTAAAATTGTTGTTTAAAATAAAGGTTTTTCTTAAAATAAATAAGGGTTTTTCCTCATAGTATAAACTTTAATAATATATACTTTTGTATACACCCCCAACTTTTTAAGTTATTTGGACTGATTTAAATCTTCATTCTCTCACCAAGAATGAAGATTTATTTATTTTATCTAATTAACTTTTTATACTTAATACGTTTTGGCATTAAATCTCCACCCAAACGTTTTTTCTTATTTTCTTCATAATCAGAAAAAGAACCTTCAAAGAAATAAACTTGGCTATCTCCTTCAAAAGCTAAAATGTGTGTGCAAATTCTATCTAAAAACCATCTATCGTGACTAATAACTACAGCACATCCTGCAAAGTTTTCTAAACCTTCTTCTAAAGCTCTCAACGTATTTACATCTAAATCGTTTGTTGGCTCATCTAAAAGTAAAACGTTACCTTCTTCTTTTAGCGTCATTGCTAAATGTAATCTATTTCTTTCTCCTCCAGAAAGTGTAGAAACTTTCTTGTTTTGCTCACTACCAGAAAAGTTAAAACGACTTAAATAAGCACGAGAGTTCACTTGCTTACCTCCCATCATTACTAAATCTTGACCATCAGAAAAGTTTTCCCAAATTGTTTTATCTGGATTGATATCTGAGTGTGCTTGATCTACATATGCAATTTTAGCAGTTTCACCCACTTTAAAGTTTCCATTATCAGGAGTTTCTTCTCCCATAATCATTTTAAAAATAGTGGTTTTACCTGCTCCATTTGGTCCAATGATACCAACAATACCTGCTTGTGGAAGGTTAAACTCTAAATTTTCATATAAAATTTTATCATCAAAAGCTTTAGAAACACCTGTTGCTTCAATAACATTGGTTCCTAAACGAGGTCCATTAGGAATGTAGATTTCTAATTTTTCATCAACTTGTTTCTGATCTTGACTCATTAATTTGTCATAATTCTTCAAACGTGCTTTTTGCTTTGTTTGACGACCTTTTGCTCCTTGACGTACCCACTCTAACTCTCTCTCTAAAGTTTTTTGACGTTTAGAAGCTGTTTTACTTTCTTGTGCCATTCTGTTAGATTTTTGATCTAACCAAGAAGAGTAGTTTCCTTTCCAAGGTATACCTTCTCCTCTATCCAATTCTAAAATCCAGCCAGCTACATTGTCTAAAAAATATCTATCGTGAGTTACTGCAATTACAGTTCCTTTATACTGTGCTAAATGATGTTCTAACCAATGGACAGATTCTGCATCTAAATGGTTAGTAGGCTCATCTAATAATAATATTTCTGGTTCTTGTAATAATAATCTACATAAAGCAACACGTCTTTTTTCTCCTCCAGAAAGGACTCCGATTTTTTTATCAGAATCAGGAGTTCTTAAAGCATCCATTGCAATTTCTAATTTGGTATCTAATTCCCAAGCATTAGCAGCATCAATTTTATCTTGTAATTCTGCTTGTTGGTTCATTAATTTTTCCATCTTGTCTGCATCAGAATAGACTTCTTCTAAACCAAACATGTCGTTAATTTTGTTGTATTCATCAAGAATTGCAACAGTTTCTGCAACACCTTCTCTTACAATTTCAATTACTGTTTTTTCTGGATCTAATTGTGGTTCTTGTTCTAAATATCCAACTTTATAACCTGGAGAAAAAGTAACATCACCTTGAAAATTCTTTTCTACACCAGCAATAATTTTTAATAAAGTTGATTTACCTGATCCATTTAAACCAAGAATACCAATTTTAGCACCATAAAAGAAACTTAAATAAATATCTTTTAAAACTTGTTTACCTGTTGATTGATAGGTTTTAGAAACCTTATTCATCGAAAAAATGACTTTCTTATCGTCTGACATTTTAATATTTTTTTTAAATAAATGTGAAATTGCTACAGAAATTTGTAGACTTTATACTCTTCCTTTAAGAGCATTAAATACCCAAGCTATACAGAAAAAACCAAAACCAACAGTTGCAAAACCCCAACCTGCTACATCTTCGTATCTGTATCCTCCTAATAAAATTAATACTATACCCATTACTATCATTAATAAAGTAGCATAACCTAATACAGTATTTTTATTCATTGACATATTTCCAAATTGTTTATTCTGTACAAATATCGTTAATTAATTAGAACTGTCAAATTATAGGTTTAGTAAAAAACCTTCAAAACAGTGTCTCTAAAGAACAAAAAGTCTTTTTAATTTTAGTTTTTTGCCAGTTTACGTAAAGCAACCCATTGTTTCATCTTTTCTCTCGAATCACAAGCAGGATAACCAACAACTGTTTTACCAGCAGCAACATCACTTATAACCCCAGAACCTGCACCTACTTTTGCGCCAGAATGAATAGTTACATGGTCTTTAATAGAAGCACTTCCTCCAATAATTACACCATCTCCTAAAGTTACAGAACCTGCTAAACCACTATTCCCTGCCATAATACAACATCTTCCTAAAACAGAATTATGACCAATTTGTACTAAATTATCTATTTTGCAACCATCACCTAAAATAGTAGAACTAAATTTACCTCTATCAATACAAGAATTTGCTCCAATTTCTACTGCATTACCTATTACTACATTACCTATATGTATAATTTTTACTAAACCTCTACCATCATTACTTGGTCTGTACCCAAAACCATCAGAACCAATACTTACATTGGTATGAAAAATACAGTGACTTCCTATTTTAGTTCGTTCTCTAATAACAGTTCCAGACCATACAACTGTTTCATTTCCAATCGTAGAATCATCAAAAACAGAAACATTGGGATATATTATTACATTATCTCCTAAAGTTACATTTTTACCAATGTAAGAATTGGCACCAATTTTACAATTTTTACCTAATTTTACAGTTTTATCTATGACTGCTGTTGAATGAATTTCTGTTTCAAAAAAAGGAGCCTCTGCTTGAAAAGCTTCTAAAAGAACAGCCATTGCTAAATCTACATTTTTTACTTTCACAAATGCTTTTCCTTCTTCTGGAAGAATTTTTATTCCTTCAAAAACAATAGCAACACTTGCATTAGAGCTTTTCCATAAACGTTCATATTTCGAATTCCCTATAAAAGTAACTTGCCCTTTTACTGCTTTTTCAATTTGCTCTGGTGCATTAATTACATCTTCGCAATTTCCTATTAATTCGCCATTAATAAGTGAACATAATTCTTTAACTGTAAATAGTTTCATGGTATTTTTTTCTAAAAATAGTGTTTAATTTTACTTAAAAACAAAAAAATCCTATTAATATAGAATTTTCTTAAAATAGTCTTTTATTTTATTGTCTTCTCTCACCTCTACCTCTACCACCTTCTTCATTATTATGTTTTTTAGGTTCTAGGCTATCTCTCTTATTCTTTTGATATTTTACCCATTTTTTAAATTGTTTTTCTGATAAAATATTTTCTAAGTTTTTATTCAACTCTTCTTCATGTATAAGAATTTCTTCTTTAACAGGTTTGATTACTTCTTCTACTTTTTCTCTCATTTTTACACCTTCTTCTCTATTACCTGAACTCATTGATGTATTTACAACAACATTTAAATCAGAAAATTTTACTGAATTTAAAAATGCAATTTCTTTAACTTTAAAATTGTAATTACTTATAACTTTTTTTACTTTAATTTTTAATTGATCATCTTTAACTTTTATTTTTTTTATAACCACATCAGTTTCATAATAAAAAATACCTGCAGCTTCACTCGCCTTGAATTCCTTAACCTCTCTTGTTTCTCCTTGTCTATTTTGTTGATTCATTCCTCCTCCACCATTTCTCATACCTTGAGAAAAAATCAAACTATTTACCAATAAAAGTGCTGCAAAAAATATATGTTTCATAATGATTTTTTTTAATGAATATATAAGCTTAGAGTGTATTTTTATTAAAAACTTGCGTTATTAAGCAAAATCAATAATAATCTACTTTACAATTTAGCAGCTAATCTTGCTCCTTGATTTATAGCTCTTTTTGCATCTAATTCACTTGCAAAATCTGCACCACCAATTACATGAACATTTTTACCTAAGTCTAATAAAGGTTGATAGAGTTCTTTAAATGGTGTTTGACCTGCACAAATTATCACATTATCAACATCTAAAATAATATCGTTTTCATCTTTTTTATAATGCAAACCATCATCATCAATTTTAGTATATGTAACCTCACCAATAAACTGTACTTTTTTCTTTTTTAAAGTAGATCTATGAATCCAACCAGTTGTTTTACCAAGGTTACCACCAAATTTACCTTTACTTCTTTTAAACATGTAAATTTCTCTTGGTGATTCTTCAAACTCAGGTTTTACACCTTCAACTCCACTTCTAGCTTCTAAAGATTTATCAATACCCCATTCTTTTAACCAAACATCAATATTTAATGCTGTAGATTCACCTTTATGAGAAAGATATTCTGAAACATCAAAACCTATACCTCCTGCTCCAATAACTGCAACTCTCTTTCCTACAGTTTTTTTATGTCTTAAAACATCAATATAACTTAACACTTTTGCATGATTAATACCTTCTATATTTAATTCTCTTGGCTTTATACCTGTTGCTAAAACTATTTCATCAAAATCTGATTCTTTCAAATCATCCACAGAAATTTTGGTATTTAACTTAACATCAACATTATGCAAATCAATTTGTTTTTGAAAATAACGTATTGTTTCGTAAAATTCTTCTTTACCAGGAATCTGTTTCGCCATATTAAATTGCCCCCCAATTTCTGATGAAGCATCAAACAAAGTAACAGAATGACCTCTTTTTGCAGCAATTGTTGACGCTGCTAAACCTGCAGGCCCAGCACCAATTACAGCTATTTTCTTTTTATTATCTGTTGGATTGTAATTCAATTCTGTTTCATGACAAGCTCTTGGATTTACCAAACAACTAGCTACTTTTTGCTGAAATACATGATCTAAACATGCTTGATTACAACCAATACAAGTATTTATTTCATCACTTTTATCAGCTTTAGCTTTATTAACCCATTCTGGGTCTGCTAAAAAAGGACGAGCCATAGAAACCATATCTGCATGACCTTCTGCCAAAACTTTTTCTGCAGTTTCTGGCATATTAATTCTATTAGAAGTAATTAACGGAATTGCGATTTCTTCTTTCATTTTTTGAGTAACCCAAGTAAATGCTGCTCTAGGCACAGATGTTGCAATTGTTGGTATTCTTGCTTCATGCCAGCCAACTCCTGTATTTATAATTGTTGCACCAGCTTTTTCTATTTCTTTACCCAATTGTACAATTTCTTCCCAAGAGCTTCCACCTTTAACTAAATCTAGCATAGATAGTCTGTAAATAATTATAAAATCTTTGCCAACTGCAGCTCTTGTTTGCTTTACTAATTCTATGGGTAAACGCATTCTGTTTTCATAATCTCCACCCCAATTATCTGTTCTTTTATTAGTTCTTTTTGCTATAAACTGATTAATTAAATAACCTTCAGAACCCATAATTTCTACTCCATCATAACCTGCTACTTTAGAGAGTTTTGCTGAGTTTACAAAATCATTAATTGTTCTTTTTATACCAGATTCTTTTAATTTAAAAGGTGTAAATGGTGTTATAGGCGATTTTATTTTTGATGGAGCAACATTAAAAGGATGATATCCATACCTACCTGCATGTAATATTTGCATACATATTTTACCTCCTTCTTTATGAACAGCTTCTGTTATTTTCTGATGATGTTTTGCATGTTTTTTAGTAGACATTCTTGCAGAAAAAGGACCTGTCCAACCTTGTATATTTGGTGAAATACCACCAGTTACAATTAAACCTACACCTCCTTTTGCCCTTTCTGCATAATAAGTAGCAATTTTATCTATTCCGTTTTTTTCTTCTTCTAAACCTGTATGCATAGAACCCATTAAAATTCTATTTTTTAAGGTTGTAAATCCCAAATCTAATGGCTCAAAAATGTGCTTGTATTTCATATCACTAAAATTAAATTTGTTATGCATGCATAACAAATTGCAAGATATGTTTATTTTTTTAAATGAAAAAGCCAAAGAATTTGATTCTTTGGCTTTGGGTAATAATTAAAAAATATGCCTATAAGAAAACAACTATTATCAATAATTTAGTCTTTTTATTGGCATTAAATACAAGTTCTATAAATCAGAAATAACTATAACGTCTCTATTTGTTTGTCTTTTAGAGAAACTAAATGAATAATAAGATTTAAACTAACCATGATTGGCAAAACCTCTTGTATTTGCTTTGTGAATTGTTTTTTTCATGATAATTATTTTAATACTGTTCTAAACTTAATTTTGAGTCACTAATTTTGCGTTAGCGATTGAAATGGCATCCTTTTTTGTTTTTCACAAAAAAGATATAATGGAAAGCGCGACCTTTTTAGGTAACGCCCAAAGATTAATATAAATATCCCATTTTTCCTTGCTGATAATCTCTCATTGCTTCTAAAATTTCGGTTTGCGTATTCATTACATAAGGTCCATATTGTGTAACTTTTTCGTTGATGGGCTCACCTGAAAGAATCAATAAATTACTCTTTTGTTGCGCTTTAAATTGAATGGTATTTCCATCTTGATTAAAAACGATCATTTGATTTTCACCCTTTTTTAAAATATCAGAATTGTTGACCAAAATTTCTCCATCTAAAAGATAAATTAAAGATTGATGTGTTTCTGGAATATCAATTTCTAGATTACCACTTTCATCTGCATTGGCTGTAAACACATTAACTGCTGTTTGTGTTTTAATTAAACCTGATGTGTTTTTTTGATGGCCTGCAATAATATTTAATTGTATTTTTTTATCATCAGAATACAATTTAGGAATCTGTTTTTCTTCTAAATGTTGATAATTTGGTGTTATCATTTTGTCTTTAGCAGGCAGGTTTAACCACAACTGAATCCCTTCTAAATCGCCACCTTTTTTTACAAATTCTTTGGTGGGAGCTTCTGCATGAATAATTCCTCTGCCAGCAGTTGTCCATTGAACTCCACCTGCTTTTACAATCATTTCATTACCAAGAGAATCTCTGTGTAATTGCTCGCCTTTAAACAATAAAGTTATGGGTTCAAAACCTCTGTGAGGATGAGGACCTAAATCGAATGGATTGTTAAATTCTGAAATTGCATAAGGACCATAATGATGTAACAACAAAAACGGATCTACATTCTCTAAACCTTGGATTGGTAATGGCTGACGCAATTTTATGGGTCCCATATTTACAAGCGGACTAAATACTAATTTCTGTGTGGTTTTATAGGTTTTCATAATTTATGATTATTACTTTAAAATTTGAAAAAACAATTAGCATCATTAAATAACACAATAGATTATTTTTCTTTAAATAGAGTGTTTTACCTTAGCTTGTCTAATAAATTACTTAATGTTTTTGCCTCTCCGTCTGTAAGATTCTCTAAATATGTAAAAGTTTTATCTACGTCTATGGATGATAAAAGTACTAAACCTTGTTTTGTTATTTTAACATAAACTACTCTTCTATCATGTTCACATCGTTCTCTTTCTATCAAACTTTTATCACACAACTTATCCATTAAACGAGTTGCGTTTGGTGCTCTTTCTATCATTCTATCTTTTACAATTTGCACCTTAATTTTGTCTTTTGCTCCTCTTAAAATTCTTAAAATATTGTATTGCTGAGGCGAAATTCCATAGGGTTTAAAAAACTCATTTTCTTTGCTATTTAACCAATTAGACGTGTATTTTATATTGATTAATGCTTTTAACTTTTCGTTTTTAAAACTAGTGTTGATGTCTTTTGAAATATCTCCCATATTTTCAGTATTCAGTATTCAGT
>NZ_JAHKQL010000003.1 GCF_018861005.1 Polaribacter vadi
TATATTTGGTAAACCAATTTGGTCAACCAATTTTTAATTCCGTATATGAAATCCTATTTTTACTTATCTGTTTTTGTTGTTATTGTCCTTTTTACATCTTGTAATAAAGTGGAAAATAACATCTTTGTTTCTAATGTTAATGAATTAGCTGAAGCTTTAAAAAGTGTAAAAGCTGGTGATGATATTGTACTTAAAAATGGTACTTATAAGGATGTTAATCTAAAATTTATAGGTGAAGGTACAGGAGAAAATCCTATTACATTGAGTGCAGAAACTCCTGGAAAGGTTTTTATAGAAGGTGAGTCTAGTTTAGAGATTAGTGGAAATTATTTAAAAGTTAATGGGTTGTTTTTTAGAAACGGGCATTCACCAAAAACTAATGTAATTGCTTTTAGAACTTCTAAAAAAGATGTTGCTAATCATAGTACAGTTTCTAATTGTGTAATTCTAGATTTTAATAATTTACAAAGAGATCAAGATAATCTTTGGGTACAGTTTTATGGTAAACACAACGAATTAAGTAATTGTTATTTGGCAGGTAAAACAAATGGTGGGCCAACAGTTAGGGTAGATTTAAAAGGAAATCAGAGTATTAGAAATTATCATAAAATCGTTAATAATCATTTTGGTCCAAGACCTAGAAAAGGTGGTGCAAGAGGAGAGACCATTCAGTTAGGTAGTAGTTTTACATCAATGTCGCCAAGTAATACAACTATTGCAAATAATTTGTTTGAAGAATGTAATGGAGAGGTAGAAATTATATCAAGCAAAACCAATTTTAATATCATTAAAAATAATGTTTTCTATAAAAGTGAAGGTTCTGTGGTTACAAGACATGGTAATTATGTAACTGTAGATGGTAATTATTTTATTGGTGATGGTGTTAATGATCAATTTGGTGGAATTAGAATTATAAACACTGGTCATTGGGTAATTAACAATCTGTTTTATAAAATAAAAGGTAAGAATTTTAGAAGTCCGATTGCAATTATGAATGGAATTCCAAAATCGCCTTTAAATAGATATAACCAAGTAACAGATGTAGTTGTAGCATACAATACGTTTGTAGATTCAGATTCACCTTTTCAGTTTGGTGTAGGTACAAATATTGCACAAGCTGCTGTTTTGCCAAAATCTGAAATTAGATCTGCAAGACCTATAAGAACAGAAGTTGTAAATAATGTAATTTATAATTCTAAAGGTGATTCAAACCCAATTATAGAACATGATAAAGCAGATGGCGTAACATTTGCAAGTAATATTATTGATAATAATGGAGTAGAATTTTCAATGAGAAAAGGGTTAGTTACAAAAGAACTTAAGTTAAAAGATGTTGGGTCTGATATTTCTGTGCCAACCTCTGGTTTTGGTGATGTAGAACCTTATTCTGGTTTTGATTTCGAGAAAATCACTAATGATTTATTAGGTAAAACAAGAGTAAATTCTAATCAAGTAGGTGCTATTTTAAGTGCTGAAAGTGTTAATTTAAATTTGTTAGATAAAACTAAATACGGTACAGATTGGTACTCTAATGAAATTGAAAAGAAAGACCCAGTAACGCATAATGTAGTAAATGTTGATGAATTAGTGACTAAATTAAAGGCTGCAGAAAGTGGTGATATTATCAATTTAAATGATGGAACTTATGCAATTCCAAATTCATTAATTATTGATAAGTCAATTACAATTCAATCTAGTAATAAATCTGAAATTTTATATTCTGGTGATGAAAATACACCTGCAATACAATTACAGCCTTATGGAAAACTAGTATTGAAAAACATAAAACTAAAAGGAACAAATACACAATATGCTTTAGCTAGTTTAAAAGAAAATATGTCTAACCATTTTGGTTTAGAGGTTATCGATTCTGAAATCAGTAACTTTAATTTTGCACTTAAAGTTTTTAAACAGTCATTTTCTGAAGAAATTACTTTTAAGAATACAACTATCATAAACTGTAAAAACGGATTAGAATTATCTGAAGAAACAAATGATAGAGGTGATTATAATACCGAATTTTTAACCATTGATAATTGTAAATTTAATAATGTAAAAGAAAATGTGATCGATTATTATAGAGGTGGTTATGATGAGTCTACAATTGGTGGTAATTTATTGGTAACAAACTCAACATTCACAGATTGTGGAGCATCAGAAAAAAATAGAATTTTGATTAATCACAGAGGAATTGTAAATGTAAAAATCAACAATAATGTATTTAAAAATAATAAAGTAAAATTAGTTGCTTTATTGTGGGGTGCAAAAAACAATACACAATCAAATAACACTGTTACAAATTCTGGAATTATAAAAACAGAAGAGAATTTGAAGCAAAAATTAATGTATTAATTAACTCTTTTAAATAAATAGTAAAATGAAAAAATCAATCTTAATACTTGCTGCTGTAACTGTATTTTTTGCTTGTAAAAACAATTCAAAAACAAATGCGGATAAAATTACTAATACTAAAGAAGAGATAAAATACCCAAGTGATGTTTTACCTTTTTTAGATGAATGGAAAATTCTTTTGGGTGATGGTACTTACCAAGATTCATTAATAAATTATAAAAAAGATGATTTTTTCTATGTAGAAAATGATGGAAAAACGGATTGGGTGGTTTATAAAACACCAAATTCTGGTGTAACTTCTAGAACATCTAAAAACACAAGAACAGAATTAGGGCAAAAAGAACATTGGATTCCTGAGGTTGGTGGTAAATTAACAGGTACTTTAAAAGTGCAACACGTTTCTATTTCTGGTGATGCACGAGTTGCAGCTTCTTACTCAGTTGTTGTTGGTCAAATTCATAGTGATGAAGGTCATGAAAATGAACCAATAAAGATTTTTTACAAAAAATTTCCAGGTCATACAAAAGGTTCTGTTTTCTGGAACTACGAAATCAATACAAAAGGCGATAATTCTGGTAGATGGGATTTTTCAACAGCAATTTGGGGTAATGATATGTCTGTAGTTGGTAATGCAACAGATTCTTACCCAGAAGAACCAGAAGATGGTATAGAGTTAGGTGAAGAATTTAGTTACGAGATAAATGTTTATAAAGGTATTATGTATTTGACTTTTACCAGTGAAGGACATAAAACTGTAAAATTCACCAAAAACTTATTAAAATCAGATTTCTCAACAAAAGAAGAAGTGCCACAACAAATTTGGGATTTATATGCTGCAATTGGTAGAGATGGTATTGAAAGAGAGACTGCTTATGCAGGAGAAATTCAGTATTTTAAACAAGGTGCATATAACCAAACTAATGGTAAAAGTCCAGAAGACAATATTGTTTGGTATACAGGTTCAGAAACATATAATGGAGATATTGCAAAGCAATACGCAAACGGATGTTACTCAGAAGTATGGTTTAGAGAAGCTACTGTTGGTGCAAGTACGCAACCTATTCAATAAATATGAAATCAATAATATTATTGATTTCATATTTTATTAAGTGTTTAGTGTTCAAGTTTTTAATAAAGTGTTAATTAAATTTTGATAATTCAAATTTTATTGTATTTTTGGTAAACCAATGTGGTAAACCAGATTGGTATATTAATTATTAACTATAAACTAAACACTTAATTATGAAAAAAACATTACTTTTTTTTGTTACTTTAATCAGTACCTCATTATTTGCGCAAGACCCTGTGATTTATAATGATACTTTTTCAGAGATACCAAAAGCAGAAGGAACTTCAGATTGCTCTTGTTCTTTTTGGATTAACAAAGATTTGGGAGATCAAGCTGAAACTTCTAATTGGAATTCATCTACAATTCAAGGGGTTAAATTTGACAATGCAGAATCTGATTTAATTTATCAAGAAGTTGCTGTATTAGCAAATACAGAATATAAATTAACCTACAGGTATAGAATAGGTGATCCAGATGATAATAGTGTAGAGAGTAAAATTGAATTTAGAATTTTAGCTGGTTCTGGGTATAAAGCAGATTATACTCCAGTATATTATGATGATGCAACTACAAAGCCTACTTCTGGTTTTGGTTACGAAACTATTGCAGATGTTGAAAATTCAGCAAATAATTTAAAGGTAGAAGAGGTTGTTTATCCTGGAGATGATGATGATTATATTGCGGAATTTACTTTTAATTCAGGAGATAATACAAGTATTGCTATCTTAGGTAGAGGAATAGGAAGACCAAATACTCCTCCTTCTGACGCAAGTGATAGTCGTCCATGGCAATGGTCTTCAGGGGATCAAGAAACAAGATTAGATTATATTAAATTAACTAATGAAAGTGATGTAGATAATGGAGGTTCAGATGATGTGGTTATTCAAAATGCTACTTTAGATCTGGTTGAAAGAGATGGTCAATCTGATTGTTCTTGTGCTGGTTGGCAAAATAAAGATTTAGGAGATCAATTAGAATCTTCAAGTTGGAATAGTAGCTCTTCTTTTGGTGCTAAATTTGATGAATTAGAGTCAGATATTATGTATCAAGAAATAGCGGTTTCTCCAAATACCAATTACGAGTTTACTTACTTATATAATTTTGAAGATAAAGCAACAGGTGACCCAGCTTCATCTTTAGATGTAAGAATTTTAGCAGGTGCTAATTATACTTCAGGTTATTCACCATCTTATCCTACCCCTTTTGCGGCTAGTTCAACTGGTTACGGATATACAGAGATTACTGTTACTGAAGATAGTAATAATAATTTAGCATCAGATGTTGTAACAGCTCCAGCTGATACAGATTTTAGAACAGGAACTTTAACTTTTAATAGTGGTGATAATACAAGTGTAGCTATTTTCTTAAGAGGAATTGGACGTGATGTAGCACCAAGTGATGGTAAAGATTATAATTGGTCTAATGGAAGTTCAGAGATTAGAATTGATGAAGTAAGTATTTCTGTTGTAGCAACTGCATCTGTAGATGATTTTTTCAATTCTGAATTAAATGTTTACCCAAATCCAGCAAAAGAATTTGTAACTATCTCAACACTTGAAAAAATAGATCACGTAGAAGTATTTAACTTGTTAGGTAAACAAGTAATTAAAACTTCTAAATTAAATAATAATATTTTAGATGTATCTTCTTTATCAAAAGGAGTGTATTTATTAAAACTTACAAGTGGTGATTCTGTAGCTACAAGAAAGTTAATTAAGAACTAACAATTATATTGAAAACTGAAAATAAGGACTCATTAATTTGAGTTCTTATTTTTTTTAAAAATTGAAAATGAATTACCATAAAGCGCTTTTATTTGTTCTATTAATTGCCTTTTCTTGTGGCAAACAAGAAAAAGTATTGGTTTCTGATTCTAATAGTCAACATCCAAAATTAATTCTTACTGCACAAGGTGTTAAAGATATTAGAGCACAGTTAGGTACTATTCCAATTTTTGATAATTCTTTACAAAAAGTAAAAGAAGAAGTAGATGCAGAAATCGCTCTAGGTATAGAAACACCAATACCAAAAGATTATTCTGGGGGCTATACACATTCTAGGCATAAACGTAATTGGTTTATATTACAAAAAGCAGGTGTATTATATCAAATTTTAGATGATGAAAAATATGCAAAGTATGTAAAAGACATGTTAATGCAATATGAGGAAATGTATAAGACATTGCCTTTACATCCAAAAACAAGATCTTATGCAAGAGGTAAATTATTTTGGCAATGTTTAAACGATTCTAATTGGTTGGTATATGTAAGTCAGGCCTACGACTGTATTTACAATTATCTAACAGAAGAAGAACGTAATAAACTAGAAACAAATTTATTTAAACCATTTGCAGATCATATTTCAGTAGATAGTCCGCAATTTTATCAAAGAGTTCACAACCACAGTACTTGGGGTAATGCAGCTGTTGGTATGATTGGTTTAGTAATGGATGATGAAGAATTAATTCAACGTGCTCTATATGGTATTAAAGGTAAAGAAATGGATAAAACTGCAAAAGATGATGATGGTGGTTTTATTAATAAGTCTGGTAAAGCAGGTTTTTTAGCCAATATAGAAGAGCCTTTTTCTCCTGATGGTTATTATAATGAAGGCCCTTATTATCAAAGATATGCAATGTATCCTTTCTTAATTTTTGCAGAAGGATTGCATAATGTAAAGCCTGAGTTAAAGATTTTTGAATATAAAGAAGGTGTACTTTTAAAATCTATAAATGCACTTTTAAATTTATCAGATGCAGATGGCGATTTTTTTCCTTTAAATGATGGCCAAAAAGGTATGTCTTATTATACAGGTGCTTTAGTTACAGCTGTAGATATTTCTTATAAATATGGTAGTCAAGATGCTGGTTTATTAAGTATTGCAGAAAAACAGAATAGTGTTTTGTTAGATGATTCTGGCTTAGCAGTTGCATTAGGTATTAGAGAAGGAAAAGTAAAATCTTTTGAGAAAAAGTCAATTAATCTTTCTGATGGGCCAAAAGGAAAACAAGGTGGAGTAGGTATTTTAAGAAATCAAGACATGGAGCTTGTTTTTAAATATGCTTCTCAAGGTTCAAGTCATGGTCATTATGATAAATTATCTTACTCATTATATGAAAATGGAGAAGAAGTAATTCAAGATTATGGTTTAGCACGTTTTGTAAACATCGAACAAAAAGGAGGTGGAAATTATTTGAAAGAAAATAAAACTTGGGCTAAACAAACCATTGCACATAATACTGTTACTCAAAACGAAACTTCTCATTATCAAGGTAAATATGAAATTGGAAGTCAAAATCATCCAGACTTACATTATTTTTCTTCGGATGATGAAAACGTTCAAATAGTAAGCTCTAAAGTTAGTAATACATATTCAGGTACAGAAATGCATAGAACTATGGCTGTAATCAAAGATCAAGATTTCGAAAAGCCATTTGTGTTAGATATTATGAAGGTAGAAGCTGAGAGTAAGAATCAATACGATTTTCCTTTTTACTATTTTGGGCAAGTTTTAGATGCAAATTTCGAATATAAAACGCCTAAATCTTTAAAGCCTTTAGGTAAGAAAAATGGGTATCAGCATTTGTTTTTAGAAGGTGAAGCAAAAGCTACTAACGAAAACAGTAAATTCTCTTGGTTTAACAATAATAAGTTTTATACGTTAACTTCTATTACAAATAATAAAGACGAATTACTTTTTACAAGAATTGGTGCAAACGATCCACAGTTTAATTTACGAAGAGATCCTGCTCTAATTTTAAGAAGAAATAATGTTAAAAATACAACCTTTGTTTCAGTAATTGAATCACATGGTAGTTATAGTGCAGTTTCAGAATCTGCTTTAAATTCTAAAAGTAGTATTGTTAAATTACAAGTAATTTTAGATTCTGATTCTTATACAGCTATAGAAATAACAAGCATAAAAGGAAATACAAAATTATTTATTACATCAAATAAAAACGCTTCGAAAGAAGCAAAGCATACTTTAAGCATAAAAGGTAAGAACTATTCTTGGGTAGGAGCTTACCACTATAAACAAATTTAAATAAAAAAATAAAAAAAAATGAAACGATTTAGTGAAAAGTACGTCATCGCAAAAGACATGGAATGGGAAAACCTTGGTGGAGGAGTATCAAGAAAATTCTTGGGTTACGATAATCAAATCATGATGGTAAGTGTAAAGTTTGATGAAGGAGCATTAGGTTCTCCACATCAACATTTTCATACACAAGCTACTTATTGTGTTTCAGGTAAATTTGAGTTTGAAATTGATGGTGTAAAACAAATTGTAGAAGCTGGAGATGGTGTTTATATAGAGCCAAACTTATTACATAGCGCAGTTTGTTTAGAAGAAGGGCAGTTAATAGATACATTTAGCCCTGTTAGAGAAGATTTTTTAACAGGTGATGGTCCATCTTATTTTGGAGATAAAGAATCATAAATTTTTTTTGAACTTATACTTGAAGTTTCGAAATCAATAAATTTTATTCAACTTCAGGTAACAAATAAGATGATTTGTTAAAAAACAGGTCTCTTTTTTGATATATTTTGTTTTAAAGCTATAAAGTTTATGAATTTTTTAACAAAAAAATTAATTTTTATAAAAAAAACATATATATTTGGTAAACCAATTTGGTAAACCAATTGAGTGATTCAAAGAATTTTTGTGTAAAAACAAATTTAAAAACTAAAGTTTTGATTATAAACAAAACAATTTAAATCAGTTAACTATGAATTTAAAAATAAAATCAGTGTTTTTTGTAGTGCTTTTATTCTGTACATCTTTGTATGCGCAAAATGAAGTTACGATAAAAGGAACTGTTACTTCTCTGTCTGATGGAGAACCTGTTTTAGGTGCAAACATTATTATAGTTGGTACTAAAAAAGGAGCAAGTACAGATTTTGATGGAAAGTATACATTAAAAGTAAAAAAAGGAGATATAATTCAATTTACGTATTTAGGTTTCAAATCTAAAACCATTACATACTCTAATCAATTAACATTAGATGTAGCTTTAGAAGAAGATGCAGATGTTTTAGATGAAATTGTAATAGTTGGTTATGGAGACCAAAAACAGAAAAATGTAACTAGTGCTTTAACTAAAGTTTCTGGAGATGATTTACAAAACCAAGCAGTATCTCGTGTAGAAGATGCACTAAAAGGTAGAGTTGCAGGTTTAAGGATTCAAGTTGTTTCTTCAGAAGCTGGTGGTGATCCTAAAATTACATTAAGAGGGCCAGGTTCTGTAACAGGTTCATCTTCACCATTAATTGTGGTAGATGGTGTTATCTTAGGTACAGATTCAGATATTTTAGGTTCTATTGATAATAATAATATAGAGTCTATTAGTGTTTTAAAAGATGCTTCTTCAGTTGCTATTTATGGTTCTAGGGGTGCAAATGGTGTAATTTTAATTACACTTAAAAAAGGAGTTGTAGGTAAAACAACTTTCTCTTACAATACTTTTACAGGATATAAGTACGCAGATAATAATGATAATTTTAATACATCTATTGCTCAAGAAAGATCTAGATTAAATGGTTTACAAAGTACTGTTGATGCAATATCTACAACTAGTGCAAATTATGATAGAATTATTAATGATTACGAAACTGCTTATGCAGAATTAGAAGCTATGGATTTTATTGCTTCTTTAGGAAGTGGAGAAAAAAATTTACAAGATGAAGTCTTTGAAGGTGGTTTTATTAAAAATCATTCTTTCTCAGTAAGAGGAGGTACAGAATTAACAAGTTATTCAGCTTCATTAGGGTATTTAGATGATCAAGGTATTGCTGTTAAAGATAACTTTACTAAGTATAATGTAAGAGTTAAAGTTGATAGTAAATCAAAAAATAAGAAAATTAAATATGGTGGTAATCTTCGTGTAAATTACAACGATCAAGAAAAATTACCAGCAAGATTTACTGATCCTTTAAGACAAATGGGGCATATTCCATTATACTTAAATGAAGAACACTTAAAATATGTAACACAATTTTCTACAGATGTAGGTGTATCAACAGATGCAGGTAAATTATTCGAAAATTTAGGTGTTGGTAGTTATGGTTTTTCTAGAGCTTTCGATCATGTTTTTACTAAAGATCCAGCAAACCCAAGATCAATATTAAGAGATCCTGTTACAGGATTACCAGTAGCTAGTCCATTAACCTCTGGAGGTTTAACATTATCTACTACTAAAAATGTTCATCCTTTAGTTCACTTTTTAGAAAGATCTAGAACTAAGAAAAAATTAAGTTTAAATGCATCTTCTTATTTAGATTTTAAATTAGCAAAAGGACTTAATTTTAGACAAACAGTTTCTGGTGTTTTTAGACACAATAAATCTAATGAAGCAGATTATTTATATGGTCAAGAAAATAGAGATCAAGAAGCTTATCGTTTAGAAAGAAGAGACGAGTTAAACCAATTTACTTTCGAAACTCTTTTAAAATATAATAGAGAATTTGGTAAGCATGCTTTAAATTCAGTTGCTGGTTTTGAGTATATGGAGTCTCATAATTACAGACAAGAATCAGAAGCAGTTGGGTATACTAACGATTTTAATGATAATATTGCACTTGCAGATGGTGGAACAACATATACAGATAATGCAAGCGAAAAATTAGTTTCTTATTTTGGTAGATTAGATTATAGTTATGATGATAAATATTTATTTCAATTATCATTACGTAGCGATTCTAGTACAAGATTTGGGCCTAATACAAGAACAGGATTTTTTCCTGCAGCATCTTTAGGTTGGATTTTATCAAACGAGAAATTCTTGGAATCTAACGATTTAATTTCTTTCTTTAAAGTTAGAGCAAGTTATGGTGTTTCTGGTTCTAATAATATTTCTAATAACATTTTCGAATCATTATATAGATTCGAAGAAACATATAGCACAATTAGTTACAATGGGCAAACAGGTGTAAAAGGAACAACTTTAGCAAATCAAATTTTAGGTTGGGAAAAGTTAATTGAATTTAACCCTGGTATAGATGTAACTTTTGGTAGAGGTCTTGTTAATTTAACTGCAGATTACTATATTAGAACTAGTGAAGATTTACTTTTATTAGCGCCAGTTTCTGCAACTTATGGTACAGATAGTTGGTTGCAAAATCTTGGAGAGGTTCAAAACGAAGGTGTAGAACTTGAATTAAGTTCTAGAATTATGAGAAAAGATAACTTCAGATGGAGTGCTTCTGGTCAGTTTTCATTAAATAGAAATACTGTAAAAAGTTTAGGAAACAATGAGCAAATTATTTCTAGAATAGATCAAGATACAAGACCAACAGAATTTATAGCAAAAGTAGGTCAGCCAATAACATCTTTTTATGGTTGGGTTTATGATAAAGAAATTCCATTAGAATGGGTAGATAATCCTTTTAATAGATTTAATAATGATTTTGCAGATGTTTATGTAAAAGATTTAAATGGAGATGGTATTATAGATGATGATGATAGAACAGAATTAGGTAGCCCTTACCCAGATTTCGAATGGGGTTTTAACTCAGATTTCTCAATATATGATTTTGATCTTTCTTTCCAATTTCAAGGATCTCATGGAGCAGAAGTTAGAGTGGCAGATTTAGATCAATTATATTATGCAAGTGAATCTGCAGTAAACGAAGTGTCTAATTTTCCAGATAGAGATTTAACAGTTCACAGAAGGTTTACAGACGACCATATTCAAGATGCATCTTTTGTAGCATTAAGAAATTTAACGGTAGGTTACACTTTTCCAGAGGCTATTACAGATAAGTTAAACTGTAATAAACTTAGATTGTATTTAACAGGAGAAAATTTATTATTCTTTACAGCTAAAGGTTATGAAGGTTTTAATCCAGAAGCACAAGGGCAAACATCTAACAATGCAAATACGCCTTTAACAGCTGGTTATCAAAGAGGAGATGGACCTGTAGTTAAAACAGTTTCAGCAGGTATTAACTTTCAATTTTAATTAATTATGAAAAATATATATAAAAATATAATAGTTTGTTTTTCTTTTATGACTTTATTGACAAGTTGTGAAACAGAACTAGACTTAAGCAACCCTACTGCACTTTCTTTAGAAGAGTTGTTACAAACAGATGATGGTTTTATAGCCTTAGCAAATGGTGTTTTAGATGCATATCAAAAAGTACCAGCTAATGAGTTCTATTTAACAGAATTAAGATCAGATAATTCAAGAGCAAATTCAGAAAATGGAAATTTCCCATTAATTAGTTCTTATAATGTAGATCCTAATAATGGAGATGTTGCAACGTATTATTCTAATAATATGCATACAATTAAACATGCAAATACAATTATAGATAATCGTTTTTTAGCATCAGAAAGTCAACAATATGCTGTTGGTGAAGCTTATTTTATGAGAGCTTTATGTCACTTTAATTTAGTAAGAGCTTATCAAAATGTACCTTATATCGATAAAGTTTTAGATGTAACTACAGAAGAAGCTTTAGATTATCCTCAATTGCCAGAAGCAGAGGTTTATGCAAATATTATTGCAGATTTTAAAACTTCTATTGCTTATTTAGATGGAGCAACACAAAACAAATATCGCCCATCAAAAGGTGCAGCAATTTGTTTAGCAGCAAAAGCATATTTAAGTCAGCCAAGCCCTAATTATACAGAAGCAGAACTTTTATTAGCATCAGTAGTGCAAAATAATTCTGATTATAATTATGATTTGTTATATACTGATAGAGCAAACGCAGAAGATTTTGATGGAGATGGTATAGTTTCAGATAGTGAGTATTATGCAACTTTAGCAATTGATTTTGGAACTGTATTTGGAAATGATTATACAGGCGGATATCAAGAAGGAGAAATAGTTTTAGATGCAGATTGGTCTAATAATTCAGGTTTAGAGTTAAATGATGAAATAATCTTTTCAATTGCTTATGATTTAGTAAGTAGTGATAATTATGCAACTAGTGATAGTGGTTTGGATGATCAAGTAGAAACAGATTCTGAGTCTCATAGTTTTTCGATGACTTTACAAGGACCATCAAATGGTGTTAATATTGCAACTTTAGAACTTTTAGATGTAATGACACCAGTATTACAGCCTGTAAGATTTCCTGTAACTTTTGATGCAATTTCTTACAACCCAGCAGATATTACTAATGATACTTTTAATGCTAAGTTTCCTACGGATGGTGAAATAGGAGATAACGATTGGATTGTTTTAAGATATGCAGATGTATTATTATTATATGCAGAAGCAATTTTAGCAGGTGCAGACTCAACTACAGATATTAGAGCAATTGATGCTTTTAATCAAGTAAAAGCAAGAGCTGGTTTAGAAGAAGTAGCTAACTTAACCAAAGCAGAATTATTAGAGGAGAGAAGAGTTGAGTTTGTTTATGAAAACCAACGTTTATATGATTTAGTTAGATTTGGAGAAGCAGATAATGTTCTTGGTGCTTTTTCAACAGCTAATAGTTTAAATTATACAAGTGGTAAAAAATACCTACCTTTTCCTCAAAGAGAAATGGACAATTTACCTAATTTTTATTCACAGAATAATGGATATTAAAATCGCTTAATTATGAAAAAATATTTAATAAATTTAAAATATATAGTTTTAGGGATTTTTATATCTCTAACCTCTTGTGTAGACGATACTTTGCCAGATGTTGGTGATTTAGAAGATTTTACAAGCCCAACACCTTTTTATAGTGTTGCAGATGTCTCTTCTTCAGAGTTCGATTGTAATGATGTAGAATTAATTGCAAATTATGATTTCAATTTTCAAGCTGGTTCTAATTTAGCCGTAAATGGTACACAATATTTATGGTCAGTAACACCATCAGAAGGTTTAACTTTAATCAATAAAGATTTACCAGTATTACAACAATCAATAGATGCTCAATTATCTGCAGTAGTTGCTTTAGAAGCTGAAATTGCTAAATTAGAGTTTAAGATTCCTTGTGAATCTAATCCTGATAAAGTAACTGTAATGGAAGCTCAAATAGCAGATTTAGAAATAGCTTTACAAGAAGCTGAAGATGCTGTTACAGATGAAGTAAAACAAAACGTTGCAGAATTAGAAGCCCAAATTGCTAGTTTACCAGCTGCAACTTTACAAGATCAAGAATTAATATTTTCTTTTCCTGGTCCAGATGTTTATACAGTTGGTTTAACAGTAACAGATGAGCTTGGTAAATCAGAATATACAGAAAAAATAATAACGGTTAATCAAGCAGTACCAACAATACCAGTTCCAGAAATTGCTGAGCCTGGTTTTGAAGATAACAGTTTATTTGACGGTACAGGAGATGGTAGAGCTTCTTGGGATGTGCCAAGTCCAAGAGTAAATTGGAACCCTTTTGGTCAAGATTCATTTTCGGGAATACAAATCAATACCAAAGTAGAAGGTGTTTTACCAGAAGGTACACAAGCTGCTAAATTTCCATCTGATGGAGGTAGAGTTGCTTATCAAGAAATCGAAGTTACACCAGGAGCAACATACGTGTTAACGTATTTTACAGGATTTAATGTAGATGTTTATGGTACAATGACTGTTTCTGTATTAACTCCAGAAACCTCTTCATATACAGAAGCTAAACAAGAAGCAAATATATTAGGTTCTAGAGTAGATAATAATGTGGGTAGAGTTGCAGATGTTTTCAAAAAACACGCAATTACTTTCGAAGCAGGAGAAAATGAATCTGTTATAATTTTTGCAACTAATACAGGTGTAGAAACAAGATTAGATTTATTTGATATCGTTGTTAAACAATAAATAGTTTTTAAAATTTTATATTATGTTTTATAAATTAAATAAAAAATTCAATACAAGTTTCGCTCTAATATTTATGATGTTGTTAGGCTTTCTTTCATGTACTGATAATGGTTATGAAGAGTTTGTGCCACCAACAGGTAATATAAACGATATTCAGCCAACAACACTTTTTACGTCAAGTACTAGTGCAGATTCTAATTTAGAATTAGTGTTTAGAAGTTATTCTACAGATGCTATTTCTTATGCTTGGGATTTTGGTGATGGAGGATCATCAACAGAAGCAAACCCAGATTATACATATACAACAGGTGGTTTATATAAAGTAAACTTAACAACAACAAGTTCAGATGGCTTAATAGCTATAGATTCTGCTCAAGTTGCACCGATTTATGCAGATTATAGTTTTTCAATAATAGATTCTCAAGTTACTTTCGATAATATGAGTACTGGAGTAAGTTCATTAGTTTGGGATTTTGGAGATGGTTCTACAGCTTCTTGGGAAGCTGCAGATGGTTTAACAGACCCTAATTATAGTCCTGTTCACACCTATGCAACAGCAGAAACTTTTGATGTATCACTTACAGCAACAACTTTTTTAGGTAAAGAAGTAACAGTTACTAAAAAAGTAGAAGGTTTAGTTTTAGCAGCAATTCCAGATTTTAGTTTTACAACAAGTTCTTTAACAGCTTCTTTTACAGACGCTTCTCTTTTAGCAATATCTTATAGTTGGAATTTTGGAGATGGAAACACATCAACAGATCAAAATCCAGTACATACTTTTGCTACTAGAGGTACTTATGATGTAACATTAACAATTACCAATAGTGCTAATGTTCCTAGAAGTATTACTAAATCTGTACCTGTAGGTGGTGTAGAACCAACATTTAAAGCAATTGTTTTAAATGGAACTGCAGATGATTTTCAAAATGAAACAGGAGACAATGCAGATGCTTGGGATATGACTCCAAATAGTACAGTAAAACTCGATTCAGATGGTGGGGCTACTTCAGATAGTCCTTATAGAGCTTTATGGTATAATTCAGATTTAGATAGTTGGTTAGATACTGCCTTTGGTGATAATAGCGAACAACCAGGTTCGTCTAGTGATGGTAATAAATTTGCAGGATTAGGAGATAGAGGCGTAAAAATAAATGAAGCAAGTCGTCGTTTATACCAAGTAGTTACTGTAGAAGTAGGAGTAGAGTATACCTTTACTATCGATTCACGTTCTGAAGCAGAAGGTGTAAATACAGAAGTATTTATTTTAAATAATGAAATTACAACAGAAGATACTATTAATACAGAAGATCAAAGAGATAAGAATGCAGATGCATATTTATTAATTGATAATGATTTTAATTCATCTAAAGCTTCTTCTTCTAGTGATACTTTTACTACGAATACTTTTACATTTAAACCTTCAACAACAAAAGTTGTAATTTATGTTAGAGCTCTAAATGCTATTGATGGTTCAAATGAAGTATTTTATGATAACATAGATATCATTACACCAGGGTTTTAATATATTGCATATCAAAATTCTATTTATCTTTGCAGATTTTAATTAAAATATAATTATGAAGTTAGACATACTTACAAAATCAGAAAACTCTGATGTGCAGAAGGAAATTATTTCTAAAATAAAAGATTTAATAAATTTTAAAAATTTAGAACCTGGAGATAAACTTCCTTCTGAAAGAATGCTATCTGAAAAATTTGAAGTAAGTAGAAGTAGTGTAAGAGAAGCTATACAAAGACTAGAATTTTACGGTTTATTAAAATCTATACCTCAGAGTGGAACATTCGTAGCAAATATTGGTGTAATTGCTATGAATGGAATGATTGAAGATATTTTAAGGTTAAATGAACCAGGTTTTAAATCTTTAGTGGAAACAAGAATTTTATTAGAATTAAAAACGGTAAGACTTGCTGCTACAAGAAGATCAGAAGCAGATTTAGTAAACTTAGAAGAAGCGTTAAATGCTTATAGAGATAAAGTAATTAATGGAGAAGATGCTGTGCAAGAAGATTTGTTGTTTCATTTAGCAATTGCAAAAGCAAGTGGTAATAGTACTATGAATACTTTTATGTTAATCATTACTCCAGAAATTATTACAAATTTTCAAAAACATCATGTTTGTGATGCGGGTCTTTCTCAAAGAGGTATAGGAGATCATCAAGCTATTTTCGATGCAATTAAAACACAAAATCCACAATTAGCAAAGCAAAAAATGAAAGATCATTTTAAAGAACTTTATAGTTATTGTTATAACATAGAATAGTGTTTATTAAATAAAAAAACGATTTATAATTTTTTAAATAAAATCTAAAAAAAACTTTTTTTTAGGTAGTAGTAATTAATTTAAAAACAGTAAATTTGGTTTACCAAATTGGTTAACCAGAAATTAGTATAACATTTTAGATGATAAAAGAATGAAAATTAAAGGATTACGTTGGTGGATAATTGGATTAATCTTTATTGCCACAGTTATTAATTATATAGATAGAACTGCATTTGCCCTTCTATGGCCACAAATGGGTGAAGATTTAGGGATGAATCAAGAAGACTATGCCTTTATGTTCAATATCTTCTTAGGATGTTATGCTTTAGGTAAATTTGCTTCTGGTAAATTATACGATTCTATTGGTACAAGACTTGGTTTTACAGTATCTATTATAGTTTGGTCTTTAGCTTCTATTTTTCATGCTTTTGCACGTGGAGTAATTACTTTGTCAATTTTTAGAGGAATGTTAGGGTTAGGTGAAGCTGGTAATTGGCCTGGAGCTGTAAAAAGTAATGGTGAATGGTTTCCTGTAAAAGAAAGAGCAACTGCTCAAGGTATTTTTAATGCAGGTGCATCAATAGGTAATGTTATTGCTCCTTTTATTATTGTTTTTTTATATACTCAATTTGGTTGGAAAACTACTTATATCATTTTAGGTTCAGTAGGTATGTTATGGGTAATTCCTTGGTTATTTTTAAATAAATCAACTCCAGAAAAACACCCTTGGGTAACACAAGAAGAAAGAGATTTAATAATGTCTAGTAGAATAGACAAGGTAGAAACAACAGAAGTTAAGCAAAAAAGTTTATCAGTATTAAAAATATTGAGTTATAAACAATCTTGGGGAGTGTTATTATGTAGATTCTTCATTGAACCAATTTGGTGGTTTTTTGCAGCTTGGATGCCAATTTATTTAAATAAAACTTTTGGCTTAAGTATAGAAGAGATTGCTGCAACAATGTGGATTTCTTATTTAATGGCAGCAGCAGGAAGTATAATTGGTGGTTGGTTTACAGGTGTTTTAATGAAAACTAAATCTGTAGATGCATCAAGAAAAATAGCAATTAGTGTAGGAGGATTACTTGTCTTTTTAGGTTTTGTTGGTATTATTCAGTTTGTAGGTGAAGATAACTTTATGACCTTTATTTATTTAGCAGGTTTAGTATTGTTTGGTTTTCAGTTTGCAATTGGTAATGTACAAACTATTTCAAGTGATTTATTTAGAGGACCTTCAGTAGGTACATTAGCAGGTTTAGCTGGTACAATTGCAGCAGTTTCACCAATGATAATGAATTGGTTTATAGGTCAAATAACAAAAGGCGGTTCTTACACACCTGCGTTTATCGCAATTACTCTATCAGTAATATTAGGTGTGTTATCTATTTTCTTCTTTATCAAAAAAATAGAGCCAGTTAGAAAAACAGCAGAATAATCAACAAAAAATATTAGTAAAAAAACAATAACAAACATTAAAAAGAATACAAAATGAGTACAGTACAAGGAAAAGTAGCAGTAATTACAGGTGCAACTGGAGGAATAGGATTTGAAGTAGCAAAAAGATTAGGTAAAGATGGGTATACAGTTGTTTTAAACGGTATTGAAGATGAAGCTGGAGCTGCAAGAATTAAAGAACTTACTGCAGAAGGAATTACAGCAGAATATTATGGTTTTGACGTAACTAAAGAAGATGAAGTAACTGCAAATATTACTACTATTGGAGATAAATATGGTAAAATTGATGTTTTAGTAAATAATGCAGGTGGTTTAGGTGGTAGATCTAGATTTGAAGAAATGACTACAGAATTTTATAGATTCGTTATGGCTTTAAATTTAGATTCAGTTTTCTTTGCATCTAGAGCAGCAATTCCTTATTTAAAGAAAGGTGAGAATGCTACTATTATAAACTATACTTCTAATGCAGGATGGAATGCAGGTGGACCAGGAGCAGGAGTTTATGGTACTTCTAAAGCAGGAGTTCATGCAATAACTAGAGCATTAGCAAAAGATTTAGCAGAATACGGAATTAGAGTAAATGCAGTATCTCCAGGTACAATAGATACTCCTTTTCATAAACAAATTAAATCTACAAAACCAGAAGTTTTTGCTTCTTGGAAAAATAACATTATGTTAGGTAGATTAGGTCAGCCAGAAGATGTTGCAGGTGTTGTTTCATTTTTAGCAAGTACAGATGCAGCTTTCTTAACTGCAGAAACTATTCAAGTTGGTGGTGGTCAAGCCTTAGGAATCTAATAAGTTTTTATATTTTTTATTACTTTAAAGCCATTTTGTTTTAAACAAAATGGCTTTTTCTATTATCCCTATTTAAATTTATTATTACTTCATATTAGCCTTTAATTTTAATTATATCCTTTAAATATAATTACTTGTTTTTTCTTTATTTAAAAGTAAATCTTAAGAAGTTTTCATTTTTTCTTTTTTAATGTTTTTAATTGTCAAATTCTCTTTTTAAACCCCAGTTTTTACCAAGTTGTTATAACGAATCTTAATATTTTATGAAATAATTAACAAAAAGCTTTTTTATTATAAAATATGTATATATATTTGGTAAACCAAACTGGTAAACCAAAATGGACAGCCAATTAACTTTAAAATAGATACCTGCGTATGATGAAAATTATTTAATTAATTATAAACAAAAAAACAATAAACAATTAGGGTAAGAATTTACTTATCCGAAAAAAAACTAAATCTAAATTATCAGATTCAATCACAAAATAATCAAAATAAAATTTATTAAAGTAAATAAGATTTCACTTTAGTTTTTCTTTTTTTTGATTTATTCTGTAAACCAAAGTTCATTCACAAATGCTGAATGAAGTTCATTTTTAAACATAAAATAATATTATGAAATTAAAATTAAAAATAACATTATTGCTTATAATGTTAGTAAATATCTGCTCTTATGCACAAGACAGCTATACCGTAAAAGGTACTGTAACATCACAAGCAGATAAAGAAGTTCTTCCTGGGGTTACTGTTATTATACAAGGTACTACAAAAGGAACAGAAACAGATTTCGATGGAAACTTTTCTATTGAAGTAAAAACTGGAGATATCTTAGCTTTTTCTTATTTAGGATATTCTCAAAAAACAGTAACAATAACTAATCAGAAAACGATAACTGTAAGTTTAGCAGAAGATGCTAGTGAGTTAGATGAAATAGTTGTCGTAGGTTATGGTACTCGTAAAAGATCTCAAATTTCGGGTGCTGTTGCTAAAATTGGAGGTGAAGATGTTGCTGCAGTTCAGGTTGCACGTGTAGATGACGCCTTAGCTGGTAAACTTTCAGGGGTTTTAATTCAGAATCAAGATGGTTCACCTGGTGCTGCTCCAAAAATTCAAATTAGAGCAGCTTCTTCAATTTCAGGAGCTTCAAACCCTTTAATTGTTGTTGATGGTTATCCTATTTCCGGAGGTTTAGAAACAATTAACCCAAATGATATTGAAAGTTTAGAGATTTTAAAAGATGCTGCTTCTGCTGCTATTTATGGGTCTAGAGGTGCAAATGGAGTTGTTTTAGTTACAACTAAAAAAGGTAAATCTGGTGAAGCTAAATTTAGTTACAACACTTACTTTAGTACATCTAATAAATATAGAGATAATATTCTTATGTCTGGTCCAGAATGGGCAGCTCATTCTAGAGAGCAAATTGCTGCAGGAAATTGGGATGCAACAGTTGCAACTCAAGATCCAGCTTTCTTAGAATATAGATTAAGTGCTTATGAAGATTCTCCTGGTGCAATTAGTCCAGAAGACTGGTTATTTCAAACAGGTATAACTCAAAGTCATGACTTTAGCGTAAGTGGTGGTACTGATGACACAAAATATTTTGCTTCAGTTGGTTACCAAAATGCTGAAGGTGTTGTAATTACACAAGGTTTTGAGAGAATGAATGCTCGTCTTAATGTAGATGCGAATTTAGGAGATAAGTTTAAAGCAGGTTTAAGCTTTAATGGTTTTGTATCAGATAGAGATATTTTAGCTCATGATATGAGAGATTTATTAAGATCTTATGGAGTACACTCTATTTATCATACAGAAGAATCTATTGCATTTGTACAACAATTAGACCAACAAGCACAAGCTTTAGGTTTAGCAGCTTTTGATAGTGGTTATAGAGGATCTACTTATGAAGCTAGTAGTATTTATGAATTAGAGCCAGGTATGGCTGCTCAAGATTGGCATTATGGTAGAGCTAACAATGGTATTGGTGGTTCTGGTGATGCAGGTCCTGCTGCTAAACTTGATAATGTAGATAGCTGGCAAAAAACATTTTTTGGAAATGTAAGTGGTTATTTACAATACAATATTATAGAAGGATTAAATATTAAAACTGTATTAGGTGGAGATATGAAAGATACTCAAACCTATGCACACAGATTATTAGGTTATGATTCTAGAGCAAGAGATTCTCAAACTTTTATGGATCAAGTAGATTTAAAAGTATCTTCAGTTTTAAGCGAAACTACTTTAAGTTATGCTACAAAAATAGGTAAACATGATATCTCTGCAGTAGCTGGTGTAGAATTTCAAAACACAAGATTTATTGGTACTAGATTAGATGGTTCTAATGTGCCAGATGAAGCAGTTTTAAACTACAATTTATTCGATCCTGCAGACATCGTTGTTACAGAAACAGATGAAACAAGAGTAAGAGAAAGTGTATTTGGTAGAGTTAACTATTCATACGATGATCGTTTTTTACTTTCTGCTTCTTTAAGAAGAGATGGTGATTCTCGTTTTGGAGCTAATAAAAAATATGAAACTTTCCCAGCAATTTCTTTAGGTTGGAATTTACATAATGAATCTTTCTTAAAAGAAAATGAATTATTAAGTAGATTAAAAGTAAGATTTAGTACAGGTTCTTTAGGTACAACGTCTTTCTTAGGTTCTTACGATTCTTTAAGTCTATTAGATCCTTCTGCTACAATTTATGGAACAGGATATTTAATTCCTTCAAATTCTCCTAATCCAGATTTAACTTGGCAAACAAATACCGAGACTAACTTTGGTGTAGATTTTGGATTTTTAAATAATCGTTTTACTTTAGGTGTAGATTATTATACATCTGATATTCAAGATATTTTAATTAACCAAGCTCAATCAGAAGTTTTAGGTAACCCTTCTTCTATTCTTAATGTTGGAGATGTTGAAAGTTCAGGTTTAGAATTAGAAATAGCTGGTAGCTTAATGAATACTGAAGATTTCTCATGGAATGTGAGTGCAAACTTATCAACGGTTAATACAGAGATTACTTATTTAGGTGGTTTAGATGAATTACCGCAACAAATTTTTGGAATTAGTGGTAGAGGACCTGTATTTAGAAACTACGTAGGTGGTGGAATTGGAGAAATGTGGGGATTAGAAACTATTGGAGATGTAGAAATGAAATACTTAGCTGATGGTACAAGACACCCTAATAATGCATCTGGTGAATCGTATGTAGTAGACCAAAATGGTGATGGTGTAATTGATAGAACAAGAACAGTTGCTGATGGTGGAGATTTAGTTCAAATTGGTCAGAATACACCTGATTTTTACTGGGGTATGTCTCAAAACTTTAGATATAAAGATTTCGATATGTCTTTCCAATTACAAGGTTCTCATGGTGCAGAAGTTTATAATATAGATCCACTTTATTATGGTTCTCAATGGGGAGGTAGATTAACTAGCACATTTGACGCAAATAGCGATGGTATTGCAGATCATAATGGAGAACACTATACTGCAAACAGAAACCAAACAGATGCTATGGTTCAAGATGCTTCTTATGTTGCATTAAGAAACTTAACTATTGGTTATACGCTTAATTCAGATGTAACAGAGAAAATAGGATTCAGTTCTATTAGATTTTATGGAGCAGCTACTAACTTATTATATTTAATGGGTAGTGATTATACTTCATACAATCCAGAAGGTGTAAATACTACAGATCCTACAGTGTATGGTGCTCAAGTTGGTGCTAGTCCAGTAGTAAGAAGTTTCACTATAGGTTTAAATGTTAATTTTTAAATAAAATAAAATGAAAAAAATATATATATTATTAACATCGTTGTTTATAGCAACAGCATGTTCAACAGATTTAGATCAAGCTCCACCAAATTTAGCAAGTGCAGACTCTTTAACTGATTTTGAAGGTGTTTTGAATGCAGCTTATTACTATCAATTAAGTAGTGTTACTCCATTAGCAGTAATGGGTGAATTTAGATCAGATAACGCAGTAATGGACGAGGCTCCATATACAGAGTTTGATGTTTACACAAATAATTTGACAACAATGGAAGACCAGTTTTTTGGTCCATTATACACTGCAATGTATAAGTCTATTTTAAGTGCAAACAATGTTATTGAAAACTCAACAAATGCAACACATATTGCAGAAGCTAAGTTTTTAAGAGCTTTATCTTACTACAAATTAGTAAAATCTTTTGGAGCTGTTACAGTTAATTTATCTGCGGCACCAAGTTTAACAGATACATCAATCTTAGCTAGAACACCTGCTACAGATGTTTATAACAATGTTGTTATTCCAGATTTAAATGATGCTATTGCAGATTTATCTGCTACCATAGATAATGGTAGAGCATCTAAATACGCAGCACAAGCTTTATTAGGTAAAGTATATGCAGCTATGGGTAATTATGCTAGTGCAGAAACGCAACTTGCAGCTGTTGTAAACGGAGCTTCTGGAGCTGGAATTGCTTTAAAAGATGACTTTAGCGAAATATTTGGAGCTGATAATGAAATAGAAAATTCAGAAATTATTTTTTCTACTCAAGTATCTAGTTCTATTGTAGATGAATATTCTTTTGGTTCTGATTTTTGGAACTGGTTTGTTGGTGATGATTCTAAAGCAGATTTTCCTGTAGATCCAGATTTAGTTGCTGCTTTCGATGCTAGTGATGCAAATGGTGGTGGTACAGATTTAAGAAGAGCTGTTACTTTAAGTGATGCGGGTACTACTGCAATTAAATTTCCAAAAGATGGAGGTCTTGGAGGTGAGCATGATTGGATTGAAATTAGATTAGCAGACGTTATCTTATTATATGCAGAAGCATTAAATGAAAACGGAAGTACTGCTGCTGCTGTTACTCAATTAGACAAAATTAGAAATAGAGCAGGGTTAAATAACTCTACAGCATCTACTCAAGCTGAAGCTAGAACTGCAATTTTAGAAGAAAGAAGATTAGAATTAGCTTTTGAAGGTAAAAGATGGGATGATTTGGTAAGAACCAATAGTGTTAATGCTGAAATGGGAACAACTGTAAATAGTGATTATTACTTATTTCCAATTCCGGTTTCTGAAATATTAGCAACTGGTGGTGTAATTACACAAAATTCAGGATATTAATTTTATTTGATTTGTTTATATTAAAAGTCGTTTTGTAATTTTACAAAACGACTTTTTCCTTTTATATAAAATATTAGTTATGAAAAATAACAAGGCAATTATTTTTATGATATTTAGTGTAATTGCTTTTGCAATTATGAATGCAGTTGTTAAATACTTATCTGTTTTTAATGTATATCAAATTGTCTTTTTTAGATCTATAGGTACTTTGGTTTTTACTTTACCATTAATTTTAAAATCTAAAATTCCACTTTTAGGTACCAATAAAAAGTTATTATTAACACGTGCAATTGTAGGAGTAATTTCGTTAACTTGTTTTTTTCAGTCTTTAAATTATTTACCTGTAGGAACTTCAGTTTCTTTAAGGTATACATCACCCATATTTGCAGCCATACTTGCATTTTTTTTATTGAAAGAAAAAATTAAAACCATTCAATGGTTTTTGTTTTTATTAGCTTTTGTAGGTGTTTTAATGATAAAAGGTTTTGGTGCAGACGTAAATACATTAGGTTTGATATTTGTATTAATATCAGCTGTTTTTCAAGGATTAGTTTTTGTTTTAATTCGTAAAATTGGTAGCAAAGAACATCCTTTGGTAATTATCAATTATTTTATGGTTACAGCTTTTGTTTTTGGCGGATTAATGTCTATCAACAATTGGATAAACCCAAAACCAACAGAATGGCTTTTATTACTAAGTTTAGGTGTTTTAGGTTATATTGGTCAGTTATATATGACCAAAGCTTTTCAGACCAATGAAACCAATCTTGTTGCTCCTCTTAAGAATTTAGAAGTAATTTTTGCAATAATTATAGGTGCTTTTTGGTTTGGAGAAATCTATAATTTATTAACACTTTTAGGTGTTTTTCTAATTCTATTTGGTTTAGTTTACAATATTTACATCAAAAGAAAAAACACACATCAAAAATAACAGTTTTACTCTTTTAGTAAACCAATTGTATCAATATCATTATTTTCTTTTAGCAAAACAGATTTTTTACTTGGTATAAATAAATCGTTCTTTTCCCATTTTGGGTTCTTGTATAAAAGATTCTCTTTTTTAGCTCCTTTGCTTATTTTTACAAAACCACTATTGTAGATTAAAGAATTGGTTATAAAATTGAATTTACCTTTTAAGTCTATTGGTGTTTGAGTTTTATAACTGTTCTCAAACACAGAATTTTTAATTTCTACAATTTGAATTCCGTTAGTTTTTAAAATTTTCCCTTTTTCTTCATTAAATACATTGCTAAAAATGCAGTTTGTAACTATTAATTTACCTCCTGGAAGATCTTCTAAAGGGGTAGTTCTAACATAATTTACTGCAGCTTCTTCAATATCTTTAAAAACACTGTTTTCTAAGATTATAAAGTTTGCATTATAAAAACCCATAACATCTTTATCGTAAGATAAATTTAAGCCTCTATAACTGTTTTCGAACATAGTGTTTACAAAGCTTAAGGTATCTGCTTTAGTGCCATTATATGCCTTAAAAATAGATCCTCCATCTTTGTTTGTAAAGTTTTTGAATACAACATTATTTACAAATAAATTATAAAGACCTTTTTCTTTTTTATCTGGTGATACAATTGCATATTTTACATTAGAGGCTTCACCATCAATAGTAACATTTCTTAACGTTAATTTTGCGCCTTCGTTAACTCTAAAAAAATAACTCAAAGGTTTTTCTAAACCATCTCTAGATTTTATGATTGTTGCACCTTCTTTATCACCAATAATTGTAATTTCTTTGCTAATTTTTATTGTTTTTTCAGCAACATACTCTCCAGTATTTAAACGAATTGTAGATCCAGGTGCAGCTTTATCTATGGCTTTTCTTAAAGTTTCTGTACCGGGTTTTACTGCAATATCAGCAGGTTTAATAATTGGAGCTACTATATCTGGTTTCCAACCTGGACCAGCTCTTAAACCTAAGGCTTTAGGTAATTTTGTAGCATCTAAATTAAAAGCGCCAGCATTAAAAATTTGTCTAACAGCTTTTGTAATATCTCTTTCCGGACTTTTATCATTTTTAGAAACAACCAATAAATCTGGATTTTGTTTGGTTGGAATTGGAAAACTCTTAATTTCTTTCCAGTCTATTTTTGTGTTTTTAAACCCTTTTACAGGAGCTCCTTTAGCATCAATATAATTATTATTAAAATTGATGTTAGCAGTTTCATCTACAAATAATACGTTTTCTGATGCTGAACTATGATAAAATATATTGTTAGCAAAGTTTACATTTTTAGGTGATAATGATTTTTCATCATCTTTACCTTCACCAAAAGCAATTGGTCCAGAATTTATAATTGTATTGTTTTGAATATCTACATTATTTACTTGATGGTATCTGTTTAAAGGCGAATTTGGAACACCATTCATCAATACAAGAGAACCTCTATAACCATCGCCTAACAAACCAACCATTAAATTATTTCTGATGATATGCCCTGCATTTATAACTCTAATTCCACCAGTTTTAGAAACTCCGTTTCCTAAAAAAACATTTCTTTCTACTAAAGCATTATTTCCATGACGTAAGGTTAAACAACCTTTACTACCCACAAATAAATTATCTCTAAAAATATTATCACCAGATTTGTTTGATATAATTTCGATTTCTCCATCACAATTGGCAAAAATATTTCTTTCTACAATTGTTTTAGAAGATTTCATCGAATTTGCACTTGTACCAATTCTGATAGTTTCTCCTCCATTTGTACCTAATTCAGGTCTAGATCCGAAGAAATTATTATCTATTTTATGATTGTTTTCTATGTGTTCTTCGCCTTTTAACCAAACTACAACAGTAGTTCCAGGGCTTGTTTTACCAGTAAAATTATTATGATCTACTCTGTTATTTTTTCCCCAAATATCTACCCAATGATCTTTAATTCCGTCTGCAACTTTGTAATAAGAAATCGTTGAATTTGCAAAACGGCAGTTGTTTGCAAAGGTTTTAGAATCTTTACGAAACTGAACAACAGATTTATAATTAGAATCACCGTCTTTAAACCACAAACCGCTTACAATTACATATTCGCCATAAATATTTAAGGTAGAATTACCAGAAATGATAACTTCTCCTGCAGTTTCTGCCTTTACAACAATTGGGTTTCCATCTACACCATTACCAAAAGCGTTTATTTTTACATCTTTCCAAATTCCATTTTTAAGAATTATGGTTGTACCTGGAACTGCATTTTTAATAGCAGTATTATATTCGTTAATGTTAGAAACTAAAGTTTCTTGAGCATTTGTTTTTAAACTGGTTAAAGACAATATTATGATTAAAATTAGTGCTATTTTTTTCATATATCTATAAGTTTTACTTGCTTTATTTTTATTCAATAAATGAGCCAAAATATAGTAAAGCTATATATTTAATTGGTTTACCAAATTGGTTTACCAAATATACGATAAAATTATAATTATTTTCTAATCAAACTAAAATTTCCAGTTCTACTTTTTATTTGATCTTGTTGGTTGACTAATATTGCTCTAAACCAGTAGTTGTTAGAACTTAAAATGTTTCCATTATACGTACCATCCCAACCCAAATCATTAATAGTAAAGGTTGTAATTTGTTTACCATATCTGTTAAATATACTGATGGTACCTTCTTTATAATAACTTTTATTAATTCCTTTAATTTGCCAGTAATCATTGTTTCCATCTGCATTTGGAGTAAAATAATCAGGAAAACTTATTAAGGAAATTTCAAAAGGCACACTACCACAATTATTTAAATCGTTAACCTCTAATATATAATTCCCGCCTTCTAAATTTTCAAAATTAGGATCACTTTGATAATTAAATAAAACATTTAAATTATCATCTAAAAGTCTAAATTCATAATCTCCTAATCCTAAATTAGAGGTGTTTATTTTAATAAAATTGTTTTCAGAATCGTCTTGTACTTCAATATCATTTATTGTGATTTTTGAAACAGAAGATTCTTTGATTAGAATTTCTTCTTTGTCAGAATCACATCCATAGATAGAGGTTGCTATAACATTGAAGGTGCCTCCTTTATATACAGTTGTGGAAAATGAATTGCCAACAATATTATTATTTTCATCTCTCCAAGTGTAAGAATAATCAGAATTAGGGTTTTCTACTGTAATTTCTAACTGAGAGTTATTTGTGATACATATAATATCGTCTGAAATTAAATTTACAGTTGGTTTTTCTCTTACTATAAAATCGATAGTAGTTTCTTCAAAACAAATATCATAAGTAGGGTTTTCTAAACGAACTTTAATTGTTTGAGAAGATGTATAAAAAGGATTTGGTAAAGGACTAGGTAATGCATTATTATTCTCATCAAAATATTTTACTATCAAATTAGTTTGGGTGCCTATAATTGTGCTTTCTATGTTGGAAGTATCAAAACCAATAATTCCATCAAAATCGTCATCACATTCTTCTTGTGGTAAAATAGGATTTGCAATTGGTACAGTATTTACTATAAAGTTAATCGTAGTTTCATCATAACATTTACCATCTAAATCTTTAGAGTATGTGTTTTCTATTTTAACAGTAATATTTTGAGTTTTTGTTATAAACGGATTTGGTAAAGGGCTTGATAATTGTGAACCATTTTCATCAAAATAAGTAACAGTAACATCTGTTTGACTACCTATAATTGTATTTTGAATTGTAGATGTATCAAAAGAATAAAACCCATCTCTATCATTATCACATTCTGGATTTATAGTTACTGAATTTGCAATAGGTATGTTTTCTACATTTAAAGAAATATGAGCACCTAAACCTAAGCAGTCGTTATCAAATTTACTATCAACTCGAATGTAAATATTTTGTTGATTTGGGTAGCCAATATTTTGATAATTTGTTATATCAGTTATTGCATTTTCTTCAGCTAAAGCATCATCTTCATTTCTATAATAATTGATAATTAATAGTTGACCAGTTGGAAAAATATTTTCAATATCTGAAGTTACTGAACTAAAATTGAAAGTAGCAATGCCATCAGTTGTATTTGTTCCATCATCACATTGATAAAATGAATTTAATAATGTTGCAGGAATTTGAGTCGTAGAAACAAAAAGATTTACTTCACTTACTCTATAACATCCATTTGAGTTTTCTACTCTAGCCCAAACTTTATCTACACTTACAATTTCGTTTTTATAGGTTGTAACATCAGTTATTGAAACTCCATTATTTTCAGCATCTATTTTTTCTTCATAAAAAGTGATGGTATAATCATCGGAATTTGTAATAATTTCTTCTTTTACTTCATTTAAGTTGAAAAAGCTAAAGCCATTAATATCGGAATTGTCACATTGTTTTAGAGAAACAGGTGTGTTGATGTTTGGTGCTTCAAAAATTTCAATTTCTTTAGGTATTGTATAGCTAGTATTATCTAAGTGAACCACTTCTGCAGTAACATTATAAATGCCTGGACTAGAAAATTGATGATTTACATCAATATCAGTAGAAGTATTATTTGCGCCAGAACTTGGATCATCAAAATTCCAAACAACAGACTTTATTTCTGATTGATTGGTTAAACTAAGATTATTTGTTAAGTTACTACAAGTATTATCATTGGTAATTTCGAAAGGAAGTATTGTTTTTGCTTCTCCATTTACTGTTATAAAAAAGTTAGCATCTGGTATTCCTAAATCAGAGGTTTTTTTAAATTCATTATAAGGAGGACAACCTCCATTATAAGATTTAAACCAAGAGATACCATTATCTACTTTTGTTCCTGCTGCAAAAGCTACAGCAGCACTAGATAAACTAGAGAGTTGTTTTACCTCAACTAGAATTTTTTTTACACTTGCATCAATAATTATTGGATTATCAAAATAAATAATTGATATATGAGCATTTTGAGGACTTCCAAATTTTGATAAACTTTGACTTTTCCCTATAAGTTTTGTTTCCGAAAAAGAATCAGGGAAATCATCATCAATTTCATAGATGTTAAATTCAATATTAGTATCCCATTCATTAGACTCTACTATACCAATTTGACCTGAATTAATAATATATTCTTCATTTTCAGTAATTCCAAAGTCTGATAAATTAAAAGTTTTTGACCAACTAACTCCACCCCAACTACATCCATAAATACCAGTTTCAAATACTTCATCACTAACATTAGAAGACAATGTTAAATTTGATTTTGTATTAATTAGACTTCTTTTTTCTCCTGTAACATTAATAAAAAAATTAGCATTTGGTTTTGGACTATCTAATTTATCAGTTGTTGTCCAAGAATATTTTCTACAACCGCTAAACCAAGAAACATCACTGTCTTGATTTGTACCTGCAATTAAAACTTTCTTATAATTAGAATTATAAATATCATCAGATTGTGAGATAGTAACTAAAATATTAGTAGCCTTTGATGGAATAACAATAGCTCTATTAAAATTAATGGTAATGATTTCTGGAGTACTCCCAATTTCAGGAGTTGTAACAGATCCTCCTCCAAGATATGTTGTATTTGAGTTTGGGAAATTATCATCAATACTAAAAACTCCTATGCTTATTCTTGCTCCATTGTATGAGTTGCTAATTGCAGTTTGTCCAGAAGTAATTATAAATTGATCTGTTTCAGAGATTCCAAATTCAGAAAGTGTAAATGTTCTAGCCCAAGACTCTTCATCATCACAAGATTCCCAATCAGTTTTTATTGGTGTATTCCCTACATTATGAGTAAGTGTAATTTGTGAGTTAATGTTTAAATAAAATAAAAAGCAAAAAATAAATAGAGGTAAAAGTCTTTTCATAGACTTCAAAAATATGAAAAATTACCTCAACCAACCATCTCTGTCTAAACTTCTGTATTGAATTGCTTCTGCAATATAATTACGGAATTTGTATCTGTTATTATCTAAATTTTGATAATCTTTTTTGTCTGAATTCCTTTATCAGAGATAACTCTTAAAAAATATATTCCTTGAGTTTTATTTTCAAAATTAATGGTCATTTTATTTTGATTACTTTTTTTTGAATAAACGATTTTACCATTTATATCAAAGATGACAACCTGTTTTAAGAATCCTTCTTTTAAACTCACTTTTAATAGATTTACAACAGGATTAGGAGCAATTGAAATAGTATCTAAAAAGAAATTATTTTCTATTGATAACACTTCATTATTTAAATAATAAGCTTCAAAATCTGATAAAACTAATGTATTACCACTGTTATCTGTTACATCATTTTCATTTTTTAACTGTAAAGAAACAAGTCCTATTTCTGAATTTATATCTGAAATATTTACTTTGAATTGCGTCTTTGATAATGGTTCTACAGAAGAAATTGCTAAAGCATTTGCTGCTGCTCCTTTTAGCTTAAAATCAGTTTTATCAACGTTTAAAACATCTTCATTAAAATCAACAATAAACCACCAGGAGTCAGCATTTGTATCTACAGAAACAGTATGTATTAAAGGTTTATTAATATCGTAAATTATCGCTAGTTTATTTGAAATTTCATTTTGATTATTATCTTCATCTATAGTTGAACTCTCTTTAACTTGCGCTGATAAAAGACCTTGAGAAAGAGGAATAATTTCTACTTTAAAGTTTTTTGAATCTATTTTAGTGAAAGAAGAAATAATTGCATTTTCTATAATAAAATCAGATGCATCAAAGCCTATTATGTTATTAGAAAAAGAAATGTTTAATGGAATTGGAACTATATTTAAATTACTAGCGTTAGAAATAGTAACTGTTGTTGGGTTTTCATTTACAGTAGAAGTAACTGTAACTTCATACGTTGTTAAAACTGCTTCGTTTTCTGATAAAACTTTGTAAATAATTGGATTCCTAAAATCTTTAGTTGAATTGCCTGACTCTTGTAAAATAGCATCCACAAAAACTTTTGAACGAATACTTGAATTATAAACAGGAATTAATGTACTCAAATTTGTGTCTTTTGGCAACACAATATTTATTTTATCAGAAGAAATATCTTTACTTAGAGCAGTTATTCCTAAAAAATTAAAAGAACTAAAAACAGCTTTATCACTTAATGCAGGACTTGCAATACTATAGGATTGAAAAATTCCACCAACATTACCATCAAGAGCAAAAGTTTCATTTTTATCAATATTTACAACTACATCTTTAGCGCTATCATATATTTTAAAGTTGATAATTTCATTATTCGTATTTGCATAAACCGATAAATAAGCCACATATTTACTTACATTAGCTTCATAAATAACATTAGAAACACCTCTTATTTCTCCATTTACAAAAGCTGCAACTTTGTCGTTTGTAGCTGTTAAGGTTTTACCATCTATATTTAAAAAGGTAGTAAATGTCATACTATATTGATAATTGGATGTGTTTACAGTCCAATTTGGGTCTTGAGCATTTAAATTTTGGACCCAAAAACTAGTGAATGCTATGCACAAAATTTTATAGATAATTGTTTTCATACCTTAGTTTTGATGTGGGTTAATAGCAGAGTTTAGTAATACATTAGAAGCCTTGTCTTTAATCGAATTAGTCCCTTTTATGTTTAGTGAAACTGCACCTTTAATATCATCTATATTCGTAATTGTGACTATATATTTTGAATCAGTTTCTTTGGTTAACGCAATCTCAGAATCAGAAACACTTTCAAAATCGGTTACAGATACATTTTCTACAGCTTCACTAAAAATTACAATGAACTCCAAAGTATCGTTATCAGTTATTTCATCTATTGGATTATTTCTTTTGGTGGATAATACATAAGGATTTACAATATCATAATTGAATACTAATTTGTTGGAGGCTAAATTTCCAACATCACCAGTATTTTGAACTGAATTTTCAGGAAGTTCTATTGAAAATTCTCCTTGCTGAATAGGAACAATTTGAATTGAATAATTTAAATCGTTGTTTTTTTCTACGGATAATACAATAGCATTTGTTACAGAAATAGTTTCTTTTAAAAGATTGGTAAGTGGAGTACTAGTCTCTAAATTTATAAGCAGTGGTGCTTTGTTTACAAAAAGTCCAAAATCACTTGTTAAAACAATTTCTGGAGGATTTGAACTTTCTGTTTCTATTGTAACATTAACTTCATATGCTATAAGTTTAGATTCGTCTTCTGATAAAACTTTATAGATTACTGGATTTGTAAAATCTTGTTTTGAAACTCCAGAGGTTTGTTTTTCATTATCAACCAAAAATGAAGCGCCATCACTTAAAGAAAAATCAACAATTAAATTTGTTAAATTTGTTTCAAAAGGTAAAACAATATCAATCTTGTTATTTGTGATCGTTTGAGAAGTACTTGTAACTCCAGAAAAAGCAAACGAGTTTAAAATAGCCCCAGCATTTAATGCGGGTTTTGCAATACTAAAAGATTGTAAAATTCCACCAATATTACCATCAATAATAAAGTCTTGAGTTTTAACAACATCAATTACATTATCATTTGTACTGTCATAGATTTTAAAAGAAATGGTCTCATTATCGGTATTTGCAAACACAGATAAATAGGAAACATACTTATTTAAACTAGCTACATATTCTACACTAGAAACTCCTCTTATTTCATCATTTACAATAGCAGCAACTGTATCATCTAAAGATGTAAGAGTTCTGCCGTCAATATTTAAAAAGGATGTAAACGTCATACTATATTGATAACTAGCAGTATTTACAGACCAATTAGGATTTTGAGCTTTTATGTTTAATGTGATTAAACATAAGAATAGAAAAATAAAATAGCTTTTAATCATCTTATTTTTTAACTATTTTCTTAATAATACTCTTTCCATTAGAAGCGCTTAACTTCATTAAATAAACTCCTTTTGCTAAATTAGAAGTATCTACAGTAGTAATATCTTTATTGGTAGAAATTGTATTTACACGCATACCAATTGTATTAAATATTTCTATTTTAGTAACCTTGTCTGTTTGTAAAGAAGCGTTTATAATCAGACTATTTGAAAACGGATTTGGATACACAACAACATTACTTAAAAACACATCTTCAGTTGATAAACTCTTTGCATTTAATACCACTGGGTTTTTAAGGTTACCAAATACTTTATTGTTTTCAAAAACAAAACTAGTAGTAACATCGACTTCAGTATTTCCATCAGAAATTATAAACTTTAAAGCATCATTTGTATTACTGAAAACAGCAATAAAACTCATTCTTTTCTCATTCAAAGTAACAATTGGAGATGTTCCTCTTAAAACACCTTCAGCATCATATACTAAAATTGTATTAAACTTACTATTGGCTATAACTTCTGCAACAACACTCATATTTACACTGTATTTTGCAAACTGAGCAATTGTTTCTGATGAATGCTCTTGACCTGTTGTGTTTGATTTTTGTTGGTGATTAGAGTTTGGATAGTTCAATGTCTGTGCAACTCCAGATTTTATCATATACCCTATATTAGATTGCATATAATTAAGTGTGCCACTCCAACCAGAATTTGAATCGTAAATTGCAAAATTGTACTGATCTTTTATAACATCACCATCTGTGGGATTATAATTAGCAAGTGCTTCTTCTAAACTTATATTTCTGTGAATTGGGTATGCCAACCAGTTCCAACCTTCATTAATTACAATATGAACATTTGCTTCATCTACATCATTCCCAATTAATTTTAATAAATTTTCATTGGCTAGTTTTACTTTATACATTTTGGTGTTTTCTAAAGTAGTTAAAGAACCAAACCAATCGTTATTTTCGTAACGTGTAAATTCATTTTGAGATTTAATTTGATCATCGTCTTCTAAAATTAGCCCATCAAAAGTTGATTTGATATTTACAAAATTATCGTGTTCAACAAAGAAAGAAGCCCAAGTCCAACCTTTATTTAATAAAGTAGTTTGCTCGGAAAATTGAGCTCCAGAAAACACAACAGGTATTGTTTTTGACCCTAATACTTCATTCTGTAAAAAGAGTGTGTTTGTTGAACTATTAACTGCTGCTATTAATACTTTTCCGTTTAAAGCATCCCAAATTTTAAAGGTTACTTCTTCACCACTTGTAACATTGCTGTATGCAGTTAAGTACACAAAATAGCTATCAAAAGCATCATCATATTGTAAATAAGCTTCTCCTCTAGGTGTATCATTTACAAAAGCACCAACTTTAGTGAATTGATCTCTAGAAAATATTTCATTAATTTTAATTTTCCCAATAATATTCATAGTATTGGAATAATCAGGAGCTTCTACAGACCAATCAGGAGCAGGTGTTATCACTCTTAATGATAAAGTTAATCTATCATTAAATCCAGATGCAGTTTCTAAATAGATATCTGCATTATAAATACCCATTGATAATTCTTCATCAATTCTAAAAATAACTTGCTTTGTGGTATTTGGGGCTACAGAACCATCAATATTATCAGCACTTATCCAAGTTGGCAAACCACTAATTGAATAGGTATGATTGCTACCCCCTTTATTCACAATATCCATTGTAAAAGAATAGACTTCGTTTACAATTTTTTCAGTTACAATTTCTTTAGTTTGGTTTTGTGTAAACCATTCTATTTCTTGCTTACTTACTAATGCTGACCAAGTTATTGGAGATAATTGCTCGTTAAAATGGGTGTCATTCATTCTAGAAACAGAGAAATCTAAAATTTGACTTTCAAAAAGCGACCATTCTTCTTCTGTTAATGTTGGTGTAATAATCATTTGATCACCATTAATAACAGTAGAAAAAGGAATGTTTGTAAACTTTAATTTCGGTTTTAATGGTGGTGAATCTTGGGTGTAATTTTGTGTTGATGCTGCACTTAATATTGAAAATGAACTACTAACTGTATTATTTACAAATAAATGATTGTATTTAGGTCCTTTTGTAGTGTTGCCGTCTTCTTGATTAAAATCTGTATATAATAGTAAACCTTCAGAATCTCGTTCAATTTCAAAATAACGATCTCTTTTAATTTGTTGTAAACTCCTTGCAGTATTCCACAAACGAATTTCATCTAAATTTCCTGTAAAATGATTGTCAATGGATTCATTTAAATCAAAATCTTCAAATAATCTTGCTCCAATTATAATCCTATTTCCAGAAACACCACCAATATTTACAGAAGAAACAGAACTAGTTTCTAAAGCATTTACATAGGTATTTAAAGAGCCACCTCTTTTTAGAACCAAAGCAATATGATGCCAAGTATCATCTGCAACAGATACATTTGTTAAGTTGTAAGAAATGTTTTCTGACAATAATTCAAGATTACCATCGGCTTTCATGTTTATAGACCATTTATTTCTAAAACCATTGGATTGTTCTGATTCATCATCATTTCCTCTACCATTAGAAAAAATAGTTCCCACACTTGCTGTGGCAGTTTTTATCCAGAAAGAAAGTGTTATATCTTCTACTTCAGTTAGTTGTACAAAGCCTACATTTTCTAAAGATAGATAAGTATTGTTTTCAAAAGCATACCCAGTTCCTTTTGGTTTAATAGCCCAATCTAAATTTACAATTGCGTTTCTACTTTTAGCTTTATCAATACCAACTTTACCATTTCCTTCATCTAAAATCCAGTAGCCTAATAAATTTAATTCTCTACCTGTTAACGTTTTGTCTTTTGCTACTGTTGCTTGCGCTGGTGTAAAAGTTTTTGACCAAAAACGAAGATCATGAATGCTTCCTTTCACATTGTTACCACCAATAAAAATTGAACTGTTAGAATTGAAGTCTAAATCACTTGTTAAATTTGTATTACCAGTTAGTGCTAATTCAGCTCCGTTTTCAAAAATTAATAATTGAGGATTTGCTCCTGTTTGATATACTAATGAATAGAAATTATATTGAGAAGAATCTATAGTTGCTTTTACTGATTTTCCGCCTAAACTAAATGTAAGTTCGCTACCATTTAAACTAGCATTAATTCCGTTTTCTTGTGAAATTAATGTGCCAGGTGTTGCAAGTGTTGTTGCATTTTTAAACCAAAACTGTAAGGTAAAAGAACCATTTGGCAATATTTGATTTGGCAATTCAATTTGATTTGCTCCACCATCTAAAAATACAGAAACACTATGATCTATTTCTTGCTGATTGCTTAAACCTGTTACTTTAATATTTGTAGCTCCGCCTTTAAAAATATCTTCATTATATCGTAAAGAAATATCTTCTCCAACATCTAAAATACCATCAGAAGGTTGTGGTGTACCAAATTGAATAGGTGCATTTAAATTGATAACCCCTGTAACAATATCAGATTCAAAGGTTACATCAGCAGTACAATAAGAAACTGCTTTAAATTCGTAGTTACCATCTGGTATTTTTTCACCAATAATATTCCAGTTATAGGTAAATTCTGCATCTGAATCCTCTATAACTATATCATCAGCATTGCCACCGTCAGTAATTTTGAATTCTTCTGTTCCATAATAGGTTTTAAACTTTATCCAATTCGCAGAACTAGCATTTCTATATTGCAATTCTATTTTTTTAAAACTTGCAAAATTGGTATTAAAATCTGTAAATGTAATTGGTAATGTATTTGTAGTTATGGTACCCACTGCATCTTTAGAATACGCTTCCGTTCTATTAAAAATAAAATTATTTTGTGGTGCAGAAACAGTTACTTCAGAACAAGAAGGTTTAAACTCAACAGAAACATCTATAAAAGTATCAGAATCAGTAAGACCATCACAAGGACTTTTTAAATACACTCTAATATTATCATACTTAAAAGTGCTTGATGCCGATGTTTTATATACTTCAAAAGGAAATTCTATGGTTTCATTAAAAGGAATATATACATTTACACCATTGGTTTCTATATTTGTGGTTGCACCGTTTAAAGTTAGGGCATCTACTTCTATAATGTATTCTAAATCTGATTTTGTTACACTCGTGTTTTTTAATATTAAATTAAACAAAGCACCACTATTTTCTGGAATGTCTGTTAATGTTGTTACGCCTTCTACACCTATTTCTGATTGATATACAGCAACTGTACCTGCATTCAATTCTTCGCCACCAGTACCTACCAAAGCTTCATCAAAACCTATATTGTTATAATAGTTAGAAATAGTTACTTTTTCATTAGGGCAAGAAGTTGCACCACCTTTTGTTATAAAAATTGGTCCAAAACCGTCAAATAAATTTACAATATCTATGGCTAAAAAATTATCTTCATCATTATCTTTTAAAGTATAGGAAATAGTTGCTGTTAAATCTTCATCTGTAGAAAAACCTGTTTCATCTACAAGAGAAGAAGTACCAGTTATACTACCTACGGCTCCTACATCATTAAGAAGCAAACCCAGTTGCCCTATAAATTCAGTAGACATATCTATTGTTTTTGTGTAGCTTTTTGATGTGATTATAGAAGTACTAACAGAAGAAGTAAACTCACCAACACCAGCATCTATACTTATATTTGATTGAAAATTATCAGTAAATAAATTATTTAAAGTAACTTGATGAGAATCAAATTCCGTTAAGTCATATTCTTGTTGTAGTATAAATGGTAAGTCCATTAATTCAGTTAATCTTGCTTGTCTTTCTATATTTTTTATTTCAATGTCTGTAGTTAATTTAGCTTCTAAAGTTTCTCTTTCTTTTAAAGCTAAATATTTATCTCTTTCATTATTTTGAATTATTTTTTGCCATGAATCTACCTGATCTAAATAGAATTGTCTAGTTTTTGGTGCTTCTGGGTCTGTAGATGTTGTTGCTACAGTTTCTGGTGCTGTATTTCCTTTAGTTATTAAATTAGGTATTAAGGTTTCTATAATATGCCTTTGTGTGTAGATAAAGAAAGTATTTGTAGGTTGCTCTGCAACAAAGTAATCTTCTTTAAAACTAATATAAAGGTCGTTACCATTTGCATCTTTAACAAGAATATAAGGAACTTCTGTATTCTCTTTTAAGGTAGGTATCGTTGTTGTGATAAATGTTTTATTACAAATTCCATAATATTCATTTTTAGCATTCCCGATATAAATATCTGCATCTGCTCCTACATCGTTTGGGTCATCACTAGTTGATATTGTTTTATTAAATTCATAGGTTTCTGTAGAAGAACCATCTTCATTTAATTGTTGTGTTTTCGAAAAGTTAGTATCAGCAGTACCTATGGCGCTAACTGCTAAACCAACAGTGAAAAAAGGAGTCCCAGCATTACTTTCAAATGTAGGACCAACGCTAACGAATAATCCACCTCCTACAGAACCTTCTTCTGATGAACTATTTGACTTTTGAAAAGAGATTGTAGTCCCTTTTTCTATAGTTGCAAAACTATTAGAGCCTGGTGGATCTCTTAAAATAATGTCTGGTACTTCTGGAGCTACTGTTACAAAAATTGTACCTTCTGGTTCTATTGCACCAACAACGATACCTTTAGTTCTTACATCTTCTATATTTGAGATATTTACAGATGTATCATCATCAAGAATGTATGCTATGGAGATAGTATTTGAGAACCCAGCATCTACAGAAGGATTTGGTTTAGCTGCTTGAAAAGTATATAGATATTGTGCTACGTCACCTTGTCTCGCAAATTTTATACGTGGATCTCCAGCAGGCGCTAAATTATTATTAATATTAAATCTACCTTCATTATAATATTCTTTAGTTTCTTCATTTGCAACATCATCTTTGTTTATATAGTTTTGAGTTACCTCAAAAACCATAGAATAATCATTATTTTGTAAATATAATGGCACCTCCAAAGTACTAACATCAAAAGCAGTATCTCCAATACTATATTCCTCTTCAAATTGTTGTGTTATCAATTTTAAACTTACTGTAGAGTTATATCTAAAACTTTTTTTATAATGAAATGGCTTAGAATAAAGTTCTGTACCATCTTTTGTTGTATATTTAACAGAATCTAAAACTGGTGTTGCTGATAATTTTAAGGATTCAGTGGTAGTAGCAATGGCATTGTTAATTGCTGAATTTGAAGTGATTTTAACGTCTCCTGCTTTTATAAAATAAGTAAAAGGAATTAAAGAAGCACTATATTCACCAGTTACAGGATTTGTAGGAATTATAACCTCAAAAGTATTTACATCAACACTTTTTCCTTTTAAGATAATATTTGCTACACCAATATTGTTGGTTGATGAAATCATTTCTTTTTCTTCGTCTTCAGTTCCTGCTTCATTGGTAAATTCAAATGCACCATCCAAACCAAAACCTATCGGTTTATCCGATTCTATTTTACCACCAACAACTCTACCAACTAATGATATTCTTGTAGTATCTATAAACCATCTTGGGCTAATTTGATCTTCAAAAAAATCAAACGATCCAGAGGCTGGAAAAAAGCCTGTATGAGAAAAAGTATGTCCATCTTTTCTAACTTCAATTTTATGCTTACCAATAGGAACACTTACGCTAAAATTTCCTTCAGCATCGGTTTCTACTGGAACATTATCTTCATTAATTACAACGACGCCATCTATATATACAAGGGCTTTTTCTAAACCAACCACTGGGTATTGTTTTAAAGAACCACCTTCATAAAGGTTATTTGTTGAATTTATACTACCACCTTCGTAATAATATTCTCCTTTATTAATGATTTCAGTTCCATTAATTCTATATTGGTTATACCCATAATCTTCAATTTGTGCGCCTGCATAAGCATCTTCATCTACAGCGTTAAATACATTTTGAACATTATACACAGCTCTACCATTAAATTTAAAAGAAGAAATATCTTTAAAATTTAACTGATTTACAACACTTGATTCCGCTCCTAAAAATACAGTTTGACTGGCAGGTTCAAATGCATGTACACCAAAAGAAGGTGTAACAACAAAAGACTCTCCAGTACCAGAATACCCAATACTAGCAATAGCATAACTACCATTTGCATCTGTAACTCCAAAAACACCTAACTGATTTTTTGTAGGTGTTACTGAACTAAAAACAACACCACTTCCAAAAAAACCATCATTTTTGTTTTGACGAAATCCTTTTCTAGAGAAATCATATACATTGTTCCCTTCTTTTTCATCCATTCTTAAGTAAATACTTAAATCGGTTTCAGCACCACTTAAATACCTTCTAAAATCTCTTCTTATTTCTTTAGCAGAAAGTGCTCTTTGCCAAATTCTAACTTCATCTAAATGCCCTGTATATCCTCCTCCTTGAAAACCTTGTCCTAAAGTTACTTTATCAATGGTAGTATCTACAACATAATTTTGACGCTCACTTATGTATACAGTAGGTTTTAAAACGGCAGCAATTGCTGCTTCAGTATCTGTAGCAGGTATGCTATCAGAACCAGAAACTCCATCTATATATGTTTGGGTAATTTCTCTTCCATTAAGATAAAGTTTTGTTGTACTTCCTTGTTCAAAAACCGCAGAAATATGAATAAAAGTGGTATCTGTTAAAGAAGAAATATTTTCAAAAACATCATTTCCTTCATTGTCTATTTCTCCTGTTGGGTAAGAACCGCTGAGATGAATTGTTTGCCATTTATCATTTATTATCAGATTTAAACCTATTTTATGAATGCCATTTTCTACATACTTACCTCCATTTAATTGTATTTGATTGCCATCTCTGGTGTTTCGCAGAGACATAATATAGTTCGATTTTGTAACCCAAGTTTGCAAAGTTAATTGGTTGGTAGGTATTTCATATTCAATGTCATTAATTTCTAGAAAACCTTTTGTAAACTGTAAACTAGATCCAGAATTGTTTTCTGCCCCATTTGCTTCTGCAAAAACAATAACATCTTGCACTGGGCTACCACCATCATAACTTATAGATCCAGAAACTGTGGCAGTTGGGTTTCTAAACCCAATACCTTCTATAAAAGTAGTATATAACTCTTCAATAGGTGAAACACCAACAGCTTCAATTTTATATTCATATAAAACTCCACCTTCTATTTGGGTATCATCATACTCAAAAACATCTTTACTAACGCTACCAATTAATTGCACTGATGTTACACTCCCTAATTCTTTTCTATAAATATTAATTTTTTCTATTTTCTCTTGATTTGCACTCAAGGTCCATTTAATATTTATTCGATTGGTATAATATCCTTTAGAAACTTCTAAACCACCTTTTGGATGAAAGGTTGAAGCTATATAAAGTATACTATAAGGAAAACCAATGGTGGTAGGTTTTATAGATAGATTACTACTTGTATAATAAGAGCCAGAAAGAACGCCACTTCCTACTTGCATTTGAATTTGCAAATTATTGTTAGCTGCATCAGATTTATAATCTACTGCTGCAGTGCCCAGAAAAACTTGGGGATCGCTTTGTTCTTGTGCCTTGGCAACATACGTTACCAAACACATATATAAAATGTATAATATTTTTTTCATAATTTAAGTTTTATAAAAAAAAGATTATAATTTTATAATGTAGTTTACACCATAACTACTTGGTCTAACTTCAAGTGTAGTTGCAGTAGTATTACCTGTAGTACCTGTAACTGTATGAGAATGACTACCACCCCCACTAGTAGTAGACTTATTATCGGAGCCATCATTACCATTAGCAACACTAGTATAATACTCGGTTCCTCCATCACCTTCAGTACTTAATTCAACTAAACCTACACCTGCATAAGTTGTTGCTTTATCTTTCCATATTTTAGTTGTGTGGCTATGAGCCCCTTTACTATCAGTGTTTAAATTACTACCTGCAGCATGTGTGTGCTGGTTTAACCTTGTTTGTTGATTTTGGGTTGCTTTTAAACCAATTGCATCAACATTAGATTCTGCAGGAGTACCCACACCTTTTAAAAATCTTCCATTTAAATTAGGAGAATTTTCGCTACCTAATAATGTTCTTAAAGCTTGAGAATCTGGGATAGACGAGATATTAAGACCATCACACAGCACCCAACCTTTTGGCGCATTTTCACCTAAGAAGGGCATTATTGCACCTGTAGGAACACCATTTTCTGCTCTTTTAGCATAATGAGCGTAAGGTGTATATTGAAAAGGCTTGTTATAAATCTCAATATTATTACCATTTGGAGCTACAGAAATTTTTAATGTTAAATTATCTAACGAAAAGTCAATACTATTAAATGTTGCACCAGACGCATTTCCGTTACCTACAATGTGTGAAAAAACTCCAAAAAGATCGGTTTTAATCACTTGTGTTTCCTCAAAAAGTGGTGCGTCACTGCCTTCAGAAATTATAAATGTAAAGGTTAAATTTTGATCTGTAAGTGCAGCACCTGTAGCATCTCTGGCAATTCCTTGAACAGCTATACCTTGTGCAAAAGAGATTGAAGTTAAAAATAAAAATAATAATGTGCTGTAGACTTTTTTCATAATGTTAGGTTTAGATATTCTTTTAAGTGGAATAAAAATACCCAGAACCTAATCTTTAGAAGAATTTTAGCTGTAACGAAAAGTAACAATTAATAAGTAACTGAAAGTTAATATATTAAAAAGTATAATTATATGGATTTATTGACTTTAAATAAATAAAAAAATTGGATTCTATAAAAAATCAGTGATAATAAAAGACTTAAAACAATCGATTTTTGTTTTCTAAAGGCTTTGAAAAAGTGTTTCAAAAGACTCTTCTTTGGTGATTTTTAGTTTGGCTCTAGACCTTTGTCTTGTTACTCGAATACTTGGGCGTCCAACACCTAACATAGCAGCCATTTCTTTGTCTGATAACGAAAGATAAGTAAGACAACAAAAACGAACTTCTGACTCCGTTAATTTTGGATATCGCTTTTTTAAACTCATTACAAAACGTGGATGCACTTTATTATAATATTGAAGAAACTCACGCCAATCTTCATCAGTTAGTATTACTTTTTTAGAAAGTGCTTTTTGCTGTGCTTCTTGTATAAACACATTCAGTTGCTTTTTAGAAGCATTTAATTCTTGGGTAACTTTATCAACTTCATTTAACAGTGTGTTCTCTTGTTGTTTCGCTTTCTGTTTAGATTTTCTATAGCTAAAATAGGTTATAATAAGTAGCAAGCCTAAAATGAACAAACCAATATTTCTACGTTTAATATTATCGTTTTTAATTTGTAATGCTGTTTCTGCTTCTTTTTTTAGTTGATGCTTATTATAAGCTTGCTCTACATTAGCACCTCTAAATTGATTGTTTTTTCTTTTTAAACTATCTAGTGAAATAAAAGTAGAATCTGCATAAGTCAATGCAATATTGGGTTGCCCAATTGTTTTATAAAATTTAGATAAAACAGGGTACAATTTGCTGAGTCTTTTTATGTCTTTTGAAGTATGAGCTGCATAAGTTGCTTTATCTAAAACCTCTTTTGCTTTCTTGAAATCACCTTTTCTTAAGTAGATGTCTGCTATTAAAATAAGTGCATTACTAGCATTTCCCCAAACTTTTACTTTGGTAGTAAAATCTGCATCCTTTTGTAGCAAAGGCAAAGCATCGTTATAATTGCCTTGTAAATACAAATTCTCGCCTAAATTACCACCAGAAACTGCTTTCATAAGACTGTCGCTAGAGAAACTCTTATTCGTTAAAGGTAAATCATAAACTCTCTTAAAGTAAAAAGTAGAGGAGTCTAGTTGCTGATTTTCGCGATAATAGACACCTAAATTATTATTAATACTCCTATAGGTTTTATCTTTAGGTGAAATTAATTTTGAACCTTTAGGATAGTCCATATTTAATGCTTTTACGGAATAAATAATTGCATTAGGTAGATCTTCCATATTATAATAGCAACTAGTAAGCACTCTATAATGTTCTAAAAGAGTTGCTGGAGAAATATTTGTATCATTTTCTTTATGGATTTTCTCTATATTTTCTCTTAAAATCCAAATTCCTTTTTCTATATTTTTAAATTCCTCTTTTGCATATAAAAGCTTGTATGCATACTGAAATTTCGCGGTGGTTTCAATCCATAAAATTTTAGAATTGGTTGCTTTTTCAACTACTTTTTCTAAAATTTTAATAGACTCATAATTTGAAACATAAGTGCTTCCTCTAGTATAGTATTGCCAAATTCCAGCATACATTTCAAGACCAGAGTTTTGATGAGTTGCAGCCAATTTTTCTATTTTTTGAAACAGTTTAAGTAGCGTAGCCTTTTTTATTTCTCCTCTATTTATTTTTATTGTCCTCCAAATATTAGATAACGGAGCCTTTTCAGTAATAAGAATAATAGAGTCTAAAGCAGGTAAATGCAAAACTTGTAGTAAAGAATCTACTTTAGCATCTGTAAGATTACTTTGTGCAGTTGCTTGAAATGAAACAGCAATAAAGAGTATTAATGTGAATCTTCTAAGTAGATGAAACATAGTATATAGAAACGCTTAAAACCTTTTGAGTAAAAGCGTGTATGGTTTTTTGTTAGTTATTGCTAATATAATATAAAATGTTAGGTTTCTAACCTAGCCAACCATCTCTATCTAAACTTCTATACTGAATAGCTTCTGCAATATGATCTGGAGAAATAGCATTAACTTTAGCTAAATCTGCTATAGTTCTAGATACTTTTAGAATTCTGTCATAAGCTCTTGCAGAAAGGTTTAGTTTTTCCATGGCTGTTTTTAAAAGCGATAAACTTTCTGGTGATAATTTACAGAATTCACGAATCTGTTTTACACTCATTTGTGCATTATAATGTGTGTTTTCAAAATCTTTAAAACGATTTGATTGAATCTCTCTAGCTGCTGTAACTCGTTTTCTAATTTCTACGGATGATTCTCCTTTTCTTTCTTCGGATAATTTTTCGAAAGGAACAGGAGTAACTTCTATATGAATATCAATTCTGTCTAAAAGTGGCCCAGAAATTTTACTCAAATAACGTTGCATTTCTTGTGGAGTAGAAGTCATGGGCGAATTTGGATCATTAAAAAACCCTGAAGGAGAAGGATTCATACTTGCAACCAACATAAATGAACAAGGATAAGTAACTGTAAATTTAGCTCTAGAAATAGTAACATCTCTATCTTCCAAAGGCTGACGCATAACTTCTAATACCTCTCTTTTAAATTCGGGTAATTCATCTAAAAATAAAACTCCATTGTGTGACAAAGAAATTTCACCAGGTCTTGGGTATTGGCCTCCACCAACTAAAGCTACATTCTACATACTATTTAAAAGTGTGGTAATAATTATTTAGTAATTGTAAACTATGTTTTCTCCTACTAACTTTGCAATTTTACCAATTTCTATTTCGCTGAAATCGTCAATATAAATTACAACTTTTAAGTTGTTTTTTCTAGCGTAGTCTATAGATGTTTCGATTTCATCAGTATTAATGCTTTCATTTAATTTTATTACTCCTTTGTCGTTATTTTCAAAATCTTCAATGCTTAATAATTTCATTTCATTTCATTTATTTACTTATTTATTTAAAAAAAGAATTAAAAAAAACATCATTTGAAATTTCTTCTTTTGTATTGAAAACTATAACTTTCTTAGGTGAAATATTATATAAATGATTACTAAAATTATTTAAAAGAGTAGGGTTGTCCTCGATTTTAAAAAAAATCTCTATTTTAAATTCCCCAAAATTCTTACCATTTTTAATTACAATTTTTTGTATTGAATTAGTAATTATTTTTCTAGCTAATATTGTTTTTTTATTGTTTAACTCTAAGCTGTTAACAGAATCACTTAAGCTTTTTATTTTATCCAAACCCTCACTAAACATAGAAATTCCTTTACTAATCAAACTAAAAGATTTAATCTTATAAAAAGTATCAGAAGTTAAAGCATTTTGATTCTTAATTAATTCTTCGCTTACTTTATTTTGTTCATTAATATCTTCTTCAATCTCCTTAATTTTCAAATCCAAAACTTCTTTCGAAATTTCACTACCTGCATATAAATCTAAAATTTTTAAATACTTTTGGTTTAATTTTTCTAACTTTAATTCTACTTGTTTCAACTTTTTAAGATTCTGTTTAAGTTTCATACTGTGGTTTTCCTTAGTTAGGTTAGTATTTATATAATTATCAATTTCTCTTTTTAAGAATTCTGAATTTTCAAATTCGTTCCAAATTAATTTATTAAGTTTAAAAAGATTTATACCCCTTGAACCACAATTGGTATGAGTGTGTCTTTTTGAAGTACACCTATATATATATTCTCCTCTGCTAACTTTTATTCTGCCCTCCATATTATTACCACACTTACCACATATAAGAAGACCGGCTAGAAGCCTAAAGTATTTGGGAGTTCTTTTTTTTGAAATTGCATTTTGTTTTCTTTTGGAGGCTATTTGGTTAAAAACTGTTTTACTAATAATTTTGGGACTTTGAACCTCATTATATAAATTATTTCCTTTTTCATCTACTCCAACCTTAAATTTTCTTACACCATAAAGAATACTATTTTTAAACATTTCGTTTATGGTTCCAGGGTTCCATAAATTATCTAGATGAACTAGTTCAATTTCAGAATCTTTAGTAATTTTATTTTTAAATATTATAGTTTTTGATTTTCTTGTTAAAACCTTTTGTTTATTCAATATGTTAGCAATTTTGTTAGTACCCCAATTATTTTTTAAATACCAATCAACAATTTGGTGCATAACTTTTACCTCTTCCTTATTCAAACTTAAAGTATTGTCCTCATTTTTTTTATAACCATAAGGAATATTTGGTTTTGTATAAATTCCCTTTCGATTTGCAGAAATATTACCCATTTTAAATCTATTAACTCTGGTTGCATTGTCGTGTTGTGCAACTACTTTCATTAAGTCAAAAATAAATTGGTCTTGGGTATTTTGAAAATTGTATTTTCCGTTACTAGTAAATAATGTTACCCTTTTTTCCTGCAATATATTACTAAGATAAGCTTGGCTAATTTGATTACGACTTAAACGTGTAATATCAAAAGCATATAAGTATTTTATTTTACCTGATTTTATTAGTTCTAAAATAGAAGAGTAAATAGGTCTATTAGTTAAATCTTCATAACTAGCACTTTTTCCTAATTCTTTATGCACAATAAATCGAAGATTATGTTTTTCAGCAATTTTTTTTCCAATTATAATTTGTTCATCAATAGACAAATCCTTTTCGACTTGTTGTTTAGTGCTTACTCTAGCATATATATGTAATTTTTCCAAAATTTATAGAATTTAAAATTATACTAGTTAAAAGAAAAAAAGAAAAAAATGTTTTTTTTTAAAAGGTTTTGGTTTAGGTTTTATAAAAAGTTAAACCAAAAAAAACAAAAGTTTTGTTTATATAATAAATTGTATTATAAATTTAAATAGATTTCTGCGATCTCCTCTTGTTTAATCCCTAGGTAAATTCTTGTAATAGAAGGACAAGAATGATTAAAAATACTACTAAGAATCATTAAGGCTTCGTCAGTTTTACCTAAATTTTCATAAACACGTCTCCCAAATGTTTTCCTAAGAGAATGCGAACTAATATTTCCACTGCAACAAATATTAAAATCTTTACAAGCTTTTCTTAAAGAAGAATTTACATATTGTAAACTAATAACTTTAGAATTATATCTATTTAAAAACACAAAATCCAAATTACAAGTACCAAACGAATCATAAGAACTTAAAATTAAACTTTTTAAAACAGGATTTAAAGTAATATGACGAACTTTAGAAGTTTTTTGTTCAGGTAGCAAAATAAAATCGACATTTAAAATTTGAAACCATCTTAAGTTTAAAATGTCGCCAATCCTTAATCCAGTAAATACCCCAAAACCTACTATTAATGAAATTTTAGGAAGCTTAACCTTTAAATTAGAAATTAAAAAAATAGCATCGTTAAAATTAAAATAACCAGATGTATAACTTTTCATTGTAATGTCTTTCTTAAAATTATAAAAAAATAACTAGAAATTAAAAGATAAAAATTAAAATTATCTAGAAAGTAATTTTTTTACATATATATCTTCTACGAGAATCCTGTAATTGTGTCTTAATTAATGGTTTAAAAAAAACAAATTCATTGTAAACTTTTTATAAGAGAAAATTATACACAATGAATTATATGTTACCTGAATCTTCAATTAAAGAGTTAAAAAGTTTAATTGAATTAAGAAATGAAAAACACACAACACAAAAGCTAAAAATAGAATATGCCTATATGATTTATGGGTTCATAATTAATATTATAATGTTTAATAAAAAAAATGGAATTGAAGGTTCTGTCTCAATTCACTCTGAAGCATTAAAAAAAATATATTCAAGATATTACTTATATACTAACTTTCTCGTTAAAATGAATTTCTTGTACAAGAAAAATTATTACAAACCAAAAGGGAAAACAAATGAATATGATATACATCATAGATTTTATAGTGATAAGTTTGAAATGGTTAAGAAAGAAAAAAGAGTTAAAATTGACTATAAGGATATGTATAATTCTTCAAAACATTTAAAACCATATTTATTTCTAATAGAAAATTTTAAAAATTTAAATTTTGAAACAAAAAAAGCTTTAGAATATACGGTTAAATTACATACTGATAATAAAATAAATAACTCACAATTTTTATATTATAATTATAGGATAGCTAAAATTGACTCTAAAAATTTTGACTTTAAAAGACCTGTCACTGATAAAAGATTTCATTCAACACTAACAAATACACCAAAGCAACTAAGAAAGTTCTTTAAATGTAATAAAAAGAACCTTTTTAACTTAGATTTAAAAAATTCACAACCATTTTTTTTGGCTGCTATTCTTCATTTAATAATAAATAAAGATTTACAAGTTTTGGAGAATCTTAAAGCGGTATTATTAAAAGTAAAAAGTAAAAAGTCAGATATACCCTATAATTATTATAAAATAATAAAAAGTTTGATGGCTAGAGAATTTTTGGAATCGGAAATAACAGAAATAAACTCTTTTATTCAATCAACCTGTAAAGGTGAGTTTTATGAGTATTTATTAAAGAATTTAAATTTTAAAAGAGACGAAAATAATAATATTTATAATTACAAATATTCTGCACAAAAAAAGATTCGAGAAATAAAATATTATAATAAAAATGAAGAAGATTTTTTAAATAAAAGAGATTATGCCAAAAATGCTGCTTTTCAAGTTTTTTTTTCATCTGCAAAAACAAAAGATTCTGATGCCTTACAATTAAAAAAAACCTTACCTACAGTTTGGGATATAACTAAAGTTTTAAAGGGAGAGTATTCAAGTAATTTTGCTGTTTTGTTACAAAATATTGAAAGTTATATAATTTTAGATTTATGTTCAAAAAAGATTAATAAAACGTTAAAAGCGAATATTTACACTATACATGATAGCATTGCAACTATAAATGAATTCGTTATAGATATTAAAGATATTATTATAAATGTTACTAAAGAAACATTAAAGATTACTCCAACAATTGAGGTTGAAGAATGGGTTTAAAGATAGCTTTAACGATATAAACAAATTAGTTCATATTAACTATAAATTCTTTTTGAGGGTCTTCAAATAACCATACTTTGCTTTTGTCTGCTAAGTTTTTATTTGAAGACTGTCTTCTTGCGAAATCTTTCCAATTTAAATATGTTGTGGTAGCACCTCCAAAATTTAAGTTAGATTTAGCACAAATATTATTTAATGAACTCATTTTATGCTCATCTACTTCACCGTCGCTTGTAACTGCTTCAATAAACCATAGTTCTTTTGTTTTTGGATTAATGAAAATAGCATCGGGAAATGCATCTTCAATTCCCAAAGAAATACCATAAGATTCCATTAATTTTTTTTCCTCTTCGCTTATTCTGTCTCCATCAGAATCATCCTTGTAAACTAGTATAAAATCTGGTAAAAAATGCTTAGCATATAAATTAATAGACATTTGAATTAAAAACTCATGTCCTGAACTTTCTTGCAATATCTTTTCTTTATTAAATGCTTCTAGCTGTATTTCCAATCGAGTACGTTTGGAATCTTCTTTTATCCAATTTTGTAATTTATTATTAAGTTCATCTTTAGATTTTATTTTTAAAATATCTCTAAAATCAGAGTTTAACCTATAACAACTATTAGGAGATTTGGCTTTTATATGACCATTTTTAAAAGTACTAGATTTTGAATCATATGTATAAGCCTCTATTGCTCCTAACTCCTTTAATGGTTTTATCCAATAATCTCTTCCTTCCCTATCTAATTTGTTTCTCCCTCTTAAAAAAATCCCTACATAACAAGCTAGATGTGCTGTTGTAGCACCATCAGAGAATTTAAACTTGTTTTTGGTACTACTAAATAAAGAATTTAGATTGTTATCTAATAAAGCAAATACAATTTCTGTTAAATCTAGTGTATAAAGATCAATTTTTTTTAGAACACAAGCAATATCAATTCTACTAATTCCTTGAAGTTTAGTTGGGACTAAATATTTTTTCTCTTTGGATAAACGTTTAAAATACTCATCTATTTTTTCACCTTTTTTCTTAATCATTTAATTTTGCTTTACAAGTTTTTGTAAAACAAACATAATCAAATTACTAAAGGTTTGAAAGTTTAAATGCTGTCTAAAATAGTTTCAATTTTTAAATTTAAATCTTCCATAGATTTATAATTTAGTTCACCAATTTCTATAATAGTTTTCTTATTAGGGAATGGAATGTTTTTTAATTCAGTTGCACTTACTTGTGTATTTCCATTAAAAATTGAGAAATAATTATCATATATATTAGTATTTAATAAATGACTAATTCCTTTAGTCATGTATTTACTTAGTTTGATTTCTTTGGAATAAATATAGTTTAACTTGTTTTCAAAGCCGAATCTATCAAAGTTGTAATCATCTTTTAACAAAGGAGCAGCAATTATCCTTCTCTCATCATCTTTTGTGCTAAACCTCCTAACAAGAATATAATTATCATTAGCTCTTAATTGTTTTTCAATTTTAGAATCTAATATCAAACTTTGTTTATTAAATTTTGATTTTATAGGAAATTCGATGTAACCATGCATAACATTATTAAGCCAAATTAAAGGAACTAATTTTTCACTATAACTAGTTAAATTAGGTTTACTTCTAAAGTTAACTACTGGTCCAGTCGAGACTGTTAATTTAAAATCTGCTAATAAATTTTTAAATTTTTTAAAATAATTAATTAAATATTCATCTTGGTTAGAAGTTGGTAAAAACAGAAAATAGTGCTTAGAATGTAAATCAATTAGATAATCAATACTGTAAAGTCTAAAGTTATTTTTAGATAAGTCTTTAATCCCTTCACTTGTAGTAATTCTAACTTTATATGTTTCATTATGTATTTTTGGTACAGCCATATAGATTAAGTTTTCTTGGAGTACTTTTTCTTCTTTGAAAGCTTTTTTTCTTGATTTAAATAAATGAATTTTTTCAATTTTTAAATTTTTAAATAAGAACTCTCTATATTTTTCAAAATATACACCAGATGCAAAACTTCTTGGTATAATAAATACTGTTTGACCCTTAGGTTTTAGTAGTAATGCACTAATAGCAGAAAAAGCTGCGTAAATATTAGTAATTTTTAATACACTTACTAATTTAGTTAGAGGATTTGTTTTGTTTAATTTAAAATACGGAGGGTTACTAATAATTAAATCATATTTTGCAGTTTTAAACGAACTATTTTTGTTTAAAACTTTGTGATTCAGAGTAACAAAATCTTCTTGAATAATATTAAATGCAAAATTTATACCTTTTTCAGAACATTTTTCTTTTAGGGAAGTCAAGTTTGTGTTTAAAATATTGGCAACTTTTTTATCAATTTCATAAGCAGTCAAACATATTTCTAATTTTTCATTTAAACTTGAAAGTATGTGTTCAATTAGACTTATAGAAAGTGTTCCAGTTCCTGCACCCGGATCCAAAATAGAAATATTTTTCCCTAAATTTTCAATATTAAACAAACTAGACATAAAATGAGATACTTCATGTGGAGTAAAATATTGACCAAAACATTTTTTGTGTTCTTCATTAGTGTCTTGTCTATATACAACAGCAGATTCAACAGCTTTTTCTAGTACTTTCATTAATTATGTTAACCTTAAATTTATTCGATACAAACTAAACAAATTTAAATTAAATATAATGATTAATACTTCGATATTAAACTTAAGGTTTGTGGTATTTAAAATTCCACACTTTTAAACATAGTCTTATTTGATATTGTGTGATGAGGACTTCTAAATGGTCTTTGATATAATAACCCGTTATTTTTTGTTTTACCAACTACAGAATGAATTTTAGTGGTTTCTAAAGCTTCGTGTAAAGTCATTGGTGGTAAAATACTTGGTAATCTTTTTGCTAACATTGTTTTCCCAGATCCTGGAGGACCTATTAAAATAATGTTATGACCACCTGCTGCTGCAATTTCCATACAACGTTTTATAGATTCTTGCCCTTTTACATCAGAAAAATCGAATTCTGGAAAATCTATGTTTTTATAAAACTCAGCTCTTGTATCAACAATGGTGGGTTCAATTTTGTCATCACCATTAAAATGATTAATTACCTCTAAAATATTATCAACTCCTAAAACTTCTAAATCGTTAACAATGGCAGCTTCTTTGGCGTTTTCTTTGGGTAAAATAAAATATTTAAAACCTTCTTCTCTGGCTTTTATAGCCATTGGTAAAACCCCTCTTATGGGTTGTAAACTTCCATCCAAAGAAAGTTCGCCCATAATAATATAATCATCAATATTTTCTGATTTTATTTGATTTGAGGCTGCAAGAATTCCGACAGCTAAAGTTAAATCATAGGAAGCACCTTCTTTTCTGATATCTGCAGGAGCCATATTTATGATAATTTTTTTACCAGGAAGTTTGTAAGAATTATTGTTTAAGGCTGCAGAAATTCTGTAAGAACTTTCGCTAACGGCTTTGTCTGGTAAGCCAACAAGATGATAGCCTATACCTTTGTCTATGTTAACTTCTACAGTAATTGTTGTAGCTTCAATTCCAAAAACAGCAGATCCAAAAACTTTAACGAGCATTTTTTTCTTTAAAGATAAATAATTTTTTTTTACTCAATTATAAGTTTTTGTGTCAATTTTTTATTGTCGGAAATAATTTCTAAAAAGTAAATTCCTTTAGTTAAGTTATTTACATTAAGTTTTGTTTCTAGTGTATTTTCAATATGTTTTTTAATAATAAGATTACCTCTTATATCGTAAATATTTAATTTATTAAACCACTTACCACTTTTAATGTTAATAAAACTATTTGAAGGGTTAGGGTGGATGCTTATTTTATTTAATTTATCAGTACTTTGAAAAGTATGTAAATTTAATACTGATAAATTAGGAGTCATTACAAAAAGTTCTTCTCCACTTAAATCTGTACGTCCAGAAAAATAAAGATTATCACCACTAGATGTTAAATTGTATTTATAAGAATATTCACTTAAACTATCATCATTTGTAATTACAATATTTAGCGATTTTGGTTCATTTAAATTATCGTTAAGGTATTTTATTTCATTATTATCAGTAGTATAAAATAGGTTGTTTTTATGACATTCAAATAGTGAACTATTTAAAGAGCTATCAATGTCTAATTTTTCTGTAATGTTACCATCCGTTCTCCATAATTCAGGTACATTTGTATACCAATAATCTGTTATTGTAAAATAAATATATTTACCGCATTTAATTAAATTTTCAATTGATACAGTAGATATTGTTGGGTGATTTAGGCCTTCATAAAGTAATTTTGTTCCATTTGCTGTTCCATCTGTTTTATACAATCCATACCTATTGCTAATATCTTTTAATCTAGAAATAAAAAATAATTCATTATTTAATGTGATATTCGTATTTATGTTTAAATATGATGGTAAATCTGAAAGTGTTGTGCCGTTTGTTGTTCCATCTGAGATCCAGTAACCTCCAGAAGAATTATTAATTAAAAGTTTATTGTTAATTTTATTTATATAACCTATGCCAGAATATGTAGTAAAAACAATTTCTGTACCAGATTGTGTACCATCTGTTTTCCATAGCGAAGAATTAGATGGGATATTTGCATTAAAATATATGTAACCATTTAATTCAGTAAAATACATTGAATTACTAGAGCCTCCTTCTGCATTATACCCTGTACCATTTCCGACTGTATTTATATCTTTTAGCATAAATGTACCTTGTTCTGAACCATTACTTACCCAAGGTTCAAAGCCATGAACGCCATCATTAGCAGAAAAATATACTTTATTATCTGATGCATAGAAATATTGCTTATTGTTATGATTTCTTAAACTACTACCATCAGATCTTATATCTTTAATCATAAATGTACCTTCTTCAGTACCATCACTAATCCAAGGTTCGTATCCATTAGAATTATCATGAGCACTAAAAAACAATTTATTATTTATAACAACTGTTTCAGATAAATCATCGATGTTGGAGTTTTCACCAATCCTTTTAACCATGATAGTTCCATTTATTGTTCCATCACTAGAGAATAGTTGGTTCCCAAATTCTTGTTCATTAGAGCCTCTAAAGAAAACTTTTCCATTTACATCTGTGAGTTTAGCTGGAGCACTACTAGTTGAATAATTTAAATCTTTGAAGAAATTTGTTCCTTGAAGAGTACCATCAGTTACAAATAATTCATTTCCGTTTTTTTGGTTTTTTCCTGAAAAAAAAGTTTTATCATTGAAAGTACAGAAATATTCTTGAGTAGATGAGGTATTTGGGGTTTCTACATTGGGTATTTGTATTGTGCCATTTTCAGTTCCGTCAGAAACCCAGAGTATTCTCTGGTTAGAATTAGTACTTGTTGTATAAAAAAGAATCTTATCATTTGATTCATCAACATGGATTTTTTCAATCCAAACAGATGCCTCTCCTTCATTTATATCCTTTACTAATTTTGTTCCGTCTTCAGTACCGTCACTTGTCCATATTTCTGTTCCATGAATATTATCATTACCTAAAAAATAAATTTTATTATTTAATTTTTTAAAAATATTGTTATAAGATAACCCGTTAAAATTAGATTTATCGATGTTTTTTACTAATGTAGTACCAGCCTCAGTTCCATCACTTTTCCATAATTCAGCACCATTAATACCATCATTAGCTGCAAAAAGTAAATTTCCATTTAATTCTATTCCTTTAAATTCTGTATTACTAGAAGCTGTTCCGTCTCTAATATCTTTAACCATAACTGTTCCAGTTTCTGTTCCATCACTTCTCCAAAGTTCGTAACCGTAAAAGGTTGTACCAGTGTAATAATTATCTGATGTTGCATAAAAAAAGAAAAAATCATTAGAGACAATGAAGTTTCCGTTTAAACTACCATTACCATTGTTGTTGATATCTTTAACTAAAATAGTACCGGCTTCAGTTCCATCACTTTTCCATAACTCTTTCCCATGAGTTCCATCATCTGCTGAAAAATAAAGAAAATTATTAAAAACAAATAAATTAAATGGAGAACTATTACCATTTGTATTTATATCCTTTACCAAATTAGTCCCTTCTTCTGTGCCATCACTAACCCATAATTCGTAGCCATTTACACCATCTGTTGCATTAAAATAAACTTTATTATTAAAAGCTACTAAATTACGTGGTGGATTGTAGGTGCTAGAATTATTAGATTTGATATCTTTCACTAAAACAGTACCCTCTTCAGTTCCATTACTTTTCCATAATTCTGTTCCATGAATTCCATCGTTTGCCGTAAAAAAAAGAATATTATTTAAAATAGTAAATGAATTTGGACTAGAAGAATTACTCCCTTGATTAATATCTTTTATTTTATAGGTTCCGTCTAAAGTTCCATCAGAAAACCATAGTTCTCTTCCAAAATTATCAAAATATCCATCTGTAGCTGTAAAATAAAATCCAGATTGTGATGCAATTAAGTTTTGTGGATGACTATCTTCTTGAAAATTTAATTCAATTTTAGTAGCTTCGATAGATTGGCCAAATGAAATTTGAAGATTTAAAATAAATAAAAATATTAAGTATGTTTTTTTCATAGTCTTTATTTTACCAAGTAGTTTCTAAGATTCGTTGTTTAAGGCTGCAGAAATTCTGTAAGAACTTTCGCTAACGGCTTTGTCTGGTAAGCCAATAAGATGATAGCATATACCTTTGTTTATGTTAACTTCTACAGTAATTGTTGTAGCTTCAATTCCAAAAACAGCAGATCCAAAAACTTTAACGAGCATTTTTTTTCTTTAAAAGTAAATAAAATTATGGCATAAAAAAAATGCAATCAATATTTTTGATTGCATTTTAGTTTGTTTTTTTAAGAATGTTTTAAGCTGAATTTCTACTTGCATTAATGTTACCAAATAAAGAACGCATTACCATTTTTTCATAAACTTCTATTTCTGCTTCATTACCTTCTTCTTTCTGTAGGTCTTGAATTTTCTTTAAAGCATATTGTTGAATAGTTAACAATGGTAAAACAATATTTTCTCTTATTTCTATAGAGGCTTTTCCTACAGGAAAGTTTTCCATTAACTCTTTATGACCAGTTAATTTTAGTAAAAGACGTTTTGTTGTTTTATATTCTTCAAAAATTAATTTCCAAAATTCTCCAAAAACAGGATCATCTGCCATATAAGCTGTTAAGCCAAAGAAAGATTTTGTTAAACTCATCATACTATTTTCTAGTAAAGTTTTAAAGAAATCTGATGAGTTATAGAAATCTACAATTTCATCAAATCTACCTGCATCTTCGTATTTTTTTAGTGCAGTACCTACACCAAAAAATCCTGGAACGTTTTGTTTTAACTGACTCCAACTACCTACAAAAGGTATTGCTCTTAATGCAGAAAAGTCTAAAGTATCAGAATTAGAACGTTTACTTGGTCTACTACCAATATTAGTTTTTGCATAGTATTTTAAAGTACTCATTTTTTCTAAATACGATAAAAACTGAGGATGATTTTTAAAATCTACGTAAGTTTTATAACTAGTTTCAGCTAAATCATTGATAATAGTTCTATGACTATCATTCAATTGATCTTTTGTAAAAACTTCATTTTTAATACCAGAACTTATTAATTGTTCTAGATTGTATTGAGAAGAGTCTAATGTTCCAAAATTAGAACTAATTGTTTGCCCTTGAATAGTTAATTGTATTTCTTTGTCTTCTATAGTTGGTCCTAAAGAAGCATAAAATTGATGTGTTTTTCCTCCTCCTCTTGCAGGTGGTCCTCCACGTCCATCAAAGAAAATAACTTCAATATCAAATTCTCTAGATATTTTTGTTAAAGCTTCTTTTGCTTTAAAAATACCCCAATTTGCCATTAAATAACCACCATCTTTTGTTCCATCAGAAAAACCTAACATTATTGTTTGTTGATTTTTTCTTTTAGATAAATGGTATCTATATGTTTTATTAGTATATAACGTACGCATTACATCACTTGCATTTTCTAAATCGTCTACAGTTTCAAAAAGAGGAATTACATCTACTGGTAATTCGTTTTCAAAACCACATAAATTTAGCATTGCAAAAGTTTGCATTACGTTTAATGCTGATTGGTTATTACTAATAATATATCTATTTGCACCACGTTCTCCATTTCTTTGCTGAATGGTTTTTAAAGCATAAATTGATTCTATGGTTTTAACAGACATTTCATCAGATAAAATTTTAGGATCTATATTACCTTTAACTATAGCTAAAATTTCAATTTGTTCGCTTTCTGATAAACGTTGGTAATTTTCTGGAAAAGTAGTGTCTCCAGCAGCTAATAAATCATCAACTATTTGAGTAAATGCTTTGTGATGTACTCTACTGTCTTGTCTAATATCTAAAGTAGCAAAGTGAAAACCAAAAATTCTTACTTTATTAATAAAGTCATTTAATTCTTCAATAAATAAAGAATCATGTTTTTCTTTAATAATGTTTCTTGCGTCTTCTAATTCTTGTAATAATATTTTTTGAGAAAAATTTACTTTCGCATAACTTCTAACAACATGTTTATACAAACGTTTTTCTATTCTTGCTAAAATTTCTTGAACACCATCAAAAGTAAAACGTCTTTTTAAACGTCTTACATCTCTATAGTAGCTTCTTAATATAGATTGACGCAATCTTTCTGCTACATCTAAAGTAATTTGTGTAGTTACAAATGGATTACCATCTCTGTCTCCACCAGGCCAAAAACCAAGATCTATAATTTCATTATCAGTAGGATGACCATCATATATATTATTCTGAATGTAATTGTAAATTTTACTTACAGAGTGGTAGAATACATTTTCTAAATACCAAATTAAACTTACAGCTTCATCAAAAGGTGTAGGTTTAGATTTTTTGTAAAATGGAGTTTTACCTAATTGAGCCAACAATTTTTTGATTAATAATAAATCGTCGTTTTGTATAGCTTCATCTAAGTCTGTAATAATACCTAGAACAGAACCTGGGTAAAATTGTGTTGGGTGAGCAGTTAAAACGATACGTACTTTAAAATCTTCTAAGTATTTTTTTAATTCTTCTTTTTTGTTGCTTAAAATTGCAGATTCCTTAGAGTTACGTAAAGTACCAAAACCATCCATATTATTTACAATAGGAAAAGCGGCATCTTCAATAGCATCAAATAATACAACTAAACGTTCTATATATTGTATAAATTGAAAAAGTAAATCATTTTTTTCGTTATCAGTTGGTGAGTCTTGATATTTCTTAAAAAACTTTTCAATTATTTGTGTTGGATTTTTTCCGTTCTTAAAACCTTTTTCACAAATCTTTTGAAAAAGAGGCAATAAAACACCTGTATTGCTTATTGTATCGAAAGGTAGTGTTGTGAATATGCTACTATAAATTTGATATTTAGATAACACATTGTCATTAAATCTTGTTAATTCTGGTAATGCAGACATATTTCTTGAAATTTAGTGATGTGAAATTACAAAAAACCAAAAATAAAGAACCTAGGTTTTTAGGAATAATGTCTTTAAAAAATTGCGAAAATGATAGAAATTTACGCCTGTTTTTCTGAAATGTTTAATTTCTATTCAGCTGTGCTGATTTTGTTATTTTTTATACCCTTTTAAAGGTTTTTATTTGATGAAACCTTTTGTTAATACAATGATTTTATTATTCTTTATTAAAGTTTTCTACTCCTTCTTTTAACCAAGAATAATAAGTATCTCTGTCTGTATATTGTTGTGCAGAATTTAAAATCTCTAAATCAGGACTTAATAAAATATAATAAGGTTGTGATGCGTTTTTAAAATTGATAACTTGAAATGTAGACCATTTATCTCCAACAGTTTTTATTTTTTTAATTTTACCATTTGGTTTTAAAAAGTCGAATTGTTGTGCTTCTGGTAATGCTTTCTCATTATCATCTACATACAAAGAAATTAAAATATAATCTTCTTTTAAAGTTTGATAAATGTCTGGTTCACTCCAAACATTTTCTTCCATTTTTCTACAATTTACGCAGGCCCAGCCTGTAAAATCTAATAAAATAGGTTTGTTAACTTCTGTTGCTTTTGCTAAACCTTCATCAAAATCTTTATAGCAATCTAAACCTAAAGGGCAATCGCTTTCTTGTTCATAAATACTATAAAATTGTGGAGGAGGAAAACCACTTAATAAACTTAAATTCCAAGTAGGATTTTTTAAAACTCCAGGAGTAATATAAATGATAAAAGAGATAACTAAAACCCCAAAAGAGATTCTTGAAAATGATAATTTTTTGATTGGAGAATCGTGTGGGAATTTAATTTTAGCAAATAAATACAAGGCTAAGCCTATAAAAATAATTACCCAAATTCCGATAAAGATTTCGCGTTTTAAAATATCCCAATGCGCAACTAAATCTGCATTCGATAAAAATTTGAAAGCTAAAGCTAACTCTAAAAAACCTAAAACTACTTTGGTTGTATTTAACCATCCACCAGATTTTGGTAAAGAATTTAACCAATTTGGGAACAAAGCAAACAATGCAAAAGGCAAAGCCAAAGCCAAACCAAAACCAGACATACCTGCTGTTAACTGTGTTGCTCCACCATCCGAAGTTAAAGAACCAGCTAAAAGAGAACCTAAAATTGGGCCTGTACAAGAAAAGGAAACGATAGCTAAAGTTAAAGCCATAAAAAAGATTCCAATAATTCCGCCAACAGAGGAAGCAGAATCCATTTTATTACCCCAAGAACTTGGTAAAGTTATTTCGTAAAAGCCGAAGAAAGAAAAAGCAAAAAACACTAAAACAGCAAAAAAGAAAATGTTTAACCAGACATTAGTAGAAATTGTATTTAAAATTTCTGGATCTAAATTATCTAAAAAGTGAAAAGGTAAACTTAGTAATATGTAAATTAAGATGATAAAAAAACCATATAAAATGGCATTAAAAATTCCCTTCTTTTTATTTTCTGATTGTTTTGTGAAAAATGAAACCGTTAACGGAATCATAGGAAAAACACAAGGCGTTAAAAGTGCTAATAAACCACCAGCAAAACCAAGAAAAAAGATACTAAATAATCCGTTTGAACTTTCTGATTCTGCGTCAGAAGTGTTTATTAAAAGTTCAGTATTTTTTAATCCTAACTTTAATTGTTTTGTTAATGCTGCACTTCTTTCATCAACAGTATTCGAAATTTTAATTTGATTATTAGTAAGTGAAACTGTAAAATCTTCATCGATATTTATACAAGCAGTTTCACAAACTTGACCAAAGAAATTTAATTTTACTTGCGTGATTTTTTTGTTGGTTAATTGAATTCTTTGAGAAATTTTTGCCTTCTCTTTAAAAACAACTTCTTCTACTTCCCAAACATCAGAATATTTTTTAAATGTATCTTTTTCATCAGCTTTACCAATTAATTTATAGCCAGTTTCGCCATCAGGAATTGTGATTTCTAAAGGTAAAGAAGCCCCATCAGGATTGTATTGTGAGTACAAATACCATCCTTTGTATAATTTAGCATTAAAAATAATATCGTATTCTGTGTCTGATATTTTCTTAACAGAAGTTGCAATGGTTATGGGATCATTTTCTGTTTGTGCTTTTAAAAAAAAAGCAGTGAAAAGGATAAATAGCGTGATGAATTTCTTCATTATATGGTGGTGATTTTTAAATAATTTTCAGTGTTTTTAGTTGATGAAAAACGACGATCTTGTCTGTGGTTTATCACCCAAATAATTTCGTTATCTACATTACAAAGTAACCAAGTATGTTCTTTTTCTAAGAGCGAAAATTTTTCGTCTTTAAAGTATTTGCTCAGTTTCTTTTTTCCTAGCATTCCTGTTGGATAAAGATAGTCTCCATTTTTCCATTTTCTAACAAGCAAAGGGTATTTTAACAAATCTTTATCAATGTAAATAGTCTGTTTATTTTCTTTTGATTTTTCATCAATATCTTCTAAAACTAAATGAATTGGAGTTGTTATTTCTGATTGATCTTTCTGTATTTTAAATGTCATTTCTTGCGAAGTTGACAAATCTATTTTAGATAAAATTAAAAAGTCTCTATCTTTTAATAATCTATGGGTTTTAGAAAAAACTTGTTTACCAGATTGTGCTGATAATAAATCGTAAACATCATGCCATTCTGTAAAATTATAATCCTTTAAAAGTTGATATAAATAGGCTTTTGGATTAGAAAGTTTATTAATTTTAGCAATTGTATATTTTGTTATTTCTAAAGTTGAAGATGAATCTTTTTTGATAATTTTTGATGAAACATCTTGAATTCTATCTTCAATTATTTGCTGCGATTCTTGTAAGTTTTGTAAAGATTTCGCAAAAGTTTCTAACAAACTCGGATTGATTTCCTTTAAAATAGGTACTACTTGATGCCTAATTTTATTACGTACATATTTGGTTGATGCATTGCTTGCATCTTCTCTCCAATCAATATTATTGTTTTTGGCATAATTCAGAATTTCATCCCTTGTAAAAGGTAAAAGTGGACGAACAATATTTCCGTTTTTTTTGGGAATTCCAGTAAAACCATCTAAGCCAGAGCCCCTTGTTAAGTTGATGAGAAAAGTTTCTAAATTATCATTTGCATGATGTGCTGTTAAAATATAATCGAAATTATGTTTTTCTACTAGTTCTTGAAACCAAGTGTAACGTAATTCTCTTGCTGCAATTTGAGTAGAAAGCTTATTGTTTTTGGCAAAAACAGCAGTGTCAAAATTAATTGTAAAGATTGGTTTGTTGTTTGCTCTGGCAAGTTTTGCTATAAACTCTTCATCTAAATCACTCTCTTTTTCTCTAAGTTTAAAATTACAATGTGCTAAAGAAATGTCTATTTTTAATTGATAAAAAAGATGATGAAGAACAACAGAATCTACACCTCCAGAAATGGCAAGCAATAGTTTTTTATCCTTTAAAAAAGGAAAATTATTATTGATATGTTCTTTGAAGTTCTGAAGCATTTGCGCATCAAAAATACGCAATTCTTGTCATTTAAATTTTAGAATTCAACCAGTTTACAACATCTTGTAGCATTTCTTCTTTACAAAGATCATTGTGTAACTCATGATAACCACCTTCATATAATTTTAAAGTAGCAAATTCTGAATTATTTGCAAATTCTTCTGTGCCTTTATAATCGATAATTTTATCATCTGTTCCATGTAATAAATACATTTGTGTTTGTAGTTTACTCGCATTTTCAATAGCCCATTTGCCAGTTTCTATAAAGGTTAACGAAAAATTAGGGCTAATTTTATTATGCACTAAAGCATCATTTACATATTTATCAACTTCTGTTTGATCTCTAGAAATATGAGAAGCATCTAGTTCATTTCCCATAGTTATTGAGGGTGCAATTTTTTGTAAAATTTTTCCAGCTGCTAATTTGATTTTTGGTGGTTGAAAAGCTAGTTTTAAAAACGGACTAGTTGCAATAACTCCTTTTAATTGATGCTTTTTTCTTAATGTATAATTGATTACTGCATTTCCGCCCATAGAATGTCCGTATAAAAAAATGGGTTTGTTTGGGTATAATTCTTTTGCTTTAGCTATGGATTTTGAAATGCTTTCTAAAACCGCTTCAAAATTGGGATTATGGCCTCTTTTACCTTCTGTTTTTCCATGACCAAAATGATCAAAAGCAACAACAGCAAAATCATTTTCAGTTAATTTTTTTGCAACATGTTTGTAACGATTAGAATGTTCGCCCATTCCATGTGCTAAAACTACAACAGCTTTGGTTTCTTTTCCTTGCCAATATCGACCGTAAAATTCAGTGTTATAAATATTAAAATTGAATTCTTTTTGAGTCATATTAGTACTATTAATTTGTTGCTTTAATGTCGTCAGAAGTATTTGATTTCTGGTCTTTACCCATAGAAACGAGTTGGTAATTTAAGGAATCTTTTGATATTTTATAAATAAAATCATTTCCCCAATAATCTTTGGTGATATTTTTATGCAAAGGATTATTTCTAATAATCTTTTTTAATTCTTTAGGATAAAAGCCAAATTGTTTCTTTTCAGAAGAAAGTAAAGTTTGAATTTTAGCAATTTTAGAACTTGTATTTTCTAAAGGTTTGTTGTTAAAATTGAAATAAGAAATTAAAGCAAAAATTATTAAAAATATTGGAAAAGAAATTAAAAGTGGCTTGGTCATTGGGTGCCAAACAATACTTTTCGGAAGATTATTTTCTTGTTCGAACTTTCTTCTTTTCTTATGCTTAATCAAATATTTAACATCTAAATACCATCCTAATATTTCTGCAATTAATTCAGCCAATTTATCTGTTTTTTAACCAAACACGAATTTCCTTTTTTAAAGATTGTTCTGGTTTTGGTAAAGGAATGGTTTTACCAAACTGTTTACTTCTGTTAAATTTACTAAAATTTATTTTTAGTTGTTTCCATTCTTCAGGATACATTTTTAAAAAACCTGCAAACATATTCATCTCATTAGGTTTGTCTGTTATGGTTTCTAAAATTTTTTGGAATTTTGCTTCTTTATTTTGAATCATAATTATTTAGAATTCAACAATACATAACGCATTGCTTTAGCTTTTAGTAAACATTCTTCATACTCTTTTTCTGGAACAGATTTGGCTGTAATTGCACCACCTACAGAATAAGAAATATACTTTTTTTCTTCGTTATACAAAATACTTCTAATTACTACATTAAAATCGAAATCGCCTTCTGGAGTTATGTAACCAACTGTTCCAGAATACAAACCACGTTTTGTTTCTTCTAGCTTTTCTATGATTTTCATTGCAGCGAATTTTGGAGCGCCAGTCATACTTCCCATAGGAAAAGTATCTTTTAAAACTGTTACAGGATGTATGTCCTCTTCAATTTCAGCAACTACTGTAGAAATCATTTGATGTACTTGCTTAAAAGAATACACCTTGCATAACTCCTCTACTTTTACGCTTCCTTTTTTTGCAGATTTAGATAAATCGTTTCTCACCAAATCTACAATCATTACATTTTCTGAACGCTCTTTAATATCTCTAGATAAATCTGATGCAATTTTATCATCATCAATTTTACTTCTTAAACGCTTTGCAGTACCTTTTATTGGTTGAGAAATTATTTTATTACCTTCTTTTTTAATATACCTTTCTGGTGATGCAGATAATAAATATTGATGTTCCATTTTTAGAAAAACAGCAAAAGGAGGCTCAGAAATTTTATTTAAATCTTTGTAAACTTCAATAGGGTTTATGGTCGAATTTTCAGCATAAAATTCTTGGCAAAAGTTGGCTTCATAAAGATCACCGATTTTAATATGCTCTAAAAGTTTATTTACTTTTTGATGGTATTCGTCCTTATGAATTCTGAGTTTGATTTTGATGTCATTTTCAGATTTTTGAGTTGTTATTTTTTTGATTTTTTGGATTGCTACATAGTCACTTTCCATTTCATCATCAACCATTCTTAAATAATGGAATTCAACCTTATTTCCTTTGATAAAAAACAACTTTTGAGGCTGAAAAAAATACAAATCAGCAAAATCTAAACCATCAAAATTATTTGAGTTTAAATTTTCTACATCATTCTTAACATCATAAGAAATATAACCGAAAATATAGTCTTTAGTTGTGGTTTGATATTCTTCTAATTTATCAAAAGCATTAAAATAATCAGTTTTAATTGAAGTAAATTCTTCAACAGCCAAAGCACAATCAAAACTAGAATATTGTTGTTTGTAATTGTTAGAATCTAACCAAATTGCAGTTTCAAATTGTTGTGCCCACAACAAAATTTGTTCTTTAAAATTCTTAAGATTATCAACAGTAAAAGATTGTATGGTTCTCTGCATATTTTTGCAAAAATACTCGAAAGTTTTGGAAACAAAAAAACCTCACTTAATAGTGAGGTTTCTATATAAAATTTAAATTTTAAGCATTTAATGGTTTACCATCCCAAGCCGCTTTTGCAGCTTCTTTTACAGCCTCTGAATAGGTTGGGTGTCCATGACAAATTCTAGCTAAATCTTCTGCAGACGCTCTATATTCCATTGCAACAGCAGCTTCCATAATTAAATCTGCAACTCTTGCACCTACCATATGAACTCCTAAAATTTCATCAGTGTTTTTATCTGCTAAAACTTTTACAAAACCATCAATATCTCCACTTGCTCTAGATCTACCTAAGGCTCTCATAGAAAATTTACCAGATTTATAATCGATTTTTGCATCTTTTAATTCTTGTTCAGTTTTACCAACTGCAGCAACTTCTGGCCAAGTGTACACAATACCAGGAATTAAATTATAATCTATATGTGGTTTTTCGCCAGCTAAATATTCTGCAACAACAACACCTTCTTCTTCTGCTTTGTGAGCTAGCATTGCACCTTTTACAACATCACCAATTGCATAAATATTAGAAATATTAGTTTGTAAATGATCATTTACATCAACTTGACCTCTTTCATTAACTTTTACGCCAGCTTTTTCTAAACCTAAACCTTCTGTATAAGCTTTTCTACCAACAGCAACTAAACAATAGTCACCAGTAAAAGTTACTTCTTCACCTTTTTTGTTATTTGCTTTTACAATAACTTCATCACCATTTCTTTCAACAGAAGTTACACCTGTACTTACGTTAAATTTCATACCTTGTTTCTTTAAAACTTTGGTAAGTTCTTTAGAAACATCAGCATCCATAGTAGGTGTAATTTTTGGAGCATATTCAATTACAGTAACATCTGCACCTAATCTTTTATAAACAGAACCTAACTCTAAGCCAATAACTCCACCACCAATTACTAATAAATGTTTTGGTACTTCTTTTAATTTTAAAGCTTCTGTAGAAGTAATTACTCTTTCTTTATCTAAACTGATAAATGGTAAAGTAGATGGTTTAGAACCAGTTGCAATGATGGTATTTGTACCTTCAATCACTTCTGATGAACCATCACTTTTAGTAATTTTTATATGAGTAGCATCTTCGAAAGAACCTAAACCTTCGTAAACATCGATGTTATTTTTATCCATAAGATATTTAATACCACCAGTTGTAGTTGTAACAACGTTTTCTTTTCTTGCTACCATTTTAGAAAAATCAAAAGAAGGTTTTTCTACAGAAATTCCATGTTCTTCAAAATGATGTACAGCATCATAATAATGGTGAGAAGAATCTAATAACGCTTTAGAAGGAATACACCCAACATTTAAACAAGTACCTCCTAATGTGCTATATTTTTCTATAATAGCTACTTTTTTTCCTAATTGTGATGCTCTAACTGCAGATATATATCCTCCAGGACCAGAACCAATAACAATAATATCGTATTTCATTGTTGATTTTTTTTATGTATTCTATAACCTAATAGGTTGTTTTTTAATAATAGTAGACAAAAATACGGATATTTTTACAGAATAAAGTTAGAATTTAGTAGTTTTACTGAGTAATATATTTAAAGTAATTTCAGATGAAAATCATAAAAAAAATAATGTTAGTGCTTTTGTTAATTTTTATTGTAGCTCAATTTTTTGGGCCAGAAAAAAATGAAGGAAACATAGATACTGTAAATGCATTTATTGCAGAAACAAACCCACCAGAAAAGGTGTTAGATATTTTAAAAACAAGTTGTTTCGATTGCCATTCTGCAAAAACAAGTTACCCTTGGTACAATAATATTACACCTGTTAACTATTGGTTAGCAGATCACGTAAATGATGGTAAAAAACATTTAGATTTTTCGAAATGGAATACTTATTCTTTAAAGAAAAAAGAACATAAAATGGATGAATTGTATGAAGAGGTTGAGAAAGGTGAAATGCCTTTAGATTCTTATACTTGGACGCATTCAGAGGCGAATTTAACTCAAGAACAAATTAATGCAATTGTAACTTGGGGTAAAAAAGTACAGGCAGATTACAAGCAACAAATGACTGCAGAATAATTGAAAAAACAATCTATTTTAATTATAGGTGCAGTTTGGGTAGAGCCCAATTCTTCTGCTGCAGGTAGTAGAATGTTGCAATTGATAGATTTGTTTTTAAAACAGAATTTTATAATCACTTTTGCTTCTACTGCTCAAAAAAGTAAAAATGCTTTTAACCTAGAATCTTTAGGAATTACAACAGTGGCTATTGAGCTGAATTCATCTTCTTTTGATGATTTTATTCAAAAGTTAAAACCAGATATTGTTGTTTTTGATCGATTTATGACAGAAGAACAATTTGGTTGGCGAGTTGCAGAAAATTGCCCAAATGCTCTACGAATTTTAGATACAGAGGATTTACATTTTTTACGAAAAGTAAGGTATCAACAACTAAAAAAAGGAGAGAAATTTACAAACGAAGCTTTGTTGAGATCTGATGATACCAAAAGAGAAATAGCTTCTATTTTAAGATGTGATTTGTCTATAATTATATCTACTTATGAAATGGATTTGCTAAAATCTGTTTTTAAGATTGATGAAAACCTACTTTATTATTTACCTTTTTTATTAGATAAGATTGATGAACATCACACTAAAAAATGGAAATCATTTGAGGAAAGAGAACATTTTGTATTTATTGGGAACTTTTTTCACAAACCAAATATTGATGCTGTACTCACTTTAAAAAATGAAATTTGGAGCAAAATTAGAAAACGACTCCCTGAAGTTGAAATTCATATTTATGGCGCATATATAAATCAACAAATAAAAGAGTTACATAATTCTAGAGAGGGGTTTATTGTAAAAGGGTATGCAGAAAATGCCCAAGAAATTGTAAAAAATGCAAGAGTAGTTTTGGCCCCTTTACGTTTTGGAGCTGGAATAAAAGGCAAATTAACAGAAGCTATGATTTGCGGAACACCAAGTGTTACAAGCTTAATTGGAGTTGAAGGAATGACTAATGAATTGCATTGGAGTGGGTTTGTTGAAGATGATTTTACTGTATTTTCTAAAATGGCAGTAATATTATATGTAGAAAAAAATACTTGGAAAATGGCGCAAAGTAATGGAGTTAAAATTATCAATGCTACATACAATAAACAGAAAATAGGGAAACCTTTTTTAAATAAAATTGATGTAATTAAACAAAATTTAGAACAACATAGAACTCATAATTTTTTAGGAAGTTTGTTGCAACACCAAACGTTACAAGCAACAAAGTTTATGAGTAAATGGATAGAGGCTAAAAATAAGTAAGCAGTTTTTTAGTATTCAGTTTGCAGTCACCATTTTCAGTAAAAAACTCACAGAATTACTGCTTACTGAGAGCTGCCAACTGGCACATAATCTAAAGGTAAATAGGTTGCAACTTTTTCGTAAAAAGACCAATAGCCTTCATAAAACACATCTAAAGGATAAATTAACAATCCGTTTTTATCTACAATAACTCCTTTTTTCTGAGGAATTAAACTTGATGTTTGTGGTAAAGGTTCTCTTTTTTTACTGAATGTGTTTCTTGTAATATATGCTAATTCTTCTTTCTCTTTAGTGTAAACGATACTTAGATTATCATCAAAAGTTAGATAAACCAAACCATTTTTTTGAGTAATTATTTCTTTTTGAGATAGTTTCGATTTGTACAAATAATCTTTAAATTTTACCAAACGAGATTTTTTAAGTACTACTAAAGCAGAGTCTGTTGCGTTTTTTGGTACATCAATTTCTTTATTAAAGTTGATGCCTAAACCTTTACTAAGTTTTATGAGTTCTCTGGCTTTTTTAATTTCTTTTTCAGAAGGTCTTTCTGGATTTGGCACTCTCTTAAATTGGTTAACAATAAAGCCTTGCTCAGTAAAAGTATTGTTTAAAACAGATTTAAAAAAGTGAACTGTAGAGCCACTGTAAGCTTTTTTTCTGTTTTTTTTCCATCTTTTTTGTTTCGCTTTTCCGCCTTTTAATTCTTTGTATCTAGAGTAACCTAAATAATGAACATAGTTTCTGTTTCTTACAAATTCTTCTAGTTCATAAATAATCAAATAGCCCAACGCTTTATGTTTTAATTGCAGAGGTTTTCTGGCAAAAGCAGTAAGAATATTCTCTCTAGCATTGTAATTAAAATGCAAAACTTCAGGATTTAAAAGTTTACATTCTTTAGCTAATTCTGTTATGCCTATAAACTCTTTTTTAAAAAGTTCTAGATTATATTTCCACTCTTCATCATACACTGTTTTTTGAATAATAATTTCATCCAAAACGTTTTCATCATCCTCAAGAACAAAAAACAAAGGTTTAGAGTATGTAGAAGTATTTAGAGTATAATTAATTTTTTTAAATCCAAGATAAGATACAATAAGTTCGAATTTACCTTCTTTAACAGTTAAGTTAAATTGCCCATTGGCATTTGTTGTAGTGCCAAGCATGGTGTTATTTAGGTAAATGGCAACATTTTCTAAAGGTGTTTTTTGATGATATACAGTACCTTTAATTTCTATTTGCGAAAATGATGATATTGTAAAGAAAGCCCATAAAATAAAAAAATTGTTCCTCATTCTATTTTTATAACGAACAAGAAACAATTTTATAACAATTCTTTTGGTTTATTTTTAAGCTTATAACAAACCAGCTCTTCTTAATAAAGCTTCTGGTTTTGGTTCTTGACCTCTAAAGCGTTTGTATAATTCCATTGGTTTTACAGTTCCACCTTTAGAAAGTACATTTTCTTTAAATTTTGTAGCTACTTCTTTGTTAAAAATTCCTTTTTCTAAGAAATACTCAAAAGCATCAGCATCTAAAACTTCTGCCCATTTGTAAGAATAATAACCTGCAGAATATCCGCCTTGAAAAATATGAGAAAAGGCTGTACTCATACAGTTTTCTGCAACATCAGGATACAATCTAGTTTCTGAAAAAGCATCAATTTCAAATTCTTTTACAGAAGTAATTTCTGACGGATTTTCTGAGTGCCATTTCATATCTAAAAGTCCGAAACTCAATTGACGTAAAGTTTGCATTCCTTCATGAAAACTTGCAGATTCTTTAATTTTTTCTACATATTTCATAGGGATAACTTCTCCAGTTTCGTAATGTTTTGCAAACAATTCTAGAGCCTCTTTTTCATAACACCAATTTTCTAAAACCTGACTTGGTAATTCAACAAAATCCCAAGAAACAGAAGTCCCTGATAAACTGTTGTAAGTGGTGTTTGCTAACATTCCATGTAATGCGTGACCAAACTCGTGAAACAAAGTTGTAACCTCATTAAACGTTAATAAAGAAGGTTTTGTAGCTGTTGGTTTTGTGAAGTTACAAACAATAGAAACGTGAGGTCTTTCGTTAACTCCGTTTTTAATTTGTTGCGATTTGTAACTCGTCATCCATGCACCATTTCTTTTTCCTTTTCTAGGATGATAATCCGCATAAAAAACAGAAATAAAGTTGCCTTCATCATCAGTTACGTTATATGTTTTTACATCTGGATGATATTTTTCTATGTTAGAAACTTCTTCAAAATTTAAATCATACAAACGATTAGCGATTTCAAAAACACCATCAATTACATTTTCTAATTTAAAATAAGGCTTTAATATTTCTTGATCTAAATCGAATAATTCTTTCTTTAATTTTTCTGAATAATAAGCGCCATCCCATTTTTGAAGTTGATCAATTCCGTCTAATTTTTGAGCGTATTTTTCTAAATTTTCAAACTCTTTTTGAGCAGCAGGTTTTGCTTTTTCTAATAAATTGTTCGAAAATTCGATTACCTTTTCAGGAGTTTCTGCCATTCTTTCTTCTAAAACAAAATGAGCGTGGGTTTTATAACCTAATAAGTTTGCTCTTTGCTGACGTAAGTTTACAATTTCTAAAACAATTTTTTCGTTGTTAAACTCATTGCCCTGAAAGGCTTTTTTTCCAGCAGCAATTGCCATTTTCTTACGTAATTCTCTATTATCAGCATACGTTAAAAAAGGAATGTAACTTGGATATTGAAGCGTAAAAATATAACCTTCTTTATCTTGTTCTTTTGCTAATTGACTTGCAGCTTCTTTCACAGAATCAGGTAAGCCAGAAACATCCTCTTCATTAGTTAAATGCATTTCAAAAGCATTGGTTTCTGCCAAAACATTTTCGCCAAATTGTAAAGATAATTTAGATAGCTTTGAATCTATTTCTCTTAATTTTGATTTTTTATCATCACTTAAATTTGCACCATTTCTAGCAAAACCTTTGTATTGCTTTTCTAACAACATTTGTTGTTCTGGTGTTAAATCTAAATTTTCTTTATCTTCAAACACAGCTTTTACTCTTGTAAATAAAGCTTCATTTAAAGTGATGTCGTTTCTAAATTCACTTAACCAAGGAGAAACTTCTTGAGCAATTTTTTGAATAGCATCATTAGTTTCAGCTGAGTTTAAATTAAAAAAAATTGAAGTTATTCTATTTAATTTTTCTCCTGTAAAATCTAAAGCTACAGTAGTGTTTTCAAAAGTAGGAGCAACAGTACTATTTGCAATTGTATCAATTTCTGCTTTTGCAATTTCTATCCCTTTTTTAATAGCTGGTTTGTAATCATCAGAAGAAATTTTAGAAAAAGGAGCTGTATTAAAATCTTGTAAAAGTGGGTTCATGTTTTTATAATTTATAAGCCCTTCAAATACGAATACTTGAAGGGCTATTACAATTTGTATTCTTTTATTTTTTTACTCTTTCAGAAGCTTTTTCAACTTTAAGTTTTAAACCTTCTTTATAAGCGATAATTTTGTCTAAAACACATTTATCTGAAGTTCCAATAATTTGAGCTGCCAAAATTCCTGCATTTTTTGCACCATCTAAAGCTACAGTTGCAACAGGTACACCTCCTGGCATTTGTAATATTGATAAAACAGAATCCCAACCATCTATAGAATTTCTACTTTTTACAGGAACTCCAATTACAGGTAAAGGACTCATACTTGCAACCATTCCTGGTAAATGAGCTGCACCTCCTGCACCAGCAATAATTGCTTTTATGCCTCTTTTGTGTGCATTTTTAGAATAATCGAATAATTTTTCTGGAGTTCTATGAGCAGATACAATATCTACTTCTATTTGTATGTCAAAACTTTCTAAAATATCTATTGCTTCTTGCATTATTGGAAGATCTGAATCGCTTCCCATTATTATACCTACCATAATTATTTACTTATCACTCTAATTGTTTCTTTAACTTTTTGTGCTATTTCTCTTGCTTTATTAATATCAGCATTTACAATGGTAACATGTCCCATTTTTCTGAATGGACGTGTTTCTTTTTTACCATAAATATGAGGAGTAACTCCATCAATCCTTAAAATGTCATTTAAATTCTCGTAAATTACATCTCCAGAAAAACCTTCTTCTCCAACAAGGTTTACCATAATTCCTGCTACTTTACTTTCTGTGTTTCCTAAAGGAAGATTTAAAATAGAACGTAAATGTTGTTCAAATTGATTGGTATAACTAGCTTCTATAGAATAATGACCAGAATTATGTGGTCTAGGAGCAACTTCGTTTACCAATATTTTATCATCTACAGTTTGAAACATTTCTACAGCCAATAAACCAACAAAATCTAGTTTACTAACTACATTTAAGGCAACTTCTCTAGCTTTTTCTGCAACCTTAAAATCGATTCTTGCTGGGCAAATTACATATTCAACTTGATTTGCTTCTGGATGAAATTCCATTTCTACAACAGGGTAAGTTGATATTTCACCATCAGAATTTCTAGATACAATTACAGCCAATTCATTTTTAAACGGAATTAACTTTTCTGTAATACATTCTACATTTGGTAAACTTTGTAAATCATCAATATTTCTTACAATTTTTACTCCATTACCATCATAACCAAAACGTGCGGCTTTCCATACAAAAGGAAAATCGATAATGTTATTCTCAAAAGAATGCTTTAATTCTTCTAAATATGCATAATGAGAAAATTCTGCAGTGGGTATTTGATGATCTACATAAAAATTTTTCTGTCTTGCTTTACTTTGAATAATTCTTAAATCTTTTGGCTTTGGATAAATGGTTAAACCTTCGTCTTCCAATTTATCTAAAGCATCTAGATTTACGTTTTCAATTTCTATGGTTAGTAAATCTACAGTTTTACCAAAGTTGTAAACTGCATCAAAATCTAATAAATCTCCAACAACAAACGTGTTACAAATTTCTGCACAGGGTGCAGATGCACTGCCATCTAAAATTGAAGTATGAATGTCGAATTTTTGAGTTTCTGTTAACAACATTCTACCTAGTTGACCACCACCTAAAACGCCTAATTTAAAGTTTGAAGAAAAATAATTTTTCACGATAATTGTAATTGTATTTTAGCAAAAATAAGCATCTAAAAGCTAAGAAACTATTAAAAATTACTGATTCGAATTGTAGAGCCATTTCTGGTTACATTGTACTCAATTGCAGGGCATTGAAAACCTTCTGTTTGTGGTGCACCTCCAAAATCTACACTGTAGGTACTGTCATCACAAGTACATTTTAAAAGTCTGTTTTCAAATATCATTGGAGCAGTGCAATTATTTGCAGGGCATAATCTATCAAAAGCAACAAAATCACTTCCGTTTTTATTAAATAAAAGAATTCCTTTACTTAAACCACCTACACTTGGTAACTCTGCATAACCTCCAGGAGTTTGTGCGTTTATAAGTCCAGGATTGTTTAAATCTGTGGCTGTACTTAAGCTAAAAGATCTTATGCAACCTTCTAAATTAGTTGTATCTGAGCAGTTTATAAAAAAGATAAAACAAGTAAAAATTACTAATTTTTTTAACATTATGGATTTCTGTTTTATTAAAAACGCTGGCAATTTACAAATATTTTGTACATTTGTAGAACAATCTCATTCCTGTTTAGGCAATGAGATTTTTAAATTTAACCCATAAAGGGTTTTTAAGAAATAATTGTATTATCTCTTTTTTGATAAATTATATGTTTTGCAAAGAAAAGGATAAGTTTTAAAAACAAAGAAAATGAGCGAAATTTCATATTATTCTCCAGAAGGATTAAAAAAATTAAAAGACGAGTTACATCAGTTAGAGCAAGTAGAAAGACCTAGAGTTACTCAAGAAATTGCAGATGCTAGAGATAAAGGAGATTTAAGTGAAAATGCAGAATATCATGCAGCAAAAGAAGAACAATCTCATTTAGAAACTAAAATTGCTAAGTTGAAAAATATAGTAGCATCTGCCCGTATTTTAGATGAAAGTCAGTTAGATACTTCTAAAATATTGATTCATTCTAATGTTAAGATTAAAAATACAAGTAATGGAATGGAGTTTTCTTACAGATTAGTTGCAGATTCTGAAACTGATGTTAGAAATGGAAAACTGTCTGTAAATTCACCTATTGGTAAAGGTTTATTAGGGAAAAAAGTAGGTGAACTTGCTGAAATTAAAGTGCCTAATGGAATTATGAAATTTGAAATTGTAGAGATTTCAAGATAATTTTATTTGAAGCTATTTCCTGCTTTCCACTATATCTTTTTTATGAAAAATAAAAAAGGATGTCGTTTCAATCAGGGCTAAACTTGTTTGCAAACTTTTTGAAATAACTTTTTAGGAAATAATTATTTAAAAAACTATTCTAAATTCGGGTTTTGACATTGTCAGAACCCGAATTCTTTTTTTATTTTTACTAAAAACTATTTACTTTTTAATATGAGCATATTTACCAAAATAATCGAAGGAGAAATACCAAGTTATAAAGTAGCAGAAGATGATAATTTTTTTGCTTTTTTAGACATTAATCCAAATGCAAAAGGACATACTTTAGTAGTACCAAAAAAAGAAGAAAACAAGATTTTTGATTTATCAAAAGAAGAATATTTAGCGCTAATGGATTTCTCTTATAGAGTTGCAAAAGCGTTAGAAAAAGCAGTGCCGTGTTTACGAATTGGTATGAGTGTAATTGGTTTAGAAGTACCTCACGTTCACGTACATTTAATACCAACAAATGCAATGGCTGATATGCAATTTACTAAAAAAGAAAAACTAACAAACGAAGAGTTTGTTGCTTTAGCAGAGACTATTGCTAGTAATTTTTCATGATTATAACTTATTCAACAAAATCTGAAAAGTGGTTCCTTTATCAATTTCAGATTTTTTTACAAATATTTTTCCATTGTGGTAATCTTCTACAATTCGTTTTGAGAGCGATAAACCTAAACCCCAACCACGTTTTTTAGTTGTAAAACCAGGTTTAAATATTTGTTTGAATAACTTTTTAGGCATTCCTTTACCAGTATCAGAAACCGTAATTTTAACTTTCTTTTGTTTGCTTTCAATTTTTAGATTGAGCTCACCTTTACCCAACATTGCATCAATAGCATTTTTAATTAGGTTTTCGATTACCCAACCAAATAATTCTGTATTTAATTCTGTAAAAATTTCATCTTCTGTAGATGAAAACGAAAACGAAATCTGTTTAGAACTTCTAGATTCTAAATAATCAAAGGCCTGTTTTGTAATGTCTACAATGTTTTCTTTTTTCAACTCAGGTACAGAACCAATTTTAGAAAAACGATTGGCAATTGTATTTAAACGATGTACGTCTTTTTCAATTTCTTGGATATAAGTTTCATCTACTTTTTCCATTTTTAAAATCGAAATCCAACCTAAAAGAGAAGACAAAGGCGTACCAATTTGATGCGCAGTTTCTTTAGCCATCCCTGTCCATAGTTTATTGGTTTCTGCAGCTTTGTTAGAACTATAAAACAGATAGATAACCGCTAAAAACAAGACTAAAATTAAAATTAATGCTAAAGGATAATAGGTTAATTTGTTTAATAAATCTGAATCTCTGTAATAAATAAAGTCTGTTTTTCCTAGATAATCAACTTGAATTGGCTGATTCTGATCCTTCATAATTTCGAGCTGTTCTTTTAAATATTTAGGATCGTTTTCTTTTTTAGGATCTAAGTTATTAGAACCTTTTATTTCACCATTTGCATCAACCAAAATAAAAGGAATATCTTTTGTTCTGCTGATAACACTTAATGGAAGTTCAGAAATATTTTTTTCTAAATCTTCTAAACTTTCTGTATTTAGTTCTTTAATGGCTTCTCCATGAATTTCCATTTTTGCTCTTTCAGATTGTTTAAATTTTTGAAAGAAAGTGTAAGTGTTCCAGAGAATTAGCGTAACAATTACTAAAGAAACTAGCATTGTTATACGTTTTAATAAAAGTGTATTTGAGAGAAATTTCATTAAAAACAAATATAAAGGTTTCTTGTATATAACTCATTTAAGTATTTGATAGTATCTTTACTAATGAATTTTATTTGTCAGTTAGAGTGAATTTATAAAGTGATAACGTAATAAATTAGTGTCGAGAACTTCTTTATAAAATTTTCTCTTGAAACCGAAAATCACTCAAAGTGACATCTATTTAAATTTTTGAATATGCTTTCAATCAATCCAAAAGAAATTCCAACAGGAAAATTTCACGGCTATTTATTAGGCGCAATTGCACCAAGACCCATTGCATTTGCAAGTACCATAGATACTGATGGTAATCCTAATTTATCGCCTTTTTCTTTCTTTAATGTTTTTGGTTCAAACCCACCAATATTAATATTTTCTCCTGCAAGAAGAGTAAGAGATAATACTACAAAGCATACTTTAAATAATGTTTTAGCAACTAAAGAAGTAGTGATTAATGTTGTGAATTATGATATTGTTCAACAAATGTCTTTGAGTTCTACAGAATATCCAGAAGGAGTAAATGAGTTTGAAAAAGCAGGTTTTACAATGCTAAAATCAGACGAAATTAAACCTTTTAGAGTAGCAGAATCGCCTGTGCAATTTGAGTGTAAAGTAAATGATGTTATTTTTACTGGTGATGAAGGTGGAGCAGGAAATTTAATAGTTTGCGAAGTTGTTAAAATGCACATAAACGAAAATGTTTTAGATGATAATGGAGCAATAGATCAACATAGAATTGATTTAGTGGCTAGAGCAGGAGGTAGTTATTATACAAGAGCCAGAGATGGTTTTTTCGAAATTCCGAAACCAATATCAACTTTAGGAATTGGTGTTGACAATATTCCATCAGAAATTAGAAATAGTACAGTTTTAACAGGTAATAATTTGGGGATGTTAGGTAATATTGAACAATTGCCAACTACTGACACTGTTAATAACTTTGGTAAAGAACACCCAAATTTTATTGGGTTAGAAACTACAAAAAAACATACATTTGCGCAGGATTTTTTAAGTAAAAATGATGTAGAAAGTGCTTGGAAAGTACTTTTATTAAAATAAATATTATGGAAGTTATTGGTAAAGTAAAAATTATTGGAGAAGTACAAACTTTTGGTGCTAACGGATTTAGAAAAAGAGATGTAGTTGTAACTACAGATGATCAATACCCACAAATGATTAGCGTAGAATTTCATCAAGACAAAACAGATTTGTTAAACAACTATAAAGTTGGTCAAGATGTAAAAATTTCAATTAATTTAAGAGGTAGAGAGTGGATTAATCCACAAGGAGAAGCAAAATACTTTAACTCAATTGTTGGTTGGAGAATAGAAAACTTAGGTCAGTCTGCAGCACCAAGTAATTTGCCTCCTGTAGATCAGTTTGAGCCAGCATCTAAAGTTTCTGATGATGAGCCAGATGATTTACCATTCTAGATTGTTAGATTTTTAGTCAGTTAGATTTTTAGAATCTAAGAGACAAGATAAAAAAAGAGAGAATTCATTTAATGAATTCTCTCTTTTTTTTAATTAATATATTTTAGTCTTGGTTCTTGCCTCTAAAAATCTAACTGACTAAGAGTCTAAAAAAAATCTACGATTTTTTAGGCATTGGTCCACGCAAATGAATAATTAATCCGTTTAAGAAATTACGTAGAAACTGATCTCCACATTCAATATATTTAGGATGATCTTCTTTTCTGAAAATTGCACCTAATTCGCCTTTTGTAACTTTAAAATCGACCAAAGCACAAATATCTATAATATCTGTATCACGTAATTTGTGTGCTACTCTTAATTTTTTGAAAATATCGTTATTTGTTAATCCCATATTGCAAAGATAATTGTTTTAATGTACTACTTTAAAAATTGCCCAAGCATAAATTGCAAATCTTGCAAAACGAAATAATCCGAAGAAAAAAACATTTTTAAAAGGATATTTAATCATACCAGCAGTCATACAAGCAATAGAAAAAGGCAAAGGTAATAATGCACCAACTAAAACTAAAATTCCTCCCCATTTACGAGTATTGGCTAGGTTTTTTGCCATTTTAATTTCTAGATATTCTTTTATAGACTTTATTTTTAAGGCCATTCTTCCTATAAAATAAGAAATTAAACCACCTGAATAAGATAATGTTGCTAGAATAGCTAGATTTAAAATAGGTTCGTCAGTTTTTTTTGTCCAAGCAATAAAAATTTCTGGCGGAATTAATCCTAAAATAGTTTCTGAAAGAAAAAATACAGATAAAATAGAAAGCCTAGAAAAAGTTTCTGTAAAATGATGCAAACCATCATTTATATTATAAACGTATTTATTAAATAAGAAAATACCGATAATAATACCTAGAATAGGTAAAATGGCACTTTTTAGGTTTTTACCTACAAAAGAATAAAAACCAGTAATTTTATAATACTTGTGTACTAGTTGGAATTTTTTACCTTGAGATTTTTTAGGTTTTTTTCTTTTAAGCATTTTGTTGTTTTATTAATAAAACGATTTGCAAAAATACTGACAAAATTTTAATAATTTTGAGTAAAATTTTAAATAATTTATTTTTTGATTTTAACGGTTTAAGTAAAAATAGAAACTTTGATTTGGCTCACTGATAAAATAGAATTTCCTGATTACAAATACGCTACAGATGATGGTGTTTTGGCTTTGGGAGGCGATTTGTCTGAAAATCGTTTAATTTACGCTTACAAAAACGGAATTTTCCCTTGGTTTTCTGAGGATGATCCTATTGTTTGGTATTGCCCATCAGAAAGAATGGTTTTATTTCCTGAGGAGGTAAAAGTGTCTAAATCTATGCGAAAAATCATTAAAAATAATGAGTTTGTAATCACAGAAAACCAAGCATTTGAAGAGGTTATTTACAACTGTAAAAACATCAACAGAAAAGATGGTTTTGGCACTTGGATTACAGATGATATGGAACAGGCTTACATTAACTTACACAAAAGAGGAGTTGCAAAATCTATTGAGATTTGGAAAGATAAAGAATTAGTTGGTGGCTTATATGGCTTAGAAATTAACGATATTTTTTGTGGAGAGAGCATGTTTAGTAAAGTGTCTAATGCTTCTAAATTGGCATTTATTCACTTGGCAAAAAACAAAAATTATAATTTGATAGATTGCCAAATTTATAACGAACATTTAGCAAGTTTAGGTGCAAAAGAAATAGAAAGAGGTTTGTTTTTAGAAATTTTAAAAGCCTAGACTTTTTTGATAAAAAAAACAGCCATTTTCTTAAAGAAATGGCTGTAAAATTAGTTTAAAATAGTAGTTAAATCTTTCGTAAATAAATATCTCCGCTAATTGTATTTAGCTTTAAAAAAGCGGTTCCTTTGTTTATGGTAGTTACAATTTTAGAACCAAAACCTGTTTTTTTATTTTTATCAAAATTAATTTCTAAATTAGAATATACACCTCCTGTTAAGGTTTTTGCTTCCAATTTTGCATCAGCAACATAGATATCTATATCTCCACTAATGGTTTTTAGTTGCATTTCTTTAGAGTGTTTTTTTACAGTAATATTTCCGCTAATTAAATCTAGTTTTAAAGCACCAACAAAGTTTTCGGCTTCTACATCACCAGAAATACTTTTAACTTTTAGTTGCATATTATTTGGTACATAAATTATATAATTCACAATATCCTTATGTCTAGAAGTTGAGATTTCTTTGTCATCATTATTAGTATAACTTCTGTATTTTTTAAAATACTCTCCATAATTTGATACTATTTTATAAGTATCACCAATATTTTCTGATTTTAAAGAAAAATAATTATTGTGTTTATTATCATCTAAATTAACAGTTGCTTCAACAGAAATTTCATTTTTATTCCAGTTTTTTACAATAATATTATTAGCGAATTTTAAATGAACATAAACATCATTTTTATTATTACTAGATGCGTTTTCTGTAATTTTTTTTTGAGCTGATAGGTTGTTAATAGTCAATAACAATCCTATGAAGAAGTATAAACTTTTCATTATTAATGTTTTTAAATTAGATGATTTTAGTGTGTTTTAGAAGTAAAGTCTAAAGCGAATTTTCTAAGTAAATTTAGACGATATTCTTATTTTTTGCGCAAATAAATATTACCCATAGAAGATTTAATGTAGATTTTTACGCCACCATTATTTAGTTTAGAAACAATACTTTTTCTGCCACTAACATTTGGTAATCCTTTTTTCTTTGGCATATCAAAATCGAAATTTGTATAAACAGTTCCTTGTGTTTTTAACTCTAAATTTGCTTGTGTATTTGCAGGTATTGCAACATCAATTTCAGAAATAGAAGTAGAAATTGTAATTGGAGATTTTTGGCTAACTTTTACAAAATCGATATTTACTTTACCAACATTAGCATCTACAGTAATTGGTCCTGTAACGTTTTTCATTTCAATTTTACCCACGTTTGCAGAAGCTTCAACTTCGCCTGTAAAACCTTCCATATAAATAGAACCTAGGTTTTCTGCATCCACAGAAATATTGATGTTTTTTGGTAATTTTACAAACAATCCATGTCTTTGAAAGTGCGATTTTAAATCTGTAACATATAGTATATCTCCTTCTTTTGAAATTGAAAAGCCATAACCATTTGTATCGTCTTTTCCTTCAGGATAAACTGCTGTTAAGCCTTTTCTTTTATCTTCTTTTGTACTCGATTTTTCTTCAGAAAAATGATCATTATTATGTTTGTCATTATTATTACTATCTGATAGAATAAGTTCTTGTGTAGTGCCAACTTCTACTCTAATTGCTGTATCTGATGATAATACTACTTTTTTTATGCCAGTTAATGCATATTTAAAATCCTTTTTTTGTGCTGATATTATTGTGCTAACAAATAATACTAAGATGAATATTTTTTTCATGATTTACTTTGTGCTGAATTTAGTGCAGCATCTTTCTATAATAATGTTGATAAATTTAATTCTAATTGTTGTTTTACATATTGAGGAGTTTCCTCATTTTCGAGCATTTTTTCCATGGGTTTAATTGCTCTTTTTTCTTGGATTTTAGATAAAATTGTAATTACTTCTATTTGTACTATAGTACTTTTATCTGTTTCCAAACTTTTTATTAACGCATCTCTAACCAACTCTTCAGACGAAAACTTAGACAACGCTTCTGCTGCAGCTAAACGTACGTTTGTGTTTTTATCAAAAAATAATCTGTTAATTAATGCTTCAATAATTTTTGTATTTTTACTTGTAAATTCTTCTGCATTGTTTACGGCTAAAATTCGCTTGCTTGCAGAATTATCTTCTAATAAAGTTAAAACTTGTGCTGTATTTTTTTCTATTGATGATGTTTTGTTTGGTTGATATTTGCCTAACAAAAAAGCACTGATTACAATTAAAATACTGGCAGCAACTCTTAAATAAGATTTCCAATCTGTTTTTGGTTTTAACTGAACTACTTTAGGATTGTGTCTTTCTATTTCTTGTGCCAACATTTGCTCGAAATTCAACTTTAAATTGGCAGAAGGTGTTTCCATTGTATCATTATCTAAGACAGCTAAAAAAGATTTTAGTTCTGCTAATTCTTGTTGACAATTTGCACAAGTTTTTAAATGATGTTCTACCTCAGATTTTTCTATTTCAGATAAATTATCTTCTAAATAATCGTTCAGTTTATTTTCTATATCTCTACACTCCATTAGTTATTGTTTTGAAAATAGATTTCTTTTAATTTCTTTAAAGCTCTATGCACTTTTACTTTTACAGCATTTTCTGTGCTGCCAATAATTTGTGCAATTTGCTCGTATTTTATTTCTTGAAAACGATGCATAACTATTAATTCTCTATCAGAATTAGAAAGTTTAAGCAACGCTTTTTGTAAATGCTCTAACTCTTCTTGGTTGCTTTCAGAAACCAAAGTTTCGTTAGCATCTAACTTATCATCATCAATTAAATTAGAACGTTCTTTTTTTGTTTTTTGATAATGACTAGAAAATATATTGCGTGCAATAGTATATAACCAAGCTGCAAAATTTCCGTTTTTGTAAGATGTTCTGTACTTAATTACTTTTATAAAAACATCTTGTGTTAAATCTTCGCTAACCATTTTATTACAAACCATCTTATTGAAATAATTATACATACGAACATGATATCTATCAAAAAGAATCGATAATAATTCTATTTTGCCAGTTGCAATTGCTAACATAATTTCTTCGTCAGTTAATTGTTTCAAGGTTGGTTTTTGGTTGGTTTCTATAGTTAAAACCATCAATTTACAAAAAGGTTACATTTTTAATAATTTTTTTCTAAAAAGAACAAATGGTATGGATGCAGATTTGGCTATAATCCATAAAAAAACCCAAGCTATTGCTTGGGTTTTGTATCGTTTTCTAAAAGAAAAAAATTTATTTTTGCTTTGCTAATAAGTCTCTAATTTCAGCTAATAAATCTTCTTGACTTGGTCCTGCAGGAGCTGGTTCTGGAGCTGGCTCTTCTTTCTTTTTAGTTGCGTTTATTCCTTTTATCATCATAAACATAACAAAAGCTACAATTATAAAATCAATAATATTGGTAATAAACTCACCATATAAAATGGCTACTTCTCCAGTAACTTTACCAGTTGCATCTGCAACACCTTCTTTAGCAATATATTTTAATTCTTTAAAATCAGCTTTAAATATTAAGCCAATTAACGGAGAAACAATCCCTCCTGTAAATGAAGTAACTACTTGTTTAAAAGCAGCACCCATAACAAAACCTACTGCAATATCTACAAGGTTTCCCTTCATTGCAAAAGCTTTAAATTCTTTAAGCATTCCCATTTGTGTATAATTTTAGTTTACGCAAAAGTAGAAAAATAAAAACTTTAGTGATTTTTTTATTCGATAAGAGGTGTAAGTTGGGCTTTTAAGCTCCAAATTGTTAAGTTTTATAGAATATTATTTAAAATAAAAATTCTAGTTAAGATAATTATTATTTTAAAACCTTTTTAACGCGCTGAGAAATTGCAGTTAAAGTTTCATAAACAATCGTTTCAGAAATAGTTGCTATATGATTTAGCATTTTCTGATGATTAAAAATGATAACTTCATCACCTTCTTTACAATCAATTTTTGTAACATCAACCATAATCATATCCATACAAACATTACCAATAATTTTTGCTTTCTGATTATTTATTAGTACAAAACCTTTTTTATTTCCTAATTTTCTAGATAATCCATCTGCATGCCCAATAGGGATTGTTGCAGATTTTGTTGGACTTTTAGCTACAAAAGCTCTGTTGTATCCAACAGTTTCACCTGGCTGAATTAAATGAATCTGAGAAATAATAGATTTTAAGTTATGTGTGTTTTTTAATTGAGCAGTTTCTTTATCATCATTACCAAAACCATACAAACCAATACCAACTCTAACCATATCAAATTGTGCTTTAGCATAATTTATAACTCCAGAGGTATTTAAGATGTGTAATAAAGGTTCGTAACCTAGGTGTTTATAGAATTGTTGAGCTATGTATGCAAAGTTATTCAATTGATTTATAGAGAATTCCTTTTCTTCTAAATCTTCACTAGCAGCTAAATGAGAGAATATAGATTGTACTTTTACGTGATTAAAACCTTTTAAATCTGTTAAGATTTTAGGGATATCTGTATGCCAAAAACCTAACCTGTTTAAGCCTGTATTAAATTTTAAATGAATTGGATAATTCATTAAAGGCATTTCGTCTGCTAATTTTAAAAAGGCATTAAAGATTTTAAAATTGTAAAGATTTGGCTCTAATCTATAATCTACAATCGTTTTTAAATTTGGTATCTGTGGATGTAAAACTAAAATGGGTGTTTTAATTTCTGCTTCACGCAAAGCAACACCTTCTTGTGTGTATGCAACAGCAAAATAATCTACTTTATCTTCTAAAAACTTAGCAACTTGCACACCATCAGAACCATAACCAAAAGCTTTAACAACTGCTAAAATTTTGGTTTCAGGCTTTATTTTTTGTTTAAAATAGTTCAAGTTATGCACTAAGGCATTACTATCAATTTCTAAAACTGTAACGTGATTGTTCATAATCTTATATGCTAAATTAGAATCAGCACCTTTTAATCAATTTTTGAGTCATCAGTATTTATATCAGAACCTTCATTTTTTTCGACATTATTGAATTGCTCATTATCAGATTTAATAGTTGAGTTTTGTGAAGTTTCTTCCTGCTTTTTCTTAACAGCTTTATAGTAAGCAGCTCTACTTAAAGGTTCGTATTCTTGGGTTTCTCCAAGCATTACTAATTTATCATTTTGCGCTTTTCTAAAGCTATAATGTGCTAAATTTCCTGTATGTGTACAAACAGCATGTACTTTAGTTACATATTCTGCAGTAGCCATTAGGGCTGGCATTGGTCCAAAAGGATTTCCTTTAAAATCCATATCTAAACCAGCAACAATTACACGAATTCCTCTATTTGCCAAATCGTTACAAACTGCAACAATTTCATCATCAAAAAACTGAGCTTCATCAATACCAACAACATCAACATTGTTTGCTAAAAGTCTTATGTTCGATGAAACTGGCACAGGTGTAGAACGAATTCTAGAATCGTTATGAGAAACTACTTCCTCATCATCATATCTAGTGTCTACAGCAGGTTTAAAAATTTCTACTTTTTGTTTTGCAAATTGCGCACGTTTTAAACGTCTAATTAACTCTTCTGTCTTGCCAGAAAACATAGAACCACAAATTACTTCTATCCAGCCAAATTGTTCAGTATGATTTACTGTATTTTCAAGAAACATTTTGTAATTTTAAGCGTTATAATTTTATTTATTTTTAAGCAATTACAAATCTATAAATATTTAATAGCAAAAAATAATTTATGCTGAAATGATTTCAGCAACTCAAAGATAAGATATGCACAAAAAATTGGAGGCTGATTTAATCAGTTTAGCGCACAACATTTTAAAAATGAAAAACAGAGAAGATGTTTTTGCATTAAAAGAAAAATCTAAAGAAGTTTACGAAAAGCTTGCTTTACTGGCTTTTGTAGAAGAATATGTGAAAGAAACTCCGAATTTAGAAACAACTAAAGAAGATTTGTTAGATAAAGTTGAACTAGCTTTAGAAACAAAAGAAAATACGATTACAGCAGTTCATAAAACTAATAAAGAAATTATTCTTGAAGAAAAAATTGTCTATAATTTAGTTGATGAACCTAAGGTAACTGAAAAAGTAGAAATTTTTGAAGAGTTAGTAGAAGATAAAATTAAAGTAGTTCTAGAAGAAAAAGTTGAACTTAATGATGTTGTTGAGCACCCCATACAAACCAATAAAGTTGAAGAAATTATTGAACAACCTTTTGATGAGTTAGAAGAAATACTTTTTCCTAAAGATGAAGTTGAAGAAAAGTTAGAAGAAAATGAGGTTGTAAAGATTGAAGAAGAAATTATAAACGATGTTATAAAAGTAGAAGAACGTAAAACAATGTCTTTAGAAGAGGAATTACAAGATGTTATTTCTGTTGATGTTATGGCTGATTTATTCGAAAATGCACAGCCAATATCTCTAAACGATAAATTGGCAAAGAACATTCAGATTGGTTTAAATGATAGAATTGCATTTGTAAAAAACTTGTTTAATAATCAGCAAGAAGATTATAATAGAGTAGTTTCGCAATTAAATACTTTTCGATCAGAAAGTGAAGCGAAACATTTTATAAATACAATGGTAAAACCAGATTATAATTGGGATAATCAAGAGGAATTAGAAGTTCGTTTTATGGAGATAATAGAACGTAAATTTGCTTAAAAATTCGAGATTTTGAGTTTATACTCAAAATAATTGCAAACACTTTAGACTTTATCAACTGAAACCTATTTTAATTCATACTCATTTTCACAAGCGTAAAACAGGCGTTACTAGAAGCATAGAAAATGTGCTTCCTTTTTTTTCTGATGAATTTGAAACCTATGTTTATGGTTCTAATATTTCAGGAAATCATCTTACTGCTAAAAAACTAAAATCAATTTTATTTTCTGATGTTAAAACAGTAGTGCATTGCCATAGAAACAATGAAATTATGCGAATGCTTTTTTATCGTTTTTTAGGTGCAAAATTTACTTTAGTTGCAACAAGACACGCAGAAACAAAACCATCTGGTTTAACTTTATACTTATTAAAAAAAGCAGATAAAGTTATTACGCTTATAAAAAGTATGAGCGAAAATTTAGGTATTAAAAACACCATAGTTGGTCATGGAGTTAGAGTTAATGATTTTAAACCAGATGCTAATAAAAAATTAGAGAATATTTCTCAAGAAAACATCATTTTAAACGCTGGTAGAGTAAGAAAAGCAAAAGGACAATTAGTGTTATTAGAAGCTGCTAAGGTTTTAAAAAGCCATAAAAATTGGGCATTAGTAATTGTTGGACAAGTAGATAAACCTGAATTTTTAAAAGAATTAAAAGATATTGCTCAGCAACATAAAATAGAAAATCAAGTTTATTTTATAAACGAAACTAGAGATATTATTACTTATTATCAAGCTGCAAAAATAGTTGTTGCTCCTAGTTTTTCTGAAGGATTTTCTTTAGTAACAGCAGAAGCTATGAGTTGCGAATGTTCTGTAATTGCTACAAAAAATGTAGGTGTACATTCAGAATTAATCACCAATGAAAAGAGTGGATATTTATTTGAAGCAGGAAATAGTACTGAACTAGAAACCCTTTTATCAAAATCTATAACAGGCGAAATTCCACATTTAGGAAAACAAGCAAGACAAGAAATTCTACAAAATTGGAGTGCTCAAAAAGAAGCAGAAGGTTTAATGGAAGTTTATAAATCTTAGACTTAAAAAAATCTATTTTAAAAATTTTATTGTAACAAAATACTTTGGTATTCGTCTGAAAAGAAAACCAAGTATTATGAAACAAATTACAACCATTCTATGTGCATTTTTTATGATAAGTGCTGTAGCACAAGAAACTACCTTTAAAAACTTTTATAAAAAGCATAAAGAACAATCTGCTTTTTCTATTAATTTATCAGCCTCTTTTGCAGGTTCTTTTTTAGATGAAGGTGATAATGACGATTTACAAAAACTACTAAAAAAATCGGGCGATTTTAAATTAATGATTTTTAATAACGAAGACGCTTCAGTATCTAAAGACTTTAAAAAGTATATCAAAAAAAATAAATTAAAAACTATGGCACGTGTAAAAGGTGATGATGGAAAAGCCGCTTTTTATATTTTAGAAAAAAATGATATTGTAAAAGAAATCGTTTTACAAGCCAATAGCGATAATGATAAAGTTATTTTATTCGGATTAAAAACCAATTTAACTATGGATGAATTAGCAGAAATAATGTCTAATTCAGATATTAAATTTTCATCAAAATAATGAGTTAGCTTGTCATTTCAACCTTTTGTAAAAAAACTCCTAATACATTATCAATTTTTAGGTTTCTCTACAAGGTAGAAATGACATTTGCTTTTAAAGAATATCCTTTAAACTTTCAATTACTTTTTTACTATTTCCAATAAATATTTTATCATCAACAATAAAAACTGGGCGTTTTAAAAACGTATATTCATCTAGCAAAAATTGTTTATAATCAGCTTCAGTCAAATCCTGATTTTTCAAATCCATAGCTTTATACAACTTTGCACGCTTGTTAAATAAAGCCTCATAACTACCAGAAAGCACATACATTTCCTCTAATTGTTCTACAGAAATATTATTCGCTTTAATTTCTTGTCGTTCAAAACCATCTGTATTTACTTCTTTTAAAATTCTTCTACAGGTATCACAAGTTTGCAAAAAATAGACTTTCTTCATTTTTATTAAATTATATTTACAACATCAAAATTATACATAAAAAATGAATATACAGTTTGATGTTTTAAGAAAATCTAGAGAACTCGTTTTAAAAGAATTAGAAGGTTTAACTTTAGATCAAATTCACAAAATTCCAGAAGGTTTTAAAAACAATATTGCTTGGAATGTGGCTCATTTAGTAGTTACTCAACAATTGTTACATTATAAATTGTCTGGTTTAAACCCTTTGTGTCCAGATGATTTAATAGAAGCGCATAGAAAAGGAACTGCACCAACAAAAACTTTTACAGAAGAAGAATTTGAAGAAGTAAAAGATTTGTTAATAGGTTTGCCAGATACGTTGCAAGAAGATTTTGAAGCAGGTATTTTCGAGAATTACACAGAATATCCAACAAGTACAGGTTATGTTTTAAAAAACATAGAAAATGCAATTTCATTCAATAATTTTCACGAAGGCATTCATTACGGAATTATAAGATCGATAAAAAAGTTTTTATAGAAGCTATTTCCAGCTTTCAGCACTCGCTTTTTTTGGCTGAAAAAGCCAAAAAAGAGCTCAAACAAATGCTTCAATCTGGGCTAAACTAGTTTGCCAACTTTTAGATAATGTAAGAAATGAAGTTCAACACAAAAACAATTCACGGAGGTCAAAAGCACGAAGAAGCAACAGGAGCAGTAATGCCACCTGTTTTTTTAACATCTACCTACGCACAATCTAGCCCAGGAGTACATAAAGGGTATGAATATTCAAGAGGAAAAAACCCAACAAGAGCAGCATTAGAAAGTAGTTTTGCTGCCATAGAAAATGGTACTCATGGTTTTGCGTTTTCGTCTGGTTTAGCTGCAATAGATTGTGTTTTAAGAACATTAAGTCCAGGAGATGAGGTAATTGCTGGAGACGATTTATATGGTGGTACTTACAGAATGTTTACAAGATTATTTAAAAAATACGGATTAGAATTCTCTTTCGTAGATATGAATAAAGTAAACAATGTTACAGAAGCCATAACAGAAAAAACAAAATTAGCTTGGATAGAAACACCTACAAATCCATTAATGAAAATTGCAGATATCGCAGCAATTGCATCAGCAATAAAAGATGTAAATGAAGCTATTTTAGTAGCTGTAGATAATACTTTTGCAACGCCATATTTACAACAACCCTTAACTTTAGGTGCAGATATTGTTATGCATTCTGCAACAAAATATTTAGGTGGGCACTCAGATATTGTTATGGGAGCATTAATGGTAAAAGACGCAAAATTAGCAGAAGAATTGCATTTTATACAATTTGCAGCTGGTGCAATTGCAGGTCCTATGGATTCTTTTTTAGCTTTAAGAGGAGTAAAAACGTTACATATTAGAATGCAAAGACATTGCGAAAATGGTAGAGCTGTAGCTAAATTTTTAGAAAACCACCCAAAAGTAAGAGAGGTATATTATCCTGGTTTAGAAAATCATCCAAATCATGAAATTGCTAAAAAACAAATGAAAGATTTTGGAGGTATGGTTTCTTTTAGGCTTAAAGACGAAAGTAAAGCAGCTGCATTTAAGTTTTTAGAAAATACTAAAGTATTTACTTTGGCAGAATCTTTAGGAGGTGTAGAGAGTTTGGTAAATCATCCAACAACAATGACACACGCTTCTATTCCAGAACCAGAACGTTTAAAAATTGGTATTACTGATTCTTTAATTCGTTTAAGTGTGGGTATTGAAGATGAAGAAGATTTATTAGAAGATTTAGACCAAGCTTTAAATTTATAAGAACAAAAAAAAAGACCTAAACTAAAATTTAGGTCTTTTTTTTATGTAATTTTTTTTCATCAAAAAATACGCAGAAGCTCCTAAAAATGGAATTAAAAAGATGATGAAAAACCATATTTTTTTGTTGTTATCGCAGCTGAATCTTGTTCTAGAAATGTCTGATATAGCTTTAAACCATAGTGTTAAGCTCAAAATTATAAGCGCAATAATTAAAAGTGTTTTCATTTTTTTTTTAATCAATTGTAAAATTTTCAACCAAGAAAAAGTTGGCCCTTAAGTCTGCATTATTTATTTCTTTGTGATATATAATTTCTTCTGCTAATTGTTTATTAAGATAATTTCCAGTATCCCATTTGTTATTTTTGTTTGTATCTACAATTGCTCTAATAGTATATTTACTAGGTTCTAATAAATCGAAAACTACTTTGGTAGAAGTAGTAATAAATTTACGCTCTACAAGTTGTTCTTGTTTAGAGCCTGAAAGAATTTCTATAATTATGTTTTTGTTATTTACGTTATTTACGTTTAAAGTTATTCTACCATAATCTTCAATTTCTTTAGTAGAAAAATTATAATTTAACGTGTCGTTTTTTATTCCAAAAACATCATTAAAAGCCTCTGGTAGTGCTTTAAAATTGTATTTGTCTTCAGGTTTTTTATCAAAAAGAAAAGCAATTTTATTCTCTTTTTTAGAAGCTAATACTTTGTAATTTACGGCAATTGTATCTTTATCAAAAAGACTGATTTTGGTAGTATCTATCTTTACAATTGGGTTGTTACTACTTATAAAAAAGGTGTCTCTAAAATGTAGTGTATTTCTAACAGTGGTTGTTATTTCTAGAGAATCTAATTTTTTCTTTCTTAGCTTAACTGTTAAGGTGTCTAAAAACTCATTATTAGAAATTGTGAAATTTAAAGAGTCTACATCAATAGGGGTAAACCAGTAATTTAGTGTGTCTTTATCAATTCTAAATTTAGAAACACTTTTAAAAGTATCTGGTACTTTAGAGAGTAGGTTAACCTTCATGTCTTTTGCATCACCCACAAAACCAAACTCTATTTTACCTTTGGTAACTTCTTTACCTCTTTTAAACTCGTAAGGTAAATCTTCTTGAAATAAAATAATAGGTTTGGTTATAATGCTGTCTTTTGGTAATTGAAGTGTATCTGTATAAAAACCAATTTTATCTGTAACAGGATTAAAAATATAATCGTTAATTTCTTCTTTTAAAGCCACCATTAAATACTTGCCTTTTCTTAAATTGGTGAATTTAAAATTGGTTGTATCTAATGTGTTTGTAATATAATTTGGTTTCTTTTTGTAAACAATAGAATCGTTAAAAGCAGTATCTATTCTATATAACAAAACATTTACACTTTTAGGTGTTTCTTTTAATTTTGAATCTTTAATAGAGCCAGAAGTAGTTAAAGAATCTATATAGCTGCCTGTAGAAAATACATATTTAAAATTTTCTAGCTTGTTACCTTCATTATTATCTTCTACTGCATTACCAAAATTAAAAATGTAGGTAGTGTTTTGTTTTAATGTGTCTAAAATTTCGATTTTTATTTCTCTGCTTGCAGTTCCTTGAGGAGTAATTAAAGGCGGATTTTTCATTGGTGGAGATACTACCAACTGATCATTTAAATTTTTTAAGACTACAAATTCATCAAACTCAATCTTAATTTCTTTTTTATTAAAGTTGATACTTTCGTAAGGCGGATTTGCAGTTACAAATAAAGGTGCATCTTCATCTTTAGGGCCACCTTCTGGTCTTCCAGTTCTAGCACAACTTGTTGCAATAATAAGAATTAATGTAAAAAAAAGGAATTTGTAAAAAGTCTTCACTCAAATAAATTTTACACAAATTAACGATTATTTTTTGAATATAAAATCATAAAAATTATTCTGTATATGCCATTGTTAAAACGCTTATTTTACAATTTTCTGATTTCTGAAACTCTTTAGCACAAGCTTTTAATGTAGCACCTGTTGTAATTACATCATCTATTAATAATATATGCTTATTGTTAAATTGAGATGGGTTACTTAAAGAAAATTTAGTGTCTAAATTCCTAAATCGTTCAAAACGAGATTTAAAGGTTTGTGTTTTGGTTGATGAAATTCTGATTAATTCATTTTCTATTAACGGAATATTTAGATGAAAATTCAATCTTTTTCCGAATTTGGTTACTTGATTATAACCTCTTTCTCTTAATTTCTTCGGATGCAAAGGTACAGGTATTATGTAATCTACATCTTTAAATTCACTATTTTCTTTGAGAATTTCACCCAACCAATTGCCAAAGAAAACACCAATATTTTCATTGTCTTTGTATTTTAAATCATGTATTAAATTTAAGGTACTACCTTCTTTTCTATAAAATAACAAGGCATAACCTTTATCAATAGTAACAGATCCATAAAAAGTCTGTGTAACTTTATTGTTTTTATAGTCATTAAAATTTGTGAGCGGTAAATCGTGTCTGCAAAGTGTACAAATTATATTTTCATTTTCTAACAAATGCTCATCACAAACAACACATAATTTGGGGTAAAAAATATAGAATAAATCTTTTAGAATTCTCATAGCGTAAAACAATTCTTCTTAAAGATACATAAATTGTTTTTTATAGGTTTTTATGCACTGCTTTTTATTGATAAATTTCAGTAAATGTGTATTTTTGCGCTCATTATGGCAAAACAAGAAGATCAGTTTAAAAAAGTTTTATCGCACGCAAAAGAGTATGGTTATGTATTTCAGTCTTCTGAAATTTATGATGGATTAAGTGCGGTTTACGATTATGCTCAAAATGGAGTAGAGCTAAAGAAAAATATTAGAGATTATTGGTGGAAAGCAATGGTGCAAATGCACGAAAACATTGTGGGTATAGATGCAGCAATATTAATGCATCCAACAACTTGGAAAGCTTCTGGGCACGTAGATGCTTTTAATGATCCTTTAATCGATAATAAAGATTCTAAAAAACGCTACAGAGCAGATGTTTTAGTAGAAGAATTTAGAGAAAAAATAAATATAAAAATACAAAAAGATATTACCAAAGCACAAAAACGTTTTGGTGATGCTTTTAATGAGGGTGAGTTTAGAGCTACAAATCAAAATGTAATTCGTCGTCAAAAACAAATTGATGAAATTTCTGCAGAATTAACTCGCGTTCAAGAAGAAAGTGATTTAGAAGGTTTTAGAAATTTAATTTTAGATTTAGGTATTGTTTGTCCTGTTTCTGGTTCTAAAAACTGGACAGAAGTTAAACAATTTAACTTAATGTTTGGAACTAAAATAGGAGCTTCAGCAGAAAATTCTACACAAGTATATTTACGTCCAGAAACCGCTCAAGGTATTTTTGTAAACTTTTTAAACGTGCAAAAAACGGGGCGAATGAAAATTCCTTTCGGAATTGCGCAAACAGGTAAAGCCTTTAGAAACGAGATTGTTGCAAGACAATTTATTTTTAGAATGCGTGAGTTTGAACAAATGGAAATGCAATTTTTTGTAAAACCAGGTACGCAAAAAGAATGGTACGAAAACTGGAAAGAAACCCGTTTAAAATGGCATTTAAGTTTAGGAATGGGTCAAGAAAATTATCGTTTTCATGACCATGATAAATTGGCTCATTATGCAGATGCTGCAGCAGATATTGAGTTTAATTTTCCTTTTGGGTTTAAAGAATTAGAAGGAATACACTCTAGAACTGATTTCGATTTAAAAGCACATGAAGAATTTTCTGGTAAGAAATTACAATATTTTGATCATACAGAAAATAAAAGTTATGTGCCTTATGTAGTAGAAACTTCTATTGGTTTAGATAGAATGTTTTTAGCAGTTTTCTCTAACTCTTTACAAGAAGAAGCTTTAGAAAACGGAACTACAAGAACTGTATTAAAATTACCAGCAGTTTTAGCGCCATTTAAAGCAGCTGTTTTACCATTGGTTAAAAAGGATGGTTTGCCAGAAGTTGCCAAACAAATTATGGAAGACTTAAAATGGGATTTTAATGTTTTTTATGATGAAAAAGACGCAGTTGGTAAACGTTACAGAAGACAAGATGCTGCAGGAACACCTTTTTGTATTACTGTAGATCACGATTCTTTAGAAGACAATTCTGTTACCATAAGACATAGAGATACTATGGAGCAAAAGCGTGTTAAAATTTCTGATTTAAAAGAGATAATAAAAGCTGAGGTTGATGTAAAGACTTGGTTAAAAAAAATGGAAGCTTAATTTCTGAATAATATTAAAAAGAAATCCTCATCAATTTTTATATTTTGATGAGGATTTTTATTTTTTTCCTAATTGCTAACTGACTTTAAAACCTCCAACCAACATTAAATCCAATTCTTGGAACTATTACAGGAGATTCTGAACCAAATAAATTACGACCCAAACCACCATACAAATCAATTACTAGGCCTCCATTAGATATGTATTTTGCACCTACTGCAACACCTAAGGCACCATCTGTATATTCTATGTCATAAATATCAGAATCTTCAACAGATTCTTTTTTTCCAGAATTAATTCCGAAGAAACCTTCACCAAAAAAGTTCCAATTATACTCAGTTGTAAAATAATGACGGTAATAAGGAGTTATCATCATATTCTCATTGTACCTAAAATCTGCTTCTTGTTTTTCTAAATTAAACTGTACAGAAATACCAAAAGAAGATTCTTCATTTATATAGTTTTCATAAGAAAAATCTAAAGTTTTTATGATTAGAGCATCAGCAATATCTAATTTAAATTCTCTTTGAGAAAAAGTAATTGAGCTAATGAAAAGGGTAAATATTAAAATTGATTTTTTCATAAATTGTCTTTTAGTTTTTAACGATTTAATTATTAAATTTATTTTATAGATGAATGCTTTTAAAAACGATATCCAACAGAAATTCCAACTCTACCAATAGCATCATCATAACTATTTTCAGAAAAATTACGCCCCACACCTAAAACTAATTCTGTGGTAAAACCTTTTTTAGAAACAAATTTTCCTCCAATAGAAATACCTAAACCAAAGCCAGTTTCAAAGTTATCAGAATTACTATAATAGTCGTAGTGATCATAATCATCATAATAATAGTCTCTTGCAGAGTACAACATACCAAAACCTTCTACAAAAAAACCTCTTGCAAAATTGCCCGAAAAATAACGTCTGTAAAAAGGTGTAAGCGAATAATTTAAATCACTTTCGTCTCTATCTGTACTTAATGTAGCTGCAATACCATAAGAAGACTCTTCATCTATTAAACGCTCATAAGAAACATCAATCCATTTTGCAGCGATTAAAGTTAAAGCGTTAATTTTAATTTCTGTTTTTTTATTGATGTCTTGAGGGTAATTTTCTTCTTTTTCTTGTGCAAAAGCAATTGTAGTTACAAATACTAAAATAATTAAAGTAATTTTTTTCATAGTTAAGTTTTATGATTTAAGTAAACAAATTTATCAAAAACCTTACCAAGATTATTAAAAATTAGCTCTTAATTGCACACTACCTGTATGTATGGTTTTAGAGTTCTCACTTTTTCTACCTAAATAATTTAAATTTAGGTTTAAAAAAGCGTTTAGTTTTCGGTTAAATAGTAAGCTCCAAGTATAGTTTTTACCAGCTTGCAAACCTTCTAACATTTGGTAGGCAACAGGTGTGTTTGCGTCTCCTGTAAAATCATTTAAAAAGACATTTATGTTCGCAGATATTTGATTTTTCTTTTTGCTGATGTAAAAATACTCTACTCCAAATTTTTGTTGATGTAAAGTTTCGAAATCTTCTAATTTGTTTTGTTTGTTTTTAAAGTGATAAAATGCAGAAAATCGATTGTTTTCATTGTATAAAAAACTAATTTTTGGCTGAACTTCATTTGCATTAATTTCGTAGTTTCTGTTTGTGAAATTTTCAGTTTCTAAAGTGTTCAATGATGTTTTTGTCATTAAATCTATTAACCAGAAATCAGCAAATTTATGGCTATAATCTAATTGATGAAGGTTTATGTTATTTTCTTGATTACCAATAAAATATTGCTGTTTTAATTTTGAATTCCCATAAGTGAAAGTCATACTATGTTTTTGTAAATCTTTGTTGTAGTACAAACTATTTCTGATATTTAAATTCAAACCAATTAATGAATTCTCATTAAAATCAAAAGGATTTAATTGAAACGAATTTGCAGTTCTTTCTTGTTCATTTTCTACAGATAAATAACTCTGATTATAAAAGTGAGAAATTAGTTTTTTAAAACCTGTTTTTGTTGCCCAATTTCTTGGATTTAAGGTAATAGTTTGATTCCATTTTGCACGTTGAGTAGCAATAAAACTTAAATTAGGTTTTGGTAAACGTAAATAATTGGCTTGGTCTTGAAATTGAGCAATTTCGAATTCATTAAAATCTTTAATTCCGTCGTTATTATAATCAATCCAAGTATAAAAACCCAAACCAGGTTCAGTCTGAACATAAATATAATCTTGTTGAGCTACATTACCAGAAGAAGTTTCATAAACTGTACTTAAATTGATAAAATTATTGAATAATTTTTGACTAAAAACGACTCTTGAGTTTAGTGCTTTTTCATCATCAGAAAAATTATTTTCTGTAATTCTATAATTAGCATACACACTTAAATTGGTGTTTTTATTTTTGATGAGTTTACTATTAATATAAATTGTTTTTCTGTTATTAATTTCTGCAAACTGATTCGATTTTATACTGTCGTTGTTTCTAAAATTATAACCAATTTTCGCAAATATTTTTGTAGAATCACCAACACCAAAATAACCTTCATATTCTTTAAAACGATGACTTGTATTTATAAATTGATTGGTTGTTACGTCTTTTCTAGAATTGGTTTCGAAATTGATAAAAGTACCCAACCAAGATTTTTTAAATGAATGTTCTGCCTTTGCTTGAGCTCTAAAAAATGAATTGTCTTCTATATTAGAAGTGTTAGATAAAAAGCTTCCGTCAACAAAAAAACTAGTTTTATTAGCTTTAATTTTTGATTTTAATTGATGTTTAGTTCCTTTAAAACCATTGTTGTAAGTTAAATTATAAAATTGATAACTAAGATAATCTTCTTTTTTATTGGTTAGATTTAATAGAGATTGAAAATAGTTTTTAGTAGCATTATTGCTTAAAATATTCCAATCTCTATTAAATTCTACAGGTTCATAACCTTGCTCAGAATAAAAGTTTTCTTGTGCATATTCGTGACTAATTTTACTGGTTAATTTCCAGCTTTTATCAATTAAAGTTTGCTCCCAATTTAGTTTTGTTGCAACTGCAATATTGTTTTCATCATCTACAGCAGAATACAAGTTGGCATCTCTATTACTTATTGCAATTTCAGTGTCTAAAGTGGTTTTTTTAGAAGTATTTAAAGCAGATTTTACAATAAATAATTGCGATTTTGTAGGTGCAACCAACTTTGTAATTGGGCTATAATCACCCAAATTTGTGCCCACAAAACTAAAAATACTTCCTGTTGCAATGGTATCATCTAAAGCATAATCTCCATTATTAGTACCAACATTTGTAAAAGTTACAGTGTATAATTCGTCATTTTCATTGGTAGAATATTCAAAATATTCTTGTAGGCCATTAGTTACTTTTTTGTAGAGAATTTTGTTTTCATCATACACATCTAAAAAAGCACTTTCAGAAAACATAGCAGCTTCATTATTACCAGCATTGGCTAAAATTTCTTTTTGTTCTGTAGATAAACTCTGTTGTAGAGGTTGATTTTTAGCATCATTTTCAGAATAAAAATAACCAGCAAGACTAAATCTTTCTCCTTTATATTCGGCTTTATCGTAGGTAATAAAACGTGTGTAATTTCTTTCTGCGTATTGAAAATCTATCCAAATTCGCATATCATTTGTAATAGGATATGTAGTATTGAAAGATATTTCACCCAAATTATAATTGATGGTATAATCTTCGTTTTCACCCCTTTTTATTAAAGAACCATTTACATAAACCTGTTCTGAACCTTCTATCATTAAAATAACAGATTCATTATTTGCACCGTAAATTTTATAAGGTCCTTGGTTGCCTTCTACACCTGTAAAATTAAAAGTGTTGAATTTACCTCTAACCACAGCTCCAGATGCAGCCACTTTTAAATTGTCGTTTACATTGGCTTCTACTTCCAAACCAGAAACTTGTTTTGCGAACGGAAAGAAGAAAGTTTCTGTGTTTTTAAGTGATAAATCTCCTGCTCTAACACGCCAATTATCAGTAAACATTTCTATAAAAATACGATCAAAATCGGTTAAGTTTTGAGATACTCCATTATTTTGAACAGGAATATTAGTATCAAAAATATTTGCTCTTAAAGTTACTTCTTTAGAAAGTTTACCAGATATTTCTAAATCTAGCGCAGAATTAGTTACCGCATTTTGATTGTTCCCAGAAGTTAAACCCCTTGCTATAAAACCTTTGGTTTGTAAACCATCAAAAAGTTTAACATCTGATTTGTTTTTGTTAGTAGTTAAACTGTATAATTTACCTTGATTTGTATTGTTTTGTAAGATGAGTTTTTCATCAAAAGGAGTATAGATTTTGGTTATAAAATCGGGTAATCTAAAATATTCAACTGTAATTTTTTTGTATTTTTTTTGGTTGATAATTAAGATGGCTTTGCTAAAGTTGATGTTGTAATTCTTAGAAGGAATTAGGAGTTGTTTATCATCAAAAATTTTAAATTCTTGCGGATTTAAAGCCACAGAATCTAATTGAATGGTGTCTTGTTTTACCTCAATAATTTTCTTTCTATAATCTGTAGATTTAGTTTGACTCTGAATTGATAATCCAAAGAAAAGGATAAAATAAAAGAATATTTTTTTAAACATAGAAACTATAAGAAGCTAACGTAAAAATATGTTTTTATGTTTTAAGAAAATAAAATTAAAAAAGAGATTGTTGTTTTACAGGGTTTTCGTGAGCTAACAACCATTTTTTACGCCAAATTCCGCCTGCATAACCTGTTAAAGAACCATCAGAACCAATTACTCTATGGCAAGGAATTACAATCCAAAGTGGGTTTTTTCCATTTGCTGAAGCTACTGCTCTTATGGCTTTTATATCGCCTAAAAATTTACTTTGTTGTAAATAGGTTCTTGTTTTTCCATAAGGAATATCTAATAAGGCTTTCCAAACTTTTTTCTGAAAAGAAGTTCCTTTAGGATTTACAGTTAAGTTAAAACTGGCTCTTTCTCCCTTAAAATATTCTTCTAATTGTGTGACGCAATCTTGCAAAACCTCAGGAATTTCTGTTTTTAAAAGCTCTATAGAAATTGAATCATCATCTAAAACTTTAATAGATTGAATTCCGTTTTTGTCGCCAATAATTTCAGCAATACCAATTGGTGTTTTGTAGTATGTGGTTTGTGAATTCAATTATAAATTATATTTTTTTCTTAATTCTTTGGCTTCTTTATCCGATGAATAATTCATCATTAATAAGCCTTCTGTGCTGTTAATTTCTCCTTCTTTTATTTTAGAGGCCATAAAATTTCTTGATTCTATGGTCTTTTTAAAATCATCACTAAAAATAGAAATTAACTTTTTAATATTTATTTTCGTAAACTTATTTTTGATGATTTGACTCGCAAGAAAATAATTTAAAGTTGTTATTTCTCTTTCAGAGTTTATCAGAATTCTTTTTTTAATTTTTTCTGTATCAGTTTTTATAGTAATAAAATTATCTGTTCCTGATTTTAATCCAGATCCGAATTCATTATGATGTTTTAATTCTCCTCTATATTCTGTAATACTAAGATTTAAATATGTAACTGAGTTGAAATGAATATTTTTTGAGTTGTTAATGATAAATTCGTCTTCCGTAATTTTTAAAAAACCTGTATTTATAATTTTAATATTCTCTTTAGAAAATTTCAAAATGAAAAATGAAAAAATTAATATTAAACCAGAAATAAAAATTAATGAAGAGAAAATAGTATCTATTATTTCTATGGATAAATATTCATTATTTAAACTTACCATAGCAATACTAACTACAAGAATTCCTAGACTTAATGTTAAATATGTTATTGGATGATCAAAGGACCAAAAGTTAGATTTTATTTCAACAGTGTTTAAAGTCATAATCTAAATTCCAAAAACGTCTTTAGAATTTTGAGTCGTAATTTCTGCAATTTCTTGGTAAGAAAGTCCGTAAATATCTACCAATTTATCAACAACATTAGTAAGGTAAGCAGACTCATTTCTTTTTCCTCTAAATGGAGTAGGAGCCAAATAAGGTGCGTCTGTTTCTAAAACAATGTGTTTAATATCAATTTGGTTTAAAAATTTATCAATTTTACCATTTTTAAAAGTTGCAACACCACCAATTCCTAATTTCATATTGTAAGAAATGGCTTGTTGAGCTTGCTCTAATGTGCCAGTAAAACAATGAAAAATTCCTCTTAAATCATCACTTTTTTCTGATTCTAGCACTTCAAAAACTTCATCAAAAGCATTTCTACAATGTATATTTATAGGCATTTTCTTTTCTTTTGCCCACTGAATTTGCGTTCTAAAAGCCTCTTGTTGCTGTGTTGAAAAAGTTTTGTCCCAATACAAATCCATACCAATTTCGCCAATGGCATAGAATTGTTTTTTATCGATCCATTTTTTTACGTGGGCCAATTCTTCTAAGTAGTTTTCTTTAACAGAAGTTGGGTGTAAGCCCATCATTAAAAATACAGAATTCGGATTTTCTTTTTCTAAAGTTAGCATTTTGTCTGTATAATTAGAATCTATTGCAGGAATAAAAAAACGAGTAACACCAGCGTCTTTTGCGCGTTGAATCATTGCTTTTCTGTCTTCGTTAAATTGTTCTGAATATAAATGGGTATGCGTATCTGTAATCATTATTTAGGTCGATTTTCATCAACAAAATTAAGAATATTAGAGCGTATAAAATCAAAAGATGTCATCTTTATAATCTGTATCTTTGCAGAAAATATACAAAATGACTTTCCAAGATTTAGACTTATCAAATCAGTTACAATATGCTATTGACGATTTGGGTTTTACAACCCCAACTCCAATTCAAGAGCAAGCATTTTCTGTAGTAAGATCTGGTAAAGATGTTGTAGGAATTGCGCAAACAGGTACAGGAAAAACCTTTGCGTATATGATGCCAATTTTACGTGATTTAAAATTTTCGAAACAATTGCATCCAAGAGTTTTGGTTTTAGTACCCACTCGTGAATTGGTTTTGCAAGTTGTAGATGAAATTGAAAAATTATCAAAATACATTAATACAAGAGTTTTGGGTGTTTATGGTGGTGCAAATATCAACACACAAAAACAAGCCATTTTACAAGGTCAAGATATTATTGTGGCAACTCCTGGACGTTTGTACGATTTAGGTTTAAGTAATGCTTTAAAGCTAAAATCAATTCAGAAATTGGTAATTGATGAGGTAGATGTAATGTTAGATTTAGGTTTTCGTTTTCAGTTGATGAATATTTTTGATATTCTACCAGAAAGAAGACAAAACGTACTGTTTTCTGCAACTATGACAGAAGATGTAGATGCTTTAATTTACGATTTTTTTAAAAATCCGCAGAAAATATCTATTGCAGTTAGTGGAACTCCATTAGATAATATAGAGCAGGTTTCTTATAATATTCCCAATTTTTTTACCAAAGTAAACTTGTTAAATCATCTTTTAAGTGATAAAGAAACGTACAATAAGGTGTTAATATTTGTAGGTTTTAAAAGAACTGCAGATTATTTGTTTAAACATTTAGAAGAAGTTTTTGGTAGCGAAACTTGTGTAATACATTCTAATAAAACCCAGAATTACAGAATACGTTCTATTCGTCAGTTTGATGAAGGTAATAACCGAATTTTAGTAGCTACAGATGTTATGGCTCGTGGTTTAGATTTTGATAATGTGAGTCACGTTATTAATTTTGATACGCCAGATTTTCCTGAAAACTATATGCATAGAATAGGTAGAACTGGTAGAGCAGAAAAAGCGGGTAAAACAATTTTATTATCTACAGAAAAAGAGCAAAAACCTAAAGACGAAATAGAAACTTTAATGGATTATAAAATTCCAGTTTTAGAATTGCCAGAAGAAGTAGAAATTTCGAAATTATTAACGGAAGATGAACGACCAAGTGAAGATAGAGAACAATCTAAAAACAGAACAGGACAAGAATATGTGCCTGGCCCAGCTTTTCATGAAAAGAGTGAAAAGAATAGTAAAGTGAATTTAGGAGGTTCTTACAGAAGAGAAATTGCAAAGAAATATAAGAAGCCTAAAACAAGAGGAGATAAAAATTACAATAGACGAAATAAGAAGAAATAATGCAGATTTTAACAGCACAAGAATTGCATAATTTAGCGATGAATATTGTTGGTGAAAAGCTTACAAAAATGGGGTATGAGTTCCAATCCATTAATAGTCAGTTAAAAAGACACCCTCAGTTTGTGTTATTTAAAAAAGGAGAACCTACCATTTTTGTATTGGTAAAAGCTACAGATAACCTACATAACCCAAATGAATATGATACCTTTTGGATGGAAACTTTTATAAATCACGCAAAAAAACAAAATGCTAAAGTTTGGTTTGCAGGTGTAGGAATTGCAAATGCAGAAAGTGTTGAAAGCCCTGTTTTTAAAGACCAACCTTATTATGTGGCTTTTGAAGACTTTGTTAAAGTTTTGGAGTAGGTTTTTGTTAAATTGTCGTTATTCGATACTTTTAACGGTTCTTTTTTTTCGCATTCGTTTAGGACCGTACCAAAGCCAAAAACCAGTAATGGTAAAACTTATTAGCGCAAGTCCCATTACAGACGTATATATTAGTTTTATTTGTCCATTTGTTGTTTCAAAATACTTGTCAAGTATAGATCCATCATGGATGTTTTCAATATAATCAGAACGTCTTTGCCCAATATGTAATAATTGACCTGTTGCACCATCAAGTTGAATGCTCCAATAATGATCTTCAAAAATAAATTTTACCATACCTTTATTTTTTCTGATATCAATTCGATCTATTTTTGATGAGAGTTTAGGCGATATTGAATCGTGTAGGATTTTACAAGCATTTTTATGTAAACTATCTATTGGTAGCCAATTTTTAAGATCTATTGATGTTCCTTGGTAAGATTTTGATAAAATAATGCCATTACTATGCTTTTTCCAACCTAATAAAAGTCCGGTTACAGATATAAAAAAGAAAAAAATGAATAGTAAAGCACCTGTCTTTCTGTGAACTTTTCTAAAAATCCTTAATAATTTTGCTTGCTTTTGCCTTTTATTTTTAATGCCCATTGTTTTTCTTACGATTCTAAATCAGTAGCTGTTCAGCAATAATATAATTTATGGGTATTATTTTATGCAAATTAAAAGTTAAAAGAGTTCATTTTTTTAAGTTTAACTTTTAAAAACAAAAAAAAACCAACTTTTAAAGTTGGTTTTTAATAAGATATTAAAGAATAAAATTACTCTGCATCTTGCTCTAATAATTCAAAAAACTGATTTAATTTAGGCATAATAATAATTTTTGTTCTTCTATTTTTTGCTTTGTTTTCTTTAGTATCATTTTCTACTAAAGGTATATACTGACTTCTACCAGCTGCAATTAAACGTTGTGGTTGTACTCCGTATTTATATTGTAAAATACGAGTAATAGAAGTTGCTCTTAAAGCAGATAAATCCCAGTTATCTTGTATTATGTTTCTTTTAATTGGTGTAGAATCTGTGTGCCCTTCAATCATAACTTCCATTTCTGGTTGTCCTTTAATAACTTTGGCAATTTTCTCTAAAACTGTATAAGCGTTATCAGTTACATTATAACTACCGCTTTTAAATAAAAGTTTATCAGAAATAGAGATAAATACTACTGTTTTTTCTACATTTACAGTAATATCTTCATCTTGTATACCGTCTGTTAAATTCTTAGTTAAGTGAAATTTAATAGCAAGGTTTAAAGAATCTTTTTGAGTCATTGCTCTTCTAATACCGTTAATGTATTTATCTTTTTCGCTTAATTGAGCAATTACTTTGTTTATACCATCAGAAGATGATTTAGATAAAACTGTTAAGTTTTCAACTTGTTTTAAAGCATTTTTTTTGTCTTCTTTTAAAGAAGATACTTGCTCTGTAAGCGAAGATACTTGCGTGTTTTTTTTCTCTTGGTCTATCAAACATTTTTGTAAAGTTGTTTCAACTTTTAACAATTCATCTTTTGTTTTTGCGTGAGTAGATTCTAATTGTGCATACTGTTTTTTAGATACACAAGAACTTACTAAGATTACAGACAATATTAATAATGCTGTTATTTTTTTCATCATTTAAAAAATTAAATTCGACTACAAATTTAACAAAATCAGTAGATAATTAGTAGTATAAATACGATTTTGTGAAAATTTTATATACTATTTTTGCAAAAAAGAAGAAACAGATTTATGAAAGCAATACAGAATGTATTATTTTTTTTAGCCCTATTACTCTTTATCTCTTGTAAAAAAGAGATTAAAAACCAAGACTATATTTTAAAAGGTGGTGTTTTTGGAACCACTTATAAAATTACTTATTTAAATGCATCTAAAAATTATCAAAAATCTTTAGATAGTCTGTTTTTGGTGATTAATAATTCTGTATCAACTTATATTCCTACTTCAGATATATCCAAAGTAAATGCTGGGGAAAATAATGTAATTATTGATGATATTTTTACAGAAGTTTTTAAAAAATCGAAAAGAATACATAAAGAAACTAATGGTTTTTTTGATCCTACAGTGGGTAATTTGGTAAATGCATATGGTTTTGGCCCTAAAAAAGAAAAGATAAATCTAACAAGTAAAGAAATAGATAGCAGTATGCAATTTGTTGGTTTAGATAAAGTTGTTTTAAAAAATGGTACAATTGTAAAAGAAAAATCTCAGGTATATTTAGATTTTAATTCAATTGCTAAAGGTTTTGGAATAGATATTGTATCTCGTTTCTTTGATGCTAGGCAAATTGATAGTTACCTTATAGAAATTGGCGGAGAAATAAAAGCAAAAGGATTAAAAAATAACAAAGAACCTTGGATAATAAAATTAGTTAATCCTGTTAAAGCTGATGATAATGATGGTTTTAAAATAATAAACCTTTCTAATAAATCTATGGCAACTTCTGGCAATTATCGAAAGTTTAGAATTACAGATGATGGAAAAAAATATGTACACACCATAAACCCTAAAACTGGTTTAGCTACAGAGAGTAATTTATTAAGTGCTTCTGTAATTGCTGCATCAGATTGTGCAGATGTAGATGCTTATGCAACTGCTTTTATGGCTATGGGCTTAGAAAAAACAAAAGAATTTTTAGAGAAACATTCAGAAATTAAAGTAATTTTAATTTATGCAGATACAGATGGTTCTTTACTAGAATTTTCAACATACTAAATTATAATACAGGTCGTTAATTACTTAAATCGTTAACTTTTTATGCTTTTAAAAAATATAAACTTTAAACAACTATTATTTATTTTAATTATTTGTGTTTGCAGTAGTTTGCAAATAAATGCTCAATCGAACAAAAAAATAGCTTATTCATATATTAGAAAGGCCAATGCAGCTATAGAAAAAAGTATAGATTATGCAGAAGCGCTTATCAATTTTAATAAAGCTATGGAGTATATGGATGTTATTACAGATAAAAATGTAGCAAGTTTAGGTGCAAGATCTTATTACGAAATTCATCATACTCAAAGTACCATTCAAAGACAAATTCGATTTTTAGAAATTTCTAATAAATACTCTAAACAATATTTTTCACTCGCAAAAAATAAAAATTCTAATGATTATGAAGATAACTTAGAATTGTACACTCATGCAAAAAGCGATCTTAAAAAATTAAGATATGCCCTTAGAAGAAAGAGTATGGGTAAGTTTTAACCCCTAAATTTCAGCTTTTTTTTATTAAATTGTATATATTGCAAAAAATAAGAAAAAGGTTTATTTATGAAGAAAATTGTTGTTGTTATATGTTTATTAATGTTTGTTGTAACTGAAGCACAAACTAATAAAGATATTGCAAATGTGTATATTAGAAAAGCAAATGAAGTTTTAGCAGAAAGTATAGATTTTGAAACAGCCCTTACAATGTTTCAAAAAGCAATGAAATACACAGATACAATTTCAGATAAAAAAATAGCTTCTTTAGGAGCTTCTGTTTACTTCGAAACTTACCAAAAGCAACCAACTTTAAAAGACCAATTAGCTTTTTTAGAAAAAGCAAAATTTTACTCTAAACAATATTTTAATTTAAACGATGGTAAAAATAAGACCTCTGAAGATTTTATAAATAATTCCGATAATTATGTGTTTATATTAGAGAATATAGAAAGTATAAATGATAAATTAGATAAAATAGAACAAGATCGTTTAAAGAAAGAGAAAGAATTACGTAGAATAGATTCTCTAAAAACAGTTTGGAAAAATAAATCAGAAACTTTATCTATTAAAGTAGATAGTATTTATAATTTTAATAAAAATAAAGTTGCTTTATTTACAAAAGGTGCTTTTTTTGGTCTTATAAATGATAAAGGAGAAATACTTTTTGAAGCTAATGAATATAAAGAAGCTATTTCTTTTGATGGTTTTGTAATATTTAAAAATGAAGCTATTAACCCTACAAAATTGTATAGTTACAATACCAATAATAATGTAAATTTTCAAATACCTAGTATCTCTGATTTTAATACACTATCTACACATTATGGTAAAGTAATGTTACCTAGAGGAAATGGAAGGTTGGTAACCTATCCAAACAATTCGCATAATGCTTTTGTTTATGACCTTAATGTAAAAAAAACAATTAAGGTTGCAAATCTAGAAGATCTGCTTAAAAGACTAAAAAAGTTTGAAACTATAGGCAAATATAATAAAGACGAACAGGTTAAAATTGAAAAAGAATGGTATAATTTTGGAGGTCATTTAGGAGGAGGAATTCATCCTTTATATGGTGTAGAAGATTATGGTTTAAAAGGTTTTTTATGTTCTTTAGATGCTAGTTTTATAAGTACAAGTTCAGGCTATCAATACATAGGAGCTTTCCATAATAGTAAATATCAAGCATTAAAAGGTAATCAGGTTATATGGATAAACCAAAATGGTACAAAAGTAAATGCAGCTAAAGATGAAGCTGAAAAGTATTCTGGTAATTCAATTGTTAGTAAATTAGACAATGGTAATTATCAAATAACTCAAGAAGGAATAATTATTTTAGGGAAAGAGAGCTTAGTAAAAATGTCAGAATTTTTAAGAAGTTTTTCTAATTAATTTCTGTTATTTCTTATAACATACAGGTAATATTTCGCCTTTCATTAAGCAAAATCGTGTTACTTTTTCTTCGGATATTTTTTTGGTATAATCTATTTCATCAACTTTAAAACCTACAGAGCGTAGTCTGTTAAAGTAATCTTTTCCGTAAACTCTTACATGATCATATTGTCCGAAAATTTTAGCACGTTCTTTTTTATCTGTAATGGAATCATCTTCAAAAGTTGTTTCTCTAGATATATCTTGCGGAATTTGAAAAATACCAAATCCGCCTTTTTTTAAGACTCTATACAACTCCTGCATTGCTTTTTTATCATCAGGAATGTGCTCTAAAACGTGATTGCAAAAAACAACATCAAATTCATTGTCTTTAAAAGGTAAATCGCAAATATCTGCTTTAACATCTGCAATTGGCGATTCTAAATCAGAAGTAATGTAGTCTAGATTTTTCTGTTTTCTAAACAAATCTAAAAAACATTGTTCTGGGGCAATATGTAAAGTTTTTAATTTTTTGGTTGATGTAAAAAAGTTGGTTTCATCCTTTAAAAACAACCACATTAACCTATGCCTTTCTAATGATAAAGTTGATGGAGAAAGTGCATTTTCTCGCTGTTTACCATAACCATAAGGTAAAAATTTACGAAACGATTTGCCATCAATAGGATCTGTAAATTGATTTCCTTTTAAAGTTAATGCAATCATTGGACGCACTAAATAACTTGCTTTTATTAGCAAAGGTCTTGGAATTGTATTTAATATGGATTTAAAGATTTTGTTTGACACGGATTTCACAGATTTACACTGATAATAGCGTTATAAAATTACTCTTTTATATTTTAAACTATCTTCACCAAAATTAATTAGTAAACCCAATTTAAGACTAGAAACGGCTAAGTAGTTTAATGTTTGTTTAATATGAGAAGAGGTTAAACATTGCACAGCTTTAATCTCTAAAATTATTTTATCATTAATAATAAAATCTGCTCTATATTTATGAGGCAGTATATTTCCTTTATAACTGATACTGAATTTTTTCTCTTTTGAATATTTAATATTGTTATCAATCAACTCAATTTCAAGAGCATCACTATAAACAATCTCATTAAATCCTTTTCCTAATTGATTATGAACTTCCATACAAATACCTATAATTTTATAAGTTTCTTCTTTGTAAAGTAAATTGTTCATTTTCTTGAAATTAATTTATCCGTGAAAATCTGCGAAATTCGTGTCTAAATATTTTGTCGAAATTCGTCTTCCTCATCAGTAACAATACCTAAAGCTTCATTTACATATTTAAAAGTAGAAAGAAGTTCTGGTTTTCCGTTAACAATGGCAACATCATGCTCAAAATGTGCAGAAGGTTTGTTGTCTAAAGTAGTAATGGTCCAACCATCTGAATGTTGTCTTATTTTGTGAGTTCCCATATTTGTCATAGGTTCAATAGCTACAACCATACCTTCTACAAACTTTTTTCCTCTTCCTCTTCTACCATAATTTGGCATTTCTGGGTCTTCATGCATTTTTCTACCTAAGCCATGACCTACCAATTCTCTAACTACTCCATAACCGTGTTTCTCAGTAAAATTCTGAATAGCATAACCAACATCTCCAACTCTTTTGCCTACTTTAAATTCTCTAATACCAACGTATAAACTCTCTTTGGTAACTTCTAATAATTTTTTGGTTTCAGCATCAATTTCACCAACAGCAAAAGTATAAGCATGATCACCATAAAATCCATTTTTTAACGCACCACAATCTATAGAAATAATATCGCCTTCTTGTAGAGGTTCGTTTGTTGGGAATCCATGAACAACCTGAGAATTAGGACTCATACAAAGTGTATTCGGAAAATCGTACAAACCTAAAAAACCAGGAATAGCACCTTGTTCTCTAATAAAATCTTCTGCAAGTTTATCTAAATATAAAGTAGTTACGCCAGGTTTTACTTCTTTGGCTAACATTCCTAAAGTTTTAGAAACTATTAATGCACTTTCGCGCATAATTTCTATTTCTTCTCTGGTTTTAATATGAATCATTCTCTAATAATTGAAATGCAAAGTTACTACAATTATTAATAATTATATGCTGATGTAACTCAAGTAAAAAAGCAATTTATTGTTAAAAAAGAAAACACGAATTTCAAAGATTTTTGTTGATCTATGAAATTCGTGTTAGAAATTTATCTACTAAAATAGCAGTTATTCGCTCTTATCGTAAGAATGTTTATAAGGTGCTCCTGTAACTATTTTTAAAATGTCTTTTTCAAGATTTTCTCTAGGGTATTCTACATAACGTCCTACTTCTTTACCTTCTTTATAAAAAATAAAAGTTGGTACTCTAATTATGTTATAACCTTCTTGTAAATTATCTGGTGTTTTTTTGTTTCTACCTACAGTAACTAATTCAAAATAATTTAAATCGAAACCAGTTTCTTCTAAAATTTTGTAAAAACGTGGAGTTTCTCTTTTGCTGTCTCCACACCAAGTACCCATAAAACCTTTAATGGTAAAATCATTAATAATAGGTTTTAGTTTTTCTATAATTTCTTTATTGGTATTATACTCACTATATCTGCTGTTAAACCAAGATTTATAAGAAGCATCTGCAAAAGAATTTTTATCTGCAAAACCAATTAAATAACCTCTATCGTTTTTAGTGGCATTTGCATTTTTGGCTTTTACTTTAATGTATTCTTTAGCTTTTACAATTTTTTCTGCTACTTCTGTTTCTTTGTTTTCTACAGTAGATTTACTTGAATTACAAGCAAAAATAATAGTAGTTAAAAATATAAATATGATTTTCTTAAGCATTATAAAAGTGATTTTTGTGTCATTTCTTTTGGTTGATTTACACCCATTAAATCTAAAATAGTTGGAGCAATATCACCTAAAATTCCGCTTTTAATTGATTTTATTTCATCATCAATTAAAATAAAAGGAACAGGATTTGTTGTGTGTGCTGTATGAGGAGATCCATCAGGGTTCATCATTGTCTCACAGTTTCCATGATCTGCAATTAGTAAAGTAGAATAACCATTGGCTAAACCAGTTTCTATAACTTCTTTGGCACAAATATCTACAGTTTCACAAGCTTTAATGGCTGCTTCCATAATTCCTGTATGCCCAACCATATCTCCATTTGCAAAATTTAAACAAACAAAATCTGCTTCACCTTTTTCTAAATCTTCGCAAAGAGCATCTTTTAATTCATAAGCAGACATTTCTGGTTTTAAATCGTAAGTAGCTACTTTTGGCGAATTTCTTAATATTCGAGATTCACCTTCAAAAGGTTCTTCTTGTCCTCCAGAAAAGAAAAATGTAACGTGTGGATATTTCTCAGTTTCAGCAATTCTGATTTGTTTTTTGCCAGCTGCAGATAATACTTCTCCTAAAGTATTTTTGATATTATCGTTATTATAAATTACATTAATCCCTTTAAAAGAAGAATCATACATTGTAATTGTTGTGTAGTATAAGTCTAATTTTTTCATTCCGAATTCTGGGAAATCATTCTGACTTAAAACGTTTGTTAATTCTCTACCTCTATCTGTTCTGTAGTTAAAGAAAATAATAGCATCACCTTCTTTTATTTGTGCTTTTGGAGACCCGTCTTCATTTGTAATAATGATTGGTTTGTGAAATTCATCAGTTAAACCAGCTTCATAATTCGCATTTAAAGTTGCAATAGCATCTGTAGTTTTTGTACCAATTCCATTTACTAAACCATCATAAGTTTCTTTAATACGTTCCCATCTATTGTCTCTATCCATTGCGTAATAACGACCTGTAATTGATGCTAATTCACCAACACTTTTTGTCATATACTCTTGCACATCATTAATGAAATATGTTCCTGATTTTGGGTCACAATCTCTACCATCAGTAAAAGCATGTAAGAAAACATTAGTAACATCATTTTCTTTAGCAACATCTAATAAACCTTTTAAATGATCTATGTGTGCATGAATTCCTCCATTAGAAACCAAGCCTAATAAATGAACATTTTTGTTGTTTTCTTTGGCATATTTAAAAGTATCTAATAATACTTTTTCTTTACCTAAGGTTTTTTCTTTAACAGCTTTGTTAATTCTAGCTAAATTCTGGTATACAATTCTACCAGCACCTAAATTCATATGGCCAACTTCTGAATTACCCATTTGTCCTTCAGGTAAACCAACGTGCTCACCATCTGTTCTTAATTGTGCATTCGGATATTTGTCATATAAAGAATTGATATATGGCGTTTTTGCGTTGTATATGGCAGATACTTTTGGGTCTTGTGTAATTCCCCAACCATCTAATATCATTAAGATAACCTTCTTGTTCATTTTATAGTTTTATAACGTAAAAATAAGAAAGATTTTGGAGATATTTTTAAAATTCTACGAAACCGATAAAGTTGAGAATAAACTAATATTTAACTGTGATAATAGTGATATTAACATAAATTTAGTTTTTTTTTAGATAAAATATAGGAATGCGTTAAACGCTTGTTAAATGAATTAAAGTTCTGAAACATAGTTGGTTTAGTTTGGTCTATTAAATATATACAAACAACCATAAATTATATAATAACCTAAAAACTTATCTATTATGAAAAAAATAATCTTAAGCACATTTATCTGCTTATTCGTATTCTCAAGTTCAAGTAACGCAACTTCTTTAGATTTAAATAAGCAAACTGTTGCATCAGCAAAATTTGGTTATGCAGTAAACTCATTTTGTAAATTAATACAAATGGGAAATTACGATGCTGTAAAAGCACTTATTGAAGCTGGTCATAATGTTAATAAAAAATCTACAGGTTTAACTCCGTTAATGTTTGCTGCTAGATATAATAAATCTAAAATTGCAAAATTATTAATTGATAATGGAGCAAAATTAGATACAAAATCTGACAAGGCTTTAAAAATGACAGCTTTACAAATTGCAAAACAGTCTAAAGCAGTAGATGTAGTAAAGGTGATTAAAGCTGCTTACAGGAAATAGAAATTAGTTGTGACGTCTTAAAATAGTGTTACAAAATTAATAAATTAAAGGTAGTGATTTTTTATCACTGCCTTTTTTTGTTTAAAATTTTACAAAGCCGATAACGTAAATGACGATTATTAAAAGACAAGTAGAAATAATAGCAAATCTCCTTAATCTTTTTCTGTTTTCTGATTGTAGCTTTTCTCTTATTCTTTTGAGTTGTGCTGGTGTAGATTTTTTAGAAAAAGAAACTTGAATGTTTTTACCTTCTTTAAAATCTTTCATTTTTTTAAAAGTAGAAACACGTGTTCTTTTGTTATTTTTTAAACTTGTAATCATTGCTGCTGCAGAACCTCCAAAACCCATAATAGTATCTATTTTTATTATAGGTAGTAAAAAATGATTAAATGTTACAATTGTGTTATTATTAAATAATTGATTGTTTTGGTTTAAAATAAATTTTAAATAGGATAAAACTGTTCATTAATTACAAATTCCGTAATTTTATAAGATAATATTTTTAAGTATCTAGAACAAAATTAAATGTAAAAATGAATGAAGTAACCCAAAAACTGCCTAAACATTTGCATAAATTTATTGTAAAGCAACCTTATGATGAATATACAGCACAAAACCAAGCAGTTTGGAGATATGTAATGCGAATGAATATAGATTATTTAAGCAAGGTTGCACATAAATCATACATGCCTGGTTTGCAAAAAACAGGAATTTCTACAGAAAATATTCCAAGAATGGAGGGGATGAATCGTATTTTAAAAGAAATTGGTTGGGCAGCAGTTTCTGTGGATGGTTTTATTCCTCCAAATGCTTTTATGGAATTCCAAGCCTATAATGTTTTGGTAATTGCTTCAGATATGAGAACAATAAATCATATAGAATATACACCTGCACCAGATATTATTCACGAAGCTGCAGGTCATGCACCAATTATTGCAAATCCAGAATATGCTGAGTATTTAAGACGTTTTGGAGAAATTGGTAGCAAAGCCATATCATCTGCTAAAGATTATGAAATGTATGAAGCCATCCGACTTTTGTCTATATTAAAAGAAGACCCAAATTCTACAGCGTTGCAAGTTAAAGAAGCGCAAAAAAAAGTAGAAGAATTACAAGATAATATGGAAGAATTATCAGAAATGGCTAAAATTAGAAATTTACATTGGTGGTCTGTAGAATATGGTTTAATTGGTTCTTTGAATGATCCTAAAATTTATGGAGCAGGACTTTTATCATCTATTGGAGAAAGTGCTTGGTGTATGCAAAATGAAGTAAAAAAACTGCCTTACTCTATAGAAGCTGCCACTAAGAATTTCGATATTACTAAACCACAACCTCAATTATTTGTAACTCCAGATTTTGCTTATTTAAGTTTGGTTTTAGATGAGTTTGCAAACACAATGGCCCTGAGAAATGGAGGTTTAAATGGAATTGTAAAATTAATAGATTCTAAAAATATTGGTACTATAGAGTTAACAACAGGAGTTCAGATTTCTGGAAATTTTGATAGCGTTATTCAATTTAAAAATAACAAAGTGGCTTATTTTCAAACTATTGGTAAAACAGCTTTGTCTAATAGAGACAAAGAATTAATTGGTCATGGAACAACAAAACATGCTAATGGTTTTGGTAGCCCAATTGGTAAATTAAAAGGAATTAATTTGCCAATAGAAGACATGAGTCCTAGAGATTTAAAAGCTTACGGAATTTACGAAGGTGAGTTTATGACGTTAGAGTTCGAAAGTGGAGTAGTAGTAAAAGGAAAAGCAATAACAGGTACTAGAGATTTAAGAGGTAAAATTTTAATAATCACATTTGCGAATTGCACAGTAACTTATAAAGAAAAAACGCTCTTTCAGCCAGAATGGGGTTTATATGATATGGCTGTTGGTAAAGAAGTAATTTCTGCTTATGCTGGTCCTGCAGATGTTGGCTCTTTTGAAGATACAAGTAAAGTTTCTGAAGTTAAAACACACAAAATAAGCTATTCAGAAAATGAGAAAGCATTGTATTTTTTATACAACCAAGTAAAAGAAATGAGAGAAGGTAATACAGTATCAGAATTAAAAATAACAGAAATTTTTAATCAGTTAAAAACTAAATTTTCTAAGGATTGGTTATTGATTTTAGAGCTCTATGAATTAGCTTTGCAAAATAATTACAAGATTAAATCTGAAATTTTAGCAACATTACATCAGTTAAAGTGTAACAAAAGCTACACAAGGTTAATAGAAAATGGATTAGCTTTGTGCTAAAATTAAGAGATATTATGGGGTTATTTAACTTGTTTAAAAGAAAAAATATGAGTGCAGAAATTAAAGAATATTTAGAAAAAGGAGCAGTTGTTTTAGATGTAAGAACAGTAGAAGAGTGGAATGAAGGCCACTCAGAAGGTGCTAAACACATTGTATTACAAACAATTCCTGATAATGTAGATGAAATAAAAGCATGGAACAAACCTGTAATTGCTGTTTGTAGAAGTGGTGCAAGAAGTGGGCAAGCTACACAGTTTTTACAAAACCATGGCGTAGATGTTATTAATGGTGGTCCTTGGGGAAATGTAGACGAACTTTTATAAAAGTAATCTAAATTAGGTTACTTTTTTTAGCTTTCATTACAGCCTCTACTTTACTATGTACTTGTAGTTTTTTATATATGTTTTCTATATGTTTTCTTACAGTAGAAGGAGATATATTTAAATTATCTGAAATAGAATTATAGTTTAATCCTTTACTTAACTGAATTAGTATTTCTGTTTCTCTTTTGGTTAATTTTATATCGCTTTCGGCAGTGTTTATTGTTGCTGTAAATTCTGGATTACGTAATAAATTTAAAGTTTTTAGAGCAATACTTGGCGTCATTGGAGCACCACCTTTGGTAACTTCTAAAACACTTTTATGAAGCTTTTCTGCGTCTATTTCTTTTAATAAATAGCCATTTGCACCAGCTTTTATAGCGTTAAAAACATATTCATCATCATCTACAACAGTTAACATTATTATCTTTATTTGAGGGTATTTGTTTTTAACCAATTCTGTAGCTTTAATGCCATCCATTACTGGCATTTGAATATCCATTAAAACAACATCTACATTGTGGTTTTCTTCAAGCTTACCAATTAATTCAGCTCCATTTTTAGCATCAAACTTTACAGTAATATCATCAAAAAAAGATAGTTTTTCTTTGATTGCTTTAGTTAAAAAATAATTGTCTTCTGCAATACAGATTTTCAGTTTCATAGGTAGCTTTATTTATTTTTAAACGTTAAATACTTTTTAAAGATTTTACGGTTAACTTAATTTCTGTGCCAATTTTTGGTTTAGAGATAATAGTAACTTTTCCATCAATTTCACTCATCCTTTTTTCCATGTTAGATAAGCCATTGCCTAAATGCACTGTATTTAAATCAAAACCTTTACCATCATCAATTATAGAAATTGTACAATAATTGTTTGTTTCAGAAAGTGAAATTTTTATGTTTTTAGCATCAGCATACTTAATTGAATTATTAATGGCTTCTTGAATTACTCTAAAAACATTCATGCCAGTTAAAGATGAAAAATTAGAGTTTTTATCAATATTAAAGCCAATTTCAAATTCAGTTTTATCAACTGCATTTTTAGCTTTTTCTATAAATGATAAAACTCTAGTATGTAAATCTTCTACAGAAATTTGACTTTTATTCATTGCCCAAATTGTATCTCTTAGTTGATGAATTGTATCACCTGTAAAAGAGCTAATATTAGTTAATTTGTCTTTCAGTTTAGTGCTTGCATCTTTAGAAATATATTTTAAATTGTCTATAGATGAAATAATAAAAGTGAGTTGAGATCCAATATTATCGTGTAAATCTCTTGATATTCTTAAACGTTGTTCTTGTAATCTATTTTGAGTTTTTATTTTAGAAAGTGCTTCTTTTAAATTAATTTCTTTTTGTAATTGTTTTCTTTTAAATTGATTTTTTTTATAAACTCCAAAAAAGATGATACCCAAAATTATAACTGTAAATATTAAAATAATTAGATATAAAGTTCTGTTTTTAAGAGCTAATTCTTGTGCTAAAAGTTGTTTTCTTTGAACTATTATTTCTTTCTCTTTCTTTTCTGTTTTGTATTTTATTTCGAAATCAGAAATTTTTTCTTTGAGGGTGTTTTTAGTTAAATCCTTTTCAATATCATATTGTTTTTTAAAATATTGATACGCTTTTGTAAACTGTTTTTTTTCTGCATACAAAGAAGATAAGTTTTTGTAAACACTTGCATTATCTGATGGATTATTAGCTTTTTCTATAATTGGTAAAGCTTGTAGTAGATAATTTTCTGCAATATTTAGATTTTTAAGTTTTAAATAATTTACACCTAAATTTAAATATGTAATTCTTAAAGTTTGATTATCGTTTGCTTTTATAGCATCTGGTAGTATAGATTTATAAATTTCAATAGCTTTTTTTGGTTGATTTCTTACAGTTGCTAGTTGGGCAATTCCTGTTTTGTTAAATAATATAACTTTACCATAATTTATAGTATTGGCTATATTTAAAGACTTCTGATAATAATTTTCTGCTTTGCTATAAAAAGTAGTGTCATTCTCTTGCTCTCCAATTTCTTTATACATGCCTGCAACATTGTACAAACTGTTGGCAACATCAATTTGGCTAGTTCCATTTTTTTTAATTTCTAAAGCATTTAGATAAAATTCCAGCGCTTTTTCATATTCTTTCATGTCTTCGTAAATCAAACCTATATTGTTAAAAGATTTACCAAGAGCAGTAGAATCATTTAGTTTTTCTGCTAAAGAAATGGCTTTTTTATGCACATCTAAAGAGGCTTCAGCTTTTCCTAAATAAGACATTGCAAGTGCTTTATTGTTCAAAAATCGTAGTTGATCTTCATTTATATTTTCTTTTTCTGCCAATTCTAAAGCTTTAGAGAAATTGTTTAAAGCACCTTTAAAATCACCTTTGTAAAAATGTAACACTCCAAAATCTCCATAATATTTGCTGTATAATTGGTAGTTGTAGTTTTCTTTTAATTTTGCCCAAGCTTTATTGTAGTTTTCTTCAGATTTGTTATAATCTCCTTTAACAATATAAAATTGTGCATATTTTAGAATTGCATTTATATAAGTTTTTTCTAAACTTGGTTTGTTTTTGGTTAGCTGTACTACTTCCTTAATATAATATTCTGAAGAATCTTTATTTTGATTAAAATAATTATCGATCAATAACATCATTGTGTTTGCTTTTTTGTCAATTTCTGATGTTGTTTTTAAGCTTTTTTTCAAGCTATCAATTTTTGTAGTTTGAGCTAAATTGATAGAACTATAGATTAGCAGTAATTGAAGAATAATGGTTTTAATTTTTTTCATAAAACAATAAGTATCAGGTAACCAATTTAAAGAAAAGATTTTAATTCAAAATTTCATCCAAAGAAAAATGAATGTTTATTAAAGAAACTTTAATGATTTTTATTTTTTTTAAAATTGATTCTTCAATAAGTTCAACTTTTTTAGATTTATCTTTTAATAAATTAAACTGTTTATTTTCTTGTTGAATTTCTTTGTGAAAAAGTTCAATCTTTTTTTGTTCTATTTTTTTTAACTTGTTATAAGTAATACGAAACCAAACACTTAAAAGTAATGTTGTCATACTCATTAAATTTAGAGTTAAAATTAGTCTAGTAGTCATAATTTTTTTCTTTAGTTATTTTTTTGTCTAAAAATCATTGAAATTACATCAAAAAAAAATACGACTAATGCCGTATTTTTTTCCCTTTCACAACATTTAATTTTTATGTCTATTTTAATTTAGGTAATATTTCGTCTAATTGATTTTCTAAAAATGCATTACAAGCATTATAAAAGCCTTGTGCATATTTATCTCCATCAACTTCAATCCATTTTGTGGTTGTAGAATAACGATCAGCTTTAGCATCTAAGTAATTAGAAAACGTGGTAAAAGAAGTTGGTACAAAAGAACCTTGTTTTTGGTATGCAACAATTTTTTGTTTTTTTACAATATCATTAATTTCTAAATCTTCTTTTAAACTACCAGTATAATTAGCTTGTACTTGATCATAAAAAGCAATATTAGAATTTACACGATGTACATCAGATGCTCCTTTTATTTTTACAGAACCAAATAATTTACCTAAAGTAGATTTTTTTTCTTTAAATTTTTGAGGAATGGTAATTGCGTATTCTCCTGCCAAACGTAAATTTGTTTTAATTTTTACCTTTGCAGCTCTTCCTTTCATCCAATCATTACCAGATTCAGAGAAAATTACGTATAAATTTACATCAGCAACAATTACATTGCCTAGTTGTTTTGCAAGTTTAGGTTGTATATTCCACCCCAAACCCAATAAACCTTTTTTCTTATGATAAAAAGTATAATTTTCTGGTACACAAGTAATAATTCCTGTAAGGTTTTCTATTAAATTAGGCCCCGTTGTTTTGTCCCAATCTTTAATAGCATCAACTTTTGCAACTTCTTCTGTAGTAATAATTTCATAACCTCCATCTTCTAATTTTTTCATGTAATTTTTATACAGCAAATTTGTTTTCTCTTGCATTAATTTTCCGTCAATACCACTTAAACCAACTGCGGCTTTTGCTGTTGCACTACTATTGTTGCCACCAATTCTACCTCCATTTCCTCCAGCTTTAAAGTCTATTGCTTCTTTATATACTTCAAAATTTACATTAAAAGAATTTATATAGATTCTTTTAGATGCTTTTTTCATCGTTTTAAATGCCCACTTTTTGTTAGTGGTTTTTAAATTACCAATACTTTGAGCACTTAAAGAAAGTGTTAAACATATAAGGCTAATTGAAAATAGTAATTTTTTCATTTTATGATTTTTAAAAGTTACCCTACAAAAATCTTTAATAATGAAAGTTAAGACAATACGTCAAATGACGTATATTTTAAATAAATAAGGAAGATGTTTTTAGAATTTGATAAAAGAAAACGCTTTCTGAATTTTATCTTTTTTTGCTTCTAAATTTTTAAGAAACTGTTGATGTTGTTCAGAATTCTCATTAAAAGGTCTGTGTAAAATTCCTTTTTGAATTGCATCAATTGTAGCCATTGTTGGTTTAGATGCTTCAGAAAACCAAGTTGCTACAAACCTTTCCCAAATATAATTTACAGCAGTTTTATTCGGATGAATCATATCTTCTGTATAAAAACGATAATCGCGTAATTCATCCATCATAATTTCATAAGAAGGAAAATAATGTGTGTTTTTTCTTTCATCAATTACTTGATGTATAGCTGTAATTAGGTGGCTTTTACTTTGTGTGTTTTCTATAAAACCATCCTTTAAATGTCTTACAGGCGAAACTGTAAACAAAATTGTTACATTCTTATTTAAAGATTTTATCAATGCAATTGTTGAAGCTAAACTTTCTGTAATTTCATTAACAGATAAGAGTTCTTTTAAGAATTTTTTTTGCGGAATTTTATGGCAATTAGCTACAATTTTATCACTTTCAATATATCTGTAAACCCAAGAAGTGCCCAATGTAATCACAATATGTGATGCTTCCTCTAATTTTTTATTTGTTACTGTAATTGCTGAATTTAAATGATTTAATATCTCACTTTTATCTAAAGAACTTAAGCTAGAATGTGCATCAAAAGAATGCCAAATTTCATTTTGATAAATTAAATCTTCTTCAACATATTTTTTTTGGTTGATAGCATTTGTGATTAAGTTTTCTATTGCAATAGGATGAAACAAAATACCAAACGGATTTTGAGATGATTGAAACTTAAAATAGTTTAATTGATGACCAATATTATCAGAAAAGCAAGAGCCAAACAACAACAGTTTAGAGTTGTAATTAATTTGGGCTCTAGTTTCTTTTTTAATGGCGATTTTTGTTTGTAGTTTCATTTCTATAAAAGTGAATTTTACTATTTATCAAATAAAAACGAACTTACATACCAAATTCCAAGACCAGAAAGAATCAAGACAATTAAGATGATAAAAAGTATAATAAAAAAAGAAAATTTACTCTTTATTTTTTTCAAACTATATATTCTTTTGCCTTTTCTAAAACTTTAGGTATTCCTCCAGGATTTTTACCTCCAGCAGTAGCAAAGAAAGGTTGGCCTCCTCCACCTCCGTGAATTAATTTACCCAATTCTCTAACTACAGTTCCTGCATTATAACCACGTTCGTTGGCTAATTCTTTAGAAATATAACAAGTTAACATTGCTTTGTCTTTTTTAGGTGCAGTAGCAAATAATAAAAATAAATTCTGATGTTCTTTACCCAAACCAAAAGCTAAGTTTTTAATTCCGTTTGCGTCTAAATCTACTTTAGTTGCTAAAAACTGTACTCCGTTAATTTCTTGCAATTGATTTTTAATTTCTCCTGATAAATTTTGTGCTTTTTCTTTTAGCAGTTGCTCAACTTGTTTTTGTAAATCAGCATTTTCATCTTGTAATTTTTGAACTGCTTTTACAGGGTCTTTTGCATTGTTTAATAAATCTTTTACTTCGAATAAAGTTCTGTTATTATCAAAATAAAAATCTTTAACAGCATCATTTGTAATTGCTTCAATTCTTCTGATTCCTGCAGCAACAGCACTTTCAGATTTAATTTTAAAATGCCAAATATCACCAGTATTTTTTACGTGAGTTCCACCACAAAGTTCTATAGATTTACCAAATTTAATTGCTCTAACAGTATCTCCATATTTTTCGCCAAATAATGCCATTGCTCCATCAGCAATTGCCTTTTCCATGGTAATATTTCTACTTTCTTCTAAAGGTAGTTTGCCAGAAATACGTGCATTTACAAAGTTTTCTACATCACGTAATTCATCAACAGTTAATTTAGAAAAATGAGAAAAATCGAAACGTAAATATTTAGAATGTACAGCAGAGCCTTTTTGCTCTACATGTATACCTAAAACTTCTCTTAAAGCTTGATGTAAAAGGTGAGTGGCTGTATGGTTACACTCAGTTCTGTAACGTTGTTTTTTATCTACATTTGCTTTAAAATGAGCATTTATATTTTCGGGTAAATTTTTAGTAAAATGAATAATTACATTGTTTTCTTTTTTGGTATCAAGAATATAAATAACATCGCCATTTGCATTTTCTAAATACCCTTTATCACCAACTTGCCCTCCACCTTCTGGATAAAAAGGAGTTAAATTAAAAACTAATTGATACATTGTTCCGTCTTTTTTAGAAGTAACTTTTCTGTATCGTGTAATTTTTACATTGGCTTCTAAAAAATCATAACCAATAAATTCTTGTACATCATCATCAACTAAAACTGTCCAATCTTCTGTAGACATTTCGCTTGCTGCACGAGATCTGTTTTTTTGTTTTTGCAATTCTGTTTCAAAACCTTTTTCATCTAAAGTATATCCTTTTTCTGATAAAATTAAAGCAGTTAAATCTATAGGGAAACCAAAAGTATCATATAATTCAAAAACTTTATCGCCAGAAATTTCTTTTGTTTTTGCTGATGCAATAATACCATCTAACAAAACCAAACCTTGGTCTAAAGTGCGTAAAAATGAAGTTTCTTCTTCTTTAATTACGTTTTCTATCAGTTGTTTTTGGGCTTTTAATTCTGGGAAAGCTGTTCCCATTTTTTTACTTAAAACATCAACTAATCTATAAATAAAAGGTTCTTTTTTATCTAAAAAAGTAAAACCATATCTAACAGCTCTTCTTAAAATTCTACGAATTACATAACCAGCACCTGTGTTGCTTGGTAATTGACCATCAGCAATAGAAAAAGCTACAGCTCTAACATGATCAGAAATTACACGAGTTGCAATATCTTGTTGTTCGTTTTTGCCATATTTAGTATTGGTAATGGTTTCTATTTCTCTTATAATTGGTGTAAAAACATCAGTATCATAATTCGATTGAACATCTTGTAAAACCATACACAAACGTTCAAAGCCCATTCCTGTATCTATATGTTTGTTTGGTAAATCTTCTAAAGAACCATTGGCTTTTCTATTATATTGCATAAAAACCAAGTTCCAGATTTCTACAACTTGCGGATGATCTTCGTTTACTAAAGTTTTACCATCTACTTTTGTTTTTTCTTCTGCAGAGCGAATATCAACGTGAATTTCAGAACAAGGTCCACAAGGTCCTTGCTCTCCCATTTCCCAAAAATTATCCTTTTTGTTTCCTTTTAAAATACGATCTTCAGAAATAAATTGTTTCCATAAATCGTAAGCCTCTGTGTCCATACCTAAATCATCAGCATCATCAGAACCTTCAAAAACGGTTACATATAAAATATCTTTATCAATTTTGTAAACCTCAGTTAACAATTCCCAAGCCCAAGCAATAGCTTCTTTCTTAAAATAATCGCCAAAAGACCAGTTACCTAACATTTCAAATAAAGTATGGTGATACGTATCGTAACCAACTTCTTCTAAATCGTTATGTTTACCAGAAACACGCAAACATTTTTGTGAATCTGTAATTCTATTCTTTTTAGGAGTTCCATTACCTAAAAAGTATTCTTTAAAAGGCGCCATTCCAGAATTAACAAACATTAATGTTGGATCGTCTTTTGTAACCATTGGTGCAGAAGGAACTACTAAATGAGATTTTTCTTTAAAAAAGTTTAAAAAAGTAGCGCGAATTTCTTGAGATTTCATAAAAAAGAAGTTTCCAACAAGTTGGATTTTGTTAATTTATTTTTAAAAAACTGCTATAAAATAAGCAGTTGTAAAACATTTTGTAAATTTGTTTGTTCTTTAAGTAAGGTTATTTAAATATAACGTTACAAAAAACACAAAAATAGTATATTTAAGAATATGGCAAAAGTAAAATATTATTATGATGAGAATACTCTTTCTTACAGAAAAATTGCTGTAAAAAAGAGTGATAAGTATCGTAAAGTAATATTTAGTTTTTTAGGAGTAGTTTTAATTGCATTTTTTGGTTTTATCGGTTTTAGTCAAATTTTAATGTCGCCCTCTGAACGAGCTCAAAAAAGAGAGTTAGAAAATTTAAAACTACATTACGAACTTATTGAAAAAAGATTAGAAGAGAGTTCTTCTATATTATCTCAATTACAAGAAAGAGATAATAATATTTACAGAAGTTATTTTGAGGCAAACCCAATACCAGAAGAACAGCGTAAAGCTGGTTTTGGTGGTGTAAATAGATATAAAAACTTAGAAGGTTTTGATAATTCTGATTTAATTACCAAACTAACAAAAGAAGTAGATATTTTATCGAAACAAATGGTGGTGCAATCTAAATCTTTAGACGAAATTGTAGAACTTGCCAAAGAAAAGAAAGAAATGTTAGCTGCAATTCCTGCAATTATTCCTGTAAAAAAAGGAGATTTTTATGTGGCTTCTGGTTATAAAATGAGAATGCATCCTATTTTAAAAATAAATAAGTTTCATAAAGGGATGGATTTTACAGCACCAAAAGGTACACCAGTTTATGCTTCTGGAGATGGTAAAATACATAGAGCACAAAGAAGTAGTACGTTTGGTAAAGTAATTTATATAGACCATGGTTATGGTTACAAAACCATTTATGCTCATTTAAGTAAAATGGTAGTTAAAAGACGCCAAGAAGTAAAAAGAGGAGACTTAATAGGTTATATTGGTAATACAGGTTTATCTGTGGCACCACATTTACATTACGAAGTACATAAAAATGATAGAGCTGTAAACCCTATAAATTTTTATTACGGAGATTTGTCTTTAGAAGAATTTGCTACTTTACAAAGAACATCAGAAGAAAGTCAGTCTTATGATTAGTGTTTTTTAGTTTTAGAGATAAGAAACAAGAAAAAACTAAAGATGATAGATTGGATTTGGATTAAAAATCTGAAAAAATAATCTATTGTTTACCTAAGCTTCTAAAAGTCTTTTTTAACTTTGAAAAACTGAAAATTGAAAAATGCACATAGATTTACCCGAAAAACGTTATTACAAAATAGGTGAAGTAGCCAAAGCTTTTCAAGTAAATGCATCTTTAATACGTTTTTGGGAAAAAGAGTTTAGTATTATCAAGCCTAAAAAAAATGCAAAAGGTAATCGTCTTTTTACTCAAGAGGATATCAAGAATTTTAAGCTAATATTTAATTTAGTAAAAGAAAGAGGTTTTACTTTAGAAGGCGCAAAGCAAAAGCTTAAAAAAAATCCGGAAGGTATTTATAATAATCACGAAATTATTAGCAGATTAGAAAGCGTAAAAGCAGAATTGATTAAAATTAAAAATCAGTTGTAACAAATGTTTATTTGTTGTGTCTAATCCGTAGGAAAACGTCTGTTATTTTTTAGAATCTAAAGAATAATCGATAATATTGTAACACAAAAAATCAATCAATTAAAATATAGAAATTATGAAAAAATGGTTAATTCCAGTAATAATTATAGCAGTTTTAGCTTTTTATGGATACAGCAGAGCAAAAGGATTTAATAATGATGCAGTTGTTTTACAAGAAGATGCAAAAACAGAATGGTCTAATGTAGAAAGTGCTTACCAACGTAGAAACGATTTAATTGGTAACTTAGTAAAAACGGTTCAAGGAGCTGCAGATTTTGAAAAAAGTACACTAACAGAAGTAATTAATGCAAGAGCAAAAGCAACATCCGTAAACATTAATGCAGGAGATTTAACACCAGATAAATTAGCACAATTTCAACAAGCACAATCTGGTTTAACAGGGGCATTATCTAAATTATTAGTTTCTGTAGAACGTTACCCAGATTTAAAAGCAAATGCAAATTTCTTAGAATTACAAAGTCAGTTAGAAGGTACAGAAAACAGAATAAATGTTGCTAGAGATCGTTTTAACGAAGATGTAAATAAATACAACAAACACATTAAAATTTTTCCAAATTCAATATTTGCTGGTTGGTTTAATTTTGATGAAATGGCTAGATATAAATCTAACCCAGGTTCTGAAAATGCAGTTGATGTAAATTTCGAATTTTAATTTTTAAATCACATAAATGTCTAAAGTAGAAGCTTTTTTAACCAAAGAAGAAGAGCAAGAAATTATTGAGGCTATTCGAATTGCAGAGAAAAATACTTCTGGTGAAATTCGTGTACATATAGAAGCTACAGCAGATAAAGATCATTACGAACGCTCTTTAGAAGTTTTTCATCTTTTAAAAATGAACAATACAAAAGATGAAAATGCTGTGTTAATTTACGTTGCAGTAAACGATAAAAAGTTTGTGATTTATGGTGATAAAGGCATTAATAAAGTTGTGCCTAAAGACTTCTGGAATTCTACCAAAGATGTGATGCAAAATCATTTTAAAAACGCCAATTTTAAACAAGGTATTGTTGATGGTGTTTTAAAAGCTGGTGAAGAATTAAAAACGCATTTTCCTTGGCAAATAGATGATGAAAACGAACTTTCTAATGAAATTTCTAAAGGATAATGATGATTCGTAAACAGTTTTTTAAAGATAGTTTTCAGTGGGCAGATATGTGTAAAAAGTTGTTGTTTGTAACCGTTTTTGTTTTTTCATTAAATACCTTTTCTCAAGGATTTGAAATCCCTGAAACACCTAAGTTTCAAACTAGTGTTTACGATTATGTTAACCTACTTTCTTCAAACCAAAAAAAGAACTTAGAAAATAAATTAGTTCGTTATTCAGACACAACATCAACCCAAATTGTAATTGCCATAATAGCATCTACAGAAGGAGAAAATATAAACTATTTAGCTGCAAATTGGGGAGAAAAATGGGGAATTGGAGATGAGGAAAAAGACAATGGAATTCTTGTTTTATTAGCCAAAGACGATAAAAAAATTGCGATTCAAAATGGTAGAGGAGTAGAGCATTTAATGACAGATTTTCAATCGAAAAGAATTATAGATAGAGTTATAATTCCTGAGTTTAGAAAAGGCGATTTTTATGCAGGTTTAAATAAAGGATCTGATTATATTTTTAGAACTTTAAATGGCGAATTTAAAGGAACTCGACAACAAGAGTCAGAAGGGTTTGATCCTGGAGTTATCATTTTTGTAATTGTTATAATCATCTTTTTTATTCTAATTTCTAGAGGAAATAAAAATAATAGAGGTGGAGGAAGAGGTTATAGAAGAGGTTCTGTAGCAGGCACAATTTTAGATACCATTATTTTAAGCAACGCTGGTAGAGGTGGAGGAAGCTTTGGTGGTGGTTTTGGCGGTTCATCTGGTGGAGGCTCTTTTGGCGGAGGTGGCTTTGGCGGAGGTGGCTTTGGTGGAGGATTTGGAGGTGGCTCTTTTGGAGGTGGAGGTGCTTCTGGAGGCTGGTAAAAACCTATTTTTTACTTTCTAAAGTAAAGAAAATTAATACCCAAAATTTTATGTTAATGAAAAAGCTTATTATATCATTCTGTTTGTTATTTTTTTATAGTTGTCAGAATTTTGGACAATTAGAAATGATTGCTGATTTACCAAAAGTTTTAGATGAAGTTTCTGGAACAGAAACCATAAAAGGTTCTGATTTAATTTGGATGCTGAATGATTCTGGAAATCAACCCAAATTGTTTGCTGTTTCTGAAGAAGGGAAAATTCTAAAAGAGATTTATGTTAAAACGAAAAACCACGATTGGGAAGATTTAACTGCGGATAAAAAAGGTAACTTATACATTGGTGATTTCGGAAATAATAACAGCAAAAGAAAGAATTTAAGAATTTTAAAAGTTGATAAAAAGTATTTAAATAAAAAAAATGCTGAGGTAGAAAAGATTGAATTTGAGTATGAAGATCAGAATAAATTTCCACCGAAAAAGAAAAATTTATTCTTTGATTCCGAATCTTTTTTTTACCACAATAATCACTTTTATATTTTTACAAAAAGTAGAACAAAGAAAAAATACGGAAAAACTTCTTTGTATAGAATTCCTGTAGAAAAAGGAAAACATAAAGCAAAGTTAATTGGCGAATTCGATAATGGTAAAAAAACAGACTCTTGGATTACCTCTGCAGATATTTCTGACGATGGCAAAAAAGTGGTACTGTTATCACAAAAAAATATTCTAATTTTTACAGATTTTAAAGGCGATAATTTTTTGTCTGGTAATGTAAAAGAAATTGAATTAACCCACGAAACCCAAAAAGAAGGAATCTGTTTTAAAGATAATAATACTTTATTAATTACTGATGAAAAATCGGGTGGAGAAGGTGGTAATTTATATCAATTAAAATTCGAATAAAACTACATATTTATACAATAATAAAGCCCAACCTGCTGCTAAAAACAAGCCTCCTAAAGGCGTAATTGGTCCTAAAAACTTTAGTTTCTTATTTTTTGCTGACGAAATAACGAGTCCGTAAATAGAGAAAGAAAACAGAATTACACCAATTATAAATGCATTAACTATGTAATTATCTATGGTTAAAGTATCATCTAAATTAAAGCCTAAAACAAGTAAAGTTATTGCGTGATACATTTGATATTTTACACCAGTTTCAAAACTTTGTAGTTGTTCTGTACTTAGTGTTTTTTTTAATAAATGTGCGCCAAATGCACCAAAAATGATTGCTAAACACCCAAAAATACTACCAGAAATTAATGCTAATTGACTCATATTTTAAAAATCAAAACCTACTTTAAATGCAATACGCATTCCATCATCTCCATTAAAAGCGCCTATATTACCTACAAAGATGTTAGCAGCGTTAAAAAATATTCCACCTCCATAAGAAGTATTTGGTGTTCCATTTTCTGTTATAGGTATGGTTAAATTATCTGGTGTGTTCCAAACTTTACCATAATCAAAGCCACCAAAAACACCAATATTCATTGGTAATAAACTTGTTTTAACACTTCTTAAATTTAAACGTACATCTGTAGTATGATAAAATGCACTTTTACCTGTAAAACGTTCATTTCTATAAGCACGTAAACCATCATTACCTCCAATTGTTGCAGCTTGGTAAAACTCGAAATTATTACCAAAAGTAAATTGCCCTTTTACTTTAGAAGCTAATACTAATCGACCATTAGGTATCAGTTTATGTGTAATTGCCAAAGAAGTATTATTGTAAGCAAAACTTCTTTTTTCATCTAAATTTCTAGTATAGCCAAACTTAGTGCCGAATTCCATACCTAATGTTGTAAAAGCAGGATTATCTGAGTGTTTGTAGTTATAACTTGCTTCTGTATTTAAAAAGTTTTGTTCTTTAAATATTCTATTATCTATAGCGTAATTTGCTTCTAAAAATCTACCTTCAGTTCTTTCAATATCAAAGCTTTGGTAGTTTAATCCTATTTTTAAAGCAGCACCTAAATCTCCTCTTATTTTTATAAACGAACCTAATTGAATTTGACCAATTTTAACTCTATTATAATCTCTGTCTTCATCATCTTTATTTGCTTCTGGATTTAAAGAATTGTTACCATAACCAAAAAAGTTGGATGAATAATTAGGGCTGTTAAACTTTGCTTCAAAACCAAGGTTCCATCTATCAAAAATATTGGCAATTTCTGAAGAGTATCCTAACTCAAAACCATTAGTCGCAAAATAATAGTTTGCAGAAATTACGTGTTGTCTTGTAAAAGGGTTTCTTTCAAAAGAATTGACTAAGAATAGATATTTTAAACCAAGTTTAATGCCATCATCTGGGTTGTAACCAATTGCAGGTGAGATTTTACTCTGCTTATGTTTTAGTTTTTTGTAATCGTAAGTATTGGTTTTATAATCGTCTGTAATTTTTTTATGTATGTTTTTTGTTATGAATGTATTTTTCTTGGATTTATAATCATATACCTTAACATCATGTTGTTTTCTAATGTCGTAAACATCATTATTTAAACCACCAATAATTTTTATTTTAATACTTTTTTTACCATTGGCACCTGTTAATAAAAATTCATCATCATCATCTAAACCATAAATCCAGATTTCTTTGGTAATGTCATATTTATAGCGTCTATTATGAATAATAGTTCCTTTTTTACCATCTTTTATTCTGTAGGCTGTAATTTTTGTATCACCATTAACAAAACGTTCTATCTCGAATCTATCATCTTTATTTGTTCCTGTAATTATTTGAAATTCATTTAAATAATAAAAATAATTATCAGAAATCTTTTGAAGATTTTCTCTTCTTCCTTTTAGTTTTCTCTTAATTTCATTTATAGTTTTACCTCTAACTTCTGTAGGGAAATTAGAAAAAGCACTCTCTATAATTTCATCTGTTATTTGATTTTGAATAATGCTAACCTGTTTATCCCAAACTTTTTTATCAGAAGCAGAAATTAAAGTCATATCTAAAGGATGACCAGATAAATTAAACCATTTTGTACTTTTTATATCCTCTTCGTAAGAACGCATACCTCTTAAAGTTGGTATTAATTTGGTGAATACGTTTAAAAGAATTCCGTCTGCAAAAACAGAAAAAGCCTGATCTCGATCTCTTGGTACAGGTCTGTAAATAATCTTATCATTTTCTTTAAATTCGGCCCATCTCCATTGGTCTTGGTGTCTGTCCCAATCTCCTATTAACATATCAAATAAACGAGCTCTTATATAAGCTTCTTCATCTAAAGTATATTTTTCATCCTTTTTAAGGTTTTTTCTTAAATCATCTGTACTAATAATTTCATCAGAATAACCAAAGTTTTCTTTATCTCCATGACCATCTGCAGTTCTGGCTTCAATCATATACAATTCATCACCATAATCTGTATTGAATTCTCCCAAAGTTTCTTGCTTAGGCACATAATATAATATAGGGTTTGTATGATAAATATTAATTGCATCTGCTAATTGAGCAATGGTAAATGGAGCATAAGGATGTGAGCCTGTAAAAACGTCTAACAACAAGCTTTCTGTATATGTCTTTTTAAACTGACCCTCTACATATTGATCTTTAAAAGCAACCGCTTGTAAATACTGTACAGCATTTTTTCTTAAAGCTCGCATAACATATTCTTTACCCTCTTTATCTTCTAATCGTAAAGATTTAGATTGATGTCCTCCACCTCTTCTAATAGGTTTTAAACCACCATATAAAGTATCTAAACTTACTGTTGGCGCATTTATTTTTTGACCAAAAAATTTTCTGTATCTCTTACCCCAAAGTAAATTATAAACACCACTTTTTGTAGTTTCTTTATCTGTATAAATAGAGGCTTCTTTTTCTGATAATTCTGCATTTGGGAAAGCATCAAACTTAATAATACTATCAGCTTCGAATACATTAGCTTCATAAACAATTTTACGATCTTTTGCAGTATAATAATGCACAGTAGAAGAACCATCTGTATATATGTCTAACCTTGCAAAACCTTGTGTGCCATAAGAAAATAAACCTCCGTTTACATTTTTTGTAGCTGTAACTTTAGAGCCAGAACCACTAACTATTTGTGGTATGTTGTCTTGCACAATATATTGTAAGTTATGCTCATGACCAGAAACAAGAATTATTTTTTCGTTTTGCTGTGCTAAACTAATAATACGTTTTCTAAGTTCATTGTATTTATCATTTTGTTGATCTGTATTTGTAACTCCAGATGTTTTTCTTAAAATATTTAAGGCACTACCAAAAATTGGCAAAGGTTTCATATGGCTTTTAAAAGAGTAATAACCTCCATGAGGACCATTTGTAAATACAGGATGATGTATGGCTAAAAGTGTCGTTTTTCCTTGCGATTTTTTAATCATTCCTTCTAACTCTTCAAAAAACTTTTCGCGAGTTTTAATTTGGCATTCATCATTAATTCCTGGGTGATTGTCCCAGTTTGTAACATACCAATGAGAGTCTATAACTATAATATTTATGTCGTCATTTACCTCAATTTTTTCTAAGGGACATCCATTTTCTGGTAAAAAAGTATTTTTACCTAAAGCATCTTCAACTAGTTTTTCTTGTCTTTTTAACCCTTTTAAGCCACTGTACCAATCATGATTTCCAGGAATAAATAAAGTTTTTCCAGGAAATTTTTTTCCAATATCTGTTTGTACTTTTAATCTGTATTTAGAAAGTTCGTGTAGTTTTTTTCCTTTAGATGGAATTCCTTTAGGATAAACATTATCTCCTAAAAAAATTAAAGTAGAATTTTTATTTGCCTCTTCAATTACCTGATTTAAATAAGATAAAGCAGAATCTCTTTTATTGAATTCAGAATTACCAGCATCACCAACAAGATAAAATGAATGAAGTAGCTTTGCATCTTTTTTCTTTATGTTAAATTTTTGACCTTCTGTAACTTGCATTTTTACAGTGGCACAAGAATGTATAAATGAGATTAGTAAAAGCGCAATACAAATTTTCAATATTTTCATGGCGTAAAAATAAATATTTAAATTGACTTGTTGTACGAATCTAAATCTTGTTTGGTATCAATATCTACTAGATTTGCTTTTATTTTAGGTGAAAGTGTATTTTTTGTGTTTTGATTGATGAAATTTTTAGCGCCTTTATCTCCTTTTATCAATAATAAATCATCATAATATTTTGATGAAAATAGTGCTGGTACTCCAAAAAAATCGCCATAATTAGAAGCAATAATCTTAGAACTATTAGCATAAAATAAAGAGATAAGTGTATTTAGATAACTAATTTCTATTGCTGGTTGATCTGCTAATAAAACCAAAACCCCATCAAATTGTAATTGATTTTTTTTAAAATAATGAATGCCAGAAACGATACTAGAACTTAAGCCTTCATTATAATTATTATTTAAAATAAAGTTGATATTTTCTGTTTTTATTTTCGATTTAATCAAATTAGCATTTGCACCTAAAACACAAAAGATATTTTTTATTGGTAGTTGTTTTGCTTTTTCTAAAGTAAGTTCTAAAAGGGTTTGATTCCCAATTTTTTCGAGCTGTTTAATACTTTTCATTCTCGAAGATTTACCAGCAGCTAATACTAAAACAGCAATATTTTTCATTTAAGAACTATGAATTTTTCCATTGATATTCCTTAAAGAAAAAGGTTCTTTTTGTCTGATAACAGATAATATTTCTGCAATAATAGAAACCGCAATTTCTTCTGGAGTTTTAGCGCCAATGTGTAAACCTGCAGGTGTGTATATGTTCTCTAAAAACTCATCAGTAATTTCTGGTGCAAACTCAAAAAGCTCATTAAATAAACGTTCTCTTCTTTTTGGTGCACCTAAAACACCTATGTATTTGGGATTGTATTCAGATAATTTTACCAAATATTTTAAATCTTGCACATAACTATGATTCATAATTACAATTGCTGTGTTATCTGAGATATCAGAAAACTGAATGGTTTCTGGAGTATTACCAACAACAGAATTTGCGCCAGGAAAATCGTTCAATAATTTGCTGTCTTTTGCAGACGTTATTACATCAATTTCCCAACCTAAATTTGCAGCAATTTTACACAGTTTTACAGCATCGTGTTCACCACCAATTATGATCAATTTAAAAGCTGGCTGCAAAATTTGCGAAAAAAGTGCGATTTCATTTTTTTCTTGATGTATGAATGATTCAGAAAATGTAAATTTTTCTTGATTATAAAAAGTAACTACAGAACCAAAATTGCCAAAAGATTCATCCTTTTTAAAGAAAAAGCTGTCAATTTTTAAGGCTTCACGTTTATCTAGTGCTATTGTAAATGTTTTTAGAAAGTTATCATCAATATAAAAAGGTTCAATTAAAATATATAAAATACCTTCGCAACCTAATCTATATCTGCCATCGTAAGTAATTACTTTGGGCTTATTATCAGAAAAAACAGATTTTGCTCTTTGAATAATTTCTTTTTCTACACAACCACCAGAAACTGCACCAACAGAGTTTAAATCTTCAGAAATAAGCATTCTAACACCTGGTTTTCTATAAGATGAACCTTCTAAATGTACAACAGAAGCCAACACATTTTTCAATCCTTTATGTTGATTGATGACAGTCTGATTTATTATTTCTTTAAGTTCGTGAATCATTAAAAAATTATTTATACAACACCAATATATAATTTTTAAATCAATTCTGTTTCAATAACAGTTTGTGTAATTAAGGTTTTATGTACAGGACATTTAGAGGCTATTTCTTTTAATCGTTGTTTTTGAGCATCATCTAAATTACCAATAAATTTTAGTTTTTTTTGCAAATGATCTAAACGAGTTGGCTTTTCTAAGTCAATTTTTAAATCTTCGCTATGTTTTTTAGAATAAGTGATGTAAACAAAAACCTCTTGTAAATCCCATTTTTTACGCTCAGCATATAATTTTAAAGTCATCACTGTACAAGCAGCTAAACCAGCACTTAAATAATCGTAAGGAGATGGTCCAAAATCGTCTCCACCAACACTTGTAGGTTCATCAGCAATTAAAGTATGTTTTTTTGTTTGGATGGATGTTGTAAAATTATCTTCAATTAAATTTAAATGACCAACCAATTGTTCACCTTCTGTAGATAACATTTTGTTTTCTTCTTTAGGGAAATATTTATCAACCCAAGTACCAATCATATTACCCACATAAATGCTGTCTTTTGCATTTGATAGTAAATGATCTGCGTCATCTAAACTCATAAAACTCTTTGGGTGCATAGCATTTAAATAAATTTTTTCTGCATTTTCTATACCTACAATTTTATCGAAAGGAGCGTGCATTACCAAAATTGGTTTTCTTAGTTCTTTGGTAATTTTTGGTAAATCTGTTTTGCTAAAATCTTTTACAAAATCTTGATTTATTTTAAAAGGCCTACCACCAATTTGTACTTCTACTTCACCTTTTTCTTCAATATCATTTAAAGAGTGAGAAAATAAATGTGTTACGTGATTTACGTTTGCTGGTGCACCTATAGTTGCAATTGCTTTTATATTATTTAATTGAGATGCAGCAACAATAACTGCAGCACCACCCAAAGAATGGCCAACTAATAAAGCAGGTGCTTGGTAGTTTTCTACTAAATAATTATTAACATCTAAGAGATCTTCTACGTTTGCAGAAAAATGACTTTCTGCAAATTCGCCTTCACTTCTACCTAAACCTGTAAAATCGAAACGTAAAACTCCAAAACCGTTATTAGATAAAGAACGACTAATGTTTTTAACTGCATTAAAATTACTGTTGCAAGAAAAGCAGTGTGCAAAAATTGCAAAATGATTCGGTTTTTGATTTGCTGGTAATTCTAAATATGCTTGTAATTTAAAACCTTTTCTATTCTTAATTTCTAATCTAATCGTATTCATAAAGTTTTGTTTTTATGTTAATTCCATTGTAATTCTTTTCTTTCTTGCCAATATAATTCTGGCGAAATTTTAAAAGAATTTAGTTGTTCAATATCATTGTTAGAAAGTAAAAATGAGTTCGTTTTTAAATTTTCTTTTAATTGATCTAAATTACTTGCACCACTTAATACAGTGCTTTTACCAATTGTTTGGTTGCAATATTTTAAAGCAATAGCATCTAAACCAACATTGTGTTTGTGAGCTAAGCTTTCTAAAACTGTATACATTTTATTGTAGTGTGGATATTTTTTATTTCTAAAAACTCTACCATTAGCTAAAGCTTCTTTTATAACTATTGATTTATTTTGGAGTTGTAATTCATCAATAATTTCTGATAAACTTTGGTCTAAAAAATTGTAAGTAACTTGATAAACATCAAATAATTGTTTACCATCAACCAAAACATTTAAAGCATTCTTAATCACTTCAACTTGATTTGTGCCTGTTGTAGTTAAACCTATTTTTAAATTGTGTTCTTTTTTTAAAACTGCCAATTGCTCTAAAACTGATTTGTTTTCTAAAATTCCAGTTTCTAAGGTAGCAGAATGAATTTGATATACTTTTAAATAGGGCAGAAGTTGTTCAGAAAACTGCCATTGTTCATTTAGCTTTACCAAACTATGCTCTTTAACTTCATGCACTTTTGCATTTGCATTAAAATTTGCAGTATATGTATAACCCCATTTTGTGGCAACTTTAATAGTTTCATCATTTTTGGTTTGCAACCATTCTAACAATAATTCTTCTGCTAAACCATAACCAGGAGCTGTATCAAAATATCTAATACCTAAGTTGTATGCGTTTTCTAAAACAGAAAAACTTTGTTTTTTAAAGGCATCTAAATCTGAATTGTCTACATTTTTCTGACGAATATTTATGTATTGAGGTCTTCCTAAAGCTGCTGTTCCTAATCCTATACTCATATATTTTTTTAATTTTTCGAATTTTTAATCTCTTCAGTTTTTTGAAACTTAAAGTTTTTTCTAGTTTTAAGAACTACAAGATAACATGGAACAACCCACTTTATTTCTAGCCCATTCTGGTCTTTTTGCAAACCATTTTTCATTTTCTGGTTGTTCTGTATAAGGTTTTTTTAAGAGTTTAAAAAGCTTGTCAATTAAAGTGTAATCACCTTTATCTGCAGCATCAATAGCCAATTGTGCCATATAATTACGCAATACATATTTAGGATTTACAGCATTCATTTTTTCCTTTTTTTCTTCGGATGAAACTCGTTCTATAGCCAATCTTTTAGCATAGTTTTTAAACCAAGATTTCCATCTGGTTTTTACATCATCTGTAAGATTTTCTATATTGTAAAAAGCACTTTCTATTAATTTTAGTCCAGTTTTATCATCAGAAAAATTACTTAAACTTCTAAAGAAAATGGTCATGTCTGTTTCTATCAATTGTAAATTATCTTCTAAATTTTGAATCAATTCAACATCGTCTTCATCAGAAACAAATAAGCCCAATTTGCTTTTCATCATTTGTAAAGATTGTTTCTCAAAGTCGGTTTTATATTGATTTAAAATAGCTTCTAAAGGTTCAACTTCTTCAATAATTGGGTACAAAGCATTTGCGAGTTGATACAAATTCCATAACCCAATATTTGGCTGATTTCCATATCTGTAGCGTTTGTTTTGTCTGTCTGTTGTATTAGGTGTCCATCCAAAATCGAAACCTTCTAACCATCCATAAGGTCCATAATCTATGGTTAAACCTAAGATGGACATGTTATCAGTATTCATAACTCCGTGTACAAAACCCACTCTTTGCCAATCAATAATCATCTTTAAAGTACGTTCTGAAACTTCTTTAAAAAAGTTAATATAGGTTTCTTTTGATGGTTTTCCTAAATGTGAAAAATGATGTTTGATAGTGTAATCTGTTAAAACTTTTAAGTTTTTTACATCTTTTCTGGCAGTAAAAATCTCAAAATTCCCAAATCTTAAAAAAGATGGAGAAATACGAGAAACAATTGCACCTTTTTCATAAGCCGGATTTCCATTGTATAATACATCTCGTAAAACTTCGTCTCCAGATAAACTTAAAGATAATGATCTTGTAGTTGGAACACCTAAATGAAACATGGCTTCTGCACATAAATATTCTCTAATTGATGAACGTAAAACAGCCAAACCGTCTGCAGTTCTAGAATAAGGAGTTTCGCCTGCACCTTTTAACTGTACTTTCCAGTTTTTATTTTGATGTTCAATCTCGAATAAATTTATGGCTCTACCATCACCTAATTGTCCTGCCCAATTGCCAAATTGATGACCTCCATAACACATTGCAAAAGGTGTTGTATTTGGGTAAACTTCATTACCAGTAAGAATTTTTTTAAAGAATTCAGTTTTAGTTTCTTCTTTTGTGATGCCTAATTCTGATGCCATTTCTTGCGAAACGTGAATTACTTTGGGTGCTTTTGTTTTTTTAGGATGTACATAAGAAAATACTGATTCAGTAACTTGTCTTCTTGAGTTTTCAAGAATTTTATCCGAAGGCAATTCTGATGTAAATGTATTTTTTAGGTTCAGTTTCATATAGTGATTTGCAACGGATTTTAAACTCCTTGTAACTTTAATTTATCTGCGTGTAATTTTCTTAATTTAGATAATTTTGGTTCAATTACAAAAGTACAATAACCTTGTCTTTTGTTATCTCTATAATAATTTTGATGTTCTTGTTCTGCATTGTAAAAAATATCTAAAGCGCTAATTTCTGTTACAATTTTATCATTATAATAAGGCTGAATTTGTTCTAAAACTTCTTTTGCTATTTTTTGTTGATTATCATTATGATAGTAAATTACAGATCTGTATTGTGTGCCTCTATCTGCACCTTGTCTGTTTAATGTTGTAGGGTCGTGAGTGGTCATGAAAATAACCAAAATGTCTTGGTAAGAAATTACATTAGCATTAAAAGTTATTTGAATTACTTCTGTATGACCTGTTAAACCCGAACAAATTTCTCTATAAGTTGGTCTGCCAGGAGCATTACCACCAGAATAACCAGATACTACTTCCTCTATTCCTTTTACTTCTTGAAAAACAGCTTCTGTACACCAAAAACATCCACCACCAATTGTGGCAATTTGTAAATTTTTATTCATTTTCTTTTTTGTCTAAAATCATAGATTCAGAGTTTATGCAATAACGCAATCCACTTGGTTCTGGTCCATCAGGAAAAATATGCCCCAAATGAGCATCGCAAGTATTACACATTACTTCAACTCTAACCATACCAAAAGAAGTGTCTTTGTAATATTTTATTGCGTTGTCTTTTATAGGTTGTGTAAAACTAGGCCAGCCAGAGCTAGATTCGAACTTAATTGTAGAATCGAACAAAGGCGTGTTGCAACAAACACAGTTGTATTGTCCTTCTTCGTAAATACTGCACAGTGCACCAGAATGTGGTCTTTCTGTACCTTTTTTACGTGTAATTCTATATTGCTCTGCTGTTAATTGTTTTATCCATTCTTTTTCTGGTTTTTCAACTTTTTTATCTGGAATAGGATTTCCTTTTACAGTATAATTAATTATATTTTTCCAAGTAAGCATCTTTATTGTTTTGTATTGTTTTTATAGTCGTAAAAATTACTATAAATTTACGACTAAATGAATAGAATAAAAAGTTGATTTTATTACTTACTTTTGATTGATTAAAAAAAATAATTATGAGCGAATTAGTTTCTAAAGCAGAACTTTATGTATTAAATTTTTTAAGTAAAAATTTAGATGAGAAGTATGTGTATCATAATATTTCTCATACACAAAGAGTTGTAGAAAACACAACTGAGATTTGTGAAAATATAGAAATTAGTGAAGAAGAAAAAGATGATGTTTTATTAGCTGCTTGGTTTCATGATACTGGTTTTATAAAAGGTTCAGCGAATCATGAAGAAGAAAGTGTTAAGATAGCCGTTAATTGGTTGCAAGAAAATGAAGTAAATGCTAAAAGAATAGCAACAATTTCTAGAATTATTTTAACCACAAAAATGGGTGCTAAACCTGTAGACAAATTAGAAGAAATTATTGTTGATGCAGATTGCGCGCATTTGGCTTCGAAAAATTTTTTAGATTATACCTCTTTATTAAGAAAAGAGTGGGAGTTAACAGACAAAAGAAAAATGTCTGAAATAGATTGGATTGCTGGTAATATTGAGTTTTTTACCATTACACAGAAATTTTATACAGACTACGCTTTAAAGAATTGGAGTAAAAGAAAAGCTAAAAATTTAGCTAAACTGATTAAAAGTCAGAAAGAAATAGCTGATAATACTAAGAAATTTAATCAGAAACAAGAAGCTTTAGATATTAAAAAGAATAAGAGTGATGTACCTGAAAGAGGTGTAGAAACAATGTTTAGAGTGGCTTTAAGAAACCACATAACTTTAAGTGATATTGCAGATACAAAAGCTAATATTTTACTTTCTGTAAACGCTATTATAATTTCGATGTCTTTGTCTACTTTAATTCCTAAGTTAGACAATCCTTCTAATGATTATTTATTAGTGCCTTCTATAATTTTTGTGCTTTTTACTGTTATTTCTATGGTTTTATCCATCTTAGCAACAAGACCTAATGTTACCCAAGGAAAATTTACAAAAGAAGATGTTGCTAACAAAAAAGTAAACTTGTTGTTTTTTGGTAATTTTCATCAAATGAAATTAGAAGAGTTTGAATGGGGAATTCAAGAAATGATGAATGATAAAGATTATTTATATGGTTCTTTAACCAAAGATTTATACTTTTTAGGTTTAGTTTTAAACAGAAAATACAATCTTTTAAGAACTACTTATACTGTATTTATGATAGGTATTATTGTAAGTGTTATTGCGTTTTCTATAGCTTTTGCAATGCAAGGAACCAGCCCACATACTTTATAAAATCTTTAAAATTATGCTTCTATTTCTTTCATTAAATCGTTAAAAGAAAAAGTTTCTTTTTCATTAAAAAACTCTTGGTAAATAACTTCGACTCTAAGTGCTTTTAGCCCAGAAACACCTTGTAAATCTTCTAACTCTAGGTATTCTAATTTACCTAATTGATTTTTTGATTGTAAGTATGCAATGTATTTAGAATACTCTACTGCGTCTTTATCTTGCGAATACACAATTGCTATTTTACCAGGTACAGTTAAACGATCTTGAGTGCCTTTAATATTTGCTTTATCTATACGTTTTTTTATGATTTCGTATCTAATATTATATGCACCATCTACATCAAATTGCTTTTCATCCATTCTAAATTTTATAGCCATAGGATTACTGTGTACCAAAATTAATGAAGCAACACGTAAATCATTTTTCATATTATTACGTTCGTAATAAGCTAAGTTTTCCATTTCATAAGTAACTTGCAATTGCCACAAACGTAAGTTATATAAATACAGATTGTCATAAGTTTTTGACTTTGTAATAGATTGCCCTATATACATATTGTACTCAACTCCATCTGTTTTATAACGCTCAAAATAATGTGGAAACATTTCTTGAACATCTTTTTGCTTTGTGTCTATGAATCTTGCTAGTTTATCATTTAAATGAGTAACACTATCTTCGTATTCTTTTCTTTTCTCGTAGACTACATTCAGCTCTTTGTCTAAACGATTCATATAAATTTTTACTTTCAAAGAAAGCTCTTTACTAATATCTTTTATATGACTAAAAACAGGATAAATTTCTCTACTTAAAAAATCTAAAATACTAACTTCATCACCAGCATTTAAACCATCTTTAACATCTTCTAAATAAGAAGATACACGATACATTAATTCATTGTAAATTGGTAAATGTTCTGTTTTACAAGCATCTTCTAAAACCGAAATTGCTAATGTTAATTGAGTTGTTAAATCTTCTTGAATAGCTACGTTTCTAGCATTTGAAGAACCTTTAATATCACTTTGCCCAAATAAAGGGTAAACTTCATCAAAAACGATTTGATCTAACTTCGCATTTTCGCTTGTTAAAGATTCTTGATGATATTTTTCTGCAGCTTCGTAAAAACGCCATTTTACAGCTGGGTGAATAGAAGTATAATTCTCTTGTATAGTGGCTTCTAAAACATTTTGACGTTCTTCGGATGTTCTTTTAACAGCAGCTTCAAATACTGGAATTATATCTTTTAATTTATTAATTGTTACTGAGTTTAAATCATAAGCTCTTTGTGATGCAATTTCTAATAAGGCCAAATCTCCATTTCCTGTAGCAACAATTGGTATTAATATTATACTTTGTATACCAGAATCATGTAAGTTTTGATAAAAAGGATTTTTATGGGTATTTAAACCATATTGTTCTACATCAGAAATTATAAATGTTTCATGATCTACAAAAACTTTTTGCATAATACCTTCGCAAAAGTAATTTTCATCACATTTTATTTCTGCGTTTTTATTTAGAATTATACTGTTCGATTTTTTTCCAACAGTTGCGCAAACTTTAGTATTGATATTATCGAAAATAGAAAAGCCTAATTTTAAGTCTTTAATGCTATAAAAATCTCTTAGGTTGTTTTGTAATTTATAGATTAAATCATCTCCACCAGAAAGTAAATTGGCTTTTATTTGAGATAACATTTCTTCGGATGTTACATCAAACAAACTCACTAAACCAAACCCTTTAAAAATATAACTGTTTGGTGGAAATTTTTCTCTCCAAATGTCTATGTTTTCAAAGTTATTTAATAATTCTTGAAAGTCTTCTTGAGTTAATTGAGGTGCCTTTTCTGTTGGTGTAACTTCAGAAAAATCAGCATTAAATGCGGCTCTATAATATTTCATTGTTCCTGTTGTTTTATCAGGAATATCAAAATAAAAAGGTCTTTTTACATCAACATTATAACCATATACAAAGCCTAAAATAAATGTACAGGCCATAATGTACATGCTATCGTCCTCAAAATTACGAACGTTAAATTCGTAATCATCACCAGCATTATCTATAATATTTTTAAAACGATCTGTAAATTTAAACGACGTAAAAGAAAAAGGTACACTTGCTGCTTTTATTTCGTTCATCAACAAAGGTTCAGGAAATAAAGGGTTTAATAATAACTCTATTTCTTCCTTGTTTTTTTCTAATAAAGAATAATCTGAAAATCCTTCAATTAATTGAGGATGCTTTTGGAACAATTCTACCATATTTATAGCAGCACTATAAAAAGGATGAGTTTTATACTCATCATGAGCATATTTTTCGAACATCACAAATACTTTTTTAAAGGACACGAAAAGCTGTAGAGGTAGCTCTACGTTGTCAAAGTTATTTGATTCAATTATTCTCATAGTGAAAAAGTTATTATTCTTGTGTCTATTTAGACGTTTAAAGAGGTAAGAAGTTACAAAAATACGAATATTTTTATTTTTGTATTATAATTAAGTCTTTTTTGTCTATGTTGTTGATTTTTAATAGATAAGTGTTGTTGAGTGATAAGCATAAAAAAAACAGACCTAGGTCTGTTTTCTAATTTTTATTTTAGTCGTTAATTATATTTTACTCCATACCTGGTTGTTTTATACTCGCAGGCCATTTTTTTAATTCATCTTTAATTGCTGTAGTAACCTCATTATCATCTTTAATATACCAACTTACATTTTTATAAGTTGTAGAACCATCACTTGAGTAGTGAAAAAAGACAATAGAAGTTACATATGGATATTTAGTGTAAAAGTCTCTAAAAGTATCTCCAAACCATTCTGCTCTATTACCACCTGGTTTTAAGGAACCAAATTCTGCAATCATAATTGGTTTGTAAAAAGATTCTAATTGTTTGTAATAATTACCAAAAATTTGTTCAAAAGACCACCAATCACTCCAACTTGTACTTGTACCATAGTTTAAAGCTCCTGTAGCAACTACATCTACATAATCTGTACCTGGATAATATTCTTGAAACTTACCATACGTTAAATGCGGACTCCAAATCCAAATAATATTTGTAGCGCCAACAGCATCAAAAACCTCTCTGATGTGTTGATATGCTGCCACATATTCTGATGGATCATTGTTTTGAGGTCCCCAAGGATAACGATAAGGATCGTTCATTTCATGACCAACTCTTAAATAAATTGGGTAACCTACTTTTTTAGCTTCTAAAGCCCATTCTTTTATAAAAGCATCATAATGACCTTTTGCAACTGAAGCCAAACCATGATTGTTTCTTACTTCAGGAGCAGCAATTTCAGGGAAATTTTCTTGTGTAAACTTACCTAACCAAGGCTCCCAAGTAACCATGGGTATAGAACCCACTCTAACAATGGCATCAATTTCATTTCTTGGAAATTCGTAATCTTGGCCTTCTCCCCAAGCTTTATAAATATGAATTATAGGGAAAGTTATGGCTAAAGAATCTTCTAAATTAATAATGTTTTCATAAGAAGCACCTTTGCTATCATCTGAAGCACCAAAAAGAATATGTTTTGTTTTTAATAAAGCAAATTTATTTTTTCTTTGATCTTTAAACCAAGCTAATTTCTTTTCTCTGTTTTTTTCTCTTTTTTCTAGAATATTATCACGTTCAAAATCTTGAACCATATTACTCATACTTTCTAGAAATCCTCCTAATGGTCCTTTAGAACTTTTACTTACAGCTGCCAAACCATAAATTACAATATAACCTAATACTAAAGCTATAAGAACGTTAAAAAGTCTTTTAAATGTTTTTTTGGATGATGCCATGCTTACGATTTATTTATAACGATTTTGATACCTTCATCTATAGATGTTTTTGGCTCGAAACCTGTAATTTTTTTAATTTTAGAATTGTCTCCTATCATTTCCCAAACTTCATTATTTCTATAGGGTATTGCACCTAAAATAATTTTAGATTTAGTATTAATAGTTTTATTTACTGCTTCTGCTAATTCGCTTAATTTTGTTCCTTTACCACTACAAATATTCATAGTTTGGTTGTAAGAATTGGTGCTTTTTGCTGTTAAAATTAAAGCTTCTACAACATCACCAACATATAAAAAATCTCTAACTTGTTCTCCTTTTGTCATCAAAAAATCTTCTCCTTTTTTTAATGTTAAAATCATTTGAGGAATAAAGAATTCTACTGGCATATTTTCGCCATAAAAATTGAAAACTCTTAAGTTAGTAAATTGTATTTTTTGATTTTTACAATAGGTTTCTATTAACATTTCTGCACTTATTTTACTTAAAGAATAAGGTGAAACAGGTTTAGGAACTTGATTTTCATGAAATGGAGATGTATTGTTTCCGTAAATTTCACTAGTAGAAGTAAATATAAAATGAGCTTTACTATTTTCTAAGGATTTTAGTACATTTAATGTTCCTTGAACATTAACTTCTGTCATATCTTTATATATCGAAAAATCTCTATTTCTGCTGATATTAGCAGCTAAATGATAAACGATATCTGGTTGTATTTTCTGAATTATTTTTTGGGTTTCATCAAAATTTGTAATATCAATTGTAAATTCAGTATTCGAAGGTTTACAATCTCTAGAAATAACAAAAACATTAGCATTAATCTCTTTAAGTGCTTTTACAAGAAAAGTACCCAAATAGCCATTACCACCAATTACTAATATTTTTTTATTTTTTATTTCTATTGTGCCCATAAAATATTTGCAGTATTTGCATCACCTACATATTCAGTTAAATCTGAAAGTGATAAAACTTGATTGTTTTCATAGTAAGCTTTATACCAACTAATTGTTTTATCAATCGTTTTATCTATACCCCAAACAGCTTTCCATTTTAAGGTTTTGTTGGCTTTAGAACAGTCTAACATCAATAAATTTGCTTCATGATGTTCGTCTGTATTTTTACTGATTTCAATTTTGATATTATTCCAATATTCGTGTGATAATTTTACAATATCACCTACTTGTAAATTGCTGTTATTATCAGGTCCAAAATTCCAACCTTCTGCAGCAAAAGTTTCTTTATTTAATAATTTCCAACCTAAAGTTAAGTAACCACTTAATGGTTCTAAAACATGTTGCCAAGGTCTTGTTGCTAACGGGTTTCTAACTAAAACAGCTTTGTTAATTGCTGTTGCTTTAACAATATCAGGAATTAGCCTATCTACAGCCCAATCACCACCACCAATTACATTTCCTGCACGTCCACTAGCTAATAAAACTTGATGTTTTTTATCAAAATCTTTAGTATTGAAATAAGAATTTCTATAAGAAGATGTTAATAATTCTGAACATCCTTTAGAAGCACTATAAGGATCGTAACCACCCATTGGTTCGTTTTCTCTATAACCCCATTCCCATTCTTTGTTTTCGTAACATTTATCAGTGGTAACATTAATAATTGCTTTTACAGATGGTGTTTTTCTACAAGCTTCAAAAATGTTTAATGTACCCATAACATTGGTAGAAAAAGTTTCTACAGGATCATCATAAGAAGCTCTAACTAAAGCCTGAGCAGCTAAATGAAAAACAATATCAGGTTGTACTTCTTCAAAATATTTTTGAAGAACATCTGTATTTCTAATGTCTTCTATTTTTTCTTCAATACCAAGTTTTAAAAGGCTAAGATGATTAATTTCATCTTCATTTATTAAAGAAAAACCATATACTTTAGCCCCCATTTGTTCTAGCCAAAGTGCTAACCAAGATCCTTTAAAACCTGTATGGCCTGTTAATAAAACCTTTTTATCCTTATAAATGCCTCCAAAAAGTGATTCGAAATTTACCATGTTTTCCAAGGTGCTTTGTTATCATTCCATTTTGTCTCTAATTGATTTTTATCTCTTAAAGTATCCATTGGTTTCCAGAAACCTCTGTGTTTGTAGGCAGCAAGTAATTTATCGTTTGCAATATTTTCTAAAGGACTTCTTTCAAAAACGGTTGTATCATCATCTAAATAATTAAAAACGATTGGGTCACAAACAAAGAAACCACCATTAATCCAAGCTCCATCTCCTTTCGGTTTTTCCATAAAGCTATTAATTTCGTTGGTTTCTGTATTAATATCTACAGCCCCAAATCTACCTTCGGGTTGTACACAAGTCATCGTAAATTTTTGATCGTGATTGTTATGAAAATCTAAAAGTTCTTTAATATTTACATCACTAACTCCATCACCATAAGTTAAAAAGAAAGGCTCGTCTAAATATTTTGCAGCTCTTTTAATACGTCCACCAGTCATTGTATGTAAACCTGTATCTAGAATTGTAACTTTCCATTTTTCAGTTTTAGATTCTAAAGTAGTCATCGTATTATTTTCCATATCAAATTCTACATCAGATTGATGTAGATAATAATTTGCAAAATATTCTTTAATAACGTAAGATTTATATCCACCTAAAATAACAAAGTCGTTAAAACCATAACTAGAATAGTGTTTCATTATGTGCCAAATAATTGGTTTGTCACCAATTTTTACCATAGGTTTTGGTATTGTTGAGGTTTCCTCACTTAATCTAGTTCCAAATCCTCCTGCTAAAATTACTACTTTCATATTTTAGTTACTTTAAGTTATTGTTTTATTTCAATTTCTTTGTTTGATTTTACTTTAATTCTACTCCAAGCATTTTCTGCTTTAATAAATAGAGATTTGTATGCTGCTCCAATACCACCAATAAATTGGATAAAAGCTATCATAGCAAAGCCTATCATAGCCCAAGTTTTTTTGGCAGTTAGTATTAATTCGCTTTCTGGTATAAAATACCTTCTTTCTATATAAATACCAACTAACATAAACAAAAATAGTACACAATATATAATTAAGGGTTTTACAAACGGATTCATAAAACCTTTTACGGCTATTTTTGCTGTTGGTAAATAGGGTATTTTTTTATTTATTAATGTTAAATAGAATGCATAGGTAAATACTGGCCAACAAGAATATTTTAAAACCATTCCTCGCCAATGAATTCCTTTTTCTGTTTTTCTATCACATAAAAATCTTTGAGCATATGCGTAAATTAATAATGCTACAATTAGTATTGGGCTTCCAAGTATTACAAATTCTGTAAAATCCATGCTTGCTGGACTTATTTTTGTCGTAAAAAACAATAACGGAATAAATATAAAAAAGGCTGTTATTGGTCCAAATAAATAATAAGTTCCTATGGATAAATAGGATATTTTTTGCCAGAATTTTAGATGTTTTAAATGACCAGGCATTTCATCGAAAAGTAATTCAAAAACACCTCTTGCCCATTTTAATTGTTGTTTACAAAATGATGTAAAATCTTCTGGAACCAAACCACGACTTACAATTACAGGATTGTAAATAGATTCCCAACCTTTTGCATGTATTCTTATGGATGTTTGCAAATCTTCTGCTAAACCTTGTGCATGGCCTCCAATACTTTCTAATGCCTTTCTTCTAAAAGTACAATTTGCACCAATAGCAACTGCACCTCCATAACCATGTAAACCCATTTGAGTTGGCCCATAAAAAGAATAGGTTTGTTCTGCAGCGCCTTTTGCTGTAAAAGAACGATACATATTGTAATAACCCTGACTAACCTGAACAAAACCAATTTTTTCATCTTTAAAAAAGCCCAAAGTTTGGTCTAAAAAGTTAGGAAACACAATATGGTCTGGGTCTAATATTAAAATATAATCTTCGTTTGTTCTTTTTAATGTTTCGTTAATTTTACCCGCTTTTGCTCCAGGAATGTTGGCAAGATTTAGCCAAACTACTCCATATTCTTCTGCTAATTCTTTAAAAGCAACATCTTCTGTGCTATCTAATAAATAAGTTGTGTGTGGGTAATTTAAGTTTTTTAAAGCCTTAAATGTGTTTTCGAACATAGATAAAGGTTCACCAGGAGCAGAGGTTGTAAACACAGCAACACTTAAATTTTCTTCTGGTTCTGGTACTTCTTTTGGTTTAGAAATGCGTAAATAATTTATCCAAACTAAAGCAATTCTTATAATTCCGTATATAAAAAGTAAACTTAAAATTACAAACAAGAAAAGATTTTCTATGTGTTCGCCACGAAACCACCATTCAATTAAATTGAACATACTTAACAAACCAGCAAATGTTAATCCTAAAAAGATAGCTCTGTCTAAGCTAGTAACTTTTTTAGCTTGTTTAAATTCCCATAAATCGTTACGTAATTTTGAATTCATTAAAATCTATAATTCAAACCTAAATTAATATTATCTCTTTTGTAAAAAAATGTTTCTTGATAGGTGTAAACTAAATTAACCCCAAATTTATCAGAAAACATATGGTTTACAGCCCCTTCAATATCCAAGTAAGAAAATTCTTCATCATAAAAACCCCCTATTTCAAAATTGTTTGGTGTAACTTCTAAAGGATATGGATTTCTTACATTAGCAGAAAAACCATAGTTTAACTTACCTTTTATCGTCAATTTTTCTGTTGGCTTATAGTTTGTTATAAATAAACCAGAATGAATTTTTTGTTCTTTTGGTGTAAAATACGGATCGTAAATTCCCAAACCTTCACTGTCATAAACAAATAAAATATCATCTGCATCTGTGTAGTTAAAACCATAACCAGCCTGAAAGCCAAATTTGCTCACTTTTATAGGTTGAGAAACAATCCAAGCACCAAACACTTTTATTTTATTATCATCTTGATAAAATTGTTGATTGTAAGCACTGTGTAAAACTATCCATTTATTATTATAATCTAACTCACCAAATATATCTTCTTTAGTTAAGTTGATAGAAGTACTAGCAATTGTACCTAAAACACTATTTTTTGAGTAGCCAAACTTAATAGATGTGTTTTCTGCTAAAAACTGTTTAAATTCTATACCTCCAATCCAATCTGTATCTCCAGAGAAATTTTTGTATGCACCAGCACTTAAATTTACTTCTAAGCTGAGTTCATTAAAATGCATTTTGTTACCTAGCTTAGCAACTATAGCTTGTTCTGATTGTGGATAAAAATTATAATTTGAAATTTCTAAACTAGGATTAAGAAGTTTAGAAACGTATTTTTGTAAAGTGATGTGTTGAGCAAAATAATCCATTGGTTGAGAATCTGTTTGATACTCAAAATTTGCTTTTAAATATAAGCCAGTTAATTCTTCTATTTGATTTGATAAATTATTAGTTAGGTCTGTATTTGGATAAATTTCTTGAATTCTATCAATTTTCTTTTTTGATGTTTTAAAATTACCATTCCAAAAACTGATATTTGCATGTATAAGCAAGAACTCTACATCTTTAGAATTTTTATCAATTGTAAAATCATTTAAAACAGTTTCTATTTCATTTACTTTACCCATTTGATAAAGAAACTTAACGTAATCCATTTTCAATTCTTTATTGTTAGGAGCAATAGCAATGGCTTTCTTAAATTTACTCTTAGCTTCTGTTTTGTTATTATTTAAATTTAAAACATAAGCATAAAGCCAATTTATTTCTAAATCTTCTGAAAAAAAGTTGTAATACTTTGATAAATAAATGTCTGCTTGCTTGTATTCTTTTTTTGATAGATAAGCTTTTGTAGTTGCAACTACGTCTTTTTTATCAATAGTATGAGAAGTAAGATTGTTTTTTGGAGTCGATTTAAAAGACTGATTTTGAGAAAAAACAGATATGTTTAAGAATATTAAAATGTATACGCTACAATTTTTTATTAATTTAAAAATTGTATTTACCTTTAATAGGTTTGTCATTTTTTTTTAAAGTTTTTTATTTCATTTAGAAAAAACTATAATATGTTGGGGTTTTAGAAACTAAAATCCAAATATATTAATTTTTTAATGATAACTCTTTAATTTCTTTAGAGTTTTATCTAATTAAAATTAAGAAAATTCTTAAGGATTTTAGATGTAAAATTTAGTAAATATAGTTTTTAAATAAAATAGAGATGAATAAAAAAAGATTAAACCAGCTTAACTTTTAAGTGATAAGCTGGTTTACTAATTTATCTAATTTTATAGAGAACTTATTGTTCCAAATTCTTGCCAAACTGCAGTAGACTCATATGTTGAAACTGAACTTGCTGGTACTTTTAAAGTTAAATTGATTAAAGAAACATATTCAAAAACATTTGCTTCTATAGTAAGAGGTGTTTCTATATCTACATTTACATTGGTTAAAAGAGAGCAATTATAAAAAGCGCCATCACCAATACTTGTTACACTACTTGGTATACTTACATCTTTTAAACTAGTACATTGAAAAAATGCTTGAGTAGATATGCTTGTAACAGTATTAGGAACATCGAAGCTTGTTAAGCTTACACAGTTTCCAAAAACGGTTGCACCAAATGAAGTTACACTAGTAGGTATGTTCACTTTAGTTAAGCTGCTACAGTTATAAAAACCAATTTCTGGTAAAGAAGTAATACCATCTGGTATTGTAATTTCGCTTATTGCATTACAACCAGCAAAAGCTCCTTTACCAATACTTGTTACGCTACTAGGTATGTTTATTTCTGTTAAACTACTACAGTTAAAGAAAGTTGTTTCTTCGATAGTTGTAATTCCATCAGGAATTGCGATGCTTTTTAAATTAGGGCAGTTACCAAATGCACTACCACCAATGCTTGTTACACTATTTGGTATGTTAATTTGTTCTAAACTAGTACAATCGTAAAATACACTACTGCCAATTGTTGTTGCGTTGCTTGGTATGTTTACATCAACCAAATCAAAACATTGATAAAATAAATTGTCTGGTATAGTTGTAATATTCTCTGGTAAAACTGCTTTTGTTAAGTTAATACAAGCACCAAATGCACTGTTACCAATACTTGTTACAGTAGCAGGTATTGTTATTTCTTTTAAGACACTACACTCATAAAACGCAGAAGAACCAATTGTAGTAATATTACTTGGTATTGTAAAACTTTCTAAACTGTTACAAGCATAAAAAGTTTCATTAGGTATTGTTGTAAAAGTATCTGGAAAAGTTACGTTTGTTAAACTGTTACATAAACCAAAGACAGCTGCACCCATATTGTCATTCTCTACACTGCTAGGTATTGATATATTGTTTAAACTGCTACAATCATAAAAAGCTCCAGTACCAATACTTGTGATTGTGTTTGGTATATCAATAGAAGTTAAACTTCTACAACTTGCAAAAACACCATCAGCTAAATGAGATGTGCCTGCAGGAATATTAATGTCTGATAAACTTACACAAATACCAAAAGCATCGTTACCAATTTCTGTAACTTCATCAGGTATATTAATGCTAGTAATGCTGTATGAGTTGTAAAAAGCGAGGCTACCTATGTTTGTGTAACTACTTGGAATATTTATACTTGTTATGTCGTAAGCATAAGCAAAACCTTCGTCTGCAATACTAGTAACGTTATACGTTAAATCGAATTGATCTATGGTTGCAGGTAACTCTAATGCACCAGAAGGACCATCTTCGGTGGTTTTTTCTATAGATACCTCTTTGTTGTCTACATTTGTAATCGTGTACTTATAATCATCAACCGTAAAAGTTGTTCCTGCTTCTGGCCCTGTAGGAGGTATAACTACCACAGTAACTGATGCAGTATCACTATCTCCATCACTGTCAGTAATTGTATAATCAAAAGTATCAGTACCATCAAAGTTTGTTTCTGGAGTATAATCGATAGTATCGTCTGTTGGGTCATTTGGTGTACCTTCTGTGTTTACAGAAACTGTTCCTCCATTTTCTGTTGTATTAGAAATTACAGAAATTGCTCCTGTGCTTGGACCATCATCACCAAAATTATCATTATTTAAAACATCAATATTAATTGATATTCCTACCTCTGTAGAGGTAGAATCGTTTAAAGCATTTGGTGTATCATTTAATTCTTCTTCTTCAGAAGTTGGGCTTGTACATGATGTAAAAGCAATGGAAATAATTGCGAGAGCGTAAAAATATTTTCTCATTTTTTTTGTTTAAGGGGTTGATAACAAAGGTATTTAAATATTCGTTATCTCAAAGTGTTTTTTATTTTATTTAAATTTATGTTGATATAACTATTTCTGTCTAAAGTAAATAGTTATTGGTACACCAGAAAAATTATAAATTTCTCTAAGTTTATTTTCTAAAAATCGTTTATAAGGATCTCTAACATATTGTGGTAAATTACAAAAAAAAGCAAACTGAGGTGTTTGTGTTGGCAACTGCATGCAATATTTAATCTTCACAAATTTTCCTTTAATTGCAGGTGGTGGATTGTTTTTAACAATTTCTAACATTGTTTCATTAAATTTACTTGTAGAAATTCTGTTTTTTCTATTTTCAAAAACTTCTACAGCAGTTTCAATGGCTTTAAATAAACGTTGTTTTGTTAATGCTGATATAAAAATTATTGGTACATCTGTGAAAGGTGCAATTTGTTCTTTTACTTTGACTTCATAATCTCGCATTGTATTGGTTTCTTTTTCAACCAAATCCCATTTATTAATTAAGATGATAACACCTTTTCTGTTTTTTTCTGCTAACCAAAATATATTTTGATCTTGACCTTCAAATCCACGAGTGGCATCAATAACTAATATAATAACGTCAGAATATTCTATAGAACGCACAGCACGCATAACTGAGTAAAACTCTAAGTCTTCTTTTACTCTCGATTTTTTTCGGATACCTGCAGTATCAACTAAATTAAAATCGAAACCAAATCTGTTGTATTTTGTATCAATAGAATCTCTTGTGGTACCTGCAATATTGGTTACAATATTTCTGTCTTCACCAATTAAAGAATTTATAAATGATGATTTTCCTGCATTTGGACGCCCAACAACAGCAAATCTTGGCAATTCTTCTTTTTCTAAATCTACAGCTTCTGGTTCTGGCATTTTTTCTGCAAGCGCATCTAATAAGTCTCCAGTACCTGAACCGTTAATAGAGGCAATTGTGTAATACTCTCCTAAACCTAGATTGTAAAATTCTACTGCATCAGGTTCTCTCATTGCATTATCTACCTTGTTTACAACTGTAAAAATTGGCTTTTTAACTTTACGTAAAAGTTTAGCAACTTCAGCATCCATAGGTGTAATACCATCTTCAACGTTAACTACAAAAACAATTAAATCTGCTTCATCAATAGCTAGATTTACTTGCTTTCTAATTTCTCCTTCAAAAATATCATCAGAACCTTTAATATACCCACCAGTATCTATCACAGAAAATTCTTTTCCATTCCAGTCAGATTTTCCATAATGTCTGTCTCTTGTAACTCCGCTAACAGAATCTACAATTGCTTCTCTTTTTTGCACCAATCTGTTAAAAAGTGTTGACTTCCCTACATTTGGTCTTCCTACAATGGCAACAATGCTATTCATTTGAATTGTAATTTTTTGCAAAGATACGATTTACTAAAGGATTTTAATTGTAATTTTAAAGGGTTGTAAAATAGATTTCTATGGATAGGAAAGTAAATGTATTAATAGAAAAAAGAAATAGCGAAGTTTTTCTTAGACCAAGATTTACGATAGACTTAGATATAAATTATAAAGAATTGCTTCAACGTTTTTCTGATGAATTTAAAAAAGGAAATTCAAAAATTACTGGAAACATAGTTGATGGCCATGTTTTTATAAAAATTTCTAAAAAACACGAACATTTTTGGTCGCCTCAATTACATCTAGAAATTATTCAAAAAACTGTAAAAACATCACTTTTAAAAGGCTTATTTGGGCCAAAACCTGCAGTTTGGACACTTTTTATGTTTGTTCATTTTATAATTGGTATTTCTTTTCTAGCTTTTTGTATACTCTTATACACTAAGTTTTCGTTAAATGAGTCAATTTTTTTTCCTTTATTAATGATGATTATTTTACCATTAATCTGGCTGCTTCTGTATTTTTTAGGTAAAATAGGAAAAAATACAGGTAAATATCAAATGAGAAATTTACATGACTTTATGATAGAGATAATAGAGGGTTAAAATCGGAGAGAATTGATAATTTAATTCTGATTATAACCAAAACGTTTTAATTGGTTCTTATCACTTCTCCAGTTTTTATTCACTTTTACATACAATTCTATAAAAACTTTTTTCTGAAAAAAACGTTCTAAGTCTTTGCGAGCTTCAGCTCCAATTCGTTTAATTGCAGTGCCTTTATGACCAATAATAATTCCTTTTTGAGTATCGCGTTCTACCATGATTATAGATCGAATTCTAACAATGTTTTCTTGTTCAATAAATTCTTCTGTTTCAACTTCTACGGAGTATGGTATTTCTTTTTTGTAATGCATTAGAATTTTTTCTCTAATTTTTTCATTTACAAAAAAGCGTTCAGGTTTGTCTGTTAATTGATCTTTAGGATAAAAGGGAGGCCCTTCTGGTAATAATTCAATTATCTTGTAGAAAACAGACTCTACATTAAATTTTTCTAAAGCAGAAATTACATAAACAAAAGAGTTTGGTACTTTTTCTCGCCAATATTTTATTTTCTCATCAACTTCTTCTTTATTAGATTTATCAATTTTATTCAATAAAAGTATAACAGGAATCTTGCTGTTGATGATTTTATTAAAAAAAGCTTCATTTTTTAATGCAGTTTCTCCAACTTCAACCATATAAATTAAAACATCGGCATCATCTAAAGCAGATTTTACAAAATCCATCATAGACGCTTGTAGTTCATATGCAGGTTTTATGATACCTGGAGTATCAGAAAATACAATTTGATATTCTTCGTGATTAACAATTCCTAGAATTCTATGCCTTGTTGTTTGTGCTTTTGGGGTGATAATAGATAATTTTTCACCAACCAAAGCATTCATCAAAGTAGATTTACCCACATTAGGATTTCCAATAATATTTACAAAACCAGCTTTATGTATCATAAAACAAAGATAACTTGTTTTATGTTTTGTCTATAAATTTTGTCTTAAAAAAAAATAAATGAAATAAAGTTTGGAAAATAGTTTCTTTGTGTTGTATATTTGCAGTTCAAATCGCGGGATAGAGCAGTAGGTAGCTCGTCGGGCTCATAACCCGAAGGTCACTGGTTCGAGTCCAGTTCCCGCTACAAGCTTAACGTTAATTAAATCAACGAATTGTGTCTCACAATTCGTTTTTTTATGTCTTCAATTTACTTACTTTTACAAAGAGTACACAAAAACGTACACGTTTTACCTATGAAATTGAATTATTCAGAGCCAAAAATTTACACAGGAGGTGTGGATATTTCCTTGTGGTCAAAATTAAGTGTCAAAGAGAAAAAAGCATCATTAGAAAAGCCTTGGTATGTTTATTTTTCGTTTAGAAACTCTAAAACGAACAAACTAGAGCGTCAGCCCAATATTAAAGCAGGCGCCAATAAATTAAAAACTAAGGGCGAACGTTATGCGTTTTTAAGAACAATGCAACAGGCGCTTTTAGAGTTGTTAGAGTATGGATTTAATCCTTATCAGGACAATAGTTCCTTAGAGGAAGCCATGTTTTCTAGTGATAATTTAAATAACTCAAACAAAAAGTCAACAAAAAGTCAACATCTAGCAATAGAAAAAACTACACTTGAAATAATAAAAAAAGAACCTATTGTTATAAAGGTTGAACAAATTCACAGAACTATTTCAGAAGCCTTTGAATTTACTTTAGATTTAAAAGTGAATATGATGAACAAAAACTCATTTGTTCAATATAAGAGTAGAATAGGTCTATTTGAAAAGTGGTTAAAAGAAAAAGAGTATTATAAGAATACAATTGATTTTATTACCAAGAAAATAGTTATCGAATATTTGAATGAAGTTTTAAAACGGACAAGCGCAAGAAATAGAAACAATTCTAGAACAGATATTGCCTCAATGTTTCAGCTTTTAGAAGATAACGAAATTATTAAAGATAATTTTGTTAAAAAAATCGCTGTTTTAAAATCGGTGCCGAAGAGAAATAAGACTTACACACCCAAACAAGAAAAAGAGATTTACAAGTATTTAGAAGAAGTAGATCCTCATTTACTGCTTTTTGTAAAATTTATCTCTTACAGTATTTTAAGACCCATTGAGATTTGCCGATTGAGAGTGGGAGATGTTGATGTTAAGGATAAAAAGTTGTATTTAAAAGAAAAAAATAAGCCTGTAAAAATTAAGATTATTCCTGAAATTTTATTGGAAAGCTTACCAGACTTATCAAAAGGAGATTCCAACGCTCTTTTATTTGGTAGATATGAAATAGGTGAGCTTTGGGATGCAGATGAGGTGAATAGACGGAATGATTTCTCAAAGCGCTTTAAAAAGATAAAAGACCATTTTAAATTAGGTGTTGAATATGGTATGTATAGTTTTAAGCATACCTTTATTACAAAGCTTTACAAATCATTTAGAGAAACAATGTCTCAGCATGAAGCAAAAAGCAAGATTATGCCATAAGTGGACATTCCACAATGAAAGCTTTAGAGAAATACTTAAGAGATATCGATGCAGAACTACCAGAGGATTACTCTAATCATTTAGTCTAATTTTGATATTCTATCTTTAATTTTAAGCTAAACGATCCAATTTTTACGTTTTTATTTGATGTTGAACAATGCCAAGCTAAAATGATTTTTATAGATCATCTAAATGTAAATTTAAAACCAGTTTATCAATTCTTAGATTAGAATAAGTTTTGTGTTTGAAATTGAAATAAATTTTATTACAGTTTATAATGAAAATTATATTAAAAAAATGCTATTGATAAAAAGTAAATCAATCGATTATGTAATTCAGAGCATATAAGTATAAGAAAGTTAGAATTTGTAATTTACAAAACCTGCCAAAACCTTTAAAAACCTCTCATAACCTCCTAAATCCTAAAAAGAGTATTTTAACTTATTTAAATTTGGATTCATATATGAATTCAGAAACGGTTTATCAAGTAGCAAAAGCACTTTCAAAAGAAGAGCAACTGTTGTTGTTTGAGAAATTGAAAAAAGATTTCATACCAACGAAAACGAGTTATAAAACAAAGGGTAAGCAATTCAAAAAAGAAGATGCTATTGATTATTTATTGACACGTATTTTTAACAAAAAGGGATTAAAATAGAAAATAAACTACGATTAAACGTTAATCGTACGTAAAATTAACGGATAATGGAATCAAGAATGTATGTATGTCAACACTGTAAAAAGGAATATCTTCCAAAAAGAAGAAAGGTTCAAAAATTTTGCAATGCTAGTTGTAGAGTTAGTTCTCATCAATTAAAAAAGAAATCTAATGACGAATTAACCACAAACAGAACAAATTATAAATCAAATTTAGAGAAACTAAAAGTAGAAAAAATGAGTTTGTCTGGAGTAGGTAATTCAGTGGCAGGTACCATAGCTGTTGAAGGATTAAAAGCACTATTTATAAAAGAAGAAAATAAACCAGCCACAAAATTGGATATTCAGAAGTTAGAAGAAAGATTTAAAAGATATCTAGAAATAAATAATTTGCCAAGAAATATAAACAATCAAAAACCTTTTTATGATAGTCTTTTAAAAAGTGTAGTTTATTTATAGATTAATTTAAAGAATATACTTCTTAAGTTAAAAAAGTTTGTTTTTTAACTCAGTTCTTTGTTAGGTGTAGTAATTATTCCTAATATATTGTTTATGAATTTTGAACAAAAATATTCAAGCACTCAAATTTAAATTTACCATATCTTTTAGCCTCATTTTTATTAAGTTCCATTTCTCTATAGATTTCGTCAAAAGTTATATAAGTACTATCATTTTTTTTTAAATACCTCTTGTAAGTTTTTTGTTTATAATTGTTAGGTGTATTTGAAAGCAATGTTAATTCATATAACATATTTGTTTTGTCATATTTACTAATTCCATCTAATAAGTTAAAATCATCAAAAAGAATACCTCTTCCACTACCTAATAAAGCAAGTTCTCTTGTTAAGTATTTATGAAATTTTAATAAATCATTGAAATCTATACTGTAATCAGCTGTTACCTTGTTTATTTCTTTAGAAATGAATTTTTTGTAATCATCTAGTTTAGGTCTTTCAACTTTAATTTTTGTTAAATCAATATCATGTTCTTGTGCTAACGATAAAAGTTCTTTGTATTCATAATTACTTAAATCAGTTGGTTTAGTTTTTACTTTGTTTAAGTGTTGGTAATATGTTTCGAACACTTCCTTTCCGGTATAAGAGTCATTAATTACTATATAGTATTGAAATGTACTAAATAAGTCAATATAACAGGTTAATCTTTTTGTACCGTTATTATTTTCTTCAGTGTATAGGATTAATGTGTGTGAAGGGTAATTTTTTTCTAAAAGAACTCTATACTGTTCGAAATAGTGGTCAAGTACACCTACTGGATAAAATGGTATAACATTTTTTGTGAAAATAAGTTTATTTTTTTGCGTGTCTAAACACCTTTTGAGCTCTTCTCTTTTAATGCCTTTTAAATAAGCAAATTCAGTTACTATTTTTATTAATCCGTAAACGAACTTATCATTAAAGTCTTCTACATTTTTACTAAAATAGTATTGAAATTTGTCATTTTGTTCGAATTCTGTAATCTTAAAAATTTTGTATTCTTCAAAATTTAAAACATCTTTTTTAACTTTTTTAATATAGTTATTTATAGTGTTTTCTTCTGCAAATATTCTTAATTCCTTTTTGTTTTCATCTCTTTCATAAAATGGTTTTTTAGGAATGACTTTATCATTTTTTTTATAAATCTCTAAATTCTTTGTGGAATGTAGACCTATAATCTTTTTTATTACATTGCTATTTCTTTCTTTAGGTAATCTGTTTTTTAATTCTTGAGTGAAATAATCAAATAATTTAACAAATGAAATATCTATTTCTTTATTTAAGGTATTTCCACAATCTTCACATAATATTTCGGAACTTTTTAGTCTTCCTCCTATAGCATTTTGTATAATATGCTCTTCGTGATTTAATTTAGGTTTCTCTGTAAATTGATTTTTATTTTGTCCATAGAAATTCCTTTCTACCATTTCTTCATTACAAATCAAGCAATTTTTATCAGTGTTGTTCATTTGAATGCACAGAGTTTTTTTTATTACACCTAACGTGTTTATATATGGTTTGTTGCGTGGTTTAAGCACCTAATTTAGTAAATAATTACTGACAAAGAAAATCCGCGAGGATTTTCGTAAGTATGCTTTTTGCCAGCAATAAATTATATATGTTGTTGTGCAACGTTTTTTATTCCAAATAATCTTCAATTTTCTTAATTTCAATTACAATTCTATGATTTTCGGGTAAACATTCAAGTAATTCTGAAGGTCTCGCTAATTCATTTTCAGGCGTTTTTTTGTACCAATTTAAAACTTTTTCAAACATCACTATTCCTGCTGTTTCATTTCCTGATTTATAAGTACAAAATCCAATTTGCTCAATCAGTTTAACGTATCTCCAAAGTTGAAATTCTTTCAGAGCTTTAGTGTCAACTTTCAAATAATTTTCACGAGCAAGTTTTAAATTCCCAATATCTTGATAAATATGAGCTAAATATAATTGAGCAAGAAAATTAGTATTATCTAATTCACTTGATTTTTTAAAATTCTCAATTATTTTTTCTGAATTATTTCTCCAATCTTCACTTTCATAATCAATCAATCCAAGTATTTGATAATCTAGAGAAGTTAATTTATTTCGAGTCATAATTTTTTCACGAATGTTTTTTTTTAATGATTTTTTTTCTTCTAAATTTTCTGAAATAAAGAACTTGTCATATTCTTCTAAAATGTCTTTTTCAAATTCAGTTTTCATTCAGTTTTCGTGATTTTGAGTAATGTTGCACAACGTGTTTGTGTTATGGAAAGTTGCGTTTTTGTGAACGAGGAATTTCCAACGGAAATTCAGCAGTTTGCAAAAATGCAACAAACTTTGGTTAAGCTAAAAGTAGCAATTTTTTATACACGGTGTTGGCATTTCGTAGTTTTTTTTCATTCTGTATTTCGTTCTCATTAAATTCCATTTTTTCTAAAATTCAATTTTGAGTGATAATTTCGCCAAATTTATAATTTAGTTTTAAGTGAGAAATTCGTAATAATGATTTTCTAAATTCTTCTCAACTCCGCAAGTTTTCAATTCAACATTTGAGTGATAATTCCGCCATTATATTTTTTCGGAATTTAAGTATATTCAAACGTTTTATAACTCTAAATTTTGCTTAATAGTCGTAAAATTTTCCAAGTAAGAGATTGTCTTATATTTTCAGTGTTTTATAAAATTCAATTCTATTTTATGAAATTTATGTATAAAATAATAATACCAAAAATTATAAAAAATCCAATTGCTCCAAATTTAACATCTTTAGATTTTTCAGCGTCTTGATCTTTTTTTATCGCATTATTCATTTTTTCAAAATTGAATCTGTAAATAAAAATTAATCTTAACCAAAAACCTAAAAATGGAAATAATGACATATTTTATAAATCTTTAAAAATATTAAATTTGTTTAAATATCATAGTTTTAGTTTTTCGAGTCTGATTGGACTATTAATGCCAACGTGTTTGTGTAAGGAAAGTTGCGTGTTTTAAGCACTAAATTTACTAAATAAAATACAAACCAAGAAAATCCGCGAGGATTTTCGTAAGTAGGCTTTTACCAGCAATTTTTTTTACACGGTGTTGGCAAACGTATTTTATTTTTTCAGAATTTTCTTTATCTGAACTTCTCCATTTTCTCCAAATATTTTTAAAAGATATATTCCGTTTTTCAAACTAGAAATATTTATTTTACTTTCTTGTTTTTTTTCTAGAATTAATTTACCAATATAATTATAGATTTCAATTTTTAAAATTTCTTTTTTTGATTTAATTGTCAATATATTTTCAATAGGATTTGGGGAGATTACATAATTTTCTATTGAAAATTCCTCATTTGAAAGAGTCGAACAATTATCTGTAAAAGTTAAAGAGTTTCCTACTTGGTTAGAAATTCCATTTGTAAAAGCAACATTATTCAAATCATCTATACAAATTGTTTCTATATTCGGTAAATTTTCAAAATTACTTTTTGCATCTCCAGAAAAAGTGAAGTTTTGATTATTCCCGTTTTTTAAATTAATAGTTTTTAAATTGGGGTTATCTTGACATCTTAAAACATATAGGCTAGAGTTATTACTCACATCTAAAGTTGTTAATAAATTTTCACTTATGAGTAAGAACTCTAAATTTAAGTTATTGGAAGTGTTTATATTAGATATTTCATTATCCAAACAAGCTAGTCCTTCTAAATTTGTATTATTTAGTATATTTAAACTTGATAATTTATTATTTGAAACATTTAGTATTTTTAATTTAACATTATTTTCAATATTCAAGTTTGTTAATTGATTATCATAACAATAAACTGATTCTAAAAGCTTGTTATTTTCAATATTTAACGAGGTTAGATTATTTCCAAAACACCACAGTTCTTTAAGTTCAGTACAGTTACTAATATTTAAGTTGGTTACCTTTGCATCTATGAAATCTAAATAAGTAAGTTTTGTATTAGAGTTCATATTTACACTTGTTACATTAGTTTCAGCACATAAGAACTCTGTCATATTAACAAATGCTTCAATTCCAGTAATATCAGATACTGTGGAAGTTGAAACATTTATTCTACCAGTTATAGCTTCAGCTTCAGAAATCTGTATTTCATTATCAGAATTAGTATTTATTACTGGATTTATATGGTTTAATAATTTTTCTTTAAAAATTGGATCTGGTATATTAACATTTTGGGTTTGTATTATTCCACAATTAATGATTGTTATAAATAGTAAAACTTTTTTCATTTTTTTTTATTTTTCAATACTTGAGTTTCGTAAGTAGGCTTTTTGCCAGCAATAAATTATATATGTTGTTGGCAAATCGTTTTTTTATTTTTCATTTTCTAATTTCGGATTTAAAACTCCATTTTTCCATTCAAGCTCTCTACTTGTTTTTTTTATTTCAATCCAATTTGTTTCCTCATCTTCATAATTTCCAATTTCTTTTTGATAAACTATTTTTCCTTTTACTCCATCTTTTTCTTTTGGAAAAATTAATTTTTCTTCTAACCAATAAACACCTGCATCAGAAACTTGAGATATTTCCAAAACTTTTACTAATTCAGATTTTGTTTTAAAAAAGAAAATTCCACCACCATCAATTCCACAAGCTTCCGCTAAATAATTTATAAATAAGATATTGTCAATGTTTTCAATTCCTTTATTGCCAAAAATATCAACAGAAAATTCAGTTGTTGATAAAATAGATTTAACTTCTATAATTTCAGATTTGTTATTTAAAAGGCGAATTATAATTGAATAATTATTTTCATCTTTTTTATATGCAAAAAAGTATTTCGAGTTATTGGTTTCCTTTTTTTCTAAAGAAATTAAGCCTCCAAGAATATAACCAACTTTGTTGTTATGCTTAACTTTATAAAAAGGCGATTCAATTCCATTATAGTTTAGTTTATTTTCTGTTTTTTCAACTATTTCTATTTCTGTTCCAATTTTCAATAAATCAATTGTTTCAGAAGATAAATCAGGTAGCTCTCTAAATTTCACGTCGTTTCCAAACAGAAAATATTTCTTTCCATTTTCAAAATCAAAATTCGGGTTATGATATTTTATTTCCTGACTATAAGAAAAGTTTATTAATAAAATGAAAAATAGTGTTATTAGTCTCATTTTTAAATGTTTGCCAACGTTGATGTATAAGATTAGTTGCGTGTTTTAAGCACTAAAGTTAGCAAATAAATCACAGATAGAAAGACCGCGAGGACTTTCGTAAACTGGCTAAAACCAGCAATTAATTTTATACGGTGTTATGTGGCGTTTTTTATTATTTTATCATCTATTGATTTCGCAATAATTTCACTAGTGTTGTCCTTTTTCTTAAGAAGTGTTAGCACTAATTTTAAGTAAGATTCCTTGTTATTAATACTTGTAAGTGTGCAAACTTTAGATTCAGGAATAAGTGCATTTTTCAAGTTGAAAACTCTTAAAAGTCCAGAATAATCAGAATTAGCAATTATGGCTTCAAATTCCATTTTTATGTTATCGAATATTTCTTGTTTATTAATTGTGTTAATAGAATTATCAACTTCCAATATAACATCGTCAATATTTTTATTATTAAAACTTGAGGCTCTTATCATTTCACGCCTTAACGCTTCTTGGAAGTGAATTAATATTTGATTTTCTAATTGAGTTTGAAAATATGCAAGTAGATTTGTCTTTACTTGCTCAAATATGTCATTTGGGTTCTTTCCCATATGAATAGCCACTGATTTGATTATTTCTTCAAGTAGAAGTAAATTCTCTGCCTCTGCAACATCAAGAACCCAGATTTGTTTTGAGTTCAACCTAATAATATCATCATTTTTTCGTCTATCTCGGTCAATTATGCCATTTGAATCTATATGATGAAAGCCATTTTGCTCATTAAAAGACTTAACAGTTTGTATTACTTTATCACAACTACCTAGCGGTTTCAAAGTGTTGTCAGAATAAACTTGCTCATATAATTGATAATCAATACTACTACTATCTCCCTCTATAAAAATTACAGGTTTTCGACTTCCTAAAACCTCAAGATACAATTGTTCAGGTATAGGTAATTCATCATTTAATAATTCATAATCCCAAACGTTATTTCCATCATAAGATTTCGCCCATATTTTGGATGCATTTTGCCTAGAAAAAGCAAAATCAATATCGTGTGTTAAATAGACAAAAGAACAGTCTGTTCGCAAAATTTCAATAGAATCAAAAAGGTCTTTGACTAAAGATTTATGAATATGCATTTCAGGTTCATCAATAATTATAATTGAATTTTCTGGTGAACATACTACCTCTGCTATTAGGTAAAAAATCACCCTTTCGCCATCACTCATTTCGGACGCATTATATTTGTTTTCCGACTGATTAGTAGGGTAAGTTTCTATAACTCCGGCTTTAATTTTGAGTTTACGGTGTGGAAGAACTCTTTCCCAGACTTCTTTTACAATATCTAATTTAGTTTTTGGTGAAAGTAAATTTTGCTCTTTTGACTCTGATAATGATTCATATTCTTCAGTATGTAGAAGGACTAACAGTTTTTCAAAATCATTAAGTAGGTGAGTATTAAAATTATCTCCCCATCTACTTCTCTTTTTATATCCTAAATCATCAAGAACATTTTGTAGGTTGTGATTTCCTCCTACAAAAAATTCATTTCTAGCTACTTCAATAGATTTTGGACGTACAAGATTAGGGATTGTAAGGGATTTTTGAGCCGAAATCCTATGTGTGATTAAATGATTTTTTTCTTCAATATTGGCTCCAAATCTTGTTTTTCCAGCGCCATTTGCTCCAATAACAACAATTTGATGAAGTTCAATTTCTGGGTTTGTGTTAGGTTGTCCTTTTTTTGTAGGTAGATTTATTTTCATTGTTTAGATTGTTCTAATGTCTTGTCCTGAAATA
>NZ_JAHKQL010000017.1 GCF_018861005.1 Polaribacter vadi
TTTTTTTTTTATTTTTTTTCTTTCTTGTCTCTTGTCTCTTGTCTCTTGTCTCTTGTCTCTTGTCTCTTGTCTCTTGTCTCTTGTCTCTTGTCTCTTAAAATTATTTACGCTCTTAACTTTAAATCTTGCATTATTTTATTAAATTCTTCTGTAGTTGGAGTTAAAAAAACTTTATCGTCTACAAACAAAGTTGGGTATTTTGCAACTCCATTATACAATTCTTTACTGTGTTCTCTGGCTTCAACATCCTTAGAAATATCTTTATAAGTGTAAGGAATATCAGTTGAATTTAAAAAATTTTTAAAGGCTACAGTATAGGCATGACCCGCTTTTCCGTATAAAATAATTTTCATAATTATTGATTTACATTATTTTCGAATTCTACAACTTTTGTTTTTAATGTTGATAAAAGATCGTCATTAACAATTTTACCTTCTTTAAAATTATCATAAAAACTTGGTAAAGAAAAAGTGGTAATAGTTTTGGCTCCTTGTCTTGGAAATCTTTGTTCTGCAGCTGCTAATACAAACCTACCTCCCATTGCTCCTGGAGAAGTTGCCATTAATAATAAAGCTTTTTCTCTAAAAACATTTACTTCTAATCTAGAACTCCAATCAAAAATATTTTTAAATGCAGCTGTATAAGAACCATTGTGTTCTGCTAATGACAGGATAAATCCATCGTAATTATTTAAAAGTGCATTGAACTTAATTGCGTTTTCTGGAAAACCATTTTGTTCTTCATCTGAACTATATACAGGCATAGAAAAATCTCTTAAATCAATTACATCAAAATATGTGTTTTTTAAATTTTCTGCGGCAAAAGTTGCCAATTGTTTGTTTATAGAAGTTGAGCTTGTGCTCCCTGCAAATGCTAATATTTTTTTCATAATTTTATAATTGTCTGTTTATATATTCATTTAATAGCTCTCGATTCAATTTTTCTAAAAAGAAAAATCACTTGAACTGACATACTGAAAACTGATTCCGCCAACTGAAGACCGATTTACTGAATACTAGTTGCTATTTCTGTTTCTCCTTTAACCATTTTTGCAACAGGACATTTCCCTGCAATTGTTAATAGTTTTGTTTTTTGTTCTTCAGTTATTTCGTTTTCGAAAGAAATTTCTTCTACTAAAGATTTTTTAATTCCATTTGGTGTTAATTCTTCTTTTTGAGATAGGTTAACAGTTATTTTACCAACATCCCAACCTTTTCTTTCTGCATACATTCTTAAGGTTATTGAAACACAACCACCAACAGCAGTTAATAAATATTCTACAGGAGTTGGCCCATTATCATCTCCACCAGAAGCAACTGGTTCGTCTATTACTAAGAAATGATTTCTAGCTTTTACTTCTGCTAAATAGTTTTTATCTGATAAAACAACTGAAACATTTTTATTTTTAGCCATTAGTTATTTTCTTTTTAGTGATGTATGATGTAATTAAAAATACCATTGCCAAAACTGCTCCCATTTGTTCTCCATCACCAATCATTATATGTGCGAAAAATGCTAATATAAAAGCAAAGAAAAAACCTGCATAAGCCCATTCTTTTATTGTTTTAATGGGTATAAACCATAAGGCTACAATACCTAATATTTTTGCAACAGCATATGGATATATGATATAAGTTGGATACCCAAAATTGGCAAACATGGTTGCTACTTCTTGATGATTAAAGAAATACATTCCTGCAGAAAAAAGCATTAAAGCTGTTAATAATGCTGTTGAAACGTAATATATTATCTTGGTTGTTTTCATTTGACTGATTATAAATTCTGTACAAAGTTACAAATTAAAAATATATTTACCAAGGAAAATATATCCGTGGAAATATTTTAAAGTACTATTAATAAATAAAGATTAATTTTGTTATATATGTTCTACAGCAAAAAGTCTAACTATGAGTAAGAATATTGTAAATAAAGAATAATAAAACATATAACAAACTAAATGCTAGCAAACAAGTCTAGCCCTGATTGTAGCAATTGTTTGAGCTCTTTTTTGCCTTTTGGGGCAAAAAAAGCGAGTGCGAAAAGCAGGAAATAGCTTCAAATAAAAATATATTTATACTAAAAGTTTGTTTCGTAAACTTGCAACAAAAGTTAGTTATTCATTTTAATGGAATCTATTCGTTTTTGCAAACGCTTAATTTCTTCTAACTTTTGTTGTTGATTGGATAACAACTGGATGGAATCTAATATTGCTCTGTTTTGCTCTAAAATGGTTTTCTCTTTTTCGAAATAAATATTCTGATTTTCGCTGCTTCTCCAAGCTTCATTCAATTGCAAATAAACCTCTTCATTCCACTTGCTTGGGTGCTTGGCATCTATCCAAACTACATCTCTGTATTCACTATCAATTAAAGCCAAATCTGGAGTTGCAGAACCATCAAACTGTGAGTTTTCTTTTTTTATGGCAGATATTGTACTTAAAAAAAACATACGTTTTCTACCTGCAATTTCTTTAATATAAGGTCTAAATTCAACAGGTTTATTTACAGACCAATCGTATTCTTTTCTAGATTCAATTACCTTTAAAGGCATTGCAGAAACCCCTGCATACCCTTCTTTTTTAGAAGCATGATCGTAAAAATATAAAGCATTTGTACCATCTGCAGGTATAAAAACACTAAAGGTTAAACTGGTTCTTTCTGAGCCAACTGGCTCTAAACCAAACCAATGATACAAACCACTGTAAGCACCTGTTTTGGTATCTGAAAAATCGAAATCGGTTACAAAAGGTTGTTGATTTTGATCGTCTGCTAAATCTGGAATTTTAACAGCGGTTTTCATATTCCAAGGTAATGGATCTGAAAAACCTGCTAAGAATTTTAAACTTTCGGCTTGCAAACGCGATACTTTTTCTGCTACTGTATTTTGTTTGGTTAAAAATTGATAGTTTTTCATTTCATCTGGAGAGATGTATTTTCCTTTACCAATGGTAATTCTTTCTAAATAATCAGAAAAAGTATGTTCTCCATTTTCGATAACCATAACTCCACCAAAAGTTGGGTATGGAAAAAAGAAACCTTTCCATTTTATTAAACTTACAACCTCAACCCAAGCACCTTTATCATTTTTCATATAATAGGTATCACTTGGTTCGTAATTAAATAACATCCAAGGATTTAAACGTTGAACAACTGCATTGTACGTATTTCTACTAAACTTTAGAGATTCGCCAATTGAAAAGGTTACAGGAATTCTATTTTCTGATGAAAAACGTGGAAAAGGTGTTGTACTTGACACAGAAAAAACTTCTTCTGTATTGTCTTTTAAACCTTGCCAGTAATATTTTTCTGTTGGCTGAATAGCCATTGTCCATTGATTAGAATCGTCTATTCTTACCAAATGTGGTAATGAAACGTCTTTGGTTTCTCCCACAGATTCATTTGCCATAGAAAAGATGTTTCTTAATGGCTGAATTCTTTCGTTTTGGGTTAATGGTAATTCTACAATTTCTATTCTATTTAAATCGTTAAATACATTATAGGTTTGCATATAATTGTACATTTTAGAATGAAAACCTATGTAATAAATAGCTCCAAAAAACAAGGCTAGGAAAAATAAAATTCCTATTCTGCTACCTGTTTTTGCTGATTTTCTGAATTTTCTTAATCCGAAGAATAAAACCGTAAAACATAAAATTATTATGAAAATAAATTTTCTGAAAAATAATAACGCAGGTTGATAATCGTCTCTTAAAAAGAAAAGTAACCCAATGAATACTATACTTAAAAGAATGACTATTCTTTTTTGTTTTGCTCCTTTATTCCAATAATTTTTTATCATCTTTTAGATATTTTGCCACGAATTCACTTATTATTTTTCATCTGATTACAGCCAAATAACGATTACTATTTTAAGTACCCTTTATCTTTTAATCTGTCTCTTGCACTTTTTTGATTTTCTTTTGGTGCTTCTTTAATTTCTTCTTGAGCTTTTTCTATTGCAACTGGTTCTTTATTCTGAATATCTTCGATAAAATCTTTTCCTTTTTCAATAACATCTTGAAATTTATCTTCTAAAGATTCTGATTGTTCTTCGATTACTTCTGATGATTTAAAAATAAAACCTGCAACATAAGTGCCTAATAAAGTTCCGAAAATCATGGAAGCAAATAAAGAAATTGTTGCCAAATCTATAGGAATTAAAAAACGAGTTATAATTATACCTATTAAAAAAAAGGCAACAATAAAAATCAATCTTAGAAAAAATGATTGTTGGTATACAAAACCTTTTTTATCTGAAGGTTTCATTTGTAATTCTTTGGAGTTCATTATTTTATTAAAAAAACGATATACTCCATTTGTTTGAGATTCTCTCCAGAAAATAACGGCTCCAAATAATATGGATGCTATGAAAATTATTAATTCTAATGTCATATTTTTTTATTTATCCTGCAAGATTTTGTACACCTTGTTGGTTTGTTATATTTTTTTGATTTTATGTTTTTAAACGCAACTTTTAAAAAATAGATTTTATATTGATTATCTTAAGTTTTGTCTATATATACCTGCCAGGTTTTTGAAACCTTGCAGGAAATGAATCTTATTTTTTCTTTTTATAAATATACAATTTTATAGTTTTAAGTTCATTTTCAAATTTCAAATTTTAAACTTCAATTTACAGAACTAAAACCCAGTTTTAATTGTTTCAATTACCCAATCTTTTTTTGATTCTTGCCAGGTTTTAAAATTTGCATAAAAATCTTCTTTATCATACCAATACCAAAACAACACATCTTTTGGTGCGATATTAATTAGTAATTTCCAAATTAAATCTTGATGATTTGGTCTTAATGATGAATGAGGTTTGTGCAATGAAAAATAAAATTCTTCATCTACAATATCTTTAATTTTAATATCTGGATTTATTTGTTTTTTCTCCAAATATCGTTCTACACTCATTACTTTTTTACGTGTTTTAATATCAACCTTGTTCAAATAACTTTTAAACAACATTTTATCCTTTAAAATATCATTTACAGGATGTTGTGTTTCTTTTAAAGCTTCTCCGAAAATGAATTTCTTAATTCGCTCATATCTTTTTGAAGCAACCTCTTTTGTTAAATCACACTCAATAATTACGTGATCTCTTAATTGTGTAATCAATTCTGGTTGTGAAATATGAAACATCAACACATCATAAGTTGTGTCATTTATTGCTTCTTTATAAGCTTCTTGATTTTCGAAAACAAGAATTGGTTTTATAAAGTTTCTCAACAAATAGATACCCCCAAACGCCTTGGTATAAAATGAATCTGATGTATAAATAATAGACTCTAAACTAATATCTCTTTCTCTTAAATCGCCATATTTTTTTGCTGATTTTAATAATTTTTGATGCAAGTTTTCATCAATAAAATTATTGTCTTTATGAAAAGTTTCTATAAGTTTTAATTGTTCTTCTTTTGCTTTGTGCAAATTATCTATTAAATGAAATTTGATTTCTACATCTTGATATTTTAATACATCTAAAGGTTCGTAAAAAACATCAATACTTTGATCAAAATCAATACAAAGTGCAGAATCTCTTGTTATATTTTGAATTTTTTGTTGATGTGTTCTAAACACTAATTTCATCAGTTCTACATCAAAAGAATGAAATGGATTGTAAATTGGCAATCCTTTTTGCAATGGTGTAATTATTATTGCTTGCGGATTTGCTTCACCATTATTTAAATAAAACACCTCATTTTTTTCTTCTGCAATTTCTGGACTCCAACCAATTCCGTCTATAGAAAATGATGTTAATTTGGTTTTTGTAAAACCTAATTTTACTAAACATTTATTATAACGTTCTACTAATTTTCCGCTAATAGGAATTAGTTCGCTTCTGTATAAATTGGCTTTGATTAGTTTTTGCATATTCTTATTTCACTGAGAATCTCTGAGTTTTTTAAAAGTTATTCTTACCTATTAAAAAATAACATCTTCTTTTATTCTTTATATTTACTATTAATTACAAATGTTCCTGCAGCCATATCTCCAATTCTCTGGTTGTCTTTATTTATTATTGCTACAATAATTCCGCTAATAAAAGAACAATCAATAAATCCTAATACAAAACGACCAAAAGCTTGCCCCATATTAACATCTAAATAATCTTTAGAAACCACTTTAATATCTATAAAACGTTTTCCTATAGTTTGTCCCCAAATCCCTTCGCTAATTGGCCAAAGAAAAAAACCAACTAAAAATGCCACTAAAGCTGAAAAACCTTCTAAATGAAAGCTAAAAATGCTTTCAGAAGAATTATCTAAGACTAATGCCAAAAAGACACAAACAAAGTAATAAATAATAAAATCTATTACAGACGCAACTATTCTTCTTCCTATACTTGCTTTTTCAAATTTAGCATGATAATTATCAAACTCTTCTAATCCACTCATTTTAGCAGTTTATTAATCTGTAAATATTGCAATAACATAATTGTTCTTGCATCAATAATTTCTTCGGTTTCTGTCATTTTTAAAGCATCTGAAAACTCAGTTTCTAACACTTCTATTTCTTCATCTTCTGCTAATACTCCTCCTCCATTTTCTGTTTTATTTTCATCAGAATATTCACCAATAAAAAGGTGCACTTTTTCGTTTACAATTCCTGGTGATAAAAAAACCGTACTTATTCTTTTAACTTTATCTATTTTGTACCCAACTTCTTCTTCAGTTTCGCGAATTGCAGCATGTTCTGGAGATTCATCTTTATCTATTGCACCACCAACAACTTCAATAGAAAATCCATCAGAAAATCCGTGAACATAAACAGGAACTCTAAATTGTTTGGATAAAATTACTTTATTAGTTTTAGGATTGTATAACAAAATGGCAATTCCATCACTTTTACCATAAATCTCGAAAGTTAGGTTTTTTGATGTTCCACTTTCAAAAGTATAATCGAAATTTATGTCTTCTAATTTCCCCCAACCATTCGATTTTATGGTTGATGAAACGTTGTTAATTTTCTTTTTAATTTCCATTTTTTTTTATTTTTAGCAACAATCCCAATAAAAATATGCTTTAGAAAAATCTTTTTCTAATAAACTTTTCTTATTAATAAAAATATGTCCCAAACCACTATCACCAAACATTATATCATCCTCAGAATCAATTTGTAATAATTGAATATCGTCTACATTATTCCCTTCATAATTTCTAGGATCAGATTGAGTAAAATCTGCATAACCTCCAATTTTATGGCTTTCACAAGTAAAAAAATCGAACAAATCATTTCTTTTATCTTCTGTTAATGTTTCCTCAAACTCCCAATAAGAAAGTCCGTCAAATGAAAAATCAAATTGTAAATCTTCGGAATTACCTTTATCGATTGATTTTTCAAAAGATAATTTGTGAATTTTAAAGATTGGAGATTCTTCATAATATGATTCATTTAGAAAAGAAAAATCAGTTAAAAAGGCTTTATCTAAATTCTCCTTTGGGTGATAAAATATTTTAAAATCTTCCTCATACCAATCAAAAGGTGATAAAAAAAGTTGTAAAATACCATCTTTTGGAAAGTTTTCTAAATTTGGAATTTCTTCAAAATTTAATTGAGCAATCATAATCATAGGATTACCATTCTTGTCTTTAGGATATTCTATATCTAAAGGTAAAAAAGGTTTACCTAAAAACTTACTTTCTTTTAAACTTAAACCATCTTTTAGAAGTTCACATTTAATGGGTTTAGCATTAATTTTAACAAACTCTCTTTCATACTTTTTAAGCTCATCTTCGTATTTCTTAAGAAATTTTGGAATCATAAACAGTTACTTACTTTTTTCAAATTGTTCTCTCGCTTCTAAATCTATATTTAATTGATTTACTCTTGCATCAACTTTACGTTTAAAATCGGTATCTGCAATTGTGGCAACATTGTCTAAATATCTGACAACTTCTTGTCTTCTAATTTCAGAAAAATCGAGGCCTTTCATATTGGCCTTCATTAATTCTTGTAACATATTAAACTTCGTTTGATAATCTTTTTTAAAGTAAATTTCAGGCTTATCAAACCAATCTTGTTCTAAATCAAAATCTGTTAATCGCAATGAAATTGCAGACTGAATGTTTCTAACATCTCTTGATGAAAAGAATGGAAATATATTTTGAATTTCTTTATACAAACTTGCAAAAAACGAATGTTCGTTCGTTTTATGATTCTGATTTGCAATATCATAAGCTTCTAAAACTCTTGCTTCTGATGGCTTTTCTACAGCATTTAGAATTTCTCCCATACTTTTGGTTAAACCTTGATCTTTTAAAAAATCGTAATTTTTAGGGTTTTGCATATTCACAAAATCTGGAATTGTTTTTTCAAATTTCTTCCACCAAATGTAATCTTGATCTAGAAAATCGTGCTCGGTTCTTGCTCCATCAATCTTAAATCTACCTTGAATTCTAGAAATTACAGCCTTGTCTAACATTTCTGGCAAATTGGTAAATAAACCTACAGAAGAATTTCCGTAATTTACAGCATAAGCACCTTCTGTATATCTTAAGAAAACACCTATAACCTCTTTAACTCCTGCAGAAACACCTTGTGCAGTTCTTTCTTGTAAATTATTTTCTGCATCATCAATAGGCGCAAAAATTATTTTTGTAGGGTCTTGCATAGGCTTCATCCATTCTACCATTTTTTCTGCAGAACCTCCTTGAAAAGTTGAGATTAACGTGTCTGGCATTGGATGAAATAAAAACGGAATGTCTAAATTGTCACAATGTTCTTTTAAACGAGTGGCAATGGCTGCAATTAACATCGATTTTCCTGTTCCAGGGATTCCATATCCCATAAAAACAGGCATAAATCCACCTAATTCTTGAAACGGATTTTTTTGCGCTTCAAAATCATAACTCAGCATTCTTTCTGTTAATCTACGTGCAAAATGTTTGGCATCTTTGTTCCCTACAATTTGCTCGAACTGAATTTTGTTAAACTCAACACTTTTTGCTGTACCCTGAAAAACATTTTCCCAACCAGAAACTGCAAAATCAGAATTTTCTAGTTTGTAGGTTCTATCAACAATAGTTTCTGTGTGTTCTAAACTACTTTTACGTAACTGAATTTCATCAATTAAAGCTTCGAAATACACTACTGTAAAATCGATAACATCTTTGTCTGATTTTATGATTTCTGGATGTGCAAGATATTTATCAAAATAAAATAAAGCACAGGCAATTCCTTTTAAAGGTGATAAAAATGATACTTCTGGAATTCCTGCAAATTTCTGTTTCATTACAGATAAATCATCACTAGCAGATGGTTTTAAATCGTGCAAAATTTTATAAGCAGTTGCAAATAATTGAAATGCGGTTGCTGTTTGTAATTTACTTTCAAACTCTCTTTTTCCTGATGAATTTAATGCTGATTTACGCTCATTTAAAGAAGATAAACCTGATGCATCATAATAGGAATCTTTAATCCAAATTCCTAAAGTTAAGCCTTCTTGCACTGCAAATAAAGTTTGATTTAAATGCACAGGAATTGCAATTGAATCTGGCAATAATCTTTTTTTAAGCGCTAAAATAGTTTTAGAAACAGATGTAATTTCTACATTACTTCCATTATTTGCTCTTGATAAATACAGCAAAATAGAATCGTCTTTTGCGTCCTTTTCTCTACTTTTTGCTTTATTACCTTGCTCCCATTGAACGGATTTTATATAATCTGTAGCTTCATCACGAAGCATATCTAATTCGTTTTGTTTGATTGGGAAAGTTGAGTTGTGTTCCATTTTTCAGTTGGCAGTTTTTCAGTTGGCAGTTGGCAGTCATCATCTGACTTTCTTACTGAACTTTTATTATTTTATATTTTTATTAATCAGTTATACTTTAAAATGTTTACTAATTTATCTGAACTTATCAGGATTGTTCATCATATAATTAAGAAGTTTTTCCTACTTCTTCACTTTTAAATTGTAAATCATTTTTCCTCTCTTCTGAAATATATTTACATGCATTTGCAAAATCTAACCATAATTGAGTTTCAGAGTTTTCACTATCAGCATCTGAAATTTTACTTTTAAAATGTTTTTCATATTGCCTTTTTCTATATCCCTCTGATATATTTGAACAAACTGATCTGCTTGAACGGATTATCTGAGATGATAAACCAAAAAGTTCAGATTTTGGAAAAGTTTTTGTCAATTGAAAAATCTCCATAGCTAAACTAAATCCTTTTTTATATGCTAATAATGATTTAAAACTCATTTTTATTTTTTTAAACTGATTACTGACATACTGCAAACTGCCTACTTAACTTTAAGGTCTGCCATTTGAATAGGTTCTTTGGCTAAATTATCTAGTGACCTAGGAATTTGATTGTGCAAAAGTTGAATAATTCTATGTGGTGCAAAAAGGTATTTTTGTTTGATAACATCGCTCCATTTTTGCATGGTTTGTTTTGAGAAAAATCCGCCTTCTGTAAATGTGTCTCCAGAAAAAACTTCATCAATCGTTAAAGAAACCGCATAAGATTCTAAAGAAACAGTTTTACTTGAAATTCCGCCTAAAATAGCGTGTGTAATTTGGTTTTCATCCTTAGCAAAAACATTGTGTAAAGGCCCAAGATCTATTCTTTTGATGTGTTTTGGTTGAATTCCTGTTAATTTTCGATCAATATTATAAGCCATTGTGTCCAAAGACATTTCTCTATCTGCACTTTCTTTTAAGGTTTGATAAATTTTTTCTTTATCTTTTATCGCATTATTTCCATCGTAATTGAAATACATAAAACAGATAAATGGTCTATTATGACTAACATCGTAAAAACTCCAGCTGGTAACATAATCGTAATTCGCATCTTTTGGAGCATCTAAAATTTTACCTTGCACAAATCGATTAAAGATGAATTGTCTTTCTACTGATGTATAATAAATGATTGATGATGCTTTAAAAAGTTCTGTTTTTTTGATGGGTTGTTTCTTTCTTAAAAGCGTATCTAAAAATTGTTCTTTTAAAACATAAGTATCAACTAGTTTATCTAAATATTGTTTCCTCAGCTCTAAATCGTTATATAAATATCTAAACTCTAAATAATTAGGAAATCCAGAATCTGTTAAATCTACTTTCATATTATCTTCTTCATCATACATATATTTAATACGCATGGCTTCTATTGAATATAAAAGTAAATCTGAATATTGCTTAAAAAAAACCACTTCTTGTTGGCTACATAATTGCTCTTGCTGTATTCTTACAATGATTTCTTTTAAAACAAAATCTACCATTTTGTGATAAAAAACGTATTGTTCTTTGGTGTTTAAAACAGCAGAATCTAAAGGTGTTGTTATCATTTATAAATGGTTATTTTTACTAACAATAAAGTGAAATTCTCTTTCTAAATCTCGTTTCAGTTTTTTTAAACCACTCCTCATTGCAAAATATGGAATACCAAACATAAAAGCAGCGTGAATAATTATAAATGGAATTGCAATATAACTTCCATCATCAAAAGAATTAACATTAAAAATAAAGCTTAATATAAAAACTGTATAAATTAGTACTGCAAAACCAAAAAAGAAATACATAAAATTATTCCAAGATTTTATTTGCCCAGTAACTATTAATTTATCATCCTTTTCTCTATAATTTCCTGTGGCTTTTGCAAAACCAAATTGCCTATCAAAAAACCTTTTACGTTTTCTTATTTTAAACCCTGAGTGATTTGCTCTACCCTTAAAAACGTTTTTACTTTGTGAGAAAATTTCAAAAGCACTAGAAAAAAAACTATCAATATCATCTTCATCAACGTTCTTTCTCAAAACTGTAACAAAATCATTTTTATTTGTATTTAACGAAATTGAAAAATTGTCAATTAGCTTTATTTTTCTTAAAAACTCTTCCATAATCTAATTTAATATTCTTTTAGCTATTTTCAATCAATTACCTTTTTAAAGAAGCCTGCGTTAAGGATTGAAATGGCATCCTTTTTCCTTTTTCAGAAAAAAGATATAATGGAAAGCCTGACCCTGATTTTTCATCAGGGAAACGCCCTACCAATTACTTTCTTTTAAAAATTAGCTTAACATATCATCATCAGAAACCTCTTTTTTAGGTGCTTCTGTTGTGGAATTATCTTCTAAAACTGGAGTTTCTTTATCTGCTTTGTAATAATCTTCGAAAATCTCTTTCATGTCTATTCCATATCTATCTGCAAAGTTCTTCTGAATATCTCCGTCTTTTTCTCTAATTTCTTGCAACGCTTCTGCATAAGTGCTGTATACACCTTTCATTACTTTTTCGTGAACAGGAATATTGTCCATCATTTCTTGACGAGCTCTGGCACTTGCAGAATGCATTGATGCTAAAGTAGCACCTATATGCTCATCAGTTTTTACACCTAAATGTTCTAAAATAGCCGCAAATTCTTGATCTGTTCTTGCTTTTAAGGCAACTACATATCCATCATAATACTTTAATCTCTCTTCAGTATCTGACTTTAATTTTGCTCTGTGTGTTTGTAAATTAGAACGTAAAGAAGTTAATACTTTAATGGTTAAATTATGTTTATGCACAAAACTATCTTTTGAGGCAGCTAATGTTGTATACGCATTTTTAAGACCTTCTAACTCTTCTACTTTTTGCTCAAAAGTGGTTACTTTACCTATGGCTTCTGAATATTCTGTAGATTGTTTGTCTGCAATTTCATCTAACTCTTGACGAGATTGTTTTAATAAAGCATATTGCTCTTCTAACTTACCTTCTATTTCTTTCTTTTTTTCTAAAGCTTTGGTATGGTTTTTAGAAGCCTCTACTATAGCCGTTTTTAACTTTTCTTCTACTTCTTTAATTTCTACCTCTCTATTTTTTAAACGACTAACAGCGGCTTGAGATTTATAAGAAAGTTCGCTCAATAAAGTTTGAATATCTGCACTTTCTATACGTTGTTGAAACATTGCTTTCGCTTTATTATCAGCTCCTGATCTAATTTTTTCTGCTTCTGCAAACTCAACTTCTTCTTTTTTAATCTTCGATTTACGTCCCCAAAGGTTATTCCACCAAGTATCTGGTTTATTTTGTGCATCTTCTAGTTCTATTCTAGCTCTTTCTAATTCTTTTTGAGCATCGTCTATAACTTTTTGTTCTGTTGGGTTTAATGCCGAAAACTTTTCGAACATAATACCAACTTCATCTTGATAATCTGTAAGGTCTTTAATGGCATCCAACAATGTAGTTCTATCTTTTTCAGCCATATGCACAACATCATCTAAGGTAGCATTTAAGATTTTTTGACGTTGTTGAGGGTCATCTTCTTGAGCCAATTTAGACTTCATAGTATCTACAGCTTTACCCCAATTTACATCTACCTTTTCAGTTTTTTCAGCAGAATTAGTTTCTAATAAATCAAAATCATCAGACATATTTTTTTAGTTTTTAAGGTTGTACAATTTTTAGACAAGCAATTTCGTTATTTTTTTTTAGTATAAGAAATAATATTATCACTAAATATATGTTGCCAAAATTTAAATTTTGTTACAATTATTTTTACTTTTTTAAGAAAAATCTTACTTAAACTTTAAAATCATTAGTATTTAACATTGTTAAAAAAAATATTTTTCAATACTTTTTAAATATATTTGAACTCTTATTTTTCTAAAATTCTTAAATGAAGAAATTATTACCTTTTTTTATATTTATTTTTACAATTAATTTATTCTCTCAAAAAGAAGCTAACATTTGGTATTTTGGTCAAAATGCTGGTTTAGATTTTAGTACTAGTCCACCAACAGCACTTACAGACGGTCAAATAAATACAGATGAAGGTTGTTCTTCATTCTCTTCTCCTACTGGAGAATTACTCTTTTATTCTGATGGTATTGAAGTTTACACTAAAGAGCATCGTTTAATGACTTATTCTGATGGTAGTTTGGCTAATAATTTAAAAGGAAACCCATCTAGTACACAATCTGGTATGATTATACCTAAACCTGGCTCAACTACTATTTATTATTTATTTACAGTTGGTACAGATTTTGTTGGTAGTGCAAATAATCCGAATCCAGGTTTTAATTTTTACACTATAGATATGTCTAAAAATAGTGGCTTAGGAGAGATAACTAGAGGGCCTACAAATTTAGCTATTAATCCTAACACAAATACAGACAATAGCAGTATTTGGTCTGAAAAAGTAGCTGCTGTTAAAGGAGCTGATTGTAATGTTTATTGGGTAGTATCTTATGCTGGAAACACTTTTTATAGTTATAAAATTACAGATGCTGGAGTTGACATCAGTAATATAATAACAAGTCAAGTAAATTTTTCTGCTTCTGATAAAAGAGGGTATTTACAAGTATCACCCAATGGAAAAAAAATTGCTTTTGCAGATTTTAATTCTTCAGGAAGTAATATAAGTGGTAGTTTAGTTTTATTCGACTTTGATAATGCAACTGGTAAAGTTGATCAATTTTCATCAGAAACATTAATTTCAAGATTTTCAGGAGAATCTCCTTATGGAGTTTCTTTTTCTCCTCAATCTAACAAACTATATGCCTCTAGTTATAATGGAGGTTTTTCTGTTTTTCAATTTGATTTAGAGAGTAGTAATATTGCAGCAAGCAAAAAAACAATTGTAAATAGAAACGGATATAGAGGTGCTTTACAGTTAGCTCCTGATGGTAAAATATATGCATCCATTCCTGATTCCTTTTTTCTAGATGTTATAGAAAATCCAGATGAAGATGCTGATAAAGTTGTTTACACAGAAAATGCAGTAAATTTAAATGGTAGACTTACAGATGAAGGTTTGCCTCCATTTATATCATCATTATTATTACCTATCGAAATTTTAGATACTGACACTAATGTATCTATTAATAATACAGACGCACAATTTTGTATTGGTCAAGATAAAACCATTATTTCTGAAGACATTACAGGAACTGGAGCTACTTATAGTTGGACGTTTGATGATGGTATTAATCCGCCTACAGATATTACACCTACAACAAACCCAGGAACCTTAGTTTTAACCAACATTCAACTTTCTAATGCAGGAGAATATGCTTTAAAGATAGAAATAACAGATGATTGTGGTGTAGTTACGCAATATAATGGAACTTTTAATGTAGAAGTTTTTGAAGCTGCTTATGCTAACAAACCTGATGATATTTATTTTTGTGATATAGATAGAAATGGTTTTAATAAGTTTGATTTTCAAGCAGATTTAAATAATGAAATATTAGATGGTTTAGACCCAAAAGTTTTTGATGTTTTATATTTTAACACATTAGATGATGCCAATTCTGGTAACAACCCTTTACCAAATCCTTATAATAATCCTACTGCATTTTCTTCTGAAACTATTTATGCTAGAGTTCAAAACACTAATGCTATAGATGCTTGTTTTGCAATTACTGATTTTGTTTTAGCTGTAACAGATTACCCAACACCAACACAACCACAACCTTATCGAATTTGTGATAACACAGAAAGTTCTAGTGATACTGATGGAATTGTAAATACCTTTTTATTAAACACTAAAGATTCTGAAATTTTAGGTTCTTTAAATAGTACTCAATATCTTATAAGTTATCACACCACTCAAATTGGAGCAGAAAATAATGATGTTGCAACAATTGTTGATAAAGACTCAAATTATTCAGTTACCAACTCACAAACTCTATATATTAGAGTAGAAAATAAAGATAATTTTGGTTGTTATGATGCCAATACAAGTATAGAATTAATTGTAGATTCATTACCAGATACAACTCAAGAAGTAGATTTGTTACAATGTGATGATGATTTAGATAGAGTTTCTACAGTAAATCTAACAGAAGCTGAAATTAGTATTTCTACCAATTCTCAGAATGAAACTTTTGAATACTTTGCAACAGAAACAGATGCAATTGCTGGCACTCCAGAAGTTGCTGATAAATTACGTTATCCTGTAAATCAAACTGGTGAAGCTTGGGTTAGAACAATTTCAGATCAAAATTGTTATCGCATTTCTAAAATAAATTTATCTGTAGAAGCTTCTGCAGATGTTATTTATTATAAAGAGTTTCCTGCTGTTTGTGATGATTTTTTACAAAAAGATGGAACAGATGGCACTTTAAATGATGATACTGATGGAATTACTAATTTTGATTTTAGTGATGCAAATACTGAAATTTTAGCATTTTTCCCAGTTCTATTACAACCTGATTTAGAAGTTTCTTACTACGAAACTACAGAAGACAGAACTGCTGTAATCAATGCTATTGTAGACATATCTAATTATAGAAACACAGCATATCCATCAAACATAACAAGACAAACAATCTATTTTAAAATTACAAACAAAAACAATAATAATTGTTCTGGAACAGGAGAGTTATACTTAAAAACAAATTCAGTACCAACAGCTGAAATAGTTCCAGATTTAGAATTATGTGATGACGTTTTAGATGGTGATACTGCAAACGGAATTGTACAATATTTTGATTTAGAATCACAAACAACAGACATTTTAAATGGTCAAAATGCTACGGATTTCACTGTAACTTATCATGATTCTAAAACTGATGCTAATGTAGGAATTGACGAATTAACTTCGCCTTTTGAAAACACAATTCGCGATTCTCAACCAATTTATGTTCGTGTTACAAATAATACAACTGGTTGTTTTACAGATCACACTTCTTTTAATCTAGTTGTAAATCCTGTACCAATTGCCAATTTTGTAGATGATTTAGAGGTTTGTGATGACAATTCTGATGGTTCTGCAAGAAATGGTTTTTCGCAATCTATTGATTTAGAATCGCAAACTGCTGGTATTTTAGGCACTCAAGATTCCAATATTCACACTGTAACTTACCATCGTTCTTTGGCTGATGCTCAATCTGGAAATCTGCCTTTGGTTTCTCCTTACACAAATAATACTCAAGATAGAGAAACTATTTATGTTAGAATCTTAAACACAAATTCGATGTGTGTTAACGGAATTTCTAATTTTGATGTTATTGTAAACCCAGAACCAACTTTTGAAACACCAACAAACTTAGCCTATTGTGATGATGATTTAGATGGTGATGATGCCAATGGAATTGTACAAAACATAGATTTAGACAGTAAAATAACAGAAATTTTAGGTGCTTCTCAAAGTCCTAATGATTTTAATGTTACTTTTCATAAATCACAAACAGATGCTACTTCTGGTGATGATCCTGTAGTTTCTCCTTATCAAAACACAAATACCACAGAAACATTTTATGTTCGCATACAAAACAAACAAACACTTTGTGTTAATGATGATGCTACTTTTGATGTAATTGTGAATCCTTTACCAGATATTATGGTAACTACTCCTCAAATTTTATGTTTAAATGATTTGCCATTAAATATATCAGCTGAAAGCCCAAGAGATGTGTATACTTATGTTTGGAAAGACGAAAATGGAAACACTTTAAACACAACTTCTGTTGATAATATTGATGTAACAACTGCTGGTAAATATACAGTTACAGCTACAACAACCAATGGTACTTTTTGTGAAAGAGTAGAAACTATTGAAGTAAATGCATCTAACATTGCTACTTTAGAAAGCAGTTTTATCACCATAATTGATGAATCTAACAATATTAGTAGCGAAGATAATTTATCCGTTTCTATTGATGTTATCAATAATGATTTAGGCCCTGGAGATTATCAATTTGCTATAATAAACACCACAGAAAATAATGAAAGAATTCCGATGATTGGTTTTCAAGACGAACCTCTTTTCGAGAATTTAGAAGGCGGAATTTACACCATTATTGTAAATGATAAAAATGGTTGTTCACCAGACACAACCTTAGATGTTTCTGTAATTCAATTTCCAAAATATTTTACTCCAAATGCAGATGGTTATAATGACACTTGGGTTGTAAAAGGAGCAAATAAAACATTTTATCCAAATGCGAGTATCAATATTTTTAATAGATATGGTAAATTAGTGGCACAAGAACCTATAGACAGCCAAGGTTGGGATGGAATGTATCAAGGCAAACTACTCCCTTCTGATGATTACTGGTATAATATTACACTAATTCCTGCTGATACTAATAAACCCACCATCAATAAAAAAGGAAATTTCTCACTGTTAAGAAAATAGAAAGCCAAAATTTTTGTTAACAAAAGCCACTATTATTTCTTAATTTAGCATAAACTTAAGAAATCGATGTAGATGGATATCAACTTCAATAAAAACGAAGATTATAACAAACTTTTAGTTTCTGATTTAAAAAGACGTTTTGCCAAAGTAAAATTAGGTGGTGGACAAAAAAGAATAGACAAACATCATCAAAAAGGAAAAATGACAGCTCGTGAAAGAGTTGATTATCTCTTAGATACTAATGCAAAATCTATAGAAATAGCAGCTTTTGCTGGTGATGATATGTACGCAGAACATGGTGGTTGTCCTTCTGGAGGTGTAGTTGTAAAAATGGGCTACATTAAAGACAAACAATGTATTGTTGTGGCTAATGATGCAACTGTAAAAGCTGGAGCTTGGTTTCCAATAACAGGAAAAAAGAATTTACGTGCACAAGAAATATCCATAGAAAATAAAATTCCGATAATTTATTTGGTAGATTCTGCAGGTGTTTATTTGCCAATGCAAGATGAAATTTTTCCAGACAAAGAACACTTTGGTCGTATTTTTAGAAACAATGCCATAATGAGTAGTATGGGTATTACCCAAATTTCTGCAGTTATGGGTAGCTGTGTTGCAGGTGGTGCTTATTTACCAATTATGAGCGACGAAGCTTTAATTGTAGATAAAACTGCAAGTATCTTTTTAGCAGGTAGTTATTTGGTAAAAGCTGCAATTGGCGAAAGCATAGATAACGAAACTTTAGGAGGCGCAACAACACATTGCGAAATATCTGGTGTTACAGATTATAAAGCAAAAGATGATAAAGATGCTTTAGATAAAATAAAATTTATTGTTGATAAAATTGGTGATTATGATAAAGCTGGTTTTAGTAAAACAGAAGCTTTTCCGCCAAAAGAAAACGAAGACGATATTTTCGGAATTTTACCAAAAGAAAGAAATGCACAATATGATATGTTAGAAATCATAAAACGCTTGGTAGATAATTCTGAATTTGAACAATACAAAGAAGGCTATGGAAAAACCATAATAACAGGTTACGCCAGAATTGATGGTTGGGCTGTTGGTATTGTTGCCAATCAACGTAAATTAGTAAAAACTAAAAAAGGAGAAATGCAATTTGGTGGTGTTATTTATAACGATTCTGCTGATAAATCTACACGTTTTATTGCCAATTGCAATCAGAAAAAAATACCTTTAGTTTTCTTACAAGATGTTACTGGTTTTATGGTAGGTTCTAAATCAGAACATGGAGGCATTATAAAAGATGGTGCAAAAATGGTAAATGCAGTTAGTAATTCTGTAGTTCCAAAATTTACAATTGTTATTGGTAATTCTTATGGAGCAGGAAATTATGCAATGTGTGGTAAAGCTTACGACCCAAGGTTAATTGTAGCTTGGCCAAGTGCAGAATTGGCTGTTATGAGTGGTAATTCTGCTGCAAAAGTTTTATTGCAAATAGAAACAGCTTCCTTAAAAAAACGCGGCGAAGAAATTACACCAGAAAAAGAAGCTGAATTATTTGATAAAATAAAATCACGCTATGACAAGCAGATTTCACCTTATTATGCTGCAGCAAGAATCTGGACAGATGCAGTAATAAATCCTTTAGAAACCAGAACTTGGATTTCTATGGGTATAGAAGCTGCAAACCACGCTCCTATTGAAAAACAGTTTAACATGGGAGTGTTACAAGTATAATAAAAAACAGGATTATTTTTAATCCATATTTAATGATTAATATCATAAATCGCACTTGGTATAACTATTATTTTTGTAATCTAACAAATTTTCATAAAACATGAGTAAAGCTATATATATTGCCACAATAGAATCTGATAGTGGTAAATCTTTAATTTCTTTAGGTCTTTTAAGAATGATGTTAACCAAATCTTCTAAAGTTGGTTATTTTAGACCTATAATAAATGAAGTAAAAGACAGTAAGTATGATGACCATACAAATACTGCTATTAATTTTTTTAATTTAGATATCGATTATGATGACTGCTATGCTTACAAACAAAGTGAAGTTGTAGAGTTATTAAGTGAAGGTAAATCTGATGATGTAATTCACAATGTCATCAAAAAATATAAAAAATTAGAAGCCAAATACGATTATGTATTAGTAGAAGGTACAGATTTTTCTGGTGAAGGTGGTTTTACTGAATTAGATGTTAATTTAATGATTGCCAAAAACTTAAATGCACCCGCATTAATTGTTGGTGCAGGAAATGGTAAAAAGAAGAAAGATTTTATAAATACAATGCAACTTACCTACAATTCTTTTATTACTAAAGAAGTAGATGTGATTGGTATTGTAGCTAATAAAATAGAGGTTGATGAAGTAGATTATATAAGAAATGAACTTCAAAAAAGTTTTCCTAAAAACCTACAAATAGACATTATTCCTAAAGTTGATTTCTTAACATTTCCAACTGTAAAAGAAGTAGTTCAGGCTTTAAATGGTCGTGTTTTATTTGGCGAGCAGTTTTTAGATAATGCTATTGGTAGTTACAGTACTGGTGCAATGCAACTTCGTAATTATTTAACACGTATTAAAGAAAATGCTTTAGTAGTAACTCCTGGAGATAGAGCAGATATTATTTTGGGTGCATTACAAGCAAATGCTTCTAGTAATTATCCAAAAATTGCTGGTATTATTTTAACGGGTACATTAACTCCTGAAGAATCTATACTTAAATTAATAGAAGGTGTACAATCTACTGTGCCAATTATTTTAGCTGATGGTGGAACTTTTAAAATCACCAATAAAATTGGTTCTGTTAAATCTAAAATTTATGCAACACACGAAAAAAAGATTTTATTGTCTTTAGATACTTTTGATAAATACGTGAATGCAGAAGGTTTAACAAATAAATTAACGTCTCATAAATCAGACAAGTTAACACCAAGTATGTTTCAATATAATTTATTGCAAAAAGCAAGAATTAAAAAGAAACATATTGTTTTACCAGAAGGTGATGATGAAAGAATTATTAAAGCTGCAGCTCGTTTACAATTATTAGATATTGTAGACTTAACTTTATTGGGAGATAGAAATACAATTCAGCTAAAATGTGATCAAATAGGTTTACAAATTGATTTAGATAGTATTAATATCTTAAATCCTGAAGACTCTATTCATAATGATGATTTTGGTAAAACTTTATACGAAGCTCGTAAACATAAAGGAATGACTGAAACTACTGCAAATGATTTAACCAGAGATGTTTCTTATTATGGAACCTTAATGATTATGAATGGTTTAGCAGATGGAATGGTTTCTGGAGCTGTACACACTACAATGCACACTATAAAACCTTCTTTACAACTAATAAAAACAAAGCCAGGTGTTTCTGTAGTTTCATCAGTATTTTTTATGTGTTTATCAGATAGAGTTTCTGTAATGGGAGACTGTGCTGTAAATCCCAACCCAAATGCAGAACAATTAGCAGAAATTGCAATATCTTCTGCTCAATCTGCAGAAGCTTTTGGTATAGAAGCCAAAGTAGCTATGCTATCCTATTCATCAGGTAGTTCTGGAAAAGGTGAAGAAGTAGAAAAAGTTAGAAAAGCAACAGAAATCGTAAAAGAAAAAAATCCTAATTTAAAAATTGAAGGACCTATACAATATGATGCAGCTGTAGATATGTCTGTGGCAAAAACTAAAATGCCAAATTCTAAAGTAGCTGGCCAAGCATCAGTATTAATTTTTCCAGATTTAAATACAGGTAACAACACTTACAAAGCCATTCAAAGAGAAACAGGAGCTTTAGCTATTGGGCCAATGTTACAAGGTTTAAATAAACCTGTTAACGATTTAAGTAGAGGTTGTACAGTAGATGATATTTTTAATACAGTTTTATTAACCGCAATTCAAGCAGAACAAGAATAATTATGAATATTTTAGTTTTAAACGCAGGGTCTTCTTCATTAAAATATCAGGTAATAGAAATGCCTCAAGAAAACGTTAAATGTGTAGGTTTAGTAGAAAGAATTGGTATGCAAGATGCTATTTTCACACACGAAAAAGGTGGTGAAAAATCTACTGAAACGTTACCAATTTTAAATCATGAAATAGGTTTACAAAAAGTTGCCAAAGCATTATTAGATAATAATGTTGGTGTTATTAATACTGTTGATGAAATTGAAGCTGTTGGTCATAGAGTTGTTCATGGAGGAAACAAATTCAGTAAAACAACAATTGTAAACAAAGAAGTTAAAGATAATATTCGCGATTTATTTGATTTAGCTCCTTTGCATAATCCTGCAAATTTAACTGGTATAGAAATTGCAGAAACAATTTTTACATCTGCAAAACAAATTGCAATTTTTGATACTGCTTTTCATCAAACAATGCCTAAAGAAGCCTATCAATATGCAATAAAAAATAAATTTTTAGACGAACATTATATTAGAGCATATGGTTTTCATGGCACAAGCCATAAATATGTATCAGAAAAAGCAATTGAGTTTTTAGGTGCTGAAAAATCAAAAAAAATCATTACAATTCATTTAGGTAATGGCTGTAGTATGGCTGCAGTAAAAGATGGTAAATGTGTAGACACTTCTATGGGGTTTGCACCTTCTAATGGTTTAGTTATGGGTACACGTTCTGGAGATATAGACCATTCTGTAATTTTCTTTTTAATTAAAAAGCTTAACAAAACTGCTGAGGAAGTATCTAATTTATTAAATAAAAATTCTGGTATGCAAGGTCTTACTGGTTTTTCTGATTTAAGAGAAATTTCTGAAAAAGCAGAAAATGGTAACCAAGATTGCCAAAATGCATTAAACCTAGCTGCTTATAGAATTAAAAAAATTATTGGTACTTATAGTGCTGTTTTAAATGGTTTAGATGCAATTATTTTTACTGCTGGTATTGGAGAAAATTCGGCATTAATGAGAAAATTGTCTTGTGAAAATTTAGATGGCTTAGGTATTGATTTAAATATTGATAAAAATAATGTTCGCTCTAAAGAAATTAGAGAAATTCAAACAGAAACATCAAAAGTAAAAATATTAGTAATACCTACTAATGAAGAGATAGAAATAGCTAAACAATCTTACGATTTAATAAAATAAAAAATAAAGGTATTTCTGAAGATAAAAATTTTCAGAAATACCTTATTAAATTGGAGAACTAATTATTTTTTTACAATTCTTTTTGTAACAATATTTCCCTCTTCTGTTTCTAGTTTCATCAAATAAACACCATTAACTAAATTTTCAATATTAATTTTATTTATATTGGTACTTAATACTTTTTTACCAAGAACATTGTATAATTCTATTTTCTTGATTGTAAAACTATTATCTTTTATAGTTAATAAAGAAGTTGCTGGGTTTGGATAAACCTCAAAATCTACCAATGTTATATCTTTTGTATTTGCTGTATTTTCATTATAATTATAAGTTATTTTACTATCATCTGAGCTTTCACTTAAAATTTTATTTATAAAATGATGCTTTACATCAAAATATATTTTTGTACCAATTTTATCTTTAAAAGGATGAGTAATATCACTCATATTAACATTTAAATCATACTGATAAGTTAAAGGCTTAAAATTATTCATTGTAGATGATTGATCTCTATAACCTCCCTCTTGTGTAGCAATATTATTATTAGAATCATAAGTATAATCATAGAACTCTTCTAGAGTATAAATATCATTATCTTTATTATAATACTCTTCTTTAATTAACCTATTACTAGCATCATAAGTAAATACTTCTTTGCCACTTTCTATCCAAGATGAATTTATGTAATCTTCTTCAGTTGTTGTAACTAAGTTATTACCTTGATATATATATTTAATTCTTTCAGATCCATCTTCTTCTAAATACCAATTTACTCCATCCCAACCATAACCTATATAATAATCTATGTTAGTACCATTATAAAATATTTCTGCTTTATAATTATTAACCCAAACATTATTTTCTTTCTCTGAACTAATGTATGTTGTTAAAAGATTATCTGCATTATAAGTATACTCACCTTTATACTCATTATTATAATTTTCTTCTATAAGTCTACCAAAAGTATTATAAGAATAAGTTGTCGTTTCTTCTAACTCTAAAACATCGTCTGAATTATAATCAGCATAGTATTTTTCTTGAATTAAATCTCCATTTGTATTATAACTATAATCTGTCTTAGAAGAAATATACCAACTAGAACCTGAAAAATATTCTTCTGTTACAGAAGTTAATATTTGCCCAAAAGAACTCTGTATGGTACAAAATAAAAATAATAAAGTAATTTTTTTCATAATTTATTTAATTAATTGTGAATAGTAAACTTAAAACAAATTAATAATTAAATAAATACCTACATGTAGGTATTTATTATTATAAATACGTCTTTAAAATAATTGTAAAAAAACATTGTAATCTTTACATTTGTAGGCATTTTAAAAAAAATCAACAGAAATGGGTAGAGCATTTGAGTTCAGGAAAGCAAGAAAAATGAAACGTTGGTCAGCAATGGCAAAAACTTTTACCAGAATTGGTAAAGACATTGTAATGGCTGTAAAAGAAGGTGGTCCTAACCCAGATTCAAATTCTAGATTAAGAGCAGTTATACAAAATGCAAAGGCTGCTAATATGCCTAAAGATAATGTTGCTAGAGCCATAAAAAAAGCAACAGATAAAGATACAGCTAATTATAAAGAAGTTTTGTTTGAAGGTTATGCACCTCATGGTGTTGCTATTCTTTTAGAAACTGCTACAGATAATAATAATAGAACAGTTGCTAATGTTAGAGCTGCCTTTAATAAATGTGATGGAAATTTAGGTACTTCTGGTTCTGTAGTTTTTATGTTTGACCATACTTGTAACTTTACTGTAAAAAAGGAAGACATTACTATTGATATGGAAGAATTAGAGTTAGAATTAATTGATTTTGAAGTTGAAGAAGTTTTTGATGATGAAGAAGGAATTATAGTTTATGCTCCTTTTGAGCAATTTGGCTCTTTACAATCTTACTTTGAAGATAACAATATAGAAATTCTATCTTCTGGTTTTGAAAGAATACCAACTACAACTGTTAAGCTAAATGAAGACCAAAAAGCAGATGTTGAAAAATTGTTAGAAAAATTAGAAGAAGATGATGATGTAAATTCTGTTTACCATTCTATGGAAGAATAAAAATTATATTTTTTATATTATAAAAAGCAAAAGTCGTGATTTTAACAATCACGACTTTTTTTTAATCTAATGTAAAATATCCCCCAATATTTAATACATTAATAATAAATATTAATGCTACAAATATAACATAGTTTTTTAAATATGTTAAAATTTAGGCACAACTAACCTACTACATAGGTCTTATTTTAACTATTAAACTACTATATTTGTGCCTCTAAGCCTATTTTATCTTAAAAAATGAAGAATCTTTACAAAATAGAAACTATTTTATTTTTTTTATTATTTATTAATATCAACTCAATTTTTAGTCAAGATATTCTTATAAAAAATGAAGAAACCTGGCATTATTACGATCAAGGTTATTTAAATAATGATTGGTATAAAGATTTAGATTTCTCTGATTGGAAATCTGGTATTTCTCCAATTGGTTATGGAGATAAAAAAAATAGCACTACAATTTATGCAGAAGAAGATAGAGAAAACCGAAAAATAACAAAATATTTTGCAAAGAAAATTTTTATAAAAAACCTTCATTTAGCTTATGAATTTAAATTATTAAGAGATGATGGTGCTGTTGTTTATATTAATGGTAAAGAATTGTTTAGAGATAATATGCCTAACTCTACAATAAGCAACAAAACATTTGCTATCAGTACAGTTAAAGAGAAAAATGAACATAAATATTTTCAACACTACTTTGATAATAATGTTTTTAAAGAAGGTGAAAATACCATTGCCATTTCTATACATCAATCTTATGTAACATCTAGCGATTGTATTTTTAGTTTAGAATTGATAGGTCATAACAATTCAGATGTATTATCTTTTGTAGTAGAAAATAAGAATAAAACAAACCAAGAGTTAGCTAATAAGCTTGAACTTTTAAATTTAAAATTCGAAAATGAAAAAACTCTCATTAAAAAAGAAAGCTTAGAAAACATAAAATTTAGTTTACAAATTTTAGTTTTTATTCTTAGTACTTTACTAATTTTATCTTTAGTAGGTTATTATTTTATTTTACAAAATTATAAGAAGAAAATTATTGAAATTAAACAAGTATTAAAAGATTTAAAATCTGAAAATTTAGATAAAGAAAAAGAAATGATTTCTTTATCTACAAACCTACTACATCACAAACAATATTTTAAAGAAATAAAAGCAGATGTTAAAGGAATTAAAACTGAAGATAATAATCTAATAAAAAGTATAAATAATCAAATTGATTATGTTTTAGAGAATGATGAAGATTGGAAAGTTTTAAAACAACACTTTAATGCTGTACATGAAAAGTTTTTTGATAAATTAATCTCAAAATATCCTTCTATTACAGAAACAGAATTAAGACATTGTATGTTTATTAAACTACACTTACAAACTAAAGAAATTGCAAGAATTTTATCTATAGATCCAAGATCTGTACAAACTGCAAGATATAGAATTAAAAAGAAAATGGAATTAGATGAAGAAGTAGACTTAAGAGACTATTTGTTAAACATCTAAATTTCTGATAAAAGAAAAAAAAATCCCAAACTAAAAAGTTTGGGATTTTTTTTCTTATCAACTATTAAAACTTATTATCACCATCTAAAATATCTCCTATACCACCTAAAATAGAACCTTCTCCTCTACTACCATTTCCTGTTTTTGGTGCCATAGCTAAAACTCTACCAGCTAACCTACTAAAAGGTAAAGATTGAATATAAACAGTACCTGGCCCAGTTAAATTTGCAAAAAACAAACCTTCACCTCCAAAAACAGTATTTTTAATACCTCCAACAAATTCAATATCATAATTTACACTTTGCGTAAAACCAACTATACAACCAGTATCTACTTTTAAAACTTCGCCAGGTTGTAAAACTTTTTTTGCCATAGTTCCTCCTGCATGAATAAATCCTAAACCATCACCTTCCATTTTTTGCATGATAAAACCTTCTCCTCCAAACAATCCTCTACCTAATTTTTTAGAAAACTCAATTCCTATAGAAACTCCTTTTGCAGCACACAAAAAAGCATCTTTTTGGCATATAAATTTACCACCAAAATCATTCAAATCAATAGGTATAATTTTTCCTGGATAAGGAGATGCAAACGATATTTTTTTTTTTCCTACACCATCATTCGTAAAAACAGTCATAAATAAACTTTCTCCTGTTAAAATTCGTTTACCAGCAGAAAATATTTTCCCTAAAATTCCTTTATCTTGATTAGATCCATCACCTAAAATAGTATTCATTTTAATATGATTATCCATCATCATAAAAGTACCAGCTTCTGCAACAACACCTTCTTGAGGGTCTAATTCTATTTCTACAAACTGCATTTCTTCACCGAAAATTTTATAATCAATTTCGTGAGCATTCATATTATTATTTTGCGAATTATTTGGTAATCTATCTTGGAACATATGATTTAAGTTTTATTATTAGAATGATAAACTAAACTTTTGTTACAAAAAAAAGCATCATTTCTCAAATTTAAGAAATTTAGCCTCAATAAAAAGTTTTTCAGAATCTCTAGAAATTATTCTATCAGAAAATTCTTTTTGAATGTTAGTAGAAAATTTTGTTACTAATACAGCATCTGCACCTACTTCTTTACCTTTATTAATAATTAAATCAGACACCTCTCTGTTATCGTGATTATCATATATTGGTTCTGTATTAAAAGTTAACAAACCCATAATCTTATATTTTCTTACTATCTGGTCTGCATCATAATAAACAGAAACATTTGTTGTTGGTGTGTAATTATTGCCTATATAATTTAAAGTTGGGGCACATTTAATAAAAAGAAAAGTAATAATAAATAAAAAAATGATTGTTTTTTTAGTTTCATATTACTAAGGTTTTGAGACTCTTAACTTCAAAATTTATACCATACTACAAATTTTAAAATGAATTTTAAATTTAATTTATTATGTTAACATAATAATCTATAATAAACATAGATTTAAAATTAAACAGTCAATTTTAAAGTTTTCTTAACTTATCACTTTTAACAAAAGAATTACTTTTGGTATAAATTTAAACAACAAATATGAAATATTTAACTCCAGAAATCGAAGCATTATCAAAAGAATTTGAAATCACTAAATCTTTAGCAAGAACAAATGTGTCTTGTGGAATTTTTCAAGATTGTGATTATAATGAACAAAGACCTCAATTATATCAAAAGCAAAGTTAAGCTTCGCTTTTTACTTTTATACTCCAATTAAATTGGAATTTAGATACTTCAACTCCATCTGAATTCTTACCTATAGAAGTTAAAACAATCAACTGCCCCTCACCTGTTTCTATAGATTTTTGAATAGCTTCTCTAATCTCATTACCTCCTGAGCATGTAAACGTAATTCTACCAGTAGCTTTTTTATAAAAATCTGCTTCTTGGTGAGTAACCAACATCGAAACTTTTCTTTTAGAATTGTAAATAGCTTTCATTACTAAAATACCTGTTGGCATTTCTGCAGCCATACCTTGTGCAGCCCAAAACATACTTTTAAACGGATTTTGATTCATCCATCTATGTTTTATAGTAACAACCACTTCAGAATCTGTAATTGACTTTACTCTTACACCTCCAAAAAATGCTAAAGGCAGTTTTATTAGGTTAAAAAAATTGACTTTTGCAGGCGTAAACTTCATTTATAGTTTGTTAAAATTGATAATAAATATTTTTTTTATCTTTTTCTAAAATCGATTAGCAATATAGTTAATTTATAATAAAACTCAATCATATCAAACGTTTTCAGGAATAATCAACACTAATAATTACAAATTTAATATGTTAAAAAAATGTTAATTATAGTACTATGTATTGCATAATACCTTTTTTAGGATATATATTTGCATAAGAAAGTATTATATATTTTATAAAATGAAAAAAAATAACGAAAACACTAACGCATTTTTAATTCATATATCTGCATTTGCAGGTTTAATGTTTCCTTTTGGCAATATTATAACACCATTAATTGCTTGGCAAACCTTAAAAGACAGAAGTGTTTTTTTAGATGAACAAGGTAAAGAAGCTGTAAACTTTAATATAAGCTATACACTTTATGTATTTCTAATTTCTATATTGTTTATTCCTTTTGCATTTGGTTCTATTTTTAATAATCATCGTCGTCATTTTAATTGGAATAACATCAACTTAAATTTTGATTTCGATTCACATAATCTATTTGGTTTTTTAGGTTTTGGTTCTCTTGCAGGTTTAGTATATATCATAGGCATTGCTTTGGTAATTATAGCATCTATAAAAGCTAGAGAAGGCGAAAATTACAAATACCCATTAACAATTAAATTTATTAAATAATTACAGTTATTTAATGACAAGAATTGAAACAATAATAATTAACAAAAAACACTCGACAACATTTTCTTATAATAATAAGATTTAGAACGAGTAAATAAATCACAATATATGAAGATTGAAAACACAAAAGCGCAAATGCGAAAAGGTGTTTTAGAGTTCTGCATTTTATCTATCCTAAAAAATGGTGATGCTTATACTTCTGAAATACTTTCTACGCTAAAAAGTGCAGAAATGATTGTGGTTGAAGGAACTATCTATCCACTACTAACTCGTTTAAAAAACGCAGGGTTATTAACTTATAGATGGGAAGAATCAACTTCTGGACCACCAAGAAAATATTACGTTTTAACCGAAAACGGAGGCATGTTTTTGAAAGAGTTAAGCAAAACATGGAATAATTTAGTAAACGCAGTACACCAAGTAACTAGTAAAAAATCGACTACCAATGAATAAGACAATAAATATAAATTTAGGCGGATTTTTCTTCCATATAGATGAAATTGCCTATCAGAAATTACGAAGATATCTAGAATCGATTTCTAGATCTTTAAGTGATGATCCGCAAGGAAAAAACGAAATTATTGCTGATATTGAGGCTAGAATTAGTGAGCTATTATCAGAAAAAATAACAGATGCTAGACAGGTTGTAAATGAAGGTGATATAGATGATATCATTAAAATTATGGGCCAACCAGAAGATTATGCAGATGCTGAACAAGAATATAGCGATTCTAGTTATTCTTACAGAAGAAATAGCGCTTCTGGTAAAAAATTATTTAGAGATGGTGATGATAAATTTCTTGGAGGTGTTGCCTCTGGTGTTGCTCATTATTTTAATATTGATACCATTTGGATTCGTTTAGGTTTATTAGCATTATTCTTTGGTGCTGGTTTTGGAGTGTTACTTTATATTATCCTTTGGATTTTGTTACCTGAAGCAAAAACTACTTCAGAAAAATTACAAATGGAAGGCGAACCTGTAAATATTGATAATATTGAGAAAAAAATTCGTGAAGAATTCAGCAATGTATCAGACAAAGTAAGTGTGGTAGCCAAAGAAGCATCAGAAAAAATAAAAGATGGTGCTAATGAATTTTCTGATAAAATGAGTAAAACTTTTTCGGGAAAGACCAAAAAAAATAACGGAGCAAGCGATTTTTTAGATACTATTGGTAAAATTATTTTAGCCATTTTTAAGGTTATTGGTAAGTTTATTGGTATCTTAATTATCTTTATTTCTGCTGCTGTTATTTTATCTCTAATTGTTGGAGGGTTTTCTTTAGGAAGTTTAGAATGGTTAAATGTTGATGCTAATTTACAGTATCCACCATTTTTCTACGATTCTGTAATACCAACTTGGGCACTTACTTTATGTAGTTTTCTATTAATTGGTATACCATTTTTATTATTATTTATTTTAGGTTTAAGAATCTTATCTACTAACGTAAAAAAGTTAAGCAAACCAACATCTTTAACACTTTCTGGTATTTGGATTGTTAGTTTATTAATTATCATATTTACGGGTATTGAATTTGGTACATCTCATTCAATTAATGGGCAATCATCAGAAAAAAAGAGTTTAAATATTATAGAAAATGATACTTTAAACTTAAAAATTATAAATGATGATGAAATTTATTATAGACATAATTTAAGATCTAACACTTATAGAGAAGAAGTTTATGTTGATAACCAACAGATGGTTTATAGCAACAATGTAAATGTTGATGTTAAAAAGAGTAATTCTGATGAAAGCTATATGATCATCTTAAAAAAATCTCAAGGTAAAAATAAAGGTAATGCCAGTCATAATGCAAAAAGAGTGAGCTATAATTATAAAATTGAAAACAACACAATAATTTTAGATGCTTACTATTTGTCTTCATTTAAAAATATTTGGAAAGATGAAGAAATAGAAATTACCATTTATCTACCTAAAAATGTGAGTATTTATTTTGATAATTCTACCAAGAATTTTTTAGATAATGTGAAAAATGAAGGAGATATTAGAGATAAAGATATGGCTAACCAACATTTTATTATGACAGATAGAACTTTAAAATGTACTGATTGTGAAATTGAAATTGAAGTTGAAGAGAATACAGAATCTGAGTTAAAAGAAACTTTTTAAAACAATTCATCATAAAAAAACAACAACTGAGTAACCTTTGTTTCTTTTTAAGCGTCTAATAAAAGACCTTTATCAAGTAAACTTAAAACAAACACCATGAAAACATCAACCAAATCATTATTAGCAATCGTATTTTTAACAACATTATTAAGTTCTTGTAACGTTAATATGTTTAATAGAATTAACGGAAATAGAAATGTAGTAACAGAAGACAGAAGCCTAAAAGAAGATTTCACTAAAATAAAAGTAAGCACTGGCTTAGATTTATATCTTTCTCAAGGAAAATCAACAGAAATTACTGTAGAAGCAGATGAAAATTTACAAGACATTATTATCACAGAAATTAATGATGGTGTTTTAAAAATTTATTCAGAAAAAAATATTTGGAAAGCAAAATCAAGAAAAGTATATGTTACTGTAGAAACTTTAGAAGGAGTTACTGCAACAAGTGGTTCTGATGTGTATACTAAAGAAACTTTAAAAGTAAACAACATTTCTGTTAGCGCAACAAGTGGTGCAGATATTAGAATGACTTTAGATGCTAATTCAGTATCTAGTAGTGCAACAAGTGGTTCTGATATAGAAATATCTGGAATTACAAACCAACATTCTGCAAGTGCTACAAGTGGTGCTTCTATTGATGCTTACGATTTAGAAAGTAAAAACGTAACTGTAAAAGTTACTAGTGGTGCAGATATTAATGTTTATGCATCAGAAAGTATAGATGCTAAAGCTACAAGTGGAGGAGATATTGACTTTAAAGGAAGCCCAAAACAAGTAAATAAAAAATCGTCTTCTGGTGGAAGCATTTCTGCCAAATAATTACACAATTATCAATCAACCAAAGATTTCTTGAGGCTGGAAACAGCCTTGAGATTTCAATTAAAAACAAGCTATGTACTCTTTTATAGACTCTTTTAAAGAATCTTTTATCATAAAAATATTTATTGCTATCCTCCTATTCTTACACAGTTTTTTTACTGCTGCTCAAGTAGAAGAAATTCCTGAATATAAAATTGCAAATGTTAAATTATACAATGATATTGTAAAAATGGATAGTATTTATTTTACAGCTTACAATAACTGCGATATAAAAACTCAAGCTGCTATTTATAATGAAAATATTGAATTCTTTCATGACAAAGGCGGTTTATTATCAGACAAAAATCAACTTTTAAAATCTCTAGAAGATAATATCTGTAATAAAGTAACCAGAACTTTAATTAAAGGGAGTGTAGAAGTTTATCCTATACATAATTATGGTGCTATTGAAATTGGTTATCATAAATTCTTTAATAAAGAAGAACCGAAGGCAAAATCGGTTCCCAGTAAATTTATTGTTACTTGGAAAAAAGAAAACGAAAATTGGACAATTACTAAAGTAATTAGTCTTCATTAAAATATTTAAAAAACTGCCATTAGAATAGCTAACTCTAATAACAGTACTAATACTTGGTTTTATTAGTTTACTTGGTAAGTCGTCGTTTTGTAAAAAACGACGCTTACTTTTTTATACTGAATTTGTTTTACAGCTTACCTTAAGCTTATTTTGTATTAAAAGATAGATAAACAATTCATAATCAATAAACTTAAAAACATTTTACAAAACCTTAACTTGTCTTTCTTATCAAAAAAAACTAAATTAGCTTACAAAAAATTTAGTAATCGTTATGAATAGAAAAGAATTTTTAGAAAAAACTTCATTAGCTAGTGCGTCATTATTATTACTAAATAGTTGCGATTTTAAATCCACTAAAAATAATACAATACCTAAAATTAAAACAGCAGTAAACATTAAATCACCAAAAGTAGATGAAGATATTTTCTCATATATCAATAGAGAAAAAGGTGAGTTTAATATTACTTTATACAGACAAATCTTAGGAGCTGCAAACGCGTACAAAGAAGGTGATGAAACCATAAAAGTAGCTGCTTTAAATGAAAATTCTCGCAAAAACGCAAGACAACTTTTAGCTAATTCAAAGATAAAAGACCTAGTTCAGAATTCCGTTTTTACTGATGAACTTCAAGAACTCATTCAAAAAACAACATTTCAAGAAATTGAATTTTTTAATTGGTCCATGCAAGAATTAAAAGCATTTTGTTTGCAAAAACCTGAATCTGAAATTAAAAAAATATTACCTAACTTATCTAGTGATGTTATTGCATGTTTGGTAAAATTAATGAGTAATGAAGAACTGATTGCAATCAGTCAAAAAATATTTAACCCACTACCAAACAGTAAAATAGGTAGTAGAGGTTATATGGGTGCTAGAGTTCAACCCAATTCTCCAACAGACAATACAGATGATATTGCTTGGCAAGTTTTTAATGCGTGGTCTTATGCTGTAGGTGATGTTGTTTTAGGTACAAACCCTGTTTCTAGTGAACCTGAATCTGTGGCTAGAATTGAAAAAACACTCTTAGATATCATCCAAACTTTTGATTTGGAAGATACAATTCCCAATTGTGTATTATCTCACGTAGATATACAAGCACAAGTGGAACAGGAAAATCCTGATACTACTGGTATTTGGTTTCAAAGTATTGCTGGCACAGTAAATGCCAACAAAACTTTTGATGTTTCTATTGAAAAAATGTTAGAATATGCATCAACTAGGAATGGCCAATATGGTTTTTATGCAGAAACTGGCCAAGGTGCAGATTTAACCAATGGACATAGTGAAGGTTTTGATATGGTAATGCACGAATCTCGAAAATACGGATTTTTAAGAGCCTTAAAACAAAAGATAAATGAAGTAAAAGGTGGTAACGAATCTTGGGTACACGTAAATGATGTTGCTGGTTTTATTGGACCTGAAGTATTCAAATCTAAAGAACAATTAGTACGTTGCTGTTTAGAAGATACAGTTATGGGTAAATTGCATGGATTAACCATTGGTTTAGACATCTGCTCTACCTTGCATATGAATGTAAATTTAGAAGATTTAGATTGGTGTATTGAACAAGTAATGCCTGCAAATCCTGCTTATTTAATGGCTTTACCAACCAAAAACGACCCTATGTTAAGCTATTTAACCACAGCATTTAGCAATCATGTAAAAATTAGAGAACAGTTTGGTTATAAAGTGAATGATGCAATGTGGAATTTCTTCAAAAAAATAAAAATTATTGATAAAAAAGGAAAGCCTACCAAACATTTTGGAGACCCTAATTGGGTATTTTATCAATATAAAAAGGCGAAAAAAGACAAACGTTCAAAAACTGAAATTTATAAAGAAGGAGAAACCATACTTTCACAAATAGAAAAAAGAGGTATTTCTATTGCAAAAGGTTATGGAGAAAATATTTGGGATTTAGATCCTAATTTAAACAAAGAAGTACATCGTTTGTATAATGATGCCAAAGTAAGTTTATGGACGGAAATTAATCCGAATTTTAAAAATAGTATTCCATCTGCAATAGCAATTTCAACCCAATCAAAAGACAGAAAAGATTATGTGTATCATCCAGAATCTGGAGAAATTTTAGGTGATGATGCTACAAAAATGATTAAAAATATTAGAGCTTCTTGGAATGGTAAAACTCCTGATATACAAATTATTATTTCTGATGGTTTAAACGCAAGAGCTTTAATGGATGATGGACATTTACATCCTTTTTTAAATGAATTAAACAAACAATTAAAAACAAGTAATTACACCATTAGCAATAGCTCAATTTTTATAAATAACGGACGTGTAAGGGCTGGTTATGCATGTGGAGAACTTTTATTTGGCGAAAAAACCAACTACCCAAAAAGTCATGGCATCATTCACATAATTGGTGAAAGACCTGGTTCTGGACATCATAATTTTTCTGCTTATTTAAGTGTAACCAAATCCACAACTTGGTATCATAAAGGTGTTGTAGATCATAACATTTCTAGAGTTGTTTCTGGTATTTCAGATACAGCATTACACCCCAAAGATGCTGCACTAACCACCTCAAAAATTCTAAGTGAGTTATTTTTAAATACTACTGATGAGAAGTTGATTTCTTAAAATAATAGTTGTTTTTTTGACGAAATCACAATTATTGTAATAATCTAAAAATTAAGGACTTATAATTTTTATTTATTTAATTAAAAACTTAATTTGTAAAAAATTAAAAAATAATTAGATATGAAAAAGATTCTTAAATTTACATTTTTACTATTAATTAGTAACCTAAGTTTTAGCCAAATTGAGTTAGATAAATCTATTAGCTATAATGATGCAGAGGGTTGGTTATTACCATACTCTACTTCAGAAGGTAGTTTTTATTATTTAGCTGGACCTGGTTTAAAAACATTTAAAATTTTTAATTCTGACTATAGTCTTAAATCAGAATTCACACCTAACTTACCATCTGGAGTAGAAACATTTGATATATCATTATATACAGAAAACTTTGGTGTATCAAAACATATTTTTAATTCAGATGATTTGTTTGAAATAGTTATTAGCTTTTCAGAAGACGAAGATTCTTCTAGTAAAAAAATAATAATTTATAATGAAAATGGCGAAATTGTAAAAGATTTTGGTGATAATGAATTTTACATTTCAGATATATATGATTTTATAATTTTTAATGATAAAGCAGAAAATGTAAACAAATTAATAATCTATAACACTACAACTGAATCTACTGAAATTTATACACTTCCTTCATCTACTTTAGCTACAAAAGAAATTGATTACGTTAAATCATTAAAATCATTTCCTAATCCTGCTATAAACTATTTGTATATAGAAAACGTAAATACCAACCAGAGTAATTTGACGCTTTTTGATGTTAATGGAAAAGAATTTAACACAAAACTAATTAAAACTAGACAAGAAAATAGTTTTAAAATTAATTTAGAAAACTTAGCAACTGGTCTATATTTCTACGAAATAAATAACATTAAACATAAGTTTATTAAAAAATAAGATTTATCAGTTCAAATTCAAAGTTTTAATCAAATTTTCATTCAGCTTTTACCTGCTAATAATCATCCTTTGAAATGAAAAATATAGAATTAATTTGAAGAGCTATAAATTTTACTTTACTTATTCTAAATACAATTTTAGAAAACAAAAAAAATCCAGCTAAAAGCTGGATTTTTTAATACCTTAAAAGTAAAAACTTCTTATTGGTTTCCTAAAATAATTGGCATTCCAGATTTACCAGAACCAATTACAATCACTTTACTGTTTGTTGATTCAGAAAGTTTTAAAGTAGCTTCAATACCTTTTTCTTGTAAAATTTTATCGGTTAAAGACGCACTTAAAATCTTATTTGCAGTTGCTTTACCTTCTGCATCAATCTTTTGTCTTTCAGCTTCTTTTTTAGCTTTTGCTAAACGAAACTCATATTCTAAAGATTCTTGTTCTTGCTTTAATTTAGTTTCAATTGCAGTTCTAATTGTATTTGGTAATTTTACATCTTCTACCAAAACTCTTTTTACTGATAAATACTGTCCTTTTAAAACATTCTGAACTTCATCTAAAATTTCTTGCTCAATAACATCTCTTTTACTAGAATATAATTGCTCTGGTGTATATCTACCAACAACGCTTCTTGCAGCTGCATTTATTGCAGGATCTAACAACTCACGTTCATAATCTTCTCCTTTAGTTTTTATAAGTTTACCTAAATTTTCAAATTCTGGCTCATACCAAATTGTACCATTTACTTTAACTTCTAATCCGTTTACAGAAAGTACATTCATTTCATCAGAAATAGATTGCTGACGTACTTTTCTTACAATCATCTTGTTCCAAGGTAATACAATATGAAAACCTTCTCCATAAGATTTTTCTGTATTAATACCTTTACCTAAAGATTCGAAAATTACGCCACCTTCTCCAGGACCAATTGTAACTGTAGATTTAGTGAATAGTATGATTGCAACAACTGCAATTATAATTAGGAAAACTCCACCTTTAGGGAAATTCAAATCCATTTGATTATTTGCCATTTTAATATTTTTTAAATTTTATCAAATTTACAATTTCTATTGATGAAACCCAATGCATATATTTTATATTTTACCAAAGTATTTTCTAAGAAACCATTCTGCTGTTAAAAGTGCGATTACTAAAAATAAAATCCATTGCCAATCAATTAAATTTACTTGCTTTTTAGTTGCTTTTTGTACTGTATAAAAAGACTCATTGGCTAACAATTTTTTGGTGATTTTTGCTGCCTGATTTTTATAAAACAGATTACCCCCAGTTTTATCTGCCAGCTTTTGTAATTTTTGAATATTAGCATTTGTAAATTGCTCTTCAATATTATAATCTGTTATTTTAAAACGCCCATTTTTACTGATGCTCTGACCTAAAACAGTAACTTTATAAGTATAGTCTCCAGAATTTAAATTTTCTATCTCTGTTTTAAAAGCGTTATTTACCAAAGAAAAAGGTACTTTAGTAACTACTTTAGTTGTTGTATTTGTAACAGTAATCTCTAAACTCGCTCTTGGGTCGAATTGATAATTTTTATCTGTGTAAAAAGCAGAAATAGTAATTGTAGAATTTGCAGGATATAAACTTTCTGCATCTACTTCTAATCGATTTCTTTTTTTGTTTGAAGCCAAAAACTGAACAATATTCCCAATAAATTTATCAAAATCTTCGAAAGAATTTGTATTTAAAAAACTGTTGGCTCTCCATCTCCAAATACCTTCACCAAGTAAAATTCCAGATTTTTGATTGTTGATATCAAAAGTAGCTAACAAAGGTTGTTGTGTTTCTAAACCATTAATATTTTGATACAATAAAGTTTGGTGTTCTTTGGTAAAACTTACTTCACCAAATTTATCTTTTAAAGGCGGATAATTATTAAAGCCAATATCTTCTTGTAAAAAATTTAGAAAGCCATCATTAAAAACTGCTCCATAATTTTCGGTTTCATTAATTGAATTTTTTCTAACACCTAATTCTTTTTGGTTGATGAAATTCCAGTCTGAACTTGCACCAGAAACCAATAAATAATTATTATTGTTTTCTTTAATTTGATCAATAACTTTATTAAACTTATTATTTAACTGAAACAATATAACCAACTGATAATCTTTAATATTATTTTTAAAATTATCAATATGATAAATTTCTACAGAGCGTTGTTTATTACTTTCTATTGCCTTTTTAAAAGCTCCTAAATCTGGATGCAAAACGGATGTTAACAACAAAACTTTTGTTTGCTCATCTATAACTTCTACAGAAAAACTTTTTGAATTATTCTTAGTGTTTTTCTCATTTTCTATTTTAGAAATGGATGCAGTATAATATTGTAAACCTTCTTTAATAGATGTTAAATTTGCAATAACTGTTAGCGATTTTTTTGATGCAGAAAAACGTACATTTTTTCTGAAAACAGTTTTTCCTTTATTAAATATAGAAAACTGAGTGGTTACATTTTCATTCCCTTCGTAATTTAAAATAACTTCTACAGGAAACTTGTTTTTAATATAACTGTATTTATTTACGTTTAATTGACTGATTTTAACATCTACATATTTTGTAGTATCACCAATTACAATTGGGTAAATAGGTTGTTTTACATTTATAAATTCGTAATCTTGACCTATAGTTTGGTTGCCATCCGTAATTAAAACAATTGGAGAAATCTTATCATTTTGCAGTTCATTTACATTAAGTATTGCATTAGAAATATTTGTTTGATTTTCTGTAAAAGAAAGACTATCTAAAACTTGTAAATCATTAGCAAATGAAAATTTTTGAACATCAAATTTTTGTTGAATTTGTGAATTTTTTTCTAATTCTTTTATAAAAACCTCAACATTTTTATCCTCTTTAAAAAAAGAAACAGAATTAGAATTATCAACCAAAAAAGTTAAAACTGGTTTTATATTAGTAATATTGGTTTCCTCTATTTTTGGATTTATCAATAATAAAATCAACAAAAAGATACTTAATCCTTTTAAAACAAAAAGAGTACCTGTTATTTTTAGTTTGTTTTTTACTTTAAAATAGTATTGAAAGTATGCAATTGCTAAACCAAATAACAATGCTAAAATGAGATATAATATTAAAGTAGTCTGCAATCGTTTTATTTTAATGGGAAAGATATAAAGAACTATTTAAATAAGAATAAACCTGCAATGTTAAATATTGCAGGTTATTTTTAAACTCTATTTACTTAGGGGTAAATTAGGAGTAGATAGGGTATTTAGGAGTACTTGGGTTTTATTTTTAGGGTAAAATTTTAATTAGATTCTATGTAATGATATTTAACATTCTGTTTCATATAACTTTTTAATATTCCCATATTTTTAAGTTCGTCTAAAACATTATAAACTACAAGTATTAATTTAATACTATTAATTCTGTTTAAAATTTGAAAGCTTGTTAAATGCTCATTTTTTAATTCATTAATTACTTCTAATTGTCTGTTAGTTAAATTATTAGTTTCCATAGGTTTTGTTGTTTTACACTGTAAAGATACTATGGATTTAAGACGTAAAATTAAATTTTAGATAGGTAATGATTAAAGTTAGGTGATTGGTATTTAAATATAGACGAATAAAAAAACACCTGTTTTCACAGGTGTTAAGTATATGTTAATTAAACGTTTAGAATATAATTATTATTACTTTTTTATTGATTAAAGCTATTTATCAAAAAAAACAATCTAAGTTAGCATTCCACCATCTACAGAAAGAGTTTGACCTGTAATATATGAACTCATATCAGAAGCTAAAAATACACAAGCGTTTGCAATATCTTCTGGCTTACCTCCTCTTTTTAAAGGAATTCCATCTCTCCAACTTTGTACAGTTGCTTCATCTAACTTGTCTGTCATTTCAGTTTCTATAAAACCAGGAGCAATTACATTACTTCTTACATTTCTAGAACCTAACTCTAAAGCTACAGATTTAGAAAAACCTACAATACCTGCTTTAGATGCTGCATAATTTGTTTGCCCTGCATTACCTTTTAAACCAACTACAGAACTCATATTTATAATAGAACCTGCTCTCTGCTTCATCATTGGTCTAATAACAGCTTTAGTTAGGTTAAATACAGATTTTAAGTTAACTTCAATTACTTTATCAAAATCTTCTTCAGAAATACGCATTAACAAATTGTCTTTGGTTATACCTGCATTGTTTACTAAAATATCTATAGCACCAAATTCTTTTTGAACATCTTTAGCTAATTCTTGAGCAGCAGCATAATCAGCAGCATTAGATTGATATCCTTTAGCAGAAACACCAAATGCTTTTAATTCTTCTTCTAAGGCATTTGCAGCATCTACAGAAGAACTATACGTAAAAGCTACATTTGCACCTTGTTTTGCAAATTCAATAGCAATACCTCTACCTATTCCTCTAGTTGCACCAGTAATTATTGCTGATTTATTTTCTAGTAATTTCATATAGTTTAGTTGTTTTTAAGGCATCAAATATAATAAAATAAAAAAACTCGTAAAGTAAAATTACCTTACGAGTTAAAATTTAATAAGACTATAATTTCACTAATTTAAAGAAATGCCAAAACCTTTAAAATTTATATTTATGTAATTTATTTTAAATGATAATTTAAAAATTATAAAATCTAAGATTTAACTTTCTTCTCTTCTATATAATTAAATAAATAGTCTACTTCTAATTCTTTTATTTTACCTAACTTTTTCAATGATTTTACGTCTAAATCTTTTTTATTACCAATAACCATAACATTGTAAGATTCGCCTTTAATATTTTTATCAAAAAATGCTTTTAAATCTTCCATTGTCATGTTTTTGATGGTATTGTACATTTCTTCTCGGTTATCATTATCAATTCCTAATTTTTGTAATCTTTCATAAGACCAAAAAATGCTAGATTTTGTAATTCTTTGTGCTGCTAATTTTTTTAAAGTTGATTCTTTTGCAGCTTGGAATTGTTTATCAGCCTCTGGCATATCATTCATTAATTCCATCATAGCATCTACAGCTTGTTCTAATTTATTAGCCTGTGTACCAACATAAGCCATTACATAATTTGGTGAGTCTTTTTTTGATGCTCCTTGATAAGATGCAAAAGCAGAATATGCCAACGATTTAGATTCTCTAATTTCTTGAAAAACAATTGACGACAATCCACTACCAAAATACGTATTAAATAATGTTGATGCAGCCATATTTTCTGGCTTAAAAGGATCTCCTTTTGCCAAAAACAACATTTCAGTTTGCACCATATCATAATTTGTGAAGAAAACATTACCTCCTGTTTCTGTTTCTTCGTATTTTTTTGCAATAGGGTATTCTTTTAATTCGCCGTAAATTTTATGCTGATTGTTTAAAGCTGTTACAGCATTATCTACATCTTTACCATAATAGAAAACACGTTGCTTGTAGTTTTTCATATCTTTAATTAAAGCAACTAATTCTTCTGGGTTTATGGCTTTTAATTCATCGATTTGCATAATATCTCTTAATGGAGAATCTTCACCGTATTTACCATAGTTCATTAAACCATTCCAAAGGATATTTCCTTTTTGGGTTTTTCCATCTTGACGACCTTTGTAGATTTTCTCTACATATTTATTATAAGCATCTTCATCAGCTTTAGCATTGTCCCATAAATGTTCTAATAACTCTAATCCTTTTGGTAAGTTTTCTTTTAACCCGTTTAAACCTACATATGTTTTATCACTACCTGTGCTTACGTAATAAGAGATTCCTAATTTGTAAAACTCTTTTTTTAATTCTTCATTTGTATATTTATCTGTACCTATATATTCTAAATAACCAGCAGCTAAAGATAATTTTTTATCATTATCACTCCCCATATCAAAGATGATATTCATATCGAACAAATCGTTTTTTTCATTCAATACATAAGATACTTTAATATCATTTTCTGTTTTAGTTTCTTTAATGGCCGTTTTATAATCTACAAATTGTGGTTTTAATTCTGGAGATTCCATTTTATTGAAATCTTGAATAAATTCAGAACTTTTATCTCTATTTAATTTTACTGGCGTAATCCCTGGGTTTTCAACTTTTACAATATTTTTATCTTCACCTTTTCTTTTGTATGTTACTACATAATTATCTTGATAAAAATTATTAGCAAAAGCAACCAATTCTTCTTTAGTTACTTTCTTTAAATCGTCTAAAAACTTTACTCTATCAGCCCAATTTTGTTGATATATAAAGGCATCTACATATTTATTAGCCAAAGCTGAATTATTTTCATATTGGCGTGTTTCACTTAGTTTTAAGTCATTTACAACTGCACCAATCATCCATTCATCAAACTCACCATTCTTTAATTTTGTAACTTGTTCTAATAACAAATCTTTTACCTCATCTAAAGATTGACCTGATTTTGGTGAACCTGTAAACGTATGATATCCATAATCATTTAAAAAAGTAGGTGAACAAGATGCGTACTGTACAACTTGTTTTTGATTTAAATTTAAGTCGATTAAACCCGCATTTCCATTTGCCATTATCATATCAACTAAAGTTACCATTTTTTCATCAGTTGTATTTACACCTCTAGATCTGTAAGCAATAGAAATATTTTCTGATGTTGGCCCGAAAACCTCGTTTACAATAGGTTGTGTAATTGGTTCTTCTTTTGGTAACGTTGGATGAGTAAGTTCCTTCTTTTCGAACTTTCCAAAAGCTTCGTTTACTTTTGCTATTGTTCCATCAAAATCTAAATCACCAACTAAAACAATAGCCATATTATTGGGTACATAATATTTGTCAAAATAATTATGAATATCAATCATTGATGGATTCTTTAAATGCTGCCCAGTACCAATTGTTGTTTGTTGACCATAAGGATGATTTGGAAATAAACCATCTAACATGGCTGCATAACGTTTTCTAAAATCATTATCTTGTCCTCTGTTAAACTCCTCAAAAACAGCTTCTAATTCAGTATGAAACAAACGTAAAACTAGTGTACTAAAACGTTCAGATTCTAAAGTTATCCATTTATTGAATTCATTTGCAGGAATTTTATTGGTATATACTGTTTGCTCAAACCAAGTGTAAGCATTAGTACCTGTTGCTCCTAAAGAAGCTGTCATTTTATCATATTCGTTAGCAATAGAATGGTTAGAGGCTTCTAAAGAAACTTTATCTATTTCTTGATAAATGGCCTTCTTTTTCTCTGGATCTTCTTCTGTTCTGTGTTGCTCATACAAATCAGAAATTTTTGCTAAAAATACTTTTTCCTTTTCCCAATTAGCAGTACCTACTTTGTGAGTCCCTTTAAAAACCATGTGCTCTAAATAATGAGCTAAACCTGTAGATTCTTTTGGATCGTAATTGGAACCAGCTCTTACAGCTATATAAGTTTGAATTTTGGGTTCGTCTTCATTTTTACTGAGGTACACTTTTAAACCATTGTCTAAGGTATATAGTCTTAAACCTGTAGGATCGTTTTCTACAGTTTCATAGGTTATACCATTTGTGTCTTTTTGCGAAGTTACTTCGTAGCTCTTTTCCTTATTTGTATTACAGCTTATTGCTGAAATTAATAACATACTAAAAGCAAATACTTTAATCTGTTTCATAATATTTAATTTGGTTGAATAAAAAAATCCGTTGAATTTACAAATTCAACGGATTTTAATAAGATTTATTATAAAACTTTAACAAATAATTAAAGAAATAAAGATTACTTTAATACTTTCGCAACCATTTCTCCAATTTTAGCTGGTGAACTTACAACGTGTACACCATTTGCTGCTAAGATTTCCATTTTAGCTTGTGCAGTATCATCTGCTCCACCAACAATAGCTCCTGCATGCCCCATTGTTCTACCAGCAGGTGCAGTTTGCCCAGCAATAAAACCAACAACTGGTTTTCTATTACCATCAGCTTTAATCCATTGTGCAGCTTCAGCTTCTAAATTACCACCAATTTCACCAATCATTACAATTGCTTCAGTTTCATCATCATTCATTAACATTTCTACAGCTTCTTTAGTTGTAGTTCCAATAATTGGATCTCCACCAATACCAATTGCAGTTGTTATACCAAAACCTTGTTTTACAACTTGGTCTGCAGCTTCATAAGTTAAAGTTCCTGATTTAGAAACGATACCTACTTTACCTTTTTTAAAGATAAAACCTGGCATAATACCAACTTTAGCTTCATCTGGAGTAATAACTCCTGGACAGTTAGGCCCAACTAATCTAGTGTCTTTATCTGCAATGTAAGCTTTTACTTTTACCATATCTGCAGTAGGTATACCTTCTGTAATACAGATAATTACTTTAATACCTGCATCTGCAGATTCCATAATTGCATCAGCAGCAAAAGCTGGTGGTACAAATATAATTGAAGTATCTGCAGCTGCTTTTTCTACAGCTTCTGCAACTGTATTAAAAACAGGTTTCCCTAAGTGTTCTTGACCACCTTTTCCTGGAGTTACACCTCCAACAACATTGGTTCCATAATCAATCATTTGACCTGCGTGAAAAGTTCCTTCACTACCAGTAAAACCTTGTACAATAATATTTGAATTCTTATTAACTAAAACACTCATTTGCTCTGATATTTATTTTGTGTTACAAAAATAGTTTATTGTTTACTTTTATAAAAACGATATTAGTTTTTTATTTTTCTTTTAGCAATCTTTTTAAGCCTGCTAACTGTTTTAATTTTTCTCTTGATTCTTCTATTGGCGTACCAAAATAAGATTTGCCTCCAGCAACAGATTTTGTAACCCCTGTTTGCCCAAGAATAACAGCTCCTTTACCAATTGTAATTCCGCTGTTTGTACCAACTTGTCCCCAAATGGTAACCTCATCTTCAATAATTACACAACCTGCAATACCCGTTTGTGAAGCTATTAAACATTTTTTACCAATAACTGTATCATGACCTACATGTACTTGGTTATCAATTTTTGTTCCTTGTTTTATAGTGGTATCTCCTGTAACACCTTTATCAATTGTACAAGAAGCACCTAAATCTACATTATCTTCTAAAACTACTCTACCTCCAGAAATTAATTTATCGAAACCTGTTGGTCTGTTTTTGTAATAAAAAGCATCTGCTCCTAAAACTGTATTTGCATGAATTGTACAATTATTACCAATTATGGTATTATCATAAATTGTTACATTTGGGTGAATAACACAATTAGTACCAATCTGCACATTATTTCCTATAAAAACATTAGGTTCAATTATAGTTCCTTCTTCAATAATAGCATTTTTTGCTATACTTACTTTGGATGCTATAAATGGATTAAAATGTTTTGTAATTTTATTAAAATCACGAAAAGGATCATCAGAAATTAACAAAGCTTTACCTTCTGGACACGCTACTTTTTTATTAATTAAAATTGTAGTTGCATCAGAATTTAAAGCTTTATCATAATATTTAGGATGATCTACAAAAACGATATCTCCTTTTTTTACAACGTGAATTTCATTTATCCCAAGAATTGGAAATTTTTTATCACCTATAAAATCTACATCTAAAAGTGATGCAATTTGTTGTAAAGTTTGTGGAGTTTTGAATTTCATAGTTCGCTATTAGCTTTTGGCAATTCGCTATTAGCTAAAAGCTAATTGCTAAAAGCTTTTTTTACTCTTTAATACGTTCTTGATAAGTTCCTTTTGTAGTCTCTACCTTAATTTTATCACCTTCATTAATAAATAAAGGTACATTTACAGAAGCTCCAGTTTCTACAGTTGCTGGTTTTGTTGCATTTGTAGCTGTGTTTCCTTTAACACCTGGTTCTGTATGCGTAACCTCTAAAATAACGCTTAAAGGCATTTCTACAGATAAAGGCATATCATCTTCAGAATTGATGATTATTGTAACTATCTCACCTTCTTTCATTAAATCTGGTGAATCTAAAGCAGCTTCTAATAATCTTATTTGACTATAGTCTTGCTCATTCATGAAATGATAAAATTCACCATCATTATATAAAAACTGAAACTTATGTGTTTCAACTCTTACATCATCTATTTTTCTACCTGCAGGAAAAGTGTTATCTACTACTTTACCATTGGTAACACTTTTTAATTTTGTTCTTACAAAAGCAGGGCCTTTACCTGGCTTTACGTGTAAAAACTCTACAATTTTATAGATATCATTGTTATACCTAATACATAATCCGTTTCTAATATCTGATGTTGTTGCCATTTATATAATTTAATTTGCTTTATAATATCCTTTCATTATTCCTCTGTGAGAATCTTTAATAAACTGTATGATTTCATCACGTTCAGGAGTTGCTTCCATTTCTGCTTCTATAATATCTATTGCTTGAGAATTGTTGTAGTTTCTTTGAAATAGAATTCTAAATATTGCTTGAATTTCTCTAATTTTTTCTGTGGTATACCCTCTTCTTCTTAAACCTACAGAATTAATACCTACATAAGATAAAGGTTCTCTTGCTGCTTTTACATAAGGAGGTACATCTTTTCTTACTAAAGAACCACCCGTAACAAATGCATGATTACCAACAGATGCAAATTGATGCACAGCAACCATACCTGCTAAAACTACATTACTACCTATAGTAACATGGCCAGCTAAAGTGGTATTGTTAGAGAAAATACAATTATCACCCACAAAACAATCATGAGCTATATGACAATATGCCATTATTAAACAATTGTTACCTACAACAGTTTTTAATCTATCTTTGGTACCTCTATTTATAGTAACACATTCTCTAACTGTAACATTATTACCAATTTCTACTGTTGTTTCTTCGTCATTAAACTTTAAATCTTGTGGAATAGCGGAAATTACTGATCCTGGAAAAATTCTGCAATTTTCACCAATTCTTGCACCTTCCATAATTGTTACGTTAGAACCAATCCAAGTTCCAGAACCAATTGTTACATTACTATGTATGGTAGTAAAAGGTTCTATTACAACATTTCTTGCAATTTTTGCTTGGGGGTGTACATAAGCTAAAGGCTGATTCATATTTTAATTTTTTCTTGCTATTTGAGCCATTAATTCTGCTTCTGCTACTAATTTTCCGTTTGCATAAGCATAAGCTTGCATATGACAAATACCCCTTCTTATAGGTGTTATTAACTCAGCTTTAAATGTTAAAGTATCTCCAGGTAAAACTTTTTGTTTAAATTTAACTTTATCCATTTTCATAAAATAAGTTAAGTAGTTTTCTGGATCTGGTACAGTACTTAAAACTAAGACTCCACCACATTGTGCCATAGCTTCTACTTGTAAAACTCCAGGCATAACTGGTGCTCCAGGAAAATGACCAACAAAGAAGTTTTCGTTCATTGTAACATTTTTCATACCAACTACATGTTTATCTGATAGCTCTAAAATTCTATCTATCATTAAAAATGGTGGTCTGTGAGGTAAAATATCCATTATTTGATGAATATCTAATAAAGGTGGCGCATTTAAATCGTATTGAGGAACATAGTTTCTCTTTTCTGTTTTTATAATTTTTGCCAATTTCTTTGCAAACTGAGTATTTATTAAATGCCCTGGTTTGTTTGCTATTACTTTACCTTTTATTCTTGTACCTACTAAAGCTAAATCACCTATAACATCTAATAATTTATGACGAGCAGCTTCATTTGCCCAATGTAAAGTTAGGTTGTCTAGGATTCCGTTTGGTTTTATAGAAATATTGTCTTTTTTAAATGCTTTTTTTAATTTCTGCATTGTATTATCAGACAATTCTTTATCAACATAAACAATTGCATTATTTAAATCACCTCCTTTAATAAGATCATTTTCTAGCAACATTTCAATTTCGTGTAAAAAACTAAAAGTTCTTGCATCTGCAATTTCTTCTTTAAAATCAGAAATATCTTCTAAAGTAGCATTTTGAGTTCCTAAAATTTTAGTACCAAAATCTACCATAGTTGTTACTTGGTATTCATCTGAAGGCATTAAAATAATTTCGCTACCAGAAACATCATCTTTATAAGAAATTATTTCTTTTACTACATATTCTTCTACTTCTGCATCTTGTTCTTTTATACCTGCTTTTTCTAAAGCTTCTACAAAGTACTTAGATGAACCGTCCATAATTGGTGGTTCTGATGCATCTATTTCAATTAACAGATTATCTATATCTAAACCTACTGCTGCTGCTAAAACGTGTTCTGAAGTTTGTATTTGAACACCATTTTTTTCTAAATTAGTACCTCTTTGAGTGGTAACTACATATTCAGCTTTTGCTTCAATTACTGGTGTACCTTCTAAATCTACTCTACTAAAAGCAAAACCATGATTTATTGGAGCTGGTTTTAGGGTCATTGATACATTATTACCAGTGTGTAAACCTACACCTGATAAAGTAATTTCTGATTCTATTGTTTTTTGTTTCTTACTCATGCTTTTTACTTAGAGTATTTAGTCTTTTTTCTAATTTATTAACTGATTCTACTACTGTTGGCAAGTTTTTAAAATGTACATAAGCTTTAAAATAATCTCCATAATTAAAAGCTGGTGTACCTTGCACTTTTAAACCATCTTTTAAATTTTTACTGATACCAGATTGAGCTTGTATTTGTAAATTATTACCTAAAGTTAAATGTCCTGCAATACCAACTTGACCACCAATCATACAATTTTCGCCAATTTTAGTAGAACCTGCAACACCTGTTAACGCAGCAATTACAGTGTTTTTACCAATTTCTACATTATGGGCAATTTGTATTTGGTTGTCTAATTTTACGCCTTTTCTTATTATTGTTGATCCTAAAGTTGCTCTATCTATTGTACAACCAGAACCTATATCTACATGATCTTCTATAATTACATTTCCTATTTGAGGAATTGCATTAAACTCTCCATCATTATTTGGTGCAAATCCAAAACCATCAGAACCAATAATGCTACCTGAATGTATTTTACAATGGTTACCTATTTGAGTTTCTGAATAAATTTTTACTCCAGCAAAAATCATACAATTATCACCAATAATAGAATTATCGCCAATATAACAATTAGGATATATTTTTACATTATTACCAATTATTACATTTTCTCCTATATAAGAAAATGCTCCTAAATATTCATTTGTACCCACTTTTGCAGAATCTGCAATAAAATGTGGTGCTTCTCTACCAGTTTTATTATTTTTTACTTCGTTGTAAAATTCTAATAATTTAGAAAATGATTTGTAAGCATTTTCTACTTTAATAAGTGTTGTTGAGATTTCTTTTTCTAATTTAAAATCTTCATTTACAATAGCAATAGAAGCATTTGTTGTGTATAAATATGGATCGTATTTTGGGTTAGACAAAAAGGTTAAAGATCCTTTTTCTCCTTCTTCTATTTTAGATAATTTAGAAACTTCTTCATCAGGATTACCAACTACTTTACCTTCTAAAATATCTGCTATTTGTTGTGCTGTAAATTTCATCAAACGCAAAAGTATAAAATTTATAGGTATTTGGCTAATCTCATTTTACTTTGGATAACAAATAAAGTGTTTTATTACTGGTTTTGTGAGTGCTTGCAAGTTTAATTGATCTGATGCTTTTGCAATATCTTTTAACTTTCCTTTTTTATTTAAAATATAAATTGGCTTATCTGTTTGATATGCTAAGTTTCTTATTTCTTGAGAAAATATAAAATAATCTATATCTAGTTCTGATATTTCTAATTTCTTAGAAAACTTATTTTTCTTTTTATTGATGTAAGTCTTGGCAAATGGTTTATTCTGTATTTCTATTCTTAAGAGTTTACGATCTACAATCATTTTAGATAATAATGATAAAACTTTATCTTGATGATGTACCCATTCTTTTATTGCAGACAATACATCATAATCATCTAATTTAGAAAACATTTCTAAAGTTTCTTCTGTAAAATTATCTTGGTTTATCTTATTATATAAAAAATAATTTAAAGCTGTACTTGCATATAGCTCCACTCCTTTTTCTGCTAATTCTTTTGCTCTTTTTAAAACATTAACTAACATATTTTCTGCAACCAAACCTGTTTTATGTAAATATACTTGCCAATACATTAAACGTCTGGCAATTAAAAACTTTTCTGCAGAATATATTCCTTTTTGTTCTATAACTAATTCATCATCTTTAACATTCATCATTGCTATTAATCTATCTGATGAAATATTACCTTCAGTTACACCTGTATAAAAACTATCTCTTTTTAAGTAATCTAAACGATCTATATCTAATTGACTAGAAATTAATTGACATAAAAATTTACGATGATAATTACCTTCAAAAATATTTATTGCTAAATCTAATTCCCCATCAAATTCTTCATTTAACTTCTTCATAAACTTTAAGGAAATTTCTTCATGCGAAATTCCGCTAACAATACTATGCTCTAATGCATGAGAAAAAGCACCATGACCAATATCATGCAATAAAATAGCGATATAAACAGCATTTTCTTCGTCTTTAGAAATTTCTATTTGCTTAAAACGTAGCACTCTAACAGCTTTTTCCATTAGGTGAATACAACCCAAAGCATGATGAAAACGTGTATGATTTGCTCCTGGATACACCAAATTAGACAAACCCATTTGTGCAATTCTTCTTAAACGCTGAAAATATGGATGTTCTATAATATCAAAAATTAAAGAATTCGGAATTTGAATAAATCCGTAAATAGGATCGTTTAATATTTTAAGTTTATTAGGCTTTTTTTTCTTCAAAAGATGTGTTTTATCAATCTAAATGCAAAGTACGATTTAATGCCTTTAAATCACAAGTTTTACATATTGGTTTTGTATAAAAATTATCAAAATTGTTTTAAATTGATAGTTATTTTATCATTTTCTGATTATAGATTATTAATTATTGATTACTTTATCAATTAAAATTAGCAATATTTTATCATTTTAACCTACAGAAAAATATAACAAAATGGTACATTTAACATTGAAAATTAAAATTTAAAAATATATGAGTAGCATACAAATTTTATGGGTGGATGATGAAATCGAATTATTAAAGCCTCATATTCTTTTTCTAGAACGTAAAAACTATAAAGTTACAACTTGTACAAATGGTGCTGATGCTATTGATTTAGTTGATGAAACGAATTTTGATATTGTTTTTTTAGATGAAAATATGCCTGGCTTAACTGGCTTGGATACACTTGGAGAAATTAAACAAAAACAGGCAAATTTACCTGTTGTAATGATTACAAAAAGCGAAGAAGAGTATATTATGGAAGAAGCCATAGGTTCTAAAATTGCTGATTATTTAATTAAACCTGTAAATCCGAATCAGATTTTATTGAGCTTAAAGAAAAATTTAGATCATTCTCGTTTGGTTTCTGAAAAAACAACTTCTAGTTATCAGCAAGAGTTTCGAAAAATTTCTATGGATTTGGCAATGGTAAATTCTTACGAGGAATGGATTGATTTATATAAAAAACTAATTCACTGGGAATTAGAGTTAGAAAACATTAGTGACCCTGGAATGTTAGGCATTTTAGAAAGTCAAAAACAAGAAGCTAACAATCAGTTTTTTAAATTTATCAAAAAGAATTATGAAGATTTTTTAACGGCTCATGATAAACCTACTTTTTCACATACTCTATTTAAAGATTATGTAGTGCCAGAATTAAATAAAAATCAAGGCGTTTTATGGGTTGTGATTGATAATTTACGTTACGATCAATACAGAATTTTAGAACCATTGATTAACAATCATTACAAAAAAGACGAAGAATATTCTTATTTTTCTATTCTGCCAACAGCAACTCAATATGCAAGAAATGCCATTTTTTCTGGCTTAATGCCATCAGAAATGGAAAAACGTCATCCAAATTTTTGGAAAAATGATACTGATGAAGGTGGAATGAATATGTTTGAGGATGAATTTTTATCTGCCCAAATAAAAAGATTAAGTTTAAATATTAAACACGAATATTACAAAATTACTTCTTTAAAAAGCGGTAAAGAATTAGCGGATAATTTTAACGGAACAAAACAAAACGACTTAACAACAGTTGTTTATAACTTTGTTGATATGCTTTCACACTCTAAAACAGAAATGGAAGTGATTAAAGAGTTGGCTGGCGATGATAAAGCGTATAGAAGTTTAACTTTAAGTTGGTTTAAGAATTCACCTTTGTTCGAAATTATTCAGAAAGCTCAAAATTTAGGGCAGAAATTAATTATTACTACAGATCATGGAACAATTAACTGTAAACATCCTACAAAAGTAATTGGCGATAAAAATATCAGCTCTAATTTACGTTATAAAACGGGTAGAAGTTTGAGTTATGAAGATAAAGATGTTTTTGCAGTTCGTAATCCTAAAGACATATTTTTACCAACAGTGGCTATGAATAGTCCGTTTATTTTTGCGAAAGAAGATTTGTTTTTTGCGTACCCAAATAACTTTAATCACTTCGTAAAATATTACAAAAACACTTATCAACATGGAGGTGTTTCTTTAGAAGAAGTTATTATACCTTGTGCTGTTTATAGTCCGAAATAAAAGTAGTCAGTAGTCAAAATTAATGAAAAAGTTATTTTTAATTTTATTTATAAGTTTAATTCAAATTTCTTTTGCTCAAGAAGACAAACTTTCTAATGCTGCTTTAGAATTAACAAAAGACAACGTAGTTTACGACCCTAGTTATTTTTCTATTGCTTACCCAAATGGAGATGTACCTAAAGGGAAAGGTGTTTGTACAGATGTAATTATAAGAGCTTACCGAAAATTAGGTATTGATTTACAAAAGGAAGTTCATTTAGATATGAAGAATAACTTTAATCTCTATCCTAAAATTTGGGGATTAAAAAATACTGATAAAAATATAGACCATAGAAGAGTACCAAATTTAATGACTTTCTTTTCTAGAAAAGGAGTTGTAAAACCAATTACTAAAAACCCAAATGATTACAAACCTGGTGATATAATTTGTTGGAATTTGGGTGGTGCAATTACACATACAGGAATTTTAGTGAATAAAAGATCTAAAGACAATCAACGGTTTTTAATTGTCCATAATATTGGTTCTGGACAAGTTTTAGAAGATTGTTTGTTTAGGTTTAAGATTATTGGTCATTATAGATATTTGAATTGAAAGCATTTTTAAATAGTATCAATAAAAAAGAGGAACATAATTGTTCCTCTTTTTAACTTTTCTAATGAATTATAATTAGAATCCTGTTCCTAAATCTGTGGGTGCAGCACTAAAAGCTTGAGCTTTTTTAGGATTTAAAATTAAATATGTTCCAATAGCTGTTAAAGCTGCATATTTAGAATAATTTCCTATTTTCTTAATTGCTTCTTTTCTTGTAATCTCTTTATTATCTTTATTTTTCATAATGTTTTTATTTTAAAATTACTTTTTTTACATAATTACCATTGTTCGAATTTAATTTGATCATATAAACACCTGTTGTTAAGTTTGATAAATTTAAATCTTCATCTGAATTCAAAGACTTAACAAAAACTTTTTGACCAATTGTATTTATAATTTCCATTTTTGAAACTGCTTTTAAACCTCTTACATACAGTATTTTATTATTGGAATACACCTTTAAATTATCGTAAATATTACTTTCTATATTAAGAGATTTGTTTGGTAAAATATGTAAGTAAAATCTATCTTTAGTAATATCAGAATCACTAAAATTAACTGTATAAATATCATTTTCGTTGGTAATATCTACAAATGATTTTGCAAACTTATCTTCTAAATATAAACTTGTTGATGGTTCTAAATTTAAATGCTTTGCAGAAAAAACCACCTCCATATTACTTGCTGAAACACCTAACGGAATTATCATATCTTCATTTAACTCGTTTGGTAATGATTGAATTGTATAGTTTTTAGCATTACTAAAATCGACCAATTTTGTAAATAAATCGAAAGTAGCATCAAAATTACCAATATCTAAACCTACATCAAATCCATTGGTTGCGTTTTCAAAAAACTTGATATTAGTTTCAACTTTATTGCTACCATTGTCCGCAAAAAGTTGAATATATTTTTGTTGTGTTTTATTAAAATCGGTATCACCTGTTACAGGTTTTAAAGTACGTTTGGCTTCATTAAAATCAATTTCAAATTCGCCTTCTTTTACTTTAATAAAGAAACCTTGACCAGGTGTTAACGATTTATTTTCTATGTCAGTTTCACTAGCAGCAACATATTTATTTTGAGTATTATCCCAAACATAAATTCCTTTAAAATTATCATCTAGAATATCATAATTATCATTTATAAAACTACTTGCTCCATTTTTATTTGCAGGATAATAGGTTGTAAACGGATTACCAATCGCATTCCACTCACCTGGTTGTAACGTTCTTGTTAAGTTACTTGTAGTTAAAGTACCTGTAAAACTAACAGCACCATCTGTAGCTCTAGATATCGCATAACTTTGTCCAGCTGTAAAGGTTTGATTTTCATCTATAGTAGTATCATAATACACCCATTCATTACCATCGTCCTGAGCATCATCATAAAAACCAACAGCATAACGTACAGGAGAAACGGTTTCGTTAGTACGAATATCATTGTCTGTATTTGTAGCAAATTCTTTTATTTTTTGCCCAGAAACTGGAGGTGTAACTAAACTCCATTTATTAGCTTTTAAACCTCCTCGTTTATAAACAACTTCTCCTGTAGATGTACCTTCAATAAATAAAACTGAACTATCTCCATTATCTGAATCCATAACAATAGTACCATTATTTACCATATTACTCATAGATTTTAAGGAAAAGGTTGGGTTGATAATAATAGTTCCTTCATTTTCCAAAGAGTTTACCTCAGATATATCTGCACTTATTTGTAAGGTTGTTGTTGCAGGAATTACAACATTGTCTGTTGCTGAGGGCACAACACCATTAGACCAGTTTGCAGGATCGTTCCACATACCATCTACATTTGTTGGAGTATTTATGGAAGAGCAGTCTTTACTATCGCCTGTAAATGTCCAATTGTAATCATTGATTAATTTTGTTCTTTCTGTTTCTGAATTACAATAATTTATATTTAATGCTCCTAAATTAATATTAGATTTTAAAGAAGATAATGCACTCCAACCTTTAAGAGTTTTGTCATAATTAATTACAGAGATTCCTGAGTTATCAAACATTGAAAGCATTGTATAAACCTTACCAATATTCCAATTACTCAAATCTTGGTTAAAACTGTTAGCATTTAAAAACATCTCTTTTGTATCCAAACATTTATCAACTTGCCAATTACTAATATTTTGATTAAAATTGGTTGCTCCTTCAAACATAGATGCCATATATTTTACCTCACCCACATCCCATGAACTGATATCTTGATTAAAACTAGTTGCTTCTTCAAACATTCTTGTCATATAAGTAACATTACTTGTATCCCATGAACTGATATCTTGGTTAAAATTTGTTGCCCCAGAAAAAACACCAGACATAAAAGTGATACTACTTGTATCCCAAGAATTTAAATTTTTATTAAATTTAGTAGCTCCTTTAAATATATTTGCTAATGAAGTAACTTTTGAAATATCCCAAGAACTAATATCTTGATTAAAATTTATTGCTCCAGAAAACATCTCTTCAACATAGACGACATTGCTAATATCCCAAACTCCTAAATTTTGATTAAAACTTGTAGCTCCAGAAAACATTCCCATCATACTAGTTACCTTGCTAGTATCCCAAGAACTGATATCTTGATTAAATTTTATTGCTCCATTAAACATTCTATACATAGCGTCTGTGAATACACTAGATATACCACTTACACTACTAGTATCCCATCCTCCAATATCTTGATTAAAATTAGTAGCATTATAAAACATTTCTGACATATCTGTAACTTTACTTGTGTCCCAATTTCCAATATCTTGATTAAAATTGGTAGCATAAGAAAATATCTCTGACATATCTGCTACCTTATTTGTATCCCAACTTCCAATATTTTGGTTAAAAACCTTAGAAGAATAGAACATACTTGATAAATTTGTAACATTACTTATATCCCAAGTACTAATATCTTGATTAAAATTATCCGTATTTGCAAACATTTTATGCATATTTGTAATTGAAGAAACATCCCAATTTTTAAAACTGTTGTTTCCAACTAAAGCATAACAGGTATAAAAAGCTTCTTCTAAACTGGTTAAACTGGTTAAATCAGGAGTATCTAAAGCAGTTATATCCATATTAGTACATTTGGCAAATGACAATTTTTCAGACCACTCAACATTACCCCAGTTTAATACTTCTAATAGTTTTTGAGCATTGCTTAAATACGTAAATTCTATACCTGCAACTTCACCTGAAATTTTAATTATATATTCACCTACTGATTGATAAGTATGTCTTATATTATTATATGGACTACCCCAATATTCAAAAAATTCAGAATTACCATCTCCCCAGTCTATAGTAAAGTTTTTACTATTGCTAGTTAATGGTATCCATAAAAGTTCGTTTGCAGCAGTTGTTTTCCATTTGGTGATGAAAGGATTAGGTATAAAACTATCATTCTCATACACTCTTATCATTCCAGGGCCAGCACTACCAAATCCTGTACCATTTAATTCTGGAACACCAATTGCTAGAATCGTACCATTTGAAGATAGGCTTACTGAGCTACCTATTTGTCGTCGATAATCATTAGCCTCAATAGACTCTATTTCATTGTCTATTTGCGACCATATATCGTTTTCATTTATAAATATTTTAACTGAACCTGAATTTGAATAAGGATTGCTGTTAAAAGGAGCACCTACTGCAATTACATCCCCATCAAAAGAAAGGCTTAAGCTTTTCCCAAAACTATCCCTGCCTTGATCACTACTAATAGTGGCACCTATCTGAGACCAACTCCCTGCACTTTTTTTATATATCTTAACGTACCCTGTTCCACTAGAATTAGGGGCTCCAATTGCTATTATTTCACCATCGCCAGATATGTCTACCTCATTTCCAAAACCTTCTGAACTACTTGCTCCTAATAATTCAGAACCAACTTGTTGCCAATTTCCTGCATTATTTTCAAACACTTTTGCGCCTGCTCCATTTATTTGTGAACCCATTACCAAAATATTTCCATCATCAGATATACTTACAGACGCTCCATATTGTTTCCCATCTGTTCCATCAATATCATTTCCAATTTGAGACCAATTCCCACTTTCCAATTGATAAACTTTAACATGTCCATCATTATCATATCCAACTCCATCAGTATCATTTCTTCTTGCACCAATAGCAATGATATTACCTGTACTATTTAAACTAACAGAATAACCAAATTCATCGCCAGTTGCTTCTCCAATAATTTCACTACCAAGTTGTACCCAATTAGAACTTATATATTGATATATTTTAACAGAACCAATATTACTATAAGGTGTACTTCCATCATTTAAAGGTGCTCCTACAGCAATTATATTTCCATCATTTGAAATATCTACAGAAAAACCAAATTCATCGCCAAGATTATCTCCTATTATATCGCTTCCTAATTGAAGATATTCCCCTGTATTTTTATCGAAAACTCTAATATACCCTTTACCATGTTCAGCTCCATCATTTTGTGGAGCACCAACAATAATTCTGGATCCATCACCAGATATTGACACAGACTTACCAAATACGTCTCTATTCGTATCTCCAAGAAGATTATTTTGAGTTAGGGTCCACTGACCAACTATCTCTATTGCTGTTAAAAATAGCAATGTGAAAAGTAATTTCAATTTCATAATTATATATTTATTTTTTCAAATATTTGATAATAAATACATTATTACAATACCTACTAATAGGTATTTTAAAAACTTCAACTCACTGATTTTTATGAAAATCACTTTTTTTTATGTAATAATTAAGATTTTGACAAAATCTGTTTTTATTCAATAACTTCACTATTTTTGTGCTACTATGAATAAAAACTATTCTATACATAACTTATCTGAAATCGCATCAGAACTTATCTCATCAGTAAATAATAAAACACTATTATTTTACGGAGAAATGGGGGTTGGTAAAACAACACTAATTAAAGAAATTTGCAAACAATTGGGGGTTTTAGATAACATCTCCTCTCCTACTTTTTCACTGGTTAATGAGTATCAATCAGAAAAAAATGAAATCGTTTATCATTTTGATTTTTATAGAATTAATGACGAAGAAGAAGCTTTAGATATGGGCGTAGAAGAATATTTTTATTCTGATAATTGGTGTTTAATTGAATGGCCAGAAAATATCAAAAATTTACTACCTTTAGATGCTGTTGTAATTCATCTTACTACATTAGATGACAACCAACGTAACATAAAACTTAAATAACCAAACTATGAGTTCATTTTCTCCTTTTAGTAAAGAAGAATTATTGCCACAAACAGAAATGCTAGAGGTTAAAAAGAAAAAAGGAGAATTATTTATTGGTTTGCCTAAAGAATCTTATTTAGGTGAAAAACGAGTTTGTTTAACTCCTGATGCAGTAACAGCATTAACTAATAATGGGCATAGAATTGTTGTAGAAACTGGTGCTGGTGATGGTGCAAATTACACAGACAAAGAATATTCAGAGGCTGGAGCAAAAATTTCTTATAATGTAGAAGAAGCATTTAAATGCAAAATTGTTTTAAAAGTTGCTCCACCATCAGAGAAAGAAATAGAGTATATAAATCCGCAAACTATACTAATATCATCACTTCAACTAAAAACTCAATCTAAAAAATATTTTGAACTTTTAGAGAAAAAAAGAATTACAGCTGTTGCTTTTGATTATATAAAAGACGATCATGATACTTACCCAGTTGTAAAATCTTTAAGCGAAATTGCAGGAATTGCCTCTATTCTAATTGCAGGAGAATTAATGAGCGGAGCCAATAAAGGTAATGGTTTACTTTTAGGAAATATTGGTGGTGTACCACCATCTAGCGTAGTTATTTTTGGTGCAGGAACTGTTGGCGAATTTGCTGCAAAAACAGCATTAGGTTTGGGTGCAAGAGTAAAAGTATTTGATAATTCTATCTCTAAGCTAAGAAAATTACAACATTGCTTAAATTCACCTATTTACACCTCTACAATTCAACCAAAGTCTGTTGCAAAAGCATTAATGAGATGCGATGTTGCAATTGGTGCAATAAGAGGTAAAAACAGATCGCCAATTTGTGCTACTGAAACAATGGTAGAAACCATGAAAGAAGGATCTGTTATTGTTGATGTTAGTATTGATAGAGGGGGTTGTTTTGAAACATCTAGCGTAACTTCTCATAAAAATCCGTCTTTTGTAAAACACGGTGTAATACATTATTGTGTACCAAACATACCTTCTAGGTACGCAAGAACAGCATCTGTTTCTATAAGTAATATATTTACTCCATATTTATTAAATATTGCTGATGAAGGTGGTTTTGAAAATGCTGCACGTTTTGATAAAAGCTTAAGAAATGGAATGTACTTTTATCATGGAATTTTAACCAACAAAACTGTTGCTGATTGGTTTGATATACCTTACAGAGATATTAATTTATTGATTATATAATCTCTTTTTTCAATGTAAAAAAGTACATTTGCACTTCAAAATTTTAGAATGTTTATTAAAAGATTAGGGTATTTTTTATTAGGAGTTTCAATTAGCTCAATTGGAGTGTATTTTTTTTGGGAAAAGAAAAATGCATCTTTCGATTATGGTATGGATGCTAGAACATTAAAAACCATCAGAATTAAAGAACGTTTTTTTTCTGAAGATGCTAAAAAAGTTATGCAAAACTCTAATCTTGATACGCTTAAGATTTCAACTATTTTAAATAATGGTAATGTAGATTTTGGTAATAGTAAACCAAGGCAAAAACCTTGTGCAGAATACGTTATAACTGGTAAAAAGGATTTAGAAAATGTAAACCTATATATAACCAGATGCGATTCTACTGCAACAATTGATAAGATTATTATAGATTAAGTTTTCTATAAATGTTGTTTTTTTTGATATAATTACTATTTAACAATTCTTATACTTATCATATAAACCAAAGTTATTTAATATTAAAGGAATAATTTTATCTAATCTAGTTTGTTTTGTTTTTGCTCTTTTTGCTGATGAAATGTATTCACAAAACTCTCGTTGTTTACTATTTGTAAAATTTTCAAATTTTGATTTTAGAACTTTATTTTCAGATAATTTTTCAGCTAATTCATCTGGTATAATAACATCTTTTTTAGATCTATCAGTTTTAATTTCCTTCCCTTCATTTACATTTTCTATGGCTTCTAAAATGTAAGCCTTTATTAAATTCGCATTAATTTCTTCTAAGTTATTAAAACGCCATTGCAACATAGCTTTCGTTTTGCCTTCTTGTGCATTAATAAATACTTTATGTTTATCTTTTAATAAAGCTCCTTGAAAAAACCATAAACCACAATAGTCTTTAAAAGCTGCTAAACCAACAATGTTTTTCCCTTTGTAAACATAAGTTGGTGCTCCCCATTTTATAGTCTCATCTAAAGGTAAATTAGTAATTATAAATCTTAACAACTCTAATTCTGTTTTCCAATTTTCTTTTTTAGAGATATATTCATCTATTTTATTCATAATTTATCTTTTAAATTTTCTAGATAATGAGCTTCAATTTTATCAATATTTTTAATGGTTTTCTTTACCCAATCATAATATAAAATTTCTTTTTCTTCTTTAGTTAATTGCCAATCTAATTCAGAATTTCTAAGTTTTGTAGTAACATCTTGTAAAATAATTGCTGCTGCTACAGAAATATTTAAACTTTCTGTAAAACCAACCATTGGTATTTTTAAAAATCCGTCTGCATTTTCTTTTACATAATCAGAAACCCCTTCTGCTTCTGCTCCTAATATAAATGCAGATTTTTTGTTAAAATCAAAATTGTGTAATAAATTAGAATCGCTATGAGGAGTTGTAGCAATAATTTGATATCCTTTTTCTTTTAAATTATCTAAACAGTTTTTAGTATTATTTCCATCTGTTTTATAACGATGACTAGTAATCCATTTTTGAGAACCTTTGGCTACATATCTAGAAACTCTATTTATGTATCTATTTTCTATAACATGCAAATCTTGAATACCAAAAATATCGCAAGTTCGTACAACAGCACTTGCATTATGAGGTTGATATATATCTTCTAAAACTACTGTGAAATGACGAGTTCTGTTTTCTAAAACGGTTTTAAAGGTATCCTTTCTTTTATCAGTTAAAAAGCTTTCGAAATATTCTAATTGTTTTTTATCAATCATAAATACAAAATTATGATTTTATTCTTATTTTTATACTCTTAGTCTTTTTTTAAAAAAATTAGTGAATGAAAAAAATTGTTATTTTAACTGGTGCAGGAATTTCTGCAGAAAGTGGTATAGAAACGTTTAGAGATGCAGATGGTTTATGGGAAGGTCATGATGTTATGGAAGTTGCTTCACCAAAAGGTTTTGCAGCAAACCCTGAATTAGTTTTAGATTTTTATAATAAACGTAGAAAACAATTATTAACTGTAAAACCGAATAAAGCTCATTTAAATTTAGTAGAATTAGAAAACAATTTTGATGTTGAAATAATAACACAAAATGTAGATAATTTACACGAAAAAGCAGGTAGTAAAAAAGTTACTCATTTACATGGCGAGCTCTTAAAAGTACGCAGTTCTATTGATGAAACTTTTGTTTTAAATTGGCACAAAGATTTATTTCTGGGCGATTTGTGTATAAATAACAGCCAATTAAGACCACATATTGTATGGTTTGGAGAAATGGTACCAATGTTAGATAAAGCCATAGAAATTACACAGAAGGCAGATATTTTGGTTATTATAGGTACTTCTATGCAAGTATACCCTGCTGCGAGTTTAATAAATTACGCACAGCAAAATATACCTATATATTTTATAGATCCTAAACCATCTGTTTCTGAGAGTAATTTTAATAACTTAACAATTATTAAAAACGTGGCTAGTAAAGGTACAGACGAGTTAATTGAAATATTAAACAGTTAAGCTTTTATTAACTTGCTTGATAAAAATGATCGTAAATTTCTTTACAACCACCACCAACTATAGAAAAGTTTTTATCTTTAGAACTAGCTAATGTCATTAAATGCTGAATTGCATTTAAACCATTTTTATCTATTTCTATAGCTTCTTCTATATTTAGAGTAATTTTATTTTTTTTATCAATTTTATTGATAAAATAAGTTAAAAATTTAGGAACATTTAATGAGTTTACGTTTCCTTTTAGATGATAAACACTTTTCTTTTTAGAGATTTGTAGGGGCATAATATATTTATTTAAGGGTTAATTAATCTATTTCTTATAATATAGGATGTTTTAAGAAAAATTGACTAGTTTAAAAAATGCAAAACTAAATTTTAAGTTTTTTGAATTTTTTATTTTAAATTCTCTCTTTGTTTCTGTTTTAATCTTTTCCAGTTTCTTATTACTAAGCTTACCATAACAATTAACATTTAAAGCAGTTACAAATAATGAAACTAAAATAATGAACACTCCTCTCATGATATATTTATTTATATCATAAAATTAAAAATTAATTAATTTTAAAAGTAAAATCTTCGTTTTTATCAGATTTACTTACGATGAATGAATATTTTAATACGATTAAAGTTATAGTAAATCTAAGCGTTTCATTAACTCTGGCCTATTAGATCTACTTACAGGTATAACTTCTTTTTTAATTAATACGCTATTATCTTCTATATCTATTATCTTTTTTACATTTATTATGTAAGATCGATGAACTTTTAAAAATAAAGAATCTGGTAGTTTTTCTTCAATCTTTTTTAGCGTTGAATGTACTATATAATTTTTATCTTCAGTTTTTATATCAATGTAATCACCTTTTGCTTTTATTAAATATATGGTAGACAAATCTATCTTAATTAATCTACGATCAATATTTACATAAAAATCATTTTTTACGGCAGCTTCTTTTTTAGTTTCAACTTTAGATTCTGATAATTGTAATTTTTCTGCTTTTCTAATTGCTTTTTCAAAACGAGGCAGTTCTATAGGTTTTAAAAGGTAATCTGCAATAAAATCATATTCAAAAGCTTGAATTGCAAATTTAGGATCTGAAGTAGTAAAAATTATTTTTGGTGGGTCTTTTAGTGTTTTTATAAAATCTAAACCACTAAAATTAGGCATGTGTATATCTAAAAAAATTAGATCTACACTGTTTTCGTTTAAATATTTCATAGCATCTATAGCCCCAGAAAATTCTTTAACGAGATTTATTCTTTTTATTTCATTGCAAAGAGTTCTTATAATAACTCTTGCCATTTGTTCATCATCAATAACAATACAATCCATGAAGGGGGAAGCGTCTAAATTGTTTTCAAAAATAAAGAGATATCTAATAATGTTTGTTCAAAATATTCTTTCTGCATATTATCTAAATTATGTTCTCGAAGATTTTTTTCAAACTCATTAGCCTTCTCGTAACTTGTTTCAAGTCCTAAAATACTAAATTTATGTTTAATTCGATGAACATTATCTTCAATTTCTTTAAAATCTTTTTTTTCAATGCTACTATTATATTCTTCTACTTCATCAGGAAACTCTGTTTTAATAACATCTATTAAGGTATTTTTAATAGATTCATCTCCTCTAGCTAACTTATCAATATATTCTAAATTTGGTTTTTCCATAGTTATTTTTTTAAAGTAAATATAAATGTTGTTCCATTGCCTAGTTCAGATTCTAAACAAATTTTACCATGGTAAGCTTCAACTATTTTTTTAACAATAGATAGCCCAATACCTGTAGATTTGTAATCGTTTTCAAGTTTTTGAAATGCAACAAATATTGTTTCGAAGTATTCTTTTTCTATTCCTTTACCATTATCTTTAATTTTAAACTTCCAGAAATCACCTTCATCAAAAAATAAAATATCTACAAGCCCATCATCACCTTTATCATTAAATTTAATAGCATTACTTATTAAGTGATAAAATAATAATTCTAACCTATGTTGATCTCCATAAATTAATGGTAATTTTTCCGGTATTGAAACAGGTATATCATTTTTATTTTCAATTGTAAATGATAAATCATCTATTAAAGAATTTAAATCTACTTTATAACGTTTTGTTTCTGCTTTACCTATTGTAGAATATTGCAAAATACCCTGAATAAGGGTGTCCATTTTTTCTACATTTTCTTTAATTAAATTTACAATTTCTCGACCACCTTCACCTAAATTTTCATAATAATCTTCCTTAATCCAACATGTTAAAGCATCTATACTTTGTAGTGGGGATTTTAAATCATGTGAAACCATGTGAGCATAATCATTTAATTCTTGATTTTGTTGCTCTAAATTAGCTACTAATCTATCTTTCTGTTTATTAATTTCGATAATCTCTTTTGTTTGATTATCTATAAAATCTACTAACTTTAAAGAATCTGAATCTTCATGATTATTTACTTCTTCTAATTCGTAAAATTTTAAATTATTAATTACATTATTTAATTTAGAAATAATTTCTTTCTGTGATTCTGATTCTTTTTTTAATTTTTTATTCGATTCAAAAAGTTCTTCAGAACTAATAGACGCTGCTCTCTGCAGCATTGTAAATTGGTCTTCTGAAGTTATATAAGATCTATTTACAGCATCTAAGAACACTTCCAAGTCTTTGTTGGCATGTAATTCTTTAGGTAAATATTTTCTTATTTGTCTTTTTAAAAGAGAATTCATTATTCACTAATTAGAGTAATAGCCATAGTTTGGTTATGTAATTGGCAATTTACTTCATCATTAAAAGGTGCTATTTCACCATAAGAATATAAACCACAAACTGTAGCATCTTTCCCAACAACTTCTAACACTTCTTCTACTTCTTCTTCTACTCTTTGATCTAAAACTAGTTTTCTACCAATACAACTTACTAAAATTGCTAATTCTGGTTTAGAATTCCTATACTCTAAAGCTTTACTAGCTCCTAATTCTGCTGCATTAACTATACTATCTACATTTGTCATCATTAACTGAACTTTTGATTCTTCAAAAATATCACCAGCTAATATCATAGAGTTTTTTTCTTCATTTATATTAAGAATAGTTCTAACAATTGATTTTTTTTCATCTGAAGATTTTACTTTTAAAGGATATAATAATGCAGCTCCAGGTAATTCTTTACTTTTTTCTCCTAAATAAGTTTTGTATAAATCTAAAGCTGGTTGCCCATCTAATTCATATAAAATATTGCCTTGAGATTTAGTAACAATTCTTTCTGGTCCAAAAGGTGTCCATCCTCCTTTTGTAGCAAATGAAACTTCTAAAGTATCACCATATAAACCAATGGCTACAATTTTACCTTCTTTTGGCAGTTCATTGTAAGATGTTAAAGTAATTTCAAATCTAGATCCATCACCACATAAAGCTCCTGTAATCAACAAATTATCATCTGTAGCAGCATTCATACCTTTGGTTAATTGACTACCATTTACAAAGCTACCATCAGAAACCACAAAAACATATTTTAAATTGTCTTGAGGTAATTGTTCTATTAATTCTTTTCCTGTTTTAAAACTGTTGATTTTGTTTTCATTATTTAAAACATTTGTGGTTTTAATAACAAAACTACTTTTCTCAAATTCTATTGCTGTAATGGTTATAGATTCATCATCTACAGACTCTGAAGTTATGTCTCCTGAAGTTGAGCCAAATACTAAATGGCCATCTGGAAAAACTGTTTTTATTTCATCGTAAATATTTTTATCTTGTAACATATATCTATTACCAAATACAAGAACTAATGGTTCTTTTAAAGTAATTTCTTCTGATATATACTTTAGATTTTCATTTCCGATTTTCTTTAACTGAACAGTTTTCATTTCTTTATTTTTTGAGGGTGAAAATAAATTTAATGTCTATAATTTTTAAATTACAAAATGGGTTGGTTTAAATTTACAATCTTTTTAGCAATTATTAAACCAAATTCAACAGAATATTTATAATTATGTTTTAAATACAATTTAACTTATTATAGATATAATAAAAAGAAAACATTTTAAATGATTATAATCTGATATTTTAAAATTTAGTTTTATTTATAACTATAAATCTATAATTTTCTTAATTCATTAACACTCCAATAAGCTAAAACTGTTTCAATTTTCTTAACATAATCTTCGTATTTTAATGGTTTTAAAACATAACCAGACATTCCTGTTCTATAACATTCTAGCAAATCTTTTTGGTTACTAGATGTAGTTAAAATAATTGTAGGAATGTGTTTTAAATCATCATCTGCCTTAATAATTTTTAAAAACTCAATACCGTTTATTTTAGGCATATTAAGATCTAATAGAATAATATCTGGAATATTAGCTTTGTCTTCTAAAAACTGTAAAGCTTCTTCTCCGTTTTTAGCTTCGTGAATTGTATGTTTTAATTTTAATAATGAAATGGTTCTCTTCATTTTCATTATTTCGATTAAATTATCTTCTACCAATAAAACTTTTAAAATATTTTCCATTTCAGCTATAACATTATAAGGAGTTATCAATATACAAAATAAGTTTAAAGTTAAGTTATTTTTAGGTAATGCTTGTTTAAACGTTAAAAACTTAGGTTAAAACACAAAAAAGTGTCGATAAGCTGTTTTTATCTAAAACTAATTTATTTAATCAATTGACTAAAATACTCAAAAATTTCTCCTTTAGAGATTGCACTTCCTTTTTCAATTAAGTCAAAAATCTCTTCATTTCTCTTTGGATTATATGGTTTAGAACCTTTAAAAATATCTACAGAATTATCTAAAGGATTTTTCATTAACCACTCAAAACCTTCTTTTTTCAATAAATTAATATCCCAATTTACCTTAATTGCTATTCTATGAACCTCTTGTTGATCGCATTTAAATAAATTTACTGATGTTTCAGAAAAGTGTTCTAAATAATTTGTTTTACTTAACACATCATCCCAAACAATATCAGAAAAAATATTCATTTCCTCTTCTGCAACTTCTGGTTTTTCTTTTTTAATTTTATCCCATTCTTTTACATCTATACTTTGTGTAGCTAAAAAGTGTGCAAATTCACTATGTAAGCTTTCAAATTGTTCTTTAGTAAGTTGTCTGTATTTCATATGTATCTATAAAAAAACCGCCCAATTTTGGGCGGTTCAAATATCTTAAAAATTTATTCGTTTAGAAAATATAACGTAAACCAACTTGTGCTTGCCAACGTGAATCTAAATTAGACGAATAACCAAATGTACTAGTTTGTGTTCCATCAAAAGTATAAACTGGTGCACCAGCAGCATCAAAACTAATACCAATTGGTTGAACACTGTTTGGTTGTTGAATTAAACCCCATTTAGAGCTTAATAAGTTACCAAAGTTTAAAATATCTATACTAAATTGAATGGTATTGGTTTTACCATTACTAACATTTATATTTAAGTCTTGTAAAAATTTAATATCCCATCTACCTCTCCAAGGTGCTAAAGCTCCATATCTTTCTGCATATTGTCCTCTTCTACCACTTAAATAATCATCTTGAGCTATAAAAGTATCAAAAGCATCTCCTTGACCAGCTTCAGAGAATTGCATTTGAGAAATTTCATCAGTTGTTGGTATATAGATTAAATCGTTACCAGCTGCTCCATCACCATTAATATCTCCACCATAAGTATAATTAAAACGACCACCTTGTGCATACTCAAAAAATGCAGTTAACGTAGTTGCCCATTTATCTTCTGTACCATAAGTCCATTTTTTACTAGCCACACCAATAAAACGATGAGTGTCTCCGTATTTAGAATAGCTTAATTGCTCGTCATTTACATTGTTTAAAGCAGGATTAAATGCAAACGCATCTCCTGTAATTTCTGCTTCAATTGAGTTCACATCTTTTGCATTTAAGTAATTATAAGCTAAACTTGTATATAAACCATCATCAAAAGTTTTTTGTGCTTTAAAAGAAGCATTCCAGATTCTACCTTTATCAGAATTTGTTAAAGTATAAGCATTTGCATTTCCTAAAAATGAAGTTGCATGATCTTCTGCTAAATAAACTGGTCTATTGTCTACACCTGCTAAAGTACCTGTTGGCGTTTTTAACCCCCAGTTTTGTACGTGAACTCCATTTATATCTTTTGTGTAAGAGATGTCTGTAGTTAAAACTACACCATTTTCTAAACGTTTATCTACACCTATATTTGTTCTCCAAACTTGTGGAAATTTAAAATCTGGATCTACTACTTGGTAAAAGAAAACATCAGAACCACTTACTTGGTTACCTATCCAAACAAAAGGTAAACGACCTGTAAATAAACCTGTTCCTCCTCTAATTTGTAAACTAGCATCACCATTAGTATCCCAATTAAAACCAACTCTTGGTGAAATTAACCATTGATTAGAAGGCATTTCTGTAGAATCGAAAACGTAAGCTTCTCCATCTGCTGGATCATAATACTCAATATCTGGAACAAACCACTCAGAATTCTCTGTATCAATAAATTTTTGAGCTAATTCTGAAGTATTAAAAAACAAAGGTTTATCGAATCTTATACCATAAGTTAATTTAAAATTGTTGCTTATTTCCCATTCATCTTGTACATAAAAAGCTAATTGACCAAAATTCATTTCAGCTAAATTCCAACCACCATCAACACCATCTTCTAAACTATTTCTATCATTAAAAGTGGTTTGAGCAGCAGCCAATGCAGCAGCATAATTATTAGCATCAAAATCAGCAATATCTACACTACCAAAAACATCAAAACCATAACCTTTTAAGTTAAATGAATTTTCGAACATAAACTTTTCAAAAGAAAAACCAACTGTATAAGTATGATCTCCTTGAAAAAAGCTCATATTATTTGTTAATTGAATAACTTTTTGATCTAACTTATTATTGATAGAAAATGGTTCGTGACCAGCTATAATATAAGGTGATCCGTTTTTATAAATGTTAATTACTGGAGCAGGAGCAGAAAATGGATCTCTTGAATCTTCGAAATGAGAATAACCTACTTGTAATTTATTTGATACATTATCAGATAAAGTTGAATTTACTTCTAACTGAAAAGAATTTAATATGTTATTGATTCTGTATCCAGAATTTTCGAATTGTAAAGTATTAAAATCTGGACCCCTTCTGTTGATTGCTGTTGGATGAGCTGGTTTATCTTTAGATGCATCTAAAAAATTATAGATAAAAGCCAAACGATTATTATCATTTATGTTCCAATCTAACTTTAAAATACCTTTTATAGATTCTGTTTGATGTGTATAACCTTCATAAGTTCCAGGATCGTAACCTATACCTAATAAAGCATCTCTAACATCAATTAAATCTTGTTCTAAAACTCTAGATTCATTAATTGCTCCAGAACCTGTATTTGCTACCCAACTTTGTCCTAAATCTTTACGTTCATCTTTTTCAAAATTTGCAAAGAAAAATAACTTGTCTTTAATAATTGGGCCACCAATACTAAAACCTACTTGACTTTGCGATAATTCTGGCACAAATATATTGTCTCCATTTACTTTACTACCTGTTAAGTCTTCGTTTCTGTAAAAACCATAAACAGTTCCTTTAAATTCGTTTGTACCACTTTTGGTAACTGCATTTACGGAAGCACCTGTAAAACCAGATAAAGTTACATCATATGGTGCAGTAGATACAGAAATTTGATCTATGGCATCTAATGAAATTGGCTGTGAACCAGTTTGACCTCCAGGAGTTGGAGCATCTAAACCAAAAGGATTGTTAAAAATAGCACCATCCAAAGAAAAATTATTGAATTGGTCGTTTCTCCCTCCAAAAGAATTACCACTTGCAGATGGCTCTAAACGTGTAAAATCTGATGAAGACCTAGATATGGTTGGTAAAATTTTTAATTGAGTAGCAGAAACACTAGTTTGTGCACCAGTTCTATCGCTATTAAAAGTTTTATTTTTAGATGATGAAATTACAATTTCATCTAAAGCTTGGCCCTCTTCTGCCAATTTACCATTAATAACTGTAGTTTTACCTAAAAGTAAAAATACATTTTCTACTACTTGAGGTTTAAAACCTAAATAACTAAATGTTACTTTATAAGGCCCACCTACTCTTAAATTAATAACAGTAAATCTACCATTATCTTGGGCAGTTGTACCTGTTAATGTACCTGTAGGCTCATGTAAAACTGATATTGTTGCTCCTAAAAGCGGTTCACCAGCATTGTCTGTAACTAGTCCTTTAATTTTAGAGGTAGTAACTTGGGCACTTGAGTAACCAATTACTAATAAAATTAAAGACAACATTAAAAGTAATCTTTTTTTCATTTTATGATTTTATTTGAATTTACCACAAAAATAAGCCATAAAAAAAACACCTGCTTAAAAGCAAGTGTTTATTTCTTAACAAATAGTTAACAAATTTGTAACTATTCTGCAACTACTTCAAAAGTAATATCTGCAACTACAGCTCTGTGTAATCTTACAGCAGCTTCGTATTTACCTAATCTTTTTACAGAACCACCAACAACTTTAATAAATTTCTTGTCTAATTCTGTACCAGCTTTTGTTAATGCAGCAGCTAAATCTATGTTGTTTACAGAACCAAATAATTTGTCTCCAGAACCAGTTTTAGATGCAATTTTAATTTCATATCCTTTAATTGTTTCAGCAATTGCGTTAGCGTCTTCAATTAATTTAGCTTCTTTATAAGCACGTTGTTTTAAATTCTCTGCTAAAACTTTCTTTGCAGATGAAGTTGCTAAAACAGCTTGCCCTGTTGGGATTAAAAAGTTTCTACCATAACCGTTTTTAACAGATACAACATCATCTTTAAATCCTAAATTTTCTACGTCTTGTCTTAATATCAATTCCATTTCTCTAGGTATTTATTATTTTAACATATCACCAACGTAAGGCATTAACGCTAAATGACGCGCTCTTTTAATTGCTTGCGCAACTTTACGTTGATATTTTAATGATGTTCCTGTTAAACGTCTTGGTAAAATTTTACCTTGTTCGTTTACTAAATACATTAAGAAATCTGCATCTTTATAATCGATATATTTGATACCTTTTTTCTTAAATCTACAGTATTTAGCTTCTTTTTTAGTTTCTATATCTAATGGCGTTAAATATCTAACGTCAGCAGATTTACCACCTTTTGCTTGTTGTTCTATTGATGCCATTTCTTATTTTTTTGAAGATTTAACTCTTTCACTTCTAACTTTAGCCCAAGCTGCAGCATGTTTGTCTAATCTAACAGAAAGGTAACGCATAACGCTATCATCTCTTCTAAATTCTAACTCAAATGCAGCAATCTCTTCACCAGCTACTTTGTACTCTAATAAATGGTAAAAACCACTTTTTTTCTTTTGAATTGGATAAGCTAATTTTTTTAAGCCCCAATCTTCTTTAGAAATCATTTCGGCACCTTTAGAAACCAAATAGTCCTCGAACTTTTGTACTGTTTCCTTTATCTGAGTATCAGATAAAACGGGATTCAAAATGAAAACAGTTTCGTAATGATTCATAATTAAAAATTTATTGTTTAATTTTAAGGGTGCAAATATACTAACTTTTTTGTATTTATAGCATCTTTTTTATGTTTTAAAATTCTTATTTTTAAAACCTTAAATTACTCTCCTAATTTTTAAAAAATGGAAATACCAGAAATACCCGATTTAATTCATTACGCAATACCTTTTTTTGCTTTTACAGTTGTTCTAGAAATAATTTTAACTGTAAAGGTTAAACTCGAAGATTATGAATTTAAAGATGCAGGAACATCTATATTAATGGGTTTAGGTAATGTTTTTGTTGGTTTATTTACCAAAGGAATTATTTTAGCTTGCTTTTTTTTTATATATAAATATAGACTTTTTACAATTCATTTTACTTGGTGGTCTTGGTTAATTATTTTATTTGCTGAAGATTTTTGCTATTATTGGAATCATAGAATTGCACATGAAAGTAGATTCTTTTGGGCTAGTCATGTGGTGCATCATTCATCAGAAAAATATAATTTAAGTACTGCTTTAAGACAAACTTGGACAGGGAGTTTCTATACATTTATCTTTTGGTTTCCTTTAGTTTTAATTGGTTTTCATCCTATAATGGTAATTGTACAGATGTCTATCAGTTTAATATATCAATATTGGATTCATACTGAAATGATTGATAAAATGCCAAAATGGTTCGAAACTATTTTTAATACTCCAAGTCATCATAGAGTACACCATGCAACAAATGCACAATATTTAGACAGAAATCATGCTGGTATTTTTATTATTTGGGATAAACTTTTTGGCACTTTTGAACCCGAAGTTGAAAAACCTATTTATGGTTTGGTTACAAACATTAACACTTATAATCCTATTAAAATTGCTTTTTTAGAATGGAAAAATATGTTTAAAGATTTTTATCAATCAAAAACATCACTTATAAACAAATTAAAATATTTGATAAAACCACCTGGATGGAAACATGATGGAACAGGAGTTTTATCTACAGATCTTAGAAAAGATTGGGAAGAAAATAGTGGAAAAAGAAAAAAGAGGTAAACATCACATAAACCTCTTTTTTACAATAAAAACCAAAAATAATTAATCAAAAATACCTTCTAATTCTTTATATACTATTTTACCATTTACAATATTTAAACCTTTAGCTAGGGTTTTGTCTGCTTCACAAGCTTTTTCCCAACCTAGATTTGCTATTTTTAAAATGTAAGTAAGTGTAACGTTTGTTAATGCCATTGTAGATGTGTAAGGTACAGCTCCTGGCATATTTGCAACACAATAATGTACTACATCATCTATAATATATGTAGGATCTTCATGTGTTGTTGCTTTTGTGGTTTCGAAACATCCTCCTTGATCTACAGCTACATCTACAACTACAGTTCCTGGACGCATTTCTTTAAGCATATCTTTTGTGATTAGTTTAGGTGCTTTACCTCCTTTTACTAAAACACCTCCCACAATTAAATCGTGTGTTTTTATATGTTCTCTTATACTATATTCGCTAGAAAAAGCAGTAACTACGTGGTTTGGTAATACATCATTTACATAACGTAAACGTTTCATATTAATATCCATAATAGTTACATGTGCACCTAATCCTGCTGCCATTTTTGCTGCTTGTACTCCAACAACTCCTGCTCCTAAAACTAATACCTTACCTGGTTTTACACCTGGTACACCACCTAATAAAATTCCACGACCTTTAATAGGTTTTTCTAAATATTTTGCTCCTTGTTGTATAGACATTCTACCTGCCACTTCTGACATAGGTGTTAACAAAGGCAAACTACCATCTTCATCTTCTACAGTTTCGTAAGCAATACAAGTAGCTTTACTTTTAAGCATTGCTTTTGTAAGTGGCTCACTTGATGCAAAATGAAAATAAGTAAAAACAATCTGATTTTCTTTTATTAAAGGATACTCTAAAGCAATTGGTTCTTTTACTTTAACAATCATATCACTTTGATTGTAGATATCTTCTATTGTTGGTAAAATTGTAGCACCTACTCTTACATAATCTTTATCAAAAAAACCACTACCTGCACCTGCATTAGATTGTACATATACTGTATGATTGTTTTTAGTCAATGAAAAAACTCCTGCAGGCGTCATTCCAACTCTGCTTTCGTTATTTTTAATTTCTGTAGGGATCCCTATTATCATCAAATTTTATAAAAATAATTATGGTGTAAATTTAAAACCTTTTTGTTTTATTTTAAACAAAAAGGTTTTAAAAAGTTATTTTTATGATAATGACATAATCTTAACATCAAAATAATAAAATGATAAAATTTACTTATATTTTTTAAAAATTACATGTTTTATAGTAAAAATATGTAATCAAAATAGATTATTATCATCGATATTAATTCAAATCTAAACGTATTCCCATAGAAAAGTTTCTAGTTTCGGTATTTTTAAACAATGGATTTAAATCATACTTTACATAAAAGCTCGTATTTTTATAACCTATATAGCTACTTAAACCGTAGTTAAAAACATTCATATTAAAATTATCATATTGTAACTGTTCAACTTCTACATTAGTATTGTCTCTATACTCTAAATATTGTCTTGTACCTAGTTTAAAGCCAACAAAACCACCAACTCCTAAACGCACACCTCTATTTGTTCTATCTCTTACTCTGCCATCATCATAAGTTCTATTTTTAGAAAAATCTAATTCTAAATGCATAGGAAAGTTCATTTGTACGTGACGTAATCTACTTTCTGATAATTGATTACTGAAGTTTTCAATTTCTGTAACATCTCCGTTTTTAACGTGAATTTTATTATCTTTTAAACGTAAGTTGTTCCAAAGAAAAGAGAAACCGTATTTAAAATATAATTTTGATGGTTGTCTAGAAAATCGGGTTTTCCAGGTCCACCCTAATTCGTAAAAATGCGATTGCCATAGTTTATATTCTGAATCATCTAAAGAAGACAAATCGTTATCATTTAAAACATTATTTAATCCCATTGCAAAAACAAATTGAGTTGTGGTACTTCTTTGTTTCTTATTTTTAGTTTTCCATCTTTCTTTTCTTCTATTATTGCGTTCTTCTAAATCTCCCTCAGAAATATTAAGCCTAAAAACTTTACTACCAATAGTAAAAACATTGTCTTCATCTTCGTCTGTAATTGATTCTTCTACATCTTCTGAAGTAGCAATTTTACCATTCGTTTTATCTTGCACTAAAAGTTGTAATAAACGCTCTTGCTCACCAACTAATTTTTCAATTCGTCTTGCATGATAAGCAGCAACTTCTTTCTTAAGAGTTTCTGCAGTGGTTTTTGTGATTTCTCCTTTTTCTAACTTTTTATCAATATCAATAACTTTTACTTTTAAAGAATCTTTTTGTTGTTTGGTAATTCTTTCTATTCTTTTTGATATTTTACTTACTTCTTTCTCGAATGTTTTTTCTTGAGATTGGGCAATAGTTGTACATAACAACACTAGTATTAGTAGTATTCTTTTCATTTTTAATGGGTTTTAAAGATTTTGTTTTTTTCTGTTTTTGTTCAATGAAGTTATAATAAAGTAATCTGTTAATTAATTATTAGATTGCTTATTAAACTCACATTGATAAACTATTTAATCGTTTCTACTGGCAATTGCTGATGCAATATCTGTAACTCTTCTTTTTAATGATTTCATAAAGTTATTCTGAAAGTCATCATCATCAATTGTGCGTTCTACTTCTGCTAAAATAGTATTCGGATTTACTTTTATGTTCGATTTTTTGAGCTCATTTTTAATCGTTCTAAGTACATCTTCTCTATTCACATTGTATTTTGCATAATATTCTTTTACTTCTCTTGGGCTGTGTGTAACTGCATATAATAAATCGTCTGCGTTTATTTTTATAGTGCTATTTGGGTCTTGTTCTAAGATTTTTATTTTATTTATTGAAGATTTTTCTATTTCTGTAGAAATTACATCCTTATTTTCAATATCAACTTTTGCAATAACTGTTTGTTCTTTTTTAGTTGCGTTATTTTTTTTATGTTGATATTTTTCTCTCTTAACAATTACCTTTTCAGTATTTTTTTTGTTATCAAATTCTACTTCTTTTTGATTTACTAAAGCTTCTTCAACAGGAATTTCATTAATAAATTTCTCTATTTTTTTATCAATCAAATTAGTATCAATAGGTGATATTACAATTTCCTCTTTTGGTATAATTTCTTCTGTATCATCAGAAAACATTTTAATACCTATTGTAACCAATAACAAAATACTTGCTGCTGCACCTATATAAAAAAACCTGCCTATTTTCTTTTGTTTTGGTTGTTCGTCTAATTGTACAGACAAACGTTCCCAAGCAGAAGCTGATGGCTTAAAAGTTCTATTCTCAAACTTTTGTTTTACGTCTTTATCTATTTTATTTGTCTTCATTAATTACTTTATTCATTTTAATATAATTCTGTTGCAATAATTTACGTGCTTTAAATAATTGCGATTTTGATGTACTTACAGAAATACCCAATTGCACTGCTATTTCTGAATGTTTAAAACCTTCTATGGCGAATAAATTAAACACCATTTTATAACCTTCTGGTAATTGATCTATCAGTTTTTGAATATCTTCTACAGAAGTATTTTCTAAACTTTCTGTGGCTGCATCATTAAAAACATAATCTTCATCAGATAAATCGATTCTATTTTTTTTTCTGAGATAAGAAATACATGTATTTACCATAATTCTTCTTATCCAACCTTCAAAACTACCTTCGTGTTTAAATCTGTGTAAGTTTGTAAAAACTTTTAAAAAGCCTTGTAACATTAAATCTTCTGCGTGATGTAAATCTTTTACATACTGCCTACAAACACCTAACATTTTAGGCGAATGCTGCTCAAACAATTGTTGCTGCGCTTCTCTGTTATTATTAACCGCTTTTTTTATGAGCGATTTTTCTTGATTATGCAATTTTATAATTTTCAAGCCTCTTCAGTTAGTTTTTATTGCCTTACAAATATAAAGACTACAAAGTTTTTAAAAAGGTTGCTTTGGGTGTTAAAAAAAATCATTTATTTTCAGATTATTTAAAATGGGTATAAAATTTGATACATTTATAACCAATAAGTAATTACAACTATGAAAAACAAACTTACCTTATTATTACTCCTAGTTCCTTTTTATTTTTTTGCACAAACAACCAATAATACTAATTTTAAAACTATTTCTGGTTTTATAAAACATAAAGACAAGGCACTTTCTAATGTAACTATTTTTGTAGAAAACACAATGCGTTATGCAATTTCTGATACAAATGGTTTTTATACTATTAAAGCTAAAATTGGTGAAACCTTAAGTTATAGTTATTCAGGATATTTAAAAACTTACGTTATCGTTGAAGATGTTTCTGAAACGTTGAATATCAATATGATTGTTGAAAACAAATCGTCTAAACTAAGATTTAATTCCAACCCAAAATTGGGTGATGTAAATATTGGAGAAAATGTTCCTGAATTTGGAGTTATTAAAATTGATGGAAAATCTTTAAACAAATATGCTACTTCATTAACAAGAGCTCTTGTAGAAAAACTAACTTTTTTTTACATAAAATTTAATAAATATGGAGAAGAAACACTCTATTTAAAAGGCAAGGAATTTAATGGTTCTGCTGTTTGGTTGATTGATAATTATGAATTTGATATTCCTTTTCCTATTCTAATATCAGAAGTAAAAGAAATTATTGTAATGAACTCTGAAAAAAACAATCCAGTAATTAGAGTTAGTACGAACATAGATTACAAAAAGTTAAAGAATATCGATTTTAACAATTATTTTTTTACTGATGATGATTTTTATAGTTATGATGCTAAAAAAGTCAAGAAATTAAAAAACATCTATCCTTTTTTAGATAAATACAAGAAAATTTCTAAAGAAAAAGAAGCACTAGAATTATTTGAAAACACTTATAAAAAGGACAAAAATAATAAAGATTATTTCTTAAATATTTACAAATATTTTAAAGATAAAAAATTCGATAATACATTTTTATCAGAAATACTATCAACGTATGAAAAGGAAGCTAATAATAATCCAGAAACTCTAAAGGCAATTGCTTATAAATATCAAGAAATAAATGAAGATAAAAAAGCAATTGAAGTTTATAAAAAAATTATAAAACTAAGACCTAATTACCTACAATCTTTTAGAGATTTAGCGAATGCATTTTTAGAACAAAAAGAATATAATGAGTTTTGGAAAACCTATCATTACTTTTTGAATAAAGGCTATAAAGTTAAAGAAGATGATATAGGTGAAATTATTGCATCAGAAATTATAACTGTATATAATTTGGATATCGAAAACGATAATAATCGTAAGAAAATTAAGATTGAAAACCCTAATAAGAATGTAAAAAGTGATGTTAGACTTGTTTTTGAATGGAATACAACTGAAGCTGAATTTATAATAGAATTTGTAAACCCCTATTTAGCGACTTATAAAATTGAGAATTCCTTTAAAGAAAATCAAAGTTTGATAAAAGATCAAAAAATAAAAGGATATACTTCTAAAGAAATTTTTATTGATAAATTAATTCCTGGATTTTACTTAGTAAACCTAACTTATTTAGGCAATAAACAAGAAAAACCTACTACTTTTAAAATTACAACTTATTATAATTGGGGAAAAGAAAATCAATCTAAAAAGATTAAAGTATTTGATTTTTCAAATTACAATGTAAAACATCAGTTAATAAAATTAAGTAGAAAATACTTATAAAGTATTACTGAAACCAATATTAATTAAAAACTAACATTCTAAAATTAGTTAAAAAAACAATTATTAATTGCAACTTTTAGAGCTTTAAGATAAAAATTTCCTAGTAAGCATCAACATCCATAATAAAACGAATTGGTCTAAAATCTTTAACAGCTTCGAACGTGTTTTTAATTTTTGCAACTTGATTTTTAGTGTTTGCTAAACTTTGTTTTGGCGGAATTTTGATTACAATATTTTTAATATACTGATTTCTAATTCTAGAAACTGCAGGTGCTGTTGGTCCTAAAACGTACTCACCAAAAGAAGCATACAAAGCTTTAAAAAGCCAATTTACTCCACTTTCTACTTTATTATAATCTCTATGTTTTAGGGTTATTTTTATCAATCTATAATAAGGAGGATATTTAAACTGCCAACGTTCTTGTAATTGTTCTTTATACATTTCTGTATAATTTGTGGTTGAAACTTGCTGTAATATTTGATGATAAGGATTGTAGGTTTGTATAGCCACATTTCCTTGTTTTTTATATCTACCTGCTCTACCAGAAACTTGCACCATCATTTGATAGGCTCTTTCATGGGCTCTAAAATCTGGAAAATTTAGCATAGTATCAGCATTTAAAACTCCAACAAGGGTTACATTATCAAAATCTAATCCTTTAGATAACATTTGTGTACCTACTAAAACATCAATTTCTCTGGCTTCGAAAGCACCAATTATTTTTTGATATCCGAATTTACCACGAGTTGTATCTAAATCCATTCTTCCTATTTTGTAATCAGGAAACAATTCTTTTAATTCTAATTCAATTTGCTCTGTACCAAAACCTTTGGTGTCTAAGGTATTACTACCACAAGCAGAACAAGAATTTGGCATTGCTCTTTGATAACTACAATAATGGCAACGTAACTCGTGTCTGAATTTATGAAATGTTAAACTAACATCGCAATTAGGACATTGAGGAGCCACTCCACAAGTTTTACATTCTACAATTGGTGAATATCCACGTCTATTTTGAAATAAGATTACTTGTTCTTTTTCATCTAAAGCCCCTTGAATTAATTTTAACAAACGATCAGAAAAATGACCTGTCATTTCCTTTTTCTTTTGTTTATCTTTTACATCTATCAATTCAATTTTTGGTAATTGTACATTTCCATGACGTCTATTTAATTCTACAAAACCATATTTGTTTTGTTGAGCATTAAAATAACTTTCTAAAGAAGGTGTTGCTGAGCCTAATAATATTTTTGCTTGATGCATTTTTGCCAAAACAATAGCTGCATCTCTAGCATTATATCTTGGTGATGGCTCAAATTGTTTATAAGAAGTTTCATGTTCTTCATCAACAACAATTAATCCTAAATTAAAAAAAGGTAGAAAAATAGATGATCTTGCTCCTAAAATAATTTGCGCTTTTGATTTATTTTCAAGCACGTTATTCCACACTTCTACTCTTTCGTTCATTGAATATTTAGAATGAAAAACAGAAATTTGTTCTCCGAAATAAAATTGCAAACGTGTTATAATTTGGGTCGTTAAAGCAATTTCTGGCAATAAAAACAAAACCTGTTTACCATTATCTAAAACTTCTTGAATTAATTTTGTGTAAATCTCAGTTTTACCAGAACTCGTAATTCCATGTAAAAGTGTAACATCTTTTTTTATAAAAGTTTCTTTTATCTCTAAATAGGCTTTTTCTTGAAACTCATTTAAAGTTTTAAGTGAATTAGTATCACCTTTAAAACTAATTCTATCTGTTTGAATTTGGTAAAACTCAAAGATATTTTTATCTACTAAAGATTTTAAAACTGCAGATGAAACGTTCGCTTTTGTTTCTAAATCTTTAGCTTTTATTGGTTTTTTTGTGGTTGATAATTGAAAGAACGTTAAAACTGCTTCTCTCTGTTTTTTGGCTCTAGATAATTCTTCTAATAAAGAATTTAAGGAATCATCAGAAGTATAAGCTGCATGTAAACGAACGTATTTTACCAATTTAGGTTTGTACTGTTCATAAATTTTTTCTTGAATATAAATTGCCGATTTTTTAATCAACTCATTAACAATTGGCATTACTTTTTTCTTACCTAAAATATCTGCAACCTGATGAATTGTTAATTGAGATTGATGTTGCAAAGCTTCAAAAATTAAAAACTCATCATCCCCTAATTCATTTTCATTAATAAAAGCCTCGTTTTTATAAACAATGGTTTCGCTTTCTAATAAAAAAGCAGAAGGTAAAGAAGCTCTATAAACATCACCTAAAGCACACATATAATAATTAGCAATCCATTGCCAGTGTTTTAATTGATGTTCATTTACCAAAGGTTTATCATCTAAAATTTGATGAATATCTTTAGCTTCGTATAATATTGGTGCTTTTTGATGAATATTAAAAACTAAACCCGTAAAAAGCTTAGTTTTACCAAAAGAAACAGCAACTCGCATTCCTTTTTTTAAAAAGTTATATTCTTCATCAGTAACAGAATACGTAAAAGTCTTCTGAATTGGTATAGGTAATATGACGTCTATATAATTGATATTGTAAAATCTTTAACATTTAAAAAATCAAAATTAAATAAAAAATAGTACCTTTATACAAAATAATTTAGCAATTAATCCCCCAAAAACATGACTGCTGAAAACTGGAAAAATAAAGGTAAATTCGTTACCATAGAAAACAAAAAAGTATTTGTAATAGATGAAGGTGATAAACCTGGTACTCTTGCTATACTTCATGGATATCCAACTTCTTCTTACGATTATCATAGAATAATACCTGAACTTGCAAAGTATTTTAGAATTGTTGTACACGATCATTTAGGTTTTGGTTTTTCTGATAAACCAGACTCTTTAACCTATTCTTTAATAGATCAAGCTGATATCGCCTTACAACTTTGGAACAAATTAGGCTTAAAAAGTGTAACTATTTTAGCACATGATTATGGTACATCTATAGCTAAAGAAATTTTGGCTCGTAAAAACCATAATTTAATTCCTATTAGAATTAACAAAATGTATTTGTGTAGTAGCAGTATGAGACTAGAACATTTACATTTAAGAAACATAGACAAACTACTTAAAGACAGAAAATTAGGAAGATACATTTCTAGACTTACAAGTTATGGTTATCGTAAAATAAAAAGAAAGTTTAAGAAAGATAACATCAATTATCAAATTCAAAAAGATTACGATATAAAAGATATGTGGAATCAATTAAATTCTACAGAAGGACAAAAAGAAGTTCATTTTTTAAGTAATTTTATAAACGAACGTTATACTTATTGGCACAGATGGACAAATGCTTTAAAAGAAGCTAAAATACCTGTTAAAATTTTCTGGGAAAAAACGGATCCTGTTGCTATTAAAGAAATTGCTATTGTTTTAGCTACTGAAGATGTTAGTAAATATTTAGTTTGGATAGAAAATGTGAAACATTATTCTATTATAGAAACACCAAATAGTTGGATTAAATTAGTCTTTGATTATCAAAATATAGATAAACCTGTTTTTTAAATTTTATAAAATATTTTAATGGAAACAAAAGAATGGGCTCAGAAAGGTAAAATGGTTTCTGTACTTAATACAAAGGTATTTGTTATTGATGAAGGTAATAGCGAAGAAACTTTAGTATTACAGCATGGCTATGCAACTTCATCTATAGATTATTATAAAGTTTTACCAGAATTAAGTAAGTATTATAGAGTAGTAATACAAGATTTTGTAGGATTTGGCTTTTCTGATAAACCTTCAAATTATTATTTTAATATTTTACAACAAACAGATGTTTGCTTAGAATTATGGAGAATTTTAGATCTTAAAAACATAACTCTTGTTGGGCATAATTATAGTACACAAATTGCTTTAGAGGTGTTAACCAGACAAAGAACAAAACTTATACAAATTGAAGTAAAAAAAGTTGTAATTTTAAATAGTATAATCTCTTTTGATCATAATAATTTAGATAAAGTAAGCTTACATCCTTTAGAACAATTTTCTAATAAAATATTATTAATGCTAAATTCGTTTTCGTTTTACAAAATGAAAATTAAAGATTTCTTTTATGAAAATAATAGTATTTCTGATGAAGAAATTAAAGCTAAGTGGATATTAATAGAACATAAAAGCGGAAGAGAAATCATAGATTATTTACCAAGTTATATAACAGAAAGTAAATTATTATGGCGCAGATGGTTTAATACCTTACAAGTAAACACAACACCTGCAAAGATAATTTCTGGTAAAAATGATATAATTTTTAATGAAAATGAAGCAACTCGTTTTTCTGAAGAGTTTAAAAATAGTACTTTACATTTTATTGATAATTGTGGGCACTACCCTATGTTAGAAAAACCAGAGGATTTTATACAATCAATAATATCTTAAAATAACTTAATTTACGCTATTAAATTGAATAAGTTATAGAGAGTATAGGTAAAGATTATTTTTATAAAAAAAACTCAAGAAAATAAATTCTTGAGCTTATATTTTACTAAATAAAAAACATTATTTACAATCTACTTAACAAATCATTCTTTTTAGAAGTAAATTCATCTTCAGATAAAATTCCTTTGTCTTTTAAACTAGCTAATTTTTCTATTTTACCAAAAATATCTTCCTCAAAGAAACTATTGTCTTCTTGTAAATTTGATATTTGCTGATTATTAGGTTTAAAGATATCTTCTTCAACTAATAAAGGTAATGGTTCTGATTGTTTAGCCGTTTCTTGAACGCCAGAAACAATTGGTAAAGTACTTAAATCTACTGTACCAAATTGACTCGTAAAGGTTACTGAATAATTACCTCCTTGTTGTTGACCTACTCCACCAATATTGTTGTTTAAAGTATCGAAAATAGTAACTTTTCCATTTTGCTGAATTGCCAAACGATTAATATTGTTAAAAATAGCATAACTAGTTCCGTTTTGACTACCTGTTGAATTAGGGTAACCTAAATCTCCCCACCAATTTCCAGAAAAACCACCTTGCTGATTTTCTAATCTTGGTAAAGGTTTATATTGTATTGCTCCTTGCTGAATAAAGTTCGATAATTCTGCACAAAGTCCGTCTACAGTATATTTAAGTTGGTTATTGAACATATCACCAACCATAGTCATACCTCCTAACATCCATTGGCCACCACCACCTAATTCTTGTATATTAAATTGCGCCATTGTTCCATTACTATTCATTAAACAATGTGTTAGATCTGTAACTGCGTTTGAACTAATTCCGTATTTATTTGCAACGTTTAACATGTTTTGAAAACTTGCGTCTGTGAAAATTGCATTCATTTTATATGAGATTTTATTTCTTTTTTTTTATTAAAAATTGCTTCACAATTTTAGTGACAAAGGTAGACTATAGTATTTGTTTAAGTCATTAAAATACATTAAGTTTTTAAAATATTTGTTTGATTTTAAACTAGTTAAGACAAAGTAAAACTAATAAAAATGTATTGTAAACAGTCTAATAAATAAGTAATTCTATACTTTTTAGGGTAATATTGAACATATATTATATTTTATATAATTTTGTTCTTAACATCCATAAAAAAAGCCCAAGTTTTAACTTGAGCTTTTTAATATATTATAAAATATTTTATTAGTAAAACTGCTTACTAAAAGAAATGTTTTTAAATATTAATACTTATACTTATGCTTTAAAATTAATCTTACGCATACGTAAGCTTTCTGGAGTAACTTCTAAATACTCATCAGCTTTAATGTATTCCATATTTTCTTCTAAAGAAAAATCAATTTTTGGAGCAATTTTCATAGCATCATCTGTACCAGATTTACGCATATTTGTTAATTGCTTTCCTTTAATTAAGTTTACAGCCATATCATCTGATTTAGAATTTTCTCCAATAACCTGACCAACATAAATTTCTTGGTTGATATCAATAAAGAAAACACCTCTATCTTGTAAACGGTTTAATGCATAAGCTGTTGCTTTACCTGCTGCAGAAGAAACGATTGCTCCTTTTACTTCTTCAGTAAAGTCTCCTTTATAAGGACCATATTCACTAAATCTATGGTTAATAATAGCTGTACCACCTGTTGCTGTTAAAATTTTATTTCTTAAACCAATCAATCCTCTAGAAGGAATTGAAAATTCTAAATGTTGTAAATCTCCTTTTGGTTCCATTACTAACATATCTCCTTTTCTAAGAGATACTAAGTTAATTGCTTTAGAAGCCATTTCTTCTGGTACATCAATAGACAATGTTTCCATTGGCTCATGTTTTTTACCATCTATTTCTTTAATAATTACTTGTGGTCTACCCACTTGTAATTCATATCCTTCTCTACGCATTGTTTCAATCAATACTGATAAATGTAAAACTCCACGTCCAAAAACGTTAAATTTATCTTCACTATCAGTAGTTTCTACTTTTAATGCAAGGTTTTTTTCTAATTCTTTAAATAAACGATCTCTTAAGTGACGAGATGTTACAAATTTACCTTCTTTACCAAAGAAAGGAGAGTTGTTAATTGTAAACAACATACTCATTGTAGGTTGATCTATTTCTGTTCTTGGTAATGCTTCTGGGTTTTCTAAATCAGCAATTGTATCACCAATTTCAAAACCTTCAACACCTGTAATTGCACAAATATCTCCACAAGGTACTTTATCTACTTGAACTTTACCCATTCCTTCGAATACGTGTAATTCTTTAATTCTTACTTTTTTAGTAGAACCGTCAGCTTTACATAACATGTAATCTTTACCAACTTCTAAGTCTCCTCTAAAAATACGCCCAATTGCAATTCTTCCTGTAAATTTAGAAAAATCTAAAGAAGTAATTTGCATTTGTGCAGTACCTTCATTGTATTTAGTTGCAGGAATAGATTCTAATACAGCATCTAATAAAGGTACAATATCTGTAGTTTCGTTTTGCCAATCTGTACTCATCCAATTGTTCTTTGCAGAACCATAAATTGTAGTAAAGTCTAACTGCTCTTCTGTAGCTTCTAAAGCAAACATTAAGTCAAAAACTTTTTCATGAACGATATCAGGAGTACAGTTTTCTTTATCTACTTTGTTTACTACAACAATAGGAGTTAATCCTAATTCTAAGGCTTTACCTAATACAAAACGAGTTTGTGGCATTGGTCCTTCAAATGCATCAACTAATAACAAAACACCATCAGCCATTTTTAATACACGTTCTACTTCTCCACCAAAATCGGCGTGACCAGGAGTATCAATTACGTTAATTTTTGTGTTTTTATAGTTTACAGAAACGTTTTTAGAAAGAATAGTAATTCCTCTTTCTCTTTCTAAATCATTGTTATCTAACAATAAATCTGTACGTTCTTTACGTTCGTCTAAAATTTTTGCTTGATCTATAATTTTATCTACTAACGTTGTTTTTCCGTGATCAACGTGTGCAATAATTGCGATGTTTCTGATTTGCATGCTTAAATTCTTAAATTTCGTGCAAAAGTAGTTGATTAAATGTAATTTATTACTATTCTACATGTTATTTTTGAGTTGTTATATTTTAAAGACTAAAAATAGTAGAGTATAATTAGGCTAAATTTTAAAAACATCCATTTTTTAAGTTATAAAATGCGCTTTTATTATCATTTTTCTCTAAAATATCAATTGCCTTTTTACTTCTAATTCCAATTGCACAGTAAACAACAGTTGGTTTTTGAGTATCAATCTCATCTAATCTATCATCCAATTCACTTAATGGAATATTTTTACCTCCAATATTATAATCTTCATGTTCGTATTCTTCACGAACATCTAATAAATTGTAGTTTTCTATATTATTTTCAATCTCTTCTAAAGTTATTTCGTTTTTTACTGATTTTATTCCACAGAAAAAATCATAATCTTCTTCTAATTTAGTGATGTTGGCATTTTCTGATTTCTCAAATTTTAATGTTAACTGACGCATTGTTAAGGTGTCATAAATAAGAACTTTGTTTGTTAACACTTCTCCTATTTCGCAAATCATTTTAATGACTTCGTTTGCCTGAAAACTGCCTATAATTCCTGGCAAAACTCCTAAGACTCCTATTTCTGAACAATTTGGAGATTCATTTGGTTTTGGTGGAATTGGATACAAACATCTATAACTTGCACTTTCTTTATAATTTAATACACTCACTTGACCTTCAAACTTAAAAATAGCTCCGTAAACCAAAGGTTTTCTGGTGATAATTGATGCATCATTAGTTAAATATCGAGTAGAAAAATTATCACTTCCATCTACAATAATATCATATTTTTCAAATAAAGAAATTGCATTTTCTCTTGTTAACTTTTCTTGATATACATCGAATGTTACAAACGGATTTAATTTTGATAATCTTTTTGAAGCTGTTACTGCTTTAGAAAATCCAATATCATCAATAGTATATAAAATTTGACGTTGTAAATTACTTTGATCCACTACATCATCATCTATAATTCCGATTGTTCCTACTCCTGCAGCAGTTAGATATTGTAAAACTGGGCAACCTAAACCACCAGCTCCTATCACCAAAACTTTTGCTTTTTTAAGTTTTAATTGTCCTTTCTCTCCTATTTTATCTAAAATAAGATGACGATTGTATTGCTTTTTTTCTTCGGATGTTAGCATCTCTATTTTGATTAAAACTTGTAATTTATAATTTGAAATCGGTAATTAATAACTAAAATATTCCCAATCTTTCCAAACCACTTCTAAACCTCTACTTTTTAACATTTCTACTACTTTTTCTGTACTTCTTTCATCCGAAATTTCGAATTGTTCTAAAGATTGTGGTTCTACAGAATATCCACCAGGATTTGTTTTAGACTCTGCACTGATGGATGTAATGCCCAAATTAACAATATTATTTCTAAAAATTTCACTTTCTCTAGTAGACATTGATAATTCTACATCTTCATCTAACAAACGAAAAGCACAAATTAATTGTACCAAATCTGAATCTGTCATTTCAACTTTTGGATCTAAACCTCCTGAATGTGGACGTAATCTAGGAAAAGAAATTGAATACTTGGTTTTCCAATACGTTTTTTGCAAATATTGTAAATGTAACGCTGTAAAAAAACTATCTGCTCTCCAATCTTCCAACCCAAATAAAGCGCCTAAACCAATTTTATGAACTCCAGCTTTTCCTAAACGATCTGGTGTGTCTAAACGATAATCGAAATTCGATTTTTTTCCTTTTGGATGGTGTTTTTTATACTCATCTCTATGATAGGTTTCTTGATATACCAAAACCGCATACAAACCATTTTGTATTAAAAGTTCATATTCATCTTGATCTAAAGGCTGAACTTCTATAGTAATATTAGAAAAATGAGAACGGATTAATCGAATCGCATTATTAATATAATCTACACCCACTTTTTGATTGGCTTCTCCAGTAACTAATAAAATATGATCGTAACCTTTGTGCTTTAAAAATGCAACTTCCTTTAAAATTTCTGCATCTGTTAACGTTCTTCTCGGAATTTTATTTGTCAAACTAAAACCACAATAAGTGCAAATATTCTGACACTCGTTACTCAAATACATTGGTGCATACATTTGCATCGTATTTCCGAATCTTTTTTTGGTTAAAACCTTACTTTTATAAGCCATTTCTTCTAAAAAAGGTTTGGCTGCAGGAGAAATTAATGCTTTAAAATCTTCTAAATCTCGCTTCTCTTTTGCTAAAGCTTGTTTTACCTCAACTTCTGTTTTATTAAAAATACTTTGTAATATAAAATCCCAATTGTAAGTATCAAAAAGTGTTTTAAAATGACTCATTTCTTAATTTAAAAAACTGGTTAATGGACTACTGGCTTCTGCTTGATTTTTTATAAGAGCCAATTTTGCTTCAAAAGCCATTCTTCCAGATTCAACAGCCATTTTAAATGCTTTTGCCATAGAAATCGGATTTTGAGAAACCGCAATTGCAGTATTTACCAAAACTGCATCTGCACCTAATTCCATTGCGTGAGCTGCATGAGAAGGTGCTCCAATACCAGCATCTACAATAACTGGCACATTAGATTGTTCTATAATAATCTCTAAAAAATCTTGTGTTTTTAAACCTTTATTACTCCCAATTGGTGCACCTAAAGGCATTACGCATTGCGCACCTACTTCTTCTAATCGTTTGCATAAAACAGGATCTGCATGAATATAAGGCATCACTACAAAACCCAATTTAACCAACTCTTCAGCAGCTTTTAAAGTTTCTATTGGATCTGGTAATAAATATCTTGGATCTGGATGAATTTCCAATTTCACCCAATTGGTTTGTAAAGCTTCTCTTGATAACTCTGCTGCAAAAATCGCTTCTTTTGCAGTTCTAACTCCAGAAGTATTTGGCAATAAATTGATGTGTTTATGATTTAAATGTGTTAAAATATCATCTTCATCATTTGTAACATCTACTCTTTTTAAAGCCACTGTTATCAATTCACTTTCTGATGCTAATAAAGATGCTCTCATTAATTTGGAGGAACTAAATTTTCCTGTTCCTGTAAACAAACGAGATGTAAATTCTTTATCGGCTATTTTTAATTTTTGATTCATTTTTTTTATTTTTTTTTATCAATCATCTAGCAAACAACTTTTTGCTCTTTTTGATTATTTATAATTTGATAAAATTTTGAAACTGTATGGATATCTTTTGTAATTGTTCCAGACACAGCAACTCCATAAATACCCGTATTTATAATTTCTGAAACATCTTTTAGCTCAATTCCTCCAATAGCAATTATGGGTGTTTTAGTTTCAAGTTTTTCTAATATATTTTGATATCCTAAAACGCCTAAAACCGGACTTAAATTCTTTTTTGTTTTGGTAAATTGATAAGGTCCTAAACCAATATAATCTACTTTTTTATCTAATAAAATTTTACAATCTTCAACTGTATTTGCGGTTCCTCCTATTATAAAAGAGCTTCCTAAAAACTCACGAACTATTAACGGACATTCATCATTTTTACCCAAATGAACTCCGTCAGCATTTACTGTTTTTGCAATTTTATAATAATCGTTAATAATTAATTTTGTTTGATATTTTGATGTTATTTCTCTCGCTTTTTTGGCTGTTTCTAAAATGACATCAACATCTAAATTTTTTAATCGTAATTGCACCCAATCTGCACCAGTAATACAAACTTTTTCTAGATTACTTAAATGCTCTTCTGGTGTTTTACCTTGTGTTATGTATTGTAATTTACAAATCATTAATTCTGATAAATATGTGTCCCTAATAAGGTTTTGTTAGAACTTAAAAATTGTTCCGTATATAATTTTGCATTTTTACAAGCATCTTCTAAAGGAATATCTTTTGATAAATTCGCAGCCAAAGCTGATGATAAAACACACCCACTTCCATGTTTTTCGAATTTAGAATCCGTGGTTATTGGTGGAATATTCAGTTTTACAATTTTACTGTAATGCACTTCATCCCAACCGACTTTATCTTTTCTATGACCGCCTTTTAGATAAATATTTGTTTTTTCTGATATAAAATCGATAGTTTCTTCTATTGATTTATCAGGAAATAAATCTTTTATTTCGTTGTAATTTGGCGTAATAAAATGACAGTTTTGTAATACTTTTTCAAAAACCAGTAAATCTTGTTTTGAATGAAAACTAAACCCTGCACTTGCCTTTAAGATTGGATCTAAAACTATTTTTATTTCAGAATTATTCTTCTTTAAGAGCAATACAACTTCTAACAAAACTTCCCAAGATTGAATGATTCCTATTTTTACTATTGAAATTGAAAACCGTTCGAAAAGCAATTCAATTTGATTTAAAATAACTTGTTTATCTATCCAAATACAGTTTTTAAATTCAACATCATTTTGAACTGTAACTGCTGTACAAACAGATAAGCCATATAAACCATGCGCTTCAAATGTTTTAATATCAGAAGTGATTCCTGCTCCACTTGAAGGATCTAAACCTGCAATAGTAAGTATGTAGTTTTTTTGATTCAAATTTTTAAGCTTTTAGTTTTTAATCCTGAAATAGATTATTGTTTTGTAAATATGTTCTCGATACATTTTTATTTCGTTTTAACTCAATAAAAACACTCGAACTGACAGATCAAAATCATACTAACGAGTAAAACTTCTCCTTTATACTTTTAAAACTCTCTACAGGATTTTCTACATTCCAAACGCCACCTAAAACTCCAATTCCTTTAAAACCTAATTGTATGGTTTCTTGGATGGTTTCTCTATTGATTCCTCCCATTCCTATAATTGTTTTATTGATATGATTGACATCAAAACCTCTACCTTGATAACCTTGTTTTGATATTGATGAAAAAACAGGACTCAATAAATGATAATCGAATATTAAATTACAAGCCGCTAAATCTTCTGGTTCGTGAAAAGAACTGCTCATTGTTTTACCATTCATTTTTAAACCATTAAAATATCCAATTCCTTTTTCTAAAGAATCTTTTCTTTTTTGTTCCTGAAAATGGATTCCTTTTAAATTAAAATCATTGATCAATTCGTGATAAAAATGTACTACAATTCTATTATGATATTTTCTATCTATTTGATTTAAATACACAATGTGTTCTTCGTAATTTTTATCTGGTTTTCTAAAATGATAAAATTGTAAACCTTCTTTAAATAATTGATTTAATATTTCAATTTCATTAGGAATGTCTTGTTCTGGAGCGATTAGAATTATCATAACTGTTTAGTTTTGAGTTAGGGATTGAAGTGGCATCCTTTTTTGTTTTTTCTACAAAAAAGATATAACGTAAAGCCCGACCACGCTTTTTTTTCAAAAGCGTGGGAACTTCCTAAAAATTTTACAAATACACTTCTGATCCTTTTTCTTTAAATTCTTTCGATTTTTCTTCCATTCCTTTTTGAAAAATTTCATTGTTCTCATCAATTTCATTTTCAGCAGCAAAATCTCGCACTTCTTGCGATATTTTCATAGAGCAAAATTTAGGTCCACACATAGAACAGAAATGGGCAATTTTTGCACCTGCAGCAGGTAAAGTTTCATCGTGATATTCTCTAGCACGTTCTGGATCGAGTCCTAAATTGAATTGATCTTCCCAACGAAACTCAAATCGCGCCATACTTAATGCATTGTCTCTGTGCTGAGCACCTGGGTGACCTTTTGCCAAATCAGCTGCATGCGCTGCTAGTTTATAAGTAACAACTCCCACACGAACATCTTCTTTATTAGGCAAACCCAAATGTTCTTTTGGTGTTACATAACACAACATTGCACAGCCATACCAACCAATCATAGCAGCTCCAATTCCAGATGTAATATGATCGTAACCTGGTGCAATATCAGTTGTTAAAGGCCCTAAAGTGTAAAAAGGAGCTTCGTCACAAACTTCGATTTGCTTTTCCATATTTTCTTTAATCATATGCATTGGCACGTGTCCTGGACCTTCTATAAAACACTGAACTTCGTGCTTACGAGCAATTTGTGTTAATTCTCCTAAAGTTTCTAATTCAGCAAACTGAGCTTCGTCATTGGCATCTGCTACAGAACCTGGTCGTAAACCATCACCTAAAGAAAAAGCAACATCATATTGTTTTAAAATTTCGCAAATATCTTCGAAATGTGTGTACAAAAAACTTTCTTTATGATGTGCCAAACACCATTTTGCCATAATAGAACCACCTCTTGATACAATACCTGTTACACGTTTTGCAGTCATTGGCACATAACGTAACAAAACACCTGCGTGAATGGTAAAATAATCTACACCTTGTTCTGCTTGTTCTATTAAAGTGTCTTTAAAAATTTCCCAAGTTAAATCTTCTGCAACTCCGTTTACTTTTTCTAAAGCTTGATAAATAGGAACTGTACCCACAGGAACAGGCGAATTACGTACAATCCACTCTCTGGTTTCATGAATATTTTGACCTGTTGATAAATCCATAATATTATCTGCTCCCCATCTACAAGCCCAAACTGCTTTTTCTACTTCTTCTTCTATGGATGATGTAGTTGCTGAATTACCAATATTTGCATTAATTTTTACCAAGAAATTTCTCCCTAAGATCATAGGTTCTGCTTCTGGATGATTGATGTTTGATGGAATTACAGCACGACCTCTTGCAACTTCGCTTCTTACAAATTCTGGTGTAATTTTCTCTGGAATTGATGCGCCAAAATGTTCGCCTTTGTGTTGTTTTCTTATTTCGTTCATTTCATCAATTCGTTGATTTTCACGAATTGAGATGTACTCCATTTCTGGAGTAATAATACCTTTTTTAGCATAATGTAATTGGGTTACATTTTGTCCTTTTTTAGCACGTTTTGGCTTGTGTTTTAAATCGAAACGCATGTGGTCTAAACTTTTATCACTTAAACGTTCGTTACAATATTTTGATGAAAATGCATCTAATTGCTCAACATCATTTCTATCTAAAATCCATTGTTCTTTAATTCTTTCTATTCCATTATGAACATTGATTTCTTTACTTGGGTCTGTGTATGGCCCAGAAGTATCGTAAACAGTAACAGGTTCATTTGGCGTTTTATTTTTCGTCATGGAATCAATTGTATCACTCAAAGAAATTTCACGCATTGCTACGTTAATTTGTGGATGTATTTTTCCTTGAACATAATTTTTTTTCGAGTTTGGAAAAGGATTTCTTGTTACTTGACCTTTTTTTGGTGCTGTGTCTTTTTTCTTCATAATATATTTTAAAAGATGTTGTTTTGTTTATTATTAAAACTATTGTGTAGTATTATAAAACTTAGTCAATTTTCGTAAATTTTGCGGTTTCAAAAAGTTCTCGAAACAATTTTTCGTATCTTAAAATCACTCGAACTGACATATTTAATTATTTAATTATCGGTAGATTTATCCACCTTGGGTAGATTTTATAATTAAAACAACATCTTCTTGTTGAAGAATTTTAGAACTCCAATCTGTTTTTTTAACAACAGCATTATTTATGGCAATAGCAATGCCATTGGTAGTGATTTTTAAATAATCAACCAATTCTTGTAATGTTGTTTTGTTGGAAATTTCTTGAGTTTCGTTGTTTACTTTTATAGTCATCATACTTGATTTTTAAAGTAAACTCTAGAAGAAAATAGATACATTTATATACACATAATATGTATAAGCATGCATTTAAGAATGACTTTTTCCTACGTTGGTATTAACCAAATCAGGTTCTAAGGATATTTCTCAAACTAGTAAAACTAGCTACTCCTAAAGTTTAATAATTCAAATATATTATATTTAATGATACAATATATGGATTTAATGTTTTTTATTTTTTATCTCCAGGTAAATCATCTTGAAATGCTGATGGTAAAATATCTGGGATTAATTTGATTAAAAGCGGTAATAATAAAGCTCCACCAGGCAATAAGAAAACAGCTAAAGCAGGTATTGCTTTACAAATATCTAACAACTGAACTCTAATTTTTTCTTTTTCTTCTGATGACAAATTAGAGTGCATAGATTTTTTTATAAGCACAACAGCTTCTTTGCTTTGCCTTAATTCTTGATCAAGTCTAAGCTTATTTCTAATAAGTAACTGTTTTAACTCTTCTATGCTAGTCATTATAATTTTCTTCTCTTTCTTTCTGTTTTAAGTAAATTTAATTCTCTGCTGGTTTGCCCAGCCACAGAAGTATTTTCTTCTGCTCTTCTAATTAAATACGGCATCACATCTCTAACAGGACCAAAAGGTAGGTATTTTGCCACATTATAACCTTGATTTGCTAAATTATAACTGATATGATCGCTCATACCAAAAAGCTGTCCAAACCAAAGACGATTGTCATTAACTTTTATATCATATTTTTTTGCTAAACCCATTAACAAATAAGAACTTTCTTCATTATGAGTACCTGCAAAAACAGCCATTTTCGAGTGTTCCATCATATATTTTATGGCAGCATCGTAATTAATATCTGTAGTCTTTTTGTCTTTACAAATTGGTGAAGGATATCCTTTTTCCTGGGCTCTTTCTCGCTCTTTTTCCATGTAAGCACCACGAACTACTTTCATACCAATGTGAAAATTTTTCTCTTGTGCTTTTTGATGCAACGCTTTAAGATAATCCATTCTATCATGCCTGTACATTTGTAAAGTATTAAAAACAATGGCTTTTTCTTTATTATAAGTAGCCATTAATTCTTCTATTAATTCATCAGCAGCTTTTTGCATCCAACTTTCTTCTGCATCAATTAATAAAGGCACATCTTTTTCTACAGCAATTTTACACACTTTATGAAAACGATCTTCTACTCTTTTCCATTCTTCTTTTTCTTCGGGTGTTAAATCGATATCTTCTGATATTTTTTGATACAATCCAAATCTTCCAAAACCTGATGGTTTAAATACAGCATAAGGAATGGATTTTTTTTCTTCACAAAAATTAATAATTCTAAGAATTTTATTCAAAGCACCATCAAAACTAACTTCTTCGTCTTTACCTTCTACAGAATAATCTAACACACTATGCACTTTTCCATTATCGAACATATTATCGATAATTGGCAAACAATCATCTTCGGTTACGCCTCCACAAAAATGATCGAAAACGGTAGTACGAATTAAACCTTCTATTGGCAAATGGGCTTTTAAAGCAAAGTTGGTTACTGCACTACCTATTTTTACCATGGGTTGACTTTGTATCATCTTAAATAAAAAATACGCACGCTCTAATTGAGAATCAGATTTTAATGCAAAAGCAACCTCTGTGTTATCGAAAAGTTTCATAATTTGAATTTTACTAAAAACAAAGATAGTTGAAGAGTACAAATAATTCAATTATTTATTTTTAATTTGCATACTAAATAAATAAACGAATGCAAACCATACAAGCAGTTTCTTATCCTGTTCATTTTCAAGAAGAAAGTTATAAAGTGCTTTCTAAATTAATCAAAAAAAATAATTATTCTACAATCTTTATTTTGGTTGATGAGAATACTTTAGAGCATTGTTATCCGAAGTTTATACCCAATTTAGCTACAGATAAAAAGATTGAATTGATAGAAATTGAATCTGGAGAAATCAACAAAAATTTAGAAACTTGTATTGGTGTTTGGAATGCAATTACAGATTTAGGTGGAGATCGAAAAAGTTTATTGATTACTTTAGGTGGTGGTGTTATTACAGATTTAGGTGGTTTTGTTGCATCGTGTTTTAAACGCGGAATCGATTTTGTAAACATACCAACAACCTTATTATCCATGGTTGATGCTTCTGTGGGTGGAAAAACTGGTGTAGATCTTGGTGTTTTAAAAAACCAAATTGGTTTGTTTGCAAATCCGCAAATGGTAATTGTTGATAATGCCTATTTAGAAACGGTTGCACCAAGAGAAATAAAATCAGGTACTGCAGAAATTATTAAATATGGTGTAACTTATGACATCAACTTATTTAATCAAATAAAAGATAACAAAGACTTAAATATTAGCGATTTAATTTTTAGATCTGTAGAGATTAAAAACGAAGTTGTTTTACAAGATCCTAAAGAAAAAAATTTACGTAAAATTTTAAATTTTGGGCATACTTTAGGCCACGCCATAGAATCTTTTTACTTAGAATCTGAAGACAAAGAAAACTTAACGCATGGAGAAGCAATTGCAATTGGTATGGTTTGCGAATGTTATATGTCTGCTAAATTATTAGGTTTTCCTGAAGAAAAAGTTACTGATGTTAAAGACGTTGTAGTATCTATTTATGATAAAATAATGTTGTTAAAAGAAGATTTTTCATCAATCTTAGATTTACTAAAACACGATAAGAAAAACGTAAACGGACAAGTAAACTTTGTGCTTTTAAACGATTTTGAAGACTTTAAAATTGATTGTAAAGTGCCTGAAGAATTAATTATAGAAAGTATGGAGTTTTATAATCAATAATACTTTTGATTAAAAATTTTGAAATTTATAACATACAAAAAGACCTTTCAATTATACAATTGAAAGGTCTTTTTAATTTAACCAACTAAATTTTTAAAACTCTCGTTTACCAAATTCGCTATCAATAAACTTCGATTTATTTTTAGCAGCATTAAATGTATAAGACAGATTTAGTGTAACCATATCTACTTCATAAACATAATTTGTGGTTGTGTAAAATTGATTGGCTCTAGAGGTTGTAATCCGTTGTTCGTTTGTGTTTAGCAAGCCCATATCTATATTTTGCCATTGTAAAGTTGCTGTTAATCTATCGTCCATAAACTTTTTTATGAACGTTAAGTTTGGTGAGTAAAAACGAGAATCTTCACCCATTGCTGTATTTCTATCAGACAAATAATTAAAGGTAAATTGTAAAGAAGCATTTTGCCAAAAATTATAAGTTGAATTTAAATTGATAGAATAAATTGTTGATTTAGAATCGATATCATAATTTCTTTCTATACCATCTCTGTGTCTAAAATTTAGAACGCCATCAATATCATAATTATACACATTTACGCCTATAAAATTAGTCCAATTGTCAGTTGGTTTTATAGTTGCACCCAATTCTAAACCTAACGAATTGCTTTTACCCACATTAGAATAAACTCGGTTGATAATACTATCTATAACTTGTCCATTTTCCTCGTAAGCTAAGGTATTTACACGATTTATAACATTATCTACATGTCTAAAATAAGCAGTTGCATACACAGAATTACCGCCTTTTAATTTTTTAGTGACACCTAATTCAACCAAATCTATAAACTCTGGTAATAAAGTATTATCACCTTGTTCAAAAACTTCAGAATGTTCACGTTCTGCAAAACTATTCATTTTAAAAGTAGTGGTTCTTTCTACTCTTTTGCTGTAAGCTGTTTTAATATTTGTTTTATCATTAACCTTATATTGTAAAGATGCAGATGGGAATAATTTTACAAAATCGTAATCGTATACATTTTCTGTAACTTCACTTAATAAGGCTTCTTTGTATTCTCTATCCATAGATTCTACACGAACACCAGCAGCATAATCCCATTTGCTTTTAGATGCAGAAACTTGTGCATAACCAGAATGAATACTTCTTTTTAAACTAATATCACTCGAAAATTCTGGTACTAAAACTCCATCTCTTTCATAAACAAATTTACCTGTATGATCTAAATCTCTATATTGATAACCCGTTTCTAAAGTTCCGAAAGAAAAAGGTTTCCATTTATAATCTAAATTAAAACGAGCTCCATACAAAGGATTATCATTGGTGTTGTATTCTCTTTGGTAAACGATATCATTATCTGGATGCCCTAAATTGTCATTCTCTGTTGGACCACCTAAAAAAGTATATTCGTATAAAATTGATGTAGAAATTTTAGATTGATTATCAAATTGATGAGCATAATCAAAACTACCTAAAGCAAAATCACCTTTTCGTATTCTTAAATTATGATTGTAATACGCAAAAGTATAATCTCTTGTAGATCCACCAATAGGTGAAATGGAATGATTATCATAATACACAATATCTGCCAAACGTTCTTTTGTACGTTTACCTGCAAAAAATCCTAAAGAAAAAGCATCAGATTTATTTGGAGTATAATCAATATTAAAACGTCCATTGTATGTAACTTCATCAAAACTACGCTCTCCATCAGAAGGCAAAAATGTGGTTTTATTTTCTGCTGCATTTACAATGAACATATCTCCTTCTCTTCTACCAGCTTTATCATTTCTCTGGTAACTAGCTCCAACAGAAACATTCCAATTATCTGTTCTGTTATTTACAGTTACGTCAATTCCGTATCTTTTTGCAGCAACTTTTGTTTCGTAATCTTCTATTGATGGGAAACCACCTTTGACATTTACTTGTGCAAAGGTTCCGTTTATTGCTCCTTTTTTAGTGATGATATTTAAAATACCTCCTTTACCTTCAGGATCGTATTTTGCAGAAGGAGCTGTAATTAACTCAACAGTTTCTAATGCATTTGCTGGTAATTGTGCTAAAATAGCACTGGTATCTCCTTGCGTTGGCTTACCATTTATTAAAACTGTAAAACCTTTACTACCTCTTACACTTATTTCGCCTAAACCATCAATAGTTACAGAAGGTAGATTTTTAACAACATCTACTGCATTACCACCCACTGTATTTTGAAACTTTTTAGTATCAAAAACCTGTCTGTCAATTTTGTGTAAAACTGCTTTTTTTTCTGATTTTAAAACCACTTCATTCAACTGATTGCTAGCACCTAAAGATAATTTAATTACCCCTAAATCTTTCTTTTCTCCTTTTTTATTGATGTTGATTGATGCTATTGTTTTTAATTGATAACCGATAAATGAAGCTTCTATATAATAATTACCTGGTTTTATATTATCAATAGAAAAAAGACCATCAAAATCTGTTACAACACCATTTACTAATGTTTTTGTAGTTGAATTATACAGTGCTATTGTTGCGTATTCTAGTGGATAATTTTCATCATTTTCAATAACCTTACCAGTTATTTGTGCAGTTGCAATCTGACTCAGCAATAAAGTCAGAAATAAAAACATACATTTTGTTAATCTCATTGTTTTACTTTTTAGTTAATTTTATTTGATTTGTTTCCATTATTAAGTGATTAGACTAACTCTTAACATAACATTTAATTGATTGATTTGTTAGTTATCAATTAAAATTTGAGTTCTAAATTATATCCTTAACAATATTAAACAAATGTAATTTTGAAACCAATAGCAAAATGGTGTATTTGAAAAACAAATGGTCTAAGAAGTAATATTTACTATTCTAAATTGCTTTGGGGTTAAATGTGTATACCTTTTAAAGTATTTTGTGAAGTGAGATGTGTCTTTAAAATCTAAGCTAAAAGCAATTTCACTAATCGATTCATTAGAATAAATTAAACGTCTTTTAACTTCTTTAATAATATGCTCAGCAACAACATCTGATGCAGTTTTATTAAACTCTTTTCTACAAACGGCATTTAAATTCTGAGGAGAAGTATTTAATCTGTCTGCGTAAAATTGTACATTATTTTTTAAATTTTGAGATAATAAATCTGTAAACAAAATCAATAAATCTGTTCTTTCTACTTTTTCTAACTGAGCGTAGTTTACTAGTTTGGCAAAAAGAGCTTTTAAGCCACCTTCTACTGCTTCACTGTTTATTATATCTTGCTTTTTTTCCCAAGCTAAAGAAGTAAAAAGTGCATTAAAAGAAAGATCTTCTTTTGAAACTTTTATTTTTGATTTATGCTGTAATTTTAAAAGCTGATTATTTAAAAGTTTATCTAGAGTTTTTTCTAAAAACGTTTCTTTTATAATAATTACGTAACCTTTGGGTTTTGTAGTAATTTCCCAATGATGTACTTCGTCTTTTTTAACAATAAAAACAGTTGCTGGTTTTATTTGATAACTTTTTAGATCTAAATGATGATAACCACTACCCTTTATAAAATATACAATTTCTAAATACTTATTATGTTTATGAGGCTTGGTGTAACGTTTATTTACATCAAACTCTTCAATTTTAATGTCTTTGTAATCTGATATTTTATTGTAGGTATTGATGTTATTTTTCATCAAATAAATTTAAATTTATTAAATACTGTCCATAAAAAAAAGCCTTTTTAATTAAAAGGCTTTTTTTATTTGTTTTTAAACAAAAAATTAAATTTTCTTAACTTTTACAGCATTCATACCACGCATTCCTTTTTCAAGTTCGAAAGAAACTTTATCATTTTCTGCAATAGTATCAATTAATCCACTAACGTGAGTAAAATATTTTTCACCATTGTCAGAATCTATAATAAAACCAAAACCTTTAGAACTATCAAAGAAATTTACTTTTCCTTTTCTTACAGGGTCTTCTTCTGGTAAATCTTCTTTTTTAGTTACAGATATCTGAATATCTTCTAACTCGTATTCTACTTTTAATTCTGGATCTGGTGGAGTATCTGTTAAATTTCCATTATGATCTACATAAGCAAACTGTATCCCTGAAGTTCCATTTTCTTCTTTGTTCGCTTTTCTTGCCTCCATTTTTTTACGCTTATCTGCTCTTTTCTTTAAGCGTTTTTTTTCTTTTTCACTTTTACTAAATGTTTGTTGCGATTTTGCCATTAACTATATAAATGTTTTTATTATGATTTAACCTATACTCGTTTGAGAAATTTTCTTTTTCTAAGAATATAAGCTTTAGAAATTGTCTTAAACCTAAAATTATAAAGACAATATAGCTAAGTAGGTAATTTTAAGAAATCTCTCTGTTTTACAAAGGTATTATAAAAAAAAAGGTTTTCAAAATTGAAAGCAATATTAAATTAATTCTAAGCTATAAATGTTAAAAAGTGTTAAAAACTCATTTTTCAAAAACCATAGTTTAAAACCTCTCGTAAGTAACTGTATAATCTAAATTAAAATACAATGACAACATTTAAAACTTTAGCATTAATAGGTGCAATTACAATCGGGTTAACATCTTGTACAGAAAGTAATAATGAATTAACTACTGAACTAGACACAAAAATTTTATTTACCTCTAATAATGGAGATGGTAACGTAAATATATACGATGTAAGTTCTATAAACGCAGTAACACAATCTACACTTACTACAAATACTACAAAAGCAGACGGAATATATTATGATGGAGATGAAGATTTAATTGTACAAGCAAATAGAACAACTTTTGGTTTAGAAGGTTATTCAGATATTTCAATTTTAACTTCTTCTATATCTACAACTGTAAACGCAAGTGTAACTGGTAGTTTAGACATGTCTAGCCCAAGAGAATTAGCTGTAAATGATAACTTTTATGTAGTTGCAGATAATGCTGATGCAGATGGCAATGAAACTACTGCTGATGGTAGATTATTTGTATATGCAAAAAACGGTGATAGTTTTACTTTAAGAAATACAATAACAACAGATATTAAACTTTGGGGAATTACATTTATTGGCAATGATTTATATGCAATTGCAGATACTACAAACGAATTAGCTGTTTATTCAAACTTTTTAAGTAATTCATCTACAACTACTTTATCAGCAACAAAGCAAATTGCTATTGAAGGTATTATTAGAACACATGGTTTAACTTATGATGCTATGACAGACACTATGATTTTAACTGATATTGGTGAAGCCAGCAATGGTCAAGATGATGGAGGGTTTCATGTAATAGAAAATTTTACTAGTAAATTTAGCAGTACAGCAGATGGTGCTACACTTGCTGCATCTGAACAAATTAGAATTGCTGGTTCAAATACGTTATTAGGTAACCCTGTTGATGTTGCTTATGATGGTGAATCTAAAACAGTATTTATTGCTGAAGCTGGTAATGGTGGAGGAAGAATTTTAGCTTACACTAACATTAGTAATGATGGTAACATTACACCAGTTTATAATGCGAGTTTAGCATCTGCATCTGCAGTATACTTGCATAAAGAATAAGATTTGTTTATTTGAATTATTTATAAAAGACCTTTTGATTTCTTCAAAAGGTCTTTTTTTATGATTAATAAGCAATGTTAAAAAATCATTAAAAAATAAATTAATTTCATATTTAATAGTAATACTATTATATTTGCACTTTTAATTATCAAGTATGAAAGATTTATTATCAGTTTTAAAAATATCTGTACCCAATAAAATTTTTATAAAAGATCCAGAAACCTCAGAATTAGGCAAAAGAATTATAGAAAATAGCATTATTTTAATTAATGATATTGGTTTTGAAAGTTTTACTTTTAAAAAATTAGGTGTTAAAATTAAATCGAACGAAAGTTCTATTTACAGGTATTTTGAAAGCAAACATAAACTTCTACTCTACTTATCTTCTTGGTATTGGGCTTGGTTAGAATACCAACTTGTATTAGAAACTTTTAGTATTTCTGATAAAAAAGAAAAATTGAACAAAGCAATACATATTGTTACAAAAACTGTTGAAAAAGACAGTAATTTTTCGCATATCAACGAAACCATATTATATAAAATAATAGTGAACGAAAGTTCTAAATCTTTTTTAACTAAAAAAGTAGACAAAGACAATAAAGAAGGCTATTTTGAAGTCTACAAACGTTTAATATTAAGATTAAAAAATATGATTGCTGATGTAAACCCTAACTATAAATTCCCTTTAAGTTTGGCAAGTACCATTATTGAAGGTGGTTTACATCAACATTTTTTACACGAGCATTTTCCCAAAATTACCAATGCTAAAAAAGGAAAAACACCAACAAAATTTTTTACAAACCTCATTCATCAAACTTTAAATTAATTCAATGGAAAACAAACAACTAACTCCTTGGCAACGTTTTATTGGATTGTTAAGATTAGAAAAAAAGGATATTTTTCAGATATTTTATTACGCTATTTTTGGCGGATTTGTAGCACTCACATTACCTCTTGGTATACAAGCTATTATCAATTTAATACAAGGTGCACAAGTATCTACTTCATGGGTAGTTTTGGTAGTTGTAGTTACAATTGGAGTACTTTTTTCTGGAGCTCTACAGCTAATGCAATTAAGAATTATAGAAACAATTCAACAAAGAATTTTTACAAGAGCTTCTTTTGAATTGAGCTATCGTTTTCCGAAAATAAAAATGAACGAATTGCACAATTATTATCCACCAGAATTAGCAAACCGTTTTTTCGATACAATTACAATTCAAAAAGGTTTATCTAAAATTTTAATTGATGTACCAACTGCAATTCTACAAATTATTTTTGCATTAATTTTATTGTCATTCTATCATCCCTTTTTTATCATTTTTGGTATTCTTTTATTATTCTTAATTTTCATAGTTTTTAAGTTTACTGCACAAAGAGGTTTAGAAACCAGCTTATTAGAGTCTAAAATTAAATACAAAGTAGCACATTGGATACAAGAAGTAGCTAGAACTGTGGTAAGTTTTAAACTTTCTGGTAATACCAATTTAGCCATGACAAAAAATGATGACCTGGTTAACAAATATTTAGAAGCAAGAGAAAATCATTTTAAAGTTTTACTCTTACAATTCAGTCAAATGATTGGTTTTAAAGTAATTGTTACTGCAAGTTTGTTATTAATTGGTGGCGCTTTAGTATTGAGCCAAGAAATGAATATTGGTCAATTTGTTGCTGCAGAAATTATTATACTTTTAGTAATTGGTTCTGTAGAAAAATTAATTATTGGTTTAGAATCTTTTTATGACGTGTTAACATCCATCGAAAAAATAGGACAAGTTGTAGACAAAGAGCTAGAGTCTCAAATTGGTGAAAAACCAATATTTAAAAACGGATTAAACTTAGAGCTAGATGAAGTTTTTTACGATGTAGAAGATAGAGAAAAATCGATCATTAAAAATATTTCATTAACCTTAAAACCAGAAAGTAGAATTTTGGTAATGGGAGAAAGTGGTGCTGGTAAATCTAGTTTATTACGTTTAATTTCTGGAATTATAGAACCTACTTCTGGTAACATTTATGTAAACAACTTATCTTTAAGCAGCTTACACAGAAACCATTACAGGTCTCAACTAGGTTTATCTCTTTCAGAGGAAACACCTTTTGAAGGTACAATTAGAGAAAACTTAATTTTTGGTAATGACAAAGTTAAAGACAATGAAATCTTTGAAATTTTAGAAGTTGTAGGTTTAGCACAATTTTTAAAAGAGCAACCTAGTGGTTTAGACACTATTCTATATCCAGAAGGTAAACAAATGTCTTATACAATTGCTAAAAAAATAATTTTAGCAAGAGCCATTATAAAGCAACCTAAAATAATGATTTTAGAAGATCCTTTAGATCAATTTAATCTAGAAGAAACAGTAAGAATTATTGATTATTTAACCAATGTAAAAAAACCTTGGTCTCTAATTGTGGTGAGTAGTAAAAAGAGTTGGAGAACGAAATGTAATCAGGTTATTACTTTAGAAAAAGGAGAAATTAAATCTATAAATTAAGAAAAAGTCATGTTAAACATTTCTAACAACCAATTAAATAAGACTGTAGATTTAAAAAAGTTTAAATCTGGTAAAAATATTTTTGCTAAAAATTATTACAAGTCTTTTAATAAATTTTTACTTGCAGCAGCAATCTTCGGGTTTATTACCCTCTTTTTACCTTGGACCCAGAATATTACTGGTAATGGTTTAGTAACTACATTAACACCAGATCAAAGACCACAAACTATTCAATCTCAAATTCCTGGAAGAATAGAACAATGGCTTGTAAAAGAAGGAGATACTGTAAAAAAAGGTGACGTTATTTTAAGAATATCCGAAGTAAAAAGCGATTATTTTGATAACAAATTAATAGAAAGAACTAATGAGCAAATTAATGCAAAAACCTCTTCTGTAAATGCTTATCAATTTAAAGTAGAAGCTTTAGACAGACAAATAATTGCTTTAAAAGAAGAACGAAAACTAAAACTAGAACAAGCCCAAAACAAATTATTACAATCTAAATTAAAAGTGAAAAGTGATAGTATAGATTTTGAGGCTGCAAAAACAAATATTAAAATTGCTGAAAGACAATTTACCAGAACTCAAACTTTACAAAACGAAGGTTTAAAAGCTGTAAAAGATGTTGAAGAAAAACGTTTAAAATTACAAGAAACTCAAGCGAAATTAGTTGGAAAAGAAAACAAATTATTAGCTACAAAAAATGATGTTTTAAACGCTAAAGTTGAAATATCTAGAGTAAAAGCAAGTTATGCAGATAAAATTTCGAAAGCAGAAAGCAATCGTTTTACAGCACAATCTAGTGGTTATGATGCTAAAGCACAGGTTTCTAAATTAGAAAATAGTAATAGTAATTACAAAGCAAGAAATAGTTTATTAAATGTTACTGCTCCTTTTGATGCGATTATTAACAAGGCTTTAAAAGGCGGAATTGGAGGTAACTTTAAAGAAGGTGAAGGTTTAGTGGGTATTATGCCAATTAAATACGATTTAGCTGTAGAAACTTTTGTAAGACCAATAGATTTACCTCTTTTACATATTGGTGAAGAAGTTCGTGTTCAGTTTGATGGTTGGCCAGCAATTGTATTTTCTGGTTGGCCAAATGTTTCTTACGGAACTTATGGAGCAAAAGTAGTTGCCATAGAAAATTTTATAAGCGATAATGGAAAATATAGAGTGCTTTTAGCACCAGACGAAACAGATCATAACTGGCCAGGTGCAATTAGAGTTGGTTCTGGTGCAAAAACAATTGCTCTTTTAGAAGATGTACCAATTTGGTTTGAACTTTGGCGACAATTAAACAGCTTTCCTCCTAATTATTATCAACCTGATACCAATAACAAAGGAAAAACGGACAGCAAAAAGAAAAAATAACAGCAATTCATTTTTAGATTTTAAATCGATGAAAAATTACATTTTAACACTGTTTTTATTGATGTTCGCTACATTTTCTGCACAAGAAAAAGTAACGTCTGTGATGAGCTTATCAGAATATTTAAGCTATGTAAAAAAATATCACCCAATTGTAAAACAAGCCAATTTAGTAATTAATAATAGCGAAGCTAAATTACTGAAAGCAAGAGGTGCTTTTGATCCTAAAATTGAGATTGATTTTAATCAAAAGAAATTTAAAGAAAAAGAATATTATAATAAATTAAATGGCGCTTTTAAAATACCAACTTATTATGGATTAGAGTTTAAAGCTAACTTTGAAGATAATGAAGGCGAATACCTAAATCCAGAATATACAGTGCCTACAGATGGTTTATATGCTGTTGGTGTTTCTGCTTCTTTATTAAACGGTTTGCTAATTAATAAAAGAATGGCAGCTTTAAAACAAGCAAAATTCTATATAAATCAAGCAAAAGAAGAGCAACAAATATTGGTAAATGAAATTTTATACAATGCAGCTCTCTCCTATTTTAACTGGTTAAAAAACTATAATGATAAATTGGTTTATGATGATTTTTTAGAAAATGCAAACATCCGTTTTAAGACTACAAAAAGAGCTTTTCAAGAAGGTGAAAAACCTGCTATAGATACTTTAGAAGCTGGCATTAATTTAAACAATAGAAAACTAAATTTAGAAAAAGCACGTATTAAATTAGTGAAAGCATCATTAGAATTGTCTAATTTTCTTTGGATAAATGATAATACACCTGTTGAACTACAAGACCATATAATTCCTGATGTTTCTACTTTAGATAAAGTGGATACCACTTTTAATATTGCGCTTTTTAACAATGCTAATTTTGATATTAACAATCATCCAAAAATTAAATCTTTAGAATTTAAAATACAGAGTTTAAATATTGATAAAAAACTAAAAACAAACAACTTATTACCAAAATTAGATGTTCAGTATAATTTTTTAACAGAAACTCCAGAACTATCTAATTCTTTAAATATTAACAATTACAAAGCTGGTCTAAATTTTAAATTACCTATTTTTTTAAGAAAAGAACGTGGAGATTTAAAACTTGCAAAAACTAAATTGCAAGATGCTAAACTAGAAAATGAAGCCACTAAAATATCCATAAAAAATAAAATAAATGGTTTACAACAAGAATTAGAATCTTACATTATCCAAAGTGAATATATTGCCAATATTGTAAGAGATTATGACACTTTGTTAAAAGCAGAAGAACGTAAATTCTTTTTGGGGGAAAGTTCTTTGTTCTTAGTAAATTACAGAGAATCTAAATTGATAGAAACCAAATTAAAAGCTAATGAATTAGAAAATTCTTTCTTTAAATCGAAAGCTAATTTGTTTAAAGCAGCAGTAATTTCTATCAATTAAGTGCTTAATCATCGTCATCCAAAGTAAAAAAATCATTTACAGAAATATTAAAAACAGCCGATAATTTTAGTGCTAAAACAGTAGATGGCACATACCTGTTTTTTTCAATAGAGTTAATCGTTTGTCTAGAAACACCAATTTTTTTTGCCAAATCATCTTGAGTTAAATCTAAAATGGCACGTTGTACTTTTAAAGTATTTTTCATATTAACGATTCATTCTTTTTAGTTGCCAAAAGAACATCAATTGTACAATCAACATAAAAAATAATACCTGAAAATAATTAAATCCTTTTAGGGTTTCATTTTCATCGAACAATAATCCTACTCCATAATTAATTAAAGGTTGCACCAAAGAATACACAATGGCTAACAGAAAAGCTAACCTATAAGATTGCGATCTTAAACTATCTATAAATTCATCTTCTTCTTTACTTTTTGATAAAGAAATTATCAATAAACCAACCAACAAAAAGGCTTGTAATACTGGTCTTATCCATTCTGAATTGTCTATAAACTTTCTACCAAGCATTAAAATAAAAGCAGAAATTGCAATTATTAATCCGATTTTTTTATACTGATAACCCAATTGAAACTTGTTCATTTTCTCTAACTGACTTCGTTCTCTTTCACAAATTGACTGTTTAGACATCTTATTTATTTTACAAATTGACAAATTTATTTATTATAATGACAAATATACTTTACATTTTAAAATTACACAAATATTTTTATTACATTTATAACATCAACTAACCAAACTTTTAAATTATGGCAACAACTACAAAACCTTCTAAATCTTTCTGGATAATTACTGTTTTAGCACTTATCTGGAATGCAATGGGTGTGCTTGTGTATTTAGGACAAGCTTTTATGACTGATGATATGAAAGCGTTAATTCCTGCAGATCAATTAAAATTAATAGAAAATACTCCTTCTTGGGTAACAGCTGCTTTTGCTATTGCTGTTTGGTTTGGTTTACTAGGGTGTATTTTACTTTTAGTACGCAAAAAAACAGCACATAAAGTATTAATCATTTCTTTATTAGGTGTATTAGTACAAACAGCTTATTCATTTTTTATGACAAATGCTTTAGAAGTTTATGGTAATACAGGTTTAATTCAGCCAATTATTACTATTTTAATTAGCTTTTACTTAGTATTTTTTGCTAAAAAAGCAGAAAATTCCGGAATTTTAGCATAGCAACAAACAAATTTATTTATTCGAATAAAGCCACCAAAAATTCAGCAACACAAGCTGGTTTTTGTTGGTTTTTTATTTCTATAGTACAAGAAAAAGTTATTTTAATTCCGTTGTTTTTTAAATCTTCTATATCTTTAATTGAAGAATGCATTCTTAACTGACTATTTACAGGAACAGGATTTGGAAAACGGACTTTATTTAAACCATAATTTAAGCCCATTTTTACAGATTTAATTACAAAAGTTTCTTCTAACATTCTAGAAATCATAGCTACAGACATAAAACCATGAGCTACAGTACTTTTAAAAGGACTCTCTTTCTCTGCCCTTTTTTCATCAATATGAATCCATTGTTTATCTAAAGTTGCATTTGCAAAATCATTAATCATGGTTTGAGAAATTGTATACCAATTTCCAACAGGCAACTCCTTACCTATCATCATTTTAAAATTTTTAAAATTAGTAAATTCTAATGGCTTCATATTAGTTTTTTTTTAACTTTTTTATCATTATAATGCTATTTCAATTAATTAAATTAGACAAATTTTTTCAACTATGAGACCAATCCTACTTTTTCTTACATTTTTATCAATTTCAATTTACGGCCAAGACAATCCCAAATGGATGAGACATTCCTCAATTTCTCCAGATGGAACTCAAATAGCTTTCACTTACAAAGGCGATTTGTATAAAGTGAATGCTAATGGAGGAACTGCAAAACAACTTACTTATCATAATGCGCACGATTACAAAGCAATTTGGAGCAAGGACGGTTCTAAAATAGCTTTTGCATCCAATAGATATGGTAATTTTGATATTTATGTAATGAATGCTGATGGTGGAACTGCAACAAGATTAACTTTCCATTCTAATGATGAAATTCCGTTTTCTTTTTCTTCGGATGATAAAAATATAGTTTTTGGAGCTTTAAGACAAGATGATGTAAATCATAGACAATATCCACATCGTTCACAATCTGAATTGTATAGTGTTCCTGTAAATTCTGGAAGAGTGTCTCAAATATTTACAATTCCTGCAGAATATATACAGTATTCTAAAGATGGAAAAACAATGTTATATCACGATAAAAAAGGAGGCGAAAATGAATGGAGAAAACATCATACATCTTCTATAACTAGAGACATTTGGCTGTATGATGCAAAAACAAACAGTCATAAAATGATAACTTCTAACAAAGCAGAAGACAGACATCCATTTTTTACTACTGATGAAAAAAGCATGTATTATTTAAGTGAAAGAAGTGGTTCTTTTAATATTCATAAAATGAATTTAGCATCTAAATCTGATGAAAAACTAACCAACTTTAGTTTACATCCTGTTCGTTTTTTGAGTGTAGCAAATGGAGTAATTTCTTTTGGTTATGATGGAGAGTTGTATACCATGGAAGAAGGTACATCACCAGAAAAAGTAGACGTAAAAATTATTACTCAAGATAAAGAAAATACAGAAAAATTTGTTTCTGTAAATGGCGGAATTCAAGAAATGTCAGTTTCGCCAAATGGTAAAGAAATTGCATTTATTGCCAGAGGTGAAGTTTTTGTAACTTCTGTAGACAAATCTTTTACTAAAAGATTAACAAATACTCCCGAAAACGAACGTTTTGTTTCATGGGGACCAAAAGGAACATCAGTAATTTACAGTAGCGAAAGAAATGGAAAATGGAGTGTTTTTAAATCTGAAAAAATCAGAAAAGAAGAGCCTTTTTTCTACGCTGCAACTTTAGTAAAAGAATCTTCTTTAATAGAAAACAAGCTAGATAATTACTTGGCAGAATATTCACCAGATGGAAAAAAAATAGCTTTTATAGAAGGCAGAAGAACACTTAAAATAGTAGATATTGCTTCTAAAAAAGAAACTACACTTTTAACTCCAAAAGACTTATTTCATATGAGAGATGGAGATAAATACTTTACTTGGAGTCCAGATAGTAAATGGTTATTGGTAGATTGGAGCAAAACTTTAAGCAATAGTGAAGTACTTTTAATGGCTGCTGATGGCTCTAAAAGAATCAATTTAAATGAAAGTGGTTATTATGATTATTATCCTAAATGGGTAAATGGAGGGAAACAAATGTTATGGTTTAGTAATAGAAACGGATTAAAATCTTATGCAACTAGTGGTCGTTCTCAATCTGACGTTTATAGTATGTTTTTTACACAAGATGCTTGGGATGAATTTAATTTAAGTGATGAGGATTACAAATTAATGCAAGCCATTAAAGAAGTAGAGAAAAAGAAAAAAGAAGAAGAAAAGAAAGATAAAAAAGACGACAAAAAATCGAAGAAAAAAGATAGCAAATCAAAAGACGATAAAAAAGAAGACAAAACAAAAACACTTGAGTTTGATTGGGCAAATATGAAAGATCGAACCAAAAGATTAACGATTCACTCTTCTAGTTTGGGTGATGCTGTGCTGTCTAAAAAAGGTGATTTTTTATATTATTTAGCAAGTTTTGAAGGGAAATCAAATCTTTGGAGCACTAATTTAAGAACCAAAGAAACAAAAATGTTAATGCCTTTAAACACACGTTCTGGAAGTTTACTATGGGATAAAGAAATGAAAAACCTTTATTTACTAAGTAGTGGAAGAATCACAAAATTAAATCCTGCAAGTAAAAAACGAGAAGGTGTTTCTATAAAAGGTGAAATTTTATTAGATGAATATGCAGAAAGAAAAGCTATGTTCGATCATGTTTGGATACGTACCAATGCTATTTTTTATCACCCAGATTTTCACGGAATTAATTGGGCTAAAATGAAAGAAGAATATCAAAAATATTTACCACATATTTCTAATGGTTACGAATTTTCTGAAATGTTATCAGAAATGTTAGGAGAATTAAACGTTTCTCATGCAGGGGCAGGTTACAGTGGCAGCAACGTTTCTAACGCAGATGCAACAGCATCTTTAGGTATTTTTATGGATTACGATTTTAAAGAAGGTGGAATTTTAATTGATGAAATAATTTCTGGAGGACCTTTAGACAAAGCCAAATTTAAAATTGAAAAAGGAAATATCATCAAAAAAATAAACGGAATAACAATTGCAGATAACGAAGATTTAGCAAAATACCTGAATAGAAAATCAGGAAAATTTATGTTATTAGAAGTTTTAGATCCAAAGACAAAGAAAACTCAAACGATTACTGTTAAGCCAATTTCGTTAGGTGCAGAAAGTAGGTTATTGTACAATAGATGGGTGAAAATCAATGAAAAAGAAGTAGAAAAAGAAAGCAAAGGTCAATTAGGTTATGTCCATATTCCTGGTATGAGTGATGGCCCATATAGAAGTATTTATCAAGATATGATGGGTAAATATGCTGATAAAAAAGGAGTAATTATAGATACTCGTTTTAATGGTGGTGGAGATTTAGTTGCAGATTTAGCAATGTTTTTTACTGGTGTTCCTTTTATAACTTATGCAACAGAAGCTAAAGTTGTGGGTGGTGAACCTACTTCTAGATGGACAAAACCAACACTATCTATTTTTAATGAAAGTATGTATTCTGATGGGCATTGTTATGCTTCTGGATATACTGATTTAAAAATAGGAAAGACAGTTGGTATGCCAGTTCCAGGAACTTGTAGTTTTGCTGGTTGGGAAGGTTTACAAAATGGTGGTTATTGGGGTGTTGTACCTGTAAGTGCTAAAAATAAAGCTGGTGAATGGATGGAAAACAACCAAACTGAACCTACTATTAAAGTTAAAAATATGCCTGGTAAAGTTGATAATGGAATTGATGAACAGCTGATTCGTTCTATTCAAGAGCTCTTAAAAGATGTGAAATAAATTTATAGATTTACATAAAAAAAAAGCGAAACTTTACAGTTTCGCTTTTTTATTATTTTACAAATAAATCATCTTTAATTTTGGGCAATTCTAAATGAAATTTTACCGCAATTAATCTAATAATTACAATTATAGAAGCTGATATGATAAAAACAATATTTTCAGAAAGTTCAAAATAAGAAAGGCTTAAATAAAAAACTCCACCAATTAAACAAGCAGAAGCATAAATTTCCTTTTCAAAAATTAACGGAACTTTGTTTGTTAAAACATCTCTTAAAACGCCACCAAAAACTGCAGAAATCATCCCCATAATTATGGCAATAATTGGATGTAAATTAAAACTTAACCCTTTTTGCAAACCTAATAAGGTAAAAACGCTTAAACCAATAGTATCAAACAAAAAAAGAGTTTTACTTAAAAATGCAATTTTTCTTTTAAATAGAAAAGTTAAAACAACAGCAGTTAAAATTGTCCATAAATAATTTAAATCGCCAATCCAATTTATAGGATGTGCATCAATTAAAACATCACGCAACATTCCTCCTCCAACAGCAGTTACAAAGGCAATAATAATCACGCCAAATAAATCGAACTTTTTATTAGAAGCTACCAAAGCTCCACTAATTGCAAATGCAAAAGTTCCTAATATGTCTAAAACATAAATTAGTTCCATTTACACAGTAACTTCCGTAAACTTTATGTTTAATTCTTTCTGAAGTTGGTGTACTCTTTCTAATTCATAAGGCAAAACTAAAGCTAAAGAAACACCCGTTTTTCCTGCTCTTGCAGTTCTTCCAGATCTATGTGTATAATAATCTGTTTGCTCTGGTAATTGATGATGAATTACAAACTCTAACTCTTTTACATCAATTCCACGTGCAGAAACATCCGTAGAAATTAAATATTGTAAACTTTCATTTTTAAAAGCACGCATTACTTTATCACGTTCTTTTTGTTGCATATCTCCTTCTAATGCTGCTGCAGAAAAACCTTCTTCTATTAATTGTTTGGCTAAATTTTGAGCACCAGCTTTAGTTCTACAGAAAATAATACCTCTTTGAGCCTCTCTTTTTTCTAGAAAAGTAATTATTAAATCTGTTTTTTCTTTAATGGTAGTTTTTACAAAGTGATGTCTAATGTTTTCATTTACCAAAGATTTAGGGTTTATCTCTACTCTTGGTGCATTTCCATCCATATAAGTTTTAATAATCTTCTTAATTTCTTCTGGCATAGTAGCAGAAAATAACCAAGTTTTTCTATCTAACTTTGTTGTAAATTTTAGGATTCTATTTAAATCTTGCTTAAAACCCATACTTAACATTTCATCAGCTTCGTCTAAAATCACTGTTTTTACGTGGCTAATGTCTATTGCTCCTCTTTCAATCAAATCTATTAATCTACCAGGAGTTGCAACTACAATATGCGTTGTTCTTTTTAAATTATTCATTTGTCTGTCAATCTTTTCGCCACCAAAAACGGCTTCTAAAAAGATACGTTCATCAACGTATTTTGTAAACTTGAATAATTGTTTTTTTATCTGCTGTACTAATTCTCTTGTAGGCGATAAAATTAAGGCTTGAATATGCTCTGAACTAGCATCAATTTGATGTAAAACAGGCAAACCAAAAGCCGCAGTTTTCCCTGTTCCTGTTTGAGCTAAACCAATAAAATCTGTAGTTGATTTTAATAAAATTGGTATTGTTTTTTCTTGGATTTCAGTTGGCTTAGAAATCCCTATTTCTTTTATTGATTTTATATAATCTTTACGAATTCCGAGTGCAGAAAATGTTGACATTGTTTCTTAATTTTGTGCAAAGATACTTTTATTAATGTGTAATGAAACAAATTACATAAATTGCTCTAAAAAATAGTCAAAATGAACTTTAGTTTTAGAGAGGTTTTATTGTAAAAATTTTTAAATTATAATAATTTAATTCTGTAATACTTTTAAAACATCTTCTCTAATTCTTGCTGGCTTAAAAGTTTTTGAATTTAACATTACCCATGTTGTTTTTGCTTTTACTAATAATACATCTTCTTTATAAAACTCCATTAAACGCACAGATGTTATTCCTCTGGTTTCACCTACCCAAGTTTTAACAGTAATTTCATCACCTAAACCAGCTTGTTTTAAGTAATCAATTTCGTGCCTCATTACAACCCAAACATATTGTGGCAAAGGATTATCTTTAGTTAAAAAAGACCAATGAGTAGTAGCAATTTTATCCATCCATTTTACATAAACTAAGTTATTTACATGTTCTAAATTGTCTATATCTTCTACAGAAACAGTAATATTTAATGTAAATATATTTTCCTTTTTATTCATTATACAAACATATATATTTTAATATATCTTTAACAATAATAAAACTTAGAATTCGCCTAAACCTTTAATTAATGATGATCTTTGTAAATTCTTATGGCAAAATTAGCAAACGAATTAGGTACAGAAAAAATAAATAGTTTATTGATAAAACAAGCAGTTCCTGCAACAATAGGGATTCTTGTAATGTCTTTAAATATGATTGTTGATACTATTTTTGTTGGGCAATGGGTAGGTGTTTTAGCAATTGCAGCCATAACTGTAGTTTTACCAATTGCCTTTTTAATTTCTTCTATAGGTATGGGAATTGGAATTGGAGGAAGTTCTATTATTTCTAGAGCTTTAGGAGCAGAAAACTCTGAAAAAGCTTTTTTAACTTTTGGTAATCAGATTTGTTTAACACTAATTTTAGCTATTGTCTTTGTACTTTTAGGTAACTTTTTTAGTGTACCTATTTTAAATTTATTTGGTGCAAAAGGAGATATTTTACCAATTGCATCAGAATATTTTGCAATGGTAATTTTTGGAGTGCCATTTTTGGCATTTGCAATGATGGGAAATCCTGTAATTAGAGCAGAAGGAAAACCTAAATTTGCAATGTATGCAATGATAATTCCAGCAATTTTAAACATTGTTTTAGATGTTGTTTTTATCTACTTTTTTGATTGGGGAATGACTGGTGCTGGTTTAGCCACTTCTATTTCTTTTGCAAGTATTGGTTTGTATATTTTATATTTCTTTTTATCGAACAAAAGTGAGCTAAAAATTATACCGAAAAATTTTGCTTTAAATGGTAAAATTGTAAGAGAAATTGTGGAATTGGGTGGAGTTTCTGTGGTAAGACAAGGAGCCATTAGTGTGTTAATGATTGTTTTAAATTACTCACTTTTTACGTATGGTGGAGAAATATCAATATCAATTTTCGGAATTATAAATCGTGTAATGATGTTTTCACTGTCCCCAGTAATGGGAGTTTCTCAAGGATTTTTACCTGTTGCAGGATTTAATATTGGCGCTAAGAAGAATGATAGAGTAAAAGAAACCATTAAAAAATCTATTTATTTTGGATCGATATTAGGTACTATCATTTTTCTCGCTATTATTCTATTTAAAGAGCAAGTAATTCAAATTTTTACAAATGATATTACCCTTTTACAAGAAACACCAAATGCAATGCTTATTGTGTTTATTGCAACTCCAATTATAACCATGCAATTAATTGGTTCTGCCTATTTTCAGGCTGCAGGAAAAGCGATGCCAGCTTTATTTTTAACACTTTTAAAACAAGGAATTTTCTTAATTCCTTTAGCGTATATTTTACCCAAATATTATGGTGTTGCTGGGGTTTGGTGGTCTTTCCCAATAGCAGATATTTTATCTACTTTAGTAACTGTTTTGGTTTTAAAAAGAGAGATTGATAAAAATTTGATTTCTGCTTAATTTTATCTTAGAATACTTTTAGGTAGAAACTCGGTAAAATTTGTTTTTATATCACTTAATTAAATCAAAGACTCACCATTTAAATTAGTCGTTAAAATATCGCTAAACAGATTAAAAAATGGGCGTAAAGCTTTAAAACTTTCATCTACTTGATCTATAAAATCTTCTGATAAAACTTCTGCATCTGTAAAGTTTTTGGTAGCAATAAAACCTTTTTTACGCAATAAATCTACATCTGGATGTGCTTTATCAAAACCTCTTGGTGCTGTCTTTAATTCGCTAAAACTATCAAATTTATTTCCAAAATGTTTTTGATAAGTTGCATCTTCCAAAATCTCTTTAATTTCTGATGCATCTTGTTCTATTTCTTTTCTAATTCTAAATAAATCGTCTTTGTTGGGTTCCCAAAATCCGCCAGCTAAAAAAGATTCTCCTGGTCTTATTCTTAAAAAATAACCTCCTCTTAATTCTTTGCCTAATCTTGAATACGAATTTGCAAAATGTGCTTTATAAGGTGTTTTATCATTAGAAAAGCGAACATCTCTGTAAATTCTCATCATCTTCGATTTTTCAATTTCATCATGTTCAGATAATTTATCATTTATAGCCAAAAAAACTGACTTAGCATTTTGTTGTGCTTCTGTATATTTTGGTTTATGCTCTGCAAACCAATCTCTATTATTGTTTTTATGTAAATCTTTTAAAAATTGAAAAGTAGATTTTTCTAGTTGCATTCTAATTAAATTTAAAACCTCAAGTTACAAAATAGATTTGTAACTTCGATTTTGAAATGCATCAAAAAACAAAAGACATTCAAAAAAGATATGATGGTTTTTTACAAACTCCTAGTTTGTGGAAAAGTAATGTTGTATTAGAATTGCATCAATTTAAAATTGAACCCAAATCAGTAAAAATTGATATTAATATTGATGAAAAACTAAGATTAGGTAAATATATAGAACGTTTTGTTTCGTATCAATTAGAACAAGAAAAAGATATTAATATACTTTGTGAGAACATTCAAATTCAGCAAAACAAAATAACTTTAGGTGAATTGGATTGTATCATCAAAAAAGATGAAAAACCAATTCATTTAGAAATTATTTATAAGTTTTATTTGTTTGATGACTCTGTTGGAACTACTGAAATTGAACATTTTATTGGCCCAAACAGAAAAGATACTTTGGTTGAAAAACTAATTAAACTGAAGGAAAAACAATTGCCACTACTCTACTCTAATGAATGTGAAAATTATTTAGAGAGTATCCAATTATCATCAAAAAAAATAACTCAACAAGTGTATTTTAAAGCACAATTATTTGTGCCTTACTCGTATAAAAATATACAATTAAAAACTTTAAATACTGATTGTATTGGTGGTTTTTACATTAACCAAAAAGAACTTGAAGCATTTAATGATTGTAAATTTTTTATCCCAAGTAAAAAAGATTGGTTAATGATACCACATCAAAATGTAAAATGGTTAAATTTTACTGATTTTAAAGCAGAATCTGCAGAATATTTAGCCAGAAATTTCTCTCCTTTTTGTTGGATTAAAAAAGAAAATGGAGAAATTTTTAAATTTTTTCTGGTTTGGTGGAAGCCATTTAAACATCAGCAATAAAATTTATTTCATAAAAAAAAAGGAACTCAAAAAATGAGTTCCTTTTTTTATCCTTATTAAAGTTATAACTTAATTAGTTATTTCCTTCATTGTTGTCATCTTTAGAAACTTTGTTCCAAATTTTAATTTCGTCAGTTTCAGAAACTCCGTCTAAAATTTCTACGTTTACACCATCAGAAGTTCCTAGTTTTAAAGTTCTTTTTTCAAAAGTACCTTCACCCGTTTTTACTTCTACATAAGGTTCTTCAGTTTTCTTATCGAACTTTAATAATGCTTCTTTAATAGATAAAACACTGTCTTTTTTCTCTAAAACAATGTCTGCATTTGCACTATAACCAGCTCTAATAAAATAGTTGTCATCCAAAGAAACATCCGCTTTAATTTTAAACTGAACTGCACCAGATTCTTCTGTACCTTTTGGTGCAATAAAGTTTAATTTTGCAGGAAACATTTTACCTTCTATAGCACCAATTGAAACTTCGATATCTGAACCACTTACTAATTTACCAACTTCAGATTCATCTACTTTACCTTCAAAAATCATTTTACTCATATCTGCAATAGATGCAATAGTTGTACCTGCATTAAAGTTGTTAGATTGTATTACTTGGTCTCCTTCTTTAACCGGAATTTCTAAAATTGTTCCAGACATTTGAGCCATAATATTTGTGTTTGCAGAACCACCAGAACCTGCAGAACCTTTCTTGATAATCATATAATCGTTTTGAGCATTTTTTAAATCTTGCTTTGCTTGATTATAAGTTAATTCTACATTTTCGAATTCTTGTCTAGAAATTACACCTTTATCGAATAAATTTTTATTTCTTTTGTAAGAAATTTCTGCATTACTCAAGCTAATTATAATATTATCTACTCTACCTTTTGCACTAATTAAAGATTGCTCATTAGGTACAACTCTTACAGTTGCAATTAAATCACCTTTCTTTACTTTAGAACCTTCTAAAAGCATTATTTTATCGATAATACCTGTTATTTGTGGCTTAATTTCAATTTCTTCTAAAGGAGTTACTTTACCTGTAGCTACCGTTTTTTTAACAATTGTAGTTTTAAAAGGCGTTTCTGTTTCGTATTCTACAATACTTGTTTTGTTCTTTTTTCCGAACCAAATTAATGCCGCAATAAAACCTATTGCTATGATAATTAAAATAATTTTTGCTTTTTTACTCATGATTTAGTTGATTGATTTTATTCTTCTCTTAATGCTTCTATTGGTCTTACTACTGTTGCCATATGTGCTGGAATTAATCCTATTAAGGTTCCTAATATAATTAATGTAATAAATGCTATTAAAATAATTGGAATATTAACTGTTGGGTTTACTAAAACAGCGTCATCTCCTTGCCCAATTGCGGAGTCAATTCCAAATAAAATAAGACTTCCAAAAATAATCCCTAGCATTCCTGCAATTGTTGTTAAGAAAACTGACTCTAAAATTATTTGTTGACGTATACTTTTTGGTGTAGCCCCTAAAGCTCTTCTAATTCCAATTTCGTTAGTTCTTTCTTTTACTGTTATTAACAAAATATTTCCAATTGCAAAAACACCTGCTATTAAAGTTGCAATCCCTACAAACCAAGTTAAAAACTGCATACCAGTTAAAAACCCTGTTATTTTTCCTATTTCTTTACCCAAGTTGGCACTACCAAAAGCTCTTTCATCATTTGGATGTACTTTATGCAAGCCTTTTAAGGTCAAAATAACATCTCTTTCCATTTGCTCAATATCAACATTCTCATTTGCAGTAATCATCATCCAATCTACTTTATTGGCTGTATTGTATACTCTTTTATATGTAGTAAAAGGAATGTAAGCACAATCTCCATCAAAATTACCTACATTTGATGCTTCATAGACTCCAATAACCTGGTAACCAATACTATTTATTTTTATATATTGTCCAACTGGCATTTCATCAATATCAAATAACTGTTTATACATGTCTTCTGATATCACTGTAACTTTTGAATTATTTAAAATATCATTTTCATTTAAAAAACGCCCATATATTAGCTTTTTTTTCTGAATTTGATCTAAAATCGGATAATCTCCACTTACTCTGAAGTCGCCAGATTTAAAATCTTTTATAATTAAGTTATTTGTTTGGTTTCTTGGGGCTAATAATTTAATTTCATTTGAATATTCAGATTTTAGAACATCAATATCGTTCATAGTTAAACTAAATCTTCTACCTTTTTGAAATCCCTTAAAAGGAGTATCTGTAGACTGTGTCCAAACAAAAACACTATTTGTGGCAAAGTTTCCAAATAATTTATTGAAGCTATTTTCTAAACCTCTTGCAGAGCCTAATAAAACCACTAATAAAAATATACCCCATAAAACCCCAATTATTGTAATTGCAGTTCTTACTTTATTTTTACGAATGCTTCCGTAAATTTCTTGCCAAGTATCTGATTCGAATAAAAACTTCATAATTAATCTGCTCTTAATGCTACAATAGGTTTAATATTTGCTGCTCTTTTTGCGGGTACATAACCTGCAATTAACCCTGAAAGAATTAAGATTACTGTTGCTCCAATTACAATTCCAGAACTTACACTTGGATCTTTAATAAAATAGTCTTCTTCTAAACTGTTGCCAATTAAACTTAAAATATAAATTCCTAAGGTTAAACCTGCATAACCTGCAATGGTTGTTATTAAAACAGATTCTTGAACAACCATACCAACTATAGATGATGGTTTTGCACCTAAAGCTTTCCTAATTCCAAATTCTTTAGTTCTTTCCTTTATTACAAAAATCATAATATTAGAAATTCCTATAATACCTGCTATTAAAGTTCCTGAACCAATAAAACCTATTATAAATAACAGAGCTAATGACACAGTACTTATAAATTTATTGGCTTCTGCCATATTTCTTACAGATAATGCACTTTGATCATCTGGATGAATACCCATCCTCTTTCTTAAATCACGTTCCATTTTATTACCAAAAGCAATGGCTGCATCTGTACTTAATTCTGGATTATAACCTAAATTTATCTGACTGATATAATCATTATTACCATACATCATTTGTGATGTAGTTACTGGTATGTATGCTATTCTTTCTTCATTATCATTCCCGTCATCAGAAAAAACACCAATAACTAAAAAAGAACTTCCGTTAACATTAACACGTTTGTTTAGTGCTGGTTTTTCTCCAAATAAATCTTTTTTAATCAATCTACCAATTACAATTACTTTAGATTTCTCTTTTAAATCTCTTTCATTCAAATACCTACCTTCGTTAATAATTGTTTTTTCTAAAAATTGATGATCAGGATTTACCGCTCTAATATTGTATGTACTAGCTTCACTTTTGTATTTTATAGAAAAATTCTTATAAATACGTGCAGATTGATATTGAATTTTATTTTCATATTCATCAGCAACAAAATTATAATCAGCATTTTTTAATTGTACTCTTCTACCTGTTTGCAAACCTTTATAAGGTTTAGATGTTTTCCAAACACGAACAAACATTGAGTTTTGAGCATCATCTGAAAAAGCACCTTTAAAAAAATTACCAAGTCCATTCGCAATTCCAAATAACAGAGTAAATAATAAAATGGCAAATGCAACTGTAAAACCAGACATTACAGAACGTAATCTGTTTTTATTGATACTCTGAAAAATTTCCCTCCATCTGTCTAAATCAAACATAATTATACTGCTTTAGACGCTTTGGTTAATTCATCACTAATAATAAGACCATCTTTTAAACGTACAATTCTTTTAGTTTGTTCTGCAACTTCTTCTTCGTGCGTAATTACAAAAACTGTCATTCCTTCATCATTAATGTCTTTTAACAAATCCATTACATTATCTGTTGTTGTAGAATCTAAGGCTCCTGTTGGCTCATCTGCTAAAACTACTTTTGGTTTGGTTACTAAAGCTCTTGCAATGGCAACACGTTGTTTTTGCCCTCCAGAAAGCTCGTTTGGTAAATGGTTTGCCCAATCTTTTAAACCTACTTTTTCTAAATAATCTAAAGCAATTTTTAAACGATCTTTTCTATTCATACCTTTATAATACAAAGGTAAAGCAACATTTTCTAATGCTGTTTTGTATGAGATAAGGTTAAAAGATTGAAAAATAAATCCTAAGAATTTGTTTCTTAAAAGAGCGGCTTTTTTCTCATTCATATCCTTAATAAGCTGACCATTTAAATAATAATCACCTTCGTCATGAATATCTAATAAACCAACAATATTTAATAATGTAGATTTTCCTGAACCAGAAGAACCCATAATAGAAACAAACTCGCCTTCTTTTATGTGTAAATCAATTCCTTTAAGTACGTGTAAAGAATCTTTTCCTATCGGATAAGATTTGTGTAGTTTTTCTATTCTAATCATTTGGTTTGGTTAATTTAACTACTAAAGTATTGAATGCTAATGATAGCCTTTATTAATATTATGTTAAAAGCTATTGCAAATTAACAATACAAACATAAGACGTTAGAATTAAAAAAATGTTACAAGGTTTTTTAAAAAAAGTTAAAGTAATTTTGTTTTTTTACTTTGTAAACTGATTTTATGGTTGATATTCCTTTAAATAAAAAATTAATTCTTTTTGATGGTGTTTGCAATCTGTGCAATAATTCCGTTTTAAAAGTTATAAAATATGATAAGAAAAACACCTTTATTTTTGCTGCTTTACAATCTGAAACTGGTAAAAAAATTACAAGTCAATTAAATATAGATACTCAAAAAGTTGATTCAATTATCTTGTACGAACCTGGAATTTCTTATGATATAAAATCTACAGCCGCTTTAAATATAATGAACGATTTTGGTGGAATTTGGAAAATAACCCAGTTAGGTTTTCTTTTTCCTGAGTCTTTCAGAAATTTCATTTACGATTTTATTGCAAAAAAAAGATACAAATGGTTTGGCAAAAAAGAAAGCTGTTTGATACCAACCATAGAATTAAAAGCTAAATTTTTAAATTAAAATGATAATACCAAAAGAAATTAAATGCGTTATTTTTGATATGGATGGAGTAATAATTGACTCAGAAGAAATCCATAAAAAAGCATATTATGAAACATTTACTTCTATTGGAGTTGATGTATCTCCAGAACTTTATAAAACACTCACAGGATCATCAACAATAAATACTTTTCAGAAATTAATAGCGCATTTTAATTTAGCTTTAAAACCAGAAGATTTAGTAATAGATAAAAGAAAACGTTATGTAAATTTCTTTGAAAACGACCCAACTTTACATTTAGTAAAAGGTGTAGAAGAACTTATAAAACATTGTTACAATAAAGGGTTAACTTTAGTTTTAGCCTCTTCTTCTGCTATGGTAAATATTGATAGAGTTTTTAATCGTTTCAATTTAAACTCTTATTTTAACGCTAAAATTAGTGGTGCAGATTTAACGGAATCTAAACCCAACCCAGAAATCTTTGAAAAAGCGGCTCTTTTAGGTAATACACCAAAAGAAAATTGTATTGTTATTGAAGATTCTGATAACGGAATTAAAGCCGCAAACGATGCTGGTATTTTTGTCTTCGGATTTAAAAATCCTATGGTTGCAGATCAATCTTTAAAAAATGCTGATTTTGTTATTGATGACTTTAATACTTTAAAAGCTCTTTTGTAACTTTATTTTTTTTCACCTAAATATTCTTCAATATCATTTATATGGTGTTGCAATGCCTTAGCAGAAATCTGAATTTCTTTTATCAGCAAAGCTAAAGAAATAAGTAACAGAATTAAACCAATACCAAAAGCCCAAACAGCAATGGTATAAAAACCAATGTAAATTAAAAACATTGTTAATACACAGAATAACAAACTTGTAATTCCGAAAATTTGCATATACCTTGTTAAATTTAACCTTGTTTTTAAATTTTTAATTTGCCTTAGCAAAGAATCATCTTTTTTTTCTAAATATCTATCATGTAAACTTCTAATGACAGATGCATAAGCCAAAAAACGATTTGTATAAGCAAGCATAATTAAAGAGATTGCCGAAAACAATAATGCAGGTGTAGTTAATGTTAGTTGTTCCATATATAACATCAAAAATAAAGAATAATTTCTATTATAAGATAAGCTTTAAATTTTTCTCTATTTTTGAAATATGAAAAAATTTCTTTTAATAATAATTCTAAGTTTCAATTTTACTTTAAGTGCACAAAAACTACCAAAAGGCTTTGTATATTTAGCTGATGTTGATACTAGTATTCAAAAAGAATTACGCTATTTAAGTAACAATAACTTTATAGGTAAACCTATTGATGGTTATATAAACAATTGCGTTATTGTTAGTAAAGAAACGGCAGAAGCTTTAAAAAAAGTGCAGACTATTTTAAACAAAAAAGGTTTAAGTCTTAAAATTTTTGACGCTTACAGACCACAACAAGCTGTAGATCATTTTGTAAGATGGGCAAAGGTTTTGAATGATACTTTAATGAAACAGCAATATTATCCTAAAGTACCAAAATCACAATTATTTAATTTGGGTTATATCGCATCAAAATCTGGACATACAAGAGGAAGTACAACAGATTTAACTATTGTTGATAAAAAAACAGGTGAAGAATTAGATATGGGAAGTCCATTTGATTTTTTTGGTATTGAATCTCATCCTTTCTATACAAATATCACAAAAAAACAAAAAGAAAACAGAATGCTATTAAGAAAAGTTATGCTAGCTAATGGTTTTAAGCCTTACGATCATGAATGGTGGCATTTTACATTAAAAAATGAACCTTTTCCTAAAACGTACTTTAATTTTCCTATTCAATAACAATTTTAACAAAACTGAAACAGCTTCAAAAAAAATCGGCATTATATTTGTATTATTCTTGCCAGAAATTTAAAAATATGAAACTAATTTTAAAATATTTAACGATTATTTTTTGTGTATGTTTTACTACAAAAATAGCTGCTCAATTAGACACAAATAAAGGTACTGAAGAAAAAGGTAAAACTAAATCTATTGTTTTAAAAAACTCTAAAGAAATAAATAAACCAAAATCTATCGAAATAAATGGAACAGAAGGTTTTCAAAAAGCTTATGATGCAGAAAAAGAAAAGCTAAAAAAAGAACAAAAAAAAGACAATTTAAAAAATAAAGGAATTCTTTCTCAAGCAAAATTAAACGAGCAACGCTTTTTAAAATCTTTCCAAAAAATTAACGGTAAATATATAATACCAAAAATAGACCAAGATTTAGGTAGTTTTAGAACTAGTTCTAAAAGTGTAAATATTATTTGTAGAGATTTCCAATATCCTGATGGAGATAGAGTTACTATTTTTGTAAACGATGTTCCATTAATTTATAACATACTTTTAAAAACGAGTTATCAAAAATTTAATATTCCATTAAACGTAGGTATTAATAAAATTGCATTTAAAGCATTAAACCAAGGTTCTTCAGGACCAAATACAGCTGCTTTTAAGGTTTATAATGATGCTGGTATGCTAATTTCATCTAACGAATGGAATTTAGCTACAGGTGCTAAAGCAACTTTAGTTATAGCAAAAGACAAATAATCTATATTTCTTTAGTTTTTTGCTGTAAATTTTAAAACACAAGTTTTTTTATTCTTTATAAAACCATTATTTTTGTCATTAAGATTATTTGCGTAAGTTTATAATCTAACAAAAAATAACAACAAACACTAAAGAATGAAAAAAATCACCAAACAAACCTATTTAGATTGGTACAAAGACATGCTTTTCTGGCGTAAGTTCGAAGACAAGTTAGCATCTGTTTACATTCAGCAAAAAGTAAGAGGATTCTTACACCTGTATAATGGACAGGAAGCTATTTTAGCAGGAGCATTACATGCAATGGATTTATCAAAAGATAAGATGATTACCGCTTACAGAAACCACGTACAACCAATTGGTATGGGAGAAGACCCTAAACGTGTTATGGCTGAATTGTATGGTAAAGCTACAGGTACCTCTAAAGGTATGGGTGGTTCTATGCACATTTTCTCTAAAGAATTTGGTTTTTATGGTGGTCATGGAATTGTTGGTGGTCAAATACCTTTAGGAGCAGGAATTGCTTTTGGAGACAAATATAAAGGTAGTGATGGTGTTACTTTAACTTGTTTTGGTGATGGTGCTGCTAGACAAGGTTCTCTACACGAAGCTTTTAATATGGCTATGTTATGGAAGTTACCAGTAATTTTTATTGTTGAAAATAATGGTTATGCAATGGGTACTTCTGTTGATAGAACTGCAAATCATACAGATATTTGGAAACTTGGTTTAGGTTATGAAATGCCTTGTGGTCCTGTAGATGCAATGAACCCAATTAAAGTTGCAGAAGCTGTTGATGAAGCTATTCAAAGAGCAAGACGTGGTGATGGACCAACTTTCTTAGAAATGAAAACTTACAGATATAGAGGTCACTCAATGTCTGATGCTCAACACTACAGAACAAAAGACGAAGTAGAAGAGTATAAAAAAATTGATCCTATAACTCAAGTAAAAGATATTATCTTAGAAAAAGGTTATGCAACAGAAGAAGAAATTTCTGTAATTGATAAAGAAGTAAAAAGTAGAGTAAAAGAATGCGAAAAGTTCGCAGAAGAATCTCCATATCCAGAAACTCAACAGTTATATGATATGGTTTATGAACAAGAAGATTATCCTTTTATAAGTTAAGATATGGCTACAGTAATAAATATGCCGCGTTTAAGCGACACCATGGAAGAAGGTGTTGTGGCACAATGGTTAAAGAAGGTTGGAGATAAAGTTGAAGAAGGTGATATTTTAGCAGAAATAGAAACTGATAAAGCTACAATGGAATTTGAGTCTTTCTATGAAGGTACTCTACTACATATTGGTATACAAGAAGGTGAAACTTCTCCTGTCGATAAACTTTTAGCCATTATTGGTGAAGAGGGTGAAGACATCTCTGCCCTTATAAATGGTGAAGCAGAACCAGCAAAAGAAGATAAAGTAGAAGAAACAAAGGAAGAAACTACTTCTGAAGCTTCAACTACAGATAATGTTGCTATTCCTGAAGGTGTAAATGTAATTGCTATGCCTCGTTTAAGTGATACAATGACAGATGGTACAGTAGCTTCTTGGTTAAAGAAAGTTGGAGATAAAGTTGAAGAAGGTGATATTTTAGCAGAAATTGAAACTGATAAAGCAACTATGGAATTTGAATGTTTCTATGAAGGAACAATCTTACACATTGGTGTTCAAGAAGGTGAAACTGCTCCTGTAGATAGTTTACTTACAATAATTGGACCAGAAGGAACTGATGTTTCAGCAATTATAGCTAGTGGTGGTAACACTCCTGCTGCTGCAGAAAAATCTGCTCCAAAAACTGAAGAAAAGAAAGCAGAAAAACCTGCTGCTAAAGTAGAAGAAGCAAAACCTACAACAACTACTAGTACTTCTAATGGTCGTGTGTTTGCATCTCCATTAGCAAAGAAAATTGCTGCTGATAAAGGTTTTAATCTTGCTGATATTTCTGGCTCTGGAGAGAATGGTAGAATCATTAAAAAAGATGTAGAAAACTTTACTCCTGCAGCTAAAGTAGAAGCTAGTGCTGCAACAACAACAGTTATTGCTGCTGGTGAAGAAAAATCTGAGGAAGTTAAAAATTCTCAAATGCGTAAAGCAATTGCAAAATCTTTAGGTAACTCTAAATTTACTGCTCCTGATTTCAGTTTAAATATTGAGGTTGATATGGACAATGCAATGGCTTCTCGTAAAACAATCAATGCAATTCCAGATGTAAAAGTATCATTTAATGATATGGTTGTTAAAGCCTGTGCAATGGCATTAAAAAAACATCCACAAGTAAATACTTCTTGGTCAGATGCTAATACAATTTATCACAGTCATATACACGTTGGTGTTGCTGTTGCTGTAGATGATGGTTTATTAGTACCAGTTATTAAACATACAGACTCTTTAAGTTTAACTCAAATTGGGGCTGGTGTAAGAGATTTAGCTGGTAAAGCAAGAAATAAAAAATTAGCTCCTGCAGAAATGCAAGGAAGTACTTTTACTGTTTCTAATTTAGGGATGTTTGGTATTCAGAATTTTAATTCTATTATTAATCAACCTAATTCAGCAATTTTATCTGTTGGTGCAATAGTCCAAAAACCTGTTGTTAAAGATGGGCAAATTGTTGTTGGTAACACAATGAATTTAACTTTAACTTGCGATCACAGAACTGTTGATGGTGCTGTTGGTGCTCAGTTTTTACAAACTTTAAAAACGTTTATAGAAAACCCTGTTACAATGTTAGCATAGTTTCTGTAAAACATTTATAATTTATAAAAACCTAAACTTAATTGTTTAGGTTTTTTTTGTACCACAAAACATCAAAGTCAAGTTATAAATAAGAAAAAAACATAAAAATTTAAGCTTTAAATTAAATTTGAAGAAGATCGATTTAAAACATAATCTTCAAACAAAATGTATAAACTAAAAGTTTATAAAAATTAACTAATTCTACAAATATTAACTGTTTGTAATTTTAATAATAGTTTTATCATACAAGCATAAAATAAATATTATGTTTAGTATTATAGCTAATATACTGATATGTAAAAATTGTTTGATGAATCACAATAAAATACCCAAATATTGGATTAATCATTATTGAATATGGTGCCAGAGAAAATATTTATCAGTAAAATAGTGCTTTATTAGAAAACCAATGAGTAATTATTTTCTTGAGTCAGTACAAACAATTTATCATGAAACTCCTTGAAAAATCATTAAAAAAAGTCAATTTATTTGGTCTTCTTATCCAGAATATTTTTGATTATTATGTAACTAATTTCAAATAAAAGTCTAAATCATAAAGGATAACTCTAGTTTTATATATTACTCATTTAAAAAATATAAAAAAACAGAAGTCAAAATTTAAACATATTTTCACCAATTTAGAAAAAGTAACATTTTTAAATCAGTGGAAAAAAATTAGAACTAAAAACAGTCTGGTAATTTTAATACCATTATATTTTTATGATATTATATTACCAAATGGACTTTATTTTTCACAAAGATTATCAATAAGAAAGAATTATGATAGAAAATAAATCTTACATTAAATTAAGCAATTAAAAAGAACTAATTAGATACTACAACAACGTCCTTTTCTTTTATCAATCTTAATGTTAATCGATTAAATCTGATAAATAATAATACTGAAGCTGTTGATAAACCTGCAAGTAAGCCTAACCAAATACCAAAACTTCCATACCTATCTTCTGACCCTAAAAAGTAAGAAACAGGAAAACCTACACACCAATAAGAAATAAAAGTTAAAAGGGTTGGTATTTTAACATCTTGTAAACCACGTAAGGCTCCTAAAACGACTACTTGAATACTATCAGATATTTGAAAAAATGCAGCTGCAATTAAAAGTTTAGAGGCAATTGTTATTACTTCCATATTATCTACAAAATTTACTTTATCATCTAAATCTACATAAATGCTAGGCATTATTTTATGAAACAAGAAAAACAAAACTGCAAAAATGGTCGCTAAAATTAGTCCTAAAAGAAAAATTGAGAATGCAATTCTACGTAATTCTTTAAAGTTTTGTAATCCTTTTTGATTTCCAACTCTAATCATAGAAGCAACACTTAAACCCATTGCAACCATAAATGTCATAGAAGATAAATTTAAGGCAATTTGATTTGCAGCTTGTGGATTTTTACCTAATAAACCACTTAACCAAATTGCAGCAGTAAAAATAGCCACTTCAAAAAACATTTGCATTGCACTTAAAGATCCTAAGTTGATGATTTTTTTTATCATCAAAATATCTAAAACAAAGAATTTTAAATTACTAACAATTCGTTTGGAACGTGCTTTATTTTTTAATAAAAGCCATAAATAAATTACCATAATAATTCTAGAAGCCAATGTACCATAAGCAGCACCAACAATACCTAATTCTGGAAAACCAAACTTACCAAAGATAAATAGATAGTTTAGTACAATGTTTACAATATTGGCAATTAAAGTAGCATACATTGGGTACTTGGTCATAGACATACCATCACTAAACTGCTTAATAGCCTGAAAAATAATTAACGGAATTAATGAAAAAGCAACTAAATCTAAATACGGAATTGCCAACTCTACAACTTCTTTGGGCTGCTGCATTAAATGCATTAAAGGTTTTGCAAAAAATACCATTAAGAACAATAAAATACCTAAAGAAGTACATAAAAATAACCCGTTTTTAAATGTAGATCTGGCTTGTTCTAAATTATCAGAAGAATCTGCTTCTGCAATTAAAGGTGTAATTGCTGTAGAAAAACCAATACCAATAGACATTGCAATAAACATAAAACTGTTACCCAAAGAAACTGCAGCCAATTCTGCAGTACCCAATTGCCCAACCATAATATTATCTATAAATGCGACAAAAGTATGCCCTAACATACCCAACATTACAGGTGCTGCTAGTTTCCAATTGTATTTAAATTCTGATGTATATTGCTTAAGATTCACTTTTAAAAAATCGATTATAGGACTGCGAAGATACATATAAGATTCTCATTTTTTTAAGGAGAACTTCACAGTTTTAAGCTAAGTTTTTCAATAAAAAATATTACTTTTGGTAAAAACCAAAACTAATTATAATGGCAGGTATTACGTTAAAAGGAAATGCAATAAATACAGTAGGAAACTTACCAGAAAATGGTACAAAAGCTCCTGACTTTAAATTAACAGCAGTAGATTTATCTCAAAAAAGTTTATCAGATTTTACTGGTAAAAATATCATATTAAATATTTTTCCTAGTGTAGATACTGGTACATGTGCAACTTCTGTAAGAGAATTTAATAAAAAAGCGGCAGATTTAGAAAATACAGTTGTGTTATGTATTTCTAGAGATTTACCATTTGCTCAAGCACGTTTTTGTGGTGCAGAAGGTATTGATAATGTTGTAATGCTTTCTGATTTTGCAACAGGTAATTTTGGTAAAGATTACCAATTAGAAATTGCAAATGGTCCTTTAGCAAACTTACATTCTAGAGCTATTGTTATTATCGATAATAAAGGTAATGTATCTTATACAGAACAAGTTTCAGAAATTGTTAATGAGCCTAATTATGAAAATGCTTTAAAAGCGATTTAATAATGAAAGATCCTAAAGATGGTTTTATAGTTGGCAGAATTAAAAGCTTAAAGTTCGCTTTAAAAGGAATGTGGATTTTAATTACTACAGAAGATAGTATTAAAGCTCAACTTTTTTTTGCCATTATTGCCACAATTATGGGATTATATTTTAACATTTCTACTACAGAATGGGCATTGCAATTTATAATAATTGGCTTAGTATTAGTAGCTGAGGCAGCTAATACAGCCATTGAAGAAGTTGCAGATTTTATTCACCCAGATTATCATGAAAAAATTGGCTTAATTAAAGATATTGCTGCTGGTGCACCAAGTTTTGCTGCTTTAATATCTTTAATTGTAGCTGGTTTTATTTATGTACCTAAAATAGCTTTATTATTTTAAGCAAATACGTATATTTACCCCTTAAAAATATCCAATTTTTTAATGGCTAAAAAAAAACAAAGCGTAAAAAAAACTACAGTTTTAACAGAAGAAAAATCTAGTATTTTTTCTTTTCTAAAAACAAGACAAACTCAAACTATATTTGGGTTTTTCTTAATTTTATTTTCGCTTTTTTTATGTATTGCATTTATTTCGTTTTTCTTTAGTTGGCAAGAAGACCAAAGTGCTATAGGAAAACTAGCAGATAAAACCATAAAAAGCAAAAATTTATTAGGTAAAATTGGCGCTAGTTTAAGTCATTTTTTTATTTATGACGGTTTTGGCTTAGCAGCTTTTCTAATTGCTTTTCAAATATTTTTATCAGGTATAGCTGTTTTAGTAAAAAAGAAACTTTCTAAAATTATTATTTCTTGGAACTGGGGTTTATTTATTATGCTTTGGCTTTCGGTTTCATTAGGTTTTTTGCATCATAAATATGCACTTTTATCTGGTGTAATTGGTTTTGAAGTTAACGATTATGTACAGACATTTACAGGTAAAACAGGTTTAGTTATTATTTTAATCTTCTTATTATTAGCGTATTTAATTTTACGTTATAAAATAAGTATTGATACTTATTTAGAAAAAGTAAAACAAAATAAGATAGATAGAGAAGCAAAGCTATTAGTTGAAAATGAACAAAAAGCAAAAATTGAAATTGTACAAACAACTGAAACTAAGAAAAAACAAACAGAAAACAAATCTGAAAATAACATAGACACAACTTCTGATAAAAAAGAAGAAAAATCTGAATTTGAACTTTCACTAGAAAATTTAAAACCTACTATTGCTAATCATTCTGATGTTACATCAAAAAATGAAGAAATTACGCTAAAAATTGAAAAAGAAGTTACCCCTGAATTAAAGGTAGAAGAAACTTTAGAAAATTTACAAGAAGTAGAAATTGATGTAGCTATTGCTAGAGAAGAAGAACATTCTGTAGAAAATTTGTCAGACAAAGTTTTAAAAGATTTTGGTGAGTTCGATCCTACTTTAGAACTCTCTAACTTTAAATTTCCAACATTTAATTTACTAAAGCAATACAATGAAAGTATTTCTATAGATCCTGCTGAATTAGAAGCTAATAAAAATAGAATTGTAGAAACTTTAAAAAACTACAAAATTGGTATTGCAGAAATTAAAGCAACTGTTGGCCCAACAATTACACTATATGAAATTGTACCAGAAGCAGGTATTCGTATTTCTAAAATTAAAAACTTAGAAGATGATATTGCTCTTTCTTTATCAGCATTAGGTATTCGTATTATTGCTCCTATACCTGGTAAAGGTACTATTGGTATAGAAGTGCCAAATAAAAAATCGACCATAGTTTCAATGCATTCTGCAATTTCATCTAAGAAATTTCAAGAATCGCAAATGCAATTACCAATAGCTTTAGGTAAAACTATTTCTAATGAAACTTTTGTTGTTGATTTAGCAAAAATGCCTCACTTATTAATGGCTGGTGCAACAGGACAAGGAAAATCTGTTGGTTTAAATGCAGTTTTAACATCACTCTTATATAAAAAACATCCTGCAGAAGTTAAGTTTGTTTTGGTAGATCCTAAAAAAGTAGAATTAACTTTATTTAACAAAATTGAACGTCATTATTTAGCAAAACTTCCAGATTCTGAAGAAGCTATTATTACAGATACTACCAAAGTTGTACACACATTAAACTCTTTGTGTATAGAAATGGATAATCGTTACGATTTGCTAAAAGCTGCAATGGTTAGAAACATTAAAGAGTACAACACTAAATTTAAGCAGCGTAAATTAAACCCTAATGATGGGCATCAATTTTTACCATATATTGTTTTGGTAATTGATGAATTTGCAGATTTAATAATGACAGCTGGTAAAGAAGTAGAAACACCTATAGCACGTTTAGCACAATTGGCCAGAGCTATTGGTATTCACTTAATTGTAGCCACTCAAAGACCATCTGTAAACGTAATTACAGGTATTATAAAAGCAAACTTTCCTGCAAGAATTGCATTTAGAGTTACATCTAAAATTGATTCTAGAACCATTTTAGATTCAGGTGGAGCAGATCAATTAATTGGTCGTGGAGATTTATTATACACCAATGGAAACTCTATAATAAGAATACAATGTGCTTTTGTAGATACACCTGAAGTAGAAAAAATTACTGATTTTATTGGTTCTCAAAAAGCATACACTGAAGCTCATTTATTACCAGAATATGTAGATGATGAAAGTGGCACAAGTATTGATGTTGATATAGCAGACAGAGATAAATTGTTTAAAGAAGCCGCAGAAATTATTGTTACAGCCCAGCAAGGTTCTGCTTCTTTGTTACAAAGAAAATTAAAACTAGGATACAACAGAGCTGGTAGATTAATAGATCAATTAGAAGCTGCTGGTATTGTTGGTGGCTTTGAAGGTAGTAAAGCAAGGCAAGTTTTAGTACCAGATTTTACAGCTTTAGAACAATTATTAGAAAACGAAAAAAATCAATAGTGGCTCAGGGAGAATAAGAGCAACAAAATTTTAAAACATGAAAAAAATAACAATATTATTTTTAAGTTTATTAATAACAAGCTTAACTTTTTCACAAACATCACCAAAAGCAAAATCATTGTTAGATGAAGTTTCATCAAAAATGAGTGCATATAATAATATGTTTCTTGGTTTTAGTCAGACTTTAAGTAACGAAGAAGCTGGTATTAAAGAAGGTGATGAACCACCTATTAGAGGAGAAATCAATTTACAAGGCGAAAAATACAACCTAAATTATTTAGGTAATAATTTTATTTATGATGGTAGCAAGCTTTATGTAATTAATAATGATGAAAAAGAAATTTCTATTACAGATGGAGATATGAGTGGAGATGATGGCTTTATTTATCCTTCTAAATTATTAACTTTTTATAAAGAAGGTTACAATTTAGAAATGGGTAAATTGGAAAACATTAATGGTAGAAAAATTCAATTTGTAACCTTAAATCCTATAGATAGTGATTCTGAAATTGTAAAAGTAGAATTAGGTATAGATGAAAAAACAAAGCACATATACAAACTAATACAAACAGGTGCTAATGGAGCAAAAACAAGTTTTATAATTACTACTTTTAAAAGTAATCAAAACTTATCAGAAAGCTTTTTTAAATTTGATAAGCAAAAATATTTGTCTCAAAAATATACAATCGACTAATTATTTCAATTAACAATAAATTAGTAGCATCTTATAAATTTAGGTGCTACTTTTGTTTTTTATGAAGATTTTAGATAAATACATCTTAAAGAGCTTTTTAGTACCTTTTGTTGCTACATTTCTTATTGTACTTTTTGTTTTGGTTATGCAAGCCTTATGGCAAGCATTCGAAAACATTGCAGGTAAAGGTATTAGCCTTGCATTTATTTTAAAGTTTTTATACTATACTACTTTAATGATAATTCCTCAGGCATTACCAATTGGTGTGTTATTATCATCTATAATGGCTCTAGGTAATTTAGGTGAAAACTATGAATTTGCAGCAGCAAAATCAGCAGGAATTTCTTTACAAAGATTGGTAAGACCTATTGCTATTTTAGCTATCGCTTTAAGTGGTATTAACTTCTTATTCTTAAATAATGTATATCCTTATGCTATTTTAAATCAATCTAATTTATATTTAAACATCAAAAAGAAAAAACCAGCAATGGCTTTGGTGCCTGGTAGTTTCAATGCAGATTTACCTGGTTATCAAATAAAATTTGATGAAAAATATGGAGAAAACGAAAACTTATTAAAGAAAGTTTTAATTTACGATTTAAAAGGTAAAAAAGGGAATCAAAAAGTAATTACAGCAGATAGAGGTAAAATTCTTACAGAAGAAGGTAGTAGATATATGACCTTTATTTTATATGATGGTAATTATTATGAAGAACACGTAAAATTTGCAAAAACACAAGATAAAAGAAAAAAAATGGCAGCCTCAAATGCCACTTTTAAAGAATATGAATTTAATATTGATATTTCGTCTATAATAGGTGGTGATTTAGATACAAATAGAGTTACCAATCATTTTAGAATGTTAACTTTAAAAGAATTAAAAGATACCATACCAAAATTAAAAGGTAGGTATGATGAAATTTTGGGTTTACGTGCAAAAAACATATACATAAGTACACAGGCTAAAGAATTATACAACTATCCAGATTCTTTAAAAAACAATAATTTAGATAGTATTACCATAAATAATTTTGAAATAAAAGACAAAATTTCTATTCTAAATTCTGCAACTACAAAAACAAATAGAGTTTTAAGTACTTTAAAAAATAATACAGAAACTGTAAAATGGAACAGAAAGGGGCTTAATTTTTACGATACTGAATATTATAATAGAATAGCCTTTTCATTATCGTGTGTTATTCTCTTTTTTATAGGTGCTCCTTTAGGCTCGATTATTAGAAAAGGTGGTTTTGGTATGCCAATGATTTTAGCAATTGCCATTTATGTAACTTATTTCTTTACCAATACTTTTGGTAGAAACTTAGCAGAAGAAAGTAGTGTTTCTGCGTTTTTAGGTTCTTGGATTTCTGCAATTATAATGATTCCTGTTGCAATTCTATTAACAAAAAGAGCTACAAAAGATAAAGGGATTTTTAATATTGATTCCTTTTTACAACCAATTACCAAATTATTCAAAAAAATATTACCTAAAAAAAGGTAGAAGATATGACATCACAAATTTTAGATAAAAACATCCAATTAAATACTATTGAAGCAGCAATAAACGATATTAGAAATGGTAAAGTTATTATAGTTGTAGATGATGAAAACAGAGAAAATGAAGGCGATTTTTTAGCTGCAGCAGAAAAAGTAACACCAGAAATGGTAAACTTTATGGCTACACATGGTCGTGGTTTAATTTGTGCACCATTAACAGAAAAACGCTGTAAAGATTTAGAGCTAGGTATGATGGTAAATAACAACACAGATCCTATGGAAACTGCATTTACTGTTTCTGTAGATTTACGTGGTAAAGGTGTTACTACTGGTATTTCTGCTTCAGATAGAGCTTTAACTATTAAAGCTTTAATAGACAAAGACACTAAACCTTTTGATTTAGCAAGACCTGGCCATATTTTTCCATTAAAAGCAAAAGAAGGTGGTGTTTTACGTAGAACAGGACACACAGAAGCAGCTATAGATTTTGCAAGATTAGCAGGCTTACAACCTGCAGGTGTTATTGTAGAGATTATGAATGAAGATGGTACAATGGCTCGTTTACCTCAACTTTTAGAAGTTGCAAAAAAGTTTGATATTAAAATAGTTTCTATAGAAGATTTAGTAGCTTACAGAATGGAGCACGATTCTTTAATAGAAAAGAAAGAAGACTTTGATTTAGAAACTCGTTTTGGTAAATTTAGATTAAGAGCATACCAACAAACTACAAATAACCAAGTTCATATTGCTTTAACAAAAGGTTCTTGGACAAATGATGAGAATGTTTTAACAAGAATAAATTCTACCTTAGTAAATAATGATATTTTAGGAACGTTAACCAATAACCCAGATAAGAAATTAGACCAAATGTTTAAGGTAATTAATGATGAGGAAAAAGGAGCAATTTTATTCATCAACCAACAAAACCAGTCTAAAAACTTATTAAGTAGATTATCTATTTTAAAAGAAAATCAGAAAAATGGCGATATAAAAGCACCAGCAATTGCTATGGATCAAAGAGATTTTGGAATTGGTGCTCAAATTCTACATGATTTAAACATCAGCAAATTAAAACTATTAACCAACACTCAACAAACTAAAAGAGTGGGTATGATTGGATATGGTTTAGAAATTGTAGATTATGTTAATTATTAAACTATTAACAAATCTAACTTTTTAAAAAAGTACTAAATAACTATCTTTTTACTTTCTTAAAAAATAGTAAACTCATGAAAGTAAAAGATAAAGTTGCAATTGTAACAGGAGCATCAAAAGGAATAGGAAAAGAAATTGCGATACTATTAGCTAAAAACGGTGCTAAAGTTGTTGTTAATTATTCCAATAGCGAAAAAGAAGCAAATGCTGTAGTTGATCTAATTAAAAAAAATAAAGGTGAAGCTTTTGCTTTTAAAGCTGATGTTAGCAAAAAAGAAGAAGTAGTTGCGCTATTTGATAAAACCTTAGCCACTTTTGGTAAAATAAATATTTTGGTAAATAATGCAGGTGTTATGTCTGCAAAAAAACTAAAAGATAATACAGAAGCAGATTTTGACAAACATTTTAACGTGAATGTTAAAGGTCTTTTTAATACGCTACAACAAGCAGAAAGTAAACTTGCAGATAAAGGAAATATTATAAATATATCTTCTAGTACTGTAAAATTAATGTTGCCTACTTATGCAGTTTATTCTGCAACAAAAGCAGCTGTAGAACAAATTACAAGAGTTTTTTCTAAAGAAATTGGCAGGGAAATTTCTGTAAACGCTGTAGCTCCAGGTCCAACAGAAACCAAGTTATTTTTAGAAGGTAAATCTGAAGATTTTATTGAAAAGTTAAAAGGAATGAATGCTTTTAATAGACTAGCAAAACCAATAGACATTGCACAAGTTGTTTTGTTTATGGCAAGTGATGAATCTAAATGGATTTCAGGACAAGTTATAGGTGCTAATGGAGCAATGGTTTAGATTAAAACCTCTACTCCACTTTCTAATTCAATTGGTTTTTGGTTTTGGGTAAATAATCTTGCTGATAAATTTCCTCTTAAATAAATAGCATCACCTTTTACTTCTAACCAACTACCTTCTCGTAAACCTAAAACAGGAATATCATTAAAAACATGAAATTCCTTAATTCGCGTTTCACGAGTTTCTCCCATATGTTTAGAACCTTTTACAGGATCCAAATAATGTGCATTAATATTAAAAGGGATGCAACCTAATGTTGTAAAACTTGGTGGATATACAATTGGCATATCATTAGTATTCATCATATTTACACCACAAATATTACTACCTGCACTTGTACCTAAATAAGGTGTACCTTTTTCTAAAACCTCTTTTAAGATAGATAAAACATCATTTTTATATAATTGATTTACCAACTCAAATGTATTTCCACCACCAGTAAAAATAGCTTCTGCATTTAAAATAGCTTCTTTAGGATTTTTAAATTCATGAATTCCTTTTACATCAATATTAATAGAAGAAAAACCTTTTTTAGCAATAGCAGTATATTCATTATAAGTAATACCACTTGCACGTGCATAGGGTATAAAAAGTATCGTTTTTACTTCAGTAAAAAAAGATTTTAACGTTGGTAATAAATACTCTAAATAACCACTTCCATGAGTTGTAGATGTACTTGCAATAATCATTTTTTTCATAAAAGAGTATTCTAACTAATAGATAATAATTTTAATAATTACAAAATTATTTTTTTTCCTAAACAATAAATGGCTAAATTAACAAATTAAATATTTAACCCTCAAAATATGAAAACTAAAATTATTTTTCTCACATTATTAATTAGCCTTTTTTACGCCTGCGAAGTTTCTAACACATCAGACGTAGAAATTAATACTTTAGATTTAGTTGGCACTTGGTCTTTAACAAATATTGTTATAGATGATGCAGTAATAAATATAACAAGTCCTGTTGTTCTTACAGTTACAGGTAATGGTTTTGGTAAAGATTTAAATGCATCATTAACTTTTTCTGAAAACCCTAATCTAGCTGTAATTAATGGTGATTTTACTTTTGTTTTAAACTATAATTCGTCTGGAGAAACACATACAGAAGAATTGTATTTAGATGATATCTTTTTCAATGATACTTTTGGTTTTTTATCAAGCTCTTGGCAATTAGATGGTAATACACTTACATTAAATGAAGGTGGTGAACAACTGAATATAGATATTATCTCTTTTATTGATGAAGTTTTAACCATAGAAGTAGATGTTAATAAAACAATTACTGTAGATGATGTTACTTCTATTGTAACAGGTAAAGCCACTTTAACAATCGAAAAATAATACAATTAAAAATAATTCTTAAAAGCATCATAAAATTTATGATGCTTTTTTTGTTTAACAAAAGTTTATAAAAGCATTAATAGAGTTTTAAGAGGCACTACCCTTTTCTTTGTTAACATGAGAAATCCAATTCTATTTTGCTGTTTATTTCTTTGTACTGTAGTTTATAGTCAAGAAAAGAGAAAAGTAATTACTGGTGAAGTTTTTTTTAATGATGAAGCTATTACAGATGCTCATATTATCAATAAAAACTCAAATCAAGGTGCAAGTACCAACGATTTTGGTTTGTTTGAAATTCCGGTTAAAATTGGTGATGTTTTAACATTTTCTCACATCAATCTAAAAAAAGAAGAAGTTACAATTACCCAAGAAATTCTAGACCAAGAAATCTTTGTAATTACGCTAAAAGGTAAAACTTATGAGTTAGAAGAAATTGTTTTAGAAAAACCAAAAAGTATATTTTATGTAGACCCAGAAATAATGCCACCACCAACTGTAAATGCAAAAACATTAAATTTACCTTACGCAAACACTATAGCCAAAAAAGATACAAGAATAGCAAAACTTACACTTACTAGTGCATCTGTAAGCTTAGATAATTTAATTAATTCTCTAAACGGAAATTTAAGACGTGAAAGAGAATTAAAAAAAATAAAGTTAGAAGATAAAGCTTTATCTAAAATTAGAAAACATTTTACAGACGATTTTTTTATCACAGATTTAAATATAAAGCCAGAAAACATCAATCCTTTTTTAAATTATTGTTACAAGAAAAACATTATTAATTATTATAACAAAGAAGACAACTTGGCTGTTACAAGAATTTTAATGCAAGAAAGTAGAACTTTTCCTCAGAATAAAACAGAAATCACTTTACTAGAAGAAAAATGAAATTATTAATCTAAAAAAAGAGTAAATTAATCAGTAAAAAAAATGCTATATGATAAAAAAACTACTCTTATTTTTTTCTTTGTTTATTATAATTTTAAATGCTTATTCGCAAGACGAAAAAATTTTAATTAACGGAAAAATTTTGGATTCTTTAGGTCTTGTTAAAAATGCAAACATTATCAACCTAAATACTAAACTTGGTACTTTTTCTAACGATTCTGGAGCATTCAGAATGTTAGTTGCTAAAGGAGATTCATTAATAATTTCTTCTGTACAGCATATATCAAAAAAAATACTCATTACAGATAAAATTTTATCAGAAATTAATTTAGAGATTTCTTTAAAATTAAACACCTACACTTTAGATGAATTTGAGTTAAAAAAACACAATTTAATGGGTAAATTAGCTGTTGATGTAAAATCTTTACCAAAAAATAAGCAGGATTCTATATTAAAAGATAATATGGATTTTTCTAATGTAAATTTTGCACAAAAAGATTTTAGGATTGATGCAAACATAAGAGCCAAACCTATAATTGCAAAAACAGTTACCAATCAATATTCTGGATTAGAAGTAGGTAAAGTTTTAAGCAAACTCAATCCTTTTAAAAAAAGCAAAAAAACGAAACCATTAGAAGATAACTTAAGTTATTTAGAAGCTTTTCCTACTAAATTATTAAATGAATTGGGCAATGATTACTTTTATAATCAGTTAAAGATTCCCAAAGAAAAATATTATCATTTTTTAGAGTATTGTAAACCTTTAAACATAGAAAAAATGTATAAAAATGGTAAAGTATTACAAGTAATAGAAATACTAAGAACTCAAAGTTTTGAGTACCTTAAAATTACTAGTAATGTAAAAAAAAATCGTTAAACCTCATAAAATGAGTAATAAATGGAATATTTTGTGTAACATTATGTAGAAATTTCACACTAATTCTTTAATGATTAAAGACATACTATTTCAAATAAAATATACTTTTTCTTTTTTAAAATTCAATAGAAAAAAAGAGTTAAGCCTTAGGTTAAAAGAATCTTTTGGAAAATTGAAAGATGATTCCTTTGACTTCGAAAGTATTGAAAGCTACTTCAGAAAGAAAAACAATTCAAAAGCATATCAAGTTCTATCTGACAAAACTTGTAATGACTTAGATTTTGATGATTTGTTTATGTTTCTTGATCGAACTAACTCAAACATTGGTCAACAATATTATTACAATAACCTTAGAACAATTGAAATAAATGAGAAGCAAACCAAACTAAATGAAGAAATAATAACAAAATTATCACAAAACCCTGAATTAAGAATTTCGGTTCAAAAAAAGATTGAAAAACTAAAACATAAAGATGCTTACTTTATAGCTTCTTTATTTCAAGAAGAGCATATAAATCCGCCAAAATGGTTTTTTATGATACAGTTTTTATCATTTACAAGTTTAGTATCATTAATTTTAGGCTTTTTCAATCCAATTTTTTTTATCATTCTATTAGGAATTTTCTGCATAAATTTTGTTCTTCATTATTGGAATAAAAATAATTTAGTTCAATATGTAAGCTCTATTCCACAACTTTTAAGGCTTAATAATATCGCTTCTCATTTATTCGCCAAAACATTATTTAAAAAATTAAATCCAGACTTACCAAAGTCAATCAAAATAATAAATGAAGTCAAAAATAGAATGTCATTTTTTTCACTTGAAGCAAAACTTCAAGGAGAATTTGAAATCATAGCTTGGTTTGTATTTGAGATTTTTAAAACAATGTTTTTACTAGAACCACTATTATTATTTGGTGTTTTAAAAAGACTAAACACAAAAAGGGAAGAAATAGAAAGTGTTTTTAAATTTGTTGGACATATTGATATGTTAGTTTCTATTGCTTCTTTAAGACACGGACTAGAAACATATTGTTTACCAATTATTAATAATGGAGATAAAATTGCTGTTAAAAAAATTAGCCACCCATTAATATATAAATGCACAACTAATAGTATTGAAATAGGAGAAAAATCTATACTTCTTACAGGTTCTAACATGTCTGGTAAAACTTCTTTTATTCGTGCAATTGGATTAAATATTATAACAGGACTTACGATTAATACTTGTTTTGCACATTCAATGACTTTTCCTTTATTAAAAGTTTTTTCGGCTATTCGAATTAATGATGATTTAATGAACAATAAAAGTTATTATTTTGAAGAAGTAGTAACCATTAAGGAAATGCTTAAAGAGAGCGTAAACGGAAATAAAAATTTATTCCTTTTAGATGAAATATTTAAAGGTACAAATACAGTTGAGCGCATTTCTGCTGGAAAATCTGTTTTATCTGCTTTAATAAAAAATAATAATAAAATATTAGTTTCAACTCACGACCTAGAATTAACTGATCTTCTTTCAGACGAATATGAATTATATCATTTTAGTGAAACAATAAATGAAAAGAATGTTGATTTTGATTACAAACTAAAAATAGGAAAATTACAAAAAAGAAACGCAATTAGAATACTTGAAATTAATGATTATCCAAAAGAGATTGTAAACGAAGCAATCAAAATAGCAAAAGAATTAGACAAAACATATTTAGCAAAAAACAATACAGAATAAAATTAATTACTAATCCCTAGCCTACTTAAAAAAAATTCGCTGATTTTCTATTTGTAATTTTTTAATTGCTTAGCCTATTAATACTCAACTATTTTTTTAAATAAAAACGTTATAGATAATGAATAATTAAAGAAAATTTATTTAAAGTAAATAGCTAAACAACTTCTAAATAATGGTTTTTAACATAAGTTTAAAACAGATTTTTTAAACCATAAACAATAAAAGTTTTACTTTGTGAGTAAAGTTTTATTTATGATAAAAAAATTATTGCTACTTTTTCTTTTTGTGGGTTGTACTTTAAGCTCTTATGCACAAAAGAAACCTAAAATTATTATTGGTAAAATTACGGATTCTTTGGGTATTGTTAAGAATGCGAATATCATAAACCAAAAAACAAATCAAGGTACTTTTTCTAGTGATCAAGGTTTGTATAGAATATTTGTATCTGAAGGAGATACACTTCGTTTTTCTTCTGTACAGCATAAATCTAAAAAAATTGTAATTACAGAACGTATTTTAGACAATAAAGAATTAAACGTAAAACTAAAAGCTGCAATTTATAATTTAGATGAGTTTGATTTAAAAAGACACAATTTAATGGGCAGGTTAGCTGCAGATATAAAAGATGTACCTACAAATGTAAAAGACTCTTTATTGAATGATGTTATGGATTTTTCTAATATAGATTTTAATAAAGTAGACACTAGAATTGATGAAATAGAAAGAGCAAAACCGCCCGAAAACAATGTAGATCCAACACAAAAGTTTGCTGGTGCAGGAGCTGCAGTTGTTATGCCTTTTAAATATTCTGAAAGACTATGGGCTTTACGCAAAGAATTGGCTAGAAAAAAAGCATTTCCTTATCAAATACTCTCAGAACTTGGTGAGCAATTTTTCTTTGACGAATTAAAAATACCAATAGAAAAATATTTTCACTTTTTAGAGTATTGCAATCCTTTAGGTATAGAAGATTTACATAAGGGTGGTAGAACTCTAGAACTGATTAAAATATTAAGATCAGAAAGTATTTCTTACCTAAAAATCGATAAAAAAGAGTAGTTTAGCTCAATAATTGAATAATATTCATCAAAACCAATAAAAAGAAAAGAATTCAATAATACAAAACTACAGTTTCAACAACATTGTAAAGTGAGTTTATAGCAAAGTATTTCTAATGAAATTAAAAAACACCTTCTTATTACTTTTAATCATTCCGCTTTTTTCTTTTTCGGTACACAAATATTACTTGAGTTTAACCCAAATAAACTACAAGCCAGAAGCCAAAGCGATTCAAATTACCATTAATGTTTTTATGGATGATATTGAAACTGCTTTAAATAAAGATAACAACATAGATTTACAGTTAACCACAAAAAAAGAACTTAAAAATAACGATATTTATTTCGAAAATTATTTAAAAGATAAACTCTTTTTTAAGGTAGATAATATCTCAAAAAACTTTAATTATATTGGCAAAGAATATGATGGCGATTTGGTTTTCTTTTATTTAGAAATAGAAAACATAGAAAAAGTAAACACAATTAATGTTGTAAATAACATTTTAATAGATCATTTTAACAAACAACAAAACTTAATAAAATCGAAAGTAAATGGTAAAAGCAAAAGTATTTTACTAACTAAAAATAAAAATTCAGTACAACTCAAATATTAACACAAACAAACATTTTATGAAAAAAATTGGACTCTTATTGTTCTCATTTGCATTTGCTGCCAATTCTTATGGCCAAATCACAAAACAAGGACATACAAATCAAAATAAGTTTAAGCAATTAAAACAAGAATTACCAACACCTAATTTAGAAAGAACTGCCTCTGGTAAACCTGGTAAAGAATACACACAACAGAAAGTAGATTATGTAATGGACATTACTTTAGATGATGCCAATACAAAAATTACGGGTTCAGAGACCATTACTTATCATAATAATTCTAAAGACGATTTAGAATATTTATGGGTACAATTAGACCAAAACATGAGAGCTGCAGACTCTAAAACTCCAGATATTAGTCCTAGTAGCATTAGAACTAAAATGAGTAAAGGCAGATTTAATAGAGCTTTTCCAGAAGAACGTTTTGATGGTGGTTTTAATATAATGAGCGTTACCAATAAAGATGGTAGCCCATTATTACATACTATTAACCAAACAATGATGCGTATTAACTTAGTAGAACCTTTAGCTTCTGGAGATACTTTTGAGTTTAATATTTCTTGGTGGTACAACATCAATAATCATAGAACTGATGGTGGTAGATCTGGTTACGAACATTTTGATGAAAATAACAATAACAATTATGTAATTGCACAGTTTTACCCAAGAATGTGTGTATATGATAATGTAGAAGGATGGCAAAATGACCAATTCTGGGGAAGAAGTGAATTCGCTTTAGAGTTTGGAGATTTTACGGTTAACATTACTGTTCCAGAAGATCACATGTTAGGAGCAACTGGAGTTTTACAAAACGAAAGTGAAGTTTTAACCAAAAAAGAACAAAAAAGATTAGAGACTGCAAGAAAAACTTTTGATGATGTAGTTGTTATCAGAACTCAAAAAGAAGCAGAAAAGATTGAAAAATCAAAAGCATCAAGTACTAAAACTTGGAAATTTGTTGCAGAAAACGTACGTGATTATGCATTTGCAACATCAAGAAAATTTATTTGGGATGCAATGGCTGTAGATATTAATGGTAAAACTGTAATGGCGTATTCATTATACTCTAAAGAAGCAAACCCTTTATATGGTGACCATTCTACAAAAGCAGTTGCACAAACTTTAGAAACATATTCTAAATACACTTTCGATTATCCTTATCACAAGGCTATTTCTGTAGATGGACAAATGGGTATGGAATACCCTCAGATCTGTTTTAACCCTGGTAGACCAGATTTACCAGATGGTGGTTATTCAGATAGAGTAAAATACAGAATGGTTAAAGTTACAATTCACGAAGTTGGGCATAACTTTTTCCCAATGATTGTAAATTCTGATGAAAGACAATGGACTTGGATGGATGAAGGTTTAAACTCATATATGGAAATGTTAGCAGAGTTAGATTACGATCCTAATTTTCCAATTACTAGAGGTTATCCTAAAAACATTGTAAGATATATGTCTGGAGATCAGTCTAGAATTGCACCAATTATGTCTAAAGGAGATAACGTATATAGCTTTGGTTCTAATGCTTATGGTAAACCAGCAACTGCACTTTGGATTTTAAGAGAAACCATTATGGGTAAAGAATTATTTGACCATGCTTTTAGAACATATTCACAAAGATGGATGTTTAAACACCCATCACCTGCAGACTTTTTTAGAACTATGGAAGATGCTTCTGGTATAGATTTAGATTGGTTTTGGAGAGGATGGTTTTACACAACAGATGTTACTGATATAGGTATTAAAAGTGTAAAAAAATATGCTACAAAAGAATCTGGAGACACAGTAGAATTTGTAGAAGATACTACAGAAGGTTTAGGTTTTTCAAAAAATGAAAATAAATATCATTACGAAATTACTTACGAAAAACCAGGAGGTTTAGTAATGCCAATTATTGTAGAATTTACTTATAAAGATGGTACAAAAGAGAAAAAAACATACCCTGCACAAATTTGGAGATATGATGATAAAGAAGTAACTAAAGTTTTTTCATCATCTAAACAAATAGAAAGTATAATGATAGATCCTGATTTAGAAACTGCAGATGTAGATACTTCTAATAATGCTTTTCCAAAACAAAAAGCAGATAAATTCGATAAGTTTAAAAAACAGATAAAAGGATAAACTTTAGCTATTTTAAAAACATCGTTTATTATTAATAAATCGAAAAAGGTAATATGGTATCATATTGCCTTTTTTTATGATAAAGGTTTGTTAAAATTTTAACAAACCTTTATCTCTTTGTATAGTAATTGTTAATTTTAGCCAAATTTAAATCAAATTCGTATCAAATGAAAAAAATCTCTTTATTCGTATTTTCTTTATTTTTTATAAGTACTGTTAGCATCGCTCAGGAAAAAAAAGAAAAAAAGGAAACGCAACAAGGGCACACAGATCAAAACAAATTCAGACAAATGAAAGATGTTTTGGCAACGCCTAATGATCAGCATACTGCTTCTGGTGCTCCAGGTCATCAATATACCCAACAAAAAGTTGATTATATTATGGACATTCGTTTAGAAGAAAGTACAAATAAAATTTATGGTGATGAAAAAATAACTTATCACAATAATTCTAAAGACAATTTAGAATATTTATGGGTACAGTTAGACCAAAATATGAGAGCTGACGATTCTAAAACTCCGTTAGCAAAATCTGAAGGTGCATCTGCTTTTATAACACCAAGTAACTTTAAAAGCACTTATTTAAAAGAAGGTAAAGGTTTTGGTTTTAATATAGAAAAAGTAACAAGTGCAGGTAAACCATTATCACATTTCATCAACAGAACAATGATGAGAGTTAATTTACCAAAAGCATTAGCACCAGGTGAAACTTTTGAATTTAGCATTAAATGGAATTATAAAATTAACGACATCAACAAAGATGGAGGTCGTTCTGGTTTAGAATCTTTTCCTGATGGAAACAACAACTATACAATTGCTCAGTTTTTTCCAAGATTAGCAGTATATAATAATGTAGAAGGATGGCAAAATATGCAATTCTGGGGACGTTCTGAATGGGCTTTAGAATTTGGAGATTATGAGGTTAATTTAACTGTACCTGAAGATCATATTGTAGATGCAACAGGAGTTTTACAAAACGAAAAAGATGTTTTAACTAAAACACAACGCAAACGTTGGGAAACTGCAAGAAAATCTTTTGATAAACCTGTTTTAATTGTAACACAAGAAGAAGCAGAAAAAGCAGAAAAAGGACGTGCAACAGGTACAAAAACTTGGACATTTAAAGCACAACAAGTTAGAGATTTTGCTTTTGCAACATCAAGAAAATACATTTGGGATGCTATGGCTACAGATGTAAATGGTAAAACTGTTATGGCAGTTTCATTATATCCTAAAGAAGGTAACCCTTTATGGGAGGAGCATTCTACAAGAGCTGTTGCAACTACTTTAATTGAATATTCTAAGTTAACGTTTACATATCCTTATCCAAAAGCAATTTCTGTGCATTCAGAAAGACAAGGTATGGAGTACCCAATGATTTGTTTCAACTTTGGTCGTCCAAATCCTGATGGAACGTATTCTGACAGAACTAAAAAAGGAATGCTAGGTGTAATCATCCACGAAGTTGGCCACAACTTTTTCCCAATGATTGTAAATTCTGATGAAAGACAATGGACATGGATGGATGAAGGTTTAAACTCTTTTGTAGAAATTTTAGCAGAAGATGTATACGATCCAGAATTATTTGCATCAAATCCTGCAAAAAACATTACACGTTATATGGGTGGAGATCAATCTAACATCTCTCCTATTATGTCTCAAGGAGATTACGTAAAACAATTTGGACCAAATGCATATTCTAAACCAGCTGCTGGTTTATATATGTTACGTAAAACCATTATGGGACCTGAATTATTTGATCACGCTTTTAGAACTTATTCTCAAAGATGGATGTTTAAACACCCAACTCCAGAAGATTTCTTTAGATCTATGGAAGATGCATCTGGTATGGATTTAGATTGGTTTTTTAGAGGATGGTTTTATACTACAGACGTTACTGACTTAGGTATTAAAAATGTGAAACCTTTGTATTTAACTGATAAGCCAAGTGAAAGAGTAACCAAGTTAAAAGAACAGTACAAGCAGTATTTTGATAATTTAGGAGATTTAGTTTACATTACTGATAAAAAAGAAGATGCAAACCCTAAAGCTATGGATAAATATTTAGAAGGTGTAGAAGCACCAAGCTATATTTATTCTGTTGAATTCGAAAAACCAGGAGGTTTAGTTATGCCATTAATCGTAGAATTAACCTATGCTGATGGTACTACAGAAAGACAAACTTTCCCTGCACAAATCTGGATGAAAGATGATGCTACAGTTAAAAGAATTTTCTCTTCTACACAAGAAATTATAAGTTTTAAAGTAGATCCAGATGAAGAAACTGCAGATGTAGATACATCTAACAACAGCTGGCCAAAACCAGAAACTGATAAGTTTGATAAATTTAAAGCTAAAGTAAAAGGATAAGATTTTTTCCTTTTATTATTTGAACGTAAACCTCATAATTTTACTAATTGTTAGTAATAATTATGAGGTTTCTTTTTAAATCATTTTTAGTTTATAAACCTTACAATTAATAAAAATTAAAGTCAATTTAGATTAACGAAACTATAATAATTGAATAAGTATAGTCATCCAATTTATTGATATAAAAAAGGACAAAAATATCAACAATAATATATAATTAGCAGATTATTTATTTAAGAATTTACTACTAAAATTTATCAAAAATTCTTAAATTTACAATTAGCTATGAAAAAAATTACTTTAAAACCAAAAAAACATCGAGAAAAAGAAATTTTTTCTATTGAATATCCTTTTGATAAAGAAATAAAAACTCACTTAAAAAAATTACCTATTGTTTTTTGGAGCAATACACTTAGATGTTATTACGCTGAATTAAATAAAGAAAATGTAGGTTTAATTTTTAATCACTTAAGACTTAAAAAATGGTTTATTGATTATAGTAGTCTTAAATTAAAAACCACATCTGTAACAAAGAAAAAAGAAGTTACTCCCCTATTTTTACCAAATCTTTCTGAAGCATTAAAAAACGATATTAATAAATTTAAAAAGTGGCTACAACAAAAAAGATTAAGTGAAAACACAGTAAACACATATGCTGATGTAACTTCATCTTTCTTAAAATATAGTGTATCAAAAAACACCAATAATTATTCAACAAAGCTTATAGAAGCCTTTAATTACGATTTTATTTTTAAGCAAAATAAATCTGTTTCATATCAAAATCAATGTATAAATGGCATTAAGAAATACTTTGAGTATAAAGGTCTACAAGTTGAGAATATGTATATAGAAAGACCAAAAAAAGAAAAAAAGTTACCTTCGGTTTTAAGTGTTAAAGAGATAAAATCTTTATTAGCGAATACACAAAATTTAAAGCATAAAACATTATTATCTCTTATTTATTCAGCAGGATTAAGAATTGGAGAAGCTTTAAATTTAAAAGTAAAGGATATTGATGGTCAAAGAATGTTAATTCACATTCATCAAGCAAAAGGTAAAAAGGATAGATATACCTTATTATCTGCCAGTTTTTTAGAACTATTAAGAGATTATTACAAGGCCTATAAACCAAAAGAATATTTATTTGAAGGACAAAAGGGAGCACAATATACAAACTCGAGTGCGCAATCAGTATTAAAAATTGCTACCCAAAAGGCAGGGATAAAAAAGAGAGTTACTTTGCATACGTTAAGACATAGTTTTGCAACCCATTTATTAGAAAACGGAACAGATATAAGATATATTCAAGAATTATTAGGCCATAACAGTCCAAAAACAACAATGATTTACACGCATGTAACAGAAACGAGTATAAAAAACATTAAAAATCCATTTGATGATTTATAAGAAAATAATATCTTTAAAAATAATAAATGAAGATTTATAATAATAACAAAAACTCAGCATAGCCACCCAAAAAAGATTAAAAGGCTTATAAAAACTAAGTTTATATACGAGTTAGGCAACATTTGGCTGAACAACAAAAATGAAAGAAATAAGAGAAAAAGTCATAAAAGAATTCAGACGACGAAAATATGCTGAATCTACAATTAGAGGTTATTCAAATACTCTATTTAGACTTTTTGATTTTTATTCGGCATATAATCCAACAGAAATTACTAATAAACAAGTAACAAGTTATGCAAGGTCATTAATAAATCAGAAAAAGTCACATACAACTTTAAGAACCTTGGTTTTTGTATGTAAAATATTTTTCGACCAAATGCACAACAAAAAACACGGAATTTATAAATTTAAATTCCCTGCTACTGCTGAAAGGTCTGCTGATTTTTTCGAGCAATCAGATATTTTAGAATTAATAAATCGAAAAGAAAATTTAAAGCATAAAATTATTTTTCTTCTAATGTATTCTTGTGGTTTAGAGGCTAACGAATTATTGGAAATTAAAGTTAAAGACATTATTTCTAAAGATGAGAATCCGTTTATAATTTTACACGATAGTAAAGGAAATGAAAAGAGAAGAGCTTATTTATCAAAAAGAGTTATTCCATTATTATCAGACTATTACAAAGAATTCAAACCAGAATCATATTTTATATATGGGCAAAATGACAAGACTAAAAAATACTCTTATACAAGTGTAAGTAAATTACTGAAAGCTTCATTAAAAGAAATGGAACTAAATCCTGCTTTTACAACTAGAGCATTTAAATACTCTTATATTAAGCACTTAAATCAATTAGGAATTCCTTTAATAATAATTTTAGAAAATTTAAAAATCAAAGAATTCAAATCTCATTTTCAATATTCAAAATTAATCCACGAAGAACAAACAATTAATTTTACGCCTTATGACAAATTAATTACTACAACTGAAAAAACTGAAAGTTTTGATGATTTAGAATCTTTAGTATTTGAATTGAAAGATTTAGACGAAATAGATTATTTAATGGAGGGTATAGATTGTTTTAGAAATGGTAGTTTAAGAGCTGGAGTTATTTTTATTTGGTCATCTGCTATAAAGAATATTAGAAAACAAATATTAGGCATAGATACTCTAAAAAATATAAACGAAGAACTAAACAGAATTGACTCGAGAGCAAAAAAAATAAAAAACATTGAAAGCTTCGAATACATAAAAGACGAAACAACAATACAATTAGCTGAAAGAATAGGAGTTTTTAGCAAGTTTGAGAAAAATGAATTAATAAACAATTGCCTAGGCTTGAGAAACAAATGTGGACATCCTTCAAACTACAAACCAGAAATTCAAAGAGTAAAATCGTTTGTGGAAGAAGTACTGAATATGATATACAAAAAAAACGTTGCCTAACAACGTGTATAAAACATAGCTATTACAGGCTTTACAAGAGGTTTGTGTATATTTACAAAGTCCGCCAAATTTTTAAATTTGGCTTTTAAAATAAAAAAAGTAAAAACAAAATATAAAAATTCGGCTCTGTGTTAATCCGAAAAATTAGTGTCTTTTTGCACGCTACATTTCATACACAAAACCGTTGTACGTAAGCTAAGAAACCGCTAACAAAATATGAAAATTATAGATATTGAATACGATTATAGATTGGATAGTAAATGTGGAGACCCTGATACTGACAGTCCAAAATTATATGAAATTCACAGTCTTTTATGGAATAAAGAAATTTCAAAAAACATTACTTTAAATTTGAGTATTTTGAGTAAAAGTTACGGAAGATTAATTTTAAAAAACAATTTGACTGATAATTTATCAAGCGATAGAATGTGTCCTCATTATGTTGGGAAATATAACGGAAAATTAGACAAATGGTTGAGCGAAACTGAAAAAGAAAAATTTCAACAAAAAGTCAGAACAATTGGAGGACACATAGTTTTTCCAGCACATAGAAAAGATGGATTTACAATTAATCAAGCAAGAGGAGTAAATCGAAAAATATGTGACAGGTTTGACTTAACTTTAGAGTGTTTCAGGAGATTTTATATAAATGAGGAAAGTCCTTTGACAAGTACACTAAAACGATACTCTGATTTTTTAAAATTATTTAGGAATTTTAAAGGTTACACAGATTTTTTTATGCTTCAAGATTTTATTGAAAATAGTGGAAAAATTAAATTCTTATTGCCGTTTGATAACTTTAATCGTTCAGCTTTACCAGAAAGCAAAGAAGAATACGTGAACTATATGAACAGCACAATAGAACTGATAGACAAAAGAAACGAAAGAATATTAAATAGAATGAAAAAAGCCTGCGTACAACACCATATATAATTTATTGCTAGTTTTTTGCTTACTTACGAAAATCCTCGCGGATTTTCTTTGTCTGTAATTATTTACTAAATTACGTGCTTAAACCACGCAACAAACCATATATAAACACGTTAGCACCAATATGACAAAAAAACTATGAGTACAATTTCAAGATGGATTTTACCTTGCTACCATACTGATAGTGAATTTTCAACTGAACCGATTACAATTGATTTAACAGACAATTTGAATCTTATTCTTTCCAACGAAGTTTGGAATCGAAAATTTGAATATGGATTTACAGGTGGTTTAAAAAACACAGAAATAAATGACATTAAACGTGCTTCTGTAATTATATTTCCTCGTTTTATTTCAGGAATGGTCAATGAAAATCGAATACCAGAATTAATTGAAAAACATTGCGGAAAATTACCTGAATATTTAAAAGTTGAAAATTATAAGAATTGGTCACATAATATTGGATTTGCAGTAATTGAAGTGGAGTATAAAAAATCACTAAAAACCATTCCGATTAAAAAGGATTTTGCTGGTTATATTCCCAACTGGAATGAAGAATTTTTAAATACATATCATAAACATTTTGCTGTACTGAAAGAACTGAAATTTTTCTTTCTTGCAGGTTTGCATTTATCATTTCCAACAACATCAATAGTCATTAGAGATGACAGTTCTATAAATGATGGTTTTTTTCAGATTAATTCTGGACAAAGAAAATATGCGACTTTAAAAGCGAGTAGCTCATTTATGCACGAAGTTTTAATTGAGAGAACCAAATTAAAAAACCTAATTGGAAATTTAAATGGACTTGCAACTAAATGGCATTTTAATTTATGGCCAATTAAAAGGTACCTGACAGCTGTTGAAAGTTATCAAATATCAATGGACAACTTACTTGACTTGCTTTATTCTTTAGAAGGTTTATTTAGTAAAAATACTTCTTCGGACTTTATAAAAATGACTTGTGTTTTAAGTTTAGCAAATAATAAAAAAGAGGCAAAATCGCTCAAGGAAATTTTAGATGTTGGTTTTAGAATACGAAATGATATTGCTCACGGAGAAAGGTCTTACGACTTATATGACAAAATTAAATTAGCTGGAAAAGAGAAATTAGCTCAAGATATATATTGGAAAATTAAAGTTATTGTTGCACAAATGATAATTCTTGCAACATCGAAATTAATTACAAATCCTAATTTGAGAAATCTGAAATTTAATGAAGATGATTTTTTAGATTTGATTTACAAAGAAGAATAAATACTGGTGCTAACACCGTATAAAATTAATTACTAGTTCTAGCCTACTTACGAAAGTCCTCGCGGACTTTCTATCTGTGATTTATTTGCTAACTTTAGTGCTTAAAACACGCAACTAATCTTATACAACAACGTTAGCAACAACTAAAAATCAATACGCAGAAAAAAATATGGCACAAAAGAAAATCAGAAAGTCAATTCCAAAAGTAGCAAAAGTTAGAGCGGAACTTCAAGCGGAAATAAACTCTGAATGTCCTTTTTGTGAAAATACAGAAGTTGGACATTTTCAAATTCATCATATTGACGAGAATCCTGCAAACAATAACAATGGTAATTTATTATTGTTATGTCCGAATTGTCACTCAAGAATTACAAAAGGAGACTTATCTCAAATAGATGTTTTAAAAAGAAAGATAGAACTTTTAAATAATCCTAAAAAAACGAATAAAAAAGATTCACAAAATGTTAGTTTTAATGGAACTGTTGGAAATGCAGTAGTTGGAAACAATAATACTGTTAATCTAAAAAATACTAAAAAAACAGTTAAACAAAAATATCCAGAAGGCTGTATAGGATTTGAATCCGTTAAATCAAATTATATTGGGCATTTAATAGAAAGATATAATAAATATAAAGAATACGAAGTCGGAAAAGGAAATGTGAAATATTGGATTTTTGGAGGGCAATTAAAGAAGAAATTTAAGATTGCACCTACAAGAACTATTTACAATTTACCAAGTTCAAGATTTGATGAATTAAAATTATATATTCAAAACAGAATTAGAGAGACAAAATTAGGAAAGATAAAAGGTTCAACACATAAACACTATTCAACTTTTGAGGAATATACTGAGAAGTTCGGATAAAAATAGCAGTTGCTAACACCGTATAAAATTAATTGCTGGTTTTAGCCAGTTTACGAAAGTCCTCGCGGACTTTCTATCTGTGATTTATTTGCTAACTTTAGTGCTTAAAACACGCAACTAATCTTATACAACAACGTTAGTTTC
>NZ_JAHKQL010000029.1 GCF_018861005.1 Polaribacter vadi
ATATTTCAGGACAAGACATACAAAAAATGAACCGTATAAAATCAATCTTATTACTTTTAATCATCATTTCGAGTTGTCAATCAAGAAATGAATTTACTGACATAAGTAATCAGATTGACTTTGCATATAAACAACTTAAATATTCCGATAAAGTTTCAAAAGAAAATCTAAACGGAATTAAATATTTCTCAAAAGACAGTTTATTAATTGAAACAGTCGGATTTGAATATCGAACAAAACTGATTTATAACGATGACAATAAATTAATTGAAACTTATAATTGTAGTCGTGGTTATAATTGTGATTTTGGTTTTCGAAAACTTCTATTTTACGACAAAAATGACAATTTAATTGGACATTTCTCTACTACTGAAAAAACTGTGAATAGAGATACAATAAAATTTGAGCAAACTAAATTTTATGATTCAAACAACTTATTAAAAAGAGAACTAATTCAAAGCGGGAAAAATGTAAAAGGAAAACATTTTGAAACTTGGAAAGAATATAAATATCTTAAAAATAGAATTATAAAGGAAATAGAAACTCGGAATTCTGATACTATTTGGATTGGAAATTATTCCTATGATAGAAATAATAATCTTTCAGAAATATCAAGAAGATTTACGGATAAATATGAAATCGAATTGTTCTTTTATAACGAATTAAATAAAGTAAAAGAATATAGAATAATGAGCAACGAACATAAAATAGACAAATACACTTCACATAGTGTAAATAATAACTCGACAAAATATAAATATTACGAAAATGGAATTATTAAAGAACAAGTTCATTTAAATCATTTAGGAGAAGAACGCTGGAAACACATTTACGAATATGAACCGAAAAAGTACTAAGCACAACACCGTATAAAATTAATTGCTGGTTTTAGCCAGTTTACGAAAGTCCTCGCGGACTTTCTATCTGTGATTTATTTGCTAACTTTAGTGCTTAAAACGCGCAACTAATCTTATACAACAACGTTGTGCGTCATTAAAAAAAACCGATGAATACGATAAAAGTTGAAATAGATAAAAGCGAATATAATGCTGATGATTTTGCAAATTATCGGATTGACAACTTTTGGCTCGATGAAAAACTTGAAGAATTATATCCTGAAAAGTTTTATGGCGGAACAATTCCTACTTTACTTTTTGGAATGGAAATACCAAAAGAGAAAGAGGTTGTCCATAAAAGAATTTTACCGAATGAAAATGAAATCTCAATTTGCCCAATCTTAATGTGTCCAGATGACTGTGATTTTTCTTGCACTTTAATTGTAGCTGAAATACAAAATTGCGGAAATATAATTAAGTGGAATAAAATCGGAATTGACAGAACAACGGAATTTGAGGCAGAAAAAGTTGGTTCTAAAGTTGAATGGTTTGATAAACTCAATGGATTTGAATTTACAAAAATTGAGTACGACCAAATGTTAGCAGAATTTAAGAAGCATTATGAAATTGATAAAGTGGAATGGGAAAAACGAAATGCTCAATTTCAAAAAACATTAACAAATAAAAAATAACGAACGCACAACACCGTATATAATTTATTGCTAGTTCTAGCCTACTTACGAAAATCCTCTCGGATTTTCTATTCAGTTTTTATTTGCTAAATTAGGTGTTTAAACACGCAACAAACCATATACAACAACGTTGCCACACATTAAAAAAAAACATCGTAAATGATTAATCTGATAGTTGGAAATACTGGTTCTGGAAAAACAACCTATTCAGCGGAATTAAAAGAAAAAAATAACGGAATAATATTTTCGATTGACAAGTGGAACAAGACTTTATTTCTGCCCGACAAAAAACCGACTGACGGATTAGAATGGTTTTTAGAAAGAATTGACAGAGCGGAAGAAATGATAATGGAATTAATAACGCAATTAGAAAACGCAAAAACTGACTCTATTCTGGATTTGGGACTTTCAAAATTCGAGCATCGGGAGAAGTTTAGAAAGTTTGCGGAATCGAAAGGATACGAACTGAAAATTCATTTTTTGGATATTTCAAAAGAAACTCGGCTGAAAAGAGTAATGAAAAGAAATACCGAAAAAGGAGAAACATTTGAATTCGAGGTTAGCAAAGAAAATTTTGATTTTATGGAAACTTGGTTTGAGAAACCGAGTGAAAAAGAAATGAAAAACGGAATAACCATTGCGGAATAAAAACGTGTGGCAACACCGTGTATAATTAATGGCTGGTTCTTGCCTACTTACGAAAATCCTCGCGGATTTTCTATTCGGTTTTTATTTGCTAAATTAGGTGCTTAAACACGCCACTAATCATACACAATCACGTTGCCAACTATTTAGGAAAACACTCTGAATGAAAAAAATTATTTTAGAATATAGATTTACTAATCATCAAAAAATTACATTTCTACTTTATCTTGGAGCTCCTTTTTTAACTAAAATTTTCATTTTATTCAGAAATAATTTAAGTATGAAAGATTATTTAATTCTTTCACTTTGTATTATTTCTTATATTTTCCTAATATCAATAGCATTTCTGAAAAGAGGGTTCTTGAAAAGAAATTCTAGTCTTTATATTGGTTCATTTTTTTTAGGAAAATTATTTTTCAAAACACGAATTGACATTTCTGAAACACCAAAATTAGCAGTATTGAAATTTAGGAAATCTCAAAAACTTGCTTGGTTTAGTGATGCAAAACCAGATTTAGCAGATATATATAAAACCTTTGAAATTAACATTTTGAATGAAAGACATACAAAACGTGAATCAATATTAGATTTAAAAAAGAAGGAATACGTTGAACCAACAATTGAATTTTTAAGCTCAAATTTTGATTTGAAATATGAGAAATATAATCCAAATTTTAGAAAAAAAACAGTTGGCAACACCGTATAAACTTTATTGCTAATTATAGCTCACTTGGGAAATTCCTTCGGAATTTCGCCGTTCGTGTTTTATTTAGTAAATTCACTGTTTAAACCACGCAACAAAGCTTATACAACAACGTTACCTAAAATACTTAGGAAACGTCTTTTAATTAACATTCTTACTGATAATCTTTATTTTTTTGCCAACGCTTTTTTTAGCTTGTTTGCGGAATCAATATACGGAATATTGCGCTGAATTGAATTGTTTTTGTAACTTTATTGGAGTTATTACGTCTAATAAATAAAGCTAATATTGAATACAAGCTATTTAGAACAATTCTATATTAATTGTTAAAAGTGGTTAAGTGTGGTAAAATATGGTACACTTATTGTAATATTGTAGCTTGAAATGGGTTATTAATTTTAAATACCTAAAAAATGGAAACAAATTCTATAATAGATTATTTAGACAATAACAAGATTGTCTACAAACTTGACGAAAATCCTACTGATGCTAAAATTAGTAGAATACAGAAAGCTATTGAAAGAAAGAAGACTTTAATGGACTTGGCTGTTTCTACTTATAAACAAGTAATGAGAATAGCATAAAATATGATTGTAGCTACAAGAGAAAACATCTATGGTATAGATGTTTTTACTTTTTATGACAGTAACAAAAATCCATTCCAACTTACATTCGAAGAATCATTAAACGGAAAATATATCGAAGTTTCTTTAGTTCACTTATTAGGTTCTAACGATAGTAAATATTGTTCTGAAATTAGGAAAGTTGTAAGAAGTATTGTTTTCAAATATCTCCTTGAAAAAAGAAGAACAGTTTATTTTGATATTGCAATTAATGATAAAAAAGGTTTTTTATTATCTATTAAATTCATTCGTTGGCTGTCATCTGCAACAGAAATAGAACATAAAATAGAAGTAACAAAATTAAATGGAATTGAATATATTGAGTTTTTTATTAAATTAAAAAAAACAACACAAAAATAAATTTTACTTCCTACGTCAGTAATTTTGCCCACGCTCAAAAAAAAATAAAGGTTCAGTAATGTCAATGTACTTTTGGGAATAATCCCGTACTTTAGGTAACAACGTATAAACTTTATTGCTAACTAATTACTTACTTGCGAAAGTCCTCTCGGACTTTCTTGGTTTGTGTTTTATTTATTAACTTCACTGCTAAACCCACGCAACAAAGCTTATACAACAACGTTGTGCATAATTATGAAAACACTACTAAAATCAATCTTTCTACTAATTATAAGCTTCTCGAGTTTTAGCCAAAACAGCGGAAAAGAAAATCTGAATTTAGTTTTTTACGATGACTGTTCAAATGAAATAATTGAACCTGAATTTGATGTATTGTATGTGTCTGACTTGAATTATGATTTAATAACAGTCTATAAAAAAATTGATAATTGGGTACTTCAATACTCAACAACTTTAAAAACAAAAAATGACACTATTAAAATTCCAAAAATTCTCTTTGCTGGAGGAAATGAATTACATTCAAGACGTTGGACTTATCTAAATTGTGAAAAAGTATGTGATGGAAAAGAAACTGATTTTTATGAAAATGGAAATAAGCGAACTGAAGGAACATATTCAAATGGAAAACCCATTGAAATCAAAGAATATCGAGAAAACGGAGTATTACGAGCTCAATACTTTTATGAAAATCTGACTCTCAAATACAAACGAGTTGATTACTACGATGAAAATAGAAATTTGGAAGAGTATGAGATTTACAAGAATAAGAAAAGAAAAACAATTATTAAAACATTTGACAATAACGGAAATTTGACAAATAAAGAAACCGAAAAATATTATATAGAACGTAATAAATAACTATGCACAACACCGTATATAATTTATTGCTAGTTCTAGCCTACTTACGAAAATCCTCGCGGATTTTCTACTCGGTTTTTATTTGCTAAATTACGTGCTTAACCACGCAACAAACCATATACAAACACGTTGGTTTCAATGCATCAGCCAGTTTTCAGAATTTAGAAAATTTAAGTTATTTATTAAAGCTAATAGAAATTAATAAAAGGAAAAAAATGAACGCTATAACATCTATTTTCTTCCAGAATTTAGTTTTCTAAGAAAGTTTAAATTAAAGTCTAAATTTAAAAAATGATCCATAATTAATTTAGCTTAGAAATGACAAAATGAATTTCTGTGTGGAATAAAAATAAAATCGTTTGTAAAAATGTATTTTTAAATTATGTTTTTTTTTAATCAACAAAGTTTAGAAATAAATTAATATAACTTAGAACAGTTAATTTTTAAAAACAAAATGGAAAAAATCTGCGTGAATAAAATATATTTTTTAGTATTATGAAATTTAAAAAAAATGAATAAAATTTAAAAAACGATTTTAAATCCATTTTAAATGAAGCACGAGTAAATTAATTTAAATTTGAAAAAGAAATAAAATAAAAAAAAAGAAATTAAGTATTGTGTGGAAAAAGCACTAAAACTAACACCGTGTAAAAAAAATTGCTAGTGAAAGCTAGCTTACGAAAATCCTCGCGGATTTTCTATCTGTGTTTTATTTGTTAAATTAGTGCCACAACACGCAACTTTTAATACACAACAACGTTAGCATAAATAGCTCACTCACTCAAAACCTGAATTGAATTAAGAAAAGGAATTTAATAAATGAAAAAAACTCTAATCATTATATCTAAAATCATTTTAGGTATTTTCTCAATAGCACTTCCCTTTTTCATAATTGTATTCTTATTAACTAATGTCATACGAATATATGAATATGACCAGTTGAAATGGATTGCATTGTTAATTTGCGCAATAGGATTTTACATTTCTGGTTTAATTAATAGAAAAACATCTTTAAAACTTGTTCCTTTCCTTTATATATCACTTCTCATATTTATTCCTATGAGGTGCTTTTATTTTCCTCTAATTTATTTTCTTGTTTTATTTGCAACAATAAGTTTATTAATAACAAGAAACGAGATTAATAAAACAATCAAATTAGCTTCAATTGGAGTAATGAGTGGACTATTTGTATATTTCCTTTTTTCACAACCTTTAATTATTAGACAAGGAGAATCAATAAAATTAGACCAATATGGAGAATTAATAAATGGAAAGACAATTTGGGATTTTACTAAAAAGAAGAGCAACTTGTTGCCAGAATCAGTTTTTTTAGATTCACAATCTAAATCATTTGACTTAAAATCTTTGAAAAATAAGACATTATATATTTCATTTTGGGCTACTTGGTGTGGACCTTGTCGTGCAGAAAAACCAAAACTTGAAAAACTAAAAGCAGATTTTAAGAATAATTCAGACATAGTATTTATAGACATTTCAGTAGATGGAGACGAAGAGAAATGGAAAAAATATATTGAATCAAATAAACCTTCAGGAATTCAATTAATATCTAAAGATTACGCAAAAACAAGAAATTTATTCAACCTATCTGGAATTCCTGCACATCTTGTAGTTAACAAAAAAGGAGAATTTGGAAAAGCAAGAATTATTGAAAACGCATATTCTCTTTTATCAGATTCTGTTCATCTAAATAAATTTTTACACAGAAAATTACCTAAAAAAATAAATTCATTTGATATTGATAATTATAGAATGGTAAAATATGTAGAATTAGATTCTACAAATACAGTATACTATACAACGAATGAGAAAAATAGATTATTAGCTGCTCAACTAAATAATAATCTAGATACAATGAGAAAAAAGGAGAAAGCAAAATTCATAAATTTATTAATTGAAAAATTTCCAACTCAAAATAACGATTCACTTATTTATAAAGTTATTTTTAGTAAAAGTAACATAGAAAATGTTGAATTTGAATCGGAAAATGAATAAGCTGAATGCCAAACTACTTATGCTAACACCGTATATAATTTATTGCTGGTTTTAGCCTACTTACGAAAGTCCTCGCGGACTTTCTTTGTCGGTAATTATTTACTAAATTAGTTGCTTAAAACACGCAACAAACCATATACAAACACGTTACCTGTAATTAAAAAAAATGAAAATCCCGAAAATATACTTACTAGTATTTATTTTAATATTTCTTTCTTGTAAGGAAAATGTTGAAAAAGCTTTGAAACCTGACTTTAAAGTTGTTGAATTGAATTACAATTTTGACAATTATATAAATAATATTAGGAATAAATCTGAACCATTTATTATTAAGGAAAGGAATATTGTTGAAATTAACGTAAATCAAAATGGAGAAGTTAAAATTGAAGGAGAAATAGTAAATGACACTTTGATAGTTAAAAAACTGAAGGAATACTTATCCCCGAATTCAGAAAATGAGGAAATGCCAACCACTATCAAAAAGGAATTTACTTATTCTGGAAAAATTCTTATGAATAAATACGTTATTATTTCAGCTTCGTATCACCAAGAACTGAATTATAAAAAGTACAGTAAAATTAGGAACAAAATCTATACAGCTTATAACGAAACGAAAAATGAATTTGCAATTGAAAAATTTGGAAATAATCTAAATGAATTAATGAAATCGAATGAAAAAAATGACAATCTAAAGTGGAATGAATTAACTGAAATAATTCCCGTTAATTATACAGAAGTTATAGAGGAATAAAAAAACTACAGGTAACACCGTATAAACTTTATTGCTAGTTTTGGCTCACTTGGGAAATTCCTTCGGAATTTCGCCGTTCGTGTTTTATTTACTAAATTCACTGCTTAAACAACGCAACAAAGCTTATACAACAACGTTACCCAACATTAAGACCGAATGAACTCAAAAACGAAATACTTACTTCTCACTTTAGGAATTATTGGAATTTTTCTAATGATTTTTAATTCTGTTAAAATGTGGTATTGGTATGATTTTAAAACGGAATTGGAAATTTCTCAAATCTTTTTTTTAGTTGTATTAATTAGTTTTGGACTTTATTTTATTATTACAAAATACCGAAAATTTTTAACTAAAATAATAATTGTAGCATTTGGAATTTCTCTAATTCTGAACATACATCTTTTAACTGAAAATTTTGAAAATATACTTCGACAAAATCGCCTTTCTGAATATACCGAATTAGAAACCTGTGAAAAAATGGAAAGTAGATTTGCAACTGACTTAAAAAAAGAAGAATTGAAATACTTTCATTTTGGAATTGCCTCAATTTCTGGAATGAGAGAAAATATGGAATCAAATTATGATATTGAATATTTTTCAATGGGTTGTCTTTTAAGAACAGAAATGGAATGTTATAATAAATTAGTAAATAAACATTTAAAGGAAAAATTTAACAAATCTATAAATGATATTTACGAAGAAATAGAAACTGAATAAAAAAACGTTGGGTAACACCGTATAAACTTTATTGCTGGTTATAGCTCACTTGGGAAATTCCTCCGGAATTTCGCCGTTCGTTTTTTATTTAGTAAATTCACTGCTTAACCAACGCAACAAAGCTTATACAACAACGTTGGCAACAAGCAAAAATCAGCACGTTGAAAAATAATAACCTTGAAAAAAAGTAAAACGAAATCTATAATAATTACAATAATTCTGCATTCATTTATAATTCTTGGAGTTGGTCACGGAATTGGAATAATGGGAATTATAGATATTGCAAGTATTCCAAATTTAATTGACGATTATGGATTTACTTTGAGTGGGGAATTCAACGATAAAATTATGTCAATTGGATTTATCTCACTAATTGGAAAAGTATTGTTAATTATAAGTATTTTTCTAAAATCTGAATTCTATAAACGAATACTTGAAATTGCTGGAATTTTACTTTTGTGGACTTCAGTCTATTTTCTATCATCTGGAAATTGGAGTTATAATTCTGTTTATGAAATAGCTTTTTGGACAAGTATACCATTTTTAATTTCATCTTTAAATTCTATTTTTCTAATATTTAGAAAACATCAAAAAATGAATTAAAATGTTAGAAAAATCAATCGAACAATTAGAAAATAATTATTGGAAAAAAGAATCTGAATTTCCAACTAATTTAATTGAGAAATGCTTTGAATATAGAAAAATCAAACTTTCTGAATTGACAGTTGAACAAATTAGACTTTTGATTTTCCAAAAAATCGGAATTGAGTTTTTAATTGGAATTGCATTAAAAAAACTTGAACTGAATATAATAGCAGAAGGGAATTTGTATGAAGGAGATTTATTAGATTCTGTTTCAAAAATACCAACTGAATTTTGGAAAAAAAATAAGACTGAATTTGAAAAATTCAAGGTTCTAATTGTAAAAAATAAAGAGAAAATTAAAATCGAATTAGGAGAAAAAGAACTTGAACGAATTGAGGAAAGAATAAAAGCCAGTTGCCAACACCGTATATAATTTATTGCTGGCTTCTTGCCTACTTGCGAAAGTCCTCGCGGACTTTCTTGGTCGGTAATTATTTAGTAAATTAGTTGCTTGAAACACGCAACAAACCATATACAACAACGTTGTACACAATATCGGCGCACTCACTCATCGAAAGTGTACTTTCACTAAATTCAACTTGAAATGATAATAATAATCCAATATGTTTGAATTAAAATTTAAACTTATGAAAAAAGTAATTCTTATTGCACTTGGAATATTCGCATCTCAAATATCATTTGGACAAGAATGTTTGAATGTAAAGTTTAAACTACGTGGATATTTTTATGCTGGAACAAGTCAAGTTGACTCGACTGCTCTTGGTGGATTTTACGAAGATAAAAACTCACCTAAAAACCTAACATCTGAAATATCGGAATATTCAAAATCAAACAAATTAGAAATCATTGTAAAACCTGAATTGACTGCTGAATTTGAAAAAGGAATTTTAGGTTTTAAAGTATTTATTATTAATAAATCGGATTCTATATCAGAATTACCAGCACAAGACAGTAGATTATATTTGAAAAGACAAGTGTTCTATAAAAATGAGTGGAGAGACATAGAATATCTACCAAGTAGTTGGTGTGGAAATAGTTATCATAGTGTTTACATAAAACCGAATGAATACTGGGATTTTTCAGCACCTTGCGTGAAAGGGAAAATTAAAACAAAGTTTAGGTTTGAACTTTACATCAATGAAAAATTGACAATATACTCGAATGAATTTGAAGGTAGTTTTAATAAAAGACAATTGAAAAAAGAACAAGGTCATAAACCAATTGGAATTATGAACCCTTATAATAATTAAAAATACTGTGTACAACACCGTATAAAATTAATTGCTGGTTCTAGCCTACTTACGAAAGTCCTCGCGGACTTTCTATCTGTGATTTATTTGCTAACTTTAGTGGTTAAAACACGCAACTAATCTTATACATCAACGTTGTACAACATTTACCAAAAATGCCGATTAGACGAAATACAGACCAAAAAAGTAAAACTCTGACTGAATTTTACACCGAAGTAAAAAACGAACCCAATGTTGTTTCAAAAGGTGTTGGCACTTTAATGCTGAATTGGATTGACAGAATTAACTCGGAATTTAAAGAAACTGAAATTTGGGGATTGACTTCTCATTACCATCTGATTTTACAAACTGAAAATGATTACACTTCTCAAACTTATGTTATTCTGACAACTGGAATGGATGAATATCATATTGAATATCTGATTCCAAAAGAATCGGAACCTTGGGAAAACGCATATGTGAAAGGAGCGACAAAATCTTTGGACAAAGCAATGGAAATGTTAAAAATTGCGATGCTGAATTCTAAAGGTTGGAATAAATCGTCTGAATTGAAAACTGAATAAAAAACGTTGTACAACAATGTATAAAAATAATGCTTAAATTTAATCCTAAATCAAAAGGTTAGCGCGTATTTGGTCTCTCTGATTTTCCTACGGAAAATCCTCGGACACAAAACCGCACTATTCTTATACCAACCGTTGTACAACATAAAGAAT